>NZ_JAIGPJ010000016.1:0-59697 GCF_019719005.1 Pseudomonas cichorii
ACGGCGTGAGTCAGAGAGAACTGATCACAGGTTATCCACAGAAAAGTGCGCAACTTCTTGCGCATAATGGCCATATGAAATTACTCAAATAAAAAACACCTCCGGGTTGCGGGTTTTAAGGCCGGATTGAAGGCTGACTTAATCTATCAACCTGCTTTTATTAAGGGATTGGCAGCCTTACGATTCTCTCCAGCACAATTTCTGTCTATGGCAGCTTGTCCCGGAGAATTTCCGAGCGACAAAAGTCCCCCCGACTCACACACGTCCGAGCGCCTCCTGCTAACATGTCGCGCATCTCGACACTGCCGTGACGCCAGCCGATGCCCCATGCTTCCAGTTCTGCCTCAAGGTCTGAGTTGACCTCCAGCTTCACCCGCCTTCAGGAACACTTCTTCAAAGTCGTCGTGCCGCTCTGGCAAGGTCCTGGCTGGAATGCGCAACTGGCGTTGCCTTATGAAGCGCTGGATGCGCAGCACCATCCTCTGCCGCCACAACGCTACAGGGCCATGGCCTGCGCCCGGCAGTTGTTCCTGTTTTCCAGCCTGATCGGTCACCCGGACTTTCCGGATGCCGCGACTCGCGCTGGAGCGCTGTTTCGCTCCATGCAGCAACACTTTCATGATGCGGAACATGGCGGCTGGTTTTACAGCATCGATCCACAAGGCCAGCCGCTGGATCGCCGCAAGGATCTCTACACCCATGCCTTCATCATCTTTGCCTTCGCCCATTACTGGGCCAGGGTCAAAGCGCCGCTGGCCGAGTCGGCACTCAATGCGGCGCTGAACGTTGTCGCTGAGCGCTTCGACGATGGTGCCGGTCTTTACGAAGCGAGCCTGGATGAAGACTGGTCCACGCTGGGCTGCGGGCCTTTGCAGAACCCGTTGATGCATCTGGCTGAGGCGTTTCTGGCAACGCTGTCGGTACGCCCGGACCCCGATACCCAATCGGCCCTGAATGGGCTGGTCACTCACATGCAGCGCCGTTTCATCGATCCGGCGACGGGGGTGATGCTGGAGAAACCGCTGGGGGCTGTGGATAACTGGTACGAACCGGGACACCAGTTCGAGTGGTTCTTCTTGCTGCATACCTCTGCGGAGCTGCACAGCACTGAACTGTATGCCTCGTTGAACCGGGCATTCATGCTTGCAGAGGCTCAGGGTGTCGATCAGCAAACCGGTGCGGTGACCGCGATGCTGACCTGTGAGGGTGTGGTACGTGATGGCACCCAGCGAATCTGGGCACAGGCCGAATACCTGCGGGCTTTGGCGCTACGGCCAGATAGCGATAACCGCCTGGCCGGTCAGATGGTCGCGCTGCAGCAACGATTCCTGCACGCCGGTGGCTGGCATGAATGCCTGGACACCGAGGGCAAGGTCAGCCGCAGCGATATGCCCTCAACGACCCCGTATCACCTGGCTACCTGCTACATCGGCCTGGCCGAACATCTGTAGGAGCCTCCGCTTATTCGCGAGAGTCCCATACATCCGAAGAGAATGTATCGCCTTCAATGACGTCTCGCGGATAAATCCGCTCCTACGCAGCGACCGGGGTAGGAGCGAATTCATTCGCGAAGAGGTTTCGCTCAACCGCGATTGCGGTCGATCGCAAAGCCGGCCCAGGTCTGGCTGACGGGCATCAGCTCAAGGCTGTTGATGTTGACGTGCGCCGGGGTGTTCATGATCCAGAAGATCGTCTCGGCGATGTCCTGTGGCTGGATAGGCTCGGCACCGGCATAGGTCGCATCGTACTTGGCCTGATCACCACCGAAACGCACCAGCGAGAACTCGCTTTCGCACAGACCCGGCTCCAGATTGGTCACACGCACGCCAGTGCCGATCAAGTCGTTGCGCAGGTTCAGCGAGAACTGGCCCACAAATGCCTTGGTGCCGCCATAGACGTTGCCGCCCGGATACGGGTAGTTGCCCGCAACAGAACCCAGGTTGACGATACTGGCACCACGGCCGTGGCCGATCAGGCGCGGCAGCAGCAGGCGGGTCGTGTAGACCAGACCTTTGACGTTGGTGTCGATCATGGTGTCCCAGTCATCCAGATCGCACTTGGGTGCAGGGTCGATCCCCAGCGCCAGGCCTGCGTTGTTGATAAGTCCACGAATGGTCGAGAACTCTTCCGGCAGATCAGCGATGGCGCTTTCCATGGCGGCGCGATCACGCACATCCAGCACCAGTGTATGAACCTTGGTTTGCGCTGACAGCTCGGCGCTCAAGGCGTCCAGGCGCTCCTGGCGGCGACCGGTCAGCACCAGCGACCAGCCAGCCTCGGCAAAGCGACGAGCGCAAGCTTCGCCAAACCCGGAAGTAGCGCCCGTGATGAATACGGTGGAAGTCATTTCGTTCTCCTGACATGGCGCCCTGAAAGCGCAGCCTGTTAATAAGTATTGAGCAAGACCGGCAGGATGCCCGCCCCAGACCTGCTGGATCAAGCCTGTGGGTAAATCAGCGCCGAAAAAACCAAAACTGTACAAAAAACGAACAACACCAGCAAAGCCACGCATCACAAGGCCTGCAAGGGGTTTTGCCCACCTTATCCACAGTCAGGCCCACAATCTCTGGGGGCAAGTGTAAATCCCTTAATGGCTTGCATTTCAAGGGCTGCAGCGCATCGAGAGAAGTTTTCCCCTTGACTTTGTAACCAACCTCCAAGCCCTGTAACAGCAGGTAAAACCCTGTGTTTCCCTCCAGACCAATAACAATGCCGCTTACCCGACTATTTCCAACGCTTGCCCACAGACTTATCCACAGGCTTGCACACCACACGGACTGTATGAACAACCAGGTATCAAGGCGTTGACAAAAGCCTGTAGAGAACGTCCAAAAATGACTGATCAAAAAACAACCACTGCGCTATAGCCCTTATATCTAAAGGCCTCCAGCCAAATACTCCCAAGTTATTAACAGTCAGTTCCACAGTAAACCTGAACAAGTCAAAACCGTGACAAAACAACCGTTTGCAGCGGCTTTATGTCGCGCTCGAGTGGCCTGTCAAAATTGTTTTCCACAATTTGAAAAAACAGCGCCCCGAGTGAAAGACACCCGGGGCGCATGGATAAACGCTGCTGCTTTTTGACGGAATCAGTGCCCGCCCAGATAAGCGCTCCTGACCTCTTCATTGACCAGCAACTCCTGCCCGGTGCCTGACAGGCGGATCTCACCGTTGACCATCACATACGCACGGTCGGACAGCTTGAGTGCGTGGTTGGCATTCTGCTCGACCAGGAAGATCGTCATGCCGGTGGCCGCCAGTTCGCGCAGGGTCGAGAAGATCTGCTTGACGATGATCGGCGCCAGGCCGAGGCTCGGCTCGTCGAGCAGCAACAGTTTCGGGCGGCTCATCAGGGCTCGGGCGATGGCCAGCATCTGCTGCTCGCCACCGGACATGGTCATGGCGCGCTGGTTACGGCGCTCCTTGAGGCGCGGGAACAGGTCGAACATGCGCTGCATGTCTTCGGCAGAATGCTTGTCGCCGATGGGGATGGTGCCCATCAGCAGGTTTTCCTCGACCGACATGTCAGGGAATACCCTGCGCCCTTCCGGCGACTGCGCAATGCCGTTGGAAGCGATGTAGTGCGACGACTTCTGCGTGATGTCGGTGCCCTGATAGAGGATCTGCCCGCTGGCAGCACGCGGCTGGCCGAAGATCGACATCAGCAGCGTGGACTTACCCGCGCCGTTGGAGCCGATCAGGCTCACGGTTTCGCCTTCATTGATGTGCAGCGAGACTTTCTTGAGGGCCTGGATCGGCCCGTAATACACATCGATCTCTTTCATTTCGAGGATCGGCTTGCTCATACCAATTCCTCTTCATCAGCGCCCAGATACGCGGCGATCACTTTCGGATCGTTACGGATCTGCTCCGGCCCGCCAGCGGCAATCACGTTGCCGTGGTCCAGCACCACAATATCGTCGGAAATGTTCATGACCATGCCCATGTCGTGCTCGATCAGCACGATGGTCATGTCATGTTCGTCCCTCAGCAGGCGGATCATGCCGCTCAGGGCTTCGGTTTCCTGAGGGTTGAGGCCGGCGGCAGGCTCGTCGAGGCAGATCACCTGGGGCCGCGTACACATGGCCCGGGCAATTTCCAGGCGGCGCTGCTGACCGTAGGACAACTCACCCGCAAGGCGGTTGGCGCAGTCCACCAGATCCACCACTTCCAGCCAGTAGAACGCCGTGTTGAGCGCGTCTTCCTCGGCCTTGCGGTAGCCTTTGGTATTGAGAATGCCGCTGAGCAGGCTGCGATTGACCCACATGTGCTGGGCCACCAGCAGGTTTTCCACCACCGACATTTCCTTGAACAGCCGAATGTTCTGGAACGTGCGCGCCAGCCCGGCCCGGTTGACCAGATGGGTACCGCCGAACATCTTGTAGTACACGCGGCTTAAGAAGCTCTTGGGCGAGACGAAGTCTGTCGCGGCAAACGATTCGCCCAGCAGCTTGATCACATTGGTGGTCTTGCCACGGGTATGCAGCTCGATACGTCCGCCCGTGGCCTTGTAGAAACCGGTCAGGCAATTGAAGACCGTGGTCTTGCCAGCACCGTTCGGGCCGATCAGGGCGAAGATCGAGTTGCGACGAACTTGCAGGCTGACATCGCTCAACGCCTTGATGCCGCCAAAATGCATCATCAGATGCTCGACCGAGAGAATGACTTCATTGCTCATGACGCCACTCCTTCTTTAACCAGTGCGCCTTTGCGCGGCATCACACCGGTACGGCTGATACGAATCAGGCCACGTGGCCGCCAGATCATCATCAACACCATCAGGATTCCGAAAAGCAGTACCCGATACTCTGAGAAACTGCGCAGCAGCTCGGGCGCAACCGTCAGCACGAAGGCCGCGATCACCACACCCACCGTCGAGCCCATCCCGCCCAATACCACGATGGCCAGGATCAGCGCCGACTCGAAGAAGGTGAAGGAAGTCGGGTTGACGAAGCCCTGATAACTGGCGAAAAACACACCGGCCAGACCCGCCGTCGAAGCACCGATGGTGAACGCTGAAAGCTTGACGAGCACATGGTTGAGGCCCATGGAGCGGCAGGCAATCTCGTCTTCGCGAAGCGCTTCCCAGGCGCGACCGATAGGCATGCGGGTCAGGCGATGCTTGATGAACAGCACGGCCAGCACCACGATGAACAGCACGGTGTAGATGAACAGGAATTTCAGGTCCGGGTTGTAATCGAAGCCGAAATATTCGTGAATCGGAATACCGCCCTCTTTGGCACGACGTCCGAACTCCAGGCCAAAAAAAGTGGGCGCTGGCACGGGAACACCATTCGGGCCGCCGGTGAAGGACAGCCAGTTATTGAGCACCAGACGGATGATCTCACCGAAACCCAGGGTCACGATTGCCAGATAGTCGCCATGCATGCGCAACACCGGAAACCCCAGAATGCACCCGGCCAACGCCGCAGCAATCGCCGCCAGAGGCAGCGCCGACCAGAAACCCAGGCCCAGATACTGATAACCCAGAGCCAGACCATAGGCACCGATGGCATAGAACGCCACGTAACCCAGGTCCAACAGACCGGCCAGACCGACCACGATGTTCAGCCCCAGCCCGAGCAGGACGTAAATCAGCCCGAGGATGACCACGGTCAGCAGGTACTTGTTGGCAAAGATCGGAAACACGATGGCGATCACGATCAGCAGCGGGATGATCCAGTAGAGGTTCGACTTGTGATCGGGCTTGAGCACATGCACGCCCGAGCCGGAACTCTCGAAACGCTGGCTGATGCGAATGCCGTCGGGCGTTTGCAGGAACAGGCTCATGAGGAAACGACCCGCCATGACCACCGCCACCAGCACGGTGACCCGGGCCGGTTGCAGGTTGAAGCTGTAGCCGTCAAGCACGATGCCGACAATCGGGCCGAAGACAATCAGCGCCAGCAAACCGGCAACAACGGCGTCGATCAGGCTTTTCTTGATATCGATAGGTTTAGCGATAGGAGCAGACATACTTATACCTTCGCCACGAGTGGGCGACCCAGCAGGCCTTGGGGACGGAAAATCAGGATCACTACCAGCAGGCCGAAACTGAACACGTCTTTGTAATCGGAGTTGATCAGACCGGAGAACTGCGACTCGGCAACCCCCAGGATCAAGCCACCCAGCATCGCGCCCGGCAGCGAGCCGATCCCGCCAAGAACCGCAGCAGTGAATGCCTTGATGCCGATGACGAACCCGGCATAGAAATCGAAGGTGCCGTAGTTCATGGTGATCAGCACACCCGCCAGCGCAGCCATTGCAGCACCGATGATGAACACGTAGGAAATGACCCGATCCGTGTTGATGCCCAGGATCGACGCCATCTTGCGATCCTGTTGCGTGGCGCGGCACATACGGCCCAGCTTGGTGTACTTGATGATGTAGGTCAGCAGCGCCATGCCGGCGAAAGCGGCGATGAGGATGAAGATCTTGGTGTAGGTGATCTGCACGAAGCCGGTTCCGACCTCGAAGCGCCACGCGCCTTCAAGAAGCGTGGGCACACCCTGCTGCCGGGCGCCCTGACTGATCTGCGCGTAGTTCTGCAGGATCAGGGAAATACCGATGGCGCTGATCAACGGTGCCAGACGGGTCGAGTTGCGCAGCGGCTTGTAGGCCACCCGTTCGATGACAAAACCATAGACGCCTGTCACCACGACGGTGAAGACCAGTGTGCCCAGAATCAGGAATGGAAAGGACTCCAGACCGAAGAAAGAAAGGACCGCCAGGCCGATTGCGGCCAGGTAGGCGGAGATCATGTAAACATCGCCGTGGGCGAAGTTGATCATGCCGATAATGCCGTAGACCATCGTGTAGCCGATGGCAATGAGGCCGTAGACAGACCCGAGGGTCAGCCCGTTGACCATTTGCTGCAGGAAAATACCGTCCATCACGCACGCTCACACACTTGGAGGCCGCTCAAGGCACTGCTCGCCCTGCCCTGTGGGCAAAACGAGCAGGTCCTGCGGCAACAGAAGAGTCCAGGCCCGCCGAGGTGCGAGCCCGTTAGCATGCCTGTCCTGCCCGAAAAGGCAGGTCAGGCGCTGTATCTATCTCACTTCTGTTGTTCAAGCTGCTTGTATTTACCCGTCGCGTCCCACTGATACACCACATAGTCGGAGACCTTCAGGTCGCCCTTGGCATCCCAGGTTTTCTCGCCCATGACCGTCGTGACCGGGTTGGCCTTGAGCCATTTGGCCGCCGCATCGCCCTTGTTGGACTTGGCACCGTTGAAGCCGGCCGCCAGTGCCTGCACGGAAGCGTAGGCATACAGGGTGTAGCCTTCAGGCTCGTAACCGGACTTGCGGAACTCATCCACCACGGCCTTGCTTTCCGGCAGCAGGCGAGGGTCGGCACCGAAGGTCATGTACACGCCATCCACGTACTGAGGACCGCCTGCGGTCGTCACCAGTTCGTCGGTCACGACGCCATCATCGGACATGAACTTGACGTCCTTGAGGCCCTGCTCGCGCAGTTGACGAACCAGCGGGCCAGCCTCCGGGTGCAGACCACCGAAGTAGACGACATCGGCACCCACCGAGCGGATCTTGGTAACCACGGCACTGAAGTCTTTCTCGCCACGGGTCAGGCCTTCGTACAGAACCTCTTTCACGCCACGCTTGGCCAACTGGGCACGGGTCGCATCGGCGAGCCCCTGACCGTAAGTGTCCTTGTCGTGGATAACCGCGATTTTCTTGCCTTTGAGCACGTCGACGATGTAGTCGCCAGCGACTACGCCTTGCTGATCGTCACGACCGCACATGCGGAACATTTCTCCCAGACCGCGCTCGGTAACAGTCGGGTTGGTGGAACCTGGAGTGATGGCAATCACGCCCGCCTCGCTGTAAACCTCAGAAGCCGGGATGGTGGAAGAAGAACAGAAGTGCCCCACTACACCGACCACCTTGTCCTGATCGACCAGACGGTTGGCAACAGCCACGGCCTGCTTCGGCTCGCAGGCATCATCGCCGCGCACCAGGACAATCTTCTCCCCGTTGACGCCGCCTGCTGCGTTGATTGCATCCGCAGCCGCCTGAGCTCCTTTCATATATTGCTCGCCAAACGATGAGTTGGCGCCGGTCATCGGGCCTGCAACGCCAATCTTCACGTCAGCTTGAGCAAACGAAGACACGCCCAATGCAGTTGCCACTGCAATTGCCAGAAAGCCTTTCCTGTAAAACGTATGCGACATGAGTGGTGCTCCTGAGGTTTTTTTAATTAGCACTGCAACTACAAGAGTTGCTTAGAGCAAGGGGCGTGCCATCACTTTTCATTCGGCGAGCGGGAATCGTCGCGCAGCCCTCGCGCCAGTGATCGGCCCTTGAAAAAGGGCCGTGCAACCGTCTGGAATGCGCAAGGTGCAACCACCTTCAAAAATAGCGCAACCCTTGCACGAATAAACGGCAAACCACACACCGCCTGACGTGCAACCCGGCTGTAACCGGTCACGTCACCGAAGTGCACACCCCCAGTGCGAATGCGCTACGAGACGCACCATTTGAGGTTAGTGGACGCACAGGAAAACGCTGGCGATGATGCACAAACCCGGACTGCAAGCCCCGCCATGAGGCATGCCGACCTGTTACCCGCAGATGTCCGGCGTCCATCACTGTCCCGGTTTTTCTGCACGCAATGCGGGAACAATTGGATCATCCGGCAAGTTAAGGGTGACAATGGGAACCCAGCAGGCCGCGAGCACTCTGAACACGACATTCGCGAGCCCAACGTTATCGGCTGCTCTGGAGATCCAAATCAATGAGCGGGAGCGCCTTCTCGAATCGCATCGTGCAAAATCTGCTCGATACCGATTTCTACAAGCTCACCATGATGCAGGCGGTACTGCATAACTATCCCAATACCGATGTGGAGTGGGAGTTTCGCTGCCGAAACGGCGAAGACCTGCGGCCCTACCTGACCGAAATCAGGCATCAGATCGAATTGCTGTGCGAGCTGTCGCTGAGCAACGAGCACCTGGCATTCCTGGAGCGCATCACCTTTCTGAAACCGGACTTCCTCAGGTTCCTGGGGCTGTTCCGCTTCAATACCCGTTATGTAAAGACCAGCATCGAAAACGATGAGCTGTGCATTCGCCTGCACGGTCCGTGGCTGCATGTGATTCTGTTCGAAGTGCCGTTGCTGGCCATCGTCAGCGAAGTCCGCAATCGTCATCGTTACCCGGACATCATGCTCAGTCAGGCGCGGCAACGTCTCTACGACAAGTTCGAGTGGCTGACCAGCAACGCCAGCACGGATGAACTGGCCGAACTGAAAGTCGCCGACTTCGGCACCCGCCGTCGCTTCTCCTACGGCGTGCAGGAAGCAATCGTTCAAGTGCTCAAACGTGACTTCCCCGGCCAGTTCGTCGGCACCAGTAATGTGCACCTGGCCCGCGAGCTTGATCTCAAGCCGCTGGGCACCATGGCTCATGAATGGATCATGGCGCACCAGCAACTCGGCCCGCGCCTGATCGACAGCCAGATCGCCGCGCTGGACTGCTGGGTTCGCGAGTACCGCGGGCTGCTGGGTATCGCCCTGACCGACTGCATCACCACCGATGCCTTCCTGAGCGACTTCGATCTGTATTTCGCCAAGCTGTTCGACGGTCTGCGCCATGACTCGGGCGATCCGGTGAAGTGGGCTGAAAAATGCATTGCTCACTATCAGAGGCTGGGTATCGACCCGACGAGCAAGACTCTGGTGTTCTCCGACGGCCTGAGCCTGCCCAAGGCGCTGGAAATCTTTCGAGCCTTGCGCGGCCGCATCAATGTCAGCTTTGGCATCGGCACCAACCTCACGGCAGATATTCCAGGCATAGCGCCGATGAACATGGTGCTGAAAATGACCGCATGCGCCGGGCAACCCGTGGCAAAGATTTCCGATGAGCCAGGCAAGGCGCAATGCAAGGACCCGAACTTCGTCTCGTACCTGCGACACGTGTTCAAGGTGCCCGCTTTGACTGCCCCTGAAAAACCCGTTTGAATTGTCCCTACTTACGAGGAGTGACTCATGCACGCCGTACAACAGCAGATCGCTGAACAGCTCAATGTCCAGCCACCTTTCGCCGACCACAACGCTTTGCAGACCGAAGTGGCCCGCCGCGTGGACTTCATCAAGGAGTGCCTGCTCAATGCACGGCTCAAGACGCTGGTACTGGGGATCAGCGGCGGCGTCGACTCACTGACCGCCGGCCTGCTGTGCCAGCGCGCCGTCAAGGAACTGCGCAGCAGCACCGGCGACGACAGCTACCGCTTCGTTGCCGTGCGCCTGCCATATGTGGTGCAACATGACGAACACGAAGCCCAGGCTTCTGTGGATTTCATCGATCCGGACGAGCGTCATACCGTCAATATCGGCGAGAGCGTCAAGGCACTGGCCGCCGAAGTCAGGGCCTTCGATGGCAAACCGGCAGGCACGGTGGACTTCGTGCTCGGCAACACCAAGGCACGCATCCGCATGGTGGCGCAGTACACCATCGCCGGGGCTTATCAGGGGTTGGTGGTAGGTACCGATCATGCGGCCGAAGCAGTCATGGGCTTCTTTACCAAGTTCGGTGACGGCGCCTGCGACCTGGCACCGCTCAGCGGCCTGGTGAAAAACCAGGTACGCGCCATCGCCCGCCATTTCGGCGCACCGGAATCACTGGTGGAGAAAGTGCCAACGGCGGATCTGGAAGACCTGGTGCCAGGCAAGCCGGACGAGGCTTCTCATGGCGTGACCTATGCGGAAATCGATGCCTTCCTGCATGGCCAGCCGGTACGCGAAGAAGCGTTCAGGATCATTTGCGATACCTACTCCAAGACCCAGCACAAGCGTGAACTGCCTTACGCGCCCTGAGCAGGACCGGATTTATCCGGGAAGGCGGTGGAACTGGCGATATGGGTCACCTGCACTTCGCGAATGAATTCGCTCCTACGGGGAATTCATTCGCGAAAGCATCAACTTACTTCAGCGTCACCGTGCCTTTCATCATGCTGATGTGGCCCGGGAAGGTGCAGAAGAACTGGTATTGCCCGGCCGGGTCGAGCTTCGACACATCGAAGGTCACAGAATCAGTCTCACCTGCACCGATCAACTTGGTGTGAGCGATAATGCGAGGATCGCCTTCCTTCAGGTATCCCTTGTCGATACCCACGCTCAGACCATCCGTGGCGATAGCCTGCGAATCAGCCGTCTTGCTCAACACCCAGTTATGACCCATCACGTTCTTCGGCAGACTGCCGGAGTGAGTGAGGTTGACGGTGAAGGTCTTGCAGCTCTTGTCGATCTCGATGGCTTTGGTGCTGAACGACATCTGGTCGGTCGAGTCGACGGTGGTGGAGCATTCGGCAGCCAACAACTGACCACTGGCCAACGTCAACAGAGAAATAGCTACAAGCTTGCGAATCATATGAATCTCCAAGGCAGGGTGCTTCATTAGTGTGATGAGAGACTGCCCCATCCAGGGCCAGGTTCCAATGACCTGCGTCAACGTGACTCTCAAGGAAGGCTTATCGATCAGTGGCGCGCAATGATACCGGCTATCGCCGTCATCGAAACAATCAAACAGCCGGCCAGCGCAGGCGGCTCTACCATCGACGCATTGCCACCCATGGAATGCCTGTCATGCAGCTCAATAGCCTGTTTCGCAGTTTGCTTGCCGCTTACGCCTGTGGCGCCAGCGCCAGTTGTCCACACGATGCCTGCGACCAGGCGCGGCGCGCTGCCGGATAATCGAATGCGCCGCTTAAGGAACGATTCAAAGGCCTCAGGAATTAATGGCGATGCCTGAATACACTTCACCGATGGGCATCACCGTCACCCGGACTTCAGGGTCATGATTACCACCACCCAGAATCACGCCGCGCAAGGGCGAGACATCGGAGAAGTCCCGCCCCCAGGCCAGGCTGATGTGCTCCAGCGCCGGCTGAATGTTGTTGGTCGGATCGAAGTCGACCCAGCCCGACGCCGGGCAAAACACTGAAACCCAGGCGTGGGAAGCGTCAGCCCCGATCAGCCGAGGCTGGCCGGGCGGTGGCTGAGTCAGCAGGTAACCGCTGACATAACGTGCTGCCAACCCCCGCGAGCGCAGACACGCCAGCATCAGATGGGCAAAGTCCTGACAGACCCCGCGACGCCGCTCCAGCACTTCCACCAGTGGTGTCGCCACCTGGGTGGCTTCGCCGTCAAAGGTGAATTCCTCGAAGATCTTTTCCATCAAGGCCTGCACGCACAGCAGCAAAGGCCGCCCCGGCGGGAAGCAATCCTGAGAGAACTCGGCGAACGAGCGCTTGAGATGCACATAAGGCGACTCGAAGCGATACCGACAGGCCTCAAGAACATCGGCGGTCATTCGTTGCGCGCTGTAGGTCAGGGCGCTGCGCGTCACCTCCCACTCGGGCGAGAGGTTGAAGTCCAGTTCAGGTCGCTTCAGCACTTCCACTCGCAAACGGGCATTGACCTGCAGTTCGTCATGAGGACGTTCGAAAGCCAGACGAGTCAGCGGATTGCCGAATACATCCAGCTCGTCCCGGCGCGTGGTGGGCGTCGGCAGGATTTCCAGATGCTGCTCGCTGCAACGCTGCCACGGACTGCTGCGCGGCCACAGGTGAGCCAGTTGCTGCGCCAGGGAAACCGGGCTGTCGTACTTGTAATGGGTGTCGTGAAGAATCTGGTAATGGGCACTCATCAAACGGATACCGTACGTTGGCTGACATCATCGACATGGGCGAAGTGGCGCAGGGCCAGGCGGTCGGATACCTGCCCGCTGGTATCGCCAATGGTTTGCAGCAGATCCGCCAGACCTTCCAGCACAGCCTTGAGGCTGCTTTCACCGAACAGTGGATTCTCCAGACTGCCAAGATCGAAGCTGGACAGACGCTGGATCAGGATTGCGAGGCTTCTGTCGCACGGCGCACCGAAGTCGTCGTTCAAACGTCGCAAGGAGCGCTCCACCTGCTTGAGCTGGAACAACACGGCATGAGGGTTCTGCTCGTCGAGCAGCAACAGGTCCAGCACCGGAATCAGATGCGGCACGGCCATGTAACGTGAACGGTAGGTAATGCTGCTGTTGCCCAGTTCCAGCAACCAGTCCAGCCCCGAGTGATCGGACACCGCCGCAGCCCTCAGGAAAGCGGCCAGGCTGGAGCTGAGAAACTTCAGGCGTTCGATACGCCGCCCGATCATCAGAAAGCTCCAGCCTTCGTCACGGGTCATGTCGTCCAAAGCAAACCCGGACAAGGCGGCCAGAGACATCACCAGCCGGTTGAGGAAATCCAGCAGTTCGCCGAAATCCGGCTCCTTGGTTTCCAGGCTTGCGGCTTCGCGCTGCAACTCCACCAGCGCCTGCCAGTTTTCCCGGGAAAGCTTGCCCCGCACCTGGGACGCAGCCCATTGCAAACGCTGCAGATTGGAACGCAGGCTGAATACCCATTCCTCCCCCAGCAACGCCGTGAGCAGACGATCGGGCAACTCTTCGCCCTCCTCGGCTTCGGGCAACAGGTTCAGGCTTTCGGCCAGTTCCACGGAAGCCTGCAAGGCCAGAGGATCATCGCCATCGATATAGCGCGCCAGCATGATCCGCAATAACCGGGCGCTGTCATCGCAGCGCTCGCAATAACGTCCGAACCAGTACAGGTTTTCCACCACCCGCGACGGCAGGTACGGATCGCGACGAATCAGGTCGTAGACACCCAGCGGGCGCTGCCCTTTCCACGGTTCGCCCAGATGCGAGTAGTGCTCGCCCAACACCCAGGTGTCCTTGCTGGCACCGCCGCGCTGCATGGAAATCACATCCGCATCGGCTTCGGCAGCCACACGGGTCAGACCACCCGGCAGCACGCGATAACCCTCCATGCCCGCCACCGCATACACCCGCATGCCAATGGCACGAGGTTGCAACCCCTTGCCGTCAGGCTGAAGGACTGGTGCATGGGACAGTTGCGCCAGCTCTTGCGCGACATAAGCGTAAGGCCGTGCCTGCATGCGAGCCGCCAGTGCCTTGCGTTGTTCTTCGTTCAAGTCGCGCCCGAAGACCGGTGCGAATCGCTGCGACGGAAACGCCGGCTTGATCAGCAATTCGGGAAGCTTCTCCAGCGCCTGAGCCAGCACCGGAGGCTCTCCGCACCACCAGGTCGCAACCGAGGGCAGGATCAGGTCTTCGCCAAACAGGTACTGGCTGATTTTCGGCAGGAAACCCAGCAACCCCGGCGACTCCAGAACACCGCTGCCCAAGGCGTTGGCCACCAGCACATTGCCCTGACGCACAGCTTCCAGCAGACCGGGCACGCCCAGCGCAGAGTCGGTGCGCAACTCCAGCGGATCGCAGAAGTCATCGTCCAGACGCCGCATGATCGCGTGAACCCGGCGCAGACCGCTGAGGGTTTTCAGATAAACCGTGGCATCGCGCACGGTCAGATCGCCGCCTTCCACCAGCGGATAGCCCAACTGGCGTGCCAGGTACAAATGCTCGAAATAGCTTTCATTGAAACGGCCAGGAGTCAGCAGCACGATCAACGGCGCTTCGCTGCTGGTCGGCGCCTGACGGGCCAGAGTCTGTTGCAGGGCACCAAAGAACCCCGACAAGTGCCTGACCTGCAGATCACGGTAGGCTTCTGGCAGCGCACGCGCGACGATCTGCCGGTTCTCCAGCGCATAACCGGCACCCGAAGGCGCCTGCGTGCGGTCGGCAGTGACCCACCAGCGTCCGTCCGGCGTTCGCGCCAGATCAACGGCGTACATGTGCAGGAACGTCCCTTCAGGCGGTTTGACACCCTGGCAAGGCCACAGAAAATTGTTATGCCCGAATACCAGCTCGGCAGGCAGCAAGCCATTGGCGATGAGGTCTTGCGGACCATACAGATCAGCCAGCACGGCATTGAGCAGGCGGGCACGCTGGGCGATGCCTGCCGCAAGATGCTGCCACTCCTCGGCCGGGATGACATGCGGCAGCAGATCCAGCTCCCACGGGCGATCGGCGCCCTTGGGGTCGGCATAGACGTTATAGGTCACGCCGTTTTCCTGGATCTGCCGGGTCAACAGCGCCTGGCGCTGGGTCAACTGGGTGGAAGTACTGCGCTGCATATGCTCGTACAGGCGCTGCCAGTGCGGCCGTACAGCACCGCTGGCATCGAGCATCTCGTGATAGGTCCCCTCGGAAAGCGGGTAACGGTCAAGCAGATCAGGCATGGAAGGCTCGGCAAACAGCATAAGGGCTTCAGGTTAGCGCAGTCAGATGTCACACCGATGTGGACACGTCCGTGTGCATCCAACTGACTGAGCCGTTTTTATTAATGCAGGCGCATATCCAGCGTCATCGGCAATTCATCGCTAATGTTGAGCGACGGAATCTCCAGCTTGCCTGCGGTATGCCCCACACGGAAGAACCGTGAGAGGCGCCGGCTTTCCGCTTCGTTGGCGTTGACCGGCAATGTTTCATAGTTGCGACCGCCCGGATGGGCGACATGATACTCGCAGCCGCCCAGCGAGCGCTGCATCCAGGTATCCAGCAGATCGAAGACCAGCGGTGCATGAACGCCGATGGTCGGTTGCAGGCAATTGGCAGGCTGCCAGGCCCGATAGCGCACAGCCGCGACGAACTCGCCCACTCGCCCGGTGGGCTGCAAAGGCACCGCAATGCCGTTGCAGGTCAACATGTAGCGCTGCGGCGGCAAACCATTGATCCGTACCTGCAAGCGCTCCAGAGACGAGTCCACATAACGCACCGCGCCGCCGCCCGAGCCTTCCTCGCCCAGTACATGCCAGGGCTCCAGCGCCTGCCGCAACTCCAGCTCGATGCCGTTGACCGCGTAGTCGCCCACTTTCGGGAAGCGGAACTCCAGATGCGCGGCGAACCATTCGGCCCGCAGTGGATAACCCACGTCATTGAGTTCGGCAATCACATCAGCGAAATCCTGCTCGATGAAATACGGCAGCATGAAACGGTCATGCAGCTCCGTCCCCCAGCGCGCCAGCTTGGCCGGTGCATAAGGCTCGCGCCAGAAACGGGCGACCAGCGCCCGCAACAGCAATTGCTGGGCAAGGCTCATGCGCGCATGGGGCGGCATTTCAAAGGCGCGCAGTTCCAGCAGACCCAGGCGCCCGGTCGCACCATCCGGCGAATACAGCTTGTCGATACAGAACTCGGCGCGATGGGTATTGCCAGTGACATCAATCAGCAGATTGCGCAGCAGCCGGTCGATCAACCAGGGCGCAACTTCCTCGCCCGGCTTGGGCATTTGCGCAAAGGCGACTTCCATTTCATAGAGCGAATCGTTGCGCGCCTCATCAATGCGCGGTGCCTGAGACGTCGGGCCGACGAACAGACCGGAAAACAGATACGACAGGGACGGATGGTTGTGCCAGTAGCTGATCAGGCTGCGCAGCAGATCGGGACGGCGCAGAAATGGCGAGTCCGCAGGGGTCGCACCGCCGAGCACGAAGTGGTTGCCACCGCCTGTACCGGTATGGCGGCCATCGATCATGAATTTTTCAGTGGTCAGGCGCGTAAGGCGTGCCTGCTCATAAAGAAACTCGGTGCGCTCCACCAGTTGGTCCCAGGTGGAAGAAGGTTGCACGTTGACCTCGATCACACCCGGATCCGGCGTAATCCGGAAATTGCTCAGGCGCGGATCGCTCGGCGGCTCGTAGCCTTCCAGCAGCACCGGGCACTGCAATTCTTCGGCGGTGGCTTCGATCACCGCCACCAGCTCAAGGTATTCCTCAAGCTTTTGCAGCGGCGGCATGAACAGGTACAAACGCCCGCCACGCGCTTCTGCGCACAAGGCCGTTCGGGTCAGCCAGTCGGCGGACTGATCGATGACCGGCTGAGGCTGATCAGTATCGAGCAGCGTTTCTGAATGTAATTCGTCACGTTCAGGCAGCTCGGGGAAATCCTGGTTGTGGTCGGTCGGATGAATGAACGGGTACTCCGCCGCCTTGACCCACGGCTGCGAAGCCAGAGGCAAGCGATAGCCGAGCGCGGAATCACCCGGCACCAGACGGCAATGGGTATCGCGTAAATACCAGCGCCCGCTCTGCCAGCGGTCACCCGCAGCGGTGCGCGCCAATGGCAGCACCTGGCCAATCACCTTGTCCAGCCCTTGCTCGAACACCTTGCGCAAGCGTGCCCGCTCAAGCTCGTCGCTCAGACGGGAATCCTCGGCAGTGACGTTCACCGGCAATGCGCCTTCGCGCCACAGGTAATAGAGATTGTCTTCGTAGGCCGGGAAAACGAAACGGGTCGGCAGTTTCAGGCGCTCGGCGACGCTGCTCAGAAAACGTCCGGCCAGTTCGCCGGTCACGCCGTAGTCACGGGTTTCATCGGCAATCAGCGCATCATTGTTCCAGACCGGCTTGCCGTCCTTGCGCCAGAAGCTGTTGAGCGACCAGCGCGGTAGTTGCTCACCGGGATACCACTTGCCCTGGCCAAAATGCACGATGCCCTTGGGGGAATAATGTCCGCGCATCCGCTGAAACAGCTCGGCCGACAGCGCCCGTTTGTTCGGCCCGAGGGCGGCGATGTTCCACTCGCTGCCATCACGGTCATCGATAGAGACGAACGTCGGCTCGCCGCCCATGGTCAGGCGCACGTCATCGCGGGCCAGATCAGCGTCGATCTGATGCCCGAGGGCCTGAATCTCCTGCCATTGCTCTTCGGTGTAGGGCTTGGTGACGCGAGGCGCTTCCCAGATCCGCTCCACCGACATTTCATGGCTGAACTCGGTTTCACACGGCTCGACCAGCCCGCTGATCGGCGCTGCGGAAGAAGGCTCGGGGCTGCACGCCAGAGGAATATGCCCTTCCCCGGCAAACAGGCCCGACGTCGCATCCAGCCCGACCCAACCGGCGCCCGGCAGATAGACCTCGCACCAGGCGTGCAGGTCAGTGAAATCCACGTCAGTGCCGGACGGCCCGTCCAGCGCCTCGACATCGGCCTTGAGCTGAATCAGATATCCCGACACGAAACGCGCTGCCAGCCCCAGATGACGCAGCAATTGCACCAGCAACCAGGCGGAGTCGCGGCATGAACCTGAAGCGTTCTCCAGGGTGAACTCAGGGGTCTGCACACCCGGTTCCATACGGATCAGGTAATCGATGTCCTGACTCAGGCGCTGGTTGAGCCCCACCAGAAAGTCGATGGCGGGCACCGGCTCACGGCTGATGCTTTCAAGATAAGCGGTAAAACGCGGCGTGAGCGGCAGTTTTTCCAGATACGGCGCCAGCTCGCGCTGTTCCTCACTGGCATAAGAAAACGGAATATTTTCCGCGTAGGGCTCAAGAAAAAAGTCGAAGGGGTTGAACACTGCCATCTCGGCAACCAGATCGACCTCGACCCGCAGCTCTTTGGTCTTCTCGGGGAACACCAGACGCGCCAGATAATTACCCTGCGGGTCCTGTTGCCAGTTGATGAAGTGGTTTTCGGGCAAGACTTTCAGCGAGTACGACAACACGCGGGTTCGGCTATGAGCGGCCGGGCGCAGGCGAACAATCTGAGGACCCAGTTCAACCGCGCGTTCGTAGCGGTAATGCGTGACATGGTGCAAGGCAATATGAATCGACACGGCGTGCCTCCTGCGGCCTGGACGGTCATTGAACCGCGCAAGACTTATGCCATGCGGAACAAAGCCTGCGCCAGCGATATTGAAGTGACTGGATCAGCTAAGCACAGCACCAGAATCGCGCCAATTCAGATTAGCGGTGCAAGGGTCGCACAGAAATGAGGCAGTAGGAGTACAACTCCGTAGGAGCGAATTCATTCGCGAAGCCTTTCGCGAATGAATTCGCTCCTACGAGGAGGGGGACGAACCGTTAGCGGGGCACCACTGGCTTGCGCGCAGGCTTCTTGCCCTTTCCGCCCTTGGCGGCTTCCATACGCTCTTTGGCAGCCTGCTTGTTGCGAGCCAGCGCGGCGGCCTTGGCTTCTTCGCGCTTGTCCCAGGGCTTGCTGCCGTCGCTGCCACGTGGCGGCAGGCCGGTGTGCTGGGTCTGGATCAGGTTGGTCTTGCCACCCTTGCCCACCTTGTGACTGCCAGCCGGTGTCGAGTTCTTGCGACGGGCGCTCTGGTAGCTGTCGGTCGCCGGTTGATGCAACGGGATCAGTTGATGCTTGCCAGGGCCGATCAGGTCAGCACGGCCCATCCGCTCCAGCGCTTCACGCAGCATCGGCCAACCCTTCGGGTCGTGATAGCGCAGGAATGCCTTGTGCAGACGACGCTGGGCCTCGCTCTTGACGATGGTGACGCCGTCGCTCTTGTACGTGACCTTGCGCAGCGGGTTCTTGCCCGAGTGATACATGGCAGTTGCCGAAGCCATTGGCGACGGATAGAACGCCTGCACCTGATCGGCGCGGAAACCATTGCCCTTGAGCCACAGTGCCAGATTCATCATGTCTTCATCGGTGGTGCCCGGGTGGGCGGCGATGAAGTAAGGAATCAGGTACTGCTCCTTGCCTGCCTCTTTGGAATACTTCTCGAACATGCGCTTGAATTTTTCATAGCTGCCGATGCCCGGTTTCATCATCTGGTTGAGCGGACCTTCCTCGGTGTGTTCCGGGGCGATCTTCAGGTAACCACCCACGTGGTGGGTCACCAGCTCTTTGACGTACTCCGGCGACTCGACCGCAAGGTCGTAACGCAGGCCGGAAGCGATCAGGATCTTTTTCACGCCCGGCAAGGCGCGGGCACTGCGATACAACTGAATCAGTGCCGAATGGTCGGTGTTCAGGTTCGGGCAGATGCCAGGGAAAACACAGGACGGCTTGCGGCACGCCGATTCGATTTCCGGGCTTTTGCAGGCGATGCGATACATGTTCGCGGTAGGGCCGCCCATATCGGAAATAACGCCAGTAAAGCCTGGGACCTTGTCGCGAATCTCTTCGATTTCGCGAATGATCGAATCTTCGGAACGGTTCTGGATGATCCGCCCTTCGTGCTCGGTGATCGAACAGAAGGTGCAGCCACCAAAACAGCCGCGCATGATGTTGACCGAAAAACGGATCATGTCGTAGGCCGGAATCTTCTCCTTGCCATACGCCGGGTGCGGAACGCGCGCATAGGGCATGCCGAACACGTAGTCCATTTCTTCGGTAGTCATTGGAATGGGCGGCGGGTTGAACCAGACGTCCACATCGCCATGCTTCTGAACCAGCGCACGGGCGTTGCCCGGGTTGGTTTCCAGGTGCAGCACGCGGTTGGCGTGGGCATAGAGCACGGCGTCGTTACGGACTTTCTCGACCGAAGGCAGGCGGATGACCGTCTTGTCGCGGGTCATGCGCGGGCTGGCCAGGATCTGCACGACCTTGGCTTCGTTCGGATCTTCTACCGGGCCTTTTTCCTGCTCGATGGCGCAGGCCTGGGTGTCTTGAGTGTTCACGTACGGGTTGATGATCTTGTCGATCTTGCCCGGACGGTCGATACGCGTGGAGTCGACTTCATACCAGCCAGCAGGCGTATCGCGACGGATGAACGCCGTACCGCGCACATCGGTGATCTCTTCGATCTTGTGGCCGTAGGACAGACGCTGGGCGACTTCGACAATCGCACGCTCGGCATTGCCGTAGAGCAGGATGTCGGCGCTGGCGTCGATCAGGATCGAGTTGCGAACCTTGTCCTGCCAGTAATCGTAATGCGCGATGCGGCGCAGCGAGGCTTCGATACCGCCCAGCACGATCGGGACATGCTTGTAGGCTTCCTTGCAGCGCTGGCTGTAGACCAGACTCGCACGGTCAGGACGCTTCCCGGCCAGACCGCCCGGTGTATAGGCGTCGTCGGAACGGATCTTCTTGTCCGCGGTATAGCGGTTGATCATCGAGTCCATGTTGCCAGCAGCGACACCGAAGAACAGGTTCGGCTCGCCGAGCTTCATGAAGTCGTCTTTGGACTGCCAGTCAGGCTGGGCAATGATCCCGACGCGGAAACCCTGGGATTCCAGCAGGCGACCAATGATCGCCATGCCGAAAGACGGGTGATCCACATAGGCATCGCCGGTGACGATGATGATATCGCAGGAATCCCAGCCAAGCTGATCCATTTCTTCCCGGCTCATCGGCAGGAAAGGCGCCGGTCCGAAACATTCGGCCCAGTACTTGGGATAGTCAAATAACGGCTTGGCTGCTTGCATGTCAGGACCTACGTTTGCACGTTGGAAAAATCGCGGGCGCGGAATATAGCACAAAAAATGATCAAATCCGACGATAGTGGTCGGATTAGTTAAGGCACAAACAAAACTTGCGGGAGGCAGCTTGCTGGCGAAAAGACCTCAAAACCGACAGATATTCTGCGTCTGTACGCTGAAGTCGCCAGCAAGCTGCCTCCCACAAAGTGATTTATGACCTTAACTGATCGGCATTACACCTACACATCACTCGTCATCGAAGTTGTAACTGCCCGGCGCGAGATTCTCGAAGCGGGTGTACTTGCCGATGAACGCCAGACGGGACGTACCGATCGGGCCGTTACGCTGCTTGCCGATGATGATCTCGGCAATGCCCTTATGCTCGGTTTCCGGGTGATACACCTCGTCGCGATACACGAACATGATGACGTCGGCGTCCTGCTCGATCGCTCCGGATTCCCGCAAGTCGGAGTTGATCGGGCGCTTGTTGGGGCGCTGCTCCAGGGAACGGTTGAGCTGCGAGAGGGCAATGACCGGGCAGTTGAATTCCTTGGCCAGGGCTTTCAACGAGCGGGAAATCTCGGAAATCTCGTTGGTCCGGTTGTCACCGGCAGAACCCGGAATCTGCATCAGTTGCAAGTAGTCGATCATGATCATGGCGATGTCGCCATGCTCGCGGGCAACACGACGGGTACGGGCACGCATCTCGGACGGACTGATACCGGCCGTATCGTCGATGAACAGCTTGCGGTCATTGAGCAGATTGACCGCCGAAGTCAGACGCGGCCAGTCATCATCTTCCAGCTGGCCGGCACGAACCTTGGTCTGGTCGATACGCCCCAGCGAGGAAAGCATACGCATGATCAGCGATTCGCCTGGCATCTCCAGCGAGTAGACCAGTACGACCTTGTCGCTGCGCAGTACCGCGTTTTCTACCAGGTTCATGGCGAACGTGGTCTTACCCATGGACGGACGACCGGCAACGATGATCAGGTCGGCCGGTTGCAGGCCGCTGGTCTTGTCGTCCAGGTCGGTATAGCCCGTGGACAGGCCGGTAATCGCGTTATCGCTGTTGAACAGCGTGTCGATACGGTCGATGGCCTTGGTCAACAGGTCATTGACGCCCACCGGGCCGCCAGTCTTGGGCCGCGCCTCGGCGATCTGGAAGATCTGCCGCTCGGCCTCGTCGAGAATTTCTTCGGCGGTACGACCTTCGGGGTTGAAAGCGCTGTCGGCAATCTCGTTACTGATGCCGATCAACTGGCGCAGGGTCGCCCGCTGGCGAACGATCTGGGCATAAGCCTTGATGTTGGCGACAGACGGCGTGTTTTTCGCCAGCTCACTAAGGTACGCCAGACCACCCACCTGAGACGTCTGACCCTCCTTGTCCAGTTGTTCGGACAGGGTCACAACGTCAATCGGGCTGTTCTGATCGGCCAGCCGGGCAATCGCGCGGAAGATCAGGCGGTGGTCATGCCGATAGAAATCGCCATCGGATACTTGATCAAGCACACGCTCCCAGGCGTTGTTGTCCAGCATCAAACCACCGAGCACAGCCTGTTCGGCCTCGATGGAATGCGGCGGCACCTTGAGGGCAGCAGTTTGCAGATCGTATTGCTCGGGGGCGGAAATATCGTTCATGGCCACTTGAATTCGAGGTTTACAGAATAGGGGCTAGCAGAAAGACAAAAGGCACGACCTGTAAACAGGATCGTGCCCGATGTTAATCCTCTAACGGCAAAGCCGCCAGACGATTGCGTACTGCTTAAGCTGCTACCACGACAACGCGAACGGTCGCTTCAACGTCGCTGTGCAGGTGCACGGCAACGTCGTATTCGCCGACGTTACGGATAGTGCCGTTCGGCAGACGAACTTCGCTTTTTGCAACTTCAACGCCAGAGGCGGTCAGTGCATCAGCGATGTCGTGAGTACCGATCGAACCGAACAGCTTGCCTTCGTCGCCAGCGGTGGCAGTGATGGTCACTTCCAGCTCAGCCAGTTGGGCAGCGCGAGTTTCGGCAGAAGCCTTTTTCTCTGCAGCCAGTTTTTCCAGCTCTGCACGACGCTCTTCAAACGCAGCCAGGTTGGCAGCGGTTGCAGCGGTTGCTTTGCCGTATGGCAGCAGGTAGTTACGACCGTAGCCGGCCTTAACGTTTACTTTGTCGCCCAGGTTGCCCAGGTTCGCGACTTTTTCCAGAAGGATCAGTTGCATGTGGAAAATCCTCTTAACTTTTAACCTTCACCGTTCGCAGGGCCTTCTCCGGAGTCTTTCGGCTTCCGGCGACCGCGAAAATCAATCAGGCTGTCGACAATGGCTATCACCACGAGCAACGGATAGATCAGCTGCATGAATACCAGCAGCGTTATGTACATCCCCACCAGCCAGAACTTGGCCAGTCGCTTTTCAGCCACCATCCCATGCATCAGGGCCAGCCCGGCGAACAACAACGGTACGCTGCACAGCGGTGTAAGCATCGCCATCTGCGGACCGAAGTTCGGCCCCAGCAGCATGCACACCAACAGCACCGATGTTGGTATCAGCGGGAGTCTCAGGGCGCGAAATTCGCGTCCGAAACCACCCGGGTTGTACAACAACGCTTGCCAGTAACGCCCCAGGATCAGGGTCAGCACTGTAACGATTTGCAGCAACGACGCTATCAGGCCATTGAGTACCGGTGTAATCAGTGCTCCAAGACGCGCTCGCTCTTCTACGTTCAATTGCTCGTAGAGCCCCGTGAGCATTGCCGGCAGGTGTTTCTGCAACTCCTGCGACATCGCTTCAATGGGTTCGCGGAAAACCGTGCCCAGAATCACTGCATACAACATACCCAACGCCACGCTGACCAGCAGCACGCGGACCCAGGACTCGCTGGCACGCAAAACCATTGCCAAACTCAGCGAACCGAACAGCACCATGGCTGTACGCGGCTCACCGAAATACCACCAGGCCAAAGCCGGCAGCAGAGCCCAGGCCAGGACACCAACGGCATCACTGAACCCGCGTCGCAGGAGCACAAGGCAACCTGCGGCAGCACTTAACCAGAACAACAGCGGCAATGCCGCACATCCAGCCACTAACAAAGTGGCCTGCATACGGCCGCGCATGATGAATTCAGCCAGGGCGCGCATGCTATCTATCCCTTGTTACGTTTTGTCGACTACCTGGTCTCAGCGGCCGTGGCTGTCGGTGTAGGCCAGCAAGGCCAGGAAGCGGGCGCGCTTGATAGCGGTGGCCAGCTGACGCTGATAACGAGCTTTGGTACCGGTGATGCGGCTTGGAACGATTTTGCCGGTCTCGGATACATAAGCTTTCAGAGTGTTGAGATCTTTGTAATCGATCTCTTTCACGTCTTCAGCGGTGAAGCGGCAGAATTTACGACGACGGAAGAAACGTGCCATGTAATAGGCTCCTCAAAAGGTCCGTGGATTACTCGTCAGCGTTATCGCTAACGTCGCTGTTGTCACCGTCATCGCCATCGGCGCTGTCGGAGTGCTCAGGACGGTCACGACGCTCACGGCGCTCACTGCGGTTCTCTTCAGCCTTGAGCATCTCGGACTGGCCAGTTACGGCTTCGTCGCGACGGATGACCAGGTTACGGATCACAGCATCGTTGTAACGGAAGTTGTCTTCCAGCTCGGCCAGGGCCTTGCCAGTGCACTCAACGTTCAGCATCACGTAGTGAGCCTTGTGAACATTGTTGATTGCGTAGGCCAGTTGACGACGGCCCCAATCTTCCAGGCGGTGGATTTTGCCGCCGTCTTCTTCGATCAGCTTGGTGTAACGCTCAACCATGCCGCCGACTTGCTCGCTTTGATCCGGGTGGACCAAAAAGATAATTTCGTAATGACGCATGAATGCTCCTTACGGGTTGTAGCCTGCCGCCAAAGCGGTCAGACAAGGAGTGAATGACACTGTTAGTCTTGCTCAGGGACAGACACAAAAGCGCCTGCCGTGACAGCAAGGGGCGCAATTGTAGAGAAGGGGGAAAGAAGCTGCAAGGGAAAGAAGCAGAGGGGAAGAGACAGCTACAAGCTTCAAGCGGCAAGCTATAAGCCGCAAGCAGAACTCGGACCGCTTGTAGCTTGTAGCTTACCGCTTGCAGCTAACGCCTACTTCCGCGTAGCGGCCGCTTTCACGCTGCGCTGACGCATCGCTTCAAACAGACAGACGCCGGTTGCGACCGAGACGTTCAGGCTGCTGACGCTACCGGCCATCGGCAGGCGTACCAGATAGTCGCAGTGCTCGCGGGTCAGGCGGCGCATGCCTTTGCCTTCGGCACCCATGATCAGGATGGTCGGGCCGGTGAGGTCCTGCTGATACAGCTCCTGCTCGGCCTCGCCAGCCGTGCCGACCACCCACAGACCGCGCTGCTGGAGTTTTTCCAGGCTGCGGGCCAGGTTGGTCACGGCCACCAGCGGAATGACTTCCGCCGCGCCACACGCCACTTTACGCACCGCAGGCGTCAGGGTCGCCGACTTATCCTTGGGCACAATCACTGCCAGCGCGCCGGCTGCATCGGCGGTACGCAAACATGCGCCGAGGTTATGCGGATCGGTAACGCCATCGAGCACCAGAATCAGCGGCGCACCTTCGGTACGATCCAGCAGCTCATCGAGCATCGCCTCGCCCCAGACCTGGCTCGGGCTGACATCGGCAACCACGCCCTGGTGTACGCCCTCGACCCAGGCGTCCATTTCGCGACGCTCAGCCTGACCGATAGTGACGCGGTTCTGGCCAGCCAGCTCGACAAGCACCTGGACACGAGGATCGTTCCGGCCTTCAGCCAGCCAGATGTGTTTGACCCGCTTTGGATGGTGACGCAGCAACGCTTCTACAGCGTGCACGCCGTAGATTTTTTCCAACTGACTCATGACTTGGCCTTGGGTTTACGCGCCCCGCCACTTTTCGCAGCTGGAGCAGAGCCCGACTTGGACGGACCCTTACGATGTTTACTGGGTTTCGACGCAGCAGAGCCAGACTTATCGGATTTACCCGAGGAAGTCTTGCCGCTGGTCTTGGCCTGATCCAGAAGAGCCTTCTTCATTTCCCGGCTTTTGCGCACTTCGGCGTTTTTCGCCGCGGCATCGCTGGGACGATAGGCTTCGGATACGGCTTCCTTGGCTGAAGAACCACGACGCCCGGCAGGCTTGGCCGCCGGCTTGTCCTTCTCGGCAGCAGGTGCAGGCGCAGTTTCCTGGCCGCGACGCTTGCGACCGACCGGCGCGCTGGCCGTCTTCTCGGACACTTCGAAGTCGATCTTGCGCTCATCCAGATCGACACGCATGACGCGCACTTCGACCGTATCACCCAGGCGGAAGCTGCGACCGCTGCGCTCACCCGCGAGACGGTGATGCACAGGATCGAAGTGGTAGTAATCGCCCGGCAAAGCAGTCACGTGAACCAGACCCTCGACGTAGATATCGGTCAGCTCGACGAACAGACCAAAACCGGTCACGGCTGTGATCACACCCGGGAACGACTCGCCTACGCGATCCTTCATGAACTCGCACTTGAGCCAGTTCACCACATCACGCGTAGCTTCGTCGGCACGGCGCTCGCTCATGGAGCACTGCTCGCCCAACTGCTCCAGAATGGCTTCGTCGTAAGGGTAGATACGCGCCTTCGGAATCGTTGCAGCACCGGCACGACGAACGTGCGGCGTATCCTGCTTCGAGCGGATCACGCTGCGGATGGCCCGGTGCGTGAGCAGGTCGGGATAACGACGGATCGGCGAAGTGAAGTGCGTATACGCCTCGTAATTCAGGCCGAAGTGACCGTTGTTGTCCGAGCTGTAGACCGCCTGACTCAACGAACGCAGCATCACGGTCTGGATCAGGTGGTAATCCGGACGATCACGCACGGTTTCCAGCAACGCCTGGTAATCCTTCGGCGTAGGACCTTCCTTGCCTTTATGCAGCGACAGACCCAGCTCGCCCAGGAAAGCGCGCAGCTTTTCCAGACGCTCCGGCGGCGGACCATCGTGAACACGATAGAGCGCAGGTATTTCATGCTTCTTCAGGAATTCGGCAGTGGCCACGTTCGCAGCCAGCATGCACTCTTCGATGAGTTTGTGAGCATCGTTGCGGGTCGTCGGGCGGATTTCGGCAATCTTGCGCTCGGAACCGAAAATGATCCGGGTTTCCTGAGTCTCGAAATCGATTGCGCCACGCACATGACGCGCGCCCAGCAGCACTTTATACATCGCATAAAGCTGCTTGAGGTGCGGCACCACTTCAGCGTATTCGCCGCGCAACGCCTTGGCCTCGGAAGTCTTCGGCTGCTCCAGGATCGTGCTGACCTTGTTGTAGGTCAGGCGAGCATGGGAGTGGATGACAGCTTCGTAGAAGACGTAGTCGGTCATCTCGCCGGTCTTGGAGATGGTCATCTCACAGACCATGGCCAGACGATCAACAAGCGGGTTCAGCGAGCACAGGCCGTTGGAGAGCTGCTCAGGCAGCATCGGCACCACACGCTCGGGGAAATACACCGAGTTGCCGCGCACCTGGGACTCTGCATCCAGCGCCGAGCCGATCTTCACGTAGCTCGATACGTCGGCAATCGCCACGTAGAGCTTCCAGCCACCGGAGAACAGACGCAGCTTGCCCGGCCTGGCTTCACAGTAGACCGCATCGTCGAAGTCGCGAGCGTCTTCACCGTCGATGGTCACGAAAGGCAAGTGACGCAGGTCGACGCGGTTTTCCTTGTCCTTCTCTTCGACTTCCGGCTTGAGCTTCGCCGCTTCCTTGAGCACGGCCTCAGGCCATACATGGGGAATGTCGTAGGTGCGCAACGCGACATCGATTTCCATGCCGGGCGCCATGTAGTTGCCCACCACTTCAATCACATCACCCTGCGGCTGGAAGCGCGGCGTCGGCCAGTGGGTGATTTTCACCTCGACGAACTGACCGATCTTCGCACTGCTGTTGCGCCCGGGCGTCACCAGCACTTCCTGCTGGATCTTCGGGTTGTCCGGGATAACGAAACCGATGCCGCTCTCTTCAAAGTAGCGACCGACAATGGTTTCGTGAGCACGGGAAACGACTTCGACAATGACACCTTCACGGCGGCCACGGCGGTCGAGGCCAGAAACGCGTGCCAGGGCACGGTCGCCGTCGAACACCAGACGCATCTGCGCCGGACTCATGAACAGGTCGTCGGAGCCATCGTCGGGAACCAGAAAACCGAAACCGTCACGGTGCCCGGTGATGCGGCCCAGGATCAGGTCCAGCTTGTCCACCGGCGCGTAGGTTCCGCGGCGGGTGTAGATCAACTGAGCGTCGCGTTCCATCGCCCGCAGACGACGACGCAAGGCTTCGAATTGATCCTCGGTGGACAGGCCGAACTCTTCGACCAGTTGCTCGCGACTTGCCGGCGAACCGCGCTCGGCAAGGTGCTGCAGAATCAGCTCACGGCTGGGAATAGGGTTTTCGTATTTTTCCGCTTCACGAGCGGCCTCGGGATCGAGGGACTGCCAATCGGCCATTAGAGAGTTTTCACCTTGTCTATATGTGGGTTAGTTTGGCATACACCTATTGAAACGGGAAATTTCAGACTCACCTGCCCCTCTAAAAACCCTTCCAGAGGGCGCAAAAAACCGTACTGGACGCCGCCTGCGAAATTTTCCAAATATTTTTGACAACAGGGGTTTACAGCTCAAAAGGCGCTCCGTATAGTGCGCGCCATCGACAGGCAAACACTTGTTGATACTGCCCAGATGGTGAAATTGGTAGACACGCCAGCTTCAGGTGCTGGTGACCGCAAGGTCGTGGAAGTTCGAGTCTTCTTCTGGGCACCAATTCAGAGCTGCAGATTACATCAATCTTCAGGCTCAAACAAAAACCCGCGAAAGCGGGTTTTTGCATTTCAGGGTTTCGATTATTAAAACCAAAACAGGGGTTTACAGATCGAAACTCCCTCCGTATAGTGCGCCCCATCAACGGCGTACAGCGCTGAAGATGCTGCCCAGATGGTGAAATTGGTAGACACGCCAGCTTCAGGTGCTGGTGACCGCAAGGTCGTGGAAGTTCGAGTCTTCTTCTGGGCACCAATTCAAACAAAACCGAGCCTGTGCTCGGTTTTGTGCTTTTCGGGGTTTGGAATTTTTCAGGCTCACGAATGCATTCAAGGGCTTCGCGAATAAATTCGCTCCTACGGGCCGGTAGGAGCGAACTCATTCGCGAAATGATCAGGCCCTGAACTGCCCCAGACTCGCCTTCAACTGCGCAGCCAGGCTATTGAGCACCTTGCCGCTGGCCGTAGTTTCAACAACAGCCTTGGCAGCCTGCTCGGCCTGAGCATGAATCACTTCCACACGACCGCGTACCGCCTGGGCACCTTCGGCCTGATGCTCTGCCGCCCTGGTCGCGAGACCGATTGCCGCATGCACCTGCTCGACCGACTCCTGGACTGTCTGTTGCAACTTGGCGCTGTCTCGCAGAACCGCCAGCCCCTCTTTGGCCTGCCGCCCGGCAAGACCGATGGCAGCCACCGCTTCCTTGGCACCTCGCTGCAAGGCACCGATATGCTCCTGGATATCTCCGGTGGAGCTTTGGGTCTTGCTGGCCAGCGCACGCACCTCATCGGCAACCACCGCAAAACCACGCCCGGTCTCGCCAGCGCGAGCCGCTTCGATGGCGGCGTTCAGGGCCAACAGGTTGGTCTGCTCGGCAATCCCGTGAATCACCTCAAGCACGACTTCGATCTGCTCGCTTTGCTGCGCCAGACGCTCGATGACTTTCGCTCCGGTTTCCACCTGCCCGGCCAGCGCCTCGATCAACCCGCCCACCTGATTCGAAGTGCGAGTGTTCTCGTCGGTCGCCTGCTTGATGCCGACCACCTGCTGCAGAGCAGCCTGCATGGCATTGCTTTCCGACTGCGCCTCATCAGCCATCTGCTCAAGAGCCTTCAGGCTGGCCGCCACTTCGTCACGCTGCCGCTCAGCCGCCGCATCGGCGCCAGCGTTACGCTGGCTCATCACACCGATTTCAACGCCGGTACGCTGAGCCACTTCGCCCGCCTCGCGCACGATCGGCTGCAGTTTGTCGATGAAGCGGTTGACCGCCGCCGACATATCGCCAATCTCGTCATTGCTGTCGAGTTTGACACGCTTGGTCAGATCGCCCTCGCCTGCCGCCAGGTCATTGAGGGCCGCAATCAGCAGATGCAGCTTGCTGACCACCCGACGCCCCAACACCACAGCCAGCAGCAGCAACACTCCCAGGCCAACCAGCGCCAGACCGAGACCGATCCTCCAGCGCAGGTCTTCGGCCGCGCCTTGAACGGCCAGGCTGGTATTGCTGGTCATCGCCGTCGCAGCGCTCTGGGCAGACTGCAAACGAGTGCGCAGCGCAGCCGAGCTATCTTTCGATGCACTCACCAGACTTTCCGAAACCAGTTGCTCACCATTGGTGATCAGAGATGCGAAGCGCTTGTCCAGAGCCACCAGGTTTTCCTCGACCGCGGCCGTGGAAACCCCCATGCGCACCTTGCCGATCTCGACACCATTAGGGCTGATCGAGGCTTCGATGTAGTAAACCGACGGATCGTTTTTCGCGGCATTCAGGACCTTGTCCATGGCGCGCTCGCCTTCACCCTTGGCGAGCAGCGACTTGATCAAGGCATTGTCACGATTCAGATAACGGGTCAGGTGCTCACCGGCAGCATCGTCGTAGACGACAAACAGAACATTGGGATTGCGCTGCGCACGACGGGCGAATTCGGACAATGTGGGCGTATCGTTATCCCACATGGCTCGCGGTGCCACCGCCGCCAGCAACTCGGCCATATCGGTAGCCGAATCCTTGAGACTCTTTTCCAGCGTAGCGCGCAATTGCGCCTGCTCGTCCTTGAGACGTGTAGACAAGCCGGCACTCAAGCGTTGACGGGTGCTGGCAGAAAGCGCATCAAGACTTGATGTCACCTCGCTACTCGCACGCTCCAGTTCAGAAGACAAATGTTGCGAATCTACCCCCAACCGGCTGGCAAGATCCGCTTCCAGCGCCGTGACGGTGCTCCGGGTAAGAGCGACTGCAACAAGCACCTGCACCAGAATGGCAATACCAAGCGCGATGAAAACCGGACGCAGCAAGCGGCTGCGTAAAAGAGAGAGCACTGCTGACACGGGAGAATCCCTCCACCATGGGTGACATTAAAATAATGGCACCTTTTCTGACGCTTCTATGTAGCAAGCGCCGTGCCGTACAGCAAGTACAATCCCGCACTTGGCATACCAAACAGCCAAAAACAAAAAAGGGCCGCAAGATGCGACCCCTTTTTACACCACAACAAGCTCAATCAAGCAAACGGATGACGCAGAACGATGGTTTCGTTGCGGTCAGGGCCGGTGGAGATGATATCGATAGGCGCGCCTACCAATTCTTCAACACGCTTGATGTAGGCACGAGCATTCTCAGGCAGCTCTGCCAGAGTTTTGGCGCCCAGAGTGGATTCGCTCCAGCCTGGCATCTGCTCGTAGACCGGACGCAGACCGTTGTAGCTGTCGGCATCGGTAGGCGCGTCGATGACAGCACCCTCATCATTCTCGTAGCCGACACAGATGTTGATGGTTTCCAGACCATCGAGAACGTCCAGCTTGGTCAGGCACAGGCCCGAGATGCTGTTGATCTCGATAGCACGACGCAGGATGACCGCATCGAACCAGCCACAACGACGGGCACGGCCGGTGGTAGCACCGAACTCGTGGCCACGCTTGGCCAGGAAAGCACCTACATCATCAAACAGCTCGGTAGGGAAAGGACCCGAACCGACGCGAGTGGTGTAGGCCTTGGTGATGCCCAGGATGTAATCCAGGTACATCGGACCGAAACCCGAACCGGTAGCGATGCCGCCAGCGGTGGTGTTGGAGCTGGTGACGTACGGATAAGTACCGTGGTCGATATCCAGCAGCGAACCCTGGGCACCCTCGAACATGATGTCTTTACCGTCGCGACGCATTTCATGCAGCGCAGCGGTGACGTCGAGCATCATCGGCTTGAGCAGGTCAGCGTATTCCATGCACTCGTCGAGCGTCTTCTGGAAGTCGATGACAGGCTCTTTGTAGTAATTGACCAGCACGAAGTTGTGGTAGTCGAGCAGCTCACCCAGCTTGGCTGCGAAACGCTCGCGATGGAACAGGTCGCCAATGCGCAGACCGCGACGCGCGACCTTGTCTTCGTAAGCCGGGCCGATACCGCGACCGGTCGTACCGATCTTCAGTTCGCCACGCGCTTTTTCACGCGCCTGATCAAGCGCAACGTGATACGACAGGATCAGCGGGCAGGAAGGGCTGATGCGCAGACGCTCGCGCACCGGAATGCCTTTCTCTTCAAGCTTGACGATTTCGCGCAGCAGCGCGTCGGGTGCAACCACTACACCGTTACCGATCAGGCACTGTACGCCTTCGCGCAGTACACCGGACGGAATCAGGTGCAGGACGGTCTTCTCGCCATCGATCACCAGTGTGTGACCTGCGTTGTGGCCACCCTGATAGCGAACCACAGCGGTCGCATGTTCGGTCAGCAGATCAACGATCTTGCCTTTGCCCTCATCACCCCATTGGGTGCCCAGGACTACGACATTCTTACCCATAACACTTGTCCTCATTCACGCAAACTTGGTGCCGGCGGCGGCCGGCAGGAATACTCAAGAAGCCAGCGGCATTACCTGCCAACGCTCGCCATGCTGAATCAATTGCCGATCGCAATCGGCTTCACGCGCTGCACTCACCTGCTGCCCAGGCAAAGCCTGAACCACACGCTGCCCTTCGCTGCGCAACTGGCAAACCTGCTGCCAGAGTGCTGCATCCGTGCTGTCCGGCATCCATATACCACCCGATGGCAGCTCGATTTCTGCACGACCCAGTGTCACCAGGGTTTTCAGGTCCGTGGAGAAACCGGTTGCCGGACGGGCGCGACCGAAGTCGGCGCCGATATCATCATAACGACCGCCCTGGGCAATCGATTGACCTACGCCCGGCACGAACACCGCGAAGACCACACCGGTATGGTAGTGGTAGCCGCGCAGCTCACCGAGATCGAAATACAAAGGCAACTGCGGGAAGCGCGCAGACAGGCGATCGGCGATGCTCAGCAGATCGTCCAGCGCAGCCAGCACGGGCGCAGGCGCATTCGCCAGACGGTCACGCGCAGCAGCCAGGACTTCACGACCGCCACACAGGTCGACCAGAGCGCGCAGCATCGTGGCCAGCTCTTGCGGCAGATCGGCCGTCAGGGCAATGACTTCATCGATGGCCTTGCGCTGCAGGGCATCGAACAACTGCTGCTCGACCTCGCCCGACAGACCGGCCGCACGGGCCAGCCCACGATAAATACCCACATGCCCAAGGTCCATGTGGACATCAGGTACGTCGGCCAGTTGCAGCATCGCCAGCATCAGGCTGATGACTTCGACATCGCTGCTCGGGCTCGCATCGCCATACAACTCGGCGCCCAGTTGAATCGGGCTGCGCGAGGATGACAAGGCACGCGGCTGGGCATGCAGGACGCTGCCCGCGTAGCAAAGACGGCTTGGCCCTTCACGCTTGAGGGTGTGCGCATCGATACGCGCCACCTGCGGCGTGATATCGGCACGAAAGCCCATTTGCCGTCCCGACTGCGGATCGATCACCTTGAAGGTGCGCAGATCCAGATCCGAGCCTGCTCCGGTGAGCAGAGACTCCAGATATTCGATATGCGGGGTGACGACAAACTCATAGCCCCAGCTCTGGAACAGATCCAACACCTGACGACGCGCTACTTCGATACGCGCCGCTTCTGGTGGCAGTACTTCTTCGATGCCATCTGGTAGCAGCCAGCGGTCAACCGTTGCCATTACGCCATTCCCCTGTGATCCGGGTGGCCAGCCGTGAGGCAAGCCTTGAGTGAAGCAGAAAGTGGTCGCCCGTATGACGGGCACGACAAACGCCCGAGACAGGCCTTGCTGACCACTCTCCTCGAAAAATCTTGCCGCCCGCCAAGTCGGCTGCGGCCAATCAATCGTGCAGACGCAAAAAAGCCGGGAATTTCCCGGCTGCCGCATCATACACACGTTTTACCGTACGATCACCCCACCGGGCGGTTTTGCCGCCCGGCGGGTTGATGAATTACGGCTTGGCTTTTTCCAGGAAGCGGAAGAACTCGCTGCCCGGATCAAGCACCATCACGTCACTCTTGCTCGTGAAGCTCTCGCGGTAGGCGCGCAGGCTACGGTAGAACGCGTAGAACTCCTGGTCCTGGCCGTAAGCCTTGGAGTAGATCGCAGCAGCCTGGGCATCACCGTCACCGCGCGCCTCTTCAGACTCGCGATAGGCTTCAGCCAGCAGCACACGGCGCTGACGATCGGCATCGGCACGAATACCTTCAGCCAGCTCGTTACCCTTGGCACGGTGCTCACGCGCTTCACGCTCACGCTCGGTGCTCATGCGCTCGAATACGCTGCGGTTGACTTCCTTGGGCAGGTCGATGGCCTTGACCCGGACATCGATCACTTCGATACCCAGCTCTTTCTCGGCCATGCGGTTCAGGGAGCCCGTGATGTCAGCCATCAGCGCGTCACGCTCACCCGACACGACTTCGTGCAGGGTGCGCTTGCCGAACTGGTCACGCAGGCCGGATTCCAGACGACGCGACAGGCGCTCGTCGGCAATCTGCTTGAGGCCGGAAGTCGCGGTGTAGAAACGCTCCGCATCCTTCACGCGCCATTTGGCGTAGGCATCGACCATGACCGCTTTCTTTTCCAGCGTCAGGAAACGCTGGGTAGGCGCATCGAGCGTCAGCAGGCGGCCATCGAACTTGCGCACCTGGTTCATGTAAGGAATCTTCACATGAAGGCCCGGCGGCACATCAGCCTTGACCACACGACCGAATTGCAGCAGAACCGCACGCTCGGTCTGGGACACGATATAGAGGCTGTTCCAGGCAACGATTGCCAGCACCACGCCCAAAATAAGGGTGATCAGCGATTTATTGCTCATCAGCGACTCTCCCTGGTACGTACATCGCGCTGCTGGGTATCGGGCGCTCGCGCACCGGTATCCGTTCCAGTTGCGGACGCACTACCGGAACCCGAAGTGTTTCCGGTGCTACCACCACGACTGCTTTCGATCATCTTGTCGAGCGGCAGATAAAGCAGATTGTTCTGACCCTTGTCGCCGGTCACGAGAACCTTGCTGGTATTGCTGAAGACTTCCTGCATGGTGTCCAGATACAGACGCTGGCGGGTAACTTCAGGAGCCTTGCGGTATTCGGCAACCAGTTTGGTAAAGCGGTCAGCCTCACCCTTGGCGCGGGAAACCACTTCATCGCGATAGCCGTTGGCGTCTTCGATGATGCGCTGGGCCTGACCACGGGCTTCAGGAATCACGCCATTGGCGTAGCTCTCGGCCTGGTTGCGGGCACGCTGCTCGTCTTCACGGGCACGGATCACGTCATCGAAGGCTTCCTGCACTTCACGCGGCGCAGCTGCGCTCTGTACGTTCACCTGGGTGATGGTGATACCGGTGCGATAGGTATCGAGGAAGCGTTGCAGACGCTCCTTGATTTCGCTCGCCATCAACTCACGACCTTCAGTCAGTACCTGATCCATCGCCGTGGAACCCACGACATGGCGCAGCGCACTTTCGGTCGCGTGCTGCAGGCTGATTTCAGGCTGATCGACGTTCAGCACGAAATCCTGCAGGTTGCTGATCTTGTACTGCACGGTCAGCGGCACTTCGACGATGTTCTCGTCTTCGGTCAGCATCTGGCCCTGCTTGCTGTAGGCACGTTCGCGAGTCACGTTTTCCATGTACTTGCGATCGAACGGCGGGAAATAGATATTCAGACCCGAACCTACGGTTTCGTAGTATTGGCCGAAACGCAGAACGACAGCCTGCTCCTGCTCGTCAACGACGTAAACGGCGTTGTAAAGCCAGAAAGCGAAAAGCACGACAAGGCCGATGCCCAGCAGGCCGAAGCCACCGCCGCCACCCGAACCGCCGCCATTACCGTCACCGCTGCGTTTCTTACCGCCGCCGAACAACCCATTCAGGCTTTCCTGCAGCTTACGGAAGGCCTCGTCGAGATCAGGTGGTCCCTTGCGGTCGCCGCCACGGCGTTTTCCACCCCAGGGATCTTGATTATTCGAGTTGCCACCCGGCTCATTCCAAGCCATAGCGCTCTCCATCTGATAAAGCAAAGACGCGCCCACGGCGCGCCAACCAATGCTACAGAATGCCCGTTAAAGCCGTACAATGGCTTTACCGCGCTTTTATTGCAAAGTGTGTTGCTCAATGAACTCCAGCGGCTGCAGTCCTTCGCGACTCACCAGGCGATTGAATTCGACTCGCGGCAGACGAACTGCCAACAGGCTGGCACCTTCTTCGTCATGGTTTTCACTCTGCACCGCGCCCAACTCAAAAAACTGTGCGCGCAGTCGAGCAAAACGCTGAGGCAAACGCAAGGTGCCGACAAACAAATCGTCACCCAGCAATTCGGCCACAGCCTGCTTGAGCAGGTCCAGCCCTCGACCGTCATGGGCAGACACCCAGACACGCTGCGGCTTGCCATCGGCATCGCGTTGTATCTGAGGATCCACACCTTCCAGCAAATCGAGTTTGTTATACACCTCAAGGATCGGCAAGCCCTCGGCGCCGATCTCTCCCAGCACCGCCATGACCTGTTCGATCTGCGACATGCGGTCAGGCTCATGGGAGTCGATGACATGCAGCAGCAGGTCCGAGTTGCTCGACTCTTCGAGCGTTGCCCGGAAAGCCTCGACCAGCTTGTGCGGCAGGTGACGGATGAAACCCACGGTATCGGCCAGAACGATCGGCCCCAGATCGTCGAGCTGCAGACGGCGCAGGGTCGGATCGAGGGTTGCGAACAACTGGTCGGCCGCGAACACCTCAGAGTCCGTCACCGCATTGAACAGTGTCGATTTGCCGGCGTTGGTATAGCCCACCAGTGAAACCGAAGGAATATCGGCGCGTTTGCGCCCTCTGCGGGCCTGATCGCGCTGACTGCGAACCTTTTCCAGGCGCGCCTTGATCTGCCGCAGGCGAACCCGAAGCAGGCGACGGTCCGTTTCCAGCTGGGTTTCACCCGGCCCACGCAAACCGATACCACCTTTCTGACGCTCAAGGTGAGTCCAGCCACGAACAAGACGGGTACTCATATGCTCAAGCTGGGCCAGTTCGACCTGCAGCTTGCCTTCGTGAGTGCGCGCACGTTGCGCGAAGATGTCCAGAATCAGACCGGTGCGATCCAGCACGCGACACTCGAATGCACGCTCGAGGTTACGTTCCTGGCTGGGCGAGAGAGTGTGATTGAAGATAACCAGATCGGCCTGCTCGGTCCTGACCTGGTCGCGAAGCTCTTCGACCTTGCCAGTGCCAATCAGGTATTTGGCCGATGGCCGATGACGCGGCACGTTGATAAACGCGACGGTATCGGCACCCGCCGATATGGCCAGCTCCTGAAACTCCTGCGGATCTTCGCGCGCCTCAGGGTCCTGACCATCCAGGTGAACGAGAATTGCCCGCTCACCACCACTGTGGCGCTCAAAGAACAAGGCAGACTCCTATCAGGCGTTACCTGGCTCAGCGTCACCCGAATCGGAATCGGTAGCGCTAGGCAGGCGAATCGGACGAACAGGAACAACAGTGGAGATTGCGTGCTTGTAGACCATCTGGCTGACAGTGTTTTTCAGCAGGATGACGAACTGGTCAAAAGACTCGATGGTGCCTTGCAGCTTGATGCCGTTAACCAGATAGATCGAAACCCCGACCTTCTCTTTACGCAAGGTATTCAGGTAAGGGTCTTGTAGCGAATGCCCTTTTGACATGTGCCGCACTCCTTTAAGGATCAATAATAATAAAACGAATTCGATTCGCTCGAACCGGCCACCCCCCAAGGATAGACGGCAATTGCAAGGACTCAGCCCAATATGGAGGCCGATCCCAGGTATTTCAAGGTGCGTGGCAGATTGTCGCGTGCCAGGCTGTCCAACCAGTGCAAATTCTCCCAACTGCGTAGCCAGGTGAACTGCCTTTTGGCCAGCTGGCGCGTGGCAATGATGCCCCGCTCCTGCATTTCTTCCCGTGTCAGCTTCCCATCCAGGTGATCCCAGACCTGGCGATAACCGACAGCTCTTATCGATGGCAAACCCGAATGCAGGTCTCCTCTTGAGCGCAAAGCCAGTACTTCGTCCAGAAACCCCTGATCCAGCATTTGCAAAAAGCGTAGTGCGATGCGGTCATGTAACACCTTGCGATCAGCCGGAGCTATCGCGAGACTGGCCACAGTATAGGGCAATTGCTGACGCCCGGACGCTGTGGCTTGAGCAGTTTGCTCAGATTGTTGCTCGCGATGCGCCGTCATGCTCATCCCGCTGACCCGATACACCTCCAGTGCCCTGATCAGGCGCTGGGGATCGTTGGGATGGATACGTGCCGCAGACACCGGGTCCACGGCAGCCAACTGATCATGCAACGCCTGCCAGCCATGGGCCTTTGCGTGGGCTTCAAGCTCGGCTCGAACCTGTGCATCGGCGGCAGGCATATCCGCAAGCCCGTCCAATAGAGCCTTGAAATACAACATAGTGCCGCCCACCAGCAAAGGAATATTTCCCCGTGCGGTAATTTCGGCCATGGCGGCCAGGGCGTCAGTACGGAAATCGGAGGCGCTGTAGCTTTCGGACGGGTCGAGAATATCGATCAGACGATGGGGAAATTCGGCCAGTTGCTCCCGTGAAGGCTTGGCCGTTCCGATATCCATGCCGCGATAGACCAGCGCCGAATCTACGCTGATCAGCTCGCAAGGCAGGAGTTTGGTCAGTTCGATGGCAAGATCGGTCTTGCCAGCGGCAGTTGGCCCCATGAGAAAGATGGCCGGTGGTAAAGCATTCATTCAACGACCGCGCAGGAATAATTTGTCCAGGTCGTCCAGGCCCATCTGGGTCCAGGTGGGTCGACCATGGTTGCATTGGCCGCTGCGCTCGGTGTTTTCCATATCGCGCAGCAAGGCGTTCATTTCCGGGATGGCCAGACGGCGATTGGCCCGAACCGCGCCATGACACGCCATGGTGCCCAGCAGTTCGTTGATATGCGCCTGCACCCGGTCGCTGGTGCCGTACTCCATCAGATCGGCCAGCACATCGCTGACCAGACGGTTCGCCTCGGCCTGCTTGAGCAGTGCCGGAATCTGCCGGATGGCCAGGGTTTCCGGGCCAAGGCGCTGCAATTCAAAACCCAGGCGCTGGAAGGTCGCGATGTGCTCTTCGGCACAATCGGCCTCGCGCTGACTCACCGCCAGTGACTCGGGCACCAACAACGGCTGCCCGCTGAGGCCTTCGCTGGCCATGGCGATTTTCAGACGCTCATACATGATGCGCTCATGGGCGGCATGCATGTCCACCAGCACCAGCCCGTGGGCGTTTTCGGACAGGATATAAATACCCTTGAGCTGCGCCAGCGCGTAACCCAGTGGCGGAATATCGCTTTGCGACTCCGGCAGCGAAGCCGGTGCAGCCTCGGGCAGCGGCGCGAAAAACTCCCGATAGGCACTTTGCGCTTCGGCAGCTGGCAATGCGGAAGTCGGACGTGGCGAGTACTGATACTGATAGCCGCCGCCCGAACCGCCCGATGCCGGTCGTGCATAAGGCTCGCCCTGAGGCTGCTCCAGCACATTGTTCGCCAGACGCATTTCACCTTGCGGCCCGAACTCACCGGCCTGCGGCCCGCTTGGGCGCTCGACCACGGGTATCGGCGCACTGGTCAACTGATCGTCGGGCCGCACATCACCCAGGGAACGATGCAGAGTGCCGTACAGGAAATCATGCACCATGCGCCCGTCACGGAAGCGCACTTCATGCTTGGTCGGGTGAACGTTGACGTCCACGGCAGCCGGATCCAGCTCGAAAAACAGCACGAATGTCGGGTGCCGACCATTGAACAGCACGTCGCGATACGCCTGACGGACCGCATGGGCCACCAGCTTGTCGCGCACCGCACGGCCATTGACGAAGAAATACTGAAGATCCGCCTGACTGCGCGAGAACGTCGGCAAACCGACCCAACCCCACAGATGCAGGCCATTGCGCTCGATTTCTATCGGCAGCGCCTGCTCCAGGAAGCCCGGCCCGCAGATCGCACCGACACGACGCGCTCGCGCAGCATCGTCATGGGCTTCGTGCAGGCTGAGCACGGTTTTACCGTTGTGGCGAAGATGAAAAGCGACGTCGAAACGCGCCAGCGCCATGCGCTTGATGACTTCCTGCAGGTGGTCGAATTCAGTCTTCTCGGCCTTGAGGAACTTGCGACGCGCCGGCGTATTGAAAAACAGATCGCGAACTTCCACCGAAGTACCGACCGGATGCGCGGCGGGCTGCACACGCGGCGCCATGTCGCGACCTTCGGTTTCGACCTGCCAGGCCTTGTCGGCATCGCGGGTGCGAGACGTCAGGGTCAGGCGCGCCACGGAACTGATCGACGCCAGAGCCTCACCCCGAAACCCCAGGCTCATGACCCGTTCAAGGTCTTCCAGCTCGCGAATCTTGCTGGTGGCATGTCGCGCCAGTGCAAGAGGCAGGTCATCGGAAGAAATGCCACTGCCATCATCACGGACTTTCAGCAGCTTGATACCGGCCTGCTCGACATCGACATCAATGCGCCGGGCACCGGAATCCAGGCTGTTTTCCAGCAGTTCCTTGATGACCGAAGCTGGACGCTCGACCACTTCGCCCGCAGCAATCTGGTTGGCCAGTCGCGGGCTGAGCAGTTCGATTCGGGCTGCATTCAGGGCAGCATTCGCAGCATCGGTCTGATCGCCGTCGAGAAGAAGGTCACTCATTATTGCGCCGCAACCTCCGTGCTCGGGATGCTCAGGTCCTGGCCGATGCGCAAGGCATCGGTCTTCAGGTTGTTGGCATTGCGCAGGGTCGCCACGCTCATGTCATAACGGGCCGCCACCATCGCCAGGGTTTCCCCCGAGCGCACGACATGGGTCCGAGGCCCTTGCGCCAGCTTGCCGTTATCCCGCAGCCAGGCGATGTAAGTGCCTTGAGGCGGGTTCTGCTGGAAGAACTGTTTGACGCCCGAATTGATCGAGCGAGCCAACGCTTGCTGGTGAGAAGAGGTCGTCAGCTTGTTCGCTTCGTTGGCGTTGGAAATGAAGCCGGTTTCCACCAGGATCGACGGAATGTCAGGGGACTTGAGTACCATGAACCCGGCCTGTTCGACACGGGATTTGTGCAGCGAAGTCACCCGTCCGATATTGCTCAACACCTTCTGCCCAACGTTCAGGCTCGACGACAGCGAGGCCGTCATGGACAGGTCCAGCAGCACGCCCGCCAGCATCCGGTCCTTGTCATCCAGGCTGACCGCACCGGCACCACCGATCAGGTCGGAACGGTTTTCACTGTCCGCCAGCCAGCGTGCGGTTTCGGAGGTTGCGCCCTTGTCGGACAAGGCAAACACCGAAGCACCAAAGGCTGCTTTTGAAGGTGCGGCGTCGGCGTGAATGGACACAAACAGGTCTGCGCCCTTGGCACGAGCGATTTCCGTACGCTTGCGCAACGGAATGAAATAGTCGCCAGTGCGCGTCAGCTCGGCACGGTAGCCCTTTTCACCATTGATCTGGCGCTGCAACTCCTTGGCGATGGACAACACCACATGTTTCTCTTGCTGGCCTCTGCCGCCAGAGGCGCCGGGGTCTTCGCCGCCATGGCCGGCGTCGATGACGACCACGATGTCGCGCTTGCCGTTGGGCACAGGCGTCAGCTTGATTTCGGGCTTGGCCGGGCTCACAGGGACAGCGGGCGCAGTATTGGCCACGTTGTCCGGGATAGTCGGCGCAGGATTGGCGTCGGCGGCGTTGTCGAACAGGTCCACCACCAGACGGTTACCGTACTGCTGGTTGGGCGCCAGGGTGAAGCTCTTGGGCGTGACCACCTTTTTCAGGTCGATGACCACCCGAAGATCCGTCGGAGTACGTTGGGCCGAACGCATGCTGGTGATCGGCGTATTGGCCGTTGCCACATTCAGCGGCCCGGCGAGGGTCGCGCCATTGATATCGATGACCAGACGATCAGGCGATGTCAGCGTGAAAACACTGTGCTGGACAGGCCCGGACAGATCGAAAACCAGCCGGGTGTTATCCGGTGCACGCCATAAGCGGACACTTCGTACTTGGGTAGCGGCCAGCGCTTCGACGGCCACAGCCATCACCAGCAGGCCCACTACAGTAACCAGCGCGCGCATGCGCATACCTAACCCCATATCTATTTGAATTCCAAAGCCAAAGCGGCACACCAGGTTTCGCCACGCGAGCCTTGAGGGCTCAATGTTACAGACCGCCCCTGCTCATGCGGCCTAATGGTAATGGTCAGGTCGGGCTTTGGCAAAAAGCCTGTGCCGCGCTGAGGCCATTCGATAAGGCAGAGCACATCCCCGTCGAAGTAATCCCGCACGCCCATGAACTCCAGCTCCTCGGGATCCACCAGACGATACAGATCAAAGTGAAAGGCGCGTATCGAACCGATTTCATAGGGCTCGACCAGAGTAAACGTCGGGCTCTTGACCGCGCCCACATGCCCGAGCCCACGGATCAGGCCACGGGAAAGCGTGGTCTTGCCCGCCCCGAGATCACCTTCGAGAAAAATGACGCCGACACCCTGAGTGACCTGACCCAGGCGCGAGCCAAAACCCATCATGGCCTCTTCGCCAGTCAAATGCAGCGTTAACTCAGACACGGTTGTAGCTCCTCCAATAACTGACGAATGGCTGGAATTGTATCGCTGGCCGCCAGCCCGCGACCTGAAGCACCCGCCTGCTCTCCGGCGCGGGCATGCAGCCAGACACCGAGGCAGGCCGCATCGAATGGCGTCATGTGTTGCGCCAGCAGCGCGCCGATCAACCCGGCCAGCACATCGCCCAGACCAGCCGTGGCCATCGCCGGATGACCGCGATCACACACGGCAAGACGCCCGTCGGGATCAGCAATCAGGCTGCCGCTGCCCTTGAGCACACAGACGGTATTGAATTTACGGGCCAGCGCACGCGCCGCAGCCGGGCGATCGGCCTGGATTTCACCAGTGCTGACGCCCAACAGCCGCGCAGCTTCACCGGGGTGCGGAGTGATAACGCTGCCTGGCGGCATGTTCACAAAGCCACCGGCCAGTTGATTCAAGGCATCGGCATCCCAGACCTGAGGTCGCCGGGCAACCGCGGCTGCCGACAACAGACTGCGACCCCAACTCGCCTGCCCCAACCCAGGCCCCACCACCAGCACAGCAGCCGGCTCGATCAGGGCCAGCAACTGATTGGCAGAATGAATCGCCGCGCTCATGACTTCCGGCATCCGTACCAATGCCGCAGGCACATGCTCACTACGGGTCGCCAGAGTGACCATGCCGGCACCGCTACGCAATGCGCTTTCGGCACTCAACAGGGCCGCACCGCCAAAACCATGATCGCCGCCAATCACCAGAACCCGCCCATACAGCCCTTTGTGAGCGGCCCTGGGACGTGACGCCAGCGCTGGCAGGTTAAATGTATCCAGGCGTTTCGCACTGACCGGCGTCTGCGCAACCAGACTCGAATCCGCCTGCAAATCATCAAAGACCAGCTCACCGACCCGATCCGCCGCATCACCGGTCAGCAGCCCAAGCTTCAGGCCGATAAAGGTCACGGTCAGTTCGGCACGTACGGCGACACCCTGCACTCGTCCGGTATCGGCACTCAGGCCCGACGGAATATCCACCGCCACAACCGGCAAGCCACTGGCGTTGATTGCCTTGATCGCCGACAGATAAGGCTCGCGCACTTCGCCGTTCAAGCCCGTACCCAGCAAAGCATCCAGCACCACACCAGACAATGGCTGAGCGGACCATGGCTGAATATCGACACCCGTTGCGACAGCCTCACGGTGGGCCGCGACTGCATCGCCCGTCAGCGCAGCCGGATCACCCACAGCCAACACCGTCACCCGCCAACCGGCCTTCTGGGCCAGTGACGCCACCAGATAACCATCCCCGGCGTTGTTGCCGCGCCCGGCCAGCACGCTCAACTCGCCCGCCTGCGACCACTTGCGACGTATCGCCCGCCAGGTCGCATGAGCGGCGCGCTGCATCAATTCCAGGCCCGGCGTACCCGCTGCGATCAGCCGGGAATCGAGATCCCGCACCTGAGCGGCGCTGTACAGCGCGTCGGGTAAATGAGGTTTAGTGTCGAACATGCGTATCCGGGCTCCGATGTCTGGCAGAATTATACGCACCTTGGACCCGGTTTCTCTCTGCGCATGCCTGCTATTACTGCTGAACTTCCAACTTCCGATGACCTCACCCGCCTTGCGCAATCGATCAAGGAGTGGGGTCGTGAGCTGGGCTTTCAACAGGTCGGCATATCAGGGCTCGATCTGGCAGAGCATGAACAGCACCTGGAACGCTGGCTCGAGGCGGGTTATCACGGCGAAATGGACTATATGGCAGCCCATGGCAGCAAACGTTCCCATCCAGACGAATTGGTACCGGGCACGTTGCGTGTCGTGTCATTACGCATGGATTATCTGCCAGGCGATACCGAAATGGCACAGCGCCTGACAGAACCGGAAAAGGCCTACGTCTCGCGTTACGCTCTGGGTCGCGATTACCACAAACTGGTACGCAAACGTCTCCAGCAACTGGCCGAGCGTATCCAGCAAGCTATCGGGCCATTCGGTTTCAGGGCCTTCGTCGACAGCGCGCCGGTACTGGAAAAAGCCATCGCCGAACAGGCCGGGCTGGGCTGGATCGGCAAGAACACACTGGTGCTCAACCGCAAGGCGGGCAGCTTTTTCTTTCTTGGCGAACTGTTCGTGGATTTGCCGCTGCCGGTGGACGCGCCGCACGCAACCGAACATTGCGGACGCTGCACGGCCTGTCTGGACATCTGCCCTACAGCCGCCTTCGTCGACCCTTACGTGCTGGATGCCCGGCGTTGTATTTCCTACCTGACCATCGAACTCAAGACCTCGATCCCCGAAGAACTGCGCTCCTTGATCGGCAACCGGGTGTTCGGCTGTGACGATTGTCAGATCGTCTGCCCCTGGAACCGCTTCGCCCGACCGACCGATCAGAGCGACTTCAAACCACGCCACAACCTGGACAATGCGGGACTGGCCGAACTCTTCCTGTGGGATGAAGAAAAATTCCTCAGCAGCACCGAAGGCTCGCCACTGCGACGCGCCGGTTACGAGCGCTGGCTGCGCAATCTGGCAGTAGGCCTGGGCAACGCCCCCTCCACCATCCCCGTCCTCCAGGCCCTGGAAGCACGCCGCGATTACCCGTCAGAGATGGTGCGCGAGCATGTGGAATGGGCGCTTGGAAGGCACAAAGCTTCAAGCGGCAAGTTACAAGCTCCAAGCTGAGACGCTTCTGGCTTGTCGCTTGTCGCTTGAAGCTTGAAGCTTGAAGCTTAAAACTTGCAGCTCACAGCTACTGATCCTTATAGATGAACTTCGGCATTTCCCATTTGAAGCGGATCGCCAGCAGGCGCAGCAGGAGGCCGCCGAACAGGGTGATCAGGATGCTCTGCTCGGTGGGCAGCTCCAGGTATTGGCACAGCAAAAAGCACCATGCGGCGAGGAAGGACACGCTGGCATAGAGTTCTCGGCGGAAGATCAAGGGGATGTCGTTGCAGAAGATATCCCGCAGGATGCCGCCGAACACTCCGGTGATGACACCGCATACCGAGGCGATCAGCATGCCGTGCCCGGCTTCGAGTGCGGTCATGCAGCCAATGAGGGTGAAAGCCACCAACCCCAGAGCATCGAGGACCAGGAACAGCGAGCGCAGGTGGCGCATCAAGGGGGCGATGAAGATGGTCACCAGTGCAGCCACGCTGGTCAGGACCAGGTATTCCGGGTGTTTGACCCAGGTCAGCGGGTAATGGCCGATCAGCACATCGCGCACCGAACCGCCGCCAAGCGCAGTGACACACGCGATCAGCACCACACCGAACCAGTCCATGCCGCGACGCCCGGCAGACAGGGCACCGGTCATGGCTTCAGCAGTGATGGCAATCAGATAAAGCATCAGCAACATGGCGACTACACCTGCGACAAAGGCGCGCAGTCTAACCAGCGGATCAACGCACTGAAAGAGTGCGGCGAGGTTTATTCGCCACACTCAGGCAGCAACCCATTACTTGATGAAATGCTCGCGATAGAAACGCAGCTCGGCAATCGACTCCCGAATGTCGTCCAGCGCCAGATGGGTGTTGCCTTTCTTGAAGCGCAACTCCGGCGACCAGCGGGCAGCCAGCTCCTTGAGCGTCGAAACGTCAAGGTTGCGGTAATGGAAGTAGCTTTCCAGTGCCGACATGTGTCGATACAGGAAGCGGCGATCCTGGCAGATGCTGTTGCCACAGATCGGCGAGCTGCGCTCCGGTACCCACTGCTTGATGAAGTCCAGGGTCTGCGCCTCGGCTTCAGCCATGCTGATGGTGCTTTCGCGAACCCGCTGGGTCAGGCCCGAGCCGCCATGTTGACGGGTATTCCACTCGTCCATCCTGGCCAGCGTTTCGTCGCTCTGGTGGATGGCGATCACCGGCCCTTCGGCCAGGGTGTTGAGCTCACTGTCGGTGATGATCGTGGCCATTTCGATGATGACATCGGTGTCCGGGTCCAGGCCGGTCATTTCCAGATCGATCCAGATCAGGTTTTGCTTGTTCTGCATGTGACGACTCCTTGGCTAGGCTTCGCAGTTTAGCTCACCCCGGCGTGCTAGACTCCGCCGGATTCAATGTACGACCCAATCATTCGCTTTATCGACTCGGAACACCCATGGCCAAACGCCAACTCAATCGCCGCCAGAACTGGCGCATCGAAAAGATCCAGGGCGAGCGCGCTGCCCGCGCTGCAAAACGCGAGACGCAGGCTCTGGAAACCCTGGAGGGCGGCGACCTGGGCCCCGAGCAGACCGGGCTTGTGATCGCTCACTTCGGTGTGCAGGTTGAAGTCGAAGCCCAGGACGGCGAACAGCGTGGCCAGGTCTTCCGCTGCCACTTGCGCGCCAACCTGCCCGCGCTGGTTACCGGCGACCAGGTGGTCTGGCGTGCCGGCAACCAGGGCATTGGCGTTATCGTTGCACAACTGCCCCGCACCACCGAACTCTGCCGCCCGGACACCCGCGGCCAGCTCAAGCCGGTAGCAGCCAACGTCGACCTGATCGTGATTGTCTTCGCGCCGATGCCCGAGCCTCACGCCAACCTGATCGACCGCTATCTGGTTGCCGCCGAACACGCCGGCATTCACCCGTTGCTGCTGCTCAACAAAGCCGATCTGATCGACGAGCAGAACGCTCCGGCGCTCAACGCCCTGCTGGCGGTGTACCGCACACTGGGTTATCCGGTCATGGAAGTGTCGGCACATCATGGCGATGGCATGCAACAGTTGCAGAACCGCCTCGATGGCCATATCAGCGTATTCGTGGGCCAGTCGGGCGTGGGCAAGTCTTCGCTGGTCAACAGCCTGCTGCCGGAAGTCGAGACACGTGTCGGCCCGCTGTCGGAGCTGTCCGGCCAGGGTACGCACACCACGACCACCGCACGCCTGTTCCACTTCCCCCGCGGCGGCGACCTGATCGACTCGCCGGGTATTCGCGAGTTCGGCCTGGGCCATGTCAGCCGTGCCGATGTAGAAGCCGGTTTCATCGAGTTCAACGACCTGATCGGCACCTGCCGTTTCCGCGACTGCAAGCATGACCGTGAACCGGGCTGTGCCTTGCTCAAGGCTCTGGAAGATGGCCGGGTTCAGCAGCAGCGCATGAACAGTTATCGCTCGATCATCGCCAGTCTGCCGCAAGACAGTTACTGATACGCACACAAAAACGCCGCGATGATCGCGGCGTTTTTGTATCGGTTGTCATCACTCAGTTTTTGGCGGGTTCAGCCCGCAACTGGCCTTCCTCGAAGATATTCAGCTTTTGCCGAATCTCGTGAGGCTGGGCATAGGCCTGCGGATCGACCGGTACCGTACTGGACGCTCCCGGAGCACCTGGCGCTGCCGGGGCAGGCGGGGTCTGCGGCGCACCACCGCCACCCTGATCGCCTTCGATACGCTGCTGGGCCTTTTTGGTCAACACGACGATATCGATACGACGGTTCACCGGATTGAAAGGATGCTCACGGTCATACAGCGACGAAGAAGCATACCCGACCACCCGGGCGACCTGCGAATCAGGGTAACCGCCTGCAACCAGCGCACGACGTGCAGCGTTGGCGCGGTTTGCCGACAGTTCCCAGTTACCGAACTCACCACTGCCCACATAAGGCTTGGCGTCGGTGTGGCCGCTGATGCTGGTCTTGTTCGGCACCGTGCGAATGGTGTCGGCCATGGCCAGCAGAATGTCCTCGAAGTACGGTTTCAGACGGGCGCTGCCGGAGTCGAACATGGGCCGGTTATCAGCGTCCATGATCTGGATCCGCAGGCCATCCTGAGTAATCTCGAACAGGATCTGATCCTTGAACTTCAGCAGTTGCGGGTTCTCTTCAACCTTGTTCTGCAGTTCCTGCAACAGCATCTCAAGACGCTCCTGCTCAACCTGCTCAGCCTTGGATTCAGAGGTGTCAGACTCGATAGGCACGGTATCCGGGGACGGCGTGGTCTTGACCTCGGGGTTGAGGGTCTGGTTAGGCGACATCTCGGGCGAGCCGCCCAGGTCGATCACATAAGGCGAGCCACTGTCAGTGAAGCCGACCGGGTCCTTGAAGTAACCTGCGACCGCGATCAACTGCTCGGGTGTGGCAGCAGACAACAGCCACAGCACCAGGAAGAACGCCATCATCGCTGTCGCAAAGTCAGCGAAGGCAATCTTCCAGGCGCCACCGTGGTGTCCGCCACCAAAGCGCTTTACGCGCTTGATGATTATCGGCTGATTATTTTCCATGACTTAACGACCGCGAACCGCTTGTTCCAGCTCGCTGAAGCTGGGCCGATGCGCTGGATACAGAACCTTGCGACCGAACTCCACGGCCAGTGAAGGTGGCATGCCGGAAGCCGAAGCCACCAGGGAAGCCTTGATGCATTCGTAGACGTTCATCTCTTCCTTGGCGTCGTGAGCCAGGGAAGTGGCCAGCGGGCCGAAGAAGCCGTAGGCCGCCAGAATACCGAAGAAGGTACCTACCAGAGCCGCACCTACGTGCATACCGATAGCGGCCTTGTCGCCAGAACCCAGGGAAGCCATGGTGATCACGATACCCAGTACCGCTGCCACGATACCGAAACCGGGCATACCGTCGGCGATACCGGTAACGGCGTGAGAAGGATGCTCAAGCTCTTCCTTCATGCTCAACAGTTCCATGTCGAACAGGCCTTCAAGCTCATGGGGCGCCATGTTGCCCGACGACATGATCCGCAGGTAATCGCAGATATAGGCCGTCATGCGTGCATCCTTGAGCACGCCAGGGTACTTGGCAAAGATCGGGCTGGAAGCCGGTTCCTCGATATCCCCTTCAATCGCCATCATGCCTTCGCGGCGGCTCTTGTTAAGGATCTCGTAGACCAGACCAAGCACTTCCAGATAGTAGGCGTGAGTAAAACGCGTACCGAACATCTGCAAGGACTTCTTGAAGACGTGCATGGTCATATAGCCAGGGTTGGCCTGGAGGAATGCACCCAGGGCTGCACCACCGATAATCAGCACTTCATAGGGCTGAAACAGCGCTGCGACCTGGCCGTGGGATAGAACGTATCCGCCGAGCACGCTCGCGAAAACGACAATGATGCCGATAATTTTAGCCATAGGTAGAAAATACTTATCGAGTCGGGTTCAGGGGCAAGTGCGGAAACTCTTGTTCTACGTATCGGCCTCCTTGGTCCAGACTATAGTCAGTTATTGTGAAAAACCAGTTCGCCACTAGAACAAAGGCTTGAAAACAGCTGTCCAGCCCTGAAGAATCGCAGCCTGCGCTGCATAAAAAAATCAGCTGTAAAGGCCTTCCAATGTCGACCGCAAGCTCTGTGAAGCACTCGATACCCAAGACACTCGATGCCTGGATCAAGCATCTGGACGCCGTGGACTTGCCTATCCCCTCGGTGAACCACAATCATGTTCGCGACGCGCTGAAAGACAGCCGCCGCTCGCTGCGCGACATCGCCGACATGATGCAGGAAAGCCCGGAGCTGGTATTGAGCGTGCTGCGTGAAGCCAACCATAAAAGCCATGGCATGGTGGAACCGGCGGAAAGCCTGGAGATTGCAATCAACCGACTGGGGCTGGCCCGCACCGAAATACTGCTCGGTCGCCTGCCTGCCAAAGACCCCAAGGACATACCGGCCGCTTTCCGCCAGTTGATCCTTATCAGCCAGCATGCCACGCAACAGGCCAATGGGCTGTTCGCCAGTCGCCTCGCCCGCCTGTGGCAGGACATCCATCTGGGCAGCCTGTTGTTTCTGTCGCCGCTGTGGCCCATGGCACTCGCGCATCCCAAGCTTCTGGAGGACTGGGAAGTGCGGGTCATTCACAAGGGCGAGTCCAGCAGCGTGGTCGAGAAAGAGCTGTTCGGCGTCTGCCTGCTGGAGCTGTGCCTGGCGCTGGCCGAGTTCTGGCGTCTGCCGGTCTGGGTCACCCGCGGCTATAAAGTGCTGATCAACGAGCGACGCGAACTGGTCAAGGCCCTGCACATCGCCCGGGAGGATCAAGACCCGTTGCGCCAGCAGCAACTCATGGATGCCGACCCGAACCTGCGTCGCTGGCTGAATCAGCCAGCCAATACCGTGCTGCTGGGCAATGGCCTGGCGCTGTCGGCCCAACAAGCCTGGAACAGCCCGCATTGCCTGCGCTGGGAGCGGCTCGCCAGCCTTTATCTGCAACAGACACTGGCGGAAGTCCAGCAACAGGCTCACCAGAACGCCGCCAGCAGCGCTCGCATCCATGCCGAAACAGATTTGTGGCATCCGGCCGAATCCCTGATCTGGCCCTGGGACGCCCGACGCATCAGACGCGACAACGATGTCGCTCCCCCGCCCTCCGCCGACGCCCTGCAACAGTGGCGCAAGCAGTGCGCCGAATTGCTGGTCGAACCCACGCCGTTCATCAATTCCATGCACCTGACCACGACCGCTCGCGACGCTTTGATGGCCTGCGGTATGGAACGGGTCATGCTGCTGATGGCGGACAAGACGGCCAGCGTAGTGCGCGTGCATCTGGCCGGCGGGCTGCCACCAGAAGTTTCGGGGCTCCAATTCTCTATAAAGGAAAGTACGGTCCTGCAGCGCCTGCTGACCCAACCAACCCAACTGCGCATCACCCCCACCAACCACGCACAATTTGCGGCGCTGCTGCCTGCTGCCCTGAAAGGCATCTTCAAGGGCGAGCACTGGCTGATCCGCTCACTGGGCAATAACGGCAGGGTCCTGCTGCTGGTGGTCGCGGATCAGGGTGGAGGTCCATTGTCGGAAATATCCGTTCAGGCATTCGGAAAAACCGCGCAATGTATTGAGCGATCACTGGCTATCTTTAGCCAACGCAAAGCCTGAGGCCTGGCGTACAATTCGCACTTTCCCTTTATCGGAGGCTGCAAATGTCCGTCTTCACTGGTTTGCCGTTGGTCATCGAGCCACAAGATCTGCTTGAGCGCCTTGACGCCCCGCAACTGATCCTCGTCGATCTGACCAGCAGCGCCCGTTACGAGGCTGGTCATATCCGCGGCGCCCGCTTCGTCGATCCGAAACGCACGCAACTGGGCCAGCCTCCCGCGCCCGGCCTGCTGCCTGCCCATGGGGATCTGGAAAAACTGTTCAGCGAACTCGGCCACAACCCGGATGCCGTCTATGTGGTCTATGACGACGAAGGCGGCGGCTGGGCCGGACGCTTCATCTGGCTGCTGGATGTCATCGGCCACACGGGCTACCACTATCTGGATGGCGGCGTGCTGGCATGGGAAGCGCAATCCTTGCCGCTGACCACCGATGTTCCGGCTGCTGCGACCACTCCCGTGGCCCTCACCCTGCATGGCGAGCCCACCGCGACCCGCGAATATGTCCAGTCCCGTCTCGGCGCTGCCGACCTGGCGATCTGGGATGCCCGCGGCCCGACCGAGTATTCGGGGGAAAAAGTCGTGGCGGCCCGAGGCGGCCATATCCCTGGCGCAGTCAACTTCGAGTGGACTGCCGGCATGGATAAAGCCCGCAACCTGCGTATTCGCCAGGACATGCCACAGATCCTGGAAAACCTGGGCATCACTCCCGACAAGGAAGTGATCACCCACTGCCAGACCCACCACCGCTCCGGCTTTACTTATCTGGTGGCCAAGGCTCTCGGCTATCCACGGGTCAAGGCTTACGCCGGGTCATGGGGGGAATGGGGCAATCACCCGGACACCCAGATCGAGAAGTGACATCAGCTCCAAACGAGTCGGCTCCTCCCTCAAGCTTTAGGAATATAAATGAAAGAGCGTCTGTTCATCCTTAGTCAGCACCTGCTGCCACACCATCTTCTATCCCGTCTGGCAGGCTGCGTTGCCGAATGCCGCGTGCGCTGGTTCAAGAATGCCTTCACCGCCTGGTTCGCACGCCGCTATCAGGTGGACATGTCTCAGGCCCAGGTCGAAGACCTCACTGCCTACGAGCACTTCAACGACTTCTTCACCCGCGCCCTGAAACCGGACGCACGCCCACTGGACACCACTCCCGGCGCCATCCTGTGCCCGGCTGACGGCGCCATCAGCCAGTTGGGTCCTATCGAGCACGGCCGTATCTTCCAGGCCAAGGGCCACAGCTTCAGCGCACTCGAGCTGCTGGGCGGCGATCCAAAACTCTCGGCTCCGTTCATGGGCGGCCAGTTTGCGACTGTCTACCTGTCACCAAAGGACTACCACCGCGTCCACATGCCTCTTGCCGGGACCTTGCGCGAAATGGTTTACGTGCCAGGCCGTCTCTTTTCGGTCAACCAGACCACCGCCGAAAACGTTCCAGAGCTGTTCGCCCGCAATGAGCGCGTGGTCTGCCTGTTCGACACCGAGCGCGGCCCGATGGCCGTAGTACTGGTCGGTGCCATGATCGTCGCTTCGGTGGAAACCGTCTGGGCCGGGCTGGTCACGCCGCCCAAGCGCGAACTGAAAACCGTGAGCTATGACGAAGCCGCACGCGCACCAATCCACCTGGAGAAAGGCGCGGAAATGGGCCGCTTCAAGCTGGGTTCCACCGCTATCGTGCTGTTTGGCCCGGATCAGGTTAAATGGGCCGAGGAGCTGACCGCAGGCTCCAAGGTCCAGATGGGGCAAGCCATGGCAGCACCTGCCCAGGCCTGAAACATCTCCTGACTTGAAATGCACAGGTTCTCAGGAACCTGTGCTCAAGCCAGTGCTCCAAGGGAAGCAGACAGGTACTGGCATGAGGCCATAAAAGCTGCGAGAACGTGTCGATGCTGTTAAAGTCGCCTTATCGGTGCTGTAGGAAGCAGCGCACTTTAATTGACGCATGCACGATAAATTCACTGCAAAAATGCGTGAAATTCGTCAATCAAAGCCACCGTTCTGGCCTTTGAAGTAGCTGGAGTCTGCCTGTCACATGAGTAATTTGAGCTTACCTCTGTTGTTGCGTGCCCCCACGCCAACACAGTCGAGCCTGTCATTCTGTGAACCCAATCCCCGCGACCTGAAACGCTGGATCTCCAGCCTGCCCAAAGCAAACATCGGCGAAATGGCCCGCCAGCTCTATCAAGGGCTGTCCGAACTCAACCAGCTGATGACTCCCAGCGAGAACCGTCTCCAACTGCTGGAGCTGCTGCGCCCTGAAGTCTATTTCGTTTGCAGCCACCTGGAGCGGCACTTCCTCAATCAGGCCATCGTGCTGGATGAGCGTCCGCGCAAGGTCGCCAATCTTTGCCAGGCGCTGCAAAACCACCTGGCAACCGGCTACAAACAGATCATCCAGAATGTGGCGACGCGCTACAGCAAGGAACAGGGCGCTCTGCTCACCACCGCCTTGCAACGCGCCATGCACGCACTCAACGGCCCCTTGATCCGCGCCAGTCAATTGTATTGCCCAGTGCAGGACGGCCTCTGGCTTGAGCTGCACAACATCTATCAGATTGCCCGCCAGTACCAGTTGCACAGCACGCCGGTGAATGAGCCGCTGGGCACCCATACTCGCACCCTGAGCGTAGAGCAGACCTATGCCATCGCGCTGCTGATGGGTTGCTCACGCAGCAATCAGATGCGCCAGTTGAATATCGGCAAGATGGCCGAAGCTCTGGAAGCCTGGAGTGCGCTGGTCACACTGCAATCGCCAGCCAATGAAAACAGCCTGTTTGCCCTGGACCCCACGTCCGACAAACCGCCGCTTTATCGCACGCTGTTTACCGACGAGCAGTTGCCCAAGCTGCTGGGGATCAACTCCCTGGCACTGGCCGACGCCCTCAATAAATACCTGGAACTGCCCGCCGATCAGCGCTCGCAGTCCAGATTACTGGTCCCGCCTCGTACCACCACCGACCTGCTGCAACATCTGGCAGCAGCCTGGGGCGATGTGGCCGAACGAACCTTTCAGCGCACCGCAGGACAGGGCACGCTCAAACTGTGCATCGGCATGAGCGCCCTGCACTATTACGTCGGCGGCCAAAAGTCCTTCACCGAACAGTTACTGCTGCCGGCCGCGAGCAGCGTGGCAGATTTCAGCCTCAAAGTGGTCAACGACAATACCGACGACCCTTGGTCCAACGCCTTCGATACCCATCGCGGCAACACCTCGTCGGTCTTGCTGCCTTTCGAGGAAATCGAATACCAGTCCGCCGATGGCGACAACGAGTCGGCTTCCAACGCCCAGAACATCTTTGCGACCTTCGAACTGAATATCGTCAACCACAGCCCCGGCGGCTATTGTCTGGCGTGGCCCAAAGAGGTCCCGCCACAATTACAGGCCGGTGAACTGGTGGGTATTCAGGATGACGCCGGTCAGGGCTGGAGCATCGCCATCGTGCGCTGGGTCAGACAGGTACGCAGCGGCGGCACCCAGATGGGCATCGAACTGATTGCCCCATTCGCGCAGCCCTGCGGCATGCAATTGATACGTGAAGGACAAAACAGCCAGTACCTGCGCACCCTGATGCTTCCGGAGGTCCGCGCCATGGGCAAGCCACCGACCGTACTCGCCCCGCGCCTGCCCTTTCAGGAAAACAGCCAGGTCATGATCAACGTCAATGGCGAAGAACGCCGGGCAGCGCTGAGCAACCGGCACATCAGCAGCGCCAGCTACAACCAGTTCGAGTACAAGATCTACGATGCGCCCAAGGCCACGGAAAGTGAAAAGCCGAAGCCGGGGCAGGAATTCGATTCGTTGTGGAGTTCGCTGTAGCAGCCGCAAGCCTTCAGAAGATTGCGACAGCTACACAGACCGGGCGTGTCAGCCGCGACCCTCGCGGTCCCGGAAGCCCAGCAGGTACAGAACTCCGTCCAGACCCAGTGTCGAAATCGCCTGTTTTGCAGACTGCTTCACCAGTGGCTTGGCGCGGAACGCGACCCCAAGACCGGCAATCGCCAGCATCGGCAAGTCATTGGCGCCGTCGCCCACCGCGATAGTCTGCTCCAGACTCAAACCTTCCTTGTTCGCCAGCTCGCGCAGCAGATCGGCCTTGCGTTGCGCATCGACAATCGGCTCGACTGCCACACCGGTCACTTTGCCGTCGACCACTTCCAGCTCGTTGGCGAACACATAGTCGATGCCCAGCTTCGCCTGCAACTGCTTGGCAAAGTAAGTAAAGCCGCCGGAGAGAATGGCGGTCTTGTAGCCCAGGCGCTTGAGTTCGGCAAACAGGGTTTCAGCACCTTCGGTCAGGCGCAGGGAAGCACCGATTTCATCCAGCACCTTCACATCCAGCCCCTTGAGCAGCGACAGACGCTCCTTGAAGCTGGCGCGGAAATCCAGTTCGCCGCGCATGGCGCGCTCGGTGATTTCCGACACCTGCTCACCGACGCCGGCCGCCTTGGCCAGCTCATCGATGACTTCGGCTTCGATCAGGGTCGAGTCCATGTCGAACACGGCCAGGCGACGGTTGCGGCGGAACAGCGAATCCTGCTGGAACGCGATATCGACGTTCAGGTCCTGAGCCACGCTGAGGAATTCGGCCTGCATGGCTTTCGGGTCAGCAGGCTCGCCGCGCACGGAAAACTCGATGCAGCCCTTGCCCTTGTCGGCTGGCGTGTCGAGGGGCATGCGCCCGGACAGACGATCTATATGGTCGATATTCAGGCCGTATTTTGCGGTGATGGAGCTGACACACTGCAATTGCTCGGCCGTGACCTTGCGGGTCAGCAGGGTCACGATATGCCGTGCCTTGCCTTGTCCGTCGACCCATTGCTGGTAATCCGCTTCGGACACCGCTGTGAAACGCACCTGCTGATCAAGCTTGTAGGCCGTGAACAGGATGTCCTTGAGGACGGAAGAACCCTGTTCGGTATCCGGGATTTCAACCAGGATGCCGAACGACAAGGTGTCATGGATCACCGCCTGACCAATATCGAGGATGTTCACGCCACCCTGGGCAAGAACGCCGGTGATGGCCGCAGTGAGACCCGGACGGTCGACACCAGTGATGTTAATCAGGACGATTTCGCGCAAGGCACACCCCAGCAGTGGAAAAAAACCGCATTCTAACCACTTTCTGTGACCGTCGGGCACAGCCAGCGCTTTGCCGCTACTGGGACGGTCGTTATACTGCGCGCAACTTCACCGAAAGAGCCGTGCTCTGTGAACCGGCCCACGCCCGTTAAAACCGATAATTTCTTCCTGCTTATCTTTCGTGCATTGCGCCACCGCCGTGTACCGATAGCTTTGCGTATTGCCAGCCATAACGTGATCCTGGTCGCCTTGGCGTTGGTGATCTACGCCGGCGTCATGGGCCTGCAATTCAAGCAGGCCATGCACGAACAGGCTGACGCACTGGGGCAGGCCCTGACCACACAGACTGCAACCTCGGCCACCGAGCTGCTGGTGTCCAACGACATCCTCAGCCTCAACGTGCTGCTGGGCAATCTGGTCAAGAACCCGTTGGTGGCCCACGCGGCTATCTATAGCGTCGACAACCGCATCCTTGCGGAGGCCGGACAGCGTCCGAAAAACAGCCTGCTGGGTGAAGCCCAGGGTCTTTATGAAATAAAGATCACTTTCCAGGATGTCATGGCCGGACACCTGCGCATCAGCCTGGACATGACGCAATTCCAGCAGCCCATGACCATCAGCCTGCAAAGCATGGGCATTCTGGCGGGCATCCTGCTCGCACTGGCGTTGACCTTGAGCCTGCGCCTGGGCCGCCATATCTCCACGCCACTGCTGCAACTGCGGATCTGGCTGCGTGATATCGATCCTTACACCCCCGCCACCGACCGCCAGGATGAAATCGGCGATCTGGCGCGGCAACTACGCGCCTCCTTCGCACCACCGGTTCCAGAGCCGCAAACGCCGCCGGAACCCGAGTACAGCGAAGAGGACGATGCGTACCTGGAGCCTGAAGACGAGAAGCCAGCGCCTTCATTTTCGGCACGAGACACAAGCTTCGATGAAACGCCCAAGCCTCGCGTGATCGCGCCTCCCGCGCAACATCGCTTCGTGGCGCAAGAAGATGAAGAGGACGAAGAAGATCCGTTTGCCGATCTTCGCGACAACTCCAGCAACACACCGGCCATTCGCCCTGCTGCTGGACTGTCCACTCCAGGCGAGCCACAGCACAGCGCCGTACTGGCCGTGCAACTGGGCGCCCAGGATCAACTGCGCCGCCTGCCACGCGCACGCCTGACCGACCTGCTGCAACGCTATCGCGACTGCCTCGATCAGGCGGCCTCGCTGTATGACAGCGAACTGCACACCCTGAATGACGGCAGCACACTGATGCTGTTCCACAGCCAGGAAAGCGGTGAGGACTACCTGACCAATGCGATCTGCTGTGGCGAACTGCTGCGTGCATTGAGCCACGCCTTGCAGATCGAAGTCGCCGACAGCGGCATCACCCTGCAATTGCAGTTGGGCCTGACGCTGGGTGAAGGCCTGTCCGGCCTGAGCCAGATCGATCTGCTGCTGACCGAAACCGCTCAGGACGCACTGGCACTCTCTCAGCACAGCCGTAACCTGCTGCTGGTAGAGCGCAAGATCAACGACGACACCCTGATCCGCCAACGCGCCCGCATCCGCCCGATCGCAAGCCCGGAAGGCGCCTGCTGCGTAGAGCGCCTGATGGAACCTTATCCGTCCATGCTGGAGCGCCAGCTGGCGCGCATGCATGAGACGCACAAGGCGTAGGAGCGAATTCATTCGCGATGCATTTCGCGAATGAATTCGCTCCTACGCGGATAACAAAAAAGCCCGCATCGCTGCGGGCTTTTTTGTTGGGCCTGTCCCGTCCTGAATAAGGTTTACACCTTCTGACTTTTCTTCAGGGGGACTCAATGGATTCGGGCAAAAGGCGCAGCCAGCGCGACTACACGTTAGCCTTTAAATTATCGGTCGTAGACCAGGTTGAAAAAGGCGAGTTGGGTTATAAAGAAGCCCAACGGCGCTATGGCATCCAAGGTCGGTCGACAGTATTGGTGTGGTTACGCAAGCACGGTCGGCAGGATTGGAGCCAAGGCGCATCAATTCGAGAGCCGAGGAGCAGGTCCATGACCGAGCCAACCCTCCCGCTGACACCCGAGCAGCGGATCAAAGAGCTTGAAGAACAGCTGGCGCTGAGCAACCAGAAGGCTCAATTTTTCGAAGCCGTCGTTAACGTTCTAAAAAATGACTACGGCGTTTCTATCGTAAAAAAGCGACCCGGCAAGTCCTCTCGCAAGGGCAAATCCAAGACCTGAGTATTAGTAGGGCTTGCCTGTTCATGGGTATTTCGCGTCAGGCGTACTACAAGCGTAATCGCGTTTTTGACGCGCGGGCCATCCAAGATCAAGAAGTGGTGGATTTCGTTCTGGAGAAGCGGCGTCGTCAGCCAAGGCTGGGTACACGCAAGCTGCATTACTTGATGAGCGCCGAAGCACCTGCGGTGCTGTGTGTGGGTCGAGATCGTCTGTTTGCCATCTTGCGTGACGCGCGCGAGCTGGTTCCGCGCAAACGGGCTTATCACAAGACCACTCATAGCCATCATCGCTTTCGCCGCCATCCCAACCTACTTAAAGCAGGCCCGGAACAAGTTGTAGCCAACGGGCGCGAACAGGTCTGGGTTGCAGACATAACCTATCTGCCAACGCAGGAAAGTGTGGCCTACGTAAGCCTTGTAACCGATGCTTACTCACGCAAGATCGTTGGCCATCACGTGCATGAAAGCTTGCATACGGAATCGGTGATTAAGGCGCTGGAAAAAGCGGTTAGTAAGCGAGAGACCGAACAACTGTTGATTCACCACTCAGATCGTGGCGTCCAGTACTGCTCCGACCTGTATCAGCGGTTGCATGCGAAACACGGGGTCAGGTGCTCTATGACCGATGGTTATGACTGCTATCAGAACGCTATGGCCGAACGAGTAAACGGGATTTTGAAAACCGAGTTTTTACTCCATCGGCCTAAAGATCTGGCTGATGCAGTGAAAATGGTGGATGAGTCAGTGCTGATCTATAACGAAGAGCGGCCTCATCTGGCCTTGAAATACAAAACGCCCGATGCGGTGCATCGGGCGTT
>NZ_JAIGPJ010000016.1:59707-113928 GCF_019719005.1 Pseudomonas cichorii
GAAAGCGGCCCCCCACCTGCCCTAAAACAAAAAACCCCCGGTGGGGGTCCACGGTCCGTTTTGAGACTGAAACAGGTGTAAACCTATTTCAGGACTAGACAGCCTGTCCCTTAGAAGCGGAACACTTCAAGGTCTGTGCGTATCGGTGAAGCCATCGGGATCTTCGGTTTATCGGGCTCTTTGGCCTTCGCAACCGGAGCCTTTTTCGGCTCATCAACGACCTGCCAGGCAATTGGCTTGACTGCCATGCTGACCTGATCAGCCAGACGCTGGAGCAAAAGACCCTGCGCCCGGACCTGGTCGGCAGAGCCACCGCTGTGGACTTCCTCCAGGTGAACCAGACGGCTGTCACGAACATTGCCCTTGCGATCCAGCAAACGCCATTGCGCATCGAGCACAGCAGGTTGCTTGGCCCCCGAATCCAGACGGGTGATGGACAACACGATTTGAACATCAGGTTTGAAGTTCGCAACCGCAGGCGCCAGTACGACTCGCTGGCTGTCCAGCTTCCAGGCCAGTTGACGCAGCAGGAGCTGGTCAATGTCCGAAGAAAGGTTGCCGGCCCAGCGGCCATCGGATGAAGCCGTCAGCGTACCGTCAGGCTGACGTTGCAGCAGGGTTTCACGTTGCAGATAGTCAGCAACGGAAACCGGGCCCAGTAAAACGGCAAGCCCGGTGCTCTGTTTCGGCTGGCCCGGGTCACCACTATCGAGCTGATACAGCGCAGTCGGCTGATGCATGCTGCAACCAGCCAGACCTAAAACGCCCGTCATCAACAAGACAAAGGGAAGGCGTAGAAAATTCATCGTCCCATCCAGGTGGCCACCACGGGCGGCCACAGTGTAGATACTTATAGGCTCGTACGGGCACTAAGCCAGCCGAGACCCCAAGACACCATATCATCCGTGAATATTCGCCATGACTCCAGCGATTATGCGTCGATCTTCATGGCAAAATGAAGACCGCTGGCTCTAAATGAATATTCCTAGCTGTTTTCCACCAACAAGGTATCCACACGCTGGAAGCCTCTTGGCAGTTTGTTCCCTCGTCGTCCACGCTCTCCTTTGTAATGTTCCAGATCATCGGCCTTGAGCGACAGTGTGCGTTTGCCGGCCTGAAGCACCAGCGTAGCGCCTTGCGGGATTACCGCCAGGTCTGTCACGTATTCTTCCCGACTTGCCACACGCTCGCCCGGAATACCGATGATCTTGTTGCCCTTGCCTTTACCCAGTTGCGGCAGGTCGCTGATCTTGAAAACCAGCAACCGGCCTTCAGTGGTCACGGCTGCAAGCCAGTTCTGCTCTCGATCGGCCACAGGCCGCGGCAGAATGACTTTTGCACCTGTCGGCAGGCTCAGAAGTGCCTTGCCAGCCTTGTTCTTGGCCTGCAAGTCCTCACCTTTTACCACAAAACCGTAACCGGCATCGGAAGCGATGACATACAGTGCGTCATCATCAGGCAGCAGCACGCACTCAAAGCTTGCGCCTGGCGGTGGTTGCAGCTTGCCGGTCAACGGCTCGCCCTGGCCCCGCGCATTCGGCAAGGTATGGGCGGCGACCGAGTAGCTGCGGCCGGTCGAGTCGATAAAGACCGCATACTGATTGGAGCGCCCGATAGCCGAGGTCTTGAAGCCATCGCCCGCTTTATAGGAAAGCCCTGTGGCGTCGACATCATGGCCCTTGGCGCAACGCACCCAGCCTTTTTCGGACAGCACAACCGTCACCGGCTCGGTCGGCATCAGTTCGTTTTCGGACAGCGCACGGGCCTCGGCCCGCGCAACGATAGGCGACCGGCGGTCATCGCCATAGGTTTCAGCATCGGCAATCAGTTCGGCACGCACCAGCTTGCGCAGCTTGGATTCACTGCCCAGCAGGGCTTGAAGCTTGGCCTGCTCCTTGAGCAAGGCATCCTGCTCGCTGCGCAGCTTCATCTCTTCCAGACGCGCCAACTGACGCAGACGGGTATCGAGGATGTAGTCAGCCTGGATTTCCGTCAGACCAAAGCGTGCGATCAATTCGGCACGCGGATGCTCGGCGGTGCGGATGATGTGGATCACTTCATCCAGGTTCAGATACGCCGTGAGCAAACCGTCCAACAGATGCAGGCGGTGCTCGACTTTATCGAGGCGGTATTGCAGGCGGCGACGAACGGTGGCGATACGGAATACCAGCCACTCATTGAGCAGTGCCTTCAGGTTCTTGAGCTGCGGCTTGCCGTCCAGGCCGATGATATTGACGTTCACCCGGTAGCTGGATTCCAGCTCGGTAGTGGCGAACAGATGCTGCATCAGCTCGTCGACTTCAACCCGGTTGGAGCGCGGGATAATGACGATACGGCAAGGGTTTTCGTGGTCGGACTCGTCACGCAGGTCGGCCACCATCGGCAGCTTCTTGGCCTGCATCTGAGCCGCGATCTGCTCCAGCACCTTGGCGCCGGACACCTGGTGCGGCAGCGCAGTGACCACGATATCGCCATCTTCGACGCGATACACGGCACGCATGCGCACCGAACCACGACCGGTTTCGTAGATTTTCAGCAGGTCGGCCTGGGGCGTGATGATTTCCGCTTCGGTCGGGTAATCCGGGCCTTTGACGTGAGCGCAGAGGTCTTCGATGCTGGCTTTGGGGTCATCGAGCAGATGCACACAGGCGCTGGCCACTTCCCGCAGGTTGTGTGGCGGCACATCGGTGGCCATGCCCACGGCGATGCCGGTGGTGCCATTGAGCAGAATATTCGGCAAACGTGCCGGCAAGACGGCAGGTTCATCCAGGGTTCCGTCAAAGTTCGGCACCCAGTCCGCAGTGCCCTGACCCAGTTCGCTGAGCAGCACTTCGGAATAACGCGACAGCCTGGCTTCGGTGTAGCGCATGGCCGCGAACGACTTGGGATCATCCGGCGCACCCCAGTTACCCTGCCCGTCCACCAGCGTGTAGCGATAGCTGAACGGCTGAGCCATGAGCACCATTGCTTCGTAGCAGGCCGAGTCGCCGTGCGGGTGAAACTTGCCGAGCACGTCGCCCACGGTACGTGCAGACTTCTTGTGCTTGGAGTCGGCACCGAGGCCCAACTCGCTCATGGCGTAGACAATGCGTCGCTGTACAGGCTTGAGGCCGTCGCCGATATGCGGCAAGGCACGGTCCATGATTACGTACATGGAGTAGTTGAGGTAGGCCTGTTCGGTGAAGTCAGCCAGTGATCGGCGTTCTACGCCATCCAGGCTGAGGTCAAGGGAGTCGCTCATGCGGGCCTCATCATTTTGTCGTCTGACGCAGCAGCAAGGTGCCGCCGCGCTGGGTAAATTCGAGTTGTTTCATTGCGCTCATGCCAAGCAATATCTGCTCGCCCTCAAGACCGGGCGCCACAATGGCGCGCACGTTGCGCAGGGTGATGTCACCCACCTGCAGGCTGTCGAGCACAGCCCGATAGCCGCGGCTTTCGCCATTGGCGGTGCTCACCGTAACCGGTACGCCTCGCGACAGGCGCAGCGTGTCGGCCACTTCAGCCGGGATCGCCACATCGGTTGCCCCGGTATCGACCATGAACTCGACCGTCTGGCCATTGATCCGGCCGGTGCTGACGAAGTGCCCGCGGCGGTCAGCCAGCAATTGCACTTCGATATAACCCTCGCCGTGTTGCGAAACGACCTGGGTATTGGGGTTCTGCTGCCGCTCTTCCCAGTCGCCGAAAAAGCGCGTGGCCAGAAACAGTCCCGCGCCCCAGGCCAGGAACATCAGAATCCTGCCCGCACGCCTGCCGGGAAGCGGCTGGTTCATTGCCCGGAGCTCCAGCCACCGGCGGGAGCCGCAAAGCGCCAGACAATCGGGCGTTTCTCGCCATCGGCCCGGACACCGAAATTGTTGTCGATACCGATCCAGGCTCCGCTTTCATCGACCACCAGTGCTTCGGTCAGGCCATAGGGCTGATCGTAGACACGCCCAGGCAGCAGGGCCTCTTTGGCGAACGACCAGCAATGCTCGACCTCACCGCTTTCCAGAGTCCGGCGACAGACCTGATAGACCGAACGCTCCAGAGTGAACAGCTTGCCGTTGAACAGCGAAATATCCGAGAAATCCTTTGTGGATAACTTGTCGCCTTTCAACTGCGGTGGCGGTGCGGCCTGCCCCGGATCGACAAGCAGTACACAGCTTTTCCTGCAGCTCCAAGTGTCCTTTTCACGCTGGACTACCAGCAACCCGCGACTCTCACGCTCGGCCGCCAGCCAGACCTTGTCGCCTGCCGCATTGACAGCAATGCCTTCAAAGATCGCGTTGAAATGCTGCAGCATGCCCCGGGCACGGGCCTGTTCTACCATTGCCGCAGGCAGATCAAGCCACACCGGATCGCCGGTGACCGGCACTTTCAAAACAGTGCCGTGAGCCTCGCTGACCAGATAACGATTACCTTGAGCGTCACAGCTCACGCCCTCGAAATCCATGCTGCCGCCACGTATCACGGATGACAGGCTGGCCAGCGAGCGCAGATTCAGAGGCAGATAGCTGACCGGCTCCGGCACCGTCATGGCGTGAGGCTCAGCCACCCAGGTCTTGTTCGTGGTATCGAGGCTGTAAAGCAGGTTGTCGTCACGATCCGATACCGTCCACAACCGGCCGTTGCACATCGCCAGACCCGACAGATTACCGCCGACCATACCGTCTACCGGATGCTCGGACACCAGTGTCAGTTCTTCAACAGGCGCAGCAAGGGCCGGTGCGACGACCAGCATCAGGGCGGCAAGCCAACTTCTCGTCAAGTCAGGACCTCGGCAAGGTTGCCCTTGGATTCAAGCCAGGTCTTGCGATCACCTGCGCGCTTCTTGGCCAGCAGCATGTCCATGATTTCCGACGTCGCAGCGAAGTCATCCAGCGTGAGTTGCACCAGACGCCGGGTATTCGGGTCCATGGTGGTTTCACGCAACTGCGGCGGGTTCATTTCACCCAGCCCCTTGAATCGGGTGACCTGCGGCTTGCCGCGTTTCTTCTCGGCAACCAGACGATCCAGAATGCCGTCGCGCTCGCTTTCATCCAGGGCGTAGAAGATTTCCTTGCCCAGATCGATGCGGTACAGCGGCGGCATGGCGACATACACGTGGCCCGCATCCACCAGAGGACGGAAATGCTGGACGAACAGCGCGCACAGCAGGGTTGCGATGTGCAGACCGTCCGAGTCGGCGTCGGCGAGGATGCAGATCTTGCCGTAACGCAACTGGCTGATATCAGCAGCGCCCGGATCGACACCGATGGCGACCGCGATATTGTGGACTTCCTGGCTGGCAAGTACTTCGCCGCCATCGACTTCCCAAGTGTTGAGGATCTTGCCGCGCAACGGCAGGATCGCCTGGAATTCCTTGTCCCGCGCCTGCTTGGCTGAACCACCTGCGGAATCACCCTCGACCAGAAACAGCTCGGAACGCGCCGGGTCCTGGCCGGCACAGTCGGCCAGTTTGCCGGGCAGCGCAGGCCCTTGGGTGATGCGCTTGCGCTCGACTTTCTTGCTGGCTTTCAGGCGACGACCGGCGTTGTTGATCGCCAGATCCGCCAGTTGCAGGCCCAGCTCGGAGTGGGTGTTCAGCCACAGGCTGAAAGCATCTTTCACAACGCCGGAAACAAATGCCGCCGCCTCACGGGACGACAGACGCTCCTTGGTCTGGCCGGAGAACTGCGGTTCCTGCATCTTCATCGAGAGCACGAAAGCGATTCGCTCCCAGACGTCTTCCGGTGCCAGCTTCACGCCACGCGGCAGCAGGTTGCGGAATTCGCAGAACTCGCGCATCGCATCCAGCAAGCCCTGGCGCAGGCCATTGACATGGGTGCCGCCCTGAGCGGTCGGGATCAGGTTGACGTAGCTTTCCTGAACACTGTCGCCGCCCTCGGGCAGCCAGAGCAGCGCCCAGTCCACGGCTTCCTTGTTACCGGCGAAGCTGCCACAGAACGGTTCGTCCGGCAGGCGCAGGAACTCGGTGACCGAATCCTGAAGGTAGGAGCGCAGGCCGTCCTCGTAATGCCACTCGACCTTTTCGCCGGTGGATTTGTCCTCGAAACTGACCAGCAGCCCCGGGCAAAGTACGGCCTTGGCCTTGAGCACGTGCTTGAGGCGGCTGACGGAGAACTTGGGGCTGTCGAAATACTTGGGGTCCGGCGCGAAATACACGCTGGTGCCTGTATTGCGCTTGCCAACCGTGCCGACAACGGCCAGTTCCGAGGCCTTGAAGCCGTCGGCAAAGGTCATTTCATATTCGTTGCCATCGCGCTTGACCCGAACCCGGACCTGGGTCGAGAGCGCGTTGACCACGGAAATCCCCACGCCGTGCAGGCCGCCGGAGAACTGATAGTTCTTGTTGGAGAACTTGCCACCGGCGTGCAGCTTGGTGAGGATCAGTTCGACACCGGACACACCTTCTTCCGGGTGGATATCCACCGGCATGCCGCGACCGTCGTCGGACACTTCCAGAGAGTTGTCGGCGTGCAGGATCACCTGGACCGATCTGGCATGCCCGGCCAGCGCTTCGTCGACACTGTTGTCGATCACTTCCTGGGCAAGGTGATTGGGCCGAGCGGTGTCGGTGTACATGCCCGGACGTTTGCGAACCGGGTCGAGGCCCGAGAGGACTTCGATGGCGTCTGCGTTATAAGAGCTAGCGCTGGGAATGGCCATGGGTTCTCATCATCAATTATTCATGGGTACGAAGGCGCGAATCGGATAGATCAATTGCCCGCAACAGATCAGGCGCAAATCCGGCAAAACTCAGCAAGGCCGGCATCTGCTCGGCAAAGCCTTGATAACTGTGGTCGCCACCGGCCTGGATGCGCAATGCACAGGCCCGATAGAACGATTCGGCACGGCGATAATCCAGGGTTTCATCACCGGTCTGCAGCCATACCTGAATGCGGTCCGGGTCCTGTGGAGCCGGTACTTCAAGCTCCGCCAGTGCCGTTATGTGGTCTTGGGTCAATTCCCAGCGCTCACCGGTATACAGGTTTTGCTGGGTACCGAGGTAGCCGTCGAACAACTGGTGCGGATTCACCGCCGGGTTGATCAGGACCGCCTTGAGGCCGTGCCGATGCGCCAAGTGAGTCGCATAGTAGCCGCCGAGCGAGCTGCCGACCAGCAAAGGCCGCCCAAGCGCCTGTATCGCGGCCTCAAGCTGAACCATGGCCTGGCGCGGATGGTGATGAAGTTCGGGGACGCGCAATTGCTCGCCTGCACCCAGCGAGTTCATCAGAGCGATCAACCGGCAGGCCTTGTTCGACAGGGCAGAGCTGTTCAGACCGTGAATGTACAGCAATGAAGGTATGTCGCTGATCAAGCCGTCTCTCCCGAAGCCCGGAACAAAGCCGCGTAGTTTACAGGGATAAATGGCTCAAGGCCTCAAGGGAATTCATGGTCCGGCAAGGATCAATAGCCGGTGCCGCCATAATCGACTTCGAACTCCATGCCGACCACGCGGGAAACGCCGGTTTCGAGCTGCCCGTCATCGTGCAGGCGCAGCCAGCGATAGCCCGGCGCGGCGGTGTCGAGGGTGAAATCCACACTGCCCGGCGCGAACTGGATACACGTGGACGGCGAAGCCAATAGCCTCACGCCATTACGCTGCTGATCGAACGCTTGATGCACGTGCCCCCACAGAACGGCACGTACCTGAGGAAAACGATCCAGCACCGCGAACAGCCCGTCGGCATTGCGCAAGCCGATAGGCGCCATCCATTCGCAGCCGATAGGCACCGGATGATGGTGCAGGCAAACCAGATGATGGCGATCGGGAGCCTCGCTCAGGGATTGCTCCAGCAATTGCAGTTGCTGCTCCTGCAGGAAACCGGGCACGGAGCCTGGAACCGCCGAATCCAGCAGCGTCACTCGCCACTGACCGACATCAACCACTGGCTGCTGCAAGTCACTGTCTTGTGAGGCATGGGCCATTTGCGGCAATTCGTCGTGATTACCGGGGAACCAGCGCACAGGCGCAGCGATCTTCCCGCTGAGCTGACGAAAGGCCTGATAGGACTGCACGCTGCCATCCTGGGAAATATCACCACTGGCAATCACAAGATCGATGCCCGACTGCTCGGCCAGCACCAGATCGACGACCTTTTCCAGGCTGTCACGGGTCTTCATGCCCAGCAGCGTGCCATCCGCTTCAGCGAACAGGTGACTGTCGGATAGTTGCACCACTAAAACTGACGATGATCGGGATGCGCTCGGCAAGGCCGTCTCCTTGAGCGAATTCAGCGCGATTATGAGATGCGGGAGAAGGCAGGTAAATCGGGAAAGTGTGCCTGGATCACATTTGAGTGAGCGGCAGGGTCAACGGACCGCTTCAAACTCGTGACCGCACGCCAGACAGTGGCTCAGCCATTCACCCAGGAACAGATTGAGCTGAGCCTTTTCGTCAGGCTGGTGCATGTCGGCATTGGGGTACGGATAAATCCCCCGAAAGCGTCGGGCATGCTCGGCGCCGATCACTTCGGCCATCCGCGCATCGTGATAGACCTGAACTTCCAGGCGCGGTACCGGCAGCCACGCCAGGCTGTGCTCCTGGCGAACCTGCAGGGTTGTGGTGTACGGGCAGTCGAGAAGCACTTCGACTGCCAGCACGCCGAGCATCTGGTCGCCCTGGGTGACCGCCACCCGGCGCGAGCTTTTCTGGGTACGCATATCGGGAAGCAGACGCATCAAGCGCGCGTAATTGGCCTCGCACGCCGCCTGTAGCCCGGCAAGATCGACACGGTAGCGCTCGCGCAAAAGATTCACGACCATAGCCCCCTTATTTCCGTACGGTTCAACGCCAGCCATTGCAAGGCAATGATGGTTGCCGCATTCATGATTCGCCCGTCAGCCACCGCCTGGATCGCATCATCGAACGACCAGACCGACACACGGATATCCTCGTTCTCGGACTCCAGCCCGTGCAGACCGCCCGCCCCCTGACTCTCGCACTGCCCCATGAACAGATGAACGAATTCGTCACTGCCACCGGGTGAAGGAAAGTACTTGGTTATCGGCCATAACGCGCTGAAAACAAGCCCAGCTTCCTCTTCTGCTTCGCGATGAGCAACCTCTTCCGGCTGTTCGTCCTTGTCGATCAATCCGGCCACCAGTTCGATCAGCCAGGGGTTGCCGCTTTTCTCCATCGCGCCTACCCGGAACTGTTCGATCAGCACCACTTCATCGCGCCTGGCGTCATAAGGAAGAACACAGACGGCATCGTGACGAACGAACAGTTCGCGGCTCATTTCATTACTCATGCCACCGGCAAACAGCTCATGGCGCAGGTACAGCTTGTCGAGCTTGTAGAACCCCTTGAAGCAGCTTTCGCGCCGGGTGATCTCAAAAGCCGTGGGCGTTGATCGGGTGTTCTGGGGCATAGGTTTCTCGCTTGCGGTGATCTGTGACTTCAGACCATCCTAACGCGCATCGACTCCAGGATGCAGCCCCCTTGAAGATGCAGGGTAGACGGCCAGGGCATAAAACACTTCTAATCCGCCAAGTGGCGAACCGAAGACATTGTTTGCAGTCCAAGCAGCCTGCACACGAACAATGCAGACCGCCTCCATTGCCGCCAAGGACCAACATGTCGTTATTGAGGATCACTTCACTGGCTTGTCTGGGCCTGATGCTGGCTGCCTGCCAAAGCATTTTCACGCCCAACATGCGCACCCCGCTGCAAGTCCAGCGCGATGCTTCCGAGTTGATAAAGCCAGGCTGCACCACCACTGATTGCCCGCTGGTCAATATCGATACCGTGCATTTCCCCGACGAGCCAAGGCTGGACGCCATTGTCCAGAAGACCTTGCTGCAACTGACCCGCACGGATTCCGGCGCGCCGGTGCCTGCGTCGATCAAGGACTATCAGGAACAATTCCTGAGCAGTGCCTCGGGTCGCAACAGCAGCTATCTGCAAGCCAAGGTACGCGAACAGCATGACGGTATCGTGGTAGTCGAGCTGTCGAGTTATCTGGATACCGGCGGCGCCCACGGCAACCCCGGCAGAGCGTTCATCAACTACTCGCGCCAGCAACAGAAAGTCCTGACCCTGGCAGACATGGTGATCCCGGGCAAGGAAAACGAATTCTGGGCCAAAGCCGAGCTGGCCCATCAGGGCTGGCTGGTTTCGACCAAGATGAATCAGGACAGTGAGTTCGTGAAGACCTGGCCGTTCAAGCGAACGCCCAACATTGCCCTGACCTATGGTTCGGTGATCCTGAAGTATCCAGTCACCACCATTGCGCCCTACTCCATGGGCCATATCGAGCTGAAGATTCCTTATCCACAGCTCAATGGGGTTATCCGGCCGGAGCTGTTCCCAGGTCGCGGCTAAAGATGACGTCTCGCGGATAAATCCGCTCCTACTCCCGCTAAATGGTAGGAGCGAATTTATTCGCGAATGAATGCGGTCAGACTTTCTTGTAGAGCTGACTGCCTTCCTGCTTGAAACGCTCCGCCTGCTCACGCATCCCTTCCTCCACGGACAGGTCGACCGCCTCGATTTTCTGGTTGGCGGCGTACTCGCGCACTTCCTGTGTGATCTTCATCGAACAGAACTTCGGCCCGCACATGGAGCAGAAGTGCGCCACCTTGGCCGAGTCCTTGGGCAGGGTTTCGTCGTGGTACGAACGGGCGGTGTCCGGGTCCAGGCCGAGGTTGAACTGGTCTTCCCAGCGGAACTCGAAACGCGCCTTGCTCAAGGCGTTGTCACGAATCTGCGCGCCCGGATGACCTTTGGCCAGGTCCGCCGCGTGGGCTGCGATCTTGTAGGTGATGATCCCGGTTTTCACGTCATCCTTGTTCGGTAGCCCCAAATGCTCCTTGGGCGTGACGTAGCACAGCATGGCGCAACCGAACCAGCCGATCATGGCCGCACCGATGCCCGAGGTGATGTGGTCATAACCGGGCGCGATATCCGTGGTCAGCGGGCCAAGGGTATAGAACGGCGCTTCGTCGCAGCATTCCAGTTGCTTGTCCATGTTCTCCTTGATCAGTTGCATCGGCACATGGCCTGGGCCTTCGATCATGGTCTGGACGTCGTGTTTCCAGGCAATCCTGGTCAGCTCGCCCAGGGTTTCCAGCTCACCGAACTGGGCTTCGTCGTTGGCGTCGGCAATCGAGCCGGGACGCAGGCCATCGCCCAGCGAGAAGCTGACGTCATAGGCCTTCATGATTTCGCAGATTTCATCGAAATGCGTATAGAGGAAGTTTTCCTTGTGATGCGCCAGACACCACTTGGCCATGATCGAGCCGCCACGGCTCACGATCCCGGTGACGCGCTTGGCGGTCAATGGCACGTAGCGCAGCAGCACACCGGCATGGATGGTGAAGTAATCGACGCCCTGCTCGGCCTGTTCGATCAGGGTGTCGCGGAACAGCTCCCAGGTCAGGTCCTCGGCCACGCCGTTGACCTTTTCCAGCGCCTGATAGATCGGCACGGTGCCGATCGGAACCGGCGAGTTGCGGATGATCCACTCACGGGTTTCATGAATGTGCTTACCGGTGGACAGGTCCATGACCGTGTCCGAACCCCAGCGAATGCCCCAGGTCAGTTTGGCGACTTCTTCCTCGATGGAAGAACCCAACGCACTGTTGCCGATGTTGCCGTTGATCTTCACCAGGAAGTTACGGCCGATGATCATTGGCTCCAGCTCGACGTGGTTGATGTTGGCCGGAATGATTGCTCGGCCACGGGCGATTTCTTCGCGCACGAACTCGGCGGTGATTTCCTTCGGGATGCTGGCACCGAAACTGTGGCCGGCGTGCTGCTGCTTCAATAGGCCCGCAGCACGAGCTTCCTGAAGTTTCATGTTTTCGCGGATGGCGACGTATTCCATCTCGGCGGTAATAATGCCCTGACGGGCATAGTGCATCTGGCTGACGTTGGCACCCGCCTTGGCCCGACGCGGGTTGCGCACGTGGGCGAAGCGCAGGGCGGTAAGCTCAGGATCGTCCAGGCGCTGCTGGCCGAAGTGCGAACTCAGGCCGGCCAGACGTTCAGTATCGTTGCGCGAGTCGATCCAGGCCGAACGCACGTCGGCCAGGCCCTGACGCACATCGATGACCACATTGGGATCGGTGTATGGACCGGAAGTGTCGTAGACCGTTACCGGGGCATTGATTTCGCCACCGAAGTCAGTGGGCGTGACATCAAGGGTGATCTCGCGCATCGGCACACGGATATCGGGGCGCGAACCCTGGACATAGACTTTCTGCGAGCGGGTAAAAGGTTGTACCGATCCAGAATCGACCTGGGCGGACTCACTCAAGTGCGGGGCGTTTTTTGCTTTTGTACTCATCACGGCTCTCCAGACAGTTTGTTGTCGGAGTAACCTGATAAAACGGACGGACGCACCCTTACAGGTGCTGAGTATCGGCAGGCGTGCGCTGTTCACTTTTTGAACAATCGACCCCGGACGACACTCAAGAGGACTCGCCGGGAGACGAGAAATCTTGTTCCCTACGCAGGCGCTAACCTGATCAGGTTCAACGGGATCCGGTTTAACCGATCTCAGCCTCACAGCAAGGCACCCCGACAAGAACGCCGCAAGTCTATGATGGTCGGCCCCGCAAATGCCAGCCTATTTATGTGGCCATCGATAAATGGCTAATAGTCGATTGTTGCGCTCAACTTCTGGCTCTACACTCGCTAACCCGGTTTTGCATCAAACCGGCATCATTACCATGAACAGGGAATGCCTCATGTTGCGCAAACTTTCGTTGGTCATTGCCGTGTCGTGTGCCTACAGCGTACAGGCCCTGGCAGCGGATGCGCCTCTTCCGACCAAGACCGGACTGGTCAATGTCTATCAACAGGCCGTGGACAACAACGCCGACCTTGCGGCTGCCCGTGCCGATTACGACGCCCGCAAGGAAGTGGTGCCACAGGCCCGCGCCGGCTTGCTGCCCAACCTGTCGGCCAGCGCTCAGGCCAACAACACCCGCACCAGCATCGACCAGCCCAGCGCCATTGCGACCCGCAGCGGCACGGTTTATCAGGCGACCCTGAGCCAGCCGATCTTCCGCGCCGATCGCTGGTTCCAGTTGCAGGCCGCCGAAGCCGTCAATGAGCAGGCTGCACTGGAACTCTCGGCCACTGAGCAGAACCTGATTCTGCAGTCAGCCCAGAGTTACTTCGCGGTATTGCGCGCCCAGGACAATCTGGCCTCGACCAAGGCCGAAGAGGCCGCCTTCAAGCGGCAACTGGATCAGGCCAACGAACGGTTCGATGTCGGCCTTTCCGACAAGACCGATGTGCTGCAAGCCCAGGCCAGTTACGACACCGCACGAGCCAACCGGATCATCGCGAAGCGTCAGGTGGATGACGCCTTTCAGGCGCTGGTGACCCTGACCAATCGCGAATACAACTCCATCGAAGGCATCGTCCACACCTTGCCGGTGCTGGCGCCGATCCCCAACGATGCCAAGGCCTGGGTCGATACCGCAGCGCAACAGAACCTCAACCTGCTGGCCAGTAACTATGCCGTCAGCGCAGCCGAAGAAACCCTGCGCCAGCGCAAGGCCGGCCATGCGCCAACCCTTGATGCGGTCGCCACTTACCAGCGTGGCGACAACGACGCACTGGGCTTCAGCAACCCTAACTACACGGGCCGCAACTATGGCGGCGATGTGGAGCAACGCAGCATCGGCGTGCAGTTGAATATCCCGATCTACAGCGGCGGGCTGACCAGCTCGCAGGTCCGCGAAGCCTATTCACGCCTGACCCAGAGCGAGCAGCGCCGCGAAAGCCTGCGTCGTCAGGTGGTGGAAAACACCCGCAACCTGCACCGAGCCGTGAACACCGATGTGGAACAGGTGCAGGCCCGCAAGCAGTCGATCATTTCCAACCAGAGCGCCCTGGAAGCCACGGAAATCGGCTATCAGGTCGGGACCCGCAATATCGTCGACGTACTCGATGCCCAGCGTCAGCTCTATGCCTCGGTGCGTAATTACAACAACACCCGCTATGACTACATCATCGACAACCTGCGCCTGAAACAAGCGGCTGGTACCTTGAGTCCGGGCGATTTGCAGGACCTGTCGCGCTATCTGAAATCCGATTACAACCCGGACAAGGACTTCCTGCCACCGGATCTGGCAGCAGCAGCGCAGAAAAATTTCGAGAAGCCGGCGCAGCGGTAAGAAATGCCAAGCCCGCGTGCAGGAGCGAATTTATTCGCGAAGGTCAAAATTCGCGAATGAATTCGCTCCTACAGGCGCTGGGCGATGCCATCCAACAGGCGCTGCAACGCGCCTTGATTCGCCTTCATCACCCCAAGCCCTGCATCGGCCATGCTTTGCGCTAGCTTCGGCTGATCGAAAAGCCTTTGCACCGCCACTGCCAGCGCAACCGAATCGCTCACTTCTTCCAACGCTCCCGCCTGACGCAGCAACGCGGCAATTTCCAGAAAGTTGAACAGGTGCGGGCCGCTCAGGACTGGCTTGGCCAATGCAGCAGGTTCCAGCAGGTTGTGCCCGCCATTGGGCACCAGGCTGCCGCCGACGAAGGCGCTGTCTGCCAGGGCATACAGAAACAGCAGTTCGCCCATGGTGTCGCCCAGCAGCACTGACGTATCCGGCGTAACCGCTTGCCCGGACGAACGCTTCACCGTGGTGAAGCCTTGCTGCAGACATAACTCATACACGCTACTGAAACGCTCGGGATGACGTGGCACCAGAATCAGCAAGGCATCGGGATGGCTCGACAGCAACTGACGATGCGCAGCCAGAACACTTTCGTCTTCGCCAAGATGCGTGCTGGCCGCAATCCAGACCGGTCGCTGCGTGGCCTGCCATTGCTCGCGCAATTGTGCGGCCTGCTCAGGCAGTTGTGGGTCAATGCTCAGATCGAACTTGATCGAGCCGGTCACCGTCACGCATTCAGGACGCGCACCCAGGTCACGAAAGCGCTGGGCTTCCGCTTCGGTCTGCACGGCAAACCCGCTCATGGCTGCCAGCATCGGGCGGGTCAGCCCTGCAAAGCGTGCATAGCCGCGAGCCGAACGCTCCGACAGCCGCGCATTGGCGAGGACCACGGGAATGTTGCGCTTGGCGCATTGGTGAATGTGATTGGGCCATAACTCGGTTTCCATGATGATGCCGAGGCGAGGCTGCACATGGTCCAGAAAACGACCCGCCGCCCACGGCAGGTCATAAGGCAGATAGCAGTGCTGAATGCGCGGCTCACTGGCGAACATCGCCTTGATCCGCTCCGAACCTGTCGGGGTCATGCAGGTCACAGTAATCGGCAACGCCGGGTATTGCGCCAGCAAGGCACGAATCATGGGAGCAGCGGCGATGCTCTCGCCCACCGACACCGCATGCACCCAGATACCGCCGCGCTGCATCGCAGGCAGACCGACAGCGAAACGCTCGCCGATTCGCTGGCGATACGCCGGTGCCTTGCGCGCTCGCAACCACAGCCGCAGGGCAACCAGCGGCAAGCCAAGATGAAACAACAGGGTATAAAGAGTTCTATTCATGGGCGCGGAGTTTATCAGCACGCCTCATCAAAGCCACAGCCTCGTGCAGGCGTGAACACACTTGCCCGTGGCGTTTGGAATGCCATGGCAGCCTGAAGAAATCGCTAAGATACGCAGCCTTTAAAGGAGAGACACCATGACTGCCTACTATCTGCTGGCCATCGCCATCTGCGCCGAAGTCATCGCCACCACCTCCATGAAAGCCGTCAAAGGCCTGAGCACGCCACTGCCGTTGCTGCTGGTGATCGCTGGCTACGGCATTGCCTTCTGGATGCTGATTCTGGTGATGCGCACGATTCCGGTCGGCATTACCTATGCCATCTGGTCGGGCATGGGGATCGTCATGGTGAGTATCGCGGCGTTCTTTATATACGGGCAGAAACTGGATCTTGCGGCGCTACTGGGCATGGGCATGATCGTGCTTGGCGTGGTGGTGATTCAGTTGTTCTCGAAAACCGCCGGGCATTGAAATCGCGATCCCCTATAATGGCCCATTCTTCACGCCACTGAGGTGTCCATGCCATCTGCTATTTCCACTGACGTCCTGATTGTCGGAGGCGGTGTTGCCGGTCTCTGGCTCAATGCCCGGTTGCGTCGTCAAGGGTTCTCGACAGTCCTGGTAGAAAGCGCGAGCCTGGGTGGCGGGCAAAGCCTGAAGTCCCAGGGCATCATCCATGGCGGTGCCAAGTACGCCTTGCATGGTGCGCTGTCGGGTGCCTCCGAGGCGATTGCCGACATGCCGCGTCGCTGGCGTGAATCCCTCAGCGGCACTGGCGAGCTGGACCTGTCCGGCGTGCGCCTGTTGTCCGAGGCCCACTATTTATGGTCGCCCGGCACTATCGCGGGCAACCTGACCAGTTTCTTCGCCAGCAAGGCTGTGCGCGGGCGCGTGGATCAGGTCAAGGGCGAGCAACTGCCGCCCGCGCTGCAAAACCCGAAATTCAAAGGCAAGGTGTATCGACTGGCCGAACTGGTGGTCGATGTGCCAAGCCTGATCGAGCGTCTTGCCGAACTGGCCGGTGACAGCCTGCTCGCTGCCCAGCAGATTGAGCCGCTGAATGAAAATGGCGAGCTGGCAGGCTTGCGTGTGGATGGCCGGGAAATCCGCGCCCAGCGCGTGGTACTCAGCGCGGGCGCAGGCAATGCCGACCTGCTTGAAGCGCTGGGTGTTTCCCAGCCTCAGATGCAGCGTCGTCCTTTGCATATGGTGCTGGTCAAAGGCCCGACCCTGAAACCGCTGTACGCCCACTGCCTCGGCGGCGGCCCCAAGCCGCGCATTACTGTCACCACTCACCCGGCAGCAGATGGCCAGTGGGTCTGGTATCTGGGTGGCGACCTTGCCGAAGCCGATGGCGTGGCACGCGAGCCTGCGGCCCAGATCGCGGCAGCCCGCAAAGAGCTTGAATCGCTGCTGCCATGGGTCGACCTGAGCCAGGCGCAATGGGCCACCTTGCGTGTCGATCGTGCAGAACCGGCGCAATCGGGTCTGGTAAGGCCGGACAACGCTTTTGTGGATGTCCAGCAGCGCCTCATGATCGGCTGGCCGACCAAACTGGCATTGGCACCGGACTTTGCAGACCGCGTCCTGGCCGCCCTGTCGAAGGATGGCATTCAGCCGACACCACAACCAGCCATGAACGACCTGCCTCTGCCACCTTTGGCGATACCTGTCTGGGATGAACTGCTGCCATGACCGTGAAAACCCTGCACGACCTGCATCGCCCGCTGGGCAGCACCGGCCTGAGCATTTCGCCGCTGGGCCTGGGCACCGTCAAACTGGGCCGCGATCAAGGCGTGAAGTACCCCAATGGCTTCACGATCCCCGACGATCAGCAAGCGCAGATGCTCTTGAGGATGGCCCGTGACATGGGCATCAACCTGATCGACACGGCCCCGGCCTACGGCACCAGCGAGGAACGCCTCGGCCCGCTGCTGCGCGGCCAGCGTCAGGACTGGGTGATTGTCAGCAAGGTGGGAGAAGAATTCGTGGAGGGACAATCGAGCCATGACTTCAGCGCCGAACATACACGCTTGTCGGTGGAGCGCAGCCTGAAACGTCTTGAAACCGATTTCATCGACCTGGTTCTGGTGCATTCGGACGGCAACGATCTGGCGATTCTCAACGATACAGAGGTCTATCAGACCCTTGCCGAGCTCAAGCGTGAAGGCAAGATTCGTGGTTTCGGTTTTTCCGGCAAGACGGTCGAAGGAGGCCTGCTGGCATTGCGCGAAGGCGACTGTGCGATGGTCACCTACAATCTCAATGAGCAGGGTGAAAAACCGGTTCTGGACTACGCTGGCGCTCATGGCAAAGGGATTCTGGTGAAAAAGGCACTCGCCAGCGGTCACATATGTCTGAACCCAGGAGTCGACCCGGTACAGGCCAGTTTTCAGTTGCTGTTTGAACATCCGGGTGTTGCCAGTGCTATTGTCGGGACCATCAATCCCCTGCACCTGGCTCACAACGTTGCATGTGCAGCCGCTGTGATTCGCCGTCAAGCCTGATGCAGGCGGCCGACCCCAACGCAAGAAGGAGCCGATATGCCGCGAACCCTGATCCGCAAAAACCCCAGCGACTTCAAGACCCTGCCGTTATTTGTCGAAGCCACTCCCGATAGCCTGAGTTATCAGAGCGTCGGGATGCCGTTGAATTTTTCCCAGACCCTGCAGCGTCGCCGCAAGATCGAAGTCCCGGACAACGAGCGCTTCGCCACGGAGCTGGCCAATCTGGGCGTGTCGATACGGCTGACCCTTAACTGGCAGAATCGCGATTACTGGGTGCTGGTCAGGCAACGGCGCCAGGACCGTGGCGATGTGGTTCTCAAGCTGATTTCCGGCTATGTCCCGGCTCACGAAATCACCCTGCCCCTGCACACCGCCATTCAGGAAGTCGCTGAAGAGTGCCTGATCGAAACGCCTCAGGGCTGGCTGAGCGGGCGCTTCAACGACACCTGGTTACCGGCGCCTTATGCGGCTGCGCTGCACTATCGCGAGGCCATGCCTTTCCGTCTGAGTTCCCTGTCGGGCGCGGCACGTCCGGTGCGTTGCGCCAGCATGACCCTGATCGAGCGACCACGTGCCTACGTGCATTTGCCGACCGCGTCGCTGCAACTGATTTACGACATGCGCCTGGAGATTCCCAAGGAAGCACGCCCCCTGAGCCTGTTTCATGTGGATGAAACCCTGGAAAAAGAGCAACTGGTCGCCCGCCTCAATCGCAGCAAGCCCGACCTGTATCTGATGCCTCTGGAAAACGGTGTGCCGCTGCCCGAGCTTTATACCCTCAAGCAGGACAAGCTGGCGCCGGTCAGTACACGCGGCCTGTACCTGGCAGAAAGCTTCGCCGCCCAGGATGGCTGGGTGGTACGCGAAGAGCGGATTCGCTGGAAAGACTGGCTCCGGCAACAAGGCCTGACGCCACCGCCCAGAAAGAGCGGCCTCAAGAACCTGACCGGCAAGGCCAGGGAATTGCTGCAGATGGCGCGCAAGAGCCTGAGTAAATAACCTGTGTGGGAGCGCCGCCCGATTCGCTCCCACCGATGGTCCGCATCACTGCCCGCGGATTTTCTCGACAATGGCGGTGGTCGAGCTGTTTTCCACCAGCCCCAGCACTTTTACTTCACCACCATAGGCCTGGACGATTTCAGCGCCGACCACTTGGTCGACCCCGTAATCACCGCCTTTGACCAGCACGTCGGGCTTGACGTGGCGCAGCAGGTTTTCCGGGGTGCCTTCAGGGAAACTGATCACCCAGTCCACAGCGCCCAGACCGGCCAGAACGGCCATGCGGCGGTCAACGCTGTTGATCGGACGACCCGGCCCTTTGAGGCGACTGACGGAAGCATCGTCATTGATTGCGACGATCAGTCGATCACCTTGAGCGCGGGCCTGTTCCAGGTAGGTCACGTGGCCTGCATGCAGGATGTCGAAGCAGCCATTGGTGAAGACGATTTTCTCTTGATGAGCACGAGCATCGTCAATGGCCAGCAGCAGTTGCTCAAGCCCTAAAACGCCCCGCTCGGAGCCTTCTTCACGCTGAATGGCACGACGCAGTTCCGGAGCGCTGATCGCCGCAGTACCCAGCTTGCCGACGACAATACCTGCCGCCAGATTCGCCAGAGCCACGGCATGAGGCAGGTCTTCGCCGGCAGCAATGGCAGCCGCCAGAGTGGAAATGACCGTATCGCCAGCACCGGTCACGTCGAATACTTCACGAGCGCGAGCAGGCAGGTGCAAAGGTGGATGGTCGAGACGCAACAGGGTCATGCCGTGTTCGCCACGGGTGACCAGCAACGCGCCCAGCTCCAGTTCGCTCATCAGTTTCGCGCCCTTGGCGACCAGATCGCTCTCGTCGACACAATGGCCGACGATGGCTTCAAACTCGCTCAGGTTCGGGGTAATCAGGCTGGCACCACGATAGATGGCAAAGTCCTTGCCTTTGGGGTCGGCCAGCACTGGAATGCCACGATCACGCGCAGCCTTGATCAGCACCTGATGGTTTTTCAGCGCGCCTTTACCGTAGTCGGAAAGCACCAGCACCTTGATGCCATCGAGCAGGGTATCGACTTCCACGCTCAAGGCCAGGGCGTCGGTCATGAAGGGTTCTTCAAAGTCGATGCGCAGCAATTGCTGGTGACGGCTCATGACCCGCAGTTTGACGATGGTCGGCTGATGGGCAATACGCTGGAAGTGCGCACGCACACCGGCAGCCTTCAGGCTGTTGGCCAGGCTTTCGGCGGCTTCGTCTTCGCCGGTCACACCGACCAGCGCGGCAGGCGCACCCAGGGCGGCGATGTTCAACGCAACGTTGGCAGCACCGCCGGGACGGTCTTCGATCTGATCGACCTTGACGACCGGCACCGGCGCCTCAGGAGAGATCCGTGAGGTACCACCATGCCAGTACCGGTCGAGCATGACATCGCCGACCACAAGGACAGGCGCTTGATCGAAACGCGGCATGGACAACTTCATGGAAACTCCAGGGGCAAAAAACGACGCGGATCATAACATAGCCAATTTGGCTCAAGACGCCAGCAAGCAGCTATACCTTTTCAGCGCGGGTGCGAGGTTTGACATCCTGCACCCAGAACAGCTCATGGCGCCGTACAGCCTTGCGGAAAAACTCGTTACTACCTGTAACAGGCCAGCGCCTGCCAGCCAGCAACTGCTGAATCCACCGCCGGACCTGCTTTTTGAAAGGCAACGGATCCTGCAGGTCATGCTGCATGGCCAGGGCCATTGCCTTGTCCATGCGTTGAGCGCCATCCAGAAGGATGCTGCAGACAGCCAGAGGCGTCATCGCAGCCGTCGCCGGTGGCAGGGCTATACCGTAATCTGCCGGCCCCATGGGCCAGCGGTCATTGTCATGCAGGTGATTGGCATACAACAGCAATGTACTGGGTCGCCATTCGCTCAACTCGATGGCCTGCAGCAAGGCCTCGGTCGCGGCGACATGGTCACGGTGAGGATCCAGCTCCAGATGCGGCGTGACAACTACTTGCGGTCTGAAATGTTCCAGAACACGCACAATGTCAGCCACCAGATTGTTCCACGTCGCAAGACCGTCAGCCTCGGAAGGCAGACCAAAGGCCGAGGCCTTTCGCCAGAGACGGATATCGCTCTCCCCTGACTCGCGGGAGCCGAACGGCACGGTGGGCTGCGCCTGCATTTCAGGCAGACGTAAACAGTAATAACCCAACTGGACACAATGATCCTGCGCAACGCCGCCCCACAAAGGCACGGCCAGGCTGTCCCAGGTCCGCAGACGCCCCTTGAGCACCGCAGACTGTTCAGCGTCGAGACCAAAGCGACGGTAGCTCTCGGCTTCTATCTCGCCCTGGGTCAGGGTCATGATCGCGGCGTCAGGTGCGCGACTGTAAAGACCGAAGGCCGCAAGTTCTGCATCATCGGCATGAGGGGCCAGCACCAGAAGCGATTGAGCGCTGTAATCGGGATTGCTCATGGCATAGAGCGTGAACGAGCCAACAGCCTTGCAGCGGTGCGGGACAAGTGAAAGCGTCCCTTGCATCAATGCCGCTTCCTGGCCTGTCAGGTTCAGGTAGCGCCTGCCTGCGCCCCCGCGCTCGAAATCCTGACGATCGTTGCCCACCCGCACATAAGGATCAAGCCAGCGCCCCAGCCAGTTGGCCTTGAGTTCAACAGCCAGAATCAGGGTGTCGCTGCCTGACAGTGATGCTCCGGCCGACAGTTCCAGCATGCCGTTGCGCAACCCGACTTCGATGACCCGGGCGCTGTCCGGAAAGTCGTAGCAATAGTCACTGTCAGGCTCGTAGAACAAGTGATCTGCAAACCAGGCCTCGTGAGCCACCCAGGCCAGAAGCACAAGCACGGGCGGCACCCACCATGTAACAAGAACACCCACCAGCACCAATGCAATCAGCACTGAAACGGCCAGGTAACGCTTACGTCGCCTGTGGCGCTTCAGCAACTCGTCCTTACGCCCGCTCATGGCAGCCCTCATCTTTAAATCTGATACACCGGGTGAGTGTTACACCAGCGGCTTTTGTATTCCCGGTCTGCGCGACCAAACGAATAACGCAATGGCTTGCCCAGGGAATCGGCGTGTTCCCATTGCGACTGAGTGTTCACAAAGCTCAGCACACTGCCGGGGCTCAGCTCATTGAACTGCGGATCGACGCCGCCATTCACATACTCAAGGCTCACCCACTCGGGAGCCTCGACACGGTACAGCACCTGTATCGCGGCAGGACGGTCGGCAACGTACACGACAGAACCTGTCATGAACTCCCGCAGAAGGGAAAACACCTCGATCAGGTGGTCTTTGCCGGGCACATCAAAACCCCAACGCTTGTGAAAAAGATCGGCGTAGATCGATGCCTGTTCCTGCGAGGTCAGTTCACTAATCGGGCGAATAAGCCCACCAGCCTCCTCCAGCAAACGCTGCTCGCGGCGCTGGTTATAACGAAACTTCTTGCTGTATTCCTCGGGGCGACGAGCCATCGCCAGGCCTTCGGACTGAAGGCGCAGGTTGCCGATCCGGCCGCTGTTGAGTTCCGAGATATAACGCATGCGATGGCGCACTGGCACGATGCAATCTGCCGCCACGGGCAGGATGATCTCGGAGTTGCCCAGATCGAACATGCCACGCAATCCCTTGCGCTTGGTGACATCACGCGAAAGCGCAATATGACGCCCCCAGGCTGGCAGCCCGGCAATCGCCTGGCCGTCACGCACCACGGCCAGGTAGCGCACGGGGATGCCGACCAGCGATGACAACCGTTCTATGACCTGAGGATGGGTGGCAACACTGCCACCATAACGCTCCCAGATCCGGGCATACTCGCTTGCATCAACAGGGGTCCAGCCACGCTCACGCCAACTGCGAAGATGCCCGAGAATCAAAGGGCGCCTCCTGTAACGCCCTCGCTTTCTTCCTTGAAATCCTTCTCGTGCAGACGTGCGTAGTAACCATTGAGAGCAAGCAATTGCTCATGGGTGCCGCGCTCGACAATCTGCCCACGGTCCATGACCAGGATCAGATCGGCCTTTTCAATGGTCGTCAGGCGGTGAGCAATGACCAGTGTCGTGCGTCCCTTGACCACTTCATCCAGTGCCGCCTGGATATGGCGCTCGGATTCGGTATCCAGTGCCGAGGTCGCTTCATCAAGGATCAGCAGTGGCGCATTTTTAAGCAGGGCACGAGCAATCGCCAGACGTTGACGCTGACCACCGGAAAGCAGAACACCGTTCTCGCCCACCAGCGTCTCGTAGCCCTGAGGCATCTGCACGATGAACTCGGCGGCATAGGCGGCTTCGGCGGCCTTTTGCACATCTTCGATCGGCGCACCGGCAAGATCGCCGTAAGCGATGTTGTTGGTGACGGTATCGTTGAACAGGGTGACCTGTTGGTTCACCAGCGCGATGTGCTGGCGCAGATTGTTCAGTTTGTAATCTTCGACATCGACACCATCGAGAAGGATCTGCCCTTCGCTGTGGTGGTAGAAACGAGGAATCAGATTGGCCAGTGTGGATTTCCCGCTACCCGAGCGCCCCACCAGCGCGACCATTTTCCCAGGCTCGGCCGTGAAGGAAATATCCTTGAGTACAGGCGTTTCGACATTCGGGTAGGAGAACGTCAGGTTTCGCACTTCCAGACGGCCGGAGATGCTCTCCTGCTCGCAAGTGCCGCTGTCCACTTCAGGCTCTTCGTCCAGTTGCTCGAAAATGTTTTCGGCAGCCGCCAGGCCCTTCTGGATAGTCGCACTCACTTCCGAAAGCTGACGAATCGGCTTTGGCAGCAGACCTGCCGCAGTGATGTAAGCGATCAGTTCGCCAGCAGATGAGTCGCCGCGCATGTACAGCACCAGATACATCAGAACCGCCATCGCCACATAAATGACCAGTTGCAGCATCGGGGTGTAGATGGACTGCGTGCGGGTCATCCCCAGGCTGCGGTTCATGTTGCTGGCGCTGGCATCCTGAAAGCGCTGTTTCTCGTAGGTTTCGCCGCCGAAACTGCGTACAACCCGATAACCCTGAATCGCCTCTGAAGCGACATGGGTAACATCGCCCATCGCTTCCTGGATTTTCTTGCTTTGCTTGCGAAATTTCTTGCTGGCGCTGCTGACCATGACCGCGATGATCGGCAGGATGGCCAGCATGACGAGGGTCATTTTCCAGTTGCTGTAAAGCAGGTAACCGATCAGGAATACAACCGTGAACCCTTCACGAATCACCACTTTGATTGCATCGGTGGCCGCACCGGTCACCATGGTCACGTTGTAAGTAATACGTGAGATCAGATGGCCCGAATTGTGGTTGTCGAAATAACGATTTGGCAGGGTCAGCAGGTTATCGAACAAAGAGCAACGCAGGTCATGAACGACGCCGCGAGCCACTTTTGCCAGGTAATAGTTACCCAAAAATGAGCCTATGCCTTGGTAGACCGCAATGAGTACAATCAGCAGCGGCACCCCGAGGATCAGCGACACCCCGAGAAATTTGGTGCCGCTTGGCTCCTCCAGGGCGTTGAGAAAGTGTTTGAGCATGTCGGCCAGCATCGGCTGACTGGAGGCGAACAAAAGAAAGCCAATGATACTGACGGCAAACGCCCTCCAGTAGGGGAGCACGTATTTCAACAATCTCAGATAGATTTTCATGCTTGACTGCTGGGTAGAACTGGCCATTAAAGCGCCCCGTACCATTCATAAGAGAGACAGATGCGCATTGTAACAGCGAACCAAATGCAAGATTGGCTAACCGAAGGGACCGTTCTGGAAAAAGACAGCCATGGCCCCAAGGTCATCAGCCTTGCCAGCGGTGAGCTATTGAAGATTTTTCGCAGCAGGCGCCATCCGTTTCTGGTTCGTTTGAACCCCGATGCTCAACGTTTCTATCAGCAAAGCTGCCGCCTGCGCGAGCGCGGCATCAATACGCCACAGGTCAACGATGTGTTCTGGGTCGAGCCTTCCAAAGGCATCAGCGCATGCCTGTATCAACCTTTGCCCGGCACGCCTCTGGACTCGCTCTACAAGCAGTCGTTCAAAACTTTCATGAACCTGCTGCCTGAACTTGCCCGCTACATCCACTTCCTGCATCAACGAGGCATCTATTTCCGCTCGTTGCATCTGGGCAATGTGCTGCGTACGCCCGACCAGGGTTTTGGCCTGATCGACTTCCTCGACACCCGTTTCAAGAGAAAGCCGCTCAGCAAGTCGATGGTAAGACGCAACTTCCAGCATCTGCAGAATTACCTGCGGCGCAGCAAGATTTCCGACTTCCCGTGGGACGAGCTCATGCGTGCTTATGAAGTGGCAGCGAATCAGGCAAGGGCCTGAGAAAAGCCGGAGCGATTATCTTCCGAGCCTGAACATCAGCCGGTCAAAGAGGCTCATGGCTTCAGGCTCCGGGAAGTCCTGCGAAAGGTGCCGAAAAACGACTTCGGACTGCTTGAAGTAATCAAGATACTGCTGCGCAAAAAGCAGCCCCTGCTCCCCGACACGGGCAAGCAGCGCGGGATCACTGCGTAACAGTGCCAGCTTTTCCGAAAACTCCTGTTCATTTTCGTAGAGCATGGCATTGACGCCATCCTCCAGGCCGATCGCCTGCTCTTCGCCCTGCCCCTGGCGGTAAGCCAGCAATACACAGCCGCAAGCCATGGCCTCGAAGTTCTTCGCCATGTATTCGCCAAGCCCGATATCCGCACTGACAAATACCCGGATGCGATTGAGCGCTTCACGGTACTCGTCGCCGGGCGCTGTTCGCATGAGCTCAAGCTGATAGCGCTCAACGGCACGCTGCAGGAAATCCCGCCGCTCACGGTACGTATCACTGCCCAGACGACCGATGAATCCCAGCTCGATATCACGCTCGATGCCACTGACGTATAACGAGGAAGAGTTATAGCCCTTGGCCAGAAAGTGGGCATCGACGCCCATTTCACGAAAGCGTTCGGCGACTCGAAAGCCGGTCATGATCACCCTGGCGTTGGGTATCCTGCGATAGAAAGCGGAAAACTTCCCCTGCCACCGCGAGCCGGAAATGAACTCCTGACAGGCATCTTCCTCGTAGATCAGCAGCCCTGAAATACGCTTGAGGTGGCGAGCCTGCCTGCACAGGTAGCGAAAGAGCAGATCGACCACAACGCGGTCATAGAGCGAGAAATCGATCCCGCTCAAGACACGGCCAAGCTGCTTATGCTGATCACGGTCGACGTAGCGCACTTCCACATCGCCAAAGCGCTTGAGACCCTGCCATAGCTGGCGGTTATCGGGCTCTCTCGGCGTGCAGCTCAGGACCAGAATGCGCATCAGCGCTTCCCGAACTTGAGCGCCTTGCGCACGTAACTCCACTTCAGAGCCTGCAAGGGGCTGAAACGAAGAGCACGCAGGTAATAGCGACGCGCTACGGAGTAATCGCCAGCCAGTTGAGCGGCGCGAAACAACGAGAGATAGACCTGAGCCGAATAGCGAGGCAGAAGAACACGGCACTCGTCCGGCAGGTGTGCGAATACTTCCTTGATCAGCCCTGTGGCCACGCTTTCTTCGTCGGCACGGCTATGGCGCAGGCTGTCGGCGTGCTTGTAGATACGCGCAATCGGCTGCTGTACCAGCGCAACAGGTGCGCTGACCAGGACGTAGGCAAACACCGGAATATCCTCGCCCGAGCGCAGGCTTTGCGGATAAGGACGCTGGAGCAGAAGATCCCGCCGCAACAGGGTGCAGCAATGGGAAACAGCGATTTTCTTCTGCAACAGATAGCGGCGAATCAACTGCTCCGGGCTGCCTTGAGCCGGTGTCGGCTGGCGGACCCGCTCACGCCCGTCCGGGTAGACCGAAACCTGCCCACCCAGCACCAGCCCGACGTCAGGGTTATCCGTCACGGCCTTGCGCAACGCGGCCAAGGCATCCGGCAACAATTCGTCATCGGCATCCAGCATCAGGGCATAGCGGCCCCGAGCCAGACGCACGCCATGGTTACGCGCAGCAGCCGCACCGGCATTGGCCTGATGAACCACGGTCAAGCCACTTGCGTGGCGAGCCTGATAGTCATCGAGCACCTGCCGGGTGTCGTCGGTGGAACCATCGTTGACGACCACCAGCTCAACATCATCTGCCAACTGAGACAGCACCGAATCAATCGCTCGCGGCAACAACGAGGCATAGTTATAGGCCGGGATGACGACGCTGATCAGTGGCTCAGGCATTCTCGTACGTATCCACGCCGTCCTTGACGACCAGAATGTCTTCCATGATCAGGTACTGAAGGTCAGACCCGAAGAACATGTTCAGTGCATCGGTCGGCGAGCAGATCATCGGCTCACCACGACGGTTGAGCGAGGTGTTGAGCGACACACCGTTGCCGGTCAGGTTTTCCAGTGCCTTCATCATGTCGTAGTAGCGCGGGTTGTATTCGCGCTTGAGCACCTGGGCACGGGACGTTCCGTCTTCGTGGACGACTTCCGGCACGCGGGTCTTCCACTCTTCAGCCACTTCAAAGGTGAAGGTCATGAACGGCGCAGGATGATCGATGGTGATCATCTGCGGTGCCACGGTGTCGAGCATCGACGGGCAGAAAGGCCTCCAGCGCTCGCGGAACTTGATCTGTTCGTTGATGCGGTTGGCAACGCCCGGAATGCTCGGGCAACCGATGATCGAACGACCACCCAGGGCACGCGGACCGAACTCCATGCGTCCCTGGAACCAGGCCACCGGATTGCCTTCGACCATGATTTTCGCAATGCGCTCAGGCGTGTTTTCGATCTGACGCCAGACCGGCTTGTTCGGGTGACGGGCGCAGGCTGCGATCACGTCTTCGTTGCTGTAGGCCGGACCGAGGTAGACGTGTTCCATCTTCTCGACCGGTACGCCACGGGCGTGGGACACATAGGCGGCTGCACCGACCGCCGTACCGGCGTCGCCGGACGCAGGCTGAACGAACAGTTCCTTGACCTCGGGACGGGCAATGATGCGCTGGTTCAGCTTCACGTTCAGCGCACAGCCGCCCGCGAAGGCGATCTTGCCGGTTTCCCTGAGAATGTCACCCAGGTAGTGATCCATCATTTGCAGCGCCAGTTTCTCGAACAGCGCCTGCATGCTGGCGGCGTAGTGGATGTAAGGCTCATCGGCCACATCGCCCACACGCTTCGGACCCAGCCACTCGATCAGTTTCGGCGAGAAGTAGAAGCCCTTGCCGTTCTCTTTATAGCGACGCAGACCGATGACGTTGGCCAGTTCCGTGTTGATCACCAGTTCGCCGTTTTCAAAGGTCGCCAGACGCGAGAAGTCATACTTGCTGGCATCGCCATAAGGAGCCATGCCCATGACCTTGAACTCGCCGTCGAGCATCTCGAAGCCGAGGAACTCGGTGATCGCGCCATACAGGCCGCCCAGAGAGTCCGGATCGAAGAATTCCTTGATCTTGTGGATCTTGCCGTTTTCGCCATAGCCGAAGAAGGTCGTGGCGTACTCACCCTTGCCGTCGATACCCATGATCGCGGTCTTTTCCTTGAAACCGGAGCAGTGGTAAGCACTGGAAGCGTGGGCCAGGTGGTGCTCGACCGGCTCGATCTTGATCTTTTTCGGATCGAAGCCCAATTGCTCGAGGCACCAGACGATCTTGTTGCGATAGCGTTTGTAGCGGCGGTTGCCCATCAGCAGCGCATCGAGTGCGCGGTCAGGTGCGTACCAGTAGCGCTTGGCGTAGTGCCAGCGAGCCTTGCCGAACAGGCTGATCGGCGCGAATGGAATCGCGACCACATCGACGTCCGAAGGCTTGATGCCTGCCTGCTCCAGGCAGAACTTCGCCGACTCGTAGGGCATGCGGTTCTTTGCATGTTTATCGCGAACGAAACGCTCTTCTTCAGCCGCCGCAATCAGCTTGCCGTCGATATAAAGCGCTGCGGAAGGATCATGGCTAAGGGCGCCGGACAGGCCAAGGATCGTCAATGCCACTAGGGTCTAGCCTCTTTAGTCTGCATGCAGGCGCGTCGCGCCCGAGAAAAGGTGTGCCCCCCGCACAGCGGGCCAGGGACAGCTAAAGCGCGCGATTATAGCGTAATGACCGGGGATTTGGCTCGGGGGACTGAAAGCCGATCGGAATATCGTCGCCAGACGACTTTGCATCCAATAACTATCTACAGCGTCGCTGCGCACCGTTTCTGATTGATTGAGGCCCATCACAGTCGGCCCGACGGCCCTCAATCAAACCTCAGCGCTTGAAGTGCTCAACGGAAAGTAGACACATGGAAACATTGCCCCCTTCAACCGGGTTCCCCGACGATACCTTGCCTGCGGCTTCGGCTGCCCTCAAAAGGCTCGCTGAACTGAGCGCCAGCCTGCTCACTGATCTCAACGCACTTCCAGCCGTCGATGACGACCTGCTGGATGCGGACGCCTCACGGCAAGAGCAGGAAACCGTCCGCCTGTTGCAGCGTATCAATGACTACTGGGACGCGCCCAATGCATCCGACGGAACCCGCTACGAGAAATTTCTGACCGGCATGCAACAAGCTCTGCGAGACGAACTGAGCATCAAGATCCACGAGCGCGATCTCGCCGCGCACTATATTGCGTGCCTGCCAGCCTCGCGCCGTCGGTCGGATAACCCTCAGGCAGTTCCCGCCAGAAACTTTGCCTTGCAGGTGCAGCTTCAGGAAAACGAACAGGCCGAAGTGGCGGGCGCACTGGTGATGTCCCTGGAACAGGGACATACCCTGCTGGTCTTGCCAGGCATTGGAGCCACAGGCTTCAGCAGCCAGACAGAGATGCGCGAAACCCTCGCCAACTGGCTCAATGACCCGACGTTGAAAGATGCGCTGTTCAATTGCTTCGAGCAGCACCATCAGGACGTGCTGACAGCCATCGACAACGATCCAGACCTGCATCTCGAACCCTTCACGGCCAAAGACCTGCTACTCAAGCCCATCGTTGGCGCGCCCTACGCCTATGCCATGAACAGGCTGCTGGATAAACAATATGCAGATATCCGCTACGCCTGCGCGCTGACAACACCCGATGACAGAACCAAACGCCGGACGCTTATCCAGGAAGCGATCAGCATGCGCGGCCTGTTCGGTCCCGCCGCGATACTGGAACTGCGAGAACTGGCCTCTCTGGAGAGCCGCTACCGCCGCAGCCTGCCGGACTGGATCAAGATGGCCAGTCAGGAGGATCGCAGCGCCTATGCCGAGCGTCTGCAACAGTACGAACAGGCTCGCACAGTCACGATCAGTGCACTGAATGCGGCAGCTTCACCGGAGCAGTTTGCCGTAGCGCAACTGCGCACGAGACTGGCCAACGACCTGGGTTACGACCTGGACCCGAGCACGATCACGGCAAGCACTCAGCGCAGCCTTCCAGTGACAGGCGAACCTTACACAGTGACCCGCTCATTGGCAGAGCTGGCGCTGTATGGCCTGCATCCTGGCGACGGCCAAGCCGGTTCGGCATTTCTCGAACATACGACGTTCAGCCTTGAAGGCGCACCGCTGGCAGCAGAGTACTCATCCTTGACTCCAGCTTATCTGGCCAGGGCCATCAACGAACTCGACCTGCGCATGACCTTTGCTGAGTTTCAACAGACGGAATACCGCAAAGCGCACAACCAGCAGCTCATGCACCTGCTGACTCGCCGGCAGGTAAGCGCCCTGGCTTACGCCGCGAAGATGCAGGGCCATATCCGCCCCGAGGATTTCACCGCTGTCGAAGCCGTGACCAACCCAGAGCGGGCCACAACGGATTTTCGATTGATCGTCCAGCAGGTCAAGCTGAACCGCCGGATATTGAGCAAGCTACTGATCGTTCGCCAGGAAGCAACAACCGGCCAGCTGGCGCGCCTGATCATGGTCGCGGTCGACGCCCCGCAGACTCAGTGCTTCTGGGCCTTTGACAATGAAACCCAGCTGCGTAACGAACTGGTCAGTTGGGTGACCTCGGACAAGCGGTGTGAGTACCTGCTCAAGCAGGTGGAGGTGGCGGATCGCGACGGGCTTGCAGCGCAACTGGCAGCCTTGAAGCTCAAACCCTATCCCTCGGCGGACTTCCTTGAGCTGGTCAGCCTGTCGAGCTTTGACACGGGCCTGCATATTCTCGCCGAGCAGCACATTCGTGTGGCGCTGTCCGAGCAGAAACGCCACACACCTGACTGGTTTCGACAAGCCAGCGCCGCACAACGCCAGGAACTGGTAGCCCTGGAAGACGCTGCCAACGGCGCACGCAAGAATTACGACGCCAAACCCCATACCCACATGCAAGCGTTCAAGGCCTATACCCATGAACGGGCCAGCAAACAGATCAGCAAACTGCTCGGCGTACCGGTCGGCCACGTAGATCCCGACCTAGTTGTGATCAGCAGCGAACGCGAGACGATTACCTACACCGACATGCTGCTCAATGGCTACGACGACAGCATCGGCATCATCCGCAGTACCGCCGACACCCAGGCAACCTTTCGTGGCCCGGAGGGCGTGAACCTGAGCGCACTGTCGCCTGTAAAAGTCGCCGAGTCGGTACGCAACCAATGGCTGGCCGATGACTACATCGCCCTCGTGAACAACACCCTGCTCAATGCGGGCTCACAAGGCTATGAATACCGCCGCAAGACCAGCCTGCTGATGACCCAGCTACAGATGAAAGCAGCGGCCTTGCGCAGCCTGCTCAAGGGGCATATCAGCGCGACGCAGTATCAATGGCTATGGGACTCCATCGACCACGCTCATCTGAGCGATGCCAAGACTCGCGAGCAATACCCGCTGTATCCGTTGCAGATCCATGTGGACAAGCCCTTTATCGCTTCCGGCGTGGGAGGCATCGATCAACTGGTCATTCCCGACACCAACCTGATTCACGTCGAAACAGTGCAAGGCTGCATCGCCATCCTTCCCATGTCCATCAGGCAGGCGTCGCTTCTCTACACGCCACAAGCACCAGACGGCATAGAGTTTCGTCTGTTCAGCAGCTTCACCGATTCACTCGGCACACCGGGCATGATCGACTACTACAAGGACCGCTGCCGCCTCAAATCACGCAAGGCCCTGTCGTTCTTCCTGAGAGACATGCAGAAGGGCAACGCCAGCAAGGCACCTTTTCTACCCAGGGAATCCATTTCCGACTTCGCCGACACCTGCTTCAATCGCCCGATCCTGCGCAAACTGCGGGATGTGGAAGAAACCACCACCGGGCGCAATGACATGCTGGCCAAACTGATATGGGTCAGCATCGAGGTGATAGCCACCATTGTCACTCTGCCCTTTCCGCCTGCCAGCTTTGCCGTGGGTGCCTTGCTGTCCCTGCATGACACAGTTCGTGCGCTCCAGTCCTTGCGTGACGGCGACAGCGAAACCGCCAGCGCCTACATACTGACCGCCATGCTCAACAGCTTCGGCGCGGCAGGTGATCTGCATTCAGGCCTCAAGGGTTTCGGCGGCGTGGTACGCCAGATCGGTCCGCCACCTTCACCTGATTCGGCACTGCGCCCGGCGAAGCGAACGCCCTCGTTACCCCGCTACGAAGACCTGTATCCCATAAACCTGCACGACGAAGCCCTTCTGGTCGGCAAACCGGATACCAACGGTTACTTCCCGGTCCTGCGCACTATCAGCAGCTCCTCGACCGAGGTCAGTAGCACCGGACAATTCATAAAACCCGGTGCCCGCGGCACATGGCAAACGCCGGCCCCTTCACTCGATACCGCATCCGCCTCCGCTACGGGCGTGCGCGACGGGCTTGAAGTGCATCTTTCATTGAGTAACGTACCGCGTATCGGCGACGGTCACGCCAAAGGCATCAGCACAGTCAACGGCAGGCAGTACATCGAGCTTTCCGGCAAGACCTTTGAGGTCCAATACGACGCGCAGATCCGCAGTTGGCAGATCATCGACCCGGCCAACCCGTTCGCTTTTTTCGGCAAGCAGCCCGTATACCTGGATGAACACGGTACATGGCAGCTCGCTGACCGTCAGCAGTTACGAGGCGGCGGACGGGACAGCCCGCAGAACTACAGACCGTTGCCAGAAGCAGAAGCCACCGGCACAGGCACGACGCCTGGCGACTACGAGTTGCCGGCACAGATGCAACCCCACATGGAGCTCATTATCAGCGGAGAGGGCTATGACCCGAGCGGGCTGGGCATGATGCAGTACTTTGAAACCTACTTCGTGGAGATGCGCCTGAGATTCACCGTCCTCAGGGAAAAGCTCTACCACGATGCCCATGCCTTTTTCAGTGCGCCGTCATTACCACCACGCCCTTCATTACCGACGCTTGAGTCCGGGGCAAGCCTCGACACGCTGTTCGAGAGCCTGCTGGCACACAATAGCGGCCTGGTCCTGAGCGAAGCGCCCAGGTCGGTCGCCAGCAAACGCCTGCTTATCCAGAACATGCCTCTTCTGGCCAAGGAACGGGTCGAGATTCTGTACATCGAGCATCTGTTCACTGACAAACATCTGCCAAAACTTGCCCGCTATCGCCAACTGGGCAAGAAGACCCGCTCCGGCTCCCATGAAATCAAGGAGCATCTGGAATACATCAACGACAAGGCCCTGAATAACCAGACGACAGAGTACGACTACTACCACCTGATCAAGACCGCCCACAGACATGGCATCGAAGTGCGCCCGTTCAGTTCCTCGATCAGCTATCCGCTCATCAGGCACCCCGTAGCAGCTGCCGCAGGCGATACAGCGGCCAGCCAGAAAATGAGTAATTTCTTTGGCCATAAACTCATCAGCAGCGACGTGGCGAGTGAGCCATCAAGACGCTGGATAGTCCTTCTGGATGAAAAGCTGGCGACCACCCATGGCCAGATTCCTGGTATTGCCGAGCTTCAAGGCGTGCCCAGCGTTCATATCCAGGACGTTGCGAGCGGCAGCCCGACACGGATCAAAACCACTGCTGGCTCAACGTCAGCAGACTCGGCAACCCGTTGCGACTTCACGATAGAGTTCGCCAACCCGTTGACCATCCCCCCCGCAAAAACATTACCCGAGAGCACCCTGCTGGACATGGCTCTGTTCAAGGAACTGGGCAACAGGAAAAGCATCGAGAACCCAAAACTCTGGTCGGGCGAATACGGCTTTCGCTGGGGTGACACCAAGGGCTGGTTGCGTATAGAGCCCGATCACTGGACGCCCAACAGTCCATCGAGCGCCATTCAGAAGTCGCTGGCAGACGCCACGTACGAAGTCCCGCAGGAGAACAGAAGCACTCTGTATCAGTTGGCGAACTTCGAGCATAAAGGGCTGGATCAGCATTACTTTTTCATGGACCCGGAACTGAGCGCGGTACGGGGCCAGTTTTTCCAGGTGCGCGCCAAGCTGCAGGCCGATGCCCGAAATATCGCCGCCATCGAACTGCCTTCGCGCCCGAAACTGCCTAACGTAGAGCCAAAGGCTCCATTGCCGGACTTTCTACAGACGCTTTACCAGCACACCGACGGCGTAGTGATTGGCGAGTCTCACTCTTCTGTGGCCAGCAAAAAGCTGATTATCGACAACCTGCCATTGCTGTCGCAGCAGAAGGTCAAGACGCTGTACATGGAGCATCTGCTGGCTGACCTGCATCAAGCGGATCTGGACCGGTTTTTCGAGACCGGGCAAATGAGCAAGACCCTGCTGCACGACCTGAAAAGGCTCGACAGAGGACACTACACCGACCCGAACAGGATCTATACCTTCGAGCAATTAGTGCTCAAGGCCCAACAGAATGGCGTGGAGATCCGTGCGATCGACTGCTCGGCGAGCTACCACCTCAAGGGCATCATGGGAGGAGCGCCCACCACTCGTCAGCAAATGATGAATTACTTTGCGCACCTCACCATTCGCAAACATCAGGAAGTCATGGGCTCGCACAAATGGATCGCTCTGGTGGGCAACACCCACGCCAACACCTATCAGCAGATCATACCGGGCATCGCCGAACTGGAAGCAGGGATCGGCCTGCGCGTTATCGATACCCCGCCCGGACAATCCAGAGGCGTGATCCCCGATCCGGGCGACAGGATCAGACGCGGCCTGATCCCTGAAACCGTGCCGATCAAAAGCGATTATCTGGTGGAAATGGAAATCCCGGGAGCAACCAAGACCATCGTCATAAACCCTGCGCAAACGCTGCCCGTCGAACAGCGACTGACCCGGCCCGGAATGTTCCTGATCGAACAATCGGAGGACGGCCTGCAAACCATCGTCCACCGATCACGGGACACCTTCATTCACCGCACGCCGATACAGGTCAATGCCGAAGGCAAGCTCTACATCGACCGCCCGACCTGGACCAACGCCCACATGACGCCTTACAACAACATGTTTGCGCTGGTGGCGGCACTTGAGGAGTTGAACCTGATGCACGTGACCTGACTGGTGGCAGGCAAGTAAGGATCACAATTCGTGGGAGGGGCCTTGGCCGCGACAGGTCAGTTTCAGGCAATGCAAATGTGTTGCCTCAAGCTGGTCGTCGTGGCCAAGGCCTCTCTCAATTCATGACTGATCGGCATTGGCAACTACCCAGGCAAGCGCTCCTCCAGCAACTGGTGCAGCGCACTTCCTGCGGGCCAGTTACGCATGAAGCGCGCCCGGTCGCGGGCATATGCGGTTGCAAACGACGACTGGGAGCTGTGTTGCTGCATGGCGTCCAGATCGATCAAGGCCCAGCGGTCTTGATGCCAGAACAGGTTATGGCCCTTTAAGTCGCCATGGCTGATGCGTTCGCGGATCAGTTGCTCGAAGAGCAGGTCCAGTGCCAGCAGTTCATTTTCCGGCACATCACCCGACTCAACGTAAGGCGCGAACCGCTTGATGATATCCGGCCCCGACAGGAACTCGGTGACCAGATACGCCTTGCGGCGCAAGCCCAGTACACGCTGCTCCAGCACCGCCAGCGGTCTGGGCGTGGCGATCCCCAGGAACTCCAGGCGATTGGCTTCACGCCAGGAATGCCACGCACGGCTCGGACGCCAGAAGCGTTTTAGCCAGTGGGCGAAGTGCTTGATGTTGTAGCGTTTGATGAGCAGTGTGCGGCCATTGACCTCAACCCGACCTACAGTCGCCGCGCCGCCGGTCTTGTACAGATGGCCCTTGTCCAGCAAGGCGTCAGCCTGCTGCATAACGGGCAACAGGGCAGACTCTTCTTCGCGGCGGATCGCCCGGAATTGCGAAGCCGTGTCTTCGACGCTGAACAGGCTGCAATCACGCCCGGTCTTGTTCAGGTAATCCTTCAAGCGCCAGCTACGCACCTTGTCGATCTGCTTTTGCAGGGCTTCCATGGGCAAGGCGTGTTCGGCGTTGCTCAACAGGTAATGCACCAGCAGTTCTTCGGTAAACGGCTTCAGTGCCTTGGGCAACTGGGCGAAAAACACGCCGAGGTTTTCCAGCACCGCCTGCCGGGATAACGGCTTGCCTGCCTCTTCGGCACGAATGCCTGCACCGTCAATCAGGTACAACAGGCCGCTATGGCGCAGCAGGTTGTCCAGATGCAGGTCTTCCTGCCACAGGCCTTTGGCATGCAACCGGGCAATGGCTGATAGCGCTTCACCCAGCACAAGCTGTTGCTCATCGGCCAGCGGCGGCAGATTCTCAACCTGATTCCAGGCATCACCCAGGCTCTGGGCGTTATCCAGAAACTCGAACAACAACCAGCCGCCTTCGCCTTCCTGCAAGCCATCGGCCAGTAGCAGAGGCGTGGTCAAGCCCTGTTCGGCCAGCAGGCGGACGCCATCCAGTTCACGCTGAAAATGCCGGGCAGCCTTATTGCCCACCAGCAGCTTCGCCAGCACCGTACGACCGCGCCAGACACCCGCGCCGACATAGCGTTGACCCGGCAGCACCCGCAATAGCGTCAAGAGTTGCAGATCGGCCGGGCCAATGGTGTCTGCCAGGGTCACGTTCAGAGGCAGCTCAGGTGTGCGTCCGGCATTCTTGAGTTCAGACAAACGCATCAGCGCGCCTCTTTGTTGTCGCGGTGATGGACGTCCCGCTTGTGTTGACCACGCTGGCCAAGGCGCAGGCACCAGGCATCGACCTGTGCGCTGTCGGGGGCCGCCTGCAGATAAGCGGCCAGCAGCACGCGCAACTCGTCGGCGCCCCATGCCGTGGCACGACGCAGCAAGGGCTCCAGATCCTTGATCAGATCACGCTTGCCAAAGAAGACCGGGCGGGTTTTCTCCAGGTCGATCAGTTGCGCCTGATAACTATCACCCTGGGCTTGCAGGAAAATATGCTTGGGATAGAAACAGCCGTGAACCTGCCCGGCCCGGTGCAGGGTGCGAGCCAGTTGCCCACAGGCCTTGATGATGGCGGTGTGCTGACTGGCGTCCAGACTGGACCATTGCTCAAGCAACACGTACAGATCAGTCCAGCCGTCCAGTGCGCGGGTCATCAGAATCGCCCGGCGCTCACCATCGACCTTGCTCTCGCCATAGAACACCGCCTGCAATGCCGGGATACCCAGCTTTTTATAGCGGCTGATATTGCGAAATTCGCGGGAGAACGATGGCTCACCAAATGGATGATGCAGCGTATGGGTCAGGTAATTGCTCTGACGTTTCAGATAAAAGCCCTGACCTTCCAGCTCAAGACGAAACACACTGCTCCAGCCGCCGCGCCCGGTATTGGGCTCATCGACGGCATCGAGCTTTATATTCCACAGCGACTGAAAGTCAGCCAGACCATGGCGCTCAAGCAGGGCACGGTCGGCATCGGCAATGAAAACGCTCATTCACGCCCCTCGAAAAAACTGACGATGTGGCGAATGCGCTTCTTGTCGGAAGCATTCAAACGATCCCGCTGACGGTACTGCAAATAGAAGCGCAGACGCTGGGTCGCGGATAAATGGTATTTGGCGACCTTGTCCAGGCAGGCCAGATCCTTGGTGATCCGATAGCGGAGCATGAAGCTCCACCAGAACGCACCGTTGGGGCAATCGATGAAAAACAGCCTGGACTGGTCGTCGACCAGCAGGTTGCGCCACTTCAAATCGTTATGGGTGAAATGCTGGTCGTGCATGATCCGGGTGCAACGCGCCAGCTGCCGGCTGATGACATCGACCCAGGCACGATCCGCCAGCCGCGAATCTTTATGCCGCGCCAGTTCGGACAGGTCTTCGGTGCGAGGCAGCTCGCGAGTGATCAAAGCACCGCGATCATAGGCCGCGCCCTTGCGCTCCAGGCCCCAGGCCACCACATCGGCAGTCGGGATTCCCCATTTGGCGAAGCGCTTGAGGTTCTGCCATTCGGACTTGACCCGTGGCCGGCCCAGATAGCGGCGCAGGCCTTTACCTGCGCCGGTGTAGCGTTTGACGTAATAGGTCACGCCACCACGCGCCACGCGAATCACTTCGGAGAGCAGATCGCTGGTCAGCTGTTCGCCCTGCAAGGCAAAAACCGCGTCCAGACTGCCGAAGTCCTCAGCCAGAAAGGCATATTCCGGCTCAAGATTCCAACCCGCCATCAGAGCGCATCTCCGTAACGCAATTTACGCTGATACAACTTGTCCGCCTTTTTATCCAGCCAACGCAGCAATGAGGCTTCCCGAGCCAGCACTTCGCGCAATGGCTTCTGGAAGTACCCCTTGAGAAAACGCAATTTGTCGCGCTTGGTCAGGCCGATGTCCAGCGCCGAGAAATACAGCGCGGCCAGATCCTTGTTACGCCAGCGCGGCGTGATTGCGCGGCGGGTCTGGGCACGATGCAGGTCGATGACCGACAGCTTGAAGTCGTCGGCCGTCACCGGTTTGTCGGTGTGCAGCAGGAAGTGGCAGATGTAGCAGTCCCGATGGTTGACCCCGGCGCGATGCATCATCCCGACCATGCGTGCGACTTCAGCGATGAAGGCCCGCTTCAGGCGCGGCTCGGGCGGCTCGTTGCGCCAGTTGATGCTGACATCTTCCAGGCTTTCGGTGGGTGCCAGTTCTTCGGTCACGATGAACGAGTGCTGAGCCGCCGGATTGCTGCCACGCTCGCCATAGGCCACGGCGGTCATGGTCGGCACGCCGACTTCCTTGAGACGCGCTATCGCGTCCCACTCCTTGCCTGCGCCCAGTACTGGCAGCTTGGCGGTCACCAGATTCTTGGCGATTTCACCCCAGCCGATGCCACGGTGAATCTTGACGAAATAACCTCGCCCATCAACTTCGGTGCGCAATGTGCGACGACCTTCCAGCTCGCGATAGACCTGCCCTTCCAGAGCCTCGACCTCGACGAATGCATCTCGCCCGGCCCAGCGACTCTTGAACGGTTCAGCGAGGAACAGCTTCATTGAGAGCGCTCCGCCAGAATCACATCGGCAGCGTGCTGGGGCATGCTGTAAAGGTCCGCTGTATCGGCGAACGCCAGACCATTCGAGCCCCAGGTGCGACGCGCTGCATCGTCTTCGAGCATCTTGACCAGATAACGGTTGAGCTGCGCCTGATCGAACGGGTCATCCAGCACCAGACCGCTGTCGGCTTCGGCAATGTAATGAGCATACCCACAGACCGCACTGACCAGCACCGGCAGGCCGGCCACCAGCGCTTCAAGCAGCACGGTGCCAGTGTTCTCGTTATACGCCGGATGAATCAGCAGATCGGCACCGAGCAGGAAACGCGGAATATCGCTACGCCCTTTCATGAAGGTCACCTGTTCGCCCAGCCCCAGTGCTGCGCTTTGCAGCTGGAATACTTTGGGGTCGTCCTGGCCGATTACAAACAGGCGAGTGCGTTTTTTAAGTTCGGCAGGCAAAGCGGCAAGCGCCTTGAGGCTGCGGTCCACGCCTTTGGTCTTGAAACCGGAACCGATCTGGACCAGCAGCAGGTCGTCCTCAGCCAACCCGAACTCCTTGCGGAACCCGGCGCGAATTTCCGGCGCATCAGGTGGCGCACGACGGTCCTGGGAAATCCCCGGTGGCAGCAGGTGGAAACGCGACAACGGCGTGTCGTAGTGCTTGATGAACAGCGGCTGCTGCACTTCGGAAATCATCAGGACCTGGGTTTTCGCTTCCCTGGCGAATACCGCCCGCTCGTACTCGGCAAAGTGGCGATAGCGGCCCCATTTGCGATACAGGGAATTGCGCAGGGTCTGCGCCTTGTCCTCGAAACAGCCGTCGGCGGCGTAATACACATCCAGACCGGGCATCTTGTTGAAGCCGATCAAGCGATCCACCGGGCGCTTGGCCAGGTCCGCTTCCATCCAGGCGCTGAGTTTTTCGTTGCGCCGATGGTTGAAGAACGCCTTGACTGGCGGGACCAGCACCTCGAAACCTGGCGGCACATCGCCTTCCCAGATCAGGGTGTAGACGCGAATCTGATGCCCGCGCTCCTGACATTCCAGCGCAATACGCATGAAGTCGCGCTGCAGGCCGCCGAACGGAAAATATTTGTAGAGTACGAAAGCCAGTTGCATCAATTGTGTTCCTTTGCCAGCAACAGCGCGCCCAACTGGCTCGCTACCCGCTCGGGATTCAAGCGAGTGAAGCACATGGGCCACTCGCGTTTCAGGTCAAACCGTAGCTGATCGTCAGCCGTCGGTTGATAGGTGCATTTCTTTTGCAGGCAAGGGGCGCAGGCCGGGTAATCACCGGCCAGATGCACCTGGGACTTGCCATAGGCACCGGTCAGGCCCGGATTGGTGGGGCCGAACAGGGAAATGGTCGGCACATCCAGCGCTGCGGCCAGATGACCGATACCGGTATCCACCGCGACACAGGCCTGGGCACTGGCCAGTACACGGGCAACACCCGCCAGATTCAGCTTCGGCAAGACCTGCGCATTGTCCAGACCTTCAGCAATACGCTCGGCACGGGCCTTTTCTGCCGGGTTACCCCACGGCAAGCGCACATTCAGGCCTCGCGTCGCCATCAGCTCCGCCAGTTGCCGCCAGTAATGCTCGGGCCAGTGCTTGGTGGCCCATGTCGTGCCATGCAGGAACAACACGAAAGGCGCTTCCAGCGTTTCATCCAGCGCTGCCAGACGCTTGAGGCCGTAATTGCCAAGGCCTGCAGGCAGCTCGTAGCCCAAGGCCTGAGCGAACAACTGCCGCAATCGCTCGACCGCATGCTGCCCACGCGCCACCGGGTAAGGCCGGTCGTAGAAACGGCTGGCAATAGGCTCGCGTGCCGAATGCTTGTCCAGGCCCGCAACCGGCGCGTTGACGTAACGGGTCAGCCAGGCGCTCTTGAACAGGCCTTGGGCATCGATGACCACGTCGTAATGCGTCTCGCGCAGACGCTGCTTGAAACCCTGCCACTCGCCGGTCTTGAAGGTCTGCCACAGGTTCTTGCGCCAGCGGCGGATCGCCACCGGAATCACTTTATCCACCGCCGGATGCCAGGTCGGAATCTCGGCAAAGCCCTCTTCCACCACCCAGTCGAATTGAATACCCGGCAGCGCTTGCGCCGCATCGGTCAACGCTGGCAAGGCATGAATCACGTCGCCCAGCGAAGAAGTCTTTATCAGCAATACCCGCAAAGTCAGGCGACCTCCACCGGAGTGCCGCCCAGACGACCCAATGCTTGAACCACAGAGTCCGGTTCAAGCAGGCGCATGCAGTTGTAGTGACCGAAACGGCAGGTGCGCTCGAAGCAGGGACTGCATTCGATCCCCAGTTGCACGATCTCGACCTCATCAGCCAAAGGCGGCGTAAAGCCCGGCGATGTCGAACCGTAGACTGCCACCAGCGGACGGTTCAGTGCAGCCGCCACGTGCATCAGGCCGGAGTCGTTGGACACCACGGCGTCGGCGCAGGACAGCAGATCAATGGCCTCGGCCAATGAAGTTTCACCGCTGAGGTTGACCGCCTCTTCACGCAGACCGGGAATCAGATAGTCGCGAATGCTCTCGCCGACCGGATGATCCTTCCTGGAGCCAAACAGCCAGACTTGCCAGCCTTCGCGAATCCGCGACTCGGCCACCTGGGCATAATGCTCGGACGGCCAGCGCTTGGATTCACCGAACTCGGCACCCGGGCATAACGCCAGCACCGGGCGATCCAGAGTCAGGCCGAACTTGGCCAGCGCCGCGTCGCGCACCTGGGTGTCGATCTGCAGGCTTGGCTTTGGATAAGGACGCGGCAACTCAGCGCCCTTATCAAATGCCATGGCCATGAAACGCTCGATCATCAGCGGATAACGTTGTTTGTCCAGAACCCGCACGTCATTGAGCAGGCCGTAGCGGAACTCGCCGCGCCAGCCGGTACGCTTGGGAATGCCCGCAAAGAAAGGCACCAGCGCAGACTTGAGCGAGTTGGGCAGCAAGATGGCCTGATCGTACTGACCGGCCAGGGACTTGCCGATCCGGCGTCGGGTCGACAGTTCCAGCGCGCCGTGCCCCAGCGGAAAGCTCAAGGCAGCACGAACTTCAGGCATGCGTTCCAGAAGCGGACGGCTCCACTCGGGAGCCAGCACATCGATTTCGCACTCAGGATGACGCTGCTTCAGACACTGGAACAGCGTTTGCGCCATCACCATGTCACCGACCCAGCTAGGCCCAACGATCAAAATTTTCATGCTCGATCCAAAAACAGCCAGGGAGGCTTTCAGGTTGCGTGACCTTCCCACACAACCTGACGCCTCCCTGTCATAGCTATCTATATATAGCGCTCAATAAACCGTAGGAGCGAATTCATTCGCGAAGAGGCCTGAAACATTTCAAAGCACTTTCGCGGATGAATCCGCTCCTACAACGTGGGGGTCAGGTCAGTCCTGACTCACTCCAGATCCGCATCACTTCGCGCCGTTCGACTTCAAACTGATCACCGGCCACTGTCCCGGCCTGGTTCTGCAAGGCCTGACGGTGCGCAGCTGCACGGTACGCCTTATAGGCTTCGCGCAGCAGGCTGGCATCGGCATCAGGCAACAATCCGGCCTCTTCCAGGCCTTCGAGAATACGAATGTTATCGGTGTAGCGCAGCAGGGCGGGATGCTCTCTGGACCACGCCAAGGCCGCGTATTGCACCATAAATTCGATATCGACGATACCACCGGCATCCTGCTTGAGGTCGAACACCATGGCTGGATCGAAAGCATTGGCCGCCGTTCCTGCCACCGTCAGTTTAGTCCCAAGGCTGTCGCGCATCTTGGCGCGCATCTCGCTGACTTCTGCACGAAGCTTGTCCAGATCGCGCTCGCGCGCCAATACCTTGGCCCGGACCTTGCCGAACTCGTTGCCCACATCAGGGCTTCCGACCAGCACCCGGGCACGCACCAGTGCCTGATGCTCCCAGGTCCAGGCTTCATTTTCCTGATAGCGGGCAAAAGCGCCCAGCGAACTGACCAACAGGCCCGACGCCCCGGATGGCCGCAGGCGCATGTCTACCTCATAAAGCTGGCCGGAGTTGGTCTGGGTGGTCAGCAAGTGAATGATCCGCTGACCCAAGCGGGTGAAGAACTGCGCCCCATCGATGGGTTTGGCGCCATCGGTTTCAGTCTGCGGATCGCCGTCATGAATGAAGACCAGATCCAGATCCGAGCCATGCCCCAGTTCGATCCCGCCCACTTTTCCGTAACCAACGATGACAAAACTCGGATCGCACAGGCTGCCGTCGGGACGCGAAGGCGTGCCGTGCCGGGCAACGGTATGTCGCCAGGCCAGGGCCAGAACCTGCTCCAGAATTGCCTCGGCCAGCCAGGTCAGGTAATCGCTGACTTTCATCAACGGCAAACTGCCGGAAATCTCGGACGCCGCCACTCGCAGACGATGGGCGAGCTTGAAATGCCGCAAGGCCTCCATCTGCTGCTCCAGATCGTCCTCGGGGATACGGATAAGCCGCTCCTGAAGCTCGGCCGCCAGTTCCGGCGCCAATGGCGGATTGAACAGACGACCTTCATTGAGCAGTTCGTCCAGCAGCAACGGGAAGCGGGCTATCTGCTCGGCAATCCAGGGGCTGGCCGCACAGAGTGTCAGCAAGCGTCGCAAGGCATCGGGGTTTTCCGTGAGCAGCACCAGATAAGCCGAACGCCGCGCTACCGCTTCGACCAGCGGCAATACCCGCTCAATGACCAGATCCGGGCTTTCATGCTCGACCGCCTGGGCCAGCAGACGGGGAATGAAAGCATCCAGACGCTCGCGTCCCAGGCGCTGCATCGAACGCAACTGTGGGCTACCGCGCAGGTTGGCCAACTGGCGGATGGCCTTGTCGGCATCGACAAAACCGGCCTGGGACAACTGACGGCACGCCGCCTCCTCATCCTGGGATTCCTGCCACAGCGGCAGCCATTCACCGCCCACGATGACTTCATCGTCATCCTGTTGCTCGTCATCGGCATCGGAGTCCGGATCGGCAATCACCTGACGGAAATGCCATGACACACGGTTACGCCAATGCATCAGCCGTTCATGGAAGGCAGCCCAATCGGCAAAGCCCAGCATGAAGGCAATACGCGCCTGATCCTGTTCGTTATCCGGCAACATCTGGGTCTGGCGGTCGGCGATGGCCTGGATGGCATGTTCTGTGTAGCGCAGAAACTCGTAACCTTCGCGCAACTCGTCGGTCACGGCAGAAGGCAGATAACCCTGACCTTCCAGTGTTTTCAGGACCTTGAACAGCGGGCGCTGCTGCAGGCTCAGGTCGCGACCGCCATGAATCAGCTGGAAGGCCTGGGCAATAAACTCCACTTCGCGAATGCCGCCTGCGCCCAGCTTGATGTTTTCGGCCATGCCCTTGCGCCGCACTTCCTGCTGGATCAACTGCTTCATGGTGCGCAGCGCTTCGATGGCAGAGAAATCCAGGTAACGGCGGTACACGAACGGACGCAGCATTTGCAGCAGTTGCTCACCAGCCGTCTGATCGCCGCCCACGACGCGAGCCTTGATCATGGCGTAACGTTCCCAGTCTCGGCCCTGATCCTGGTAATACTGCTCCAGCGCATTGAAGCTCAGCACCAAGGCCCCCGATGAACCGTAAGGCCGCAGGCGCATGTCGACGCGGAATACGAAGCCATCGACGGTCACCGGGTCCAGTGCCTTGATCAACCGCTGACCCAGGCGAATGAAAAATTCCTGATTATCCAGCGCACGCTTGGCGCCCACCGTTTCTCCGCCTTCGGGGTAAGCGAAGATCAGGTCGATATCCGAAGACAGGTTCAGTTCCACCGCCCCCAACTTGCCCATGCCGAGGATGACCATATGCTGTGGCTGACCGGTGCGGCGTCCGGTCGGGGTGCCGAGCAACTGGCAGTGCCGCTCGTACAGCCATTGATACGCCAGATCAATGGAGCCATCTGCCATCTCGGACAGATCACGGCAGGTTTCGATCAGTTCTGCCTGACGGGTAAGATCGCGCCAGATAATCCGCACTTGCTGACGCATGCGCTGGCGACGTAGATTACGCCCCAGTTCATCATCGCTACTGGCAGCCTGTACGGCGGCAGCGATTTGCCCGCGCAGTTCGCCCACGCTGAAACTGCGCTCCAGTTCGCCTGACTCCGCCAGCTCCAGCAACATGCGAGGGTCGCGGCAAACCTGTTCGGTAACGAAGTCGCTGGATGCACAGACCCGGTCGAACGCCTTGCGGCGCGATTCCGGCCAGGCCTCGAAAGATGCCAGCGAATCATCCGGCAACGCAGCCAGCGCTGTACGAAATGTCTGTTGTGCACGAGTAACTAAAGGCAGCAGGATGGCCGGAAAATCGGCCAGCGAAGGTAGGCTCATGGTCTATCCTTGATCGGCGTGCAATGGGCTACCTGCTATGTCCGCAAGTTTCATGCGCAACCGCCGAATGTAGAACAAAAGTTATAAATTGCTGAAAAACCTGAATCACTAGCAGCAAGCACCAATTTTTCACTCGAAATTATAAAATTCACATCAACGGTAACGTTTTATCTCACAACACGACAGGAGCGATTTGGTCGCTTCTCTGTAGTTTTACTACTGAGCATGTAACTCGAAGGGCTGAAATGGTCGTCGATTTGTAGTAAAACTACACGCCGCCGGAACAACCCTCCGGTAATCCAAGAATTTTATGTCGTCTGCCCAAAAGGCCAGTCGCAAACTCAGGCAACCGATTCTGGAAGCCTTTCCGCCCTGGAGCAAGCCATGCAAGACCTCGATCCCGTCGAAACCCAGGAATGGCTGGACGCCCTGGAATCGGTTCTCGACAAAGAAGGCGAAGACCGTGCTCATTACCTGATGACCCGTATGGGCGAGCTGGCCACTAGAAGTGGTTCGCAGCTGCCGTACGCCATCACCACGCCTTACCGCAACACCATTCCGGTTACTCACGAAGCACGCATGCCTGGCGACCTGTTCATGGAACGCCGCATTCGCTCGCTGGTACGCTGGAACGCATTGGCAATGGTCGTCAAGACCAACCTGAACGACCCGGACCTGGGCGGTCACATCTCCAGCTTCGCTTCCAGCGCGACGCTGTATGACATCGGTTTCAACTACTTCTTCCAGGCCCCGACCGACGAGCACGGCGGCGACCTGATCTACTTCCAGGGCCACGCCTCTCCAGGTGTCTATGCCCGTGCGTTCCTCGAAGGCCGCATCAGCGAAGACCAGATGAACAACTTCCGCCAGGAAGTCGACGGCAAAGGTCTGTCCTCGTACCCGCACCCATGGCTGATGCCTGACTTCTGGCAGTTCCCGACCGTATCCATGGGTCTGGGTCCGATCCAGGCGATCTACCAGGCGCGCTTCATGAAGTACCTGGAAAACCGCGGCTACATCCCGGCAGGCAAGCAGAAGGTATGGTGCTTCCTGGGCGACGGCGAGACCGACGAGCCGGAATCCCTGGGCGCAATCGCCCTGGCTGGCCGCGAGAAGCTGGACAACCTGATCTTCGTCATCAACTGCAACCTGCAGCGCCTCGACGGCCCGGTTCGCGGCAACGCCAAGATCATCCAGGAACTCGAAGGCGTGTTCCGTGGTGCTGCGTGGAACGTCAACAAGGTCATCTGGGGCCGTTTCTGGGACCCGCTGCTGGCCAAGGACACCAACGGTGCCCTGCAACGCCGCATGGACGAAGTCATCGACGGCGAGTACCAGAACTACAAGGCAAAAGACGGAGCGTTCGTTCGCGAGCACTTCTTCAACACGCCTGAGCTCAAGGCCATGGTCGAAGACCTGTCCGACGACGAGATCTGGAAACTCAATCGTGGTGGTCACGACCCGTACAAGGTCTACGCGGCCTACCATCAGGCGGTCAACCACAAAGACCAGCCGACTGTCATCCTGGCCAAGACCATCAAGGGTTACGGTACCGGTGCAGGCGAAGCCAAGAACACCGCGCACAACACCAAGAAAGTCGATGTCGACAGCCTGCGTCACTTCCGTGACCGCTTCGACGTGCCGATCAAGGACGCCGACCTGGAAAGCCTGCCGTTCTTCCGTCCGGAAGAAGGCAGCGCCGAAGCCCGTTATCTGGCCGAGCGCCGCAGCGCCCTGGGCGGTTTCGTGCCACAGCGCCGCGCCAAGAGCATCAGCATCCCGACGCCACCACTGGAAACGCTGAAAGCGATTCTGGACGGCTCGGGCGACCGCGAAATCTCCACCACCATGGCCTTCGTGCGCATCCTGGCGCAACTGGTCAAGGACAAGGAAATCGGTCAGCGCATCGTTCCGATCATCCCGGACGAAGCCCGTACCTTCGGTATGGAAGGCATGTTCCGTCAGTTGGGCATCTACTCGTCCGTCGGCCAGCTCTACGAGCCAGTCGATAAAGACCAGGTGATGTTCTACCGCGAAGACAAGAAGGGCCAGATCCTCGAAGAAGGCATCAACGAAGCGGGCGCCATGTCGTCGTTCATCGCTGCCGGTACTTCGTACAGCAACCACAACCAGCCGATGCTGCCGTTCTACATCTTCTACTCGATGTTCGGCTTCCAGCGTATTGGCGATCTGGCTTGGGCCGCTGGCGACAGCCGCACCCGTGGCTTCCTGATCGGTGGCACCGCCGGCCGTACCACGCTGAACGGCGAAGGCCTGCAGCACGAAGACGGTCACAGCCACATCCTGGCCTCCACCGTGCCTAACTGCCGCACCTATGATCCTACCTACGGCTACGAGCTGGCGGTGATCATCCAGGACGGCATGAAGAAGATGACCGAAGAACAACAGGACATCTTCTACTACATCACCGTGATGAACGAAGCCTACACCCAGCCAGCCATTCCGGCCGGCGCCGAGGAAGGCATCATCAAGGGCATGTACCTGCTCGAAGAAGACACCAAGGCTGCTGCTCACCACGTCCAGTTGCTGGGCTCGGGCACCATCCTGCGTGAAGTCCGCGAAGCAGCGAAGATCCTGCGTGACGAGTTCAACGTCGGCGCCGACGTCTGGAGCGTCACCAGCTTCAACGAACTGCGTCGTGACGGCCTGGCAGTAGAACGCTCCAACCGTCTGCACCCTGGCCAGAAGCCTCAGCAGACTTACGTCGAGCAGTGCCTGGGCGGCCGTAAAGGTCCGGTCATCGCCTCCACCGACTACATGAAGCTGTTCGCTGACCAGATCCGTCAGTGGGTTCCGTCCAAGGAATACAAAGTGCTGGGCACCGACGGTTTCGGCCGTAGCGACAGCCGCCGCAAGCTGCGTCACTTCTTCGAAGTCGACCGTAACTTCGTGGTGCTGGCAGCCCTGGAAGCCTTGGCTGACCGTGGCGACATCGAACCTAAAGTCGTGGCTGAAGCCATTGCCAAGTTCGGTATCGATCCTGAAAAACGCAACCCACTGGACTGTTAAGAACCTGCTTCAAAATCGGTAACCTGCGCTGTTCAAAGGCGTGAAACAGCCGAGGATGCGGAATTTACACCCGTAAATGAGCATCCAAGGCTGTTTCGTTGCAACTGGATACGGCGCAATCGAATGAACAGGTTCTGCGAAGGAGAAACATTGTGAGTGAGTTAATTCGCGTACCCGACATCGGCAACGGTGAAGGTGAAGTCATTGAGTTGCTGGTCAAGGTCGGTGATCGCATCGAAGCCGACCAGAGCATCCTGACCCTTGAATCCGACAAGGCGAGCATGGAAATCCCTGCTCCCAAGGCTGGCGTCATCAAGGCCATGAAGGTCAAGCTGGGCGACCGCCTGAAAGAAGGCGACGAGCTGTTCGAGCTGGAAGTCGAAGGCGAAGCGGCTGCACCAGCCCCTGCTGCTGCCGAACCTGCTCCAGCTCCAGCCGCTGCCGAGAAACCGGCCGAAGCACCTGCTGCTGCACCGGCTCCTGCCGCCAGCGCCACCGTTCAGGACATCCACGTTCCTGATATCGGCTCGTCGGGCAAGGCCAAGATCATCGAAGTCCTGGTCAAGCCAGGCGACAGCATCCAGGCCGATCAATCGCTGATCACCCTGGAATCCGACAAGGCCAGCATGGAGATTCCATCTCCTGCCGCAGGCGTGGTCGAGAGCGTTGAGGTCAAGCTGGAACAGGAAGTCGGTACCGGCGACCTGATCCTGAAACTGAAAATCGCAGGTGCAGCGCCAGCCGCAGCTCCGGCTCCGGCTGCCAGCGCTCCGGCCGCAGCTCCAGCAAAAGCTGAAGCCGCTCCGGCTGCCGCACCTGCCGCCAAGGCAGAAGCCGCTCCAGCTCCAGCCGCCGCGCCAAGCGGTGCCAAGGTTCACGCAGGCCCGGCGGTTCGCCAACTGGCTCGCGAGTTCGGCGTCGAGCTGAGCGCTGTCAGCGCAACCGGTCCACACGGCCGCGTGCTGAAAGAAGACGTACAGGTTTACGTCAAGGCCCAACTGCTGAAGGCCAAGGAAGCACCAGCCGGCGGCGCAAGCGGCGGCGCGGGCATCCAGCCGATTCCGGAAGTCGACTTCAGCCGTTTCGGCGAAATCGAAGAAGTGCCGATGACCCGCCTGATGCAACTGGGCGCGAGCGGTCTGCACCGCAGCTGGCTGAACATTCCGCACGTCACGCAATTCGACCAGGCCGACATCACCGACCTGGAAGCTTTCCGTGTTGCGCAGAAAGCCGCTGCCGAGAAGGCTGGCGTCAAGCTGACCATCCTGCCACTGCTGCTCAAGTCCATTGCGCACCTGCTCAAGGAACTGCCGGACTTCAACGCTTCGCTTGCACCAAGCGGCAAAGCGGTCATCCGCAAGAAATACGTGCACATCGGCTTCGCCGTGGACACTCCGGAAGGCCTGCTGGTCCCTGTGATCCGCGACGTCGACCAGAAGAACCTGCTGCAACTGGCAGCCGAAGCAGCCGCACTGGCTGAAAAGGCACGCAACAAGAAGCTGACCGCGAACGACATGCAAGGCGCATGCTTCACGATCTCCAGCCTCGGTCACATCGGCGGCACCGGCTTCACGCCGATCGTCAATGCGCCGGAAGTTGCGATCCTGGGCGTTTCCAAGGCCACCATCCAGCCAGTCTGGGACGGCAAAGCCTTCCAGCCGAAACTGATGCTGCCCCTGTCGCTGTCCTACGATCACCGCGTGATCAACGGCGCAGCTGCTGCCCGCTTCACCAAGCGCTTGAGCGAATTGCTGGCGGATATCCGCACAATCCTGCTGTAAGCCCGGGCAGGCCCGCCACATGGCGGGCCTTGCCGTGTATTTGCGAGCTGCCACGCTCGAACCTCAACCCCGCCTTCAAGCGGGGCTTTTTTTGTCTGCATGTCCCGGTTATATAGCTCGGCAAGACCTCTGATTTCTGCACTGATCTGGTGTATTGTCGGGCCATGTCAACCGGTCGACACTTTTATAGCACTAAGCCACCGCCCTCTCTTGTAAGCCTGGGCTGCATGATGCAACCTTGCCATACGCGAAAGTAATCCGGGCCAATGCCCTACCGCGATCAGTATTCCGGAAGCGAGTTTGTTCATGAAAAGCCAAACCGATGCTGCCGGCAGAACGGCAGCCGAGGTAGTAACGCAATTGCCGGTGCCCTCGCGCCTGGGCATGCTGCGTTTCGAGCGGCTTAATGAAGCCAATTGGGCGCTGCTGTTTCTCGATCCTAACTGCGAAAAACAGTTCGGCCTGCCTGCCGTGGAACTCTGCGCCCTGATCGGTTCGCCCTACGCCAGCCTGATGGAGCCGGAGGCACGCTACAGGCTACATGACGAGATCCAGTTGCAACTGGCATCCGCTCCGTTTTATCTGGCCCGCTATACCTTGCACACCCCCAAAGGCCCGCTGGGTCTTCTGGAAATCGGTGAGGCCTACAAACAACACAATCGTCATCTGTTGCGTGGCTACTTCCTCGTGGTCGAGGGGATGATTGCCGAAGGCGAGCAGACATACGGTCCGGATCTGGAAACCCAGAACTCGCGCCTGCAGATCGCTCTGGAACTCAACCAGCGTGCGCAACGTGACCAACTCGCCCATCTGGAGCGGGTCCGCGCCCAGCAAGAGTTGATCCTGCGCCTGACACGCCATCGCTACAACACAGCCAACTCGGTGCTGGAAGCCGCCGAGCTGATCACCAAGAGCGCCTGCGATATCTACGATGTCGACCGTGTGGGCATCTGGAGCCTGCACGAGCAGCGTCTGGAGTCGATTGCCGACTATCACCGGCAAAGCTGCGACTATCAGGTGCGCAAGCCACTGGATATCAGCCAGTACCCCAATTATCTGGACGCCTTGCACAACAGCCGGGCAATCGATGTCAGCAACGTGCAGAACGATCCGCGCACCCGCGAGATAGCAGACACCCTGCTGCCAAGGGGCGTGAATGCCATTCTGGACGCCAGTATCCGCATCGATGGCCAGGTGGTCGGCGTGCTCTGCCTGGAGCAGACCGGCTCGGCCCGTGAGTGGCAGCCCGACGAAATAACCTTTGCCGGTGAGCTGGCCGACCAGTTCGCGCAAGTCATCAACAACCACAGCCGGCGGGCCGCAACCAACGCGCTGTACCTGTTCCAGCGTGCTGTCGAGCAAAGCGCCAACGCCTTCCTGCTGGTCAACTGCGAGGGCATGATCGAGTACGTCAACCCGAGCTTCACCGCCATCACCCAGTACAGCTCCGAAGAAGTCCACGGCCACAAGCTGTCGGAACTGCCGGCCCTGGAAAACCTCAATGCCCTATTGCTCGATGCCAATTCCAGCCTGAACAAGAGCAACAGCTGGCAAGGCGAGTTCAAGAGCCGACGCAAGAACCTGGAGCCCTACTGGGGCCAGTTGTCGATTTCCAAGGTGTATGGCGACAACCGCGAACTGACCCATTACATCGGCATTTACGAAGACATCACCCAGAGCAAGCTGGCGCAGCAGCGCATCGAGCGCCTGGCCTACACCGACAACCTGACCAATCTGGGCAACCGGCCAGCCTTCATCCGTAACCTGGACGAACGTTTCGCCCGGGACAGCGACACGCCCATGAGCCTGTTGCTGGTGGACATCGACAACTTCAAGCGCATCAACGACAGCCTGGGCCATCAGACCGGTGACAAGCTGCTGATCAGCCTGGCACGGCGCCTGCGCAATACCCTGAGCCCGTCCGACATACTGGCGCGCTTTGCCAGTAACGAATTTGCCGTACTGCTCGACCATAGTGGGCTTGAAGCCGGGCAGAACGTTGCCAGCCAGGTGCTGGCGACGCTGGACAAGCCGATGTTCGTCGATAACCAGCTCATCAGCGTGACCGGCTCCGTGGGCCTGGCCTGCGCGCCGCTGCATGGCCGCGATCCCCAGACCCTGATGAAAAACGCCGGTCTGGCGCTGCACAAGGCCAAGGCCAACGGCAAGCATCAGGTCCAGGTGTTCACCGAAGCGCTCAATGCCGAAGCCAGTTACAAGCTGTTCGTTGAAAACAACCTGCGTCGCGCCCTGACCCAGAATGAACTCGAAGTCTTCTACCAGCCCAAGCTGTGCCTGCGCAGCGGCCGTTTGCTGGGTATGGAAGCCCTGCTACGCTGGAACCATCCGGAAAAAGGCATGATCCGACCGGATCAGTTCATCAGCGTTGCCGAAGAAACCGGCCTGATCATCCCTATCGGCAAATGGGTCGCCCGCCAGTCCTGCCGCATGAGCAAGGCGCTGACCGAAGCCGGTTTCGGCAATCTGCAGGTAGCGATCAACGTCTCGCCCAAGCAGTTCTCGGACCCGGATCTGGTGTCGTCCATCGCCTCGATTCTCGAAGAGGAAGCGCTGGATGCTTCCCTGCTGGAACTGGAGCTGACCGAAGGCCTGCTGCTGGAGGCCACCGAAGACACTCGCCAGCAACTCGACTCGCTTAAAAAGCTCGGCCTGTCGCTGGCCATGGATGACTTCGGAACCGGCTACTCATCCTTCAGTTACCTGAAGAAATTCCCCATCGATGTGATCAAGATCGACCGCAGCTTCATCCGGGACATTCCGGACGACGAGGACGACATGGAGATCACCTCGGCGGTGATCGCCATGGCCCACAACCTCAAGCTCAAGGTCGTGGCCGAAGGCATAGAAACCGCGGCCCAACTGAAATTCCTGCGCCGCCATCGCTGCGACGTAGGCCAGGGTTACCTGTTCGACAAGCCGATCCCCGGCGAAGAACTGATCGAAAAACTGAAACGCTACACGCGCCGACCGTCGGCCTGACCCCTCTTCCCTGTACACCGGACTCTCGGGCACACTGTCGGACTGTTTATCCCTCTAATCTGTTTTCACTTATCGAGAGGATATGGTTCATGACTCTTCGCTCGGAAATTCTAGTGAACAAAAATGTACTCCCTACCGCCCAGCAAGCACTGCCAGGCCGTGAAACTCCTATCGCCGTTCCTGAACAGCACTTCGTCAACGGCAACCCTTTGCTGGGTCCGTTCTCGGGCACGGTTGAATTCGCAATCTTTGGCCTGGGCTGCTTCTGGGGCGCAGAACGACGCCTCTGGCAACAACCGGGCGTGGTCAGCACTGCCGTGGGCTATGCAGGCGGCATTACGCCAAACCCGACCTATGAAGAAGTCTGCTCGGGCCTGACCGGCCATAGCGAAGTGGTTCTGGTGGTGTATGAGCCAGAAGAGATCAGCTACGAAGCGCTGCTCAAAGTATTCTGGGAAGCGCACAACCCGACTCAGGGCATGCGTCAGGGCAACGACATCGGCACCCAGTACCGCTCGGTGATCTACTGCACCAAACCAGAACAGCTCGAAGCCGCCCAGGCCAGCGAAAAAGCCTTCCAGGCCGAGCTGAGCAAAGCCGGGCTGGGCAAAATCACCACCGAAATCGACCAGGCCCCGACCTTCTACTACGCCGAGGCGTACCACCAGCAATACCTGGCAAAAAACCCGCAGGGTTATTGCGGGCTGGGCGGGACAGGGGTTTGTTTGCCGGCATGATGAAGCTTCGCGAATGAATTCGCTCCTACCGTAGGAGCAACTGTCTTCAGTGCTTTTTTTCTCGATTGATTATTTTAGGGCGTCATAAACCCCGCCCTGTCGAGCAAGTCGGTGTCTTTCTGGT
>NZ_JAIGPJ010000017.1:0-108659 GCF_019719005.1 Pseudomonas cichorii
TGGCGGTGAGCTTGAATGATTCTGTGTACTTACTCATAACGTCCCCCAAGGGTTGGATGGGTGTCCAACTTTTTGGGGGCAGTTCAAGTCTTAACCGCCCACCGCCACCTGATTACGACCACTGTGCTTGGCCAGGTACAGGCCCTTGTCGGCATCGAGGATCAGTTGCCGGCTGTTGAGGCCGTTCTGCGGAATCACGGTCGCCACGCCGATGCTCACGGTCAGCGTCGAGCCCGGCGCCGGGGCGATGTGCGGGATATTCATGCCCGCCACGCTCTGACGAAGCTTTTCGGCCAGCAACCGTACGCCACCGGGGGTGGTATTGGGCAGGACCATGGCGAACTCTTCACCGCCATAACGGGCCGGCAAATCGGACGGACGGCTGCAACTGGCGCGAATCGCCTTGGCCACCTGACGCAAGGCTTCGTCGCCTTCGAGGTGACCGAAGTTGTCGTTGTAGGCCTTGAAGTAGTCCACATCGATCATCATCAGCGACAGCTGACTCTGCTCACGGGTCGCCCGGCGCCATTCCAGCTCCAGGTATTCATCGAAATGACGACGATTGGACAGGCCGGTCAAGCCATCGGAGTTCATCAGGCGTTGCAGCACCAGATTGGTGTCGAGCAGTTGCTGCTGGCTGACCCGCAAGGCGCGGTAGGCTTCATCGCGCTGCAACAGGGTCATGTAGGAACGGGAGTGGTAACGGATGCGCGCCACCAGTTCGATGGTGTCAGGCAGCTTGACCAGATAGTCGTTGGCCCCCGCCGCAAACGCCGCACTCTTGATCAGCGGGTCTTCCTTGGTGGAAAGCACGATGATCGGAATGTCCCGGGTCATGGGGTTGTTGCGGTATTCGCGCACCAGTGTCAGCCCGTCCAGCCCCGGCATGACCAGATCCTGCAGGATGACCGTCGGCTTGATCTGCATGGCCTGGGCAATGGCCTGATGGGGGTCGGCGCAGAAGTGGAAGTCGATGGACTCTTCGTTGGCCAGACCACGACGCACGGCTTCACCGATCATCGCCTGATCGTCCACCAGCAGCACCATCGCCGAGTTTTCATCGGCAGTCTTCAATTCTTCGGGCTGCACGTCATGCATGATGCATCTCCTGGTCACCGGCGGCGGGTGAATTCACCTGGACAGTCATTGGGCGAATACCTCGGTCAGGCGAGGCGCGATAGTCTGCAATGGCCGGATTTCAACGGCAGCATCAATTGCAGCGGCAGCCTTGGGCATGCCGTAGACAGCAGAACTGGCCTGATCCTGAGCGATGGTCAGAAAGCCCTGCTCGCGCATCAATTTAAGCCCTTGAGCTCCATCTCGACCCATGCCGGTCAATAAAACACCCACTGCATCACCATTCCAGTAGCGGGCCACACTCTCGAAGAAAACATCGATAGAAGGCCTGTAGATTTCGTTTACAGGTTCAGCCGTATAAGCCAGCGTACCATCCTTCAACAAGCGGATATGGTGGTTGGTCCCTGCCAGAAGCACCTGACCGCGTTGCGGCGGCTCTCCCTCCCGGGCCAGACGCACCGGCAACCCCGACGCTGTACACAGCCAGTCGGCCATACCCGCAGCAAATACCTGGTCCACATGCTGCACCAGGACGATAGCCGCCGGAAAACTCGCCGGCAGCCCTTTCAATAGAATTTCCAGCGCCGCCGGGCCTCCGGCCGACGAGCCGATGGCAACCAGCCCCTGGCGCATGGCAGCCTGACGCAGCGACGGTGGCGCCGTTCGCTCGCGAGGGGCGCGCTGGCCGATCAGCCAGCCGATATTCAATATCTTGCGCAGCAGTGGCGCGGCTGCCTCCCGCGGGTTGCCTGCACCGATAGCAGGAGTATCCACCACATCCAGTGCGCCATGGCCCATGGCCTCGAACACACGGTGGACGTTCTGCTCACGGTCAACAGTCACAAGAACGATAGCGCATGGTGTTTCGGCCATGATCTGGCGGGTGGCCTCGACCCCGTCCATGACCGGCATGATCAGGTCCATCAGGATCAGGTCCGGCGTCTGCTCGGCGCAAAGCCGGACCGCTTCGGCACCATTGCCGGCCACCCAGACAATCTGATGCTCAGGTTCGAATGCCAACGCACGACGCAAGGCTTCTACAGCCATAGGCATGTCATTGACGATGGCGATCTTCATTCTTGCGCCTCCCCTATCAATTCAGCGACGGCATCAAGCAAGGCATCGTCGTGGAAGCTGGCCTTGGCCAGATAATAGTCGGCGCCCGCATCCAGGCCACGGCGCCGGTCTTCTTCACGATCCTTGTAGGAAACCACCATCACTGGCAGAGATTGCAACCGGGTATCCCGACGCACCAGAGTCACCAGTTCGATGCCGTCCATGCGCGGCATATCGATATCAGTGATCAGCAGGTCAAAGTCCTCGGAACGCAAGGCATTCCAACCATCCATGCCATCAACGGCAACGGCCACTTCATAACCACGGCCGACCAGCAACTTGCGCTCCAGCTCACGAACCGTCAACGAGTCATCGACCACCAGTACGCGCTTGCGCGCCACATGGTCAACCTGACGGTTACGCCGGTCTATGCGCTCCAGGCGCCCGGTATTGAGCAGTTTCTCTACCGAACGCAGCAAGTCTTCGACATCGACGATCAGCACCACAGAGCCATCGTCGAGCAAAGCGCCAGCGGACACATCCTGAACCTTGCCCAGGCGGGCATCAAGCGGTATGACCACCAGCGTGCGCTCGCCAATGAACCGCTCCACCGCGACACCGTACACGGCATCACGCTCGCGAATCACCACCACCTTGAGCGCTTCATCGTTGCGCTGTGACTGGGGGCGATTCAGTAACTGGCTGGCAGAAACCAGGCCGACATGACGATCTTCATGCCAGAAATGCTGGCGCCCTTCCAGTTGCACGATATCTTCGGGCTGCAGATCACGCATGCGCTCGATATGCGCCAGCGGGAAGGCATAGGCTTCGCCGCCCACCTCCACCACCAGACTGCGCACGACCGAAAGCGTCAGCGGCATTTCGATGCGGAAGCAACTGCCTTCACCGGCCCACTGCTGCAATTCGACACTGCCGTGCATCTGGCGAACCATATGCTGCACGGCGTCAAGGCCTACGCCGCGACCGGAGATTTGAGTGACCTTGTCCCGCATGCTGAAACCCGGCAGGAACAGAAAACTCAGAAGCTCCTCTTCGCTCAACTGCGCAGCGGTTTCGGCAGGCGACAGTTTGCGCTCGATGATGTTGCTGCGCAGACGTTCGAGATCCACGCCATTGCCATCGTCGCTGAGCTGCACCACCAGCAGGCCAGCTTCATGAGAGGCGCGCAGAAGAATCTGCCCTTCCGGGTCCTTGCCCAGCTCCTTGCGTCGCTCGGGAGACTCGATGCCGTGGTCCACGGCATTACGCAGCAGATGGGTCAGAGGCGCTTCCAGCTTTTCAAGCACATCGCGGTCGACCTGAGTCTTGTCACCCTCGATTTTCAGACGAACCTGCTTGCCAAGCTCACGCCCCAGATCGCGAACCATGCGCGCCTGACCAGTGAGCACGTCGGCAAACGGGCGCATCCGGCAGGCCAGTGCGGTGTCATACAGCAACTGCGCTCGCTGCCCCGACTGCCAGCCGAACTCATCCAGCTCGGCAGCCTGCTGGATCAGCATCTGTTGAGCCTGGGACAGAAAATCGCGGGCATCATCCAGAGCTTTCTGTGCGTCAGGTTCCAGACCCGCATCGCCAAAACATGCCCCAAGCACTTCCAGCGCCCTGTCGCTGCTGACCTGCAGGCGCTTGAGGCGCTGCATGCCGGCCTGCAAGGGTTTCAGGCGCTGGGTTTCCACCAGCGCCTTGCTCGACAGATCCAGCAAGCCATTGAGACGTTCGGCGGTCACCCGCAAGACTCGTTCGCCACCATCGGACACCCGGCGCTCGCGTGTCGCGGCGGGCGCAGGTTCCGGTTCGGCCACCAGAGGCTCGGGGGGCGTCGGCGGCTCAAGACGCAAAGCGGCAGCCAGCGCATCAAGGGAGGCCTGATTGCTGCCAGGCACAGGCACCAGCAGCGGCTCGATCAGGGGTAAATCGCTGGCTGTCAGCAGATCGGATAACGACTCTGACGATGAATCTGGCAACAGGTCAGGCAACGTAACGCTGACCGGGCGCGCAGCGCCGGCTCCGGAAGCCAGCAATGTATTCACGCGCTCGACATAGCTGTCGATATCGCTCTGCCCGATGCTGCTGTCAGTCGGCGTGGCAATGCGCATCAACAGGTCGGTGCCCGAGAGCAAGGCGTCGATGTGTTCGGCCTGGAGCAGCAATCGCCCTTCCTGGGCGCTGACCAGACAATCCTCCATGACATGGGCCACGCTGACGCCGTAATTGACCCCGACAATCCGCGCCGCACCCTTGAGGGAGTGAGCGGCGCGCATGCAGGCTTCCAGCTGATCGGCCAGGGTCGGATTGCGTTCCAGTTCCAGCAGGCCGGCACTCAACACCTGGGTCTGGGCTTCGGCTTCCAGGGTGAACAGCTCGAACAGTGAGGCGTCGCGCATTTGATCGGGGGTCATGTCAGGCTCCGGTTGATCGCCGCCAACAACTCATCTTCATCGAGCAAACGCAGACTGCGACCCTTCCATTGCAGGACACCACGAGTAAATCGTGCATTGGCATGCGTGCCGGAGGCCGACGCCGCATTCAAATGGCGCTCTTCCATGGCGTGAATGCCATCGACTTCATCCACCGGCACCACCACCGGCCCGCCTTGTGCGGCGATGATCAACATGCGCGGCACCACACGCCCGCTGGTGGCCAGCACTGATCCGCTGTCGAGCCCCAGCAGTTCGACCAGAGAAATGCATGCCACCAGGGCGCCACGAACATTGGCCACACCGAGCAGCGCACGGGAACGCTGATGGGGCAACGAATGGATGGCCTGATCGGGCGCGACTTCCGCCAGGCTACGGGTCGCCAGCCCGAGCCACTCATCACCCAGGCGGAAAACCAGGATCGAGCGGGTCTGGACATCACCCTGCAACTGACTGCCCTGAAACTGGTCGCGATGCTCCTGGAGCAGGGAATAGCGATCGAGCAGGCGAGTGGCTGCAGCGGAGTACACCGCACAGTTGCGGCAATGGATGTGCTCCGGCAATACCGGGCAGGAACGGTCACCGTGAATGCCGATGCGGTTCCAGCAATCATCGATGGCCTGGGCGTCGTCGTGAGTCAGACTCGCAAGAGTGGACAGCCCCGTCATCGATTGCTTCCTTGTTTATTGGCGCCACGGGTAGCGCGATCCTGCAGGCGACGGGCACCGGCACTGTCCCCTTGCGAGGCCAGCAAGGCAGCCAGTTGCGCCAGGGATTCAGGATGCTGCGGCTGCAAGTACAGCGCCTTGCGATAGAAACCCTGAGCCTGCGCCACATTACCCTCCACTTCGCTGAGCAGCCCCAGCCAGTAGAACACCTGCGCCACCGGCTCGTGCCGCTGCAGATAACGTTCGCAAGCCGCACGCGCTTCCACGCTTTTGCCCTCGTTGGCCAGGCTGGCGATGGTCGCCAGTTGAGTCGCGATATCATCGCCGCCTGTGGCAGCGGGCGCGGGCCGGGAAGGAACAGGCGCACTGACCGATGCAGGCGCGAAAGGCCGTGGCGCTGGCCGGGCAGGCTCGCGAACCGGTGGCGCAACGCTGCGGGCAATCGGTACAGGCTCCACAGGTACAGACCCACCCGTGTCCTGCCCCGGCGCATGCCTGAAGGCGAACGATTGGGCGATACCGGCAGAACGCATGCCGACCCGGCTCAACAGATTGCCTTCGGCAGGGCCGATAAACAGCACGCCATCTTCACGGGTCAGGCGCTTGAGTACCTTGAATACATGGCGTTGCGTGGCCTGATCGAAATAGATCACCAGATTGCGGCAGAACACGAAGTCGTAAGGTTCCTGAGTCGCCAGAGCCGGGTCCAGCAGATTGCCGGCCTGGAAATTGACCCGCACCCTCACCCTGTCTTCAATCTGATAGCCATCACCCACCGGCTTGAAATGCCGATCACGAAAGCCCAGATCAGTGCCCCGGAACGAGTTCTTGCCATAGATGCCGCGAACGGCCTTTTGAATCGACAAGGGACTGATGTCGATGGCATCGATCTTGAAATGCTGCGCGCCGATATTGGCGTCGAACAGCGCCATGGCAATGGAATAAGGCTCTTCGCCTGTGGAGCACGGCAGGCTGAGAATGCGTAATGGCCTGGCGTCGTTAAGCGTTATCAGGCGCTCCGATGCCAGCTTGCTCAATGTCAGGAAGGACTCGGGGTAACGGAAAAACCAGGTTTCCGGGACGATCACCGCTTCGATCAGCGCTTGCTGCTCTTCGGGCGAACTCAGCAGCAACTGCCAATAGGCCTCGTCATCCACCGAGTGGGTGTTCTGAGAGCGCTGGCGCAACGCACGCACAATAATGGCCTCGCCCACGGAGGTGACATCCAGGCCAATGCGATCCTTGAGAAAACTGAAAAAGCGCGAGTCATCGCTCATGGCGCATCCTCAAGAAGCTCCAGATCAAGCGGAGGAATGGGGTATAGCAGCTCACGCACGGGTTCGGTCAGCAGCTCCTGAACGTGAATCCATTGCAACAGCCCCTGCTCGTCCTCTCGAACCGGCCCCAGATAAGGCGCCAGGCGGTTTTCCAGGCCGTACTCCTTGAACTCCGAAACCGGGCAACGCAAGGTTTCGGTGGCCTGCTCCAGGATAAGCCCGAGCAACTGCGCCGGGTGCGCCGCATCATGACGATAATGCACCAGCACCATGCGGGTACTGGTACGCGCTGGTGCTGACTGCCCGGTGCTCAGGGCGCTGATATCGATGACTGGCACGATTTCACCACGATGGGCGAAGATCCCTGCAACCCAATGGGGCACATGAGCGATGGCCTTGAGTTTCACGCGCGGCAGGATTTCGGAGATCTCGATGGCCTCCAGCGCGTAACGCTCCTCGCCGATACGGAACAACAGAAACAGCTTGTTCGCGACAGGCACAGGGCCCTGGCGTTTGGGTGAGAGATCCATCATGGCCCGGACTCAGACTTTGAATCGCGAGACGCCACTGCGCAGCCCTACCGCGACCTGACTCAACTCGTCGATGGCGAAACTGGCTTGACGCAATGACTCGACAGTCTGGCTGCTGGCATCGGCCAACTGGACCAATGCCTGATTGATCTGCTCGGCGCCCGTGGCCTGGGCCTGCATCCCCTCGTTGACCATCAGCACCCGCGGTGCCAGAGCCTGGACCTGATGAATGATCTGCGAAAGCTGCTCGCCCACCTGGGTGACCTCGAACATGCCACGTCGCACTTCTTCGGAGAATTTGTCCATCCCCATCACGCCAGCGGACACCGCTGACTGGATTTCACGCACCATCTGCTCGATGTCATAAGTGGCGACGGCGGTCTGATCGGCCAGACGACGCACTTCCGTGGCAACCACCGCAAAACCGCGCCCGTATTCACCGGCTTTCTCGGCCTCGATGGCGGCATTGAGCGACAACAGGTTGGTCTGGTCCGCGACCTTGACGATAGTCACCACCACCTGATTGATATTACCGGCCTTCTCGTTGAGGATCGCCAGCTTGGAGTTGACCAGATTGGCCGCGCCCATCACCTGATGCATGGTGTCTTCCATGCGCGCCAGCCCTTGCTGACCGGAACCGGCCAGGACCGAAGCCTGATCGGCAGCAGAGGTTACTTCAGTCATGGTGCGGACCAGATCACGGGAGGTGGCAGCGATTTCACGCGAGGTCGCACCGATTTCAGTGGTCGTGGCGGCAGTTTCAGTGGCGGTGGCCTGCTGCTGACGCGAAGTGGCCGCAATTTCGGTGACGGACGTGGTGACCTGGACCGAGGAACGCTGAGCCTGGGCAACCAGTGCGGTCAGCTCGGTCATCATGTCGTTGAAGCCGGTTTCCACGGCGTTGAACTCATCCTTGCGCGCCAGATTCAGGCGCGAACTCAGATCGCCGGTACGCATGACGTCGAGGATTTTCACGATGAGCTGCATGGGTGCAGTGATAGAGCGCATCAACAGCAGACCGCAGGTACCAGCGGCCATGAGCGCGATCAACAGGGAAAAGACCATGCTGATCTTGGCACCCAAAACGGCAGTCACAATGCTCTCGGTCGCCTTGTCGGCCAGTAGCTTGTTGGCGACGATGATATCGTTGAGCTGTTTGCGGCCCTCACTCCAGACCGGATTCACCTGCTCATAGAATTCGGCACGCGCCTTGGCATAATCGCCCGCGCCATAGGAAGCATGGACTTCCTTGAGCAAGCGGCTATAGCTTTCGCGCCGTTTCTCGAACAGGGCAAAGTTGGCTCTTTCAGCCTCGTCGAAAATGGACTTCTTGTAACCATCTATCTGGGTCTGGAGATAATCGTCGAACCCTTCGAACTGATCCTGCTCCTGCTTGGTCAGCGGTCGCGCCCGGCCTTCGCCGATCAGCTCCAGAGTGCGAATGTAACTCTCGCCCCAGGAGCTGCGCACCAGAGTGCTGTAATAGACGCCTGGAAGCGCATCGAGGCGAACCTGTTCCTCGCTGGACTCAATCGACAACAAGCGCGAGTAAGACACAACCACCATCAACAGCATGATCGCGATGATGACGGCAAAACTCGCCAAAATCCTTTGGCGCAGAGTCCAGTTCTTCACAGTCAGTCCTCAAGAGTTCAACAACGGCATCTGGCCGTGTTCAAGAAGCGGACCGACAGACGGTCCAAGCGGCCTGAGTATAGCCCAGCCTTTTGTGTATTAGCGTTTTGCAGGAAAAGGAAATTGAAAGTGTCGATATTGGCGGGTTAGTTCAGAAAACAGAACGGGCGGGAGATGTGAAGGGTATTGCCGGGACAAGTAAGCGTTGTAATCCGGAGGGCTATCGACAATGACATAGCCCTCGCCTCTGTTCAGCCATTTACTGGGCCTGACGCACCTGCTCTTCCAGCTCGGACTTGAGGCCCGGAGCCAGCTTCAACTGACGCGCCAGTTCGTCAAGGTAGGCCCTTTCCATGAAGTGTTCCTGATCCACCAGAATCACGCTGGCGATATACATCTCGGCCGCCATTTCCGGTGTTTTCGCAGCACGTGCCACTTCCGAAGGATCAAGCGGTTTGTGCAGTTCGGCGTGCAGCCAGTGTTGCAGTTCATGGTCGTTGCTCAGCTTGCTGAACTCGCCCTCGATCAGTTCGCGCTCACGCTCGTCGACATGACCGTCAGCCTTGGCTGCCGCCACCAGAGCCCGCAGGATGGCCTGGCTGTGTTCTTCAGCCTGAGACTCGGGCAAGCGGTCGATGGTCTGGGGCTCACGCTGAGCCGTAATACCCTGGCTGGCCTGCCAGTTGTTGTAAGCCTTGTAAGCCAGCACGCCCAGCGCGGCCAGACCGCCATAGGTCAACACTTTGCCGCCCATCCCGGAGCGCTTGCCCTTGAGCAGGCTCATAGCCCCGGCCGCCAGCGCACCGCCGCCCGCACCGGACAGCAAACTCCCCAGTCCACCGCTCTTGCCGCCGGATTTCGAACCGGAAAGCAGACTACCCAGGCCATTTACCAGCGCGTCGCTGCCGGATGAACGCTTGCCGGATTTGCCGCTTACCTTGTCTTGCAACATGTTTTGTCCAGACTTGAGCAACTGGTCAAGCAAACCACGCGTATTCATGAGAAACCTCCACAGGTCTAGTCAGATGATTCATTGACACGCAGGTTAATGGGAAGTCTCACAAGGATGATTTATGGTGTGCATCTGAATGTTGCAGATGATGCGTCCCGGGCAATCACTTCATGCCCGAAAAAGTTAACCCGCAACCTGTGCAACCCTGACCCGTTTCAAAGGTCAATTCCCCCAGAGACATCACGCGCCCATCCGGGTGCATCGATAATAGATTTCAGACACCTCATGAATACGCCATCCCATCCGTGCTGCTTTACCGGAGCTTGCCTGAAGTGACGTCAAGCATTGGTTTTCCAGCGGGCATGAGCGAAACGGCCCGGACGATAAGAAACAAGGACTGGAGCCAGACGTCTCTGGGGCCGGTAGAACAGTGGCCTGCCTCACTGAAAACCGCGCTGAATCTGATCCTGAACTCACCGGAGTCGATGTATCTGCTCTGGGGACCGGAGTTGGTCTTCTTCCATAACGACACCTACACACCCATTCTCGGACCGCGCAAGGACAATGCCATCGGTGCTCTGGCCCCCGAGTTATGGGCCGATGTATGGGATCAGGTGTTGCCCATGGTTGAAGGCGCACTGGCCGGCAAACCTTACCAGTGCAAAGACATGCCACTGACCATGGCTCGCTATGGCGAGAACGAACAGACCTGGTGGTCGTTTTCCTTTTCTCCGCTGATCGATGAGCATGGCGTCACCGTCGGCATGTTCTGCATCACCAAGGAAACCACCCGTTATGTCCTGGACAAACAGGCACTGGAATCCAGCGAGCAGAAACGACAGCAACTGATCAGCGACTTGATCGAACTGGAAAAGCAGCAGACGGCCAAGCTGGAACAGAGGACCGCCGAGCTGAATACCTTCTGGGATATTTCCCCGGACCTGCTGGCGATGGTCGATTTCAAGGGACATTTCCTGCGCGTGAACCCGGCGTGGTGTGCAGTGCTGGGACGGGAGGCAGGGGAACTGATCGGGAACTCGATTCTGGATCTGGTTCATCCTGACGACATATCCAGAACCCAGGACGCCCTGCGGCACGCCATCGGCAACGTGCTGCCATTGTTTGAAAACCGCTACATGCACAAGGACGGCAGTTATCGCTGGATCGGCTGGACCTCTGCGCCGGGCGGCGGCCTGGTTTTCGCGCTGGGCAAGCACATTACCCATGAGAAACTGCACTCCGAAGCCCTGCGCATTGCCGAAGAGGCCCTGCGCCAGTCACAGAAGATGGAGGCTGTCGGGCAACTTACCGGAGGCCTGGCCCATGACTTCAATAACCTGTTGATGGGCATCACCGGCAATATAGAACTGCTCCAGTCACGGGTGAATCAGGGCCGCACAGACCTGGGCCGCTATATCTCCAGCGCCCTTGAAGGTTCGAGACGGGCCGCAGCCCTCACCCATCGGCTGCTGGCATTCTCACGCCGCCAGACCCTGGCGCCGAAAGCCACCCATATCGATCAACTGGTCGCGGGCATGGAAGAACTGATCAACCGCACCGTCGGGCCGGCCATCGACATGCAGGTCCTGCGCACCCACGACCTGTGGTCGACCATGGTCGACCCCCATCAACTGGAAAACTCGCTGCTCAACCTGTGCATCAATGCCAGGGATGCCATGCCGGATGGCGGCACCCTGAAGATCGAAACTGCCAATCGCTATCTGGATGATGCGACAGCAGCCAGGTACGAGATGGTCGCCGGGCATTACGTGGCGCTCTGTGTCAGCGATAACGGTACCGGGATGACTGAAGAAGTGGTCGCCAGGGCATTCGATCCGTTCTTTACAACCAAGCCCATCGGCATGGGCACAGGTCTTGGCCTGTCGATGATCTATGGTTTTGCCCGGCAATCCGGCGGCGGCGTCAGCATCGATTCCCGGCCCGGGAAAGGCTCGAAGATCTGCATTCTTCTGCCGCAGTTCCTTGGCGACAGCGAGCCGTTCGAACATGACAGCAGCCTCGATATTCCACTCATACAGAGCGCAGGCGGCGAAACCATCCTGGTGGTGGACGACGAACCGGCCGTGCGTGCGCTGATGAGCGAAGTACTCGAAGAACAGGGCTACAAAGTCCTGGAAGCCGAGCATGGAGCTGCGGCCCTGGTGATTCTGCAATCCAGGACAACCATTGATTTACTGATCACCGATGTCGGCTTGCCCGGCGGTATGAATGGCCGCCAGGTGGCCGATGCGGCCAGAACGGTGCGTCCGGATCTGAAAGTGCTGTTCGTGACCGGTTACGCCGAGAACGCCGCCCTGGAGCAGGACACTCTTGAACCGGGAATGCATGTGCTGACCAAGCCGTTTGCAATCACCACACTGAGCAAACGTATCACTGAACTGCTGGATGGAACGGCACAGGAGCCTGACTGAGCCCCTGTGCCTGAGTGATCAGTCCCGCAGATCGGACTCGTGGATCGGCTGGTCACGGTGGGTCGCACGCTGATATTGCGCAGGCCAGACCGCCTTGCGTCCGCCAAGATCGTCATCGGCATGCAACGGCCAGTACGGGTCGCGCAACAATTCACGCGCCAGCAGGATGATGTCGGCCTGTCCGGTGCGCAGGATATGTTCGGCCTGTGCAGGCTCGGTAATCAGGCCCACCGTACCGGTGGCAATCTGCGACTCCTTGCGCACGCGCTCGGCAAAGCGCGTCTGGTAACCGGGGCCGACCGGGATTTCAGCATTGGCCGAAGTGCCACCCGATGAAACGTCGATCAGGTCTACACCCAGAGTTTTCAGGCGACGCGCCAGCTCAACCGTTTCGTCAGGGTTCCAGCCGTCTTCCACCCAGTCGGTGGCCGATACGCGGACAAACAGCGGCAACTCTTGCGGCCAGACATCCCTCACGGCTTCCGTCACTTGCAGCGTCAGGCGAATACGGTTTTCAAACGAACCGCCATACTGGTCAGTGCGCTGATTGCTCAATGGCGACAGGAACTGATGCAGCAGATAGCCATGGGCGGCGTGAATCTCGACCACCTTGAAGCCCGCGATCAGGGAACGACGGGCGGCGTCGACAAAAGACTGGATCAGGCCCTGGATCTGGCTTTCGCTCAGTTGCACCGGAGCCGTGTGTTGCGGATCGAAGGCAATGGCCGATGGCCCCCAGGGTTTCCACCCGCCCTCACTCTCGGGCACGCTGCCATGCTTGCCCAGCCAGGGACGCCAGGTACTGGCCTTGCGTCCGGCGTGGGCCAGTTGAATACCTGCCACCGAGCCCTGGGACTCGATGAAACGGGTGATGCGTTGCAGGGGCTCGATCTGCTCATCGTTCCACAGGCCAAGATCCTGGGCCGTGATGCGGCCATCTTCGGTCACAGCAACGGCTTCACTGAACACCAGCCCCGCACCGCCCACGGCACGACTGCCCAGGTGGACCAGATGCCAGTCGTTGGCCAGGCCATCGAGACTGGAATACTGGCACATGGGGGAAACAGCGATGCGGTTGGGTAGTTTGAGCTGGCGAAGGGTGTAGGGTTCAAGCAGCAGGCTCATGGCGACCTCTCAGGTTGAAAATCAGGCGCTGGACTGTTTTGTGTCTACAGAGCCTAGTCGACAACGTGAAAGGTGGCCGGGTTCCGGCTGATTAGCGGGGCGCTATATGGGTCACCATCAACTGCACCGTTTCATTGCCGCGAAACTCGTTAAGGTCCAGTTTGTAAGCCAGTTCGACCCAACGGATGTTGGGATTGGGCCAGATGTCGCGATCAACGCCGAAAGCGATGCCATCCAGCTTTACCGAGCCGCACTCGGTCCTGAGCACCATTTTCAAGTGCCGCTCACCGACCACGCGCTGCTCGACCAGCTGGAAGACACCATGAAACAGCGGCTCGGGAAAGTGCTGTCCCCATGGGCCGGCATTGCGCAGCGCACGCGCCAGTTCCAGATGAAACTCCTGGACTGCCAGCGTACCGTCCGAGAGCAACCGCCCGGTAAGGTCTTCTTCACTGAGCTGACGCCGTACCTCCAGGTCGAAGGCTTCAGCAAACATCGGGAAGTTTTCTTCCGGCAATGACAAGCCAGCGGCCATGGCGTGACCGCCAAACTTGCTGATCAGTTGCGGATGACGAGCGGCCACCGCGTCCAGTGCATCGCGGATGTGAAAGCCGGGCACCGAACGGGCCGAACCCTTGAGCACACCCTCCCCTGCACTGGCGAAGGCAATGGTCGGGCGGTGATAACGCTCTTTCAGGCGCGAGGCGAGGATACCGATGACACCCTGGTGCCAATCGGGCTCGAACAGGCATAACCCGAACGGCATGGACTCCACCGGCAAGTCCTTGAGCTGTGCCAGCGCCTCGCGCTGCATGCCTTGCTCGATGGATTTGCGGTCCTGGTTCAGCTCATCCAGCTGCACCGCCATTTCCCGGGCCAGGACCGGGTCATCGCACAGCAGGCATTCGATCCCCAGGCTCATGTCGTCCAGGCGACCCGCCGCATTCAGCCGTGGGCCAAGGATGAAGCCCAGGTCGGTGGAGGTGATGCGCGAAGGCTCGCGACGCGCCACTTCAAGGATGGCCCGCAACCCGGGCCGGGCACGACCGGCGCGAATCCGCATCAGGCCCTGATGGACCAGAATGCGGTTATTGGCGTCCAGCGGCACCACGTCGGCCACGCTGCCCAAAGCCACAAGATCAAGCAGATCGCCCAGATTGGGCTCGGCACGTTGCTGGCTGTTGAACCAGTCGATGGCCCGCAAACGGGCGCGCAAGGCCATCAGTACGTAGAAGATCACCCCGACGCCTGCCAGTGACTTGCTCGGGAACGTGCAGCCGGGCTGGTTCGGGTTGACGATGGCGTCAGCTTGCGGCAGTTCATGGCCCGGCAAGTGGTGGTCGGTCACCAGCACGCTCAGCCCTGCCGCCTTGGCCGCCGCCACGCCTTCGACGCTGGAAATGCCGTTATCCACAGTGACCAGCAATTGAGGGGCGCGTTGCAAGGCCACATCGACGATTTCCGGGGTCAGGCCGTAGCCGTACTCGAAGCGATTGGGAACCAGATAATCCACATGCGCAGCACCAAACAGGCGCAGCCCCAGCACCCCGACGGTACTGGCCGTCGCACCGTCGGCATCGAAGTCACCGACAATCAGAATACGCTGGCGCTCCTGCAGCGCCGTCACCAGCAGCTCTACCGCCGCATCGATCCCCTTGAGCTGCTGATACGGGATCAACCGCGCCAGCCCTTTGTCCAGTTCAGCCTCGGACATCACGCCCCGTGCGGCATACAGCCGGGTGAGCAAGGGCGGCAGGTCGCCAAGAAAAGGCAGTGTATCGGGCAACAGACGGGGTTCGATGCGCATGCGGTTCAGCTGATTCTCTGTGTATTCAACAATCGGGTCGGGTCGTTCAAGGCCGGGCTGTCAGCCGCGCTCACCTGCCAGCCACTGCAACTGCACTTCGTGCTGGCCACGATCATCGGTCACGAACACAGTGCCTTCGCTGATCATCACATCCCACTTGATGACCCGTGGCATGTCCTTGGCCAGTTGCTCCAGGACTTCCTGCGGCACGGCCGCGATGTTGACGTTCTTCAGGTTCTTGACCGCCGGAACCACCTTGCCTTCCCACACACGCAGGCTGCCATAGGCCAGCAGGCTGGTGCGCTCGGTACGACGCGAGCACCAGGTCAGGCGATCGGCGTCAGGCTGGCCGACCTCGATCCAGTGCAGGACACGGTCATCGAGACTTTTTTCCCAGAGCGCCGGTTCGTCTACTTCAGACAGGCCACGACCGAAAGATAATTGCTCGTTGTACCAGAAGGCATAGGCAAGCAGACGCACGGTCATGCGTTCTTCAGTCTCGGACGGATGACGGGCGATTGTCTGCTTGACGCTTTCATAGACCCCACGATCAAGATCGGTGAGGTTCAGTTCGAATTTGTAGGTCGTGGACGGCTGGGCCATGAACGGGCTTCTAGAGTCGGGGAAAAGGCGCAAGTCTAACCGATACAGGCCCGTGGAACGACCTCATTGCCCCGGCAAGCAAAATACACTGGCCTGCTGGCAGACATTGATGCAATTTAAGGCTGCGAAAAGGCAACCATGTTGACCCTGATGTCAGGATTTGAATCACTTGTGACGCCGTCGTCACTGCAACGATCCAATCACGGTCCGTTCACTTGAATACTATTTTTCGGGATGAAACCAGAGAATGTCTTTTCTCGCCTCGCCGTCTGCAGCATTGCGTCTGACCGGGTTGCTGCTGGCACTGGCATTATCCGGGTCCCCAGGCATCAGCCAGGCCAAGGACAGATTGATCTGGCTCCTGCGCGATATGCCACCGGCGACGATATTTTCCGGCCCTTATCAGGGGCAAGGCGCTATCGATCAATTCATGCCGGTCCTGACGGCCCGCATGCCCGAGTATGAGCATGTGCTGATGAGGGTCAATCGAGCCCGCAGCACACAGATGCTCAACGACCCGACGTTGACCTGCGATCCGACCTTGCTGTGGACCGCGACACGGGCAAAGACCATCGTCTTTTCGATTCCGACCTATATCGTGTTCAGCAACGGGCTGGTGGTGCGCAAGAATGACATGGCACTGTTCACCCCGTTCATCGCCGACGGGCATATCGACCTGCGGGCGCTGATGGACAGCAAGACCATCAAGCTGGGGGTCGTTGCAGAGCGCAGTTACGGAAGCGTGATCGATGAAACGCTCAGTCATACCCCAAGACAGGAGTTGAACGAGCACTACGGCAATGACGCCGTCGGCAGCCTGTTGCAAATGGAACGGCTGGGACGCCTGCAAGCCTTGATCAGCTATTGGCCCGAAGCCCGCGCCCACGCCCTGTTGCAGGGGATAAGCCCCGAGGAACTGACATTCCTGCCGGTCAAGAACACACCCAAATACCAGTTCACCCACATTGGCTGCTCTGACACCCCGCAAGGCAGGCAGGCCATGGAAATCATCAACCGGGAAATGCGCACCCTGCGCGAAACCAGCCTGTTGAATTTCTATGCGAACTGGCTGGAGCCGGAATCGCGTACGCAGTACATACTGGATGCCAAAGCGTTTTTCGAGACAAATTAAAAAAGAAACCCCGGGCAGAGGGGAGAACTGCCCGGGGCAAACACCTGGGAGGTTTTCGATCACCGGAGCACAATGATCGAACCTGCCACAATTTATGTGAACGCTCGCAAGGAGGAAGGTTCCTGGCTCGTTCAGGCAAAAGCCGGCGCGGTGAACCCACGGCTCAGTTCGGCGTGGCGCATCGCGGCGATCATGCAAGGTTCGATACGGCCTTCGGCAACCATCAAATCCCGGTGCAGACCATCCACGACATCTGTGAGCTGGCGTTTATCGCCCAGTTGATCGGCGCTGAAACGACGCTCGATCACAATGGCACCTGCCGCATCCCTCAGTGTTACCAGACCTTCCGGGCTGAGGCTGACCTGGTAGGGAGCCAGCGCTTCGTTTAGCAGTAAGCTGATATTTTCCATCTGGATCACCACTCAACAGTTTGAATGCAAAGGTGCTTATCACTGACCATCGGCAAGCGCGGAAAGTTCTTTCGCCTGCGAGGTTCATTGGATGGCTCAGATGACCGAGCATGCCTGTGGAATATGACAGGGAAAAAACCGGAGTTCAGATCGGCTCAACAGCTATAGGAAAATTCAACATAACTTACGTCAAAAATCCTACGGAACGCCTGTAGATCAAGGCGATACCCAAACCGCAACATCGTATGCAATGACCCTGGCTGCCATCCGATGGAGCAATACCTTGAGCACTTCCGCTGATCACCCCCTGCGCATCATCCTGGCCGATGACCATCCGATATTTCTGATCGGTCTGCGCGTGGTGATCGAGCAGGAAAACACCGCCCATGTCGTGGCACAGGCCTGCACCCCGAACGAACTGCTGCTGATGCTCAAGAACCATGAATGCGATGTGCTGGTCACGGACTTCATGATGCCTGCCGAACGGCAGAACGATGGTTTACGCCTGCTGCAGCGCATTCATCGCGACTTCCCGCAACTGCCGGTTATCGTAGTGACAACATTGAGCAACCCGGGACTGTTCCAGGCGATGCTGGCACTCAATGTCAAAGGGTTACTGAGCAAGGCCAGCGTGGCGAGCGAGTTGCCTGCTGCCATCAGGAGCACCCGCCGACAGGAAGTGTTCATCGCCGACTCGGTACACCGGGTTCTGCTGAAGGCAGGGGATCATGGAACTGACAGACCGAAGCCGCTTGAACAGTTGTCACCCAGGGAACTGGAAGTCGTTCGCCTGCTCGCAGCCGGAAACACCGTCGGTGAAATCGCCACACAACTGAACCGCAGCAAGCAAACCGTCAGCGCCCAGAAAGTCAGCGCCATGCGCAAGCTCGGCCTGGGCAACGAGGCAGCACTGTTCATTTACCTGCAGGAACATGGGCTGTCCTGACCCGCCGTCTTGCGGGATGCCGCCTGCGGTTTGTTCCTCTTGCGCTCGGCAAGCCAGACCAGCAGGTCTGCCGCACTCAATGGCCGAGAAATGAAATAGCCCTGAATGGCAGGGGTTTCCAGCACCATCAGGCTGTGAAAGTCATCGATGGTTTCCACACCTTCCACCACCACGTCCATCGACAGGCGGCGAGCCATGAACATCGCCCCGGCCACGACAGCCGACTTGCGAGCGTCGTCCGCCATACCTCGCACGAACTCGGTCGGGATTTTCAGTTCGCAGAACGGCAGCTGTAACAGCCGCTGGATGTTCGATGCTCCCATCCCGAAGTCATCGATGGACAACTTGCAGCCCAGCATGCGCAAACGCAGCAGCGCCTCAAGTTGCCAGGCCTGAGGCTCCAGGGCGTCATGTTCGAGCACTTCCAGGGTCAGGATGCTTGCCGGGAGTTCATACAGGGCCAGAAGCCCCGTGATTCGCGTAGCAAAATCCGTCTGTTCAAGCACCTGCGGTGCAATATTCACGGCCACAGGCAACGCCTCGCCCTGCCGGAACCTGACGTCGGCAGACAATTGCAGAGCCAGCTCAAGCACTCGCCAGGTCAACGGCACGACCAGTCCTTCGCTTTCAATCACCGACATGAAACTGCCGGGTGCCAACAGGCCATGCACGGGATGCTGCCAGCGGACCAGCGCCTCGACGCCAAGCACCTCACCGTCGACACTGACCTTGGGTTGAAAGTGGGCGATCCATTGCTCGGCCAGTGACAACGCATTCAGGCCGTTTTCACCGGCTTGTGGACCAAGCAGTTGCCCGGCACAGAAAACATGTTGAGGCTTCGATACGCTTTTAGCCGGAGTCTGGGGCAAGTGCCCATATGCCTGGAGCAAATCGTACAACCGGGCTGCCGAAGCCGGCTTCTGCAAGCCCCCCAATACCTCAAGCCCCTGACTGCGAGCCAGTTGAACCACGCCATCGAGCACCGACTTCGAAGCACTGCTGAGAATGATCAGCGCCCGGGCCTGGCCACTTCGAGCCAGATGAGCGATCAAATCCAGGCCATCCGCGCCCTCCATCTGCAGATCACATATGGCGATATCGACCCCTCCCCGATTGAGCAACGATTGCCGGGCGGCTTCGACGCTGTCTGCGGCCAACACCTGAAACACCTGATTGGCGTTGAGCATCTGGTGCAGGGCCATCAATTGAAAAGGGTTGTCTTCAAGGATCAGAACTTTGAGAGCGCGCATGGTCATTTTCCAGATCACATCGAGGTGAAAGTGACCTTACTCTAGAGGGGTGATCGGGCATGCCCCATAAGACAAGTCCTAAAAATCAGGGCACCTGCACCAACTGCAATTCAATATCCGCTCGCAGGTTTTCGATGGAAGCATCCAGCACCGGCCAGTGTTCGCTCAAGGTCGAACCGGACTCACTCTTCACACTGACGTCGAGCGAGGCGCAAGCCTTGGCCAGCGGTACGGCATCCACAAGGCAGGCGGCGCCCTTCAGGCGATGCAGGGAAGCACTCAGGGTCTTCCAGTCATGGGCACCGACCGCAGGCTGCATGACCTCACGCTCATGCCTCAGGTTTTTCCATAACTCTCCCAACAGGCGCTGTATCTGCTCATCATTGGCCTGGGTCATGCGCCGCAAGGTATGGATATCGAATGTCTGCTCGCGGACAACCTCTGCCAGCTTCATCGACAATCGCTCCAGAGACAGCGGCTTGACCAGCAACCCATCCATGCCAATGCGCTTGCAGCGCTCACCTTCATCCGTCATTGCATTGGCCGTACAGCCAATGACCGGACAACGTGCACGCTTTTCCTGCACTTCGATAGTGCGGATAGCCTCAGTCAGTGCGTAGCCGGTGATGCCCGGCATGTTGCAGTCCGTGATGACCGCATCGAATGTGCCCTCGCGCCACAGAGTCAGGGCCTGGGCACCGCCTTCGGCGGGTACGACCTGATGGCCGAGAAACTCCAGTTGCTGGGTCAGCACCAGGCGATTGGCTGACATATCGTCCACCACCAGCAGATGCAGACTCCGCTCCCCCAAACTGCGGCCTTGCGGGTGGGGTTCACTCTGCACCCTCGTCAGGCGTTTCACTCTGGCAAGTGGCACATTGACGGTCACCCGAGTGCCTTGCCCCGGCTCACTGCACAGGCTGATGTCGCCATTCATCAGTTCCACAAGCCGTCGGCAGATGCTCAAACCCAGCCCGGTGCCGCCGTAGCGGGCTGCAATATCGTCACTGGCCTGAATGAATGGCTGGAAGATCTGTTCCTGGCGATGGGGATCGATACCTGTCCCGCTATCCTGGACGCTGATGTGTACTCGCGACGACTCGCCGTGTTCTTCAAGCACGCCGACGGTAATCACCACCGAACCCTGCTGTGTGAATTTCAGGGCATTGCCGAGTACGTTATGCATCACCTGGCGCAGACGTAAAGGGTCGAGCCAGTAGTCGCCATGGGCCTGCTCTGCAAACTCCAGTTTCAGCGCTATTCCTTTCTGCGCAGCCTGGGCCGAGAACAGTTGAACAATGCCTTCGAAAAACGAGTAAAGCCCGGTCACGGACTGCGACAGTTGCATCCCGCCCGCCTCTATCCTCGCCAGATCAAGGCTGTCGCCAATCAGGGCGACAAGCTCTCTGGCCGAGCGACACGCCACCTGCACCCCTTGCGAAGGCGTTTCATCCCGGCGCAATGCCTGTTCGCACTCAAGCTCCAGCAGACCGATGATGGCGCCCATGGGCGTACGGATCTCGTGACTCATGCTGGCCAGAAAAGCACTCTTGGCTTCACTGGCCTGATCCGCGTGGCGCAGCGCTTCCTCCAGCCTCGCCTCCAGCCGTTTGCGTTCGGTGATATCGACCCAGCCACCCAGCAGTCCCTGCAACTGGCCATCGGCACCAAAGAAAGGAACGGTCCAGTGCCATGCATCGACATGTCTGCCAGACAGCTCCATGGTTCTGTCGGCGAATATCGGGCACCTGGTTTCCAGAAGCCTGAGATAGTCAGCATGCATCTGCTCGGACACCGAGCGTGGAATCAGGTCGATATCGATCAGACGGCGACCGTTCATTTGCTCGAAGCTGATCCCGAAGCTTTCTTCATAACTGCGGTTGCAGGAGATAAGCCGCCCCTTGAGGTCGCGGACATAAATGGGATTGGGGATGCCATCGAACAGCGCATGCTTGAAGGCCAACTGGTCGTTGAGCTGCCGCTCGGCCTTGAGCCTCTGACGAATCTGTACCTTGAGGCGGCTGCTCCACGCCAGAGAAACCACACCGAGCAACAAGGCAAGCATCACCCACCAGAATACCCATTGCGGAATCCGGCTCCAGATCGACGGCTGAGGCAGGACAGAGCCCAGCCACTTCATGCGGATGGAGCGCATCTCGGCCACCGGAAACGCCTCCAGTGCCTTGTTCAGGATGCTGAGCAGTTCGGGTTGCGACTTGATCACCGAAAACTGATCGGGAGACCATTTGCCGTCGACACCGCGCGCCACTTTCAAACTGCCGGGCGGAAAGAGATAGGCACCCGCTTCGTTCTGGATCGTGGCATCGGCCTGCCCGGTTTCCACCAGCTTGCGTGCATCGGCATAAGTGGGGACCAGTCGAAGCTGGATGTCCGGGAAGTTGCGCTGGATCTCCTCCTCCAGCGCATGCCTGGCAGGCAATGCCAGTACTCGTCCGGACAGGCTGCTGAGGGACACTTGCGAAGAGCTGTCGGAGCGCACGACAAAGACCCAGCTATTGCCACCGAACGAATAGGTGAAATCCAGAAACTGCCTGCGCTCGGCATTTTCGGCCAGAGTTGTATTCATCTCTGCCTCTGCGGCCTTCAACACCTCGATGCTGTCCTGGGTTGATGACACTTCCTTGTAAACGAACTGCAGACCGGTCATGCGCGAGATCCGCGCCAGCACATCGACATTGAGGCCGACCCAATTGCCGTTGTTGTCCTTGTAGATATAGGGTGGATGCTGGGTGGTCGAGACCGTTACGCTGGGGTGCTTGGCAACCCAGCTTCTTTCGGCTCCAGAGAGCGTAATACGTTGCCCGACCACATCGGCTCCCAGCCCCTGGGTCCAGCGCCCCAGCACTTCACGCCCCACGGAAGGCTCGAGACTGCTCAATACCCGGTTTATCAGACTCAACAGCCGCTGTTCGTCCTGGCGTACGGCAAACGCAAAACCCACTGACGGCAATGCGCTTTCAAACTTGACCTGCAGGCCCAGGTAAGGCCGCAAGGCATTGTAGGAACGCACGATCACTTCATTACCGATAAAGGCGTCGACCTCACCCTGGCTCAAGGCCTCGAGGGCGCTGTAGAGGTTGGGAGCGATAATGATTTCGCTGTCGGGATAGGTGGCATGAACGGTTTTCGAGTCGGCATATCCGTCGAGCAATACGACTTTTTTACCTTCCAGCCTGCGCGACGGGGCCGGATCACTGCCTCGTGTGACCACTACCGAATGATCGGGCATGTAGACGCTGGAGAATTCCAGGCCCTTCACCCCGCGCTCGAAACCGTTGGCGCTGGTAACAATATCAATGGCGCCGCTGCGCAGTGCGGCAATGGCATGATCGCGCTCGGCAAAACCGGTCACCTGGATCGGCATGTTCAGCTTGTCGCCAATCAGGCTGAGGTAATCGGCGCTGATGCCTTGATAGCGATTACGGTCGCTGGTGATATCGACCGGCTCGTAGTCGGCAATCGCAATACCTACCCGCAAAACCTTGCGCTGGTCCAGCCACTGGCGATCCGCATCCTCCAGATGCAGATCTTCCAGCGCCACAAAAGGCGCGCTCAGCGCAAAAGGCAGACTCTGTGCTGCACCCGCCAACTGGCCGAGACCCAGCAACAGCAGGAATAAAATCGTGCGCCCTGCACGTTCAATGATCAGGTTGCCGGTCACCCTGACCCGACTTTGCATACTTGCCTGTTTCACAACAACTGACTCATCCGTAGAGACTTGAAAACCTCCAAAGTTTGGCACGGGAAAACGAGAAGGCCCGCCAAGTGGCGGGCCCTAAGTTGTTACACAACGATTCGGTTATAACGGTTTTCCGCGGTTACCGTGCTGGCTGACAAAGGCCTGCATGGCTTTGAGGTCATTTGGCAAAACAGTGCAGCGCTCGTCGCGCTCGAATAAATCAGACAAATGTGCAGGCAGCTCAAGCGCTTTTCCTACGCCTGCCTTCTCCACTGCCTCAGGGAATTTGACCGGATGGGCAGTGCCCAGGATCACCATTGGCGTGTCGAGGCTACGACGGCACTCGCGTGCGGCCTTGACGCCGATTGCAGTATGCGGATCCAGCACTTCACCGGTGCGTGCGAACACTTCGGCGATGGTTTCGCAGGTCTGCTCGTCGCTGACCGCCAGCGAGTCGAACAGCTTGCGTGTTTCGGTCCAGCGATCTTCATCGACACTGAAACCGCCACCCTGCTTGAAGGTGTCCATCAGACCGGCAATGGCTGCACCACTGCGACCATGCATATCGAACAACAGACGCTCGAAGTTCGACGACACCATGATGTCCATCGAAGGCGACAGCGTGGCGTGCAGGGTTTCCTTGACGTACTGATTGCCGCTCATGAAGCGGTGCAGGATGTCGTTGCGGTTGGTGGCGACGATCAGTTGATTGACCGGCAGCCCCATGTTGCGTGCCAGGTAACCGGCGAAGATGTCACCGAAGTTGCCGGTAGGCACCGAGAACGATACCGAACGAGCCGGGCCGCCCAGCTGCAGGGCCGCGTGGAAGTAGTAGACGATCTGGGCCATGATCCGTGCCCAGTTGATCGAGTTGACCGCTACCAGACGGGTGCCCTTGAGGAAGCCCTGGTCAGCGAAGCTGGCCTTGACCATTTCCTGGCAGTCGTCGAAGTTGCCTTCGATGGCGATGTTGTGGATGTTGTCGCCGAAGATGGTGGTCATCTGGCGGCGCTGAACGTCCGAAACACGCTTGTTGGGGTGCAGGATGAAGATATCGACGTTGTCGCAACGACGGCAGCCTTCAATCGCCGCAGAACCGGTATCGCCGGAAGTCGCGCCGATGATGACCACTCGCTCGCCACGCTTGGCCAGCACGTAATCCAGCAGACGACCGAGCAATTGCAGGGCGAAGTCCTTGAACGCCAGGGTCGGGCCATGGAACAGCTCAAGCACCCACTCGTTGCCGCCCAGCTGGCGCAGCGGCGCAACCGAACTGTGGGCGAATACGCCGTAGGTTTCTTCAAGGATCTTCTTGAAGTCTGCATCCGGGATGCTGCCATCCACGAACGGACGCATCACCCGGAAAGCCAGTTCGTGATACGGCAGGCCAGCCCAGGAGGCGATTTCTTCCTGAGTGAAACGTGGCAGGTTTTCAGGCACGTACAGGCCGCCATCGCTGGCGAGGCCTGCAAGCAACACATCTTCAAAATTCAACGCTGGCGCCTGGCCGCGGGTACTGATGTAGCGCATTTTTTTCAAACCTTTGGTTTGAGCTGCAAGTTTCAAGCTTCAAGCTACAAGCAGATGCGCATTGCCTCTGACTTGCAGCTTGCCGCTTACAACTTGCAGCTAATCAATTAACTGAGATGTTCGACACGAATCCGCACAACAGGCCCCACCACATCCTGCAAGGCTTCAAGCGCCGTGATCGCATCGTTCATGCGCTGCTCGCGTACGCGGTGCGTCAGCAGAATCATTGGCACCAGGCCGTCCTGCTCTTCGACTTCTTTCTGCATGATCGATTCAATATTGATGCCGCGCTCGGACAGTATGCTTGCAACCTGCGCCAGGACGCCCGGATGATCCTTGGCCTGGATGCGCAGGTAATAAGCACTCTCGCACTCTTCGATCGGCAGGATCGGGTGAGCGGACAGCGAATCGGGCTGGAACGCCAGGTGAGGTACGCGATTTTCAGGGTCGGACGTCATGGCACGCACGACGTCCACCAGATCCGCCACCACGGAAGAAGCCGTTGGCTCCATGCCGGCGCCAGCACCGTAGAACAGGGTCGAACCCGAAGCATCGCCATTGACCATGACTGCGTTCATCACACCATTGACGTTGGCAATCAGACGATCGGCCGGGATCAGCGTCGGGTGTACACGCAACTCGATACCCTGATCCGTACTGCGGGCAACGCCCAGGTGCTTGATGCGATAGCCCAGGGCTTCGGCGTAGTTCACGTCGGCAGTGGTCAGTCTGGTGATGCCTTCGGTGTAGGCCTTGTCGAACTGCAACGGGATACCGAAGGCAATGGAAGCCAGAATCGTCAGCTTGTGGGCTGCGTCGATGCCTTCCACGTCGAAGGTCGGATCGGCTTCGGCGTAACCCAGTGCCTGGGCTTCAGCCAGGACGTCCGGGAAAGTACGGCCTTTCTCGCGCATTTCGGTGAGGATGAAGTTACCGGTGCCGTTGATGATCCCGGCAACCCAGTTGATACGGTTTGCCGACAGGCCTTCACGGATGGCCTTGATGACCGGAATACCGCCCGCAACAGCGGCTTCGAAGGCCACGATCACACCCTTTTCACGAGCCTTGGCGAAGATTTCATTGCCATGTACCGCGATGAGCGCCTTGTTGGCAGTAACCACGTGTTTGCCGTTTGCGATGGCTTTGAGCACCAGCTCACGGGCGACGGTGTAGCCACCGATCAGCTCGACGACGATATCGATTTCAGGATTTTCCGCCACGGCGAATACGTCGCTGGTGGTGGGTGTACCGGTAATCTGGCAGTTGGGGTTTGGTGTACGAACCGCAATTTGCGCAACTTCGATTCCACGCCCGGCACGGCGGGCAATCTCCTCGGCGTTACGCTGAAGTACGTTAAAGGTACCGCCACCGACAGTACCCAGCCCACAGATGCCTACTTTGACCGGTTTCACTGATGAACTCCCCGAAAAACGGCCGCCCCGAAGTCGGCCGTGGAAAACAGCCGCATGTCACCATGCGACTCCAATTTTTTAGCGGGGTGACGCCAAGGCGTCACCCCATGCCCATTGGGCATCCTGACGATGCAGGATTATTTGGCGCCCAGCGCCAGCTTGGCGACCTGAGCAGCGGGCTGATAGCCCGGAATCAACTGACCGTCTGCCAGAACAATGGCCGGTGTACCGTTCACACCAATCGACTGACCCATTGCAAACTGTTTGCTCACCGGGTTCTCGCACTTCGGCGCCTTGATGTCCTTGCCATCGACCATGCGGTCCATGGCTTCCTTACGATCCCTGGAGCACCAGACCGCCTGCAGTTGCTGGTCGCCCGGCGAGCCCAGACCCTGACGCGGGAAAGCCAGGTAGCGAACCTCGATTCCCATCTTGTTCAACTGACCCACTTCCTCATGCAGCTTGTGGCAATAAGGGCAGGTGGTGTCGGTGAAAACGGTGATGTGCGACTTGGTTTCGCCAATGGCCGGATAAACCACCATCTCGGCGGCTGGAACGCCATTGATGGTCTTCGAGATCGCCTGACGCTCGGTCTTCTCGGTCAGGTTGACCGGCTTGCCGTCCTGGATCTGGAACAGGTAACCCTGCACCACGAACTGGCCGTCGGCACTGGCATAAAGAACGCGGCCGCCCTTGAGCTTGACTTCATAGAGGCCATTGAGCGGGCTGGCTGCAATGCTTTCTACAGGCAGCTCCAGTTGAAGCGAGTCCAGCGTCTTGCGAATGGCTTGATCGGGTACTGCATCAGCCACGGCAAAGGCACTGAAAGAGCCGGCCAGGGCAACAATGGCGGCAGCAAAAATATGAGGCAAGCGCATGAAAACTCCTATAACGGCGGACAGACCGGCGGCGCTGAAAAACACTGACGCCGACTTCAGTCTGTGAAACCGCCAAAGCCTATCACATAAGGCCTGTAACACCGACCCGGACAAACACAACTTAACTCAGGATCAGCCCCGTGGATGGTGCCTGGCATGCATCTCTTGCAAACGAGCCCGGGCAACATGGGTATAAATCTGTGTCGTGGACAGATCACTGTGCCCCAGCAACATCTGGACGACCCGCAAGTCGGCACCATGATTGAGCAAATGAGTGGCAAAGGCATGACGCAAGGTATGGGGCGACAGTGACTTGCTGATACCCGCGACCGCTGCCTGATGCTTGATGCGATGCCAGAAGGTCTGCCGCGTCATTTGCTCACCACGCAGGCTGGGAAACAGGACATCACTGGGACGTCCGCCCAGCAGTTCGTCACGAGCACCGCGCATGTACCGCTCGACCCAGACAATAGCCTCTTCTCCCATGGGCACCAACCTTTCCTTACTGCCCTTGCCCATGATTCTCAGGACACCCTGACGCAGATTGACCTGCTCCAGAGTCAGACTGATGAGTTCAGTGACCCGCAGGCCACAGGCATAAAGCACCTCCAGCATCGCCCGGTCACGCTCACCGATCGGCTCGCTCAGATCAGGCGCCGCCAGCAGGGCTTCCACATCGGCTTCGGACAGGGATTTGGGCAGTGGCTTGCCCAGTTGCGGCATATCGATCAGCAAGGTCGGATCGACAGCGATCAGCCGCTCGCGCAGCAGGTAGCGATAGAAACCACGGGCTCCGGACAGAAAGCGGGCCGTCGAACGGGGCTTGTAACCCTGATCCATTCGCCAGGACAGGTGATCGAGAATCACATCACGTCCGGCTTCGATCAGATCAACGCTGCGCTCCTGCAGCCAGCCATTGAACAGGGCCAGATCACTGCGATAAGAGTCACGGGTATTATCGGACAAACCTTTTTCCAGCCAGAGCGCATCCAGAAAACGGTCGATCAGTGGGTGGTCGATAGCAGACATTTTCACTCGTAAGCCGTGTGGCGACAGATGAGTTGCATGATTAAACGACAGACAACAAAAAAGCAGCCCGAAGGCTGCTTTTTTATGCATCGAAAGACTGTATCAGGACAGTTTTTCTTTGATGCGAGCTGCTTTACCGGACAGGTCACGCAGGTAGTACAGTTTGGCCTTGCGAACGTCGCCGCGACGTTTCACAGCCAGGCTGTCGATTTGCGGGCTGTAGGTCTGGAAAGTACGCTCAACGCCAACACCGTTGGAGATTTTACGAACAGTGAAAGCACTGTTCACGCCACGGTTACGCTTGGCAATTACAACGCCTTCGAACGCTTGCAGACGTGCGCGGTCGCCTTCCTTCACTTTCACCTGAACGACAATAGTGTCGCCTGGGGCAAAGGTAGGGATCTCTTTGGTCATCTGCTCTGCTTCGAGGGCAAGAATGATTTTGTTAGTCATGCTGGTGCTCCTAAGGTAATCCGTCTGGATCGACCATCGATACGTTAACTATCGTCCCGCTCGCGGATGTATTCCGCCAGCAGCTTCTTCTCTTCTCCAGAAAGCGAGCGGCTTTCCAGAAGATCGGCGCGTCGTTCATAGGTCCGCCCAAGGGACTGCTGTAAACGCCAACGCCGGATGTGCGCGTGATTGCCACTTAGCAACACGTCGGGAACACGCTGATCCGCATACACCTCAGGTCGGGTGTAATGCGGGCAATCCAGCAGACCGTCCGTGAAGGAATCTTCCTCCGCGGAGTCCACATGCCCTAAAGCTCCAGGCAGCAGTCGCGTAACCGCGTCGATCAGCACCATTGCCGGTAGCTCGCCACCGGACAATACATAGTCGCCAATCGACCACTCTTCATCGACATGAGCATCAATAAAACGCTCGTCAATGCCTTCATAACGACCGGCGATGAGGATAATCGCTTCCTCCTGCGCCAGTTCGCGCACCGCAGACTGATTCAGCTTGCGGCCTTGTGGCGACAGGTAAATTACCTTCGCCGCATCCCCTGCAGCCTGCCTGGCCTGAACCAGAGCATCCTCAAGAGGCTTGATCTTCATCACCATGCCCGGACCACCGCCAAATGGGCGATCATCCACAGTGTGATGACGATCAGTGGTGTAGTCCCGCGGATTCCAACAAGTGAGCTGCAAGAGCCCCTGTTTCACCGCACGGCTGGTAATGCCGTATTCGCTGATGGCGGAAAACATCTCCGGGAACAAACTGATGACTTCTATGCGTAGGCTAGCCATGGCATTCAGAAGTCCGCATCCCAATCCACCTTCATCTCGCCGGCGTCAAGGTCGATTGCCAGCACGCATTGCTCCGTATAGGGCAACAGACGCTCGCGATCATCCAGACTGCCCGCGCAGGGCTTGACCACCATTACATCGTTCGAGCCGGTTTCAAGCAGGTGATCGATCTTGCCGAGCAATTGCCCGAGCGTGTCGATGACCTTCAGGCCTTCAAGCTGGTACCAGTAGTACTCGCCATCGTCCAGATCAGGGAACAGGCTACGCTGCACGCAGATTTCGCAACCGGACAGAAGACGAGCTTCGTCGCGATCATCGAGACCCTTGAGCTTTGCGACCAGGAACTTGCCTTGCAAGCGTCCGCTGACCAGCTCGACCTGTTTTTCCACCCGCCCTTCGCGCCGCAGCGTCCAGGTCGTGTAGTCCAGCAGGTTATCAATCGGATCCGTAAAGGAATAAACCTTCACTTCGCCGCGAACGCCATGAACCGAGAAAATCTTGCCTATGACGATCAGATCGTCGGCAGATGCAGGCGTCGCATTCATAGGTTTCAGGCCGCGGCCTTGGCCTTGTTGTGCTCTTTGATCAACTGGGCAACGCGCTCGGAAGTCTGAGCGCCAACGCCCAGCCAGTAGTTCAGGCGTTCTTCGTTGACGGACAGACGAACTTCCTGACCACGAGCAATCGGGTTGAAGAAACCGATTTGTTCTTTGTGGGAACCGTCACGAGCGTTGCGGCTGTCGGTTACGGTCAGGTGGTAAAACGGGCGCTTTTTGGAGCCGCCAAGGGCAAGACGGATGGTTAGCATTGAACATCGTTCCTGTAGTCGGTGCTGCAAATCTAAGATGCACAGCGGGCATGGGTGCCCGAAAGGCCGCATATTCTAAGGAATATCCCGACTTTTGCAAATGACTTTTTCCGGCGCAGGCCGGCGTGCCATCCAGATTTGCAATGAAACTGTCGTGAGACAGCAGGTTGAGTCCCGCATGACGCGGGATTGCTGGAGGCCAGGCCTCCAGAATTGAATGCGCGCAAAGCCTCTTGCGCGCGACGCAATCACATTTTTGGCATGCCGCCGCCAGGGAACATTCCACCCATGCCGCGCATCATTTTTGCCATACCGCCCTTGGCGGAGAATTTCTTCATCATCTTCTGCATCTGCTTGTGCTGCTTGATCAGACGCCCGATGTCCTGAACCTGAGTACCCGAACCGATGGCGATACGGCGCTTGCGCGAACCGCTGATCAGGTCCGGGTCACGACGCTCGGCCGGCGTCATCGAGTTGATGATGGCTTCCATCTGCTTGAACTGCTTCTCGGCCACGCCCTGGGCATTGCCCATCTGAGAAATGTTCATGCCACCGATGCTGGGCAGTTTGTCCATGAGGCCGCCGAGGCCGCCCATGTTCTTCATCTGTTGCAGCTGATCGCGGAAGTCTTCGAGGTCGAAGCCCTTGCCCTTCTTGAGCTTCTTGGCCAGCTTGTCGGCTTTCTCTTTATCCAGAGTCTGCTCGGCCTGCTCGATAAGGCTGAGGACGTCGCCCATGCCGAGAATTCGCGACGCGATACGATCCGGGTGGAACGGCTCCAGAGCTTCGCTCTTCTCGCCCATACCGATGAACTTGATCGGCTTGCCGGTAATCGCACGCACCGACAATGCAGCACCGCCACGAGCATCGCCATCGACCTTGGTGAGAACCACACCGGTCAGCGGCAGCGCATCGCCGAACGCCTTGGCGGTGTTGGCCGCATCCTGACCGGTCATGGCATCGACCACGAACAGGGTTTCTGCCGGTTTTACCTCGGCATGCAACGCCTGGATCTCGGTCATCATCTCGGCATCGACGTGCAGTCGACCGGCGGTGTCGACGATCACGACATCGATGAACTTGAGCTTGGCTTCGCGAATGGCAGCCTGGGCAATGTCCACAGGCTTCTGGCTGATATCGGAAGCGAAGAAGGTCACGCCGATATCGTTGGCCAGTGTTTCAAGCTGCTTGATGGCCGCAGGACGATAGACGTCCACCGACACGACCATCACGGTTTTCTTCTTGCGCTCTTTAAGGAAGCGAGCAAGTTTGCCAGCAGTGGTGGTTTTACCCGCACCCTGCAGACCGGCCATCAACACGACCGCCGGAGGCGTTACGTTGAGCACCAGGTCTTCGTTGGCCGCGCCCATCAGGCTTTCGAGTTCGGCCTGAACGATCTTCACGAACGCCTGACCCGGTGTCAGGCTGCGCGACACCTCGGTGCCGACGGCACGTTCCTTGACACTATTGACGAAGTCCTTGACCACCGGCAGGGCGACATCGGCTTCGAGCAAAGCCATGCGCACTTCGCGCAGGGTATCTTTGATGTTGTCCTCGGTCAGCTTGGCCTTGCCAGTTACGTGGCGCAGCGTCTGCGAGAGGCGGTCGGTAAGGTTTTCAAACATGCGCGATCCTTTCAGGCTCTGGTCGAACCCCGGTTGATGCGGCCCGGCCCGCAATGAAATGGCGCTCGGCGAGCCTTCGGCTTGAGCAGGTCGCGGATTATAGCGAAGACTCTGCGGAACTGACACCACGCAGACTGCTTATGTAGTCTTTCGTGAAATGTCGGTTCTATGCCAAACTCAGCGTCTTTCGGGCTCGTCCTTCAGGATCTATGTTCCCTCTAACACCCAGTCTGCTTTCAAGCCTCGCCGCCGCAAGCCTCTATGCCGCTGCGACCGTCTATCAGGGCGTACGCCTGAATCAGACCGCCAAACCCGACAAGCGGCTGCTTGTACTGCTCGGCACCCTGGCCGTCATTGCCCATGCCATCGGCCTTTATTCCCAACTGATGCGCCCGGCAGGCCTGGGTCTGGACTTCTTCAACTCCGCCAGTCTGATCGCCGTGTCAGTCATCGCCCTGACCCTGATCGCCACCACGCGAATTCCCGTGGAAAACCTGCTGGTGCTGCTGTTCCCGCTGGGCATGATCACCGCCCTGCTGGCCCAATACGCCCCGAGCGGCACCGTGCAGCCGATCATTGAAGAGCCGGGCATTCTCAGCCACATCCTGCTTTCCATCCTGGCGTACGGCATGTTCACCATCGCAGTCTTCCAGGCGCTGCTGTTGCTGCTGCAGGATCACCAGCTCAAGAACAAGCATCCTTCAGGGCTGATCAAGAACTTCCCGCCACTGCAAACCATGGAAAGCCTGCTGTTCGGCTTCCTCTGGGCCGGCTGGACCCTGCTGTCGCTGTCGCTGATTTCCGGCTGGGTGTTCGTCGAGAACCTGTTTGCCCAGCATCTGGTACACAAGACCCTGCTCGCCTGTCTGGCCTGGGTGGTGTTCAGCGTTCTGCTGTGGGGCCGCAACCGTCTCGGCTGGCGCGGGCACAAAGCCATTCGCTGGACTCTGGGCGGCTTCTGCCTGCTGATGCTGGCCTACTTCGGCAGCAAGCTGGTACGCGAATTCATTCTGCATATCTGACGGGCGTCGATCATGGATAATCTGCCCCTCGGCCCACTTCTGGGTGTGCTGACCCTGTTGATGCTCTGGTCCGGTCTGCTGACCGCAGTCGAGACCGCTCATCATCTGCTCAAGACCTTGCGCGTCGGCAAGCGCCCCAACGAAGCCGCGGCCTTCCCCGAACTGGCTTTCGAGCTCAACAGCCTGATCCTGAGCAATACGCTGATCAAGACCCTGATCACCGTCATCGCCACACTGGTTGCCGTCAATAGCTGGCTATATAACGGCCCGACTATCGCGTGGCTCGTCACCGCCGCAGCCATGCTGGTCTTTGCCGAACTGATCCCGCGTCGTCTTGCTGCCCGCTACCCTGTCGCCACGCTGTTGCTGGGCAACGGGACACTGCGCATTCCGATGAAGATCGTCTGGCCGCTGGCCTGCGTTTTCAGCGCGGTTGCCAAATACCTGTTGCGCATTTTCGGCGTTCGCAAGGTGGCAGGCCTGGATCATGACCTGGATGATACCTCCCAGAAATCCGGTCATGACGGTGTACAGGAACATCATCCACGGGCCAATGTGCTGTCGGGAATCCACGCCCTGGACAGCATCACGGTCAATGACATTCTGATACCACGCAACGAAGTGGACGGCGTCAACCTCGACGACCCCATCGAGCAGATCATCGAACGCCTGATCATTTCCCGACACACCCGCCTGCCGGTCTATCACAACGACATCAATCAGGTTCAGGGTGTCCTCAACACCCGCCAGATCAGCCACCTGCTGCCCAGGGCCGAGCTGACCAAGGAACAATTACTGGCTGTCTGCTACGAACCTTACTTCGTGCCCGAAAGCACGCCACTGCAGTTGCAACTGCTGAACTTCCACAAGCAACAGCGTCGGCTCGGCGTGGTGGTGGACGAATATGGCGAAGTGCTCGGCATCGTCAGCCTGGAAGACATTCTCGAAGAGATCGTCGGCGAATTCGAGAACGAGCAGAGCCTCAACAATCCCCACGTCACCCGGCAGGCGGACGGCCGCCTTGAAGTGGAAGGCGCGGCCTCGATTCGCGACCTGAACAAGAGCCTCGGCTGGCACCTGCCTTCAGACGGCCCCAAGACCCTGAACGGTCTGGTCACCGAAGCCTTGGAAACCATCCCCGAAGGCCCGGTCTGCCTGAAAATCGGCCCTTACCGGCTGGAAATCCTGGAAACCGAGGACAATCGCGTGAAGCGGGTCCTGATGTGGCAGAACGCTCCGACTCTGGTTTTCAAGTAAACATCCAACTAGATGTTGCTACTTGTTTCGAGAGTAAAGCCCTTCCTATAATCGCTTCGCTTACCCAGCCAGCCGTCACGCGTGCTACCCGCACCCAGCGCAGACGGCCAGTCATTCAGCCTGAACGACTCGTACCTTTCATGACACGCTCCCATCCACGAGCGCTGCCATTGCCCTCCAGCCCAACCGGGCCAATCTGCTCAGCGCTGCGCCCACAATCACAAGAATGAACATTTGCCGCTGCGAGCCACGCGTCGCAGGCAAGATGACTGTCAGGGATATCCGCATGACCAGCACCGCTACCCTCAGCGAAAACGACGACACCCAAACACCTCCCACCAACTCGCCAACCCGCGTTGCCACTGCCAGCTTCATTGGCACCGCCATCGAGTTCTACGACTTTTACGTCTACGCCACAGCTGCGGCCCTGGTGATCGGCCCGGTGTTCTTTCCGCAGACCTCCGGCACCGCACAGATGCTGTCGTCATTTCTGACCTTCGGCATCGCCTTCCTCGCCCGCCCGCTGGGATCGGCACTGTTCGGCCATTTCGGTGACCGTATCGGACGCAAGTCGACGCTGGTCGCCTCATTGCTGCTGATGGGTGTCTGCACCACCTTGATTGGCGTGCTGCCCGGCTACGCGACCATCGGAGCATGGGCACCGATCATTCTCTGCCTGCTGCGCTTCGGCCAGGGCCTGGGGCTTGGCGGCGAATGGGGTGGCGCCGCGCTGCTGGCGACTGAAAATGCGCCCAAAGGCAAACGAGCCTGGTTCGGCATGTTCCCGCAACTAGGCCCATCCATTGGTTTTCTGGCAGCCAACGGCCTGTTTCTGGCATTGGCGCTGACACTCAGCGACGAGCAATTCCGCTCGTGGGGTTGGCGGATTCCCTTTCTGCTCAGCGCCGCGCTGGTCATGGTCGGTTTGTATGTGCGCCTGAAACTGGAAGAAACGCCGGTCTTCGCCAAAGCCATTGCACGCCATGAACGGGTCAGGATGCCGATCGTGGAAACCTTCAGCCAGCACTGGAAACCGATGCTGCTGGGTGCCGCCTCAATGGTCGTGTGCTATGCACTGTTTTATATCTCGACGGTCTTCTCCCTGAGTTATGGGGTGTCGACACTGGGCTATAGCCGGGAAACCTTTCTGGGCCTGCTGTGCTTTGCAGTGCTGTTCATGGCGGCGGCCACGCCTCTGTCGGCCTGGGCAAGCGATCGCTTCGGGCGCAAGCCGGTGCTGATTGTCGGTGGCGTACTGGCGATTATCTCGGGCTTTCTCATGGAACCGCTGCTCACCCACGGCACAACCTGGGGCGTTGCGCTGTTCCTGTGTATCGAGCTGTTCCTGATGGGCGTGACCTTCGCCCCCATGGGCGCACTGTTGCCGGAACTGTTCCCGACCCAGGTGCGTTACACCGGCGCATCGGCAGCCTATAACCTGGGCGGCATCGTCGGCGCATCCGTTGCACCGTTCTTTGCACAGAAACTGGTGGCAATGGGCGGTTTGAGCTGGGTTGGCGGGTATGTGTCGGCAGCAGCATTGATCAGCCTGCTGGCTGTGCTGTGCCTGAAAGAGACGAGAGACAGAGAACTCTGAAGATCGCCGGTAGGAGCGAATTCATTCGCGAAAAATGGCTTCGCGAATGAGTTCGCTCCTACGCGGGGCTACTTACAAAATGACGTTTACCGCCGCCGAAGCACGGGTCGCCTTGGCGCGTGCGGCTTCGATGGACTCATCACGGGCCAGGGCTACGCCCATGCGGCGCTGGCCGTTGACTTCAGGCTTGCCGAACAGACGCAGTGCGGTATCTGGCTCAGCCAGTGCAGCACCCAGGTTGGCGAAAGCGGTTTGCGTGGACTGGCCTTCAACCAGAATCACCGACGAGGCCGATGGCCCGAACTGACGGATCAACGGTACAGGCAGGCCCAGAATGGCGCGGGCATGCAGTGCGAACTGGGACAGGTCCTGGGAAATCAGGGTTACCAGACCAGTGTCATGCGGGCGCGGCGACACTTCGCTGAACCACACCTGATCGCCCTTGATGAACAGCTCGACACCAAAGATGCCACGCCCACCCAACGCCTCGGTCACCGCCTTGGCAACACGCTCGGACTCAGCCAGTGCAACCGGGCTCATGGCCTGTGGCTGCCAGGATTCCTGATAGTCGCCCTTCTCCTGGCGATGACCAACCGGCGCACAGAACGTGGTGCCGCCCACATGACGCACGGTCAGCAGCGTGATTTCGTAGTCGAAATCGATAAAGCCTTCAACGATCACGCGACCCTTGCCGGCACGACCGCCTTCCTGCGCGTAGTCCCAGGCTTTCTGAATGTCATCGGCAGTCTTGAGCAGGCTCTGCCCCTTGCCCGACGAACTCATGACCGGCTTGACCACACAGGGGAAACCCAGGTCCAGGACCGCCTTGCTGTAGTCCTCGAAGGTATCGGCAAAGTGATACGGCGACGTCGGCAGCTTGAGTTCTTCGGCAGCCAGGCGACGAATGCCTTCACGGTTCATGGTCAGCTGTGCAGCACGGGCTGTCGGGATGACGGTAAAACCTTCGGACTCCAGCTCGACCAGCGTGGACGTGGCGATGGCTTCGATTTCCGGAACGATGAAGTGCGGCTTCTCGGCCTCGACCACTGCACGCAGTGCGGCACCGTCCAGCATATTGATCACGTGGCTGCGATGAGCGACCTGCATGGCTGGCGCATCGGCATAACGGTCAACAGCGATCACTTCGACGCCCAGGCGTTGCAGCTCGATCACTACTTCCTTACCCAGCTCGCCACTGCCGCAGAACAATACGCGAGTCGCGGTAGGCGACAGTGGAGTTCCGATTTGAGTCATCTCAGGTCCTCGTGAAGCAGATATCGATGGCAGCCCGCCGTATGCGAGCGACCGCTTTGAAGAAAGGCGCGCAATTTACCACGAAGCCCTGCAAATAGGGGCTCAACCCGGACAAGCGTTCTTGCGGATACGCCAAGCCATGATCAGCCAGACAGCCGTCACGCCCGCGAACTTGGAGCCCAGTGCTGTCAGCAATACTGGCGCTGTCAGAGCGTCGATCATGCCGAAGAAGATAAAGGTGTCCAGCGGAATACTCAGCGCAGAGCTGATCCACAGACGGTCATGCAACGGGCGCTTGGTGATGCTGAACACCAGCCAGTCGATGCACTCGGAAATGGCAAAGGCCGTGGCGCTGGCCAGTGCAATGGCAGGCTCGCTAGTCACGTAAGACAGCAGCAGCGCCACCAGCATGGCGAGAATCGCGCCATGGCCGAAACGGGTCTGCACCATATCGCGCAGCACAAACACCAGCCCGCCCCAGGCCGACCAGATGATGTCCAGATGCGGAGCGGTGGAAAAGGCGAAGTTGATCAGCACGACACTGCTGATGTACGCGATCAGGAAAAGCATGGAAAAAGATGTCTTGGGAAAAACGGGAAGCAATGGTAGCAGAATGAGAGATTCTGATTGGCGACCGGTAGGAGCGAATTCATTCGCGAGAGGCCCGTACGCTCAAAGAAAATCTATCGCCTTCAATGACGTCTCGCGACTGAAGTCGCTCCTACGAAGTAATGCCGATCGGTTCAGGTCCCACAAAGTGAGGGATTTTTATTCAGTCGCGAACAACAGACCAAAGCACCCCACTCGCCTTGGCCCGCTCATGGCACAACCCCAGCACCGCACGCCGCTCGTCATTGCTCATGCGGCTCCAGCCGGTGATCTCGGCAACCGTTCGCTGGCAGCCGGTACAGATATCGTCTTCGTCCAGCGCACAGATGCTGACGCAGGGCGAACGGACGGGTTTTTCTGTAATCGGTTCAGTGCTCATCAATCTTCCTGCACAGCCAGGTCGCGGGCGTAACGCTGGGCATTGTGGACATAATGCGCAGCGCCGGCTTCAAGCATTTTCTTCTGCACGTCGGTGAGCTCGCGTACCACCTTGCCCGGCGAGCCCATCACCAGAGAGCCATCGGGGATGACCTTGCCTTCGCCGATCAGCGAATTGGCGCCGATGATGCAGTATTTGCCGATCTTTGCACCGTTGAGAATCACGGAGTTGATGCCGATCAGGCTGTAATCGTCGACGCTGCAACCATGCAGCATGACGTTGTGGCCAATGGTGACGCCTTTGCCGATGTTCAGCGGCGACCCCATATCGGTGTGCATCACCGTGCCATCCTGCACGTTGCTGTTCTCGCCGATATGAATCAGTTCGTTATCGCCACGCAGCACGGCGTTGAACCAGACGCTCGCCCCGGCCTCCAGCTTGACCTTGCCGATCAGGACCGCATTGGGCGCGACCCAGCTTTGTGGATCGGTCTGGACACGGGAGTCTCCCAGGCGATATTTCATGGTGTTTCCTCAGGCTGATGACCGCACTCACGGGTGCAGTTCGTTATGAATGACGGCTCAGGTGGTGGAACGCTCGGGCGGATGGTGCAGGCTGATTTTCGCGTCATACAACACATTCACCAGCTCGACGATCATGATCGCCGTGAGCCCCCAGATCTTGTATCCGCCATAACGATAGCTGGGTACGTACCAACTGCGACCGTCATAATCGATCCGGTGCGTGTGCTCCCGCGTGTCCTGGCGGAAGAACTCCAGCGGTACGCTGAACACAGCAGCGATTTCGGCATCATTGGGGCGGTATTCGACAAAATCGGGGATCACGCCGACATAAGGTGTGACCTTGATGCCATGTTTGGAGATCAGCGGGCTCAGAGGGCCAACAATCTCGACAAGACCGGGCGGCAGGCCGATTTCTTCCTCCGCCTCGCGCAGGGCCGTGAATACCAGATCGGGATCTTCCGGATCGCGTCGCCCGCCCGGAAACGCCACCTCCCCGCCGTGGGTGGAAAGCCCGCTGGCACGCAAGGTCAGGATCAACTCGGGCTCGTCACTGCGGGTGACCGGCACCAACACCGCCGCCTCGGGGAAACGTCGATCCGACTCAAGAATATCTGGCGTATGACTGCTGACACGCAGAAGTAGCTCATCCAGCATGGGAAATCTCGATCTGTTGCACTCTTGGCATCATGCACCAAAGCGACGAACTGCCCAACCCCTTGCAGGACGGTCATACAATCGCGAAACTTGCAGATCCGCCCTGCCGCAAGCCAGGATAGCATCTGCTTTAACGGATCGAACGAACCCATGAAATTCTGCAGCCAGTGCGGTAACCCGGTCATCTTGCGCATTCCCGAAGGCGATAGCCGCCTGCGCCATGTATGCGAGCATTGCCACACCATCCATTATCAGAACCCGAATATCGTGGCCGGCTGCCTTGTGACACAAGGTGAAAAGGTCTTGCTGTGCCGCCGCGCCATCGAACCGCGCCTGGGTTTCTGGACCTTGCCTGCCGGTTTCATGGAGAACGGCGAAACCATCGAGCAGGCGGCGCGACGCGAAACCATCGAGGAAGCCTGCGCCACGCTGACCGACCTGCATCTGTATGCGCTGATCGACGTGCCGCACATCAATCAGGTGCATGTGTTCTACCGCGCCGAACTGGCCACTCCAGAATTCGCCGCCGGAGTCGAAAGCCTTGAGGTGCAATTATTCGACGAAGCCGACATTCCATGGCAGGACCTGGCTTTCATGACAGTCAGCCGTACCCTAGAATACTTCTTCGCGGACAGACGCCAGCAGGTTTACCCGGTACACACCAGCGCCCTGCCAGCTTCGCGCCCGATCCAGGACACATAAACAATCCGGCACTCAGGTGCCTTCAGGGATACCGCAATGCGTTGGCTGTTCGCTTTCTTCTGCATGTCGTTCGTTCCGCTGTCGCAGGCGGCCTTTACCCAGACCATCGTGCCCAAGGGCAGCGAACAGAAAATCATCGACCACAAGGTCATCAATACCCAAAGCCTGGCTGACAAGAAAATCGACAAGGTGCTGGTACTCAAATCCGCACGTCAGTTGCAACTGATCAGCGGCGGCGAAGCGTTGAAGACTTACCGGATTTCCCTGGGCAGAAACCCCAAGGGCACCAAGCTGCAGGAAGGCGACCAGCGCACACCGGAAGGTTTCTACTGGATCGACTGGCGCAAGCCCAGTAACAACTACAACCTGTCGATGCACATTTCCTACCCGAACATTTCAGATGCGGCACGCGCACGCCGTGAAGGCGTCAAGCCGGGCAGCATGATCATGTTGCATGGCACGCCTGTGGATGAAGAGTATCCGGAGTGGTATTTCCATACCCTGGACTGGACCAATGGCTGCATCGCGTTGAAGAACAACGATATGCGCGAGGTCTGGGATCTGGTGAAGGACGGCACGATGATTGAAATTCGGCCGTAACCCTACAGGTCAGGTAGGAGCGAATTCATTCGCGAAGCGGTATTAACCGGCAATTTATGTGTTGTTTGAAATACCGCTTCGCGAATGAATTCGCTCCCACAGCATTTTAAAAATCTTTTTACAGGTATTTCTAGAACGCTTCCAGCCGCCACACTTCATAAGCGGGCGTTTCGTACGGATGGCTCTGCTTGAGAGCCATCACTGCCTGATGAATAGACTCATCGGCCACGACCATCTCGACTTTCCATTCCTCGACCGTCTCGACCACGCCACCCTGCCCGATAAATGGCTGACTGCCATCCAGCGGGCGGAACTGGCCCTGGCCAAGCACTTGCCATGAGCAGTGATCGTAAGCACCGATTCGCCCTGCATCAGCGGCGAATACGGCGTTCTTGACCTGCTCCACATGGCTTGCGGGCACGAAGAAGGCAAGCTTGTACATCGGGGTTTAGTTAACCCAGACGCGAGCGTTGCGGAACATACGCATCCAGGCGCCGTCTTCGTTCCACTCTTCCGGACGCCAGGAGTTCTGCACGGCACGGAATACACGCTCAGGGTGCGGCATCATGATGGTGACGCGACCGTCGCGGGTGGTCATGCCGCCAATACCGCGCGGCGAGCCGTTCGGGTTGGCCGGATAGGTTTCGGTCACCTTGCCATGGTTGTCCACATAACGCAGCGCAACGGTGCCGGAGATATCGGCTTCGAGCAGGGCGTCATCGTGGGCGAACTCGGCATGACCTTCACCGTGAGCGATGGCGATCGGCATACGCGAACCGGCCATGCCTTGCAGGAAGATCGATGGCGACTCCTGGATCTGAACCATGGCGACACGCGCTTCGAACTGCTCGGAACGGTTACGCACGAAGTGCGGCCAGAACTCGCTGCCCGGAATCAGCTCGTGCAGGTTGGACAACATCTGGCAACCGTTGCACACACCCAGGGTGAAGCTGTCGGTACGTTCGAAGAAGCCCTGGAACGCATCGCGGGCACGGCTGTTGAACAGCGCCGACTTGGCCCAGCCTTCACCGGCACCCAGTACGTCGCCGTAGGAGAAGCCGCCGCAGGCAACCATGCCTTTGAAGTCGTTCAGGTCGACACGACCGGCCAGGATGTCGCTCATGTGCACGTCGATGGCATTGAAACCGGCGCGATCGAACGCAGCCGCCATTTCGACCTGACCGTTGACGCCCTGCTCGCGCAGAACCGCAACCTGAGGACGAACGCCTTTCTTGATGTAGGGCGCAGCGATGTCATCGTTGACGTCGAAGCCCAGCTTCACGGTCAGGCCAGGGTTGTCTTCTTCCAGCAGTGCATCGAATTCCTGATCGGCGCATTCGGCGTTATCACGCAGACGCTGGATCTGGTAGCTGGTTTCGGACCACTGACGTTGCAGCAGACGGCGCTGGCCGGTGAATACCGACTCGCCCGCGAAGCTGATGACCACTTCATCGTTGTTCACCGGCTTGCCGATGACCGATACGCAGTCTTCCAGACCGGCAGCGCTGAACTGAGCCAGCACCAGCGGCGTTGCATCCTGACGAACCTGGATGACAGCACCCAGCTCTTCGTTGAACAGGATCGCAGCCAGTTCGGCCGAGGTTTCAGCCAGGCTGTCGAGGTACAGGTTCAGACCGCAATGACCGGCGAACGCCATTTCCAGCACGGTGGTCAGCAGGCCACCATCGGAACGGTCGTGGTAAGCCAGCAGGTGGCCATCAGCATTCAGACCCTGGATAACAGCGAAGAAGGCCTTGAGGTCTTCAGCGTCATCGACGTCCGGCGCCGAGCTGCCGAGCTTGCCGTAAACCTGGGCAAGAATCGAAGCGCCCATGCGGTTCTGGCCACGACCCAGGTCGATCAGGATCAGGTCGGTTTCGCCCTTGTCCATGCGCAGCTCTGGAGTGAGGGTCTTGCGGATATCGCTGACAGGCGCGAAACCGGTCACGATCAGCGACAGCGGCGAGGTCACGCTCTTCTCAGTGCCCTCATCGCTCCAGCGGGTTTTCATGGACATGGAGTCCTTGCCCACCGGAATGGTCAGGCCTAGCTCAGGGCACAGTTCCATGCCCACAGCCTTGACGGTGTCGTACAGACGCGCGTCTTCACCCGGGTGGCCGGCAGCCGACATCCAGTTGGCCGACAGTTTGATGTCGGACAGCTTTTCAATACGCGAAGCGGCAATGTTGGTGAGGGTTTCACCAATGGCCATGCGACCGGAAGCCGGGGCGTCCAGCAGCGCCAGCGGAGTACGCTCGCCCATTGCCATGGCTTCGCCAGTGTTGACGTCGAAGCTGGTGGCCGTCACGGCGCAGTCAGCCACTGGCACTTGCCATGGACCGACCATCTGATCGCGAGCGACCAGACCGGTGATGCTGCGATCGCCAATGGTGATCAGGAAATTCTTGCTGGCTACCGCCGGGTGACGCAGAACACGCTCCACGCTCTCGTCGATGCTCAGCGTGCCCGGATCGAAATCGTCGCCCAGTTCAGCTTCACGCGCTACTGAACGGTGCATACGCGGGGCCTTGCCCAGCAGCACTTCCAGCGGCATGTCCACCGGGTTGTTGCCGAAATGGCTGTCGGTAACGGTCAGTTGAGGCTCGGCAGTGGCTTCGCCAACGACTGCGAACGGACAACGCTCACGCTCGCAGATCGCCTTGAAACGCTCGAAATCTTCGGCGGAAACAGCCAGAACGTAACGTTCCTGAGACTCGTTGCTCCAGATTTCCAGCGGGGCCATGCCCGGCTCGTCGTTAGGCACGTTACGAAGCTCGAAACGACCGCCACGGCCGCCATCGTTGACCAGCTCCGGGAAGGCGTTGGACAGACCGCCCGCACCTACGTCGTGGATGAAGCTGATCGGGTTCTTGTCACCCAGTTGCCAGCAACGGTCGATGACTTCCTGGCAACGACGCTCCATTTCAGGGTTTTCACGCTGAACGGAAGCGAAATCCAGATCGGCGGAACTGGTGCCGGTAGCCATGGAGGAAGCGGCGCCGCCGCCCAGACCGATCAGCATGGCCGGGCCACCCAACACGATCAGTTTGGCGCCGACCGTGATTTCGCCCTTCTGGACGTGATCTTCGCGGATGTTGCCCATACCGCCAGCCAGCATGATCGGCTTGTGGTAACCGCGAACTTCGTCACCGTGAGGCGTGGTGATCGACTGCTCGAAGGTACGGAAGTAACCGGTCAGGGCCGGACGACCGAATTCGTTGTTGAACGCCGCGCCACCCAGCGGGCCTTCAATCATGATGTCCAGCGCGGTCACGATGCGCTCGGGCTTGCCGTAAGGCACTTCCCATGGCTGCACGAAACCGGGGATCTGCAGGTTCGATACGGTGAAACCGGTCAGGCCGGCCTTTGGCTTGGCACCACGACCGGTTGCACCTTCGTCGCGAATCTCGCCGCCGGAACCGGTGGATGCGCCGGGGAACGGAGCAATCGCAGTCGGGTGGTTGTGAGTCTCGACCTTCATCAGGATGTGAACAGGCTCCTGCACCGCGCCGTACTGGCGGGTTTCAGGGTCCGGGAAGAAACGACCGGCAACATTACCGACGATCACCGAAGCGTTGTCCTTGTAAGCGGACAGAACGCCTTCGCTGTGCATCTGGTAGGTGTTCTTGATCATGCCGAACAGGCTTTTTTCCTGGCTTTCGCCGTCGATATCCCAACTGGCGTTGAAGATCTTGTGACGGCAGTGCTCGGAGTTGGCCTGGGCGAACATCATCAGTTCGATGTCGTGAGGGTTGCGCCCCAGACCATTGAAGCTGGTGACCAGATAATCGATTTCGTCTTCAGCCAGGGCCAGGCCCAGGTCGACGTTGGCTTTTTCCAGTGCTGCGCGACCGCCACCGAGGATATCCACGGCAGTCAGCGGCTTGGGTTCGGCATGGCTGAACAGACCGGCGGCCTGCTCGTGGTTGCCCAGAACCAGTTGGGTCATGCGGTCATGCAGGCTGTCGGCAATGGCCTGAGCCTCGATATCGCTGAACTGGCCTTCTACATAGAAGGCGATACCGCGCTCCAGGCGCTGGATCTTTGCCAGGCCACAGTTACGGGCAATATCGCTGGCCTTGCTCGACCACGGCGAAATCGTGCCGAAACGTGGCAGCACCAGGAACAGACGACCGTTCGGCTCTTGAACCGGCACACTCGGGCCGTATTTCAGAAGGCGGTCGAGAACCTGCTGCTCTTCACTGGACAGAGCGCCAGTGATTTCAGCGAAGTGAGCGAATTCAGCGTACAAGCCACTGACAGCTGAAACTTTTTGTTTCAGTTGTTCTAGTAATTTGCTGTGGCGGAAGGCAGAAAGGGCAGGAGCACCGCGCAGGATCAACATCTTCGGGACAGCCTCGGGAAGGGGGTGTGCTTTGAGGCCACGCATTCTAGCCTAAACCGACCCTTTGAGCACCCAAAACGGCGACAAGGAATACGCCCGAATGTCGTTTCTTTGCAGAAAACACCTTCTTTTTTGCCAAAAAGCCATCGCCTATCAGACGCGAGCCTTGCTGTCGAGATATGGCGGCACCGGTGCTTTGCGTATACTGCACCGATGTTCTCCCTAGCAGATTTCCGCCCTCGTTGCGCCAAATGGCTCGTCGCAACCGGACTCTTCCTGATGCTCAGCGCCTGTGTGGATAAACCCAGCACACTGGAGCGAGTCAAGGAGGATGGCGTCCTGCGCGTTGTAACCCGTAACAGCCCCGCCACTTATTTCCAGGATCGTAACGGTGAAACCGGCTTCGAGTACGAGCTGGTCAAGCGTTTTGCCGAGGATCTGGGGGTAGAACTCAAGATCGAAACGGCCGATAACCTCGACGATCTGTTCGAGCAGATCAACAAGCCAGGCGGCCCGGTTCTGGCGGCTGCCGGCCTGATCGACACCCAGGAGCGCAAGCAGCAGGCGCGCTTCTCTCATCCGTACCTTGAAGTCACACCCCAGGTGGTCTACCGCAACGGCCAGTCACGACCGACCGACGCCGGCGATCTGACGGGCAAGCGCATCATGGTGCTCAAGGGCAGCAGCCATGCCGAACAACTGGCAGCCCTCAAGGCCCAGAACCCCGGCCTTGAATATGAAGAATCGGATGCAGTGGAAGTGGTCGACCTGCTTCGCATGGTCGATGAAGGCCAGATCGACCTGACGCTGGTGGACTCCAACGAACTGGCCATGAACCAGGTCTACTTCCCCAACGTGCGCGTAGCCTTTGATCTGGGCGAAGCCCGGGAACAGCGCTGGGCCGTGGCGCCGGGTGAAGACAACAGCCTGCTGAACGAAATCAACGCCTACCTGGACAAGGTTGAAAAGAACGGCACCCTGCAACGACTCAAGGACCGCTACTACGGCCACGTCGATGTATTGGGCTATGTGGGTGCCTACACCTTTGCCCAGCACCTGCAGGAACGCCTGCCCAAATACGAAAAACACTTCCAGGCCTCGGCCAGGAAGGAACAGGTCGACTGGAGGCTGCTGGCCGCCATTGGTTATCAGGAATCCCTGTGGCAGCCCACCGTCACCTCCAAGACCGGGGTTCGTGGCCTGATGATGCTGACCCAGAACACCGCGCAAGCCATGGGCGTTACCAACCGGCTCGATGCCAAGCAAAGCATTCAGGGCGGAGCCAAGTACTTTGCCTACGTAAAGGATCAACTGGACGAGCAGATACAAGAGCCAGATCGCACCTGGCTGGCGCTCGCATCCTACAACGTTGGCAGCGGCCATCTGGAAGATGCCCGCAAACTGGCCGAAAACGAGGGGCTGGACCCCAACAAGTGGCTGGACGTCAAAAAGATGCTGCCCCGCCTCTCCCAGAAGAAGTGGTACAGCAAGACCCGCTATGGCTATGCCCGAGGCGGTGAGCCGGTGCATTTCGTCGCCAACATTCGTCGTTATTACGACATTCTGACGTGGGTGACGCAACCACAGCTGGAAGGCAATCAGGTGGCTGAAGGCAATCTGCACGTCCCTGCCGTAGACAAGACCAAACCCGCCTCAACGCCACAACCGGATGCCCCCCAGGAAAACCCGGCACTCTGAACAGGCTCAAGCCTTGCTGGCAGCCCGACGCATCCTGAAAAACTCGCTCAACATCGTCCCGCACTCCTCCCCCAGCACTCCCCCCTCGAACAGCACGCGATGGTTGAGAAACCCCTGAGTGAAAAACTGCCCCTGGCTCTGCACAATCCCGGCCTTGGGCTCCAGCGCGCCAAAAACCACGCGCGCCACACGAGAATGCACGATCAGGCCCGCGCACATGCTGCAGGGCTCCAGCGTCACGTACAGCGTACTGCCCGGCAGACGATAGTTGCTCACCGCCCTGGCCGCATCGCGAATGGCGACCATTTCGGCATGGGCACTGGGATCGCTGCCACTGATCGGGCAGTTGTAACCGCGTCCGATGATCTGGCCATCCTGCACCAGCACAGCGCCCACCGGCACTTCGCCCAGTAGCGCGCCCTGTGCGGCCAGTGCCAGCGCTTCGCGCATGAAGTCCTGATCGCGACTGCGATCGATGATTTGCGGCTGACGCATCAAGAAACCTCTATTGCTGCCATGAGCCCGGTTTCCATGTGATCGATCACATGGCAGTGGAACATCCACACGCCGGGATTATCCGCGACCAAAGCCACCCGCGCCCGCTCATTTCGGCCCAGCAGAAAGGTATCGGTGAAATACGGAATGATCTTGCGCCGATTGGAGCCGATCACCTTGAAACTCATGCCATGCAAATGGATCGGGTGCTGGTACTGAGTCATGTTCTTCAGCTCGAAGATGTAACTCTTGCCCAACTGCAATTTGGCGATGGGCCGGTCTGCACAGGTCTTGTCGGTGATATCCCAAGCCTCGCCATTGATCTGCCAGAGGCTTGGCGGCTTGCCATTGTCGGTGTTGACCGACATGGAGCCGACCCACTCGAAGTTGAAATTGATCTTTTCGGCATTCTCCAGATCCGGTTCAGGGATCGGATTGGGCGGCAAGGCGGCTGGCCATTGGCCCGGCGCGTCGTTATTGGCCACAGAACGGAAAGTACCCAGACGCACCGGCCCATTGCGCAGCGAGATTTCCTCACCGGCAGGCGGCGCCTTGATTGCCAGACAGATGCGCATTCCCGGCCCGAGCCAGTAATCTTCGCCCATCGGACGCGGTTCTATCGGGTTGCCATCCAGTGCATAGATCATCGCCTCGGCATCGGGCAGGTTGAGGCGGTATGTCCAGGTGTTGTCCAGATTGAGCAAACGCACCCGCGTGATCTGCCCGGCAGGCAAATCGATCACGCCCAAGGGAACGCCATTGATGGTCTGCAAGCGCCCGGCCGTCCCTTCACGGGCCGCCTCGCGGGTCACGCTGAAATCAGTGAATGCGCCCTGCTCGTCCACATGCCAGCTTTTCAGGCTGACCGTACGTTCATGCAGGAAACCCGTGGGCTCACGCTCTTCGACAATCAGCGGCCCCACCAGCCCGCGCCCCAGTTCTTCACTGCTGCTTACATGGGGGTGATACCAGAAACTGCCCGCGTCGGTGACCCGAAACTTGTAGTCGAAATACTCGCCCGGCTTGACCGGCAGTTGCGAAACGTAAGGCACGCCGTCCATTTCCAGCGGCAAACGGATGCCATGCCAGTGAATGGTGGTTTCCACCGGCAACTGATTGATAAAGCGCAACCGCAGCCATTCACCCTGACGCACCCGCAACTCGGTGCCCGGCGCAGAGCCGCCGAACGCCCAGGCCGGTGTCTTGTAACCGGGCACCAGTTCGACATCCAGCGGCGCAGCAATCAGTTCGAAGTCATGCCCTTCGCCCGGCCCGCTGCGCCCCAGCCAGTAACGCGATGCACCACCTGCGCCCAGACCCACTACGGCAAGACCGGCCAGACCTCCGAGAATTTGTCGACGGGTAAAGGACATAAGGGCAAACACCTCAAGAACGACTGCGGGATGCACCTGAGAGCAGATGCGAGGGGCGAATACGATACACCTGCATTTGGGGAAAGATAAGGGCGGCAATACTGCACTAACTATTTAGCGCTCCTGCTGTGACGATTGGCGAGACGCTTGGAGGATTCCATATACGAGGTGAATCCTGTGAGCCTGAACAACAATTCAACAACCGCACCGCCCTTTTCCCAAGACCAGATGGAACTGAAAACCATCGCTCGGCGGGTGGCCGAAAGCTGTCCGGACATGCGCCAGCAGGCCCTGGAAACAGCCAGGAATATCCTGCGCAAACATACCGGCCTGACGATTTCTCCAGACACCGTCTACTGGCACCGCTTCACCACAGCGGTGAGCAGCCATGTCACCTTCAGTGGCTGGCAGCATTACGGTTCGCCAATCGAGTCAATGACCCTGCCCCAACTGATCCTGCATCGATTCAATGCAGAGGATCAGGACTATGCAGATGAACTGCAGACCATGAGCGGCTTTTACACAGCAGGGCCGCAGGCCGACACCTACGATGAACACACTGAAGTGAAAATGCTTGTTTCAGATGTCATGAGCGATTTGTGGGCTATGGATTTCAGCTCGCAGTACAAGGCAAGACTTGCCAGTTTCTGGCAAAACTGCGCAGAGGACTTTCGTACCCTCAGCAAAGCCAACTTCCTGTCCAAGGCTCTGGAAGATCGACACAACGGCCATCTCTCTGCTCAGGACTTCCAGTGGATCACTCAAGCGGTCGCGGGCAATGTTCATGCGCCGATTCAGTTGTCGATGCTGAGCGCTACAACCCGTGCGCCTGCCGGAGTACGCGTCACGGCCTTTGATATCGGCGGTCATGAAGCCAGCGATATCCTGCGCATCGTGACGCCCCGAGGCCGACAAATTATCTATATCCCCGGGGAAATCACCCCCTTTCATGTTTTTGATACAGAGCCGCAATTGAAAGCCTGGCTGGTCAGAGAAACAACCAACGTCGGCGACCGGGCGCGATTGCTCTCGCATTTCCCGCTTTCAATGCGCAGCGAAATCAACAGCGACGTGGGCCTCAACCATCTGATGGATCTACTGCCCGCTGGCAGCCCTGCATTGATCAATCAAAATGACCGCGATCTGGGCATGGATGCATTCACCTGGCTTCGGGACAGCGCACATAACCGCATGAACGCCGATGCCAATCTGTCCATGCGCTCCAATGCGGACCTGCGAAAGCAGATGTGGATCGGCTATCTCAATGCGTTTTCCCATGTCCTGGGCCCACTGGCGGCCATTGACTGGCCTGTTGCACTGGCTGTGGTGGGTGCAGGGCTGGCGGATATGGGCCTGAATATCGATCAGGCGGTCAACGGCCATACCACCGCCGAGCGCAAGGCAGGCGTCATCGGGGCAATCACCAGTGGAGTGGACGTGCTGTTCAATAGCCTCTTCCTGATCAGCGGCTTTCCAGAAGCAGAACCCCCGGTTATCGAACACGAAGCAACGCTGCCAGTTGCGTCTGACGTCGAGCCCGGTATCGGTCCTGCGATCACTGAAGCTTCAGAAGTCATACCGCAAGAGACTTCGCAACTGCTCGAGCACTTCAAGACCACCGTAAAACTCGTCGGTGCTCCCGTGGCACCAAGTGGCCGGATGCAGGGTATTTATCAATTGATTGACGGCAGCACCTACGTTTCGATCAAGGGCGAGGCTTACCGCGTTCGCTTCGTCAACGAGATGAACGGCTGGGCCATTATCGATCCGAACAATCCTTTCTCGTTCTACCGTAACGTCCCGATACGCATCAATGCCGCCGGCCAGTGGGAAACCGTCGATGCCCAAGGCCTCAGAGGTGGCGGACCAGTGGCATCAAGCCTGAAACTCTCACACATCAATTATCCACTCAGAGCCAGCCCCTACGACGTACCCGAAAGCATGAAGCCGGACCTCCTGATTGCGGCCAATGGCGGAGAACGCAGGGTCTTGCAAGGCGACTGGGTCAGAAGTCATTCATTTACAGACCCTTATATTGATTTCAGGGCAATCAGAGAACGATTACGTACGGATGCATTCCAGTTCTTCAAGCAGACAAGATTGCCCGCAAGGCCTGAGATGCCACCCCTTGAAGCCACCGACACCTGTAAATCCACACTGCAGAAGATCTTTGCCAATGCTCCCGGCCTGGTGATCGGGGAAAGCCACGCCGAGTCAGGCAGCAAGAAATTCCTGATCGACAACATGCGCCTGTTGAGCAAACTCAATGTCAGAACGCTGTATATGGAGCATCTGCTTAACGACTTCCATTTGCAGGACCTGAAAACCTTTGCCAGATCGGGCCGCATGCCGAGCAATCTGAAAACCTACCTGAAGAGCCTCGACGCAGGCCACCATACCGATCCCATGGGGCAGTACACCTTTCTCGAAGTGGTGAATGCCGCCAATGCAAACAACATCCGGATTCAGCCCATAGACTGCATGGCCAGCTATCGAATTGTCGGCATGAATGACCCCGATGGGCTGTTGCGTATCAAAATGATGAACTACTTCGCCCACACCACCCTCCAGGCCGATGCACCGAGCCTTGGCCCTAAAGGCAAATGGCTGGCGCTGGTCGGCAATGCCCACACCAATACTTATGAAGGCGTCCCCGGCCTCAGTGAACTGGAAGGTGCCATAGGCCTGAGAGCCGAGGACGTCAGCCTGGGTCAACCTGAAGGCTTTTCGATTGACCCCGGACAAATCATGAATGGCGAAATCGGCAGACTCCCCACTTTCGTCAAAAGCGACTTCAGACTGCAGACGGCCATCAACAAGGTGTATCCACGGCCGACGATAGAAAATCGTCTGATAATGCCCGGAATGTTCGTCATCAATAAAAGTGCAGCCAGTCCGCTATTGATTCACCGCTCCTCGGACGGCGCTATCGTGCGAACCACCATCAAGACCAGCCGCGGCAAATTCTTCATCGAACGCCCCAGATGGCAGGCAATCAGTGGCCGCCGCTTTGACAACCTGGGGCAACTGATCAATGCGCTGAAATTGATGGGGATGAAGGATGTGACCTGAAAGACCCTGAGGTAAATGCACAAAGGGCGGATAGAACGCTGAGGGTTACATCCGCTCTTTTGGAGCTGCCATGACTCAATCCTGATCGCCATCCATCATCTCTGTCGGCTGGAAATGCACTTTGACACCGAGCCTCAACACAAACGATTCTCGTTTGTGATATTTTCCCGCGCTCGCTTGTATGCCAGCCAAGGTGGCTTTATGTCCGGTTCAGATCTCAAGGCGCTTTATCTCGCCCATCGCGCAGAAATCCAGGAATACCTGGATCGCCGCTTGCGTTGCAAAGAGACCGCGGCTGACCTGACACAGGACACGTTCATTCGCCTCTCAGAACAGATGGGCCGTACGCGCATAGAAAACTTCCGCGCCTATCTGTTTTCCAGTGCCCGCAACCTGTTCATCGATCACACCCGTCGCCAGGAACACCGCAAAGGCGAGCCGCTGGAAAGCCAGGAAATGGCCAGCGTCGGGCAAAGCACGCCCACCCTTGAGCAGGCAGCCATCGCCAACCAGCAACTGGCCACTTTGAACGAGGTGATTCAGAACATGCCCGAACCTTGCCGCGAGGTTTTCCTGATGGTGCGGGTCGAGGGCATGACCTATGCCGAGATTGGCGAACGCCTCGGCATCTCTCCGAAGACCGCCTACAGCCGCATGGTCAAGGCTCTGGATTTATTGAAGCTCGGCATGTCCCGGTGAATGTACAATCGCCCGCCAGTACTCATTCCAGCCGAATCGATTACCCCATGAATCCCGAACCGCCGATCCACGACTCGCCAGTACATCAGGATGATGACATCAGTCATCAGGCCAGCGCCTGGTTTGCCTTGGTACAGGGAGGATCGCCGACCGAGGCTGAGCGCGAGGATCTGGTCAGATGGATCGCGGCTGACCCTCGGCATGCACAGGCCTATGCCGAGCTGGAAAGTCTGTGGGACGCTTCGGCACTCCTGCTGCAACCTGCGCGCCCCGCCGCTCGCCCTCAACTATCGCGACGCCGCTTTGTCGGGCTCGGAATCGCCGCCAGCGCCGTGGCGGTCACGGCGGGCGCAACGTCCTTCTGGCTCAAGGGCTCAGGATCACCGTTTGCCGACGAACGCACTGCCGTGGGCGAGCGGCGCAAGGTGAGCCTGCCGGATGGATCGACAGTCGACCTCGCCGGCAACACCGCCCTGAACCTGGACTTCTCCGCTACCCGACGCTCAGTGACGCTGCTTCAAGGCGAAGCGTTTTTCAACGTGGTGCCTGCCGCTGCCGGCGAGTTCCGGGTCAGCACTGAAGAAGGCGTGGTGATCGCCAATGACAGCGAATTCTGCCTGACATGCGATCAGGCAACCACACGTGTGGCTGTCAGTCGCAAAACCGTGCGCGTCGTCACCGCCACTCAGCAGACGGACCTTGAAGAAGGCCTTTCCCTACGCTTCAGCGCCAACCAGACCGGTGCCATTCAACACGCGGAACTGGAGCAGATTCTCGCCTGGCGCAATGGCCGCCTGGCCTTTTTCGATACGCCGCTGCTGACGGTTGTCGATGAGTTGCAGCGCTGGCGAGAAGGGAAAATCTTCATCATGGACAAGCAACTCGCAGCACGACGAGTCAGCCTGATCCTCAACCTCAACAGGCCCGAGCAGATGCTGGATGTCCTGTCCAAAGCCCTGTCCGTGCGCACGGCTCGCTATACCGATCTGGTCACGCTGATCTACCCCGCCTGAAACTTGCGCATAAATAATTCAAGACACCGTCAGGAATCGCAATTGCTCATCCGTCTTAACGGGACTGATTGCTACTCGCATATCCGCGCATACTTCACAGGAAGCGACCTGAATGGCCAAAAAATCCACCCCGAGCCTGAAAAACGATACCCGCTGGCAGCGTAATGCCCTGAGTGCAGCGCTCGCCTGCACCTTACTCGTCGGAACCGTTCAGGCTCATGGAGCTCCAGGTCAGGCCGCTGCAAGCACGGTAGAAAAACTGTCGCTCAATATCCCGGCGCAACCACTGCGCCAGGCACTGCTGAGCTTCAGTCGGCAATCCGGGCAGAACGTGCTGCTCGATGGAGACCTGGATGCCAGCCTGCGCAGCAGTGCAGTCATCGGCAGTTACTCAGCCGAAGAAGCCTTGGTGAAGTTACTGCAAGGCAGTGGCTACAGCTTCTCTCGCACTGACGCAGTCACGGTTTACCTTGTCCCGACAGACCGCAACAGCGCTGGCAACGAAGTCATCCTTGGCCCGACCCGGATTCAGTATCAGGCCATGCAAGACGGTGGCCTGAGCCAAGGCTACCAAGGCAGGCCGGTTTCCAGCACCACACGCCTGGGCCTGAGCGACAAGGACACGCCACAGGCGATCACTGTGATCACCCGCGAGCAAATGGATGACTTCAAACTCAACAGCGTGAAAGAGGCGCTGCGTAATGCGCCGTCCGTCACCGTCGAACAGTTTGAAACGGATCGCACGGCCTTTACCTCCCGTGGCTTCAAGATCGAAAACTTCGAATACGATGGCATGAGCCTGCCCTTTTCGGGCGGCGTGCTGGTGGGCGATCAGGACATGACCGAGTTCGAGCAGGTTGACGTGCTGCATGGCGCCAACGGACTCATGAGCGGCACGGGAGATCCGTCGGCCACGGTCAACCTCGTGCGCAAACGGCCTACCGACACCTTCCAGGCCAGGGTCGACAGCAGCATCGGCTCATGGGACAACCGCCGACTGGGCGTGGATCTGTCCGGCCCGCTGACCGACAGCGGCAAGGTTCGCGGACGCTTCATCACCTCCCACGACAAAGGCAACTCCTACCTCGACCAGTACAGCCACGAAGTCAACGTGGCAGCGGGCTTGCTGGCCTTTGATCTGTCCGATGCCGACACCCTGACCGTAGGCTTTACCCAACAGAACAGCTACTCCAATGGCAGCACCTGGGGAGCCTTGCCGATCGCCGATTACGCGGGCAACCGTATTCACTACAGCAGCCGCAGCTCCAGCGTCGGTCAACCCTGGACCTACTGGGACGTCCATACCCAACGTGCCTTCGTCGAACTGACCCACGCCTTCGACAACGGCTGGGAAAGCACCCTGACTCTGGCCGGGATGAGCCAGGACTCCGATACCAAAATGCTGTACGCCATCCCGGCAACCGCCACCGATGCCTACGCCTATATCAACCGCACCACCAGCACGGAACATCAGGTGACGGGTGAAGCGCGGCTGTCAGGCCCGTTCAGACTCCTGGGACGGGAGCATGAATTGACCGTGGGTGCCAACTACGGGCGTACCCATCATGACGAGCGCGGGCACTACAGAGACGCATCGGGCAACCAGCTTGTCAGCCTCTCCGATGCACTGGCCGGCAACGTGGTGCAACCGGCACTGAACTACACCGACGACCTCAATACCCAACGGTTCACCGATCGCCAGAAAAGCCTGTTCGCCGGGGCGCGTTTCAGCCTTGCAGACGACCTGCACTGGATCGCCGGGGCACGCATGCTCAGCGCCGACGGCGAAGGTGCTGGCTATGGCTCGCCGCACAACACCCGGGTACACGGCAAGGTCACACCCTACACCGGCCTGGTTTATGACCTGACGCCGCAATGGAGCCTTTACACCAGCTGGACAGAAATCTTCAAACCCCAATATGTACGCAGCACCAGTGGCGGAGTCATCCTGCCACTGGAAGGCAAAAGCATGGAAGCCGGTGTGAAAGGTCGTCTGCTTGATGAACGACTGACCGTGACCGCCGCGGTATTCAAGACAGACCAGCAAAACGTCGCCGAACTCACCGGGGAAATCGTGGGGGGTCAATACGTGTATCGCGGAACCAACGTCAAAAGCCGCGGCATCGAACTGGGCGCTTCCGGCGAAGTGTTGACAGGCCTTGAACTGGCGGGCGGCTATACCTTTGTACAGATCGAAGACGACGATGGCGAAGAGGCTCGCAAGTACATCCCCACTCATACCTTACGCGGCAACCTGACCTATCGCCTGCCCGGCCTGCCCAAGGCCAAAGTCGGCACCCGCTTTCAGTGGCAAAGCGCAACCGAGCTGGACACCAACAGCAATGTCAGTCAGGAGGCCTACGCCCTGGTGGACCTGATGGCCAGCTACGACATCGACGAACACTGGAGCACATCGCTCAATATGAACAACGTCACCGACCGCAAATACTTGCTGTCGCTGTACCAATCGGCAGGTTCCACCAACTATGGTGCGCCACGGAATCTGACGGCTTCGGTGACTTGGAAGTATTGATTTAGAGGGGGGTTGGGCGGATGCGAGAAAGCCCCTGGGTTCAAGGGCTTTCTCTTATAGTCGCTCGGTTGTGGTTCGGCCCGCAGCAACTCCCGTAACACGGGAGCTGCATCACGAGACGCTTAAACCAACTCGGCTAAAGAGGCGGGGTTAAATCCGCCCAGCTTTTCAAGTTCTCCAGTTTCAACCTTCGATGCCCAATCCGGGTCACTCAGCAGCACGCGACCTACAGCGATCAGGTCAAATTCGTCGCGCTCCATGCGCTCGACAAGCCGGTCCAGACTCGCAAGCGCAGGGGCCGAACCCTTGCCGGCAAAGGCATTGGTTACATCGTTGTCCAGACCAACCGAACCCACACTGATGCTCGCGGCCCCGGTCACCTTCTTGGCCCAGCCCGCGCAATTCAATCCGTTTTCGCCATCAATCTCGGGGAACTCAGGCTCCCAGAAGCGGCGTTGCGAACAGTGCAGCACGTCGACACCGGCCTCGACCAGCGGAAGCAGCCAGTCTTCCATCAACGCTGGAGTCTCGGCGACACGCACGCCAAAATCCTGCTGCTTCCACTGGCTGACACGCATGATGATCGGGAATTCGGGGCCGACCGCATCACGAACGGCAGCAACGATCTCGCTGGCAAAGCGTGAACGCTCTTTGATGGTCGGGCCGCCATAACGGTCGGTGCGCTGATTGGTGCCCGCCCAGAAGAACTGATCGATCAGGTAACCATGAGCCCCATGAATCTCAACGGTGTCGAAGCCCAGGTGTTTGGCATTTGCAGCGGCCTTGGCATATGCAGCCACCGTATCGGCAATATCCTCTTCGCTCATCGCCACACCGCGCGGGTCACTTGGCGTATTGAGGCCAGACGGGCTTTCAACGGGCGCATCGGGTTCCCAGCCTCTGTCGCTACGTACTGCACCGGTGTGCCAGAGTTGCGGCCCCATGCGGCCACCCGAGTTTTTAACTGAATCGATCACGTTCTTCCACCCGGCCAGCGCCGCGTCACCATGGAAAAAAGGAATACTGGCCTCATTACGCGACGCCGGGCGATCAATGACCGTGCCTTCCGACAGAACCAACCCAACGCCACCCTCCACCCGGCGGCGATAATAGGCAGCACTCGCCTCACCCGGTATGCCCTCCGGAGCGAAGAGGCGCGTCATCGGAGCCATGACAATCCTGTTTTTCAATTCCAGAGAGCCGATGGAAAAAGGACGGAATAAAACGCTGGTATCAAGGTTTGACATCGAAGTTGAATCCATTGATTTCGGAAGGCATATAAGTATATTTTGTAGACTTAATGTCAATTAGGCACCTTGAATCGCCTAGGTATACCTGAGGAAACCTGATGCTCGAAATACAGCCACAATGTTTTTCGTCGGACTGCCCCAGCCGCGCACTGTTTGATCAGATCGCAGACAAGTGGTCCATGATGGTTCTGGCTGTTCTGGATGAAGAGCCACACCGCTTCAATGCCATCAAACGCCGACTGGAAGGCGTGACCCAAAAGGCACTGACACAATGCCTGAGACGACTGGAACGCAATGGACTGGTTTCCCGACAGGTCATCTCGCTGTCGCCTGTGGCAGTGCAATACGAAATCACCCCGCTGGGCCAAAGCCTGCAACAGCCATTTCGTGAGCTGCACAAATGGACACTGCTGAAATTGCCAGAGGTTGAAGAGGCAAGGTTGCAGTTTGATAGTGCAGTTGGGAGGGGGGTTTAGGGGGGTCATGTATTGTTGAGATTGAAGTTCTTGACCTCCAAACTAAAACCCCCACCAGCACCGTCTTAAGACAAAAATTAAAACCGTCTCACCTCCGGAAAAGCGCCAATCGTCGCAGATGACAGCCCATTGGCCGTTAATTATCGGTGCCGTTCGACGGCGCTTGCCTCGCTTACAACTATTACGACCGGTCGGCGGAACGAAATCAAAGTGCCATTAGTCGTAAAGATTGTAGAAACCAGAGGATTGGCCGACACGATCCCATGAGAGCAGTTTCTAACCCTGCTCGATCCGGTCTGGAAAGGATAATCCGTTCGGTTATTTATCTGGTTGTATTTTCAGAGCGTCGTCTGATGAAGAAAACACTGCTCGGCGTACGAGCGTTGATGTCTGTGCCCAAGGACAATCCTGGTCTGGTCAAGGCGCAATACATCGCGCTGTCTCGCCAATTGCCCATGATGTATTTCATCCTGCTGATCAACACCCTGATGCTGGCGGGCACCCACTTTGCGGTCGCGCCGCGCTGGCTGGTGGTGTATTGCCCGTTGATCATGACGTTGTTCGGCGTGATTCGTGCTGCGGAATGGATGCGCACGCGCGGACGGACGCGCACCCCTGAGCAGATGCTGGCGGCGCTGAAGCGCACCAATATGCTCGCGCCGTTTGTCGCCGTGGCGTTCACCGCCTGGTCGCTGGCGCTGTTTCCCTATGGCGACAGCTATGCCCAGGCGCATGTCGCCTTTTATATGGCGATCACCGTCATCGGCTGCATTTTTTGCATGATGCACCTGCTGCCAGCAGCCCTGGCCACCACCGCAGTGGTCAACACAGCGTTCGTGGTGTTCTTCGCGTCCACCAATATCATGACCTTTGTTGCCACTGCGATTGACGTCCTGCTGGTGTCCATCGCCATGCTGATCATTCTCAAGGCACAGTACGCCGACTTCACCCGGCTGGTGAACATGCAGGCGCAGACGGCAAAACTCAGCGAGGAAAACCTTCACCTGGCCAATCAGGACAGCCTGACCGGACTGGCCAATCGGCGGCAGTTCTTTTCCCGCCTCGATACGCTGCTGTCCCGCGCCCGCGAGCAGGAGATTCGCCTTGCCGTGGGGCTGATCGACCTGGATGGCTTCAAGCCGGTCAACGATCTGTATGGCCATAGCATTGGTGACAAGCTGCTTTGCCAGGTTGGCCAGCGCCTGACCGGGCTGCTCGACGAAGATGTACACCTGGCCCGGCTGGGAGGCGACGAGTTTGGCCTGATCATCACTCAGGCCATGAGCGACGACCAGTTGCGGGAGTTTGGCGACAGAATCTGCGCCAGCATGCGCGAGCCGTTTCTGCTGGTGGACATCCCTATTCAGATCAGTGCATCACTGGGCATCGCGACCTTCCCGGATCAGGCATCCGACGCCACGCAAGTGTATGAATACTCCGACTACGCCCTGTATCAGAGCAAGCGCCACCGCCCCGGCACGGTCTGCCTGTTCAGCGCAGCCCATCGCCAGCAGCTCAATCGCGAAGGGCTGACCGAACAGGCCCTGCGCAGGGCCGATCTGGATTCTGAGTTTCACGTGGTGTTCCAGCCCATCGTGGATATTCACAGTGAGCAAACCGTCGCGTTCGAGGCCCTGGCACGCTGGGAAAGCCCGGAGTTGGGTAACGTGCCGCCCAGTGAGTTCATCCCGATTGCCGAGCGCGTCGGCATGGTCAATCGCCTCACGGTGCCGTTGCTGAGCAAGGCGCTGGACACGGCCGCGAGCTGGCCTGCGGGTATCCGCCTGTCATTCAACCTGTCCGCCCACGACTGCGGTTCGGAGGACGCCGCCCAGCAGATCGTCGAGCTGATCAAAAGCAGCCATTTCGACCCGGCCTGCCTCGATCTGGAAATCACCGAAACCGCGGTCATCCAGGACCTGCCGCAGACCCAGCGAGCAATCAGCCGGTTTCGCGAACTGGGCTGCGGCATTTCCCTCGACGACTTCGGCACCGGCTATTCCAGCCTGAGCCAGATCCACGCGCTGTCACTGACCAAACTGAAGGTGGACCGCACCTTCGTCACCAACATCCACCTCGACCCGGCCAGCTTCAAGATCGTCAAGTCGCTGGTTGCCCTGTGCCAGGACATGCAGCTGGAATGCATCGTCGAAGGCGTGGAAACCGCCGCAGAGCTCGACGCCCTGAAAAACCTCGGCTGCGCCTGGGCCCAGGGCTACCTGTTCTCCAAACCCATGCGCGCCAGCGACATCAGCGCCTGGCTTGAAGGCGAGCAACTGGCCAGGGTGCAGGCGGTTTAATTCGCTGATCGGACGAGGCGCGACTCGCGCTCGTGCTACGGTAGCAAGCTCTGCTATCTGAGTTTTCCAGCCCCAAAAAACCAAAAGCCCGCAATTAAGCGGGCTTCAGGGTGTTTCTTGCTAGCGCTACCGGTCTACACCGTACGCTGGATCACTCCCACTCTATTATCAACAAGCGTGCGCAGGCCCTTCAAACCATAGCCCATAAGGCATCTGGAATTTTCAAACCATGAAAAATACCATTCGCTTTAGTCGGCACCCATTTCAGCTCTTAATCTCTTGAAGTTGGCTTCGAGATGCTCAGCAAGCGCCCGCTGACAGCCATCGGCAATCCAGGTTTCGACGGAAAGGCGCATCGCTCCGACACTGGCCATTGCAGCCAGGCGTAGTCCTGCCTGCCTATCGGCACCCGGCCAAAGCTCGCACAGGGCTTCATAGGCGGCATACTCCATTTGCAGAAACTTGGCCTGATTGCCCAACTGAAGCTGCTCCGTAGTCTGCACAATTCTCCCGATCAGCACCGCAACATCCGGATGCATGTGTGCAGCCAGAGCAATCAGTGCGGCGTGAATAGTAGCGAGTGGGGATGCTTTCACGCCCTGCTTGCGTATCTCAGCACCTAGCTCATCCGGCAACGACTTTTGCCAAGCCAGGATAATTTCGTCCTTGGAACCGAAGTAGTGGAAGAACGTGCGACGGGCGATACCCGACGCTTCGGCAATCGCATCCAGCGTAGTCCCCTCATAGCCACGTTCGGAAAACAGCTTCAGGCCTACATCGGTGATACGGCGGTACATCTCTCGGCGCTTCCGTTCGCGAACGCCTTCTTTGCCCTTCTGCTCGCGCGTCATGCATTCGATCTCACATGTTCGGGGTTGCATTTATGCACTGAGTGCAATATATTTTTTGCACCAAGTGCAAAATTTACCAGCAAACCCTGCTACATCCAAGTGGAACCCACACAATGAAAGCCATACGCATCCATGGTTTCGCAAATGCCCCTCTCATAGAGGACATCCCCACGCCTCATATCGGTCCAGAAGACGTGCTCGTGCGCGTAGAGGCAACTGCTCTCAATCCTCTCGACGGCCTCGTGGCATCAGGGGTCGCCCGTCAATTTTTCAAGATTGATCTACCGATAACCCTCGGCACCGATTTCGCCGGGACCGTTGAGCGCATCGGCGAGGCTGTCACACGATGGAATGTCGGGGACAGGGTGATTGCCTGCGTCGATGCGGGATCAGGTGGCGGTCTTGCGGATTTCGCCGTGGCGCCCGCCAACGCATGTGTTCCTCTACCCGGTGCTCTTTCCGCTGCTCAAGGAAGTGCGATTCCTACCGCAGGTATCACAGCATGGCATGCATTGTTTTCCAACGCCGGGCTGAAAGCCGGCGAGACGGTGTTGATCCATGCTGCGGCAGGGGGCGTCGGCAGCTTTGCCGTCCAATTCGCTTGCATGTCAGGTGCGCACGTGATCGCAACCGCCTCGGGTGATGGCTTGGCAATGGCGTACGCACTGGGAGCAGAGAAAGTCATTGACTACCAAAACGAAGATTTCACCCGCTTAACCAGTGACGTCGATGTGGTGCTCGATTTGGTCGGTGGCGAAACCCAAAGTCGATCCTACAGAGTCCTGCGCACGGGCGGGCGGCTCGTTTCCACAGTTATGCCACCTGACGAGGCAGAGGCACGGGAACACGGAGTAACGGCGAGCATGTTCTACGCCAAGCCCTTTATTGACCGCCTCGACGAGCTCGTCACGATGGTCATCGAGCAAAATTTGAAGGTCGTCATCGACCGTACGGTCGCCTTTGAGCGTTTCGACGAGGCATGGAAACACCAGCTCTCGGGTCGCGCACGCGGCAAGATCATCGTTCTCCCGCACTAAAACCATCAGTCCATCTACAGGAACATCCTATGACCACTTCTTCCCTTGGCGGGACATTTACACCTGCCGGCACAGCGATGAACCTCAAGCGCATGGGCTACGGCACCATGCAGCTACCCGGACCGCACGTTTGGGGGCCTCCGCGCGATAAAGAAGCCGCTCTGGCGGTATTGCGCGAAGTAATTACCTTGGGTGCAAATCACATCGACACCGCCGAGTTCTATGGTCGTGGTGTCTCGAATCGACTGATCCGTGAAGCACTATCGCCTTATCCCACAGACCTCACGATCATTACCAAGGTCGGTTTCGTACGCGGTGAAGATGCGTCCTGGGCGCCTGATCTTACGCCGGACGGTCTCAAGCGGGCAGTGCATGAAAACCTTGCCAGTCTTGGCCTGGAAACCCTCGATGTCGTCAATTTGCGGCTAGGTGGTGCACATGGTCCGGATGACCGATCACCTCTGGAGCCGCTGCAGGTTCTGGTCGAGTTGCAACAACAAGGCCTTATTCGCCATATCGGCCTTAGCAATGTTACCCCAGCGCAATTTGCTGAGGCCAAATTACTGGCCAAGATCGTCTGCGTGCAGAACCAGTACAACCTGATCAAACGAGACGATGACCATTTCATCAACGCGCTGGCAGATGAAGGCGTGGCCTATGTGCCGTTTTTCCCGCTAGGCGGTTTTTCTCCGCTGCAATCGTCGCTGCTTTCTCAGGTGGCTGAAGAGCTGGGAGCTACACCAAAACAAGTTGCTCTGGCGTGGTTACTTCAGCGCTCGCCCAATATTCTGGTAATCGCGGGGACATCCTCTTCAGAGCACCTTCGAGAAAACTTTTGCGCAACGAATCTCCTACTATCGGAAACGCAGATCACAACACTCGATAGAATTGCCGAAATAACTGAGTAACAACACAACTTCAGAATTGTATGCGGCAGATCTACATCCGCTTTATAAACAAACGCCCGCTATTACGCGGGCGTTTGTTTATTGCGAGCAGGGCTCACTCCCACTCAATCGTAGCCGGCGGCTTACTCGAAACATCGTAAGTCACCCGAGAAATCCCGTCGATTTCATTGATGATCCGCCCGCTGACGGTTTCCAGCAGTTCGTAAGGCAGGTGTGCCCAACGTGCGGTCATGAAGTCGATGGTTTCTACGGCGCGCAGGGCGACGACCCAGGCGTAGCGGCGGCCGTCGCCTACGACGCCAACCGATTTGACTGGCTGGAAGACGACGAATGCCTGGCTGACTTTGTGGTACCAGTCGGCCTTGCGCAGTTCTTCGATGAAGATGTGGTCGGCACGACGCAGCAGGTCCGCGTATTCCTTTTTCACTTCACCGAGGATGCGCACGCCCAGGCCAGGACCCGGGAATGGGTGGCGGTAGACCATGTCGTAGGGCAGGCCGAGTTCCAGGCCGAGGCGGCGGACTTCGTCCTTGAATAGCTCGCGCAGGGGTTCAACCAGCTTGAGGTTCATTTCTTCCGGCAGGCCGCCCACGTTGTGGTGCGACTTGATGACGTGAGCCTTGCCGCTTTTCGCGCCAGCCGACTCGATGACGTCCGGGTAGATGGTGCCTTGGGCCAGGTACTTGATGTTGTCGAGCTTGCAGGATTCGGCATCGAACACGTCGATGAAGGTGCGGCCGATGATCTTGCGCTTTTTCTCCGGGTCGCTTTCGCCAGCCAGGTTGTTCAGGAACTGCTCTTCGGCATTGGCACGGATGACCTTGACGCCCATGTTCTCGGCGAACATGGCCATGACCTGCTCGCCTTCGTGCAGACGCAGTAAGCCGTTATCGACGAATACGCAAGTCAGTTGATCGCCAATGGCCTTGTGCAGCAAGGCTGCAACCACGGAAGAGTCGACGCCGCCGGACAGGCCCAGCAGAACGTTGTCGGTACCGACCTGGGCGCGGATGCTGGCAATCGCGTCTTCAGCAATGTGCGACGGGGTCCACAGCGCTTCACAACCACAGATGTCGAGGATGAAGCGCGACAGGATGCGGCCGCCCTGCTTGGTGTGGGTCACTTCCGGGTGGAACTGCACGCCGTAGTAGCCGCGGGTATCGTCAGCCATACCGGCGATAGGGCAGCTTGGTGTGCTGGCCAGGACGTGGAAACCGTCCGGAATCTCGGTGACCTTGTCGCCGTGACTCATCCAGACATCGAGGCCCAGGACGCCATCGGCATCCACGTGGTCTTCGATGCCGTCGAGTACGCGGCCCTTGCCGACTACATCGACACGGGCGTAGCCGAACTCGCGCAGGTCGGAGCCTTCAACGCGGCCACCCAACTGCTCGGCCATGGTCTGCATGCCGTAGCAGATGCCGAAAACCGGCACGCCCAGATCAAACACGGCTTGCGGAGCACGCGGGCTGTTGGCTTCGTGCACGGACTCGGGGCCGCCAGCGAGGATGATCCCGCGCGGGGCGAATTCGCGAATCGCTTCATCGTCCATGTCGAACGGATGCAGTTCGCAATACACACCGATTTCACGCACGCGGCGAGCGATCAGTTGAGTGTACTGGGAGCCGAAATCGAGGATCAGGATACGGTGGGCGTGAATATCGAGGGCCATGGAAGGAGCTCTGATGAGCAGTTGCGAGCTTTAAGCTGCAAGCTGCAAGTTGTCGGAATCTGCGGTAGCTGCATAAGCGCAACTACCGCTTGTAGCTTAAAGCTTGAAGCTATCAGCTGTCGGCCTTAGCCGACACGATAGTTCGGTGCTTCCTTGGTGATCTGCACGTCATGGACGTGGGATTCAGCCATGCCAGCGCCGGTGATGCGTACGAACTCGGGCTTGGTGCGCATTTCTTCGATATCGGCGCTACCGGTGTAGCCCATGGAAGAACGCAGGCCGCCCATCAGTTGATGGATGATGGCCGACAACGAACCCTTGTAGGCCACACGGCCTTCGATACCTTCCGGTACCAGCTTCTCGGCACCTGCGGACGAGTCCTGGAAGTAGCGGTCCGAAGAACCTTGCGCCTGGGACATGGCGCCCAGCGAGCCCATGCCGCGATAAGCCTTGTAGGAGCGGCCCTGGAACAGTTCGATTTCGCCTGGCGCTTCTTCAGTACCGGCAAACATCGAACCCATCATCACGCAGCTTGCGCCAGCAACGATGGCCTTGGACAGGTCACCCGAGAAACGGATGCCGCCGTCGGCGATCAGGGGAACGCCAGTGCCTTCAAGGGCAGCGGCAACGTTGGCGATAGCGCTGATTTGCGGGACGCCCACGCCTGCAACGATACGGGTGGTGCAGATCGAGCCTGGGCCGATACCGACCTTGACCGCGTCAGCGCCGGCTGCAGCCAGAGCCTTGGCCGCTTCGCCAGTGGCGATGTTGCCGCCGATGACCTGCACTTCAGGGAAGTTTTCCTTGACCCAGCGAACGCGGTCGATCACGCCTTTGGAGTGACCGTGAGCGGTGTCGACCACCACCACGTCAACACCGGCAGCCACCAGCGCCGAAACGCGATCGCCAGTGTCCTTGCCAGTACCGACAGCAGCGCCGACACGCAGACGACCCTGGTCGTCCTTGCTCGCCAGCGGGTAAGCCTTGGCCTTTTCGATGTCCTTGACGGTCATCATGCCCTTGAGTGCGAACTTGGCGTCGACGATCAGGACTTTTTCAAGACGGTGCTTATGCAGCAGCTCGCGCACTTCGTTCTTGTCTGCGCCTTCACGCACGGTGACCAGACGCTCTTTAGGCGTCATCACTTCGCGAACAGGGATATCCAGACGGTTTTCAAAACGCACGTCACGAGAAGTCACGATGCCGACCAGGTCGCCATCATGCAGGACAGGTACGCCGGAGATGTTATGCAGGCGGGTCAGCTCGAACAGGTCACGAACCGTGGCGTCAGCCTCGATGGTGATCGGGTCCTTGACGACACCGGCCTCGAACTTCTTGACCTTGCGAACTTCAGCGGCTTGCTGCTCGATGGTCATGTTCTTGTGGATGATACCGATACCACCTTCCTGAGCCATGGCGATGGCCAGACGGGCTTCAGTGACAGTATCCATTGCAGCGGAAACCAAAGGGATATTCAGTTCAATGCCACGGGTCAAACGGGTTTTCAGACTGACTTCGTTGGGCAGTACCTCGGAATAACCGGGCACAAGGAGAATGTCGTCGAATGTTAGGGCTTCTTGACTGATACGCAGCATCGCGGGGGCTCCCGGGCGGGAAAATTGGAAGCGCGCCATTATACCTACACACCCGCGCAGGCTCAATGTAAACCTCAGCCTAATATCAAACGAACTTATAGCCGGACTTTGACGAAGGAAACCGGGCGGTCCAGGCGTTCGGCGAAGTCGTCGAGAAAGCTCTGAGTGAAGGACGCATCGAGCCAGTTATTGAAGATGAATCCGAGGTTGGAAAACCCGCAGGCGTCCAGGAACAGAAAGCCGTTGATATCGTCCTCATGGCGGCATTCCGGGCAGATGAAGTTATCGGTGTGGCCGGGCATCCAGTCTTCCAGACTGTCAAACAGCGCCTCACCGATTTCCCGACGGCATTCAGGGCAACCGGCCTCTTCGGCAAAATTGTTCAACGGCGTGAAGATGCAGCGCCTGGTAACGATCTCCAGCCCGTTGACGGCCTGCCCGAACGGCAATGCGTCGGGGTTCTGCACTACCCTTTTCGCGCCCGGCGCAATGGCGTAGGCCATCTTGTTGTAGGTTCGCCCGCAGGTGCTCAGTTCAGGCTCGACCACATTGAGTTTGACCAGCCAGCGCAGGATCAGGCGCGCACGAGCCTCATGTCCGGGAAAACTGGAGATTTGCGGGACAATGATGCTTTGGGTGTTCATGGCAATGTGTCGCTGAAGGCTGATCGGGGGCGGCAGTTTAACAGGTCAGGCCCAAACCCCGGCTCATCAACCGGCAATGTAGCGGCCGATCAACGCCAGACCACTGACCAGCACCAACCAGGTCACCAGCCGCACAAAGGCTTCGCGGGACAGTTTCGTCACCAGCGACCTGCCGATCCATGAGCCCAGCAACATCGCCGGCAACAGGCAAACCGCCAGAACCAGCAACGGAATTTCGGCATAAACCCCGGCCAGCAGAAACAGCCCGAGGCGCACGATGGTGCTGCAACTGATCAGTGCGCTTTGCGTGGCTCGCGCCTGCTCCTTGGAAGTCAGTCGACTATTAAGGTAAATCGCATAGAGAAAGCCACCGCTGCCAAACAGGGCACCGAACAGACCACCAATTGTGCCCATAGGGATCGCCCAGCCCGCCGCCAATTGCGTCGGTCGCACCTTCACCGCCAGGCTGTAAAGCGCATACGCGGTCACGAACAGCCCCATCAATAAAAGCAGCACATCGGATTTCAGATTGAGCAGAAACAGCACGCCCAAGGTGCAACCTACCGCCATGCAGGGCAGCAGACGAAGCAACTCCGAGCGGACCACCGATTGCCGGGAAGGCAGCAGGTTGCCGAAAGCCGCCAGGAAATCCAGCATCACCAGCAAGGGAATGATCCGCGACAGCGGCATGAAATGAATCAGGACAGGCCCGGCAACCAGTGCCGTACCGAAACCGGCAACGCCAAACACCACATAAGCGGCCACTACCGCCAGCTCGATCCATAGCAGATCCAGCGGTGCAAAACCCAACTGGTTGAACCATTCGCCCGCCACAGGACTCTCCCTGAATTGACCACGCGCTGCTTATATACAGACCGTGTGAAGACGTAGCGAGCGAAGGTCAGGCAAGGCGAAAACAGGCGAGGAAGCGGAGTTTACTGGTTGTAAATGAGCATTCCGAGCCTGTTTTCAACGCAGCATGACCGAGCGCAGCAGTTTTCACGCAGTCTGTATAGCTGCGCCACCCGGAAACCGCCAGTGGTGGTGGCCGGGCAAATCCCTTTATGATGCCGTCATGATTAAAGATCCTTTCGCAAGACTCGGCCTGAACCGGGAAGTCCTCACTGTCAGCCAGCTCAACGGCCGCGCCCGCGTATTGCTGGAGGATGTGTTCAGCAGCATCTGGGTCGAGGGCGAGATATCCAACCTGTCGCGCCCGGCCTCCGGCCATGTGTACTTCACGCTCAAGGACTCCGGGGCTCAGGTGCGCTGCGCGCTGTTTCGCCAGAGCGCGGCACGTGTCCGGCAGGCGCTCAAGGATGGCTTGCAGGTCAAGGTTCGCGGCAAGGTTTCGCTGTTCGAGGGCCGTGGCGACTATCAACTGATCCTTGATACCGTCGAGCCTGCGGGCGATGGCGCATTGCGACTGGCCTTCGATGCACTCAAGGCCAAGCTCAGCGACGAAGGCCTGTTCAGTACCGAACGCAAGATCGCGCTGCCGCTGCATCCGCAACGTATCGGCATCATCAGCTCGCCTACGGGCGCGGTGATACGCGACATCATCAGCGTGTTCCGCCGCCGTGCGCCACAAGTCGAGCTGACCCTGATTCCTACTGCCGTTCAGGGCCGCGAAGCGATTGCGCAGATTGTCCGGGCGCTCAAGCTGGCGGATTCCAGAGGCTTCGATGCCCTGATCCTCGCCCGAGGTGGCGGCTCGCTGGAAGACTTGTGGTGCTTCAACGAAGAAGCCGTGGCGCGGGCCATCGATGCCTGCGTGACGCCTATCGTCAGCGCAGTGGGTCATGAAACCGATGTGTCCATCAGTGACTTCGTGGCCGATGTGCGTGCGCCAACGCCTTCTGCTGCTGCGGAATTGCTGGCACCGGACTCCAGCGACCTGCATCGCCGGGTAGAAAACCTCAATCGACGCCTGATAAGCCGCATGCGTGATCGACTCATGCGCGAACGCTTGCGCCTGGACGGCATTTCCCGCCGCCTGCGCCATCCCGGCGAGCGCTTGCGTCAGCAGGCTCAGCGTCTGGACGACCTGGACATGCGCCTGCGCCGTGCTTTCGAGCAAGGCATGCACAAACAGCAAGTGCGCCTGGCGCATATGGAAAGCCGTCTCGCCGCCCAGCATCCGGGACGCACCCTGGCCTTTCTGCGCCAGCGTCTGGATGTTCTGGCCGAACGTTTGCCCCGAGCCATGCGCGAACAGATCAAGACGCGCAAGCTACAACTGCAAAGCCAGATTCAGACACTTCATGTCGTAAGTCCGCTGGCAACACTGGGCCGTGGCTACAGTATCCTGCTCGACGAACGCGGCCATGCCATCCACAACGCCGCACAAACCCAACCCGGTCAGCGCCTCACTGCCAAGCTGGGCGAAGGCGAATTGCAAGTGCGCGTTGAGGACAACCACCTGACGCCCGTGACCCTCTCTCTTCTGGACTGACCTATCGATGCTACGTTTTATCGCACCGCTGCTCGCCCTCCTTCTGTGCCTTCCCGCCCATGCCGACAGCTACATCACACGCGCCCTCAACAAGCCGGTGCCCGGCGGTGTCGCAGTGATTGATCTGGGTACCAGCAACCAGCCGCCCAAAGCCACCTTCCAGGGCAAACCGGTGCTGGTGGTCAAGGAACAAGGCACTCGCTGGCTGGCCATTGTCGGCCTGCCGTTGACGATCAAGCCCGGCACGCAACAACTGGCATCGGGTGGTCGCAACCTGAGTTTCACCGTTGGCAGCAAGAAATACCCCGAGCAACACATCACCCTGCAGAACAAGCGTCAGGTCAACCCGAACCCGGAGGACACCAAGCGCATCAACAGCGAAACGCCAAAACTGCTGGGCGGTTATGCGGTATTCAGCCCTGGCACGCCGAGTAACCTGATCCTCGACAAACCGGTAAACGGGCCGCTGTCGAGCAAGTTTGGTGTGCGCCGTTTCTTCAATGGCGAAGAGCGCAACCCACACTCAGGCCTGGATTTCGCGGTCCCGACAGGCACGCCGATCAAATCCCCAGCGGCCGGCAAGGTGATCCTGACCGGTAACTTCTTTTTCAATGGCAACACCGTGTATGTCGACCACGGCCAAGGCTTTATCAGCATGTTCTGCCATTTGTCGAAAATCGACGTGAAGACCGGCGATCAGGTGCCACGCGGCGGCTTGCTCGGCAAAGTCGGCTCCACAGGCCGCGCCACCGGCCCACACCTGCACTGGAACGTCAGCCTGAACGATGCGCGGGTAGACCCGGCGATATTCATTGGTGCGTTTCAGCCGTAATCCTTTTTCGCGAATGAATTCGCTCCTACGGTGACCGTGTAGGAGCGAATTCATTCGCGAAGGGGTTTGCGCACGTTTTTCAACTCGCACAATAACCTAGCAACAATCGCCTTTAAACAGCGATAAAAGCTCGCCATAAACAGAAAATCGAGAACTTATCTCAATTTTTTCGAGGTGCTTGCCAACTTTCACCTCAATGGTTACGGTTGGCTTCATGAAAGCCTCTCAAACCCTCATTCTATTGCGCCAACATCGGTGTCTGCGCCTGGTCAGTTCACGACTGCCAGGCTAGATTGCGGTGCCTCGCCCCTGTCTTGCGCGTCAATGGCTGGCCGCCTCTTTTCGGCCTACTCAGTACAAAGGACTAATCAAATGACCATGCTCAAAGATCCATCGAAGAAGTACCGCGCGTTCCCGACCATCGACCTGCCTGATCGTACCTGGCCTTCCAAAGCCATCACTACGACGCCGATCTGGTGCAGCTCGGACTTGCGCGACGGTAACCAATCGCTGATCGAGCCAATGGATTCGGTCAAGAAACTGCGCTTCTGGAAGACTCTGGTCCAGGTTGGCGTCAAGGAAATCGAAGCATCGTTCCCGGCAGCCTCGCAAACCGACTTCGACTTCGTACGTACTTTGATCGAAGACGGCCATATCCCGGATGACACCACCATTCAGGTGCTGACCCAGGCCCGTGAAGATCTGATCGCCCGTACTTTCGAATCCCTGCGCGGCGCGAAAAAGGCCATCGTTCACCTGTACAACGCCACCAGCCCCTCCTTCCGTCGTATTGTCTTCAATCAGGACAAGGCTGGCGTGAAGGAAATCGCTGTGAACGCCGCCAAGCTGTTCGTCAAATACGCCGCCCAGCAGCCGGAAACCCAGTGGACCTTTGAGTACTCGCCTGAAACCTTCAGCGCCACAGAGCTCGAGTTCGCCAAGGAAGTCTGCGATGCCGTGATCGAGGTCTGGAACCCGACGCCAGAGAACAAGGTGATCCTCAACCTGCCAGCCACCGTTGAAGTCGCGACCCCGAACGTCTATGCCGACCAGATCGAGTGGTTCGGTCGCAACATCACCCGCCGTGACAGCGTCCTCATCAGCCTGCACACCCACAACGACCGTGGCACTGGCGTTGCTGCCACCGAACTGGGCCTGATGGCCGGTGCCGATCGCGTCGAAGGCTGCCTGTTCGGCAACGGCGAGCGTACCGGTAACGTGGATCTGGTCACCGTCGCCTTGAACCTCTACACCCAGGGCATCAACCCTGGCCTGGACTTCTCGGATATCGACGGCGTGCGCAAGGTCGTTGAAGAGTGCAACCAGATCCCGGTTCACCCACGCGCGCCTTATGTCGGCGATCTGGTCCACACCGCGTTCTCCGGCTCGCACCAGGACGCTATCCGCAAGGGCTTCGCCCAGCAGAAAGACGACGCACTGTGGGAAGTGCCTTACCTGCCAATCGACCCGGCCGATATCGGTCGCAGCTACGAGGCGGTGATTCGCGTCAACAGCCAGTCGGGCAAAGGCGGCATCACTTACCTGCTGGAACAGGAATACGGTATCTCCCTGCCACGTCGCATGCAGATCGAGTTCAGCCAGGTGGTTCAGGGCGAAACCGACCGTCTGGGCCTGGAAATGACTGCCGAGCAGATCCACTCGCTGCTGCGCCGCGAGTACCTGCAAGCCAACACGCCTTACGCCCTGATCAGTCACAAGCTGCAGGAAGAAAACGGCAACAGCTCGGTAGATGCCGAAGTGCATGTCGACGGCGAAACCCAGCACTGGCGCGGCAAGGGCAAGGGCGCCCTGGAAGCACTGGTTGCCGGCCTGCCGGTCAACGTGGAAATCATGGACTACAACGAGCACGCCATCGGTTCCGGCACCACGGCCAAGGCCGCTGCCTACATCGAACTGCGCGTGAACGGTGACCGTGCCGTACATGGCGTGGGTATCGACGAGAACATCACTACTGCCAGCTTCCGCGCTCTGTTCAGTGCCCTGAACCGGTCCCTGAGCCAGGCACAAGCCAAGGCTGCCTGAGTCTGAATAGCGAGGATGACGGACGCCCGTTCGTCATCCTCCAACAGGCTCTAACACGGGCTTTTCGATCTAAAACCCTCGTTTCAGAATCCGCATAACCATGCGCATATTCGGCATAATCTTTTCATTTATGCTGTGGTAGCATGCTGCCTTTAATGGATTTGGCCTGCTGATAGCACCTTTTTCAGCTACCGGCGCCACGTTCAACTTGCCTGTTAAAAGCTGCAACCTTTCCCAAAAGCCACGATGACTATTGCATTGATTTTCGGACGAAAAGAATGCACGGGCAGACCAACCGTGCATTGAAAAAACCATCGGCCTCGGTAACGCTGAGCTGATCCAATCACATTTGGAGCGATTATGCCTAAGGCTTCCCATCAAGATCTGCGCCGCAACTTTCGCGCACTCACTTCTTCAGATTCCTGCTATCACACAGCCTCGGTGTTCGATCCAATGTCTGCGCGCATCGCAGCCGACCTGGGCTTTGAAGTGGGTATCCTCGGCGGCTCGGTTGCATCCCTGCAAGTCCTGGCAGCGCCCGACTTCGCACTGATCACCCTGAGCGAATTCGTCGAGCAGGCCACTCGCATCGGCCGCGTCGCAGAGCTTCCGTTCATCGCCGATGCCGACCACGGTTATGGCAACGCACTCAATGTCATGCGCACCGTCATCGAACTCGAGCGTGCAGGCGTTGCGGCGCTGACCATCGAAGACACCCTGCTGCCCGCCCAGTTTGGCCGCAAGTCCACTGACCTGATTTCCACCGCAGAAGGCGTCGGCAAGATCCGCGCAGCCCTGGAAGCCCGTGTCGACCCTGAACTGTCGATCTTTGCGCGCACCAATGCCGCGATCATCCCTGTGCAGGAAGCCGTCAGCCGGATTCAGCAGTACCAGAGTGCAGGCGCCGACGGCATCACCATCGTGGGCGTGCGCGATTTCGAGCATCTGGAGCAGATCACGGAAGGTGTGACCATTCCTTTAATGCTGGTCACTTACGGAAACCCTGCGCTGCATGACAACAAGCGTCTTGCAGAGATGGGCGTCAGGATCTGTGTACACGGCCATGCGGCCTATTTCGCATCGATCAAGGCAACCTATGACTGCCTGAGAGAACAGCGCCAGATTCTGAGCAGCACCAGCGACATGAACGCGACAGAACTGACCCACACTTACACACAGCCTGAAGACTATGTTGAGTGGGCCAGGAAGTTCATGAATGTGAACGAGTAAGTACGCCGTACTTATCGATTGAAGCGATGAAAAAAAGCCTCCGCAAGCGGAGGCTTTTTTGTCTGTGCAATCAGGCAGTGGTGTTGACGCCGCCGCTGGTTGTCAGTTGCAGCAATGTACCCTGCAGGGTTTGTATGGTTGCGGAGGTCTGGGCGATCTGCCCTTGGATGGCCAGAATACGCGCAGCCTTTTCCTCTTCCGAGCCTTTGCTGTTCTGAGCGGCGGCCAACTGAGCCTGCTGCTGAACCAGTTGCTTTTGAGCCTGCTTGATCTGCTCTTTGATCTTTTCGATGGTTTCTTCGGCAGGAGACGCGGCAGCAGAAGCGCCTGCACCACCTGCTGTACCCGCCTTCGCACCCTCAAGCGAAACACTTACACCGCTTTTTTCCGTGCTGTCGGTTGCAGTCGAGGTCGCCGTGTCTGCGTCCTTGTTCTTGACGGTCAGGGTCAAGGCGCTGGAATAAGCACTCAGCGATGAGGTATTGATGGTAGTCATGACGAACTCCTGGTTGTATGCAAAGGCTATCGACACATTTACACACAACTTGAATGAATCATTGTATCTCGAATGTATCGGCATCCAGATTGGCCGGGAAGCGCGTACGGTAATCCCGCAGCGCCGCAGCACTCAGGGTTGCCTGGAAGACACCATCGCCCTCCCCGATATCGACGAGACTTTCACCCTCAAAATCCAGCACCTGGCTATCACCTGTGTACGCAAAGCCTTTGCCATCGCTGCCGACCCGGTTGACCGCCGCGACGTAACACAGGTTTTCGATGGCTCTTGCCGGTAGCAGACGATTCCAGTGCAGGCGACGAGCGCCGGGCCAGTTCGCGGTATAGAGCAACAGGTCGGTGTCCTGAGCATCACGGCTCCAGACCGGGAAGCGCAGGTCGTAGCAAATCAATGGCCGAATGCGCCAGCCGTTCAATTCGAACATCACCTGGCGCTCGCCAGGGCTGTAGTGCTCGTGCTCACCGGCCATGCGGAACAGGTGACGCTTGTCGTAATACAGCAACTCACCATCGGGGCGCGCCCACAACAGCCGGTTGCGATGATTACCCTCGGCATCACGAATGATCACGCTGCCGGTAATCACCGCCTGAATACGCTTGGCTTGCTCCAGCAGCCACCGGGATGTCGGACCGCCTTCAGGTTCCGCCAGGGTTTCAGAGTCCATGGAAAACCCGGTGGTGAACATCTCAGGCAGAATCACCAGATCGACGTCTTTCACCTGTTCCAGCAAACCGCTGAAGTGCTCGAGATTGGCCTGCCGGTCATGCCAGACCAGCGTGGTCTGGATCAAGGCCAGGTTGAGGTCCTGCAACTGACTCAAATCGCGCATAGTTTTTCCGCTGCCTGAAGCAACGTCTCCTCTCGCTTGGCAAAGCACAGACGTATAAGGCGCTGGCCTTCAGGCGGCTTCTGGTAGAAGACCGACACCGGAATGCTGGCCACACCGTGCTCTCGGGTCATCCACAACGACATGTCGACATCGTTGAGGTCCGGACGGATCTGCGAGTAATCCACCAACTGGAAATACGTGCCGCCCACCCGCTCGAAGCTGAAACGCGAGGACGCCAGCTGGTCGCAGAAAAAATCACGCTTGGCCTGATAGAACGCCGGCAGTTCTTCTACATGCTCGGGATGCGCCGCCATGAAATCAGCCAGCGCCCACTGCAATGGCGTGACGCCACAGAAACTCACGTACTGATGGACCTTGCGCAGTTCAGCGGACAAGGCCGGTGGCGCCACCACATAGCCGGTCTTCCAGCCGGTCACGTGGTAGGTCTTGCCGAACGAGCTGACCACAAAGGCGCGCTGATACAGCTCTTCATGGGCCAGTACGCTGACATGCTGGACGCCATCGAACACCAGATGCTCGTACACCTCATCGCTGACCAGATAAATGTCGCGATTGGCGATAAGAGCAGCCAGCTGGTCCAGCTCGGCACGACTGATCAAGGCTCCGCTGGGGTTGTGCGGGCTGTTGAGGATGATCATGCGCGTGCGCGGGCTCAAGGCATCGCCCAGCTTCTGCCAGTCGATGGAGAAGTCGTCCAGCCCAAGCTGCACATGCACGCAACGGCCACCGGCCAGTTCCACGGCAGGCTCATAGCTGTCATAGCAAGGGTCGAAAACAATCACTTCATCGCCAGGACGAATGACCGCCTGAACGGCGCAGAAAATCGCCTGGGTCGCGCCCGGCGTGATGGTGACTTCGCTGTCCGGGTTGACCTCGCGCCCGTAACTGCGGGCAATCTTGGCTGCAACCTGCTGGCGCAGGGCTGGCAGGCCAGTCATGGGTGAATATTGGTTGTGGCCTTGAGCAACATGCAGGCTCAAGGCGTCACGCAGCGCTTGCGGCCCGTCGAAATCGGGAAAGCCCTGGGACAGATTGATCGCACCGGTTTCGGCAGCGAGCTGAGACATGACGGTGAAGATGGTGGTGCCAACATTAGGCAACTTGCTGTCGATCATTAGGGCCCTTCCCTGCAATACCCCCGGCATCACGGTGGCACGGGTCAGGCAGGATAGCCCATCGGGCGCGCATAAAAAAAGGCACCGTGCGGACTGCAGGGTGCCTTTTCAGGAGAAAGACTCAGCGCTTGTCGCGGCGCTTCTTGTCTGCCTTCTTATGGTGCGACATCAAGCGACGCTTCTTGTTGACCTGACGGTCAGTCAGCGTGTTCTTGTTGCCTTCGTACGGGTTCTCGCCGCCCTTGAATTCGATACGGATCGGCGTACCGACCAGTTTCAGAACACGGCGATACGTGTTTTCCAGGTAACGGACATAGGACTTCGGTACTTTCTCGACCTGGTTACCGTGAATCACGATCAGTGGCGGGTTGGCACCACCCAGGTGGGCATAACGCAACTTGATACGGCGGCTGCCGACCATTGGCGGCGCGTGCTCGCTGACGGCATCTTCCAGAATCTGGGTCAGGCGGCTGGTTGGCCAGCGGGTGACGGCAGACTTGAAGGAGTTCTGTACCGACTGATACAGGTTACCCACACCGGTGCCGTGCAAGGCAGAGATGAAGTGGATATCGGCAAAGTCGACGAAGAACAGCCGGCGCTCCAGCTCGGTCTTCACGTAGTCACGCTCGCCCGGCGTCATGCCATCCCACTTGTTCAGTGCGATGACCAGTGCGCGACCGGCCTCGAGTGCGAAGCCCAGCAGGTTGAGGTCGTGATCGACCACGCCTTCGCGGGCATCCATCACGAAGATCACCACGTTGGCGTCCTTGATGGCCTGCAACGTCTTGACCACGGAGAACTTCTCGACTTCCTCGTGGATCTTGCCGCGCTTGCGCACACCTGCGGTGTCGATCAGCGTGTACTTCTCGTCGTTACGCTCGAACGGAATGTAGATACTGTCGCGCGTGGTGCCCGGCTGGTCATAGACGATAACCCGGTCTTCACCGAGCATGCGGTTGACCAGGGTCGACTTGCCGACGTTGGGACGACCGATGATAGCGATCTTGATGCCGTCTTTTTCGCTCGGGCCAGGAATGCGCTTGGCTTCCTCGCCTTCTGCGACGTCCTCGGCCTCGCCTTCTTCGATTTCGTCATCGTCCTTGGGGAAATCCTTCAGGGCGATTTCCAGCATCTGGGAAATGCCGCGACCATGAGCACCGGCAACCGGGATCGCATCGCCCAGGCCCATCGGGCTGAACTCGGCACGCGCCAGGTTTTCATCGATGTTGTCGATCTTGTTGGCAACCACGTAAGAACGCTTGTTGCGCTTGCGCAGGTGCTCGCCGATCATCTGGTCAGCCGCGGTGTAACCCGCTTTGGCATCCACCAGGAACAACACGACATCAGCTTCTTCGATAGCCAGCAGCGACTGCTCGGCCATCTTTTCGTCCATGCCATGCTCGTCGCCGGAAATACCACCGGTGTCGATCAGGATATAAGAGCGCCCCTGCCACTTCGCCTCTCCGTATTGGCGATCACGGGTCAGACCGGACAGATCGCCGACAATGGCGTCGCGGGTCCTGGTCAGGCGGTTGAACATGGTGGATTTGCCGACGTTCGGTCGACCCACCAGGGCAATTACGGGAACCATGCGGCTCTCCACTTCGTTATTTCAGAAAATACAAAAGCCGCTGCAGGGCAGCGGCCGGAGTTCGGAGCAGCGCCCGCAGGCGCCGCAGCCTTGCCGAAGCAAGGTCGCCCGGGGCCTCGGCCCCGGACATGGACAATCATCACTTGATGGTCAGGGCTTCCAGCTTGCCGCTGTTACCAAACACATAAATCATGTCACCAACTACCAGCGGACGCGCACGAAGACCATCGCTGTCGATACGCTCACGCCCTACGAAACGGCCATCTACCTGGCTCAACAGGTGCAGATAACCTTCCAGGTCGCCAACCGCTACATAGCTGGAAAACACTTCTGGCGCGCCCAGTTGACGGCGAGCCAGCGATTCGTTGCTCCACAGTGCAGTGGAAGAACGCTCGTCGATACCTTCGACAGTGCCGGAGGCCAGGGTCGCGTAAACGCTACCAAAGCCCTGGGCTACGCCCGAGTAGCTGGAAGCATCACGCTGCCAGAGCACACGACCGCTTTCCAGATCCAGACCGGCAACCCGGCCCTGATAACTGGCAACGTACAGAGTACCACCCGACAGCAGCAGGCCACCGTCGATGTCGACAACACGATCCAGTTCTGAACGGCCTTGCGGAATGGCAACACGCTGTTCCCAGACCGGTACGCCGTTGCTGATATCCAGCGCCACGACCTTGCCGGTGGACAGTCCGGCAACAGCCAGTCGGTTGGTGACCAGCGGTGCGCCAGTACCGCGCAGGGTCAGTACCGCAGGAGTGCTTTCGTAGATCCAGCGCTGGGAACCTGTGACAGCGTCCAGACCGATCACACGGTCATCCTGGGTCTGAACCACGACTACATCGCCGTTGTTCGCAGGTGGCGCCAACACTTCGCTGGTCACACGGGCACGCCATTTCTCTTCACCGGAAGAAGCGTCAAGAGCAACGATTTCACCTTTTTCAGTACCGATGGTGACCAGACCGTAGGCCACACCGACAGCACCGGAAACAGGCAGCTCGAGATCTTTCTTCCAGATCACGTCACCGTTCATGCGATCCAGGGACATGATGACCCCGGTCACGTCCGAAGCGTAGATGCGGTCGCCATCGATAGCCGGAACCAGCATGTTGTAGGTTTTGCCCTGACCGTCACCGATCGAGCGGCTCCACTGCTTTTGCAGGACCACTTCTTCTTTGAAGTCGGTCAGCTCGGCTGGTGGCAATTCCTTTTTGCTGTTGCTGCTGCAACCCGCGGCCAGAATGGCCAGAGCCAGCAATGCTGCATGTTTCCAACGAATCACGTCACGCATCCCCTTTCGCCAGATCGTCGAGCTTCATTTGCAGGCCACCCACCGCAGCGTCTTCAGACAGAGCGGACTTGGCCTTTTGGTATGCAGCATGCGCCTCGTCGGTACGACCCAGTTGCACCAGCAGGTCACCCTTGAGTTCTTCACGGCTGGCCAGGAACGCCTTGTCGGCATCGCCAGCAAGCAGTTTCAGTGCATCATCAGCCTTGTTCTGCGCAGCCAGCACACGAGCAAGACGCTGACGGGCGATTTCACCCAGAGTCGCGCTGGCCGGCTTGTCGGCTACGGTTTTCAGTTCTGCCGCGGCATCGTCGAGCTTGCCGGCATCGACCGCAACCTTGGCGACGAACAGGCTACCGAACTGGGCATAGGCAGTGCCACCAAATTCGCTCTTGAGCTTGCCGGCGATTTCCGCAACGCGGGCGGTATCGGCCTGGCCGCTTGGCGTCAGCGAAGTTTCCAGCAGTTGCTGATAAAGCATCGAGGCGCCTTGCGACTGCTTGCTGTTGTAGTTCTGCCATGTGTACCAGCCAAAGACCACAACCAACGCCAGCAGACCGCCAGTTACCAGGGGTTTGCCGTTACGCTGCCACCAGTCCTTCATTACGGCCAGCTCTTCATCATCGGTACGCGACACCCCAATACTCCTATTCGCTAAATCGGCTGTTAATCAGCTTCAACCCTGCACGACGCAGGAGGCCAGGTGCTCGGACAGAGCATCCCAGGCAATATTTTGTTGTTCGCCCTGACCGCGCAGAGGCTTGACGCCTATCTCCTGGCGGGCAAGTTCTTCATCGCCAAGGATCAGCGCATACAGCGCACCGCTCTTGTCGGCCTTCTTGAACTGGCTCTTGAAGCTGCCAGCACCGGCGTTGACCTGCAAACGCAGATTCGGCAACTGGTCACGCACACGCTCGGTGAGCGTCAGTGCAGCCAGCTCGGCCGCTTCGCCGAAGGCGCACAGGTAGACATCCACCTGACGCGAGATTTCTTGCGGGACCTTTTCAAGGGTTTCCAGCAGCAGCACCAGACGCTCGATGCCCATGGCGAAACCGACGCCCGCCGTAGGCTTGCCGCCCATCTGCTCGACCAGACCGTCGTAACGGCCACCGGCGCATACGGTTCCCTGAGCCCCCAGTTGATCGGTGACCCACTCGAACACGGTCTTGCTGTAGTAATCCAGGCCACGCACCAGCTTGGGGTTGATGACGTAGGGAATGCCAGCCGCATCCAGACGGGCCTTGAGGCCTTCGAAGTGGATACGCGACTCTTCGTCCAGGTAATCCGCCAGCTTGGGCGCATCGACCAGCACGGCCTGGGTGTCAGGATGCTTGGTGTCCAGAACCCGCAGCGGGTTGGTTTTCAGACGACGCTGGCTGTCTTCGTCCAGTTGCTCCAGACGCGCTGACAGGAACTCCACCAGTGCATCGCGATAACGCGCACGGGCTTCGCTGGTGCCCAGGCTGTTGAGTTCGAGCTTGACGGCATTGCGGATGCCCAGCAGGCCCCACAGGCGCCAGGTCAGGACAATCAGCTCGGCATCGATATCGGGACCGTCGAGGTTGAAGACTTCGACACCGATCTGGTGAAACTGGCGATAGCGGCCTTTCTGAGGACGCTCGTGGCGGAACATCGGGCCGATGTACCACAGTTTCTGCACCTGACCGCCACCGGTGATCCCGTGTTCGAGTACCGCACGCACACAGGCGGCAGTGCCTTCAGGGCGCAGGGTCAGGGAGTCACCGTTGCGGTCGGCAAAGGTGTACATCTCTTTCTCGACGATATCGGTGACTTCGCCGATGGAGCGCTTGAACAGGTCGGTGAACTCAACGATAGGCATGCGAATCTGCCGATAACCGTAGTTATCCAGCAAACGCGCAACAGTGCCTTCAAAGTGACGCCACAGCGGGGTCTGCTCGGGCAGGATGTCGTTCATGCCACGAATGGCTTGCAGAGACTTACTCACAAAAAATCCTTAGCAATCTTGATTAGCCACGCACGATGACGGATGCGTCGGCTTCAGCTTTTTCGGCCGCTTTCTCGCGAATCAAGCGTTCAAGCTCGTTCACAAGATTGTCGTTGGTCAGTTTCTGCGCAGGCTTGCCGTCGATGTAGATCAGGTTCGGCGTACCGCCCGTGAGACCGACATGGGCCTCCTTGGCTTCACCAGGACCGTTGACCACACACCCGATGACCGCAACGTCCAGCGGCACCAGCAAATCTTCGAGACGCCCTTCCAGCTCGTTCATGGTCTTGACCACATCGAAGTTCTGCCGCGAGCAGCTCGGGCAGGCGATGAAGTTGATGCCACGGGAACGAAGGCGCAAGGACTTGAGAATGTCGTAACCGACTTTCACCTCTTCAACCGGGTCAGCGGCCAACGAGATGCGGATAGTATCGCCAATCCCTTCGGCGAGCAGCATACCGAGGCCGACAGCGGATTTCACCGTGCCTGAGCGCAAACCGCCCGCTTCGGTGATACCCAGGTGCAACGGCTGGACAATCTGCTTGGCCAGCAGGCGATAGGCTGCGACGGCCATGAACACGTCCGAAGCCTTGACGCTGACCTTGAAGTCATGGAAATCCAGACGATCCAGATGCTCTACATGACGCAGGGCCGACTCGACCAGCGCCTCGGGCGTCGGCTCGCCGTATTTCTTCTGCAGGTCTTTTTCCAGGGAACCGGCGTTGACGCCGATCCGGATCGGAATACCACGATCACGGGCGGCATCGACCACCGCACGCACACGGTCTTCGCGACCGATGTTGCCGGGGTTGATGCGCAGGCAGTCGACACCCAGCTCGGCTACGCGCAGGGCGATCCGGTAGTCGAAATGAATATCGGCGACCAGTGGCACCTTGACCAGTTGCTTGATCCGGCCAAATGCCTCGGCCGCATCCATATCGGGAACCGAAACCCGCACGATATCGACGCCAGCCGCTTCAAGGCGGTTGATCTGGGCAACCGTGGCCGCGACATCGTTGGTGTCGCTGTTGGTCATGCTCTGGACAGCGATCGGCGCATCACCGCCGACCGGCACGGAGCCGACCCATATCTTGCGGGATTCGCGACGCTTGATTGGAGATTCGCCGTGCATGACTTATTGCCCTAGTTTCAGGCGAGCAGTTTCGCCGCTGGTAAAGGGAGCTACGTCTACAGGCTCACCGTTATAACTGACTTGTGCACCACGGGCGTAACCCAGACGCAAGGTCAGTGGTGGACGGCCAGTGACGTCCAGACTATCACCCTTGCGCTTGAGGCCGCTCATCAAAACCTTGCCATTGCCATCGGTGACCTGAGTCCAGCAATCGGCGGTAAATTGCAGCTTGATCTGGCCCGAACCTGCAGGAATCGGTGCAGATTCGACGGACTCGGCAGGAGTCGAAGGCACGGCAGGCGCAACCGGCGCGACAGACGGAGTGTGCGTCGCGGCAACGGCAGGTGCAGTAGGCGCTGGAGCCGTTGCCGGAGCGCTCGGGGCAGCAGCCGGCGCCGTCACAACCGGAGCAGGTGCAACAGGTGCAGTGGCAGGCACTTCGGTCGGAGCGCTCGGGGTCAGAGGCAGTGGCGACTCATTGCCAGCCTTGCTGCTTTCGGCAGCGGCCTGCTCCTCTGACTCGTCCAGTGGATGAATCTGGGTGGTGCCATCAGCGCTTTCGACCTCGACGTGCTCCATGCTCAGGCCGGCCTGATCCTTGCCGCGCATGGACGTCTGATCCTGCCACCAGAAAAAGCCGCCACCGACAAGAACCACCAGCAATAACAGGCTGACGATGCGCAGGATATTGTGGGAAAGGCGCACAGGCTCTTCGATACGGCCCAGCGCATGGACAGAACTGCCCTTGCCATCGGTGCCGGTGTACTGATCGAACTGATCGACCAGCGCGGCCTGATCCAGCTCCAGCAGTTTGGCGTAGGCACGCACATACCCACGGGCGAAGGTATGTCCGGGTAGCTTGTCAAAATTCCCGTTCTCGAGATGAGTCAGGGAAGACACGGTGAGGTTCAGCCTCAAAGCCACATCTGGCAGCGACCAGTTTTTGCTCTCACGGGCCTGACGCAAGGTCTCACCAGGGTTAGAGCGAGTGGTTGCTACAACTTCGGGATGCGCCGCTTTCATCATTGCTCCGACAGGTATTGCTGATATTCCGGCGTACCGGGATAGAGTCTTTTGAGTTGCAGGCCAAAACTGGCCGCCTTGTTACGGTCGTCATAGACCTTGGCCAATCGAATGCCGAGCAGCAGGCTACGCGCATTCTGCTCGCTGAGTTGGCTGAAACGGTCGTAGTAGTCACGCGACGGCACATAATGCCCGTCTTCGTAAGACAACTCAGCCATTTCCAGCAAGGAACGTGGCTGTTGACGGTCAAGACGCAGTGCCTTGGTGAAATGCTCGCGAGCTTCCTCGCGCTTGTTCAGCTTCAGGGCGGTCATGCCCAGGCTTTCAAAGACCCGTGACCGCTCAGGATACAGGTTGTCTGCGGCAGCCTGCTGGAAACGTTCGTAAGCTTCCTGATAGCGCTTCTGCTCGTAAAGGAAACTGCCGTAATTGTTGACGATTCGAGCATCGTTGTTGCTTGAAGACAACGCCTTGCGAAAGTGCTGATCGGCCAGTTCAGGCTCCATCTCGACCTGAAACACCAGCGCCAGCGCGGCATTGGCGTCAGGGTCGGAACTGTCGAGTTCCAGCGCCTTCTTCAGCGGCACCTTGGCGCGTTCGGTCTGGCCCTGCTGGAAATAACCCAGCCCCAGCTGCACGTATGCCTTGCGAGCTTCATCACGCCCTTGCGGTGTCTTGAGTGGATCGACATGCCCTGTCGAAACGCACCCTACCAGCAACATAACAAAGCATGACAACAGCAAGGCACGCACAGACATGGAGTCCCTCTCGGTCAGTTTCGAGCGCCAGCGTTTGGAGCCGCATCGGCCTCGGCATTGAGCTCACGCACTGCAATATAGCGTTCACTGCGGCGCGTGCGGTCCATCACCTGCCCGACCAGTTGGCCGCAGGCAGCATCGATGTCCTCGCCACGGGTGGTACGCACAGTGACGTTATAGCCAGCCTGATGCAACAGATCCTGGAAACGACGGATCGCATTGTTGCTCGGACGCTCGTAACCGGAGTGCGGGAACGGGTTGAACGGGATCAGGTTGATCTTGCAAGGGGTGTCCTTGAGCAGCTCGATCATCTCGATGGCGTGCTCGACCTTGTCGTTGACGTCCTTGAGCAGTGTGTACTCGACGGTCAGCACGCGCTTCTCGCCCAGACTGGACATGTAGCGGCGGCAGGAGTCGAGCAGGACGCTCAGGGGATACTTCTTGTTCAGCGGCACCAACTGGTTGCGCAGTGCGTCGTTAGGCGCATGCAGCGACAGGGCCAGCGAAACGTCGATGTGCTTTGACAGCTCATCGATCATCGGCACCACGCCAGACGTGGACAACGTCACACGGCGCTTGGAAATGCCATACCCCAGGTCATCCATCATCAGATGCATGGCGGCAATGACATTGTCGAAGTTCAGCAGTGGCTCACCCATGCCCATCATCACCACGTTGGTGATGGCACGGTCGACGGTTGCCGGGACACTGCCAAAGGATTTGTTGGCAATCCAGACCTGGCCGATGACTTCGGCAGCGGTCAGGTTGCTGTTGAAGCCTTGCTTGCCGGTGGAGCAGAAACTGCAATCCAGGGCACAGCCCGCCTGGGACGAAACACACAAGGTGCCGCGCTTGCCCTGGGGGATATAAACGGTTTCGACGCAGCTGCCGGACTCTACGCGCACCACCCATTTACGGGTGCCATCGCTGGAGATGTCCTCGCTGACGACTTCAGGACCACGTATTTCGGAACAGGCCTTGAGCTTTTCGCGCAATGCCTTGCTGACGTTGGTCATGGCGTCGAAATCATCGACGCCAAAGTGGTGAATCCACTTCATGACCTGACCGGCACGGAAGCGCTTCTCCCCGATAGAGTCGAAGAATTTCTCCATTTCCTGCTGAGTAAGGCCCAGGAGGTTGGTTTTACCAGTCGTTGCAATCATGAATTCACCCTTCACTCGTTAGTCGGCAGGACTTAGCGAGCGGTTACTTCTGTAGCTGCGAAGAAGTACGAGATTTCGCGAGCGGCAGCAGCTTCGGAGTCCGAGCCGTGAACAGCGTTGGCGTCGATGGAGTCAGCGAAGTCAGCGCGGATGGTGCCTGGAGCAGCTTCTTTAGGGTTGGTAGCGCCCATCAGCTCACGGTTCAGAGCGATAGCGTTTTCGCCTTCCAGAACCTGAACAACGACAGGACCGGAGATCATGAAAGCAACCAGGTCGCCGAAGAAACCACGAGCGCTGTGCTCAGCGTAGAAACCTTCAGCTTCAGCCTTGGACAGTTGCTTCAGCTTGGAAGCGACAACGCGCAGACCGGCTTTTTCGAAACGAGTGGTGATCTCGCCGATTACGTTTTTAGCAACGGCGTCAGGCTTGATGATGGAGAAAGTACGTTGAACAGCCATGTGAAACTCCAGAAACAATGATTAAAGCGAAAAATTAAACCCGCGAATTATACGCGGGTTCTGGTGTATTGCCTAACTGCTTGCGTTACAGGTTCAGTCAGCTTCTTCGATCCAGGCCGCCTGAATGGCTTCCAGGACCTTTTCCCCGCCACGATTGAGCTCGTCGTCGAACCCTGGCAGCGCAGCTACCCAGTTGCGAAGATCGACGAAATTCACATAGCGCGGATCGACATCAGGCCTGGTTTCAGACAACTGAATCGCGATTTCCAGCACATCGACCCATTTCAGACTCATGAGCGTTCCTTGAATCAATGCGGCGCTTCGGCGGCATGGTTGAGCGAATACTTCGGAATTTCAACGGTGAGGTCTTCATTTCCGACGATTGCCTGACAGGACAGGCGCGAATGCACTTCCAGCCCCCAAGCCTTGTCCAGCATATCTTCTTCCAGCTCATCCGCCTCGTTCAGCGAGTTGAAACCCTCGCGGATGATGCAGTGACACGTCGTGCAGGCACAGACGCCGCCGCACGCACTCTCGATCTCGATATGGTTATCGTGAGCGATTTCAAGAATAGACGTACCGGGCTCCACCTCTACAACCAACCCGTCCGGGCAATGCTCGGCATGGGGCAGAAAAATCACCTGCGGCATCAGCTATTCCTCAATATCATTCAGGTTGCGCCCCGCGAGTGCGGCTTTCACCGTCGAATTCATGCGTCGGGCAGCAAATGCATCGGTCACCTGCGACAGACGCCGGGTCTGCTGCTCGATGGCCGGGCCATCGGTGCCTTGCATCAATTCACGCAATTCTGTCAGTTGCAGGTCGATCACCATCCGCTCTTCGGCATCGAGCAGGCTGTCGCCATCGACTGCAAGTGCGGCCTCGACCGCCTCCACAAGGCGTCGGGCGTCAACCTGCTGTTCACGCAGTACCCGGGCGACCTTGTCGTCACCGGCGTACTCGAACGAATCCTTGAGCATCCGGGTAATTTCGCCATCGGTCAGGCCATAGGACGGCTTGACCTGAATGCTCGACTCGATCCCCGAGCCCAGTTCACGGGCAGACACGCTGAGCAGGCCATCCGCATCCACCTGGAAGGTGACACGAATTTTCGCAGCACCGGCCACCATCGGCGGAATACCGCGCAGCTCGAAGCGCGCCAGGGAGCGGCAATCGCTGATCAGCTCACGCTCGCCCTGCAGGACATGAATCATCATGGCCGACTGGCCATCCTTGTACGTGGTGAAATCCTGAGCGCGGGCCACGGGAATGGTGGTGTTGCGCGGAATCACCTTCTCCATCAGGCCGCCCATGGTTTCAAGCCCAAGGGAAAGCGGAATCACATCCAGCAACAACAGGGCTTCGCCATCTGTCTTGTTGCCAGCCAGGGTATCGGCCTGGACCGCAGCGCCAATAGCAACCACCTGATCAGGATCGATCCGGGTCAGCGGCTGGCGACCGAACAACTCGGCCACAGCTTCGCGAACACGCGGCACACGGGTCGAACCACCGACCATGACCACGGCTTCGACTTCTTCAATCTCGATATTCGAATCGCGCACCGCACGACGGCAAGCCTTGAGGCTGCGAGCAACCATCGGCTCGATCAGCGCATTGAAGGCATCACGTGTCAGCACGCCACGCCAGTCGCCATGAGCCACTTCGACCGATTCGGCATCGGTCAGGGCTTCTTTCGCCGCGCAGGCGGTCTGCAACAGGCTGCGCTGCACGGAAGGATCAAGGCTGGCGGACAGGCCGGCATCAGCAACAATCCAGCTGGCAATCGCGTGGTCGAAATCATCGCCACCCAATGCCGTATCGCCGCCCGTGGCCAGTACTTCGAAGACACCGCCAGTCAGGCGCAGAATGGAAATATCGAACGTACCGCCGCCCAGGTCGTAAATGGCGACTACACCTTCGGCTTTCTGGTCCAGACCATAGGCAACCGCAGCAGCCGTCGGCTCGTTGAGCAGGCGCAGCACATTGAGGCCGGCCAGTCTGGCGGCATCTTTGGTGGCCTGGCGCTGGGCATCGTCGAAATAGGCCGGCACGGTAATGACCGCACCCACCAGATCACCACCCAACGTAGCTTCGGCACGCTGACGCAGCACCTTGAGAATATCCGCCGACACTTCCACCGGGCTTTTCGGCCCCTGGACGGTGTCAATGAACGGCATGTGCGACTCGCCCTCGACAAAGCGGTAAGGCAATTGCTCGCCCAGTTGCTTCACGTCACTGAGGCCGCGCCCCATGAGACGTTTGACCGACAGCACGGTATTGAACGGATCGACAGAGGCAGCCGCCTTGGCCGACAGCCCGACCTCGACGCGATCGGCGTGATAGCGCACCGCAGACGGCAGAATGATCTGCCCGTCGGCATCGGCAAGGGGCTCGGAAAGGCCGCTGCGCAATGCAGCCACCAGCGAATTGGTAGTGCCCAGGTCAATACCGACAGCCAGACGACGCTGGTGCGGTTTAGGACTTTGCCCGGGTTCAGCGATCTGCAGTAAGGCCATGCTTTTCTGAATAATCACAGGCGTGCGGCCGGGGCGGCACGGGGTTAATCGTCGAGGCGCTCTTCCAGCTGGCGCACTTCGTAGGAAAGCTTGTCGAGGAACTGCATACGCCGCATCAGCCGTTCGGCGTGCTCGCGCTGTGCAGCATCGTCCCAACAGGCGGCGAAGCTTTCGTTCAGTTCATCCTGAGCGCTTTTGAGGCGGCGCTTGAAGACCGCGACACCCGCCAGATCAGCCTCATCCTGCAGATCCTCCAGCTCTTCGCGCCATTGCATCTGCTGCAGAAGAAAATCGGGATCGTGGACAGTGACTTCCAGCGGCACCTCATCGCCTTTCATGACCAACAGGTAACGCGCTCGTTTCGGGGCGCTCTTGAGAGTCTGATAGGCCTCGTTGAGGCGGGCGGAATGCTCAAGCGCCAGACGCTGCTCACGCTCGTTGGCGTCAGCAAAACGGTCTGGATGTACGCTGCGCGCCAGCTCACGATAGCGCGTCGCCAACTGGTCGAGATCAAGACGAAAATCGGGCTTGAGGTCGAACAGGGCGAAGTGACAAGGAGTACCCACGGATAAAAGCCTCAGACGTTGAAGCTTTCGCCGCAGCCGCACTCACCGCGCGAATTGGGGTTATTGAACTTGAAACCTTCGTTCAAACCTTCACGGACGAAATCGAGTTCGGTGCCGTCGAGGTAGACCAGGCTTTTCGGGTCGATAATCACCTTGACGCCATGCAGTTCGAACACGCTGTCCTCGGTGCCCGCCTCGTCAACGAACTCGAGTACATAGGCAAGACCTGAACAGCCTGTGGTACGAACCCCAAGACGAATGCCATCACCTTTGCCGCGCCCGTCGAGGGAACGACGTACGTGGTTAGCGGCAGCTTCTGTCATGCTGATAGCCATCGGAACTCCTTTCTTGTCGCCAGCTTTCTCTGAAAAGACCGCTTCTTACAGCAAGCCTTTCTTCTGCTTGTAGTCACGAACGGCCGCCTTGATGGCGTCTTCCGCGAGCACCGAGCAGTGAATCTTTACCGGAGGCAGAGCAAGCTCTTCAGCCAGCTGAGTGTTCTTGATGGTCTCTGCTTCATCCAGAGTCTTGCCCTTCATCCACTCGGTCGCCAGGGAGCTGGAAGCGATGGCGGAGCCGCAGCCGTAAGTCTTGAACTTGGCGTCTTCGATGACACCTTGCTCATTGACCTTGATCTGCAGACGCATCACGTCGCCGCAAGCCGGAGCGCCGACCATGCCGGTGCCAACATCAGGATCTTCCGCGCTCATCTTGCCGACGTTGCGCGGGTTCTCGTAGTGGTCGATGACCTTTTCGCTGTAAGCCATGATTATGTTCCTCTCACATCAGGGAGTCGCTCTACAGGCCGGTCAACGGGGTTGCTCCCGGCCTGTGTGGCGGCGACTTTAAATTAGTGCGCCGCCCACTCGATCTTGGAGATATCGACGCCATCTTTGAACATGTCCCACAGCGGCGAAAGAGCGCGCAGCTTGGTAACAGCCTCGCAGACTTTCTGCGCGGCGTAGTCAATCTCTTCTTCAGTCGTGAAGCGACCGAAAGTGAAGCGTATCGAGCTATGTGCCAGTTCGTCATTACGACCAAGGGCGCGTAGCACGTACGAAGGTTCAAGCGATGCCGACGTACAGGCCGAACCGGACGAAACCGCCAGATCCTTGAGCGCCATGATCAGCGACTCGCCTTCGACATAGTTGAAGCTCAGGTTCAGGTTGTGCGGTACGCGAGCAGTCAGGCTGCCATTGACGTACAGCTCTTCCAGATCTTCGACCTGCTTGAAGAAGCGGTCGCTCAGGGCCTTGATGCGAACGTTCTCGCTCGCCATCTCTTCCTTGGCGATACGGAAAGCTTCGCCCATGCCGACGATCTGGTGAGTCGCCAGCGTACCGGAACGCATGCCACGCTCGTGACCGCCACCGTGCATGGTCGCTTCGAGGCGAACACGCGGCTTGCGGCTCACGTACAGCGCGCCGATACCCTTTGGACCGTAGGTCTTGTGGGCCGAGAACGACATCAGGTCAACCTTGAGGCTGGCCAGATCGATTTCAACCTTGCCGGTGGACTGAGCACCATCGACATGGAACAACACGCCACGCGAACGGGTCAGTTCACCGATGGCAGCGATGTCGTTGATGGTGCCGATCTCGTTGTTCACATGCATGATCGAAACCAGGATGGTGTCGTCGCGCAGGGCAGCTTCGATCATGGCCGGCGTGATCAGGCCGTCTTCGCCCGGCTCGATGTAAGTCACTTCAAAACCTTCACGCTCCAGTTGGCGCGTGGTGTCGAGAACGGCTTTGTGCTCGACCTTGGAGGTGATGATGTGCTTGCCCTTGGTGGCGTAGAAATGCGCTACACCCTTGATGGCCAGGTTGTCGGACTCGGTGGCACCGGAGGTCCAGACGATTTCGCGCGGATCGGCGTTGACCAGATCAGCAACCTGACGGCGGGCGTTTTCGACGGATTCTTCGGCCTTCCAGCCAAATACGTGGGAGCGGGAAGCCGGGTTACCGAAGTTTCCGTCAACCAGCAGGCAATCCATCATTTTCTGCGCTACGCGCGGATCGACCGGCGTGGTCGCAGAGTAATCGAGGTAAATCGGCAACTTCATTGAATCTCTCCTATCAGGCAGGCGCACCGCTCATTCATCTGCGTTCATTCGACGGCGGACGTTTCAATCTTACCCAGCTGCGACGCATTGTTATTACTGCGGCGCATGTCCTGGCGCTGGGCGACTTCCTGCACCTCACGGCGAGTGACAAGATCCGCCAAGCTGATACCGCTTAAAAATTCATGAATCTGCTGGCTGAGGTCGCACCACAGGTGGTGGGTCAGGCAGGTATCACCGGCATGGCAATCACCCAGCCCCTGGCAACGAGTGGCATCGACCGACTCATTGACCGCATCGACGACCTGGGCAACCTGGATACCCTGCATGTCGCGGGACAACTGGTAACCACCACCAGGACCACGCACGCTCGATACCAGATTACTGCGGCGCAGCTTGGCGAACAATTGCTCAAGGTAAGACAGGGAAATGCCTTGCCGCTCAGAGATATCGGCCAGAGACACTGGCCCGTGCTGCGCATGCAATGCCAGGTCAAGCATTGCTGTTACAGCGTATCGGCCTTTTGTAGTCAGTCGCATGGCGTGTACCGCAGAGGTTCGGAATGGGAGCGAGTATGCTATTCCCGAGTATTTAAGTCAACTATTAGACCTAGTGAAACAGTCGGGATTAGCCAAAATAGCGGGCGGTATCATAGCAAAGGCGCGTCGCATTGACACGCCTCCATATTCAGCAAGCCCTAGCCGACTTTCTCTTCGCTCTTGTCCTTAACGCAATCGAAAACCTCATCATGCAGCTTGGGCAGCTCCTTGGCGCAGTAATCGCTGCCAAGACGCCCCAGAGCGCCGCCCATGTCTTCCAGACGGGCATCCACAGCTTGCAGGTGATCGAGCAACTGGCCAATGGCCCGCGCAACCGGGTCCGGCATGTCCGCACTGACGCCGTAGGCGTCGAAACCCAGCTTCTCGGCCATCGCCTTGCGACGCGCCTCTGCTTCGTCATCTGATTTGACGATGATGCGCCCCGGAATCCCCACCGCCGTCGCCCCCGCCGGCACAGCCTTGGTGACGACTGCATTGGAGCCGATCTTGGCACCCGCGCCCACCGTGAACGGCCCAAGCACCTTGGCACCCGCTCCGACCACGACGCCATCCTCAAGAGTCGGGTGACGCTTGCCTGCATTCCAACTGGTGCCACCCAGGGTCACACCCTGATAGAGCGTGACATCGTTGCCGATCTCGGCCGTTTCGCCGATCACGATACCCATGCCGTGATCAATGAAGAAACGACGACCGATGCGCGCACCCGGATGTATTTCGATGCCGGTCATCCAGCGCCCGAAGTTGGACACCATCCGCGCCAGCCACTTCCAGCCTTGGCGCCACAGAATGTGCGCCAGCCGGTGCAGCCAGATGGCATGCATGCCCGGGTAGCAGGTCAGCACATCAAAAGCGTTACGCGCAGCCGGATCACGATGAAAAACACTTTGGATATCTTCGCGCAGACGTTCGAACATCATTGATCCTTTCGCTTATAAGGTTCACCGCGAGCCACTTTCTGGGTCTCGGTGAGGATGCCACGCAGAATGCTCAGCTCGGAGCGCTCCACCTCGCTACGACCATACAGACGACGCAGCCGCGCCATCAGATGACGGGGCTTTTCGGGATCAAGAAAGGCGATGTCCACCAGCGCCGCTTCCAGATGACCATAGAAGCCCTCCATCTCATCCATGGTCGCCAGCTCGGCATTACGCTCCGCTGCGACTGGAGCTGTCGTCGACTCCTGCGCAGCCAGCCAGGACATGCGCACTTCGTAGGCCAGCACCTGAACCGCAGCCGCCAGATTGAGCGAACTGAATACAGGGTCCGACGGGATATGGACGTGGTAATGACAACGTTGCAGCTCTTCGTTGGTCAGGCCGGCATGCTCGCGACCGAAGACCAGCGCAACCTCGGCGCCCTGCCCGGCCTGCTCGACGACCTTCACACCAGACTCACGCGGGTCGAGCATTGGCCAGGGAAGACTGCGATCACGGGCACTGGTGCCCAGCACCAGACTGCAACCCACTAGCGCTTCTTCAAGGGTCGCCACGACCTGCGCGCCTTCAAGAATATCGCCAGCACCCGACGCTCGCGCATCGGCCTCGGGAGACGGGAACACACGCGGCTCGACCAGTACCAGGCGCGAAAGCCCCATGTTTTTCATGGCACGCGCAGCCCCACCGATATTTCCGGGATGGGTAGTGCCGACCAGGACAACACGAATGTTCTGCAGCAAAGCGAGCGCTCACCGACAAAATTAAGGGGTGCAAATCTTACAGAACCTGCCTCATTAACGCCATGAACCTTACAGAGGCGCAACCACGGAAAATCGTAAAACCTGATCGGGACGACAATGCCAGGGCTGGAAATAATTCGACTTAACCCATAGAATACCCGGCTCTCTTTAACAACCTTAGGTGAATTGTCCATGCAGCCCATGCTGAATATCGCGCTGCGCGCCGCCCGCAGCGCCAGCGAATTGATTTTCCGCTCCATCGAGCGCTTGGATACCATCAAGGTTGACGAAAAAGAAGCCAAAGACTACGTCACGGAAATCGACCGTGCCGCCGAGCAGAGCATCATCACCGCCCTGCGCAAGGCTTACCCTACCCACGGCATCCTCGGCGAAGAAAGCGGCCTGCACGCAGGCAGCGGCGAAGGCGCCGATTACCTGTGGATCATCGACCCGCTGGACGGCACCACCAACTTCGTTCGTGGCATCCCCCACTTCGCCGTCAGCATCGCCTGCAAATACCGCGGTCGCCTTGAGCACGCCGTGGTTCTCGACCCGGTTCGCCAGGAAGAATTCACCGCCAGCCGTGGCCGTGGCGCCGCTCTGAACGGTCGTCGCCTGCGCGTCAGCCAGCGCAAGAGCCTTGAAGGCGCACTGCTGGGTACCGGCTTCCCGTTCCGCGACGAGCAAATGGATGGCCTGGAAAACTACCTGGGTATGTTCCGCAGCCTGGTCGGCCAGACCGCCGGCATCCGCCGCGCAGGCGCCGCCAGCCTGGACCTGGCTTATGTTGCAGCCGGTCGCTTCGATGCATTCTGGGAATCGGGCCTGTCCGAGTGGGACATGGCAGCGGGCGCACTGCTGATTCAGGAAGCAGGCGGCCTGGTCAGCGACTTCACAGGCGGTCACGACTTCCTGGAGAAAGGCCATATCGTTGCCGGTAACACCAAATGCTTCAAGGCAGTCCTGACCGCCATCGCCCCACACCTGCCGCCTTCGCTGAAACGCTGAATGGCAGATGTAAAAAAACCGGCTTTCGCCGGTTTTTTTATGCCTGTTGCCTACTGCCTGCGGGAGCGAATTTATTCGCGAATCAGCGGATCACCGCCCGATTGCTCCCACAGGATGTTATGGCTTATTGAGCAGCCTGGCTCAGAATCAGCTGACCATTCTTGTCCACAGGGATCTGACTACCCGGGTCATTGGCCATACGGACCTGTCCAACCTTCTCGTTCAACTTGTACTTCACGTTGTAGCCCACGACCTTGTCGCTGATATCGTTGACGGTATTGCAACGCGTTTCAGTCGTGGTGTAGGTATCGCGGTTCTGCATGCCTTCCTGAACCTTGTTACCCGCATAACCACCGCCTACCGCACCGGCGACCGTGGCAATCTTCTTGCCGTTACCGCCGCCAACCTGGTTACCGAGCAAGCCACCCGCCACTGCACCGATCACGCTACCCACGATCTGATGCTCGTCCTTGACCGGAGCACGATGGGTAACGGCTACATCCTTGCAGACCTCACGAGGGGTCTTGATTTGTTCCTTGATCGGCTCGACGGCCAACACATCTGCATACTCTGGGCCGCCCTTGACCAGGCTGTAGGTGGCAACAGCGCCACCAGCGGTAACGACAGCAGCACCCAACACAGCACCAACAAGCAGAGACTTGTTCACTTTGAACCTCCTGACCTACGATCGCGTAGATTCTTTCCTACGCACTACCAAGCCTTGGAGCATAAAAAAAGGCGCGAGTTCCGAACTCGCGCCTTTTCATTTTTACATTTTCCGTAGGAGCGGATTCATCCGCGAACATTCCCGATCACCCAGGCATCAGAGGCATTCGCGAATGAATTCGCTCCTACAGAAGGAGTGCATCAAGGCAAATCATCTGCCTTCTCGGTGACAACCGGAGGAATCAGATCCTCGGTGGTCAGGTTCAGCCAGATCAGCATCACGTTGGCGATGTAGATCGACGAGTAAGTACCCGCCAGAACACCGATGAACAACGCGATGGAGAAGCCTTCCAGGCTATCGCCACCGAACGCCCACAACGCAATGATTGCCAGCAGCGTCGAGACCGAAGTCGCGATGGTGCGCAGCAATGTCTGTGTGGTGGAGATGTTGATGTTCTCGATCAGCGAAGCCTTGCGCAGCAGGCGGAAGTTTTCACGGACCCGGTCGAACACGACAATGGTGTCGTTGAGCGAGTAACCGATGATCGCCAGCACCGCCGCAAGAACCGTCAGATCGAACGTGATCTGGAAGAACGACAGGATACCCATGGTCACGACCACGTCGTGAATCAGGGAAATGATCGCACCGACCGCGAACTTCCACTGGAAGCGGAACGCCAGATAGATCAGAACGCCACCCAGGGCCAGCAACATGCCGATACCGCCCTGGTCACGCAGCTCTTCACCGACCTGCGGGCCGACGAACTCGACACGCTTGACGGTCGCCGGGTTATCGGCACCCGCCTTGCGCAGCGCATCGGCTACCTGAGTACCCAGCTGCGGGTCTTCACCCGGCATGCGCACCAGCAAGTCGGTGGTCGCGCCGAAGCTCTGCACCACGGCCTCGTGGAAGCCGGCCGAAGCCAGTTCCTCACGCACCTTGCCCAGATCCGCAGGACGCTCGTAGGTCAGCTCGATCAGCGTACCGCCGGTGAAGTCCAGACCGAAGTTAAGCCCTTTATGGAACCAGCTGAACAGCGCCAGTGCGGTAAGGAGCATGGTAATGGCGAACGCAACATTGCGAACGCCCATGAAGTTGATGGTACGTAACATGGCAGCCCCTTAAATCCACAACTTCTTGAAGTCACGACCGCCGTAGATCAGGTTGACCATTGCGCGGGTCACCATGATGGCCGTGAACATCGAGGTAAAGATCCCGAGCGACATGGTCACCGCAAACCCTTTGACAGGGCCGGTGCCCATCGCAAAGAGAATGCCGCCGACCAGCAGCGTCGTCAGGTTGGCGTCGAGGATCGCCGTGTAGGCACGATCGAAACCTTCGTTGATTGCACGCTGCACGCTCATGCCATTGGCGATTTCCTCACGAATACGCGAGAAGATCAGCACGTTGGCATCCACCGCCATACCCATGGTCAGAACGATACCGGCAATACCCGGCAGGGTCAGCGTTGCCCCCAGCAGAGACATCAGCGCCAGCAGCATGACCATGTTGAAGGCCAGGGCGACCGTCGCGATCAGACCGAAGAAACGGTAGATCGCCATGATGAACAGCGAAACGAACAGCATGCCCCACAGGGAAGCATCGATACCCTTGGTGATGTTGTCGGCACCCAGGCTCGGGCCGATGGTGCGCTCTTCAGCGAAGTACATCGGTGCCGCCAGACCACCGGCGCGCAGCAACAGCGCCAGCTCGGAGGACTCACCCTGGCCGTTCAGACCGGTGATCCGGAACTGGCTGCCCAGTGGCGACTGAATGGTCGCCAGACTGATGATCTTCTTGTCTTCCTTGAAAGTCTGCACCGGCACGTCTTTCTCGACGCCATCGACCGTCTGCTTCACATAGGTCGTGACCGGACGCTGCTCGATGAAGATCACCGCCATGCTGCGACCCACGTTACTGCGAGTTGCGCGGCTCATCAGCTCGCCACCGTGACCATCGAGGTTGATGTTCACCTGTGGACGGCCGTGCTCGTCAAAGCTCGCCTTGGCGTCAGTCACCTGGTCGCCGGTAATGATCAGACCACGCTCGACCGCTGCTGCCGGACGTCCGCCTTCGCGGAATTCGAACATCTCGGTCGTGCCTTTGGAGTCATCAGGACCTGCGCCCAGACGGAACTCCAGGTTGGCCGTCTTGCCGAGAATACGCTTGGCTTCGGCAGTATCCTGCACGCCCGGCAGCTCAACCACGATACGGTTGGCGCCCTGGCGCTGAACCAGAGGCTCGGCAACACCCAGCTCGTTGACCCGGTTACGTACGGTGGTCAAGTTCTGCTTGATGGAGTAATCGCGAATTTCAGCCAGCTTGACGGCTGTCAGCGCCAGACGCAGAACAGGAATACCGTTCAACTCGGCAGGCGTGATATCGAAATCGGTGAAGGTCTTGCGGACCAGGGCACGGGCCTGTTCACGCTCGGCATCGTCGGTGAAACCCAACTGAATGACGTTATTGACCTGTGGAAGGCTGCGATAACGCACCTTTTCCTTGCGCAACAGGGTTTTGACTTCGCCTTCATAGACTTTCAGGCGAGCATCGATGGCCTTGTCCATGTCCACTTCCAGCAGGAAGTGCACACCACCGGAAAGGTCCAGACCCAGCTTCATCGGGCTTGCGCCCAGGTTACGCAACCATGTCGGGGTAGTACGGGCCAGGTTGAGTGCGACGACATAGTCATCACCCAAAGCCTTGCGCACCACATCCTTGGCTGGCAACTGATCTTCCTGCTTGCTCAGACGCAACAAACCGCCCTTGCCATTCTCAGCCAGAGAAGAGGCCTTGACCGCGATACCTGCATCGGCAAGAGCCTTGCCTGCACGGTCCAGATCCGCCTGACTGACCTGCAACGCAGTACTCGCGCCGCTGATCTGGATAGCCGAGTCGTCAGGGTAGAGATTGGGTGCGGAATAAATGAAACCGATCGCCAGCACCGCCAGGATCAGTACGTATTTCCACAGAGGGTATTTGTTCAGCATCACGCCGCCCGCTTAGAACGCGGGGCGCCTTGCGCGCCCCGTCGATTGGTAAAAGATGGTACTCAGATCGCTTTCAGGGTGCCCTTTGGCAGAGTGGCAGCGATAGCGCCCTTCTGGATTTTCAGCTCGACAGTGTCGGAAACCTCGATCACCACGAAATCGTCGGTCACCTTGTTGATCTTGCCAGCGATACCGCCAGTGGTAACGACTTCGTCGCCCTTCTGCAGGTTGCTGAGCAGGTTTTTCTGCTCTTTGGCGCGCTTGGCCTGTGGACGCCAGATCATCAGATAGAAGATGACCAGGAAGCCGACCAGGAAGATCCACTCAAAGCCGGTGCCCGCAGGACCGGCAGCCGGTGCAGCAGCATCCGCGAAAGCGGGAGAGATGAAAAAGCTCATTTAGCGCTCCAATTGCATAATTAGTATAAGAAACACGAAAAATCGGTTCTGTTTCAGCCAAGCGGCGGCGTTGGAAGGCCGCGTTTGGCATAGAAGGCATCGACGAAGGCGGCCAATGTACCTTGTTGAATAGCCTCGCGCAAACCAGCCATAAGCAGCTGGTAATGCCGCAAATTGTGGATCGTATTGAGCATGCTCCCCAACATTTCGCCGCATTTTTCCAGGTGATGCAGATAAGCGCGGGAGAAGTTCTGGCAGGTGTAGCAGTCACAGGTCGGATCCAGCGGCGAATCATCATGGCGATGGAACGCATTACGGATCTTCAGAACACCGGTATCGATGAACAGATGACCGTTGCGGGCATTGCGGGTCGGCATCACGCAGTCGAACATGTCGACTCCGCGACGCACACCCTCAACCAGATCCTCGGGCTTGCCTACCCCCATAAGGTAACGAGGTTTGTCTGCTGGCATCTGGCCCGGCAGGTAATCCAGCACCTTGATCATCTCGTGCTTGGGCTCGCCCACCGACAGGCCGCCAATGGCCAGGCCATCGAAACCGATCTGGTCCAGCCCCTCGAGCGAGCGCATGCGCAGGTTTTCATGCATGCCGCCCTGCACGATGCCGAACAGCGCCGCCGTGCTTTCGCCATGGGCGACTTTCGAGCGCTTGGCCCAGCGCAGCGACAGCTCCATGGAAACCCGTGCGACGTCTTCATCAGCCGGGTACGGCGTGCATTCGTCGAAAATCATCACGATGTCCGAGCCCAGGTCACGCTGGACCTGCATCGACTCTTCCGGCCCCATGAACACCTTGGCGCCATCGACCGGAGAAGCGAAGGTCACGCCCTCCTCCTTGATCTTGCGCATCGCGCCCAGGCTGAACACCTGGAAACCGCCGGAGTCGGTCAGGATCGGCCCTTTCCACTGCATGAAATCGTGCAGGTCGCCATGGCCCTTGATGACCTCGGTGCCCGGACGCAGCCACAGGTGGAAGGTGTTACCCAGAATGATCTGCGCGCCGGTCGCCTCGATATCCCGAGGCAGCATGCCCTTGACCGTGCCATAAGTGCCCACCGGCATGAACGCCGGGGTTTCCACCACGCCACGAGGGAAGGTCAGGCGACCGCGACGAGCCTTGCCGTCAGTGGCCAGCAGCTCGAAAGACATACGACAGGTGCGACTCATGCTTGATCCTCTGAGGCCGATTCCTGCGGAGCAGTCGGCGCGGGATTGCGGGTGATGAACATCGCATCACCGTAACTGAAGAAGCGGTACCCATGCTCGATGGCCGCCTTGTAGGCCGCCATGGTTTCGGGATAACCGGCGAACGCCGAAACCAGCATCAACAGCGTGGATTCAGGCAAATGGAAATTGGTCACCAGCGCATCGACCACATGAAACGGCCGACCTGGATAAATGAAGATATCGGTGTCGCCGCTGAACGGCTTCAACACGCCATCACGCGCAGCACTCTCCAGCGAACGCACGCTGGTGGTCCCGACCGCAATCACCCGCCCGCCCCGCGCACGGCACGCGGCCACGGCATCGACCACTTCCTGGCTGACTTCCAGCCATTCGTTGTGCATATGGTGATCTTCGATCCGATCCACGCGCACCGGCTGGAAGGTGCCAGCGCCCACGTGCAGGGTCACGAACGCCGTCTCGACGCCCTTGGCGGCAATCGCCTCCAGCAGCGGCTCGTCGAAATGCAGACCTGCCGTCGGCGCAGCCACCGCACCGGCACGCTGGGCATAGACCGTCTGATAACGCTCGCGGTCAGCGCCTTCGTCCGGGCGATCTATATAAGGAGGCAACGGCATATGCCCGACGCGGTCCAGCAGCGGCAGCACCTCTTCGGCAAAACGCAGCTCGAACAGCGTGTCGTGACGCGCCACCATCTCGGCCTCGCCACCGCCGTCGATCAGAATCGACGAACCCGGCTTGGGCGACTTGCTCGACCGCACATGCGCCAGCACCCGATGACTGTCCAGCACCCGCTCAACCAGAATCTCCAGCTTGCCGCCGGACGCTTTCTGCCCGAACAGACGTGCGGGAATCACACGGGTGTTGTTGAAGATCATCAGATCACCAGAGCGCAAATGCTCAAGCAAATCAGTGAATTGACGATGCGCCAGCGCGCCGCTCACCCCGTCCAGGGTCAACAGACGACTACTGCGCCGCTCGGCCAGCGGGTGGCGAGCAATCAGGGAATCAGGAAGATCGAAGGTAAAGTCAGCAACGCGCATGATGGTGTTCGATAAGCAGGGCCGGGGAGTTTATCCGGTTTGGAGGGATTAGTAAAAAACCTGCAAAAAACCTTGTTGACCAATGATATGCGCATCCCTATACTTCGCCGCCATTGAGCCCTGATGGCGGAATTGGTAGACGCGGCGGATTCAAAATCCGTTTTCGAAAGGAGTGGGAGTTCGAGTCTCCCTCGGGGCACCAAATAGCAAGACACCCACGCGGTTGCAGAGCTTGGGTTTAAAAGAAACCGGCCAGTTGAGCCGGTTTTTTTGTGTCTGGGTTTTGGTGATTATCCAGTCTGCCTGCTGGGCCTGTAAGAGCGAATTCATTCGCGAAACGGCGTTCCAGACAATACATCTCCTGTAAATGTACCAACCTCTCGCGACTGAAGTCGCATCCTACAAGTCCGGTGCCAGACCACCACTTAACGCACCCTCCTTTTGACCCTATTTTTTCGTCCCACCATGCACCCTTTTAAAATCAATCACTTACAGAACCGGCGAAAAAAGGGGTAAAACGACCGCAAGCGCATATTTTTCTTTGAAAACGGAAGGTTATCGAGCAGAGTGCCTACTTCACTGCCGTGTAGGCAGCTCAGAAATGGCAGCGCACTCAATGCGGCGTTCAGCGCCTCTTCACTGCCGTGTAGGCAGCTCAGAAATATGAGTCAGCTCTTCAGCTCATGATTGGTGCCTTCACTGCCGTGTAGGCAGCTCAGAAAGTAGCCCCCTTCACTCCTGAAGGCATAAAAGGCTTCACTGCCGTGTAGGCAGCTCAGAAAGAACTGCTGGGCGTCGTACTCGATGCAGTCCACTTCACTGCCGTATAGGCAGTTCAGAAAACCAATATCATCACTCATGCAGCCTGTTCAACCGCAAAATCCTACGCTCCTCTCATACCAGCCCTACCATTACCCACTCCCCATCCATCCACCCAAACTGAATCTCCTCATTTAACCCACACAGCCCCCCAAGCTACTCTTCCCGACAGTTCGCTACTAATTCAGCGACAGGGTTTGGCGACCCGACCAAGCTAAATCTCTCCCCATCGTGATGCAGGCGCTTTATCCTGTCAGCTCATCGCGTTATGGCGGTTGTGTGCGGGAGGCCTTCGGGCCTGCCGGGCTTGGAGATGGCTACCGGTTCGCCAACCCACACACAACTGCCACCCATTGTTTGGCGACAATTCGGGCAGTTCCAACAGCCATATCCGATGAATGAAAACCATGCAAAATTTCAACAGCGATCTTCCCTGTACATCCTCCTTCGAATCCACCCTCTTCCTCCGCCACAGCCGCATGCTGCGCGCCATGTTCACCGAATCCCAAGCCTGGTTCTGTCTCTCAGACCTTGCCCGTCTGATGGGCCAAACCCTGGGCGAACGATCAGCGCTCAAGCTGGATGCCGATCAGCGTCGGGTTGTCTGGTTGCAGGCCAATGGCAAGTGGCAAAAGCAGTTGATGGTCAGCGAGTCGGGGGCGTTTGCGTTGTTGGTTCATCATTACGTGCCTGAGAACCGGGCGTTGCGGCAGTGGCTGACTCATGAGGTGTTGCCGGTGCTGCATGGGGCGCAGAACGTGACGTTGGATAATCCGCGGCTGAGCCATTTGCACTGGCCGGGTACGTCATTGAGTGTGATGCAGTGGCGTGATGAGCCCTGGATTCGGTTGCGGGATATGCCGAATGTTGCCCCGCAGGTTCTATCTTCGCCTGAGCGCGGGTTCTGGCGGAAGGTGATGGGGCGCTGAGGCAACAAAGACCGAGTAAGGCCGTGTTGCTTATACGGCCTTGCTGTTCCGGGTAGACATTGTTGGCAGAAATGACGCTTTCCCGGATAAATCCGGTCCCACAGATCGCGTGGTGCCGGGGAGTACGGAACCATTCCACACTGGAATGCACATCATGAAAATTGTGATTTTTTGTTATCCCGGCAAATGGCTATAGTGGCGATACACGCGCCGGGGCCACACCTTGGGCGTTTCAGTCGCTACCCAATAAAAATGAATACCGGAGCCTGTCATGCCACTGAAAGAAGAGTTCGATAACCCGCAATTCAAGAAAGGCCTGGAGGTGCGTCGCGAGGTGTTGGGCGCGGCTTATGTGGACAAGTCGGTCGATGAGGTCGAGGACTTCATGATTCCGATGCAGAAGATCACCACCGAATGGTGCTGGGGTGAGGTCTGGACTCGTCCGGGGCTGGAGCGCAAGACTCGCAGCATGCTCAATCTGGCCATGCTGACGGCTCTCAACCGGCCCAACGAGGTGCGTCTGCATGTGCTGGGTGCCTTGAACAATGGCGTGACGCCTGCCGAGATTCAGGAAATTCTTTTGCAGGCCTGTATCTACTGCGGCGTGCCGGCAGCGCTCGACAGTTTCAAGATTGCCAATGAAGTGGTGAAGAAGTTTCAGGCTGATCAAGCCGCCGATCAGGCGTGACCTGAGCGATGCCTTCCACTGCACCGCAACTCACCGCACGCCAGTGGCGGGCGATGGCGGCGATTCTGGTGTCCATTGCACTGGCAACGCTGGATATCGCCATTGCCAATACCGCCTTGCCCGCGATTGCGGCGGATCTGAATACGCCACCCGCTGCTGCGGTATGGATCATCAACGCCTATCAACTGGCGGCGGTGGCAACCCTGCTTCCGCTGGCTGCGCTGGGCGGTGTCATCGGGCCGCGCAAGATTTATCTGGGCGGCCTCATCCTGTTTGTCCTGGCGTCCGGGCTGTGCAGTCTGGCGGATTCGTTGAGCACACTGATCGCGGCACGTGTGCTGCAAGGCCTGGGTGCCAGCGCGATCATGAGCGTGAATACCGCCCTGATCGGCCAGATCTTTGCGCGGGAGCATCTGGGGCGCGGGGTGGGCCTGAATGCTCTGGTGGTAGGCACCGCCTTTTCAATCGGCCCTACCGTGGCCTCGCTGGTGTTGTCAGTCGCCAGTTGGCCCTGGCTGTTTGCGATCAATCTGCCTATCGGGCTGTTTGCAGTGGCCTTCGCCTGGAATTCCCTGCCCACAGCCCATACTCGCGCCGAGCAGCCTTTCGATTACAAGACAGCGCTGCTGAACACGGTCACGTTCGGCGCACTGATCTTTGCATTGGGTCAGGCCGCTCAACTGGAATCCATGTTCAGTGTGCTGGTCGGGTTGGGTGTATTTCTGATCGCCGGGGCGCTGATGCTGCGGCGTGAGCGCAATCATCCGGCCCCGATGTTCCCGCTGGACCTGCTCAGGCGGCCAATGTTTGCCTTGTCGGCCCTCACGGCGTTTTGTGTGTTCACGACTCAGGGGCTGGCGTTTGTGTCTCTGCCGTTCTTTTTTGAACATACGCTGGGGCTTGATCCGATCCAGACCGGTTTTCTGATGACGCCGTGGTCGGTTGTGGTGGCAGCCATCGGTCCCTTTGCCGGGCGGTTGTCGGATCGTTATCCGCCAGGCGTGTTGTGCAGCATCGGGCTGGCCATCCTGAGTACCGGCATGCTGTCGCTGCTATGGATGCCCGATCATCCTTCGACCAGCGAAATCGTGGCCCGCATGATTTATTGCGGGATCGGGTTCGGGTTTGTCCAGGCGCCCAACCTCAAGGCGATCATGACCACAGCGCCGAAGGAACGGGCCAGTGGTGCCAGCGGTACTGTGGCCAGTTCCCGCCTGATTGGTCAGGCGACCGGCGCAGCGCTGGTTGCGCTGTGTTTCGGGCTGGTTGGCGACAGCGGGCCGAGCCTGGCGTTGGCTGTGGGTGCTGGTTTTGCGGCGGCGGGTTGTGTGGCCAGCAGTTTGCGGATGGTTGTTCGGTAACGCCTTCGCGGATAAATCCGGTCCCACAAAGTGATATGCCTGTTAGCCAGGTGAACATTGCATTCATCGTGTCCGTTGCCTATATTCCGCTCGGCGCTATCCAGGCCCCCATCTGCGGAAAGCTTACAGGCCACACATTCACTGACTGCACCGCTTTGGCCCTTTTTTCCACCCATCTCAGCTCAATCGCGCTTCATTTTTCTGCAAAACCTTTCACACGATGAATTCGCCGACCAATTTAAAGCCCCTCGGCTGGTCTGTGCTGCAGATTTTTTGTACTGCGAAAAGCGCGTCAGCGAGAGGGGTGAGCGCTTTTTCAGCAATCTTTTGTCTTGTGTCTACCGCCTTGGGAGACGACTTGTCAGCCTCATGATTCAAGACGTACGGACTGGCTGAGGTCCGGCCCAAGACAAAAAGCACTTGCCCAAATTTGATGGAATGACATAATCGCCACGTAGCCACAACGTAGCTACATACCAAGCTGAGGAAGCTGAGATCATGACTGCAACACTTAAAACCACCGATGTGCGTTGCCGCATCGACGAGGAGTTGAAGGATCGTGCCACCGCAGTACTGAATGCATGCGGGCTGACCCTCAGTGACGGCTTGCGTCTTTTTCTCCGCCAAGTTGTGACAACTCAAGGGCTGCCTTTCGAGGTACGCGTCCCCTCGGAAAAAACCGCTCGAGCCATGGCACAAGCGCGTGAAATTCGTCGTCAGTTCGACTCTATCGATGACATGTTAAGGGATACTGATGGCAAAGCCGGAAAAGAAGCAAAAGCGCGCCGACCTGCCAAAACAGTGCGCGCAGACACCTGAATTTAAGAAGTCCTGGGAGCGTTATAAGCGCGCCGGGCTTCGCGACATGCATGAAGTCCGCAAGGTTATGGTGATGCTGTTCTTGGGGGAGCAGTTACCTCCCGAGTATCTGGATCATGCACTGAAGGGCGAATGGGCCGGGTATAGGGAATGTCACATCGGCGGGGACTTTCTTCTGATTTATGATATAGCCCGAGCCGATCTAGTGACCTTTGTCGATCTCGGCAGCCATGCTGAATTGTTCAAATAGCTCAACATCACCGCCTCTGATTTCTCAAGATCAGGGGCCAAACCTCCTAATGCCGATCAGTTAAGGCATACCTGTCACTGGTGGGAATACGTTGGCCGCGACGAGCTGTGGCCAGCAGCATCCGGATGGTTATTCGGTAACGCCCTCCTGAATAAATCCGGTCCCACAAAGTGATATGCCTGTTAGCCAGGTGAACATTGCATTCATCGTGTCCGTTGCCTATATTCCAGCCCGGCGCTATCCACGCCACCACCCGCGGAAAGGGCTGCGCCCAGGATCATGCTTCCCCGCATTCGTCATTACGACTCCCAACCTTCAAGCGGACAAGGTTTGTGCAAGGAGATCGTATGTCTACTCGTTCTACGTCATTGTCCAATGACGGTCGTATCAACCTTGAGCAGCAGCGCAAGCGTGCCAAGGAGCTTTTGCAGCGCATGAAAAACGGCGCTGCGCCTGATGAGCTTTCGCTGCTTTCACGTACTCATTCCTCCGTGCCTGTGACGCTGTCCGATGCTCAGTGGCTGATCGCCCGAGAGTTGGGTTTCAGCAGTTGGCCCAAGCTCAAGGCTCATGTGGATGCGGTGGAGTTTGCGGCGCTGCATCCGGATTTCGAGGCGAGTGACGAAGCGCGTACCGTGCATTGGCGTTGCGGCAACGACATTGCGCACAGCCTGCAACTGGCGGGTTTCAAGGGTTCGTTCCGAATGCTGACGGACCCGCTGTGCATGGGACCGGTCCAGGATCTGCCTGCCGAGGCGTACAAGGCGCTGCGCAGCCAGTTCATCAACGAGGCTTTCGGGGTTGATGTGGCCGACGCCGCACGACGGTTCGATGATGAATATTCCAACCTCTCGCAGTTGAGTGACGCCGACCATAGCGTGCTGTGGTGCGAAGCGGATGCTTATGATCAGCTTTTCCTTGCACGGGCGCTGGCGGGCCTTGAGCGTCTGCCGCGCAAGCTTGAGCTGATCGAGTTGGATCGGGTGCCAGGCGTCCAGCGCTTCATCGGCATCGGGCAACTGGCTCCCGATGTGCTTGCCTGGCTTTGGCCACAGCGCAGGCTAGTGGATGAGGACGCGCTGTTGTTGGCCCGTCAGGCGTGGCTGGCGTATTGCGATTCATCTCCCGTGGCCCTGGCGAAACTGGCTCATGAACCGAACGCGGCCCTGCCCTTTCTCGCGCCGGCGCTGTTGCGGCAATTGCAGGAGTTGCCGGGTATTCGCGATGGTTTGTCGCTCACGGAGCGCCTGGCTTTGCAGTATGTGGACGAGGCTGGCCCGGTGGCATGCGGCAGGGTTTTCGCCGAGCTGATGGCCAGGCGCGAACCGCTGCCGTTTCTGGGGGATATGATGTTTCACACGATGATGCGACCGCTGATCGATACCCCGCGCCCCTTGCTGATCGAGTCGGAGGCTCATCAGGAATGGCCTCGGCGTCTGTTGACGATTACGGAGCTGGGCAAACAGGTTTTGAGTGGCGCGGCTTACTGGCCGGAGCATGCGACTCATGAGCGTTGGGTCGGTGGAGTCTGTGTTCGTCCAGGTCAGCCTCATTGGGGGATTGATGAGCAGGTGTTGCCGGTCTGGCGTGAGTCTCTTTCGGGCATGTAGCAAAGTCTATGGCGGCGCAGCTTTCAGCAGCAGAAGATTAAGGTTGCGCCCCCATTGGAAATGCCGGTAATTAACTCTCACCCGACCAGTACCAAATCGTATCCCCCCACGTCGAATCACTGATGCGCGGCATGATTTCACCTTGCTGGAAGTGGCGTCTTGAGTTGGCTTGGGCTGGGGTGAACCAGTAGCCAGCGACAGTGCATGGCTGACCGGCCTCAAGACGGGCGGGAGTTTTTGATTGATCATCATCCTGGTCGAAACGAGCGTACCAGCGCGAAGTGCTCTCTTCTTCAAAGGCATTCCCATAGGGCGAATAGGGGTGCAGTTGATCAGGTTGTTGAATGCGTATCTGTTTAATTATTCTATTTACTGCAACATAAGGTAGAGGGGGGCCGTCCTCCAATCGTCCCAGCTGTGGGTACTCGCCAGCTTTGATAATAAGACCGTTGCTATACGTCAGGATCTCTATATCGCCGCGACCACTGAACGCCTGACGAAGCACCGCTTCGCCACCTAGACGGTTCACAAAGTACGTCCCTAAAACAGTGAACCAATTAACTCCTTTTACAGCCTCCAATAGTTCGATTGACGACGCATGAGGCATGGAATCAACTTCCAACCCAGAATATTGCTGAGCCAGTTGGTACTCGGTAGGAATATAGCGATGGTAGTCATAAGGCAAAATACTCGACAGCCCCCCATAGCCATGTTCTGCATTGACTTGATCACATAGATACGTAGCCCACTCTTGAAACCTTGAAAGTCCATCAGACTCCAAGAGAACATTCCAAGGCATTACAAGCTTGATATAAGATCGGAGTTTATCACCATGCACTTCAAAAGAGTTCAGGGCGCTAAGCGAATACTCAGCTGCCTCCGTATCATTGGAAGCACTGCCTAGAAAAAGACTGAACTCCTCATTCCCGCCACTCGCTAAAATGGCTTGTTGGGCCTTTTCAAAACTAGCAGCCGTCAGTTTTTTATGGCGACCATACACCAAGCACTTCAACTTTTTCTGGTGTTCGTCGTAAAAGCGACGAAAACACTCCAAAAGCTTTCCTTTAGTTTCACTTGTATATCCTTGCTTGAAATACACAGTAAAAATCAGGCCTAGCCTGACTACAGGCTTACCATCCGGCAATTCAAAAGCAAGGTCGGGTGCTTGCTGTTCCAGCTTTTTTAATATATTCATGTTCTCTCTCATTAGCCAGCAGCTACTGTAGCAGTCACTGTAGCACCGCCCAAGATTGTGGCTAACAGAGCCCAAGAGGCTTGGGCCAAGCGAATAATAACCAGCAGAGCGGCTACGAGGGCAGCCGGGATACCTGCGGCAACAACTGCGGCTCCGATAGCAAACGCTACAACTACAGTGGCAACGACGACGCCCACATCAATCAAGACCTGCACCCAGTCAATCTGCCGCAACATCTCCAAGGTAATGTCGGTATATCGTTGAATCTCTTTCCAGGCCGCTCGTAACTGATCATCTGTCCAGCGTACTATCTGAGCGCCGGTTTCGCTTACCCAGTCCCATGCTTTCTGCGATTCACGACGCACCCAATCACCTTTGATACCCAGCCAAGTGGCGGCATCCTCCAGATGCTGTTGAATTTCTTGCGACAATTGCCTGATACCTTCAGCACCCTGCTCTAAAAGACCATCCACAGCAGACTGAACCTGCTGAGTCCAGCTTTCAACATGTGCAGGTCTGGGTGTTGCTGTTGGGCCATAGGCTGGCACCGGTACAGGTGCTGGCCTCGGCGCTTCATCAGGGTTACGACCGGGCAAAATCGACGGCCATTGCAAAGGGTTAAACTCGCCTGTTGGCTTATGTTCTCTGTTGTACTGACGATCTCGTTCACGCTCATCATCATCTCGACAGTCACTAATCTCCAAAACAGAGAAACGACCACGCCCTCCAGCGATTAACAGATAGGCTCGCTCCTGCTCGGGATATAACTTGTCTCCCGGAAACTTCACCTCCACGAGCCGCTCCAGATTATTCGGATGAGCAACGCCCTGATGATCAGGTCCTGCCTGCCCCGGCCATCGGATGCTGCGGTTTTTCACAATAATGACGTCCGGGCGCCTCAGTAAGCCCTTGACCGAATTTTTGGGAAACGGAAATAACGTATGGCGCCGCAACGGATCAGGCGTCTCGTTCTCGCCAAAAAATGAAGAGCTGAGAAATGGCTTGGGCGGAAGAAATGCCATGTCAAAGCAGACTTCCGCTTTGTAGTCCCAAAGAAAATCCCGGCGATACTCGTCAGCTCTGATCAACCCGCTCATGACCAGTTGCTTGAGCTCCAACCCTGTCACACCACCATCCTTTGTCTTCTTGATCGATAGCTTCGGAAATCGCGATGCGTAATTCGCCTTTTCCATCAAGTAAGGCTTGTTGTCCGGATTGGGCAATGGGGCTTCTTTGACCGTGCCTTCAATGCTCGTATTGGTACAACTTTGAGGCGTCTGAGGGGCCTGAGGTGGTTGCATGACTGCCATGTCTTAGCCCTCCGAGTTGGCGTCTTTGAAGTCCAGAGTCATTTCTTTTGGAGCACTTTCACCCGCCCTGATCAATGGTTCTTCAGGCTCAGGCTTACGAACAGGCGTCAACAACTCCACTTCGACAGGGTCAGTGCTATGGGCAAGAAAGGTCTTGCCTTCTTCATTGGTGTAACCTGCGATACGCGTACCGTCGGCCAGTTTCAGGGTGTAAGGACTTCCTACTAAAGGCTCGCCTGTTTTTTCGTCTTGAAGCAGGTAGCGTGCTTTGTGACTGCGCGGAGCATTTTTAAGTAATTGTCCGAACCGGTCCTTATCAGCCAAGCCGGGCAACAAAGCCGCTAATATCTGAATCCCGCTCCCCGCCCCCGGCGACCCACCGGAATTGGTCTTCACCTGCGCCCCACTGATGGTCACGCCGCCAGCATCGATCTTGAT
>NZ_JAIGPJ010000018.1:0-102961 GCF_019719005.1 Pseudomonas cichorii
ATACAAAACGCCCGATGCGGTGCATCGAGCGTTAGGGTGAAATAGGTGTAAACCTATTTCAGGACTAGACATGCCCGCCAATCAGGCCGGAGCAGATGTGCGGATCAGGTGATCGAAGGCGCTCAGGGAAGCCTTGGCACCTTCGCCCAGGGCGATGATGATCTGCTTGTAAGGAGCAATCGTCACGTCACCGGCACCGAAGATACCTGGAACCGAAGTCTCGCCGCGTGCATCGACGATGATCTCGCCGCGTGGCGACAACTCGATGGCACCCTTGAGCCATTCGCTGTTAGGCAGCAGGCCGATCTGTACGAAGATACCTTCCAGCTCAACGGTCACTTCTTCTCCGTTCACACGGTTCTTGTAGCGCAGGCCGTTGACCTTCTGCTCGTCGCCAGTCACTTCAGTGGTCTGGGCGCTGGTGATCACGGTGACGTTCGGCAGGCTGTGCAGTTTGCGCTGCAGGACCGCGTCGGCACGCAATTGCACATCGAACTCCAGCAGGGTCACGTGGGACACGATACCTGCCAGGTCAATGGCAGCTTCAACGCCCGAGTTACCACCACCGATCACTGCAACGCGCTTGCCTTTGAACAACGGGCCGTCGCAGTGCGGGCAGTAGGCAACGCCCTTGTTGCGGTATTGCTGCTCGCCTGGGACATTCATCTCCCTCCAGCGGGCACCGGTAGCCAGAATCACGGTCTTGGCCTTGAGGCTTGCACCGCTGGCGAACTTCACTTCATGCAGTTCGCCCTCTTTGCCGGGAATCAGCTTGTCGGCGCGCTGCAGGTTCATGATGTCGACGTTGTATTGCTTGACGTGCTCTTCAAGCGCAACGGCCAGTTTAGGGCCTTCGGTGTGCTGTACCGAGATGAAGTTCTCGATTGCCATGGTGTCCAGCACCTGACCGCCGAAACGCTCTGCCGCAACACCGGTACGAATGCCTTTACGGGCTGCGTAAACCGCTGCGGCCGAACCGGCTGGACCACCGCCAACTACCAGAACGTCGAAGGCGTCCTTGGCATTGAGTTTTTCAGCCTGACGAGCACTGGCGCCGGTGTCGATCTTGGCGAGGATTTCTTCCAGGCCCATGCGGCCCTGGCCGAACAGTTCGCCATTGAGGTAGATGCTCGGTACCGACATGATCTTGCGGTCAGTCACTTCATCCTGGAACAGCGCACCGTCGATGGCGACGTGCTTGATGTTCGGATTGAGGACTGCCATCAGGTTCAGGGCCTGAACGACGTCCGGGCAGTTCTGGCAAGACTGCGAGAAATAGGTCTCGAAATGGAACTCGCCTTGCAGGGCGCGAACCTGTTCGATGGTTTCCGCGCTGACCTTGGGTGGGTAGCCGCCTGTTTGCAGCAACGCCAGGACCAGCGAAGTGAATTCGTGCCCCATGGGAATACCGGCGAAACGCAGGCTGATATTCTGACCAGGGCTGTTCAACGAGAACGATGGCTTACGTGCATCGGTGCCGTTGTCTTGCAGGGTGATGTCTTTGGAAACACTGAGCACATCGTTCAACAGAGCCAGCATTTCCTGGGATTTGGCGCCGTCATCAAGGGACGCAACGATCTCGATGGGGCGAGTAACCCGCTCCAGGTAGGATTTCAACTGGGCTTTAAGATTGGCGTCCAACATGTGGCGACTTCCTATTTTACGAAGGTAGAAAAAACAACGCCCAGGCGATGACCGCCCGGGCGTTTTTTGGGGCGATGCGGTTTACTTGCTCAAGAGCTCAAAGCCCCTAGCCGTTTCATACGACTCAGATCTTGCCGACCAGGTCCAGAGACGGAGCCAGAGTAGCCTCGCCTTCTTTCCACTTGGCTGGGCAGACTTCGCCCGGGTGAGCAGCAACGTACTGAGCAGCCTTGATCTTGCGCAGCAGCTCGGAAGCGTCACGGCCAACGCCGCCATCGTTCAGTTCAACGATCTTGATCTGGCCTTCAGGGTTGACCACGAAAGTACCGCGATCAGCCAGACCGGCTTCTTCGATCAGCACGTCGAAGTTGCGGGAGATCTGCAGAGTCGGGTCGCCGATCATGGTGTACTGGATCTTGCCGATTGCTGGCGAAGTGTTGTGCCATGCAGCGTGGGCAAAATGGGTGTCGGTGGAAACGCTGTAGATCTCGACGCCCAGCTTCTGGAACTCGGCGTAGTTGTCAGCCAGGTCTTCCAGCTCGGTTGGGCAGACAAAGGTGAAGTCGGCTGGGTAGAAGAATACGACAGACCATTTACCTTTGAAGTCAGCTTCCGAGACGTCGACGAAAGCACCGTTCTTGAATGCGGTTGCTTTGAACGGTTTTACTTGGCTGTTGATAATAGGCATCGGTGAATCTCCTGATGGGTTGTGAATTCGATGGAGTGAAGCTTACGCACGATTGATGACAAAGGCTCATTGGCAAACCTGATGTTGCTTATTAGTTTTGCCTATCGGCGAAGCTTATTAATAGAAGAAACCTTCACGTCGCCCAGGCCCCCGGAAGGACTGCTGAACGAAACCGGCTCAATGTAACGCATCGCAGACTTCATGTCCCGCCACCCCACGTAAGCCATGAGCGACTTGAGGTCCCATCCGTTGCGATGAGCCCAGGTAGCAAACCCGCGGCGCAACGAGTGGCTGGTGTATTGATCAGCGCTGATACCTGCACGCTCGAAGGCTTGACGCAACAAGGGAATGACACTGCTGACATGTAGGCCCTCCTCGCCCAGATTGCCCCAACGATCGATGGAGCGAAATACCGGGCCACGCGCCAGGGCAGAGCAATTGACCCAGTCGATGTAAGCCTGCACCGGACACAGGCGCTGCAGGGCCGGGGTCTGGTAGGTCTTGCCGATATTGTCCCGATCACCCTTGCTACGCGGCAGGTAAAGACTGATCCCTGATTCGGGAATCGCCTTGATGTCCTCGATTTGCAGGCGGCACAGCTCGTCACTGCGAAACCCTCGCCAGAATCCCAGCAGGATCAGCGCCGCATCGCGGCGACAGCGCAGCAACTGCGCCTGATCGTGCCGTGCCAGCGCATCATTCGCCTGAGCTTCAAGCCAAGCAACCACGCGCTCAAGATCCTGCAACTGCAAAGGCTCGGCCTGCTTCTCCTGAGCGGGATGCAAGGCGCGTATGCCCTTGAGTACCTTGCGCACCATCGCGGACTTGGTCGGGTCGGCAAAACCCTGACTGTTATGCCACTGCGCCAGTGCCGACATGCGCAGCTTCAGGGTATTGACCGACAGGGTCGCAGCATAGGCCGCCAGATAGCGGGCCACACTCTCGCTGGTGGCCGGCAGAAACCCGCCCCATGTCACCTCGAAATGCTCGATGGCCGCTCGGTAGCTGCGCCGGGTGTTGTCCCGGGTCGCCGCCTCGATATAGCGATCAACGTCATTCATGACTTTACCCCCTTGTGTACTGCGCATGCTGCCTTTACCGGCCAGACAAACGTATGACACGTGATAATACGCCAATATCACGGGTTAATTAATTACAAATTCAGCGCTGATTTTCAATCTAATATAGTATGTAATTACAGGGTACATACCACAGTACGAAATCGTAGGAGACTGCATGGCTCGCGGCGGTGTAAACAAGGCGCTGGTAAACAAGGCACGGCTTGCCCTGCTCTCTCGCGGGGAAAATCCCAGCATCGATGCTGTACGTGTCGAAATGGGCAATACCGGCTCGAAAACCACCATCCACCGCTATCTCAGGGAGCTGGATGAAGCCGACACCGCGCCGCCCGCCATCAACGATGAACTGACGGATCTGGTAAGCAGGCTTGCCCAGCGCCTACAGGAACAGGCTCAGGAACGTATTGATCGGATCCGCGACGAGCACGACGCCCATCGCAAAACCATGCAGCAGGAACTCACCACAGCGCAGCAGCACATCGATGAAGTGCAAGAGCGGCTGACCCGCCAGACCGACGCTTTCGGGCAACAGAGCGCCACCCTGCTCCACTGCCAGCAGACACTGCAAGGCGAGCAGACGGAAAATGCCAGGCTGCAGCAGGCCAACAGCGACCTGGAAGCGCGCCTGCAAGACAAGGACGCGCAGATTCACTCACTGGAAGAAAAGCATCGGCACGCCCGGGAAGCGCTGGAGCACTATCGAAGCTCGATCATGGAGCAGCGCACCCACGAGCAACAACGCCACGAAGGCCAGCTTCAGCAAGTCCAGATGGAGCTGCGCCAGGCCCAGCAGAGCCTGACAATGCGCCAGGAAGAAATCACCTTATTGAACCGGGATAACGAAAGGCTGCTGACTGAAAGTCGCAACGTGACCAGAGCGCTGAACGACCAGAAGGACCTGCTGAGCCAGGCCACCCAACAAGTTGCCAGCACCCGCGAGCAGTACCAGCACTCACACACCCAATGCGCCCTGCTCGAAGAACGACTGCACACCACCCAGGACGAGAACGCCGAACTCAAGCAAAGCCTGACGGACACTCGCCAACAGAACCGCATGCTGGAGTTGCTGCTGATAAAGAAGGAAGCGGCACTGGAACATCTGCGCGAGCCCGGCGAAAAACCAAATCCGAAGAAGGCTTCGAGCAAGGCAAAGCCCGCTCGATGAAAAGCACCGCCCAACCTGCGCGACAATTACAAATAGCCACTATTTATTCATCATATAATTATTCTTAAACGTTATTTAAATAACATTTTTTATGCATATAAGCTCACTCCACATCCGAATAAATCCCTGGAAGCTGGAGCCTTGTATGCAAAAACCCACGAAACGCCTGTCTCGCCTGGCAACCGCCATCGGCCTGGGTGCTGCACTGATGTCAGGCGCATTGATAATGCCTGCCACTGCGCAGGCCGAAGGTGAAATACGGATCGCCGAACAGTTCGGCATCGTCTATCTGCTGCTCAACGTCGTGCGCGACCAGAACCTGATCGAGAAGCACGGCAAGGAAGAAGGTCTGGAGATCAAGGTCGACTGGACCCAGCTCTCCGGTGGCTCGGCGGTAAACGATGCCTTGCTGTCAGGCTCCATCGATATCGCAGGTGCCGGTGTCGGCCCGTTGCTGACCATCTGGGACCGAACCAAGGGCAAACAGAACGTCAAGGCCGTCGCTTCGCTGGGCAATTTCCCGTATTACCTGGTCAGCAACAATCCCAAGGTCAAGACCATCGCCGACTTCACGGAAAAGGACCGCATTGCCGTACCGGCCGTGAGCGTTTCCGTACAGTCGCGTTACCTGCAATATGCAGCCGCCAAACAATGGGGTGACAAGGAATATGCCCGCCTGGACAAATACACTGTCAGCCTGCCGCATCCGGACGCTGCTGCCAGCCTGATCGCCGGAGGCACCGAACTGACAGGGCACTTCTCCAACCCGCCCTTCCAGGAGCAAGAACTGAAAAACCCTGGCGTGCATGTCGTACTCAACACCTACGACCTGCTGGGGCCAAACTCGCCAACCGTATTGTTCGCCACCGAGAAATTCCGCAAGGAAAACCCGAAAACCTACAAGGCGTTCATTGAAGCCCTGTCGGAAGCTGAAGAGTTCGTGCGCAAGGATATCGGCGCTGCAGCCGACACCTACATCCGTGTCACCAAGGCCAGAATCGATCGCGCAGAACTGCTGCAGATCATCGACAAACCGGAATTCCAGTTCACCATCACCCCGAAGAACACTTACCCGCTGGCCGAATTCCTGTACCGCGTCGGTGCGCTCAAGAACAAGCCAGAGTCGTGGAAAGACTACTTCTTTCAGGATGCCAAGCCGCTTCAAGGTAGCTGACAGCCTTCACGCTGCCCCTGTCGTCCGACAGGGGTAAATCCCTTACAAAAAAGCGCTCCCGCCATTAAGCGGGGGCGCTTTTTACAACTCAGCTGTTACCAGTTATAGGTGGCACGTGCATAGTAAAACGCGCCGCTATACCCATATGGTGAAAACGTGCTGTATGCCAGGTTGCCGCCACTGGACGCAAACTCGTTCAGCTTCTCCGGGTATTCATCGGTAACGTTGTCGCCACCCACTGTGAAGACCCAGTTCTTGAGTTTGTAATCCACTGCCAGATCCAGCAGCCAGGCCGCCTTGAACGTCTGGTCATTGACCTCAGCAGCCTGATAGCTGGTGAACTCACCATAACGCACCAGGTTGGAGTGCAGCGTCCAGTTGCCGATCGTGAAATCGTTGGCCAGGGTAAGTTTGTGCTGCGGCGTGGTATCACCCAGCAGACCGATGCGCTCACGACGGTCTACACGCACCAGATTGACACCCAGTTGATCCAGCTCCGGCGGGTTGGCTTTTACGCTGGTGACCTTGGTGTGGTTGTAGTTGTAGCCCAGGGTGCTGTTCCAATCCACGCCGCCATCAAACTGATAGCGGTAGTTGGCAACCAGGTCGATACCATCGGTGCTGGTGTCGGTGGCATTGGTGAAGTAACGGACACTGGTGTAGTTGATGTCAGTGATGCCGTTAGCCTGCAAGTAGTTGGTTGCGGCGTTATTGAGCACCAGGTTGGAGGACAGCGAGATGCGGTCACGGATGTCGATACGGTAGACGTCCGCAGTCACGGTCAGGTTGTCCAGCGGCTTGAGTACCAGACCCAGGCTGTAGTTGCGGGACTTCTCGGCCTTGAGGTCTTCAGCACCCAACAGTTGTGCCACATTGCTGTTGGCCGGGAACGTACCCGCTTCCTGAATGGTGCTGCCGATCAATTGCGACGACGTGTAAGTGAAGTTCTGCTGAGCCAGCGATGGCGCGCGGAACCCGGTCGAAACACTACCGCGCAAGGCGATCTGCGGCGTGAAATCGTAACGAGCCGAAACCGAACCACTGGTGTTGGAGCCGAAGTCACTGTAGTCCTCACGACGTACAGCGGCCGAAACACCCAGCCTCTCAGTGATGTTGGTTTCCAGGTCCAGGTATTGCGCGAAGTTATGTCGCGAATAACTGCCCGCGTCCGCCGCACGGAAACCGCCAAGCCCGGAACTGCCGGTCTGGAAATAGGACTCGGCCTGACCTGCCTCGATCTGATAACCCTGATGCAGATACTCGGCACCGAACGCCACCGACACCGGATACGGCAACCATGCAGCGCTGAACTCACGGGACAGATCCAGGCTGAGCTGCTTCTGATCGTTGGTCAGCGTACCGTTATAGAACGAACGCGGAGTGGCCAGACCCAACGAGGTGTTGATGGTCTTGGTGCGCAACTCGTACGAGTTCTTGCCGTAGTTGGCAGACAAATCGTAATGCCAGTTATTGGCCAGTTCACCACGCAAGCCGGCAACCAGAGAAGTGTCCTCCAGAGTGCCGTGAATCAGTGGCAGGTAACCATTGGGGAAAATCGCAGGAATGTTGTTACCGGCATTGCTGGCCCGGTAGAACGCTGCAGTTTCGCCGCGACGCTTGCTGTAGCCGCCAAAACTGTAGAACTCGGCAGCATCGCTGAAGGTGTAACCGCCGTTGAACTGGATCTTGCCCTCTTCGGTTTCCGGCTCACCCTGACGGAAGACATGCTGGCCGTAGGTGGTAGAACCGACGCTTGCAGGGCGAAGGTCATTGCCGGCACGGTCGGTGTAGTCGTTGTTCGCGCCTTCACCGGAAAGGTTAAGGAAACCATTGCTGCCCAGGGCAAAACCGGTATTACCCGAAATATTGCGCTTGATCCCGTCACCCTTCTTGTACTGACCGTACTGAGTGGAGATCGAACCGCCGTGGTCGCCCTCTTTGAGGATGACGTTGATAACCCCGGCAATGGCATCCGAGCCGTAACGCGCCGAGGCACCGTCACGCAGCACTTCGATGTGATCGATGGCCGACAGCGGAATGGCGTTCAGGTCGGCAGGTGCCGAACCACGGCCGACCGCGCCACCCAGGTTGACGAAGGCCGAGGTATGACGGCGCTTGCCATTGACCAGCACCAGCACCTGATCCGGCGACAGACCACGCAATTGCGCAGGACGCGTCAGCTCAGCACCATCGACCAGACTCGGGCGCGGGAAGTTAATCGAAGGAATCAGGCGCGCCAGTACCGCACCCAGCTCTCCAGAACCGGAATTGCGCAGGCTGTCGCCGGAAATGACATCGATGGGTGACAACGAAGCGCTTGCAGTGCGCTCCTGAGCCCGCGTACCGGTCACGATGACCGTATCGAGCGTCTTGCTTTCTTCCTTGGCCTCCTCGGCCAGTGCTGCGGCGCTCCAGGTTCCGGCAGTCAGCAAATTGGCTGACAAAATGGCCGTCCCCAGCACGTGTCGTTTAAAGCTCCCCATACCGCTCCCCTTTTAAATCCCTGACCCCAGGCCTCTCTGCCTGGGTAACAACGAGCGATCCGTGCGGCGGACGGTAGCGTTCATCGATATGTAAATTAGGTTCTCCGGTGGTCCGATGCCTTATAGCTTAATGCCATTAACTGTAAGTTTTTAAATACCATTAATGCATAAGAAGCTACAAATGCGTTTTCAAGCGCACAAGGTAGGGGCGAATTTATTTGAGGACAGGGATTTTCGCACCAAAACGGGGATTTTTGGGGCGATCGCGGGCAAGCCCCCTCCCACAGATTGGGAAGGGGCTATATTTTACGGTGCCGGGTTGGGTTGTCCGACATGGATGGCTTCGATACCGGCAACCACTTCATCGGAGAGCGAGACATCAATGCTCGCCAGGTTGACGGCCAGTTGCTCAAGGGTGGTTGCACCGATGATATTGCTGGTCACAAACGGGCGACTGGTGACATAGGCCAGGGCCATTTGTGCCGGGTCCAGACCGTGCTGGCGAGCCAGTGCCACATACTGCGCAGTAGCACGCACGGCCTGCGGATTGTTGTAACGCTGGAAGCGCTCGAACAGCGTCAGTCGACCATCGGCCGGACGTGCGCCATCAAGGTACTTGCCCGCAAGCACACCGAACGCCAGTGGCGAATAAGCCAGCAGACCGATCTGCTCGCGAATCGCGATTTCCGCCAGACCGATCTCGAAGCTGCGGTTAAGCAGGTTGTACGGGTTCTGGATGGAAACGGCACGCGGCAGGCCGTGGGTTTCGGCCAGGTGCAGGAAACGCTGGGTACCCCAGGGAGTTTCGTTGGACAGGCCGAAATGACGAATCTTGCCCGCCTTGACCAGATCGTTCAGCACCGACAGGGTTTCTTCGATCTCCACCGCCGAATCGTCCGGGTCATGCTGATAGCCCAGCACACCGAAGAAGTTGGTCTTGCGATCAGGCCAGTGCAGTTGATACAGGTCCAGATAGTCGGTGTTCAGACGCTTGAGGCTGGCCTCCAGCGCTGCGGTGATATTGGCGCGATCCAGGCGCGGGTTGCCATTGCGGATATGCTCCATGCGGCCAGGACCGGCCACCTTGCTGGCCAGCACCCAATCCTTGCGATCACCGTACTTCTTGAAGTATTCGCCGATGATGCTTTCGGTCTTGGTGTAGGTTTCCCCACGTGGCGGCACCGGGTACATCTCGGCGGTGTCGATGAAGTTGACGCCAGCCTTTTTGGCCAGCTGGATCTGCTCGAAAGCCTGGGCTTCGGTGTTTTGCTCGCCCCAGGTCATGGTGCCCAGCGCGATGGCGCTGACCGAGATATCGGTCTTGCCCAATGAACGAAATTGCATCGATGTCTCCGTCTGGTTCAGATAAAAACGAGCGCACTTTGGCGCCTGGCAAAGAGGCCCTATAAAACGCCCTCAGCCCGGGAGCTGCAAGTGTTTTGTTGGTGTCCGCCGGCCAACACCTGCATGGCAGAGCGCTTAGCGATAGCCTTCGGCCTGCAGATCGAACAGCGTTGCGTAGTGACCACCGGCTGCCATCAGACTGTCGTGATCGCCACGTTCCAGCACCCGCCCCTGTTCCAGCACCACGATATGCTCGGCGTTGCGCACGCTGGAAAAACGATGGGAGATCAGCAACGTCATGCGCCCTTTGGCGTACTCGCGAAAACGATCGAATACCGCGGCTTCCGCCCCAGCATCCAGCGCAGCGGTCGGCTCATCGAGAATCAGAATGTCGGCATCACGCCGCATGTAGGCGCGGGACAAGGCGATCTTCTGCCATTGCCCGCCGGACAGCTCCTGACCGCCCTTGAACCAGCGCCCCAACTGGGTCGCATAGCCCTTGTCGAGCTGCGCAATGAAAGATGCCGCCATTCCCTGAGAGGCCGCCTCCTTCCAGCGACTCTCGTCATCGAAGGCAGTGATATCGCCCACACCAAGGTTTTCGCCCACCAGAAACTGATAACGGATGAAATCCTGAAAGATCACCCCGATACGGGTACGCAAGGCATCTTCGTCCCACTCCTGCAAATCGCTGCCATCGAGCAGGATGCGCCCCTGATCCGGCCGATAGAGGCGAGTCAGCAACTTGATCAACGTGGTCTTGCCCGAACCATTGGCACCCACCAGCGCAACGCTGCGACCGGGCGCCAGGTGCAAGTCGATATTCTCCAGCGCCGCCTGACTGGCACCCGGATAGCGGAAGCTCACCGCTTCGAAACGCAAGCCATCGCCAGGCGTAACCCCTCTGGTCAGGCTGCCTGAAGCTGGCTGGACCGGCTGCCCCAGGTATTCGTAGAGATCCGCCAGATACAACCCATCCTCGTACAAACCGCTGATGGCCATCAGGCTACTGCTCACAGCGGTCTGCCCCTGTTTGAACAGCACCAGATACATGGTCATTTGCCCAAGTGTGATACGTCCGTGCACGGCATCGACAATCACCCAGGCATACGTCAGATAGAAAGCCGCAGTGCCCAGCAAGCCCAACAGGAAACCCCAGCCATCGCGGCGGATAGTCAACTGTCGGTCTTCGGCATACAGACGCTCGAAGGTGTCCCGGTAGCGCTTGAGCAACAGCGGCGCAAAACCGAACAGTTTGACCTCCTTGATGTGAACCTCATTGGAGAGCAGCGCTTCGATGTAATTCTGCTTGCGTGTTTCAGGGGCACGACGCGCAAACAGCCGGAAGGCATTGCCCGAAAAATGCGCCTCGGCAAAGAACACCGGCAATGCACCCAGCACCAGAATCAGCAGAGCCCAGGGCGAAAAATGCACCAGCAATACAGCGAAGCCCATCAGGGCAATCAGGTTCTGCATCAAACCCAGGGATTTGGTCACCAGCGCCAGCGGCCGCACCGACGCCTCGCGCCGGACACGCACCAGCTTGTCGTAGAACTCCGAATCCTCGAACTGCAGCAAAGAAAGAGTCTGTGCCTTCTCCAGAATCAGGGTGTTGACCTTCTGCCCAAGCTGCACCCGCAGCAAGGCCTGCTGAACCGATAACGCCCGTTGAGCGGCGGCCAACAGCGCCAGCACGCCCGCTTCAAGCAAGACATAACGCAAGACCGGCCACAGCGGCGCATCGCCAGTGGCCGTATTGAGTTCGATGGCAGCCAGTACCGAGTCGACGATGCGCTGGCCCAGCCAGGCAGCCAGTGCAGGCAACAGACCGGCAATCAGGGTCGCCAGCACCAGCCCGAGGGACAAGGCTCGTGAAGTGGTCCAGACTAGCTGCATGGCACGGACTGCCTGTTGCAGAAAGGAAGTCAAACGAGAGACAAAGGACATGCGTACAGAAACTCTTGAAACAGAAATGGATTGAGAGCAGGCCTGATACCACAAAACCGCCCCGGCCCAACGTGAAAAAGAGGCACATCATGCACGATGCTTACGACCTGCAACGCTTCGTCGAGGCTCAGGAGCCGGTTTTCCGGCAGGCACTGGCCGAACTCGAAGCCGGCAGAAAGCGCAGTCACTGGATGTGGTTTGTATTTCCGCAGATCAAGGGCCTGGGACGCAGCGCCATGGCGCAGCGCTATGCCATCAGCGGCCTTGATGAAGCGCGAGCCTATTTGCGGCACCCGCTGCTGGGGCCGCGCCTGGAGCTGTGCGCAACAACCATCGCGCCTCAGGTCCAGCGTTCGGCGCGACAGATTTTCGGCTCCCCGGATGACCTCAAGCTGCATTCAAGCATGACCCTGTTTGCAGCCGCGGCACCGGAACACCCCTTGTTCAAGGAAGTGCTGGACACCTTCTTCGATGGTGAACCGGACGCCATGACCATTGAGAAACTTCAAGCCTTTCCCTGACGCTTCAAACGCCTGCCGAAGAGCGCTGTATACAGCGCTCGCGTCGCTCATCGACGCGCTCGGCAAACCAGGCCGTTGTCAGCTTGCGGGTAATCTTCGGACTTTTCAGGACAATGCCGGGCAGTACGGCACGGGGCAGCGGCTTGCCCTGGGTCTTCTGGGCCAGCTCGAAGACACGGGTGTAAAGCCGGGTTTCCTCGAACTCGAACGTGTCACCCTGCTTGAGCTGGTTCCAGATGGCCGAATTGCTCATGTCCAGACGAGCACCCAAGGTGCGAACTGCAAGTTCCGTCGAGCCCGGCGACGTCGAATCATAGCGAATCAGGTCGCCATCCAGCGCCAGCTCGATCCCCGTGGCACGGCTGACCGCATTCTGGAAAGCGGCATTGCGACTGGCGTACCAGCCGGCATTGAAATCCGCGAAACGGTAGATCGACTGCGTGTAACTGGCCGGGTAACCCAGCAGATGGGCAATACCGAAGTACATGCCGCCGCGACGGGTGAAGACTTCCCGGCGAATGGAACCATCGACCGCATAGGGATAATTGGCCGCCTGCTTTTCGGCAAAGGCAATGCTGACCTGCATCGGCCCGCCCGTGCGCACCGGATTGAAATTGCCGAACAGCGTCTGTCCAAGCGGCACCATGCCGATGAAGTCATCGAAAATGGCGCTCAGTTCCTTCTCGGTACGAGCCGCATCCAGCCGAGCGCCATAGGTTTTACCACTGGGCGAACGGATCCGCAGGGCTGCATTGACCAGCGCCGCCGGGATATGCAGCCGCGAGGCACGCCGGTCGATCTCGGCACGGGCGATCTTCGCCATTCCCGGCACTGTCGGATCAACCTGATAAGTGGATTCCTGTTCGGTCACCGCCAGCACGGAACACAGGTTCTCGGTGGTCAGATCGATTCTCTGCGCCACGAACGCGGCATAGATATCGCCTGCCCATTCCTGACGATCCGGAGTCTTGGGCGGCATCAGGCGCACGATCTGCGCCCGCGCCTGATCGGGGCTCAACTCCGGCTCTTGAACCCGCTGGCTGCTGCATCCGGCAAGCGCCAATGCAAGGCTCATCATGAGCGTTCCAGACTTCACTCCCTTCAATTGCTTACCTCTCTCGATACCGGTCTAGAACACAGACCACTCAATCCTCGCACTCAGTTTTTCCAGCGCTGCCATACCGACCAGCGAATTGCCCGCCGCGTTCAATTCCGGGGACCAGACACAAACAGAAAAACGTCCCGGCACCACGGCAACAATACCACCTCCCACGCCACTCTTGCCCGGCAGGCCGACCCGGTAGGCAAAGTTACCGGCTTCGTCGTAAAGACCGCTGGTGGCCATGATCGAGTTCAGTTGCGTGGCCTGGCGTGCCGTCAGGATCTGCTCGCCGCTGTGGGTGCAGAAGCCCTGATTGGCCAGAAAACCGAAGGCCCGCGCCAGATCGATGCAGTTCATGCTCAGGGCGCAATGATGGAAGTAACTGCGCAGCACGTCTTCGACGTCGCCATTGAAGTTATCGAAGGACTTCATCAGATAGGCCGCAGCCGCATTGCGGGAACGGTGCTGATATTCGGACTCCGCGACCTTGGCATCGGAAATGATGGTCGGGTTGCCGCACAGACGTCGCACGAAGTCACGCATAGACAGCGCGGGAGCTGCGAAACGCGCCTGATTGATATCGCAGATCACCAGCGCCCCGGCGTTGATGAAAGGGTTGCGCGGCCTCCCCCGCTCGAACTCCAGTTGGACCAGCGAGTTGAAAGGCTGACCTGAAGGCTCATGCCCCAGACGCTTCCAGATGTCCTCGCCGGAATGTCCGATGGCCTGAACCAGGCTGAAGACCTTGGAGATACTCTGGATCGAAAACGGCGTGGCAGCATCACCGGCATGAAACACCTCGCCGCTGTTGCTATAGACCGCAATACCCAATTGATCAGGGCGAACTTCACCCAGCGCAGGAATGTAATTGGCGACCTTGCCCTGGCCGAGCAAGGGTCTGACTTCATCAAGAATTTCGTTCAGCAGGTTTTGCATGCATGCGCCCCTTGTTTTGGGTGCGCACACTACACCAACAATTGAAAACGAGCATCACCCAAGAGGGGCAATGTCCCGTGATTTGCAGTCAGCACACGACATCAGGTCTTGTAGTCGGTATCGGTGCGCTCAAGCTGACGGATAAGCGCATCCCAGTGCCTGGCCACACCCGGCCCGTTACCATCCTTGATTGCCTTGGCCTGACTCTCGACGGTGGCAATCACTTCTGCCGGCGGGAAGACCAGTTCCGCATTACCTGCAGCCTGGGCGGCGATCTGAATATTGCAGGCGTATTCCAGGGAGTGCAGTTGCTGGAAGGCATGCTCGACACTCACCCCGGCTGTCAGCAAACCGTGGTTGCGCAGGATCATCACGCTCTTGTCGCCCAGATCAGCCACCAGCCGTTCACGCTCATCCAGATTCAAGGCGATCCCTTCATAACCGTGATAAGCCACGCGACCCGAGAAGGCCAGCGAATGCTGGGAAATCAGCAACAGACCGTCCTTCTGTGCAGACACCGCAATACCGTCACGGGTATGGGTATGCAACACCGCCTGAAGATCGGGGCGCGCCCCATGGATCGCGCTGTGAATCACATAACCGGCGTAGTTGATGCCGAGCCCTGTCGGGTCGTCGACGATGGTGCCATCGAGATCGACCTTGACCAGATTCGAGGCCGTGATTTCGTCGAACAACAGACCGAATGCGTTGATCAGAAAGTGCTCGTCCGGGCCTGGAACCCTGGCGGAGAAATGGGTGTAGATATGATCGGTCCAGCGCTTGAGTGCCGCCAGACGATAAGCCGCCGCCAGCTTGACCCGCACTTCCCACTCCTCAGGCGAAACCCGATCCCGGACACTGCCTGACTTTTCCGGGCCTGGAGTCCCTTGCTGGACTGGCAAAGCGCTGACGTTGCTCATGGTATAGCTCCTGAATGACTTGAAACCTGTCACACAAGACTAAGCGCATAACAAAATCATTAAAAAGCACATTTTCTTATAAGCTAATTATGAAAAAAGCGAATGTTAGGGGCGCCACTACATAACTTGCAGCTTAAAGCTTGCGGCTTGTAGCTGGGCGCCAAGCTACAAGCTTCAAGCTGCAAGAAGAGCTATAGCGCCCCCTCAACGCGCCACCGGCGTCCTCATCGTCACAAACTCTTCGGCTGCGGTCGGGTGTACGCCTATGGTGTCGTCGAAGATCTGTTTGGTCGCTCCGGCCTTCAGGGCGATTGCCAGGCTCTGGACGATCTCGCCAGCATCCGGTCCTACCATGTGGCAACCCAGCACGCGATCAGTCTGGGCGTCGACCACAAGTTTCATGAACGTCTTCTCCTGGACGTCGGTCAGGGTCAGTTTCATGGGGCGGAAACGGCTCTCGAAAATCTGCACCTGATGCCCGGCCTTGATGGCGTCTTCTTCGGTCAGGCCGACAGTACCAATGTTCGGCAGGCTGAAGACCGCCGTCGGAATATGGTTGTAGTCCACCGGGCGATACTGCTCAGGCTTGAACAGGCGGCGGGCCACGGCCATGCCTTCGGCCAGCGCCACCGGCGTCAGTTGCACGCCACCGATTACATCGCCAATGGCGAGGATCGAAGGCTCGCTGCTCTGATAATGCTCGTCGACCTCAATATAGCCGCGCTCGTCCAGCTTGATGTTGACGCTTTCCAGACCGAGGTTGTCGAGCATCGGGCGACGACCCGTGGCGTAGAACACACAGTCCGTTTCCAGGGTGCTGCCATCCTTGAGGGACAGCAACAGGCTGCCATCGGCCTGTTTTTCGATACGCTCGATATCGCTGTTGAAACGCACACTCATATGTCGCTTCACCAGCTCTTCATGCAGGTGAGTCCGCACACCGCCATCGAAGCCGCGCAGGAACAGATCGCCGCGATAAAGCAGCGTGGTGTCGGCACCCAGACCGTTGAAGATCGAAGCAAACTCGACAGCAATGTAGCCACCGCCGACCACCGTCACGCGCTTTGGCAATTCCTTGAGATAGAAAGCTTCATTGGAGGTAATGGCATGTTCGCGACCCGGCACGTCAGGCACCTGTGGCCAGCCACCGGTCGCAATCAGAATGCGTTCGGCACTGTAGCTCTGGCCGTTTATCTCAACGCGCTGCGGCCCGGTGATCCGGGCATGGCCTTCCAGCAGCGTGACGCCGCTGTTGACCAGCAGATTGCGATAGATGCCATTGAGGCGGTTGATTTCGCGATCCTTGTTGGCGATCAGCGTGGCCCAGTCGAATTGAGCCTCGCCCAGCGACCAGCCAAAACCTTTGGCCTGCTCGAAGTCTTCGGAGTAATGCGCGCCGTACACCAGAAGTTTCTTGGGCACACAGCCAACGTTGACGCATGTGCCACCCAGATAGCGACTTTCAGCCACAGCCACTCGCGCACCGAAACCGGCAGCAAAACGCGCCGCCCTGACACCGCCGGAACCGGCACCAATTACAAAAAGATCGAAGTCGTAAGCCATTACTGTCTCCTTAGCGATGGGCCAGCATAACCGCTAAACGGTCAGTCAGAAAACGACAAGGCCACCCGAAGGTGGCCTTGTCTTGAAGCGTGCGAGCGTGGATCAGTAAGCCTTGCCCGTTTTGTAGAAGTGCTCGAAGCAGAAGTTGGTCGCTTCGATATAGCCTTCTGCACCGCCGCAGTCGAAACGCTGGCCCTTGAACTTGTAAGCCAGCACGTTGCCTTCGGCAGCCTGCTTCATCAGGGCATCGGTGATCTGGATCTCGCCACCTTTGCCCGGAGCGGTCTGTTCGATTTTCTCGAAGATGTCCGGGGTCAGGATGTAACGACCAATGATTGCCATGTTCGATGGAGCGTCTTCTGGCTTTGGCTTCTCGACCATGTCGGTGACACGGAACAGGCCCGGCTTGATTTCGTCACCAGCAATGACGCCGTACTTGTTGGTTTCCTGAGGATCGACTTCCTGGATCGCGATGATCGAGCAGCCGTAATGGTTGTGCAGCTTGACCATCTGGGCCAGCACGCCGTCGCCATCGAGGTTCACACACAGGTCGTCCGCCAGAACAACGGCGAACGCTTCCTTGCCGATCAGAGGACGACCGCTGAGGATCGCGTGACCCAGACCTTTCATTTCGGTCTGGCGAGTGTAGGAGAAGCTGCACTCGTCGATCAGTTTGCGGATACCGACCAGGTACTTCTCTTTATCCGTACCCTTGATCTGGTGTTCCAGCTCGTAGCTGATGTCGAAATGGTCTTCCAGTGCGCGTTTGCCGCGACCGGTGACGATGGAGATCTCATTCAAACCAGCTGCAAGCGCTTCTTCCACACCGTATTGGATCAGTGGCTTGTTGACCACCGGCAGCATTTCCTTGGGCATGGCCTTGGTCGCTGGCAAAAAGCGAGTACCGTAACCGGCTGCTGGGAACAAGCATTTCTTGATCATAAAAGTCCTTGGTAAGGGCTGTTGGTGTTAGCGGCGCAGTCTAATCAGGCGGCGGTCACCTTACAATGCCCCGCCACTGGCCGTCCGATGCCATGGTAGAGGAATCCATGAGCAGATAGTTCCGCAAAATCATAGATATTGCGCCCATCGAAAATCACGGGCATGCGCATAAGGCCCCGAACGCGGATGAAATCCGGCTGACGAAACTGCTTCCATTCGGTCAGCAGAACCACTGCATCTGAGCCTTCGACACAGCTGTACAGCGACTCGCTCAAGCGTAGCTGACCACTTTGCACTGCGCCGGAATAATATTCGGCCATCGGTCCCATGGCCGCCGGGTCCGTGGCTTGCACTTTGACACCCGCCGCCAGCAAGGCATCGATCAGCACCAGGCTTGGGGCTTCACGAATGTCATCGGTGCCGGGCTTGAAGGCCAGCCCCCACACGGCAACCACCCGCCCCTGCATATACCCGCCAAAATGCTGGTGCACGGCCTCGAACAGCAAGGTCTTCTGGGTTGCATTGCGCTGCTGCACGGCACGCAGAATCTGAGGATCGAAACCCTGCTGCTCGGCCGCTCGAATCAGTGCCCGCACATCCTTGGGAAAACACGAACCGCCATAGCCGCAACCGGCGTAGATGAAATGCGTGCCGATGCGTTTATCACTGCCGATACCGCGCCGCACCTGCTCGATATCCACGCCCAGGTGAGCACACAGGCCGGCCATTTCATTGATGAAGGAAATCTTTGTCGCCAGGAATGCATTGGCGGCGTATTTGCTGAACTCTGCGGCGCGTACGTCCATGACCAGCGCGCGCTCGCGGTTGCGCAGAAACGGCCCGTACAAACGTTGCAACAGTTGCGCAGACTCAGGCTCCGCACAGCCCAGAATCACTCGGTCCGGCCTCATGAAATCCTCGATGGCCGCACCTTCCTTGAGAAACTCGGGGTTGCTCGCCACCGCCACACGGGCCTTGAAGCCGCGTCGCGACAGATGCCCGTTGATGCGCAGGGCCACTGTTTCGGCTGTACCCACCGGCACGGTTGACTTGTTGACCACCAGACAAGCCCGGTTCAGGCACTGCCCCAACTGATCCGCGACCTTCAACACATGGGACAGATCTGCCGATCCGTCTTCGCTGCCGGGGGTGCCCACCGCAATGAAAACAATATCCGCCTGGCGTACGCCCTCCTCCAGGCTTGAGGTAAACCTGAGCAACCCGCTGGCCTGATGCTCCTTGAGCATGGGTTCAAGACCTGGCTCATAAATGGGGCACTCACCACGCCGCAAGGCGGCAATTCTCTGCAAGCGGGTTTCGACACACATCACCTGATTGCCCATTTCGGCAAAGCAGGCCGCCGTCACCAGCCCTACGTATCCGGCACCGATTATGCACAGTCGCATGAGTCGCCTCTCCATTCGGATTTGCGACGATTGCAACGCAAACCGATTGCAGCACGGTGATGACATGACGACAGACACATGACAGAAGAATTATCATGAATCACATGGCGGAACGATGGCACCGGCGATCAGTCCAAGCCTCGTATTGCAAACCTCCCCCCGGCCTTATCTTGAAGCGAAAAACATGATCAGAGTTCTGTCCATTATTGCTGTACTGGGCCTGACTGGCTGCGCCACCGCCTCCAACACTTACCTGAAAAATGGCAAGCAAGGCCTGAGCATCGATTGCTCGGGAGAAGCGATGTCATGGGCCAGTTGCTATGAAAAAGCCGATGCCTCCTGTGCGGGCACCGGTTACGAGATCGTCGGCACCGATGGCACGCCCCGCCCCGCCGAAAGCGAGAAAACCCTTGGCCTGGACGTGGGCAACTACAAGAGCCGTAGCGTTCTGGTGGTGTGTAAATAAAGGGCGATCAGCCTGAAATGCAGGCCTCGGCAGCGTTGCGTACATCCTTGAAACGCAAAGGCAGGTTGGAAAGACGTTCATGGACCTTGATCGTGCTGCCTCCGGAGCGGTTCTCGACATAAATCACCGCTGCGGGGTCACTGCTGAAACTTTGCGCAACGATCAGGCGCAGGCCGTCACGATGAGGTTCGATGAGCGGGGGCTTGCGACTCTCGCTGATCTTGCCGGCAAAACAGTCGGCATACTGCTGAGGCGTCTTGCCGGAAATCACGTTCAGGGTTGCAGGCGAGTGCTCGATATCAGCAACGGTCGCACATCCGCTCATCGCCAAAGCCATGACTACAACGGCCAGTTTCATACAATCCCCTCCAATTTAAAGGTGCTACGACAAGCACAGGCGCAATTAGATCCCGAACGGGACACTTTTTACCAGAAAGAGCGCAATTGACGCCCAAACAACGGCAAATGGCACGCCCCGCATGCTATCGTTTTGATTTTTCAGAAAAAGCCACTGCTTTCGGAGACACCCATGAAATTCGTACACCAGCGTGAGCACTTGAACGAGGACGATCTGGTCGTCATCGAATGCTCGCAAACGTGCAACATTCGCCTGATGAACGATGCCAACTTTCGCAGCTTCAAGAACGGCGGACGCCATACCTACCACGGCGGTGCTTTCGACAAGTTCCCGGCCAAGATCGCAGCGCCCAGCACCGGTTTCTGGAATATCACCATCGACACCACGGGCCGCAAGCCGAGTGCGAACCCTGGCCACAAACCGAAATTCACCCACTCGATCAAGATCGTCCGCCGTTCGACCTCTCGCCTGAGCTGATGCCCAAGGAGCCAATGTGAACAACCCTGCCAGCACGACCAAGTACGCCGTCAGCTACAAACTCAATGGCGAGCGCCGCTTCGAATTCGCACAATTGCAATCGGCCTCGGTAGAAGAAGCCAGGGCTGCACTGGAAAAGATGCACGGCCAGAGCGATGACCAGATCAGCGATGTGAAAGTCAGCAAGGCTCTTTAACCGTAGCAGCCTGTTTGCGGGATCAACTGCCAGCCGACCAGATTCATTTTTCGCGAATGAATTCGCTCCTACCAGATCCCCGTAGGAGCGACTTCAGTCGCGAAAAGGCCATAAACTTTCACACGCAGTTTTCAAAACCAGCCGATGTGCGCGCCTTGAGCGGGCACTCCGCGCGATGCAGGTTCAGCGCGGTATTGATGATGCCGATATGACTGAACGCCTGGGGAAAGTTACCCAGCATGTGCTTGCCTTGGGGCTCGTATTGCTCGGCCAGCAACCCGACGTCATTGCACAGGCCACACAAGCGGTCGAACAGCTCTCTGGCTTCCTGCTTGCGGCCCTGCAGGACATAAACATCGGCAAGCCAGAACGAACACACCAGGAAAGTCCCTTCGGTCCCCGACAAGCCATCGACGCTGCGTTCATTGTCATAACGCAGCAACAGACCATCCTGCATCAGGGTGCGCTCGATCCTCTCCACGGTGGCAACCACACGAGGGTCGTTGGCTGGCAGGAATCCGGTCAGGGCAATCTGTAACAGGCTGGCATCCATTTCGGTGGCGCCATAGGTCTGCACGAAACAGCCCAGTTGCTCATTGAAGCCATTGAGGCAGACATCAGCATGGATGCGATCCGCCACATCCCGATAGTGCCGCGCCAGCGCCCGGTCTTCGTCATTTTCAGCAGCCTGGGCAATCTGCGTGGCATTGCGGTCGAACGCCACCCAGGCCATGACCTTGGAATGGGTAAAGTGCCGGGGCTCGGAACGAATCTCCCAGATACCGGCATCCGGTAAATGCCAGACCGTCTCCAGAAACGGCATCACCACCTTGGAAATGGCAATGCTGCGCGGGTGTCGCGGCATGCCGCCATTGAGCGCCTGGATCATCGCATCGGCCACTTCGCCGTAGACATCCAGTTGCATCTGGGTTGCGGCACCGTTGCCGATGCGCACCGGTTGCGATCCTTTGTAGCCGCTCAGCCAGGGCAGTTCATACTCCAGCAGCCGCCGCTCACCGCCCAGCCCATACATGATTTGTATCTGCTCGGGATTGCCCGCTACCGAACGCAGCAGCCAGTCACGCCACTCTGTCGCTTCCTCGAAATAGCCCAGGTTCATGAACGCCAGCAGCGTCATGGTCGCATCCCGCAACCAGCAATAGCGGTAATCCCAATTGCGCTCACCGCCCAGTTGCTCGGGCAATGAAGTCGTGACTGCGGCAACGATGCCACCCGTAGGCTGATAGGTCATGGCCTTGAGGGTAATCAGCGAACGCTTGACCTGCGCCGTCCACGGCCCGACATCAGGGCAGCGATCGGAAAACGCTCGCCAGAAAGCCTCAGTGCGGACCATCGCCTGCCCGGCATCGGTTTCGGGCAGTACCGGTTCGTAGGAAGGCTGGTAAGCCAGGGTAAAAACCTTGCGCTCGCCAGCGGCCACATCAAAGTCACTGCCGGTGTGGTGATCATGAGCTTGCAGGGAGACCGGGCTGCGCAGCACCAGCATTTCAGGTCCGGCAACAGCGGTCAGGGTATGAGGGTCTTTTCTCTCGACCCATGGCACCGTACTGCCGTAATCGAAACGAATGGCAAGGTCCATGCTGAACCGGACCCGCCCTTCAAGGCCGACCACGATCCGCACCACCTGGTTATCAGTGCCCATGGGCATGAAGTCGATCAGCATTGCACTGCCGCTCGCTGTCCTGAACTGGGTTTCCAGAATCAGGGTGCCTTCGCGATAACTGCGCTCGACCGATATGACCTCTTCTGCCGGTGCAATTTTCCAGCGACCATTATCACTGTCGCCCAGCAAGGCCGCGAAACAGGCAGGTGCATCGAAACGCGGAAAACACAGCCAGTCCAGTGAACCCTTGCGGTCAACCAGTGCAGCAGTCCGGCAATTACCCAGCAATGCGTAATCTTCAATCAGTGCAGCCATTCGAGAATGTCCGTCCCTATCGTGAAGCCGCGCCGGGAACAGCAGACCTCAGCGCGGCAGGATGTAACGGTCGATGGCCTGAGCCACACCGTCCTGAAGGTTGCTTTCGGTCACGACATAGGCCTGCCCTCGCACGCTGGCATCGGCCTGGCCCATGGCAATGGAGAGCCCCGCCAACTGGAACATGGCGACATCGTTTCCACCATCGCCAATGGCGGCCGTATTCACCAGCTCGACACCCAGATACTCGGCAAGCGTCATCAGGGCCGCGCCCTTGTTGGCCGCTAAAGCAGTGACATCGAGGTAGTAGGATTGCGAACGCGCCGCCAGGGCCTGCCCTTCAATCAAGGGGTTGAGCCGGTTTTCCAGGGTTTCGAGCAAATCGAAGTCCGTGCTGGAGGCCACGATCTTGTCGATGCGATCCAGATACGGCTCGAAGCTGTCCACCAGCAGCGGCTCATAACCCAGCGCATGGCGCTCGTGATCGACATAAGCGCTGTCAGGATCGAGCAGAAGCCATTGGTCATCGGCAAAGACCCAGACCGCGACCTCTTCAGTGGCGAACAGCTCCAGGCAAGTGCGCGCAGCTTGCGGCTCGATTCGATAGGCCGCCAACAGGCTGCCATCGGGATGAGTGATAGTGCCGCCGTTGAAAGAGACTGTCGGCAGATCGACGCCCAGGGCTTCGATGATCGACCCCATGGCCCGTGGCGGCCGACTGCTGGCCAGGGTGAAGTGAATCCCGGCATCGCGCAGCCGCCCCACGGCCTCGACAGTAGCCGAAGTGAGGCTGTGATCGGGGAGCAGCAAGGTGCCATCGATATCGGACAACAGGAATTGGATGAGTGACTGCGAGCGCTCAGTCATCGATCTGGCGCCACTCGCGACCATCACGGGTCAGCAGGTCTTGTGCAGCCTCGGGCCCGTCTTCACCGGCCTTGTAGAACTGCACTTCGGGCTTGTCGGCCCAGGCATCCAGAAACGGCTGAACGGCGCGCCAGCCATTCTCGATATTGTCGGCACGCTGGAACAGCGTCTGGTCGCCTGTCAGGCAGTCGTAGATCAGGGTTTCGTAGCCGGTCGATGGCTGCATCTCGAAAAAGTCCTTGTAAGCAAAACCCAGTTCGATGTCTTCCATATCCAGGGTCGGCCCCGGACGCTTGGCAAACAGGTCGAACCAGACGCCCTCATTGGGCTGAATCTGGATTCGCAGATAATTGGGCTTGAGCCGGTCGACCTCGGTATCCCGGAACTGGGCATAAGGCGCCGGCTTGAAGCAGATAGCGATTTCGGTATCACGGGAGCTCATGCGCTTGCCGGTGCGCAGATAGAACGGCACCCCGACCCAACGCCAGTTGTCCACCAGAACCTTGAGGGCCACATAGGTCTCGGTCGTGCTGTCAGGCTCAACGCGCTCTTCATCGCGATAGCCGACAACGTCACGATCACCCGACCGGCCTTTGGTGTACTGGCCGCGTACCGAGTTGCTCAGTGCCTCTTCCTTGCTCCATGGCCGAATCGCGCCGATGACCTTGGCCTTCTCGCCACGCACCGCATCGGCACCAAATGCAGCCGGTGGCTCCATGGCGACCATGGCCAGCAACTGGAACAGGTGATTGGGCACCATGTCACGCAGCGCCCCTGTATTTTCATAAAAACTGCCGCGGGTTTCGACACCCACGGTTTCAGCCGCGGTGATCTGGATGTGATCGATGTAGTGGTTGTTCCAGAACGACTCGAAAAAGGCGTTGGAGAAACGGGTGACCAGAATGTTCTGTACCGTTTCCTTGCCCAGATAATGGTCGATGCGATAAATCTGCTTTTCGCTCATCACCTTGAGCAGGCAGGCATTGAGCTCAACTGCACTGGCCAGATCCGAACCGAACGGTTTTTCGATCACCACCCGGCGAAAGCTGCCCTCGGTTTCCCTCAGCAAGCCTGAAGAACCGAGTCGCGAAGCCACTTCACTGAAGAAGCGCGGTGCCGTGGCAAGATAGAAAACAGCATTGGCCGTGCCGCTGCCCTCGATCTTGCTGGCAATATCCTGATAGGTCGAATCGTCGAGAAAGTCGCCTTGCACATAGCTGATGCGCTTGGCCAGCTTGCCCCAGAGCGCAGGATCCAGGGCTTCCCCACCCGCCTCGGCCACCTTGCTGGAGGCCTCCTGGCGGATGAAGTTTTCAAGCTTGAGGGCAAAGTCGGTGTCACTGATCGCATTGTGATCGACACCGACAATATGCAGCCCCTCATCCAGCAGTCCGTCACGCGCCAGGTTGTAGAGCGCCGGCATCAGCAAACGCTTTACCAGGTCACCATGAGCACCGAACAGAAACAGTGTCGTAGCCGGAGCAACCTCAGCCTTGTGGGCGGCCTTGCCGCGTGACAGGCCCATTACTTGGGTTCCTTGTGACCACCGAACCCGAAGCGCATGGCGGACAACATCTTGTCGGCGTAAGAGCTGGTCTGACGCGAACGGAAACGGGCAAAGAGCGCGCTGGACAACACCGGAACCGGCACGGCCTGCTCGATGGCGGCCTCGATGGTCCAGCGGCCTTCGCCACTGTCGGCCACGGAACCGGAGAACGCATCCAGGTCAGGGTCAGTTGCCAGGGCATCGGCCGTCAGGTCCAGCAGCCAGGACGAGACCACGCTGCCACGACGCCAGACCTCAGCGATATCGGCGGTATTGAGGTCGAAACGCTGCTCGGGCGGCAGGTGCTCGGAGTTCTTCTGCTTGAGCAGATCGAAGCCCTCGGCAAAGGCCTGCATCATGCCGTACTCGATGCCGTTGTGAATCATCTTCACAAAGTGACCGGAACCGGCCGGGCCCGAGTGGATATAGCCACGCTCGGCACGGTCATCGCTGGAATTGCGATCCCGGGTGCGTTCAATCGAGCCATAGCCGGGAGCCAGGGTTGCGAACAGCGGGTCCAGACGCTCGACGATAGCGCTTTCCCCACCGATCATCATGCAATAGCCGCGTTCCAGGCCCCAGACACCGCCGGAAGTGCCGACATCGATGTAATGCAGACCTTTTTCAGTCAGCTCCTTGGCACGACGGATGTCGTCCTTGTAGAAGGTGTTGCCGCCATCGATGATCACATCGTCGGCTTCCAGCAACTGGCTCAGCACCTGAATGGTGTCTTCAGTCGGAGCACCGGCCGGGAGCATGACCCACACGGCGCGTGGTTTTTCGAGCGCAGCGACCAGTGACGCCAGGTCGTCGGCAGCCGTCGAACCTTCGTTGGCCAGGGTATTGCGAGAGGCTTCATCGCGGTCATAGACCACAGTGCTGTGGCCATCGAGCATCAGTCGCCGTGCAATATTGCCGCCCATGCGGCCCAGTCCAACAATCCCAAGTTGCATGAAAAGGTGCTCCTCAATCTGTAAAAAGGTGCCTCACTTTCTCGGTTCCAGCGCTTGATTCAGTGACACATGCTGGTTAGTCAAGAAAGCTCTGGCATCGGTTCCCCAAGGTGGGGACAGCGGCATTTACATCCGCCCGATAGTGCATTTTGTCGTTAACGCGAAAGGTTCGCGACAATTAAAAATAAAAAAGTTCCAATTTTGTGCAAAAGAAATCAAAATCGATGCCGATAGAGAGACAAGCAGTGGCGATTCAGGGAACGATTGTCAATGCAGAGGTCTTTCCGACGTTGAATCCGCCATTTGCGAGGTGAGCAATGGGCACAGTACTACCAGCACTTGCACCACAAACCCTGTACGTCACTATCCGTCGCGACGAACTGCGCGCCCTCAAAGAAGAGCGTGAACAGTTGCTCAGCAAAGTAGCCCACTTGAGCCTGCTCCTGCAGCAAGCACAACTGGCCGCTCCTGGCACAGCCCTGCAAGCCTGACCTGCACACCCCGCCCCAACGCTCAGTGGCAAGCCTGATCAACGGCTTGCCCGCGATGAGCGTAGCTTATAGCGTTTTCTGCCAGAACATCGCACGGCCCATTTCCGGGTTCAGCTGATAGCTGCCAAAACCCTGCCTTGCATAAACACTCTGCGCCGCTTTGTTACCTTCCAGTACTTCGAGTGTCAGCTTGCAGCAGCCACGCTGACGGGCGATTTCTTCGACCTTGGCGAGCATTTTCTGGCAGATGCCTCGACCGCGATATTGGGCAAGCACCGCAACATCGTGGATATTCACCAGCGGGCGACAGGCAAAAGTCGAAAACCCTTCAAAGCAGTTGATCAAGCCTACCGGCTCGCCAGCGATAAAAGCCAGCACACTGAAAGCATGAGGTCGCTTGGCCAGTTCGATTGCCAGTTGCTGACGGGTATCGATCGATAGTGACTCGCCACCGCCCATGACATCCTCGGCATAGTGATTCAAGACGAACCCAATCGCTTCGGCATGTACCGGATTGGTGTAGCTCGCTTGCAGTACCAGCACCTCTGGGGCTTCCATTTCCAACCTCTTCAATACGACAACACAGTTTGATTCCATATGGCGAGCACGCAGAAAGGCAAGCCAAAGAGGGCAGATTCTATCGTGCATCACCCCAAAATGTTCCAGCCTTAACGTAGGAAATTTCTTCGGACGCCCAAAGATAAAACGCCTGATGCACCCGGAAGAGGCATACAACCTGTTTCCTGCCGGAAAATTGCGCAAAATAATGGCATCTGTCATTGAATCGGCTCGATTCTGCACCCGCCATCAAGCTATCCGACGACCGGTCATCAGGGCTTTTTTTCCTCCAGAATCCGCACCATAAAGACGCACCCCTGCCTTTGCGGGCTCCCAAGGCGTGTGGCTTATCCACGTCCGACGCCCATGCCAGACATTTCGCCGTAAAAAAGTCGAAACTTCTCCAAAACGGCCGGGTCATCTCCTTAGAGCGCCTATGCTATTGGCTGACCAATAAGCATTGGGCCCACTTGTAATGCTCCATCACTGCGCAAGCTGCAAAACAGGTACTGATTTTGCGTAGTGCAATAACGCCAGCCATAGGAAATGGCTCATAAAACGCCAATGCCGTACCAACACTGTGTTGAATGGGAGAAAACGATGATTAGCGCCGCGGTCAAAACCCAGAAGGGAGAGAGTTTTAATCAGCTGGCCAACGAGCTGACTCATCTACCATCATTTGCGACAACTACTGTTCCTCAGCTCCAACTACCCACTTCAACCGCACAGCCCATGATCTCCCCGGTCAACAGACGCAAAGTGCTGTTCGTAACCTCCGAACTGGCTGATCTGGTAAAAACCGGCGGCCTGGGCGATGTATCTGCTGCCCTGCCCCGTGCCATGCGTCATCTGCACGATGTGCGCGTGCTGATCCCGGGTTACCCGCAAGTGCTCAATAGTGGCAACCCGATCCATGTGATCAGTGAGTTGGGAGGCTATGCCGCCTTGCCGGCCTGCAAGATCGGTCGTATGGACATGAAGGACGGTCTGGTCATTTATGTACTGATCTGCCCCGAACTGTACGAACGCGAAGGCACGCCTTATGGCGATGCCAACGGTCGCGACTGGTCCGACAACCACATCCGTTTCGCCCGGCTGGGCCTGGCGGCCGCCGATTTCGCCGCTGGCGCAGTAAAAAGCCAGTGGAGCCCGGAACTGGTCCATGCCCACGACTGGCCTGCCGGTCTCGCTCCGGCCTACATGCGCTGGCGCGGGCAGACGACACCGAGCATTTTCACCATTCATAACCTGGCCTATCAGGGCACGGTCAGTACAGGTTCGAGTCGTGAACTGGGTATTCCGGACGAAGCCTTGAGCAGCGACGGCATGGAGTTCTACGGCAAGCTGTCCTTCATCAAGGCCGGCATGGCGTACGCCAGCCACATCACGACCGTCAGCGCGACCTACGCCAGGGAAATCACTACTCCCGACTTTGGCTGCGGCCTGGAAGGTTTCCTGCAAAGCAAGGCCGACAAAGGCCAGCTCAGCGGCATCCCCAACGGTATCGACGCCAGCTGGGATGCCAGTACCGACGAGCATCTGATCTGCCATTTCGCACCCAATGAATGGCTGCGCAAGGAAATCAACGCCGACTACGTTCGCGAGCTATTCGAACTTGATCCGTCCACTGGCCCACTGTTCGCCGTGGTTTCGCGACTGGTGTACCAGAAGGGTCTGGACCTGACCATTGGCGTGGCCGAGCACATCGTCAATCAAGGCGGACAAATCGCGATCATCGGGCGTGGCGAACCGGAAGAAGAGGACGCCATGCGCGCCTTGGCCGAACGTTTTCCGGGACGAATCAGCGTGCGTATCGGCTTCAATGAAACCGATGCCCGTCGCATGTTTGCCGGCAGCGATTTCCTGCTGATGCCATCGCGCTATGAGCCTTGCGGCCTGAGCCAGATGTACGCCCAGCGTTTCGGCTCGCTGCCGGTTGCTCGAAACACAGGCGGCCTGGCGGACACGATAGAAGATGGTGTTACCGGTTTTCTCTTTGATGACTCCACCATAGAGAGCTACACCGAAGCCCTGAATCGTGCCTTCAAGGTGTTCGACAACACCGCTCTGCTCAATGCCATGCGCTGCCGCGCCATGGCCGCGCCGTTCAACTGGCAGCAGGCTGTGGAACCCTATGCGGATCTTTATCAGGACCTGCTGAAAAAGAATGCAGGTGTTGCAACTTATTATTGAGGAGAAGGGGTTACTGGATGCCTGTGCGTACAGACGATAGCGGGCGCCACGGCGCCGTTTTGTTGAACCCCGAACTCACCCGGTTCGCCATTTGGGCACCGGATGCCCAGGATGTAAGTGTCGAACTGGATGATGGGCGATCCTTGAGTATGGAAGCACAGGAGGACGGCTGGTTTGCCGTCGAGGCCCGCTGTACAGCGGGCTCTCGCTACTGCTACAAGATCGACGGGGAACTGGAGGTGCCCGACCCGGCCTCCCGCGCCCAGGTCGATGATGTGCATTCCCGAAGCATCGTGATCGACCATCAGGCCTATCAGTGGCAACACAGCCACTGGCAGGGTCGCCCCTGGCATGAAGCCGTCATCCAGGAAGTTCATGTGGGCGCACTGGGCGGCTACGCCGCAGCAGAGAGCCACTTGGCACGTCTTGCAGAGCTGGGTGTCACTGCCATCGAGTTGATGCCGATTGCACAGTTTCCCGGTGATCGTAATTGGGGATACGACGGCGTACTGCCTTATGCACCCCAGTCATCCTATGGCACACCGGACCAACTCAAGCACCTGATAGACACAGCCCACAGCCTTGGCCTGATGGTGATTCTTGATGTGGTCTACAACCATTTCGGCCCGGACGGCAATTATCTGGGCAGCTACGCCAAAAGCTTCTTTCGCAGCGATGTGAAGACGCCATGGGGCGATGCCATCGATTTCCGTCGACCACAAGTTCGCGATTTCTTCATCGATAACGCCTTGATGTGGTTGCTCGATTACCGTTTCGACGGGTTACGCCTGGACGCGGTGCATGCCATCAAGGACGACACTTTTCTGCCCGAATTTGCACGGCGTGTACGCCAGCAGATCAGCAAGGACCGGCATGTCTGGCTGAACCTGGAAAACGAATTCAATCAGGCACAGCTACTTGAACAAGGCTTCGATGCCCAGTGGAACGATGACGGGCACAACACTCTGCATGTCCTGCTGACCGGCGAAACCGATGCCTATTATGCGGATTTCGCCCAGGAGCCGACCCGGAAGCTGGCGCGCCTGCTGAGCGAAGGTTTCGTCTATCAAGGTGAAGCGACCCAGCATGGCCATAACCGGGGCGAGCCCAGCGGGCATCTTGAACCCAGTGCCTTCGTCCTGTTCCTGCAGAATCACGACCAGATCGGCAATCGCGCTCTGGGCGAACGACTGACCCAACTCTGCCCTGCCCCCGCGCTCAAGGCGGCGACCGCACTGCTGTTGTTATCCCCGATGATCCCGTTGATGTTCATGGGCGATGAATGGGGAGCAACTGAGCCTTTTCTGTTCTTCACCAGTCATCATGGGGAACTGGCCGACGCCGTTCGCGAGGGACGACGAAAAGAGTTTGCCGCTTTCGCAGCCTTTGCCGATGAAGAACGCCGCGAGCACATCCCCGATCCCAACGATCCACAGACCTTCACCGCCTCACGTCCCGATTTCGATGCCATCGAACCGCAAACCGATAAAGGCAGCGAGCACCGAAACTGGCTGCAGCTCTACAGGCAATTGCTGAGTATCCGCCATCGCGAGATCGTCCCGCGTCTGCCGGGCACACGCCCATTGGGCTGCGAAGTGCTGGGCGATGGCGCAGTCAGTGCGCGCTGGCGAATGGGCGACGGCAGTGTCCTGCGCATCGATCTGAATCTGGGCAAACATCCGGTACTGGCGTCTGGACAGGAGAGCGCTACGATTCTCTTTACCACTCAGTCACATCCGGTAGAACTTTCCCCACAGGGCACCCTCAATCCTTACATGGCCATTGTCAGCCTGACAGCAAGTGATGTTCTGGAGGAACAGGATGAGCAATGAGCAATTGGAGAGACTTGCCACTGAAGCAGGCTTGTCGGTGCACTGGGTCGATGCCAACGCTCGCCCGCAGACAGTCAGCCCCCAGGTCTTGCGCAAGGTTCTTGAAGCCCTCGGTTATCGGGCAGACAGCAGCGAAGCCATCGACGCCAGCCTGCTGCAGTTGCAGACCGCCCGCCACGGCGCCAGCGCCCCGCCACTGCTGACAGTGGATCATGGCAAGAATCTGGACCTGTCGGAGTGGTTCGAGCCCGAGACACCTTTCGTCCTGCACCTGGAAGACGGTTCGCGCCTGGCCGCCAGACTCACCTCCAACGCCGAACTGCCAGCCCTGGCAACCGTCGGCTATCAACAACTGGAGATAGCCGGTCAGCACCTGACCATCGCTGTCGCGCCAGACACTTGCTTCAGCATGTCCATGGCCACCGATGTCAAGACGCCTCGCACCTGGGGCCTGACGGTGCAGTTGTACGGTTTGCGCCGCGAAGGCGATGGCGGATTCGGCGACACCCAGGCGCTTGAAGCCCTGGTGCGTTCGGCGGGCGAAAGAGGCGCCGATGCTCTGGCGATCAGCCCCATCCATGCCATGTTCGCCAGCGACCCGCAACGCTACAGCCCTTACTCGCCTTCCAGCCGCCTGTTCCTCAACAGTCTTTACGCCTCGCCAGGCATGATCCTTGGCGAACGTGCCTGGCGACAGGCCATTGAAGACGCGGGTGTGAGCGATGAACTCAAGCGTCTGGAAGACCTGCAACTGATCGACTGGCCTGCCGCCGCCAGTGCCAAGTGGAAAGCCCTTCACAAACTCTATGAAGCGTTCAGCACCGGTGCGCATCCGCTGCATGAAGACTTCAACAGTTTCCGTCATACCGGCGGTGAAGCTCTGGAAAACCATTGCCGCTTCGAAGCCCTGCGCGCCGAAAGCCAGAGCATGGGCATCAGTGACAACTGGCATGAATGGCCGGACGAGCTCAAAGAACCGCGCAGCGAAGCCATTGCCCTGTTCGCCGCAGCCCATGGCCCGCTGATCAGCTTTCATGCCTTCACGCAGTGGCTGATTGCGCGCAGTCTGGAGCGTGCGCAGGTTGCTGCGCGTAGCAGCGGCATGCGTGTCGGCCTGATCGCTGACCTGGCAGTGGGCGCGGACGGTGCCGGCAGTCAGGCCTGGAGTCGCCAGGACGAACTGCTGTCGGCACTGACCGTTGGCGCACCACCGGATATTCTCAATCGCTCAGGACAAAGCTGGGGCATCTCGGCCTTTTCTCCCGAAGGGCTGAAACGCAATGGCTTCCGGGCTTTCATCGAGATGCTGCGGGCCAACTTCGCCCATGCCGGCGGCCTGCGGATCGACCACGTGATGGGCCTGCAACGCCTGTGGGTCGTGCCATTGGGCTCGCCTCCCAGCGAAGGTGCCTACCTCAACTATCCACTGGACGACATGCTGCGCCTGCTGAGCCTGGAATCCTGGCGGCACAAGGCAATCGTACTCGGGGAAGATCTGGGTACGGTTCCCGAAGGCCTGCATGAGAAACTCTCGGCCCGGTCGATTCTGGGCATGCGCGTCCTGCTGTTCGAGCAGAATAACGGCCATTTCAAACCTATCCTCGACTGGTCGGACGAAGCACTGGCAACCACCAGTACCCATGACCTGCCAACCCTGACCGGCTGGCTGAGTGAACTGGACATCGAATGGCATTCGCGTCTTGGACATCTCGACGAACAGAGCGAGCGTCACTGGCGTGAAGAACGAGCCCGTGAATACGATGGCCTGCGCCGCGCCCTGAGCCAGAACAACGACAACCTGCCTGCCGATACCGAGGACTTCACCCGCCTCATCGATGCCGGGATCCGTTATCTGGGTCATACCAGGGCGCCGCTGGTGCTGTTGCCCATGGAAGATGCACTGGGCGTTCATGAACAGGCCAACCTGCCAGGCACCATCGACAGCCATCCAAACTGGCGGCGCCGCTTCAATGCAGAAAGCGCCACCCTACTCGACAATGAAGACGCTGCACGACGACTGGAATTGCTGTCCCAATCCCGGCTGCAAGCTGCGGAGCGTGACCGATGAGCATGACCCTTCAACCCCTTCGCGCCACCCAGCGCCTGCAATTCCACAAGGACTTCACCCTCGACGACGCCGTGCCATTGGTGCCCTACTTTGCCAGCCTGGGCATCAGCCATATCTACGCCTCGCCACTGCTCAAGGCACGTGCCGATTCCATGCATGGCTACGACGTGGTCGACCCGACGATCATCAATCCGCAACTGGGCGGCGAACCGGCGCTGCGCCGTCTGGTGGAGGCCCTGCGCACCCACGGCATGGGCTTGATCCTCGATATCGTTTCCAACCACATGGCCGTCGGTGGCGCGGACAACCCCTGGTGGCTCGACCTGCTGGAATGGGGACGCGGCAGCCCTTACGCGAACTTCTTCGATATTCAGTGGAACTCTCCCGACCCGCTGCTGGAAGGTCAGTTGCTGCTGCCTTTCCTGAGCAGCGACTATGGCGCGGTGCTGCAGGCCGGCGAGATTCCGTTGCGTTTCGATGCGCAGCACGGCTCGTTTCACATCGAACACTATCAGCATCATTTTCCGGTGACGCCCACCACCTACGGTCCACTGCTGCATGCCAGCGGCCACCCGCAGTTGACCGAACTGGGACAGCGCTTCGGCGCACTGAATCAATACCCCCAGGCTTACGAGCGTGCCCGGCAGGCCAAGGCCGAGCTGGCGGAACTGGCCAGGGTCCCGGAAATCCTTCAAGCCATCGAGCAAGGAATTACCCGGTTCGACTCACGGGAAAGCGAAGGCTTCAACCGCCTGCATCAGTTGCTGGAGCGTCAGCATTACCGGCTGGCAAGCTGGCGCACCGCTGCCGATGACATCAACTGGCGGCGCTTCTTCGATATCAATGAGCTGGGCGGCCTGCGGGTCGAGCGACCCATGGTTTTCGAGGCCACCCACGGCAAGATTTTCCAGTTGATCGAAGAAGGTCTGGTGGACGGCCTGCGTATCGACCATATCGACGGGCTCGCCGACCCTCGCGGCTATGGCCGAAAACTCCATCGTCGGGTGCAAGGGCTGCTCAAGCAGCGCCCTGCTCATGCGCAGGTGGAACACCTGCCGATTTTCGTCGAGAAAATCCTCGGCCCCGATGAGCTACTGCGCGACGACTGGAGCGTGGACGGCACCACCGGTTACGAGTTCATGAATCAGGTGTCTCTGCTGCAGCACGATCCCAAGGGTCAGGCCCCTCTGGCCGAACTCTGGAACCGGTTGACGGAGCGCACGGCCGACTTCGATCAGGAAGTTCTGGTGGCCCGTGATCTTGTGCTGCATGGCACCCTTGCCGGAGACTTCGAGAACCTTGCCCAGGCCTTGCTACAGGTAGCGCGTAGCGACCTGATGAGTCGCGACCTGACGCTGGGAGCCATTCGCCGTGCGCTGCTGGCGCTGGTGGTGAACTTCCCGATCTACCGGACCTATATCAGCGCCTGCGGGCGCTCGGCAGAAGACAATCGCTTCTTCGAGCAAGCCATGCAAGGCGCACGCACCAGCCTCAACGAGGGCGACTGGCCGGTGCTGGATTACCTGCAACGCTGGCTGGGTGGCGAGCCCTGGCGCAAGCTGCCACGCGGACGCCTGCGCGATCTGCACCGCAAGGCCTGCGTACGCTTTCAGCAACTCACCTCCCCCGTGGCTGCCAAGTCAGTGGAGGACACCGCGTTCTATCGCTCGGCAGTGCTGCTGTCGCGTAACGACGTGGGCTTTCATCCCCAGCACTTCAGTGCCCCGGTGGAAGCCTTCCATCAAGCCTGCCAGCAGCGTCATGAGAAGTTCGCCAACAATCTGCTGGCGACCGCGACCCACGACCATAAGCGTGGGGAAGATACCCGCACACGACTGGCGGTGCTCAGTGAGTGTGCAGGCTGGTATGCCGAACAGGTGGAGCGCTGGCGGCAATTGGCGTTGCCGCTCAAGGGTGAAGAGCCGACCATCAGCGCGGGCGACGAGCTGATGCTCTATCAAGCCCTGCTGGGCAGTTGGCCGCTGGAGCTGGAAGGCGAACAGGATCACGAAGCGTATGCCCGGCGCATGGTTCAGTGGCAGGAAAAAGCCCTGCGCGAAGCCAAACTGCAAAGCAGCTGGGGCGCGCCCAATCAGGCCTACGAAAGTGCCTGCCGGGAATTCCTGCAACGCCTGCTGCTGGCACCCGAAGCCCTGGCGCTGCGCCAGTCTCTGGGCGCCACTGCCAACCGTATTGCAGCCGCCGGAGCGCTCAACAGCCTGGCGCAGACCTTGCTGCGCATGACCGTGCCTGGCGTGCCGGATCTGTATCAGGGCACCGAGTTCTGGGATTTCAGCCTCGTGGACCCTGACAACCGTCGTCCGGTGGACTACAAGGCCCGCGAACAGGCACTGGCCGAGTCTGCAAAAGCCAGCGAGCTGCTGAGCGACTGGCAGGACGGCAGAGTCAAGCAGGCATTGATCGCGCAGGTGCTGAATCTGCGCGCCGCACATTCAGAGCTGTTCAGTCACGGGGAGTATCTGCCCCTGGAAGTAACGGGTAGTCATGCAGAGCATGTAGTGGCTTTCGCTCGTGTATGGGAGGGCGAGCGCGCCATCGTTGTTGTTCCACGCACAAGCAGTGAACTATTGGGTACTGCGCAAACTCCATTCATTAATGCTGCCAATTGGGGCGATACACGAATCATTCTGCCATTCGCTGATTCACATCCAGACTGGAAGGGCCTCTTTTCTGACGTCGTAGCCATAAATGACAGGGAAATACAGCTCAGTGCAGCGCTCAAGGAATTTTCTGTAAACCTGCTTATTCAAACTATGTGATACCTGGGAGTGTCGAGATGAGTGCCGACGAAAAAAGAATCCGCGAATTTGCATATCAGATATGGGAATCGGAAGGGAAGCCTGTTGGGCATGAACAACGCCATTGGGAAATGGCACGCAAACTGGCAGAAGCCGAAGCACTGGCTCCGGATAAAACCAGTGCCAGCAAAGCCAACAAGCCCAAGCTGCCCAAGGTAGACACAGCGCCCAAGACTGCGCCTTCCAAACCGGCCGCCAAGGCAGCACCGGCAACCAGGCCGGCAGCAGCACCCAAGCCAAAACCCGCTGCAAAACCCAAATCCACCCCTGCCCAGGCAGAGCAACCGCCCAAGCCTGCGGCGAAGAAACCACGCAAGCCACCGACAACCTGAAACCCTACAGGTCCAGTACCTGCCCACTGCCGCAGATGTCGCGCCAGATCGAGACGTGACCTGCGGCAACTCCGGCATCTCTCTTCAGCAGTATTGAAGCTGTCAGGTTTCGATAGCGGTTTCGGCTGCCCGCAAAGTCATCATCGAGTCAGGAAGGAATCATGAATACAAAGTCCAAAACCGTGAAAAGCGATACTTCGACGACTCACGAAACACCGGCCGGCTCGACCTCACGCATTCGTGAAGGGCTGCCCTTCCCCCTCGGCGCCAGTTGGGACGGTCTGGGGGTCAACTTTGCGTTGTTCTCCGCCAACGCGACCAAGGTAGAACTGTGCCTGTTCGACTCCAGCGGCGAGGTGGAGCTGGAGCGTATCGAGCTGCCGGAGTACACCGATGAAATCTTTCACGGCTACCTTCCCGACGCACATCCCGGCCTGATATACGGCTACAGGGTCTATGGCCCTTACGACCCGAAGAATGGCCATCGCTTCAACCACAACAAACTGCTCATCGACCCCTATGCCAAACAACTGGTCGGCGAATTGAAATGGTCGGAAGCCTTGTTCGGCTACACCATTGGCCACCCGGATGGCGACCTGAGTTTCGATGAGCGTGACAGCGCGCCTTTCGTGCCCAAGAGCAAAGTCATCGACCCGGCCTACACCTGGGGCCGCGACCAACGGGTCGGTACGCCGTGGGACAAGACCATTCTCTATGAAACCCACGTACGCGGTTTCACCATGCGCCACCCTGCCGTACCGGAAGAATTGCGCGGCACCTTTTCCGGGCTGATGGTCGAGGAAGTCATCGATCACGTGCGCAAGCTGGGTGTGACTGCGGTCGAGCTTCTGCCGGTGCATGCCTTCGTCAATGACCAGCACCTGCTGCAAAAAGGCATGACCAACTACTGGGGCTACAACAGCATCGCCTTCTTCGCCCCGGACCCGCGATACCTGGCACACGGCAAGATCGCCGAGTTCAAGGAAATGATCGCCCACATGCACCATGCAGGGCTGGAGGTGATTCTCGATGTGGTCTACAACCACACCGCAGAAGGCAACGAGCTGGGGCCGACCCTGTCCATGCGCGGCATCGACAACGCCTCGTATTACCGGTTGATGCCGGACGACAAGCGTTTCTATATCAACGATTCAGGCACAGGCAACACGCTGGACCTGAGCCATCCTTGCGTCTTGCAGATGGTCACAGACTCCTTGCGCTACTGGGCGTCGGAGATGCATGTCGACGGTTTCCGTTTCGACCTTGCGACCATTCTGGGCCGCTACCACGACGGTTTCGATGAGCGCCACAGCTTCCTGGTTGCCTGTCGCCAGGACCCGGTCCTGCGTCAGGTCAAACTCATAGCCGAGCCCTGGGACTGCGGCCCCGGCGGTTATCAGGTGGGTGGCTTCCCGCCGGGCTGGATGGAGTGGAACGACAAGTTCCGCGACACCGTGCGGGCCTTCTGGAAAGGCGACGACAATCAACTTGCCGACTTCGCCGGGCGCATGACCGCCTCGGGCAACATGTTCAATCAGCGCGGACGTCGCCCTCAGGCCTCGGTGAATTTCATCACCGCCCACGACGGCTTCACCCTGCATGACCTGGTGTCCTACAACGACAAGCACAACGAAGCCAACGACGAGAACAATCAGGACGGCAGCAATAACAACCTGTCCTGGAACCACGGCGTTGAAGGCCCGACGGACAACCCTGAAATCAACCAGTTGCGCCTGCGCCAGATGCGCAACTTCTTCGCCACTCTGCTGCTGGCCCAGGGCACGCCGATGATGGTCGCCGGCGACGAGTTCGCCCGAACCCAGCACGGCAACAACAATGCCTACTGCCAGGACAGCGAGATCGGCTGGGTCAACTGGGACCTGGATTCCGATGGCAAGGCCCTGCTCAAGTTCGTCAAGCGTGTGATCAAGCTGCGCCAGAGCTATCCGATCCTGCGCCGCAGTCGCTTCCTGGTGGGTGACTACAACGAGGAAATCGGGGTCAAGGATGTCACCTGGCTGGCGCCGGACGGCAATGAAATGAGCGTCGAACAATGGCATGACAGCAACGCCCGCTGCCTGGGCATGCTGATGGATGGCCGCGCCCAGGAAACCGGTATTCGTCGCCCCGGTGCCGATGCCACCCTGCTGCTGGTGGTCAACGCTCACCATGAAGGTGTGGACTTCACCTTCCCGCAGGTCCCCGAAGGCACGCACTTCACCTGCCTGATCGATACCAATCAGGAGGACTTGCGCAGCAAGGAGCAGTTCGACTTCGGCTCCCGCTATACCGTGACGCCACGCTCACTGCTGCTGTTCGAGCTGCAACGTGAAGATCAGTCATGACTCAGGCACTCAAGGAGTTTCTCGACTGGCGCAGGCACGGCTATGCCGATACGCAGGCGCTGGGCGAGTGCCTGCGGGCATTGGTGAACGAAGGTCTTGATCGTCTGCCGATGCCCGCCAGTGGCAGGACCCTGGAGCGCTGGCATGCGCTGGCTGGTGTAGCCGCTCATGATCTGGGGTTGTGCAAACTCTACGAAGGCCATACCGATGCCCTGGCGATCATGCAGGAACTGGGTGCCGAGCCGCCCGGGACCGGCACGACCTGGGGCATGTGGGCTGCCGAGCCGCCCAACGCCAGGGTCAACCTCAGCGGCAAGGCCGATTCGCTGCACCTTGATGGACGCAAGGCCTGGTGTTCGGGCGCTGCGGTATTGAGCCACGCCCTGATCACCGCCTGGGATGAGGACAATCGTCAGCAACTGGTTGCCGTTGCTCTCGATCAACCCGGCATTCATATCGCGGCCGCCGGATGGCGCGCCGTCGGCATGGGAGCAACGGGCAGTATCGACGTTCAATTCGAGCATGCCAGGGTATCGCTGGTCGGCACGCCCGGTGCGTACCTGTCACGTCCAGGCTTCTGGCAGGGAGGCATCGGCATTGCGGCTTGCTGGTATGGCGCTTCGGGCGCACTGGCGCAGCGGCTTTTATCACAGGCCGGCAAGGAAGAACCCCATGCCCTCGCCCATCTGGGTGCGGTGGATGTGGCTTTGTACAGTGCCGGTCAGCTTCTTAAGGCAGCAGCTGCAAGCCTGGATCGGGCACCTGCCGAGCATGCCGAACAACTGGCCCGACGTTGTCGTGCCCATGTCGAAAACACCGCCGAACAGGTCATCCATCATGTAGGGCGGGCGCTGGGGGCAACGCCTTACTGCAAGGACGCCCATTTCGCCCGCCTGATGGCCGACCTCCCGGTCTTCCTGCGCCAGAGCCACGCCGAGAAAGACCTGGCAGTGCTGGGGCAACTGGCAGGCAAGACATTGAACAGCCCATGGGGTGCAGCCTGGTAGCCATGAAGAAAAAACTGATTGCCGGTCGCGGCACCAGCCTCAAAGCCTGGAATGCCTCACAGAAACTGGCCGCAGTACCCGTCATCAGTGCCGATCTGCTGGTACCGCCCCACTCACGGGCCGTCATTGTCGCGCCTCACCCGGATGATGAAGTCCTGGGATGCGGTGGCCTGATGTGCCAGTTGGCGCAACTGGAGCGGAGCCTGAAACTGCTGTCGGTCACCGACGGCAGTGCCAGCCATCCCGGCTCGCAACTGTGGCCCATAGAGCGCCTGAGCGTGATCCGTCCTCAGGAAAGCGCCGAAGCCTTGCGCCGTCTCGACATGCCGCTGCATCGCCTGCAATGGATTCGTGGCGGCTTCCCTGACGGTGCTGTCGCCATTCAGGAGGAAAAACTGGAGAAGTTCATCGAGCGCTATCTGTTGCCAACCGATGTGGTGTTCACCACCTGGGCCGAAGATGGTCATCCCGATCATGAGGCGGTCGGTCGGGCCTGCGCACGGGCCTGCGCCACGGTCGGCGCCAGACTAAACGAAGTACCGGTCTGGGCCTGGCACTGGGCAAGCCCCGAGGATGACCGCCTGCCCTGGGAGCGCGCCCGCAAGGTCTTGCTTGACCCCATGACCATTGCCCGCAAGCGTCATGCGGCCCATGCCTTTGCCAGCCAGTTGCAGGGCGACCCGGACATCGGTCTTTCGCCGATATTGCCTGCCGGGATTCTTGAACGATTGCTGCAACCTTTCGAGGTGGTTTTCATATGAGTGTCACGGAGCAGTATTTCGATGAGATTTTCAGGGACAACAACGACCCCTGGGCTTTCAAGCAGCGCTGGTATGAGCGCCGCAAGCGCGCCCTGACACTCGCCGCCCTGCCCCGCGAGCGCTATACCACGATTTTCGAGCCCGGTTGCGCCAATGGCGAACTGAGCGCCGAACTGGCCGGGCGGTGCGAGCATTTATTGTGTTGTGATACCTCAAGCCTGGCCGTGGACCTTGCCCGTGAGCGCCTGGCACCTTTCAAGCACGCACGTGTACTGCATGCCCGTCTCCCGCAACAGTGGCCCGAAGGTCAGTTCGATCTGATCGTGCTCAGCGAACTGGGCTATTACCTCGACCTCGAAGACCTGCATCAATGGATCGACTGCGCGCTGGCCTCGCTCAAATCCTGCGGCCAGTTACTGGCCTGCCACTGGCGGCCCGAAATCAAGGACTGCCCTCTGGATGCCAAGCGGGTTCATCAGGCTCTGGATGAGCGTCTGAAGATGCATCGCCTGTTCAGCCATCACGAAGATGACTTTCTGCTGGATCTCTGGAGTCACGATCCAGCCTCAGTGGCCACACAGGAAAATCTCCGTTGATAGGTATTCTGATCCCGGTACACAACGAAGAAAAACTGCTCGGAGCCTGCCTTGAAAGCCTGCTCCAGGCCAGCAGGCACCCGGGCCTGAATGGTGAGCAGGTCACCATTCTGGTGGTTCTGGATAGCTGCACCGATCACTCGGCCGATATCGCACTGGAGCACGGCGTCATCACCCTGGATGTGGCTGCACGCAATGTCGGACAGGCACGCGCGGCAGGCGCAGGCTATCTGCTGGAAAAAGGCGCCCGCTGGCTGGCCAGCACCGATGGCGACAGCAACGTGGCGGCCGACTGGCTGGTGGAACAACTGGCACTGGATGCCGATGCCGTCTGCGGCACCATCACACTCCCCGTGCATGAAAATGGCCTGTCAGCCGCCGTGCAGACGATGTTTGAACAGCACTATCAGCATCGCGACGGACATCGGCACATTCATGGTGCCAACCTGGGCGTGAGTGCTGCGGCCTATTTGCGGGCCGGGGGATTTCCGTTGCTGGCCTGTCATGAAGATGTTCATCTTGTCCGGCAACTGGAACTCAGCGGTGCCCGCATCGCCTGGAGTTGCAGGCCACGGGTCACCACCAGCACCCGCTTCGACCCGAGGGCCAGCGGAGGCTTTGGCGATTATCTGAAGTCGCTGGCAGAGGGCAGCAGAGAATCGGGCCATTGATGATGGGCCGTCTGCATCCCGGAACGATCCGCGTCGGATGAGCCCAGCGTACTGCTGAAAAACCGCACCGCTTCGGCACTGAGGTTGCGATGGATATCTTCGCGATCCACGCCTTCACGATCGGTGCACAACAGCGGCATGGTTGCGCGCTGCTCATCGCTGCACGGTGCCATGAACACGAAGTGCCCGGCACCCGCCAGCAGCTTGTAATCCGAGACTTGCGGCAGTTTGCGGGCCAGTGCCTCGGCATTCTTGTCGATGGGCAGCAACTGATCATCATCCCCGGCATACATCAGCACCGGCACATGCACATCACTCAGGGTGTGACGACCGAACATCAGGCTCAGTGGTGCCATGAGCATCAGCGCACCCACTCGCGGATCGGCCTGGGCATGCAGGTCATCCCGGTCAGCCACCAGTTCACCCTGAGTCTTGCAGGCATCACGATCGTCGGGGCGCTCCACGCAATACTGGCGCAGGCGCTTGAGATCGGGCTGGGCTCCGGCCAGTATCAACGCGGTTTCTCCACCAGCCGAATAACCGATCACACCGACCTGACGGGCATTGAGATAAGGCGACAGCATGGGGTCAAGCAAAGCTGCGCTGATGGCTTCGGAAATCTGCAGCGGACGACCGTAAAGGTTGCTCAGGCTGCCAAGACGGCTGTGATCGCGATAGTTATCGCCGGGATGCATCACGGCCACCACCACAAAACCCTGACGGGCCAGAGACGTCGCAAGATCGTGCAGTGCCAGCGGATTACCAGTGTTGCCGTGGGACAACAGGAGCAAGGGGAAGCGCCCCATGGCAATCGGTGCATCTTCACCGGCTTCGACCCGGTAGCCCTGCAGCACGCTCACCTGCTCCGACCCCGTGGACGGGTAGAAGGCAAAAGCCTGCATCAGTTGCGAGTCCAGAGGGTCGGGAAAGCTCAGCTCATGAAAGCCGGCGCTCCACTCCTCATCTGCCTGCGCCTGCACTGAAATCAGGCCATTGAGCAGAATAACCAGCATCGCTGCACAAAGACGTACCATTTGAAGACTCATCCTTTGTAGTCCCGAATATTCCATTTCTGCGCCGATATCGAGCTTCATGCCCCGGCCACCCGGCTCTCACAGAAAATGAGAGTCTTTAAACAATAAATAGTGCATAAGCCGGGCCAGACTATTTTATCGGACGTCTGTGTTCCGACTGAGGGCCATGTTACTGCCGGACAGGTCCGCTTACCTGTAAGGAAGCTGTCAAGGTTTCAGGTTGCGGCGTATAGACAGCAAAAACCCGACAGCCCGACACAAATCAATGCGCCGGGCTGTCGGGTTCAAAAGCAGAAGTCGTGGCGATCAGGCCGCTGCGAACAGGCCCTCTTCAATGTGCTGTTGTGCGGCACTCAAGGCATTGGCGCGAGGCTCCTCGCCATAAGCCAGGCCATGGGCGCGTACGAATTGCAGATCGGTCACACCGATGAATGCGAACAGGGCCTTGAGCAGCTCTTCATGACCGACGCCGGTTGGCTGGCCGACATGCAAACCACCGGAGGTGGAAACGACGATGATTTTCTTGCCGGCGCACAGGCCTTCGGGGCCAGCCTCGCTGTAGCGGAAAGTGCGACCGGCAACGGTGATCCGGTCGATCCAGGCCTTGAGCTGGCTGGGAATGGTGAAGTTGTACATCGGTGCGCCCAGAATCAACACATCCGCGGCCAGAAACTCCTGCAAGATCGCCTCGTTTGCATCCACTTCCTGCTGTTGTGCGGCATCACGGCTTTCAGCCGGAGTGCCTGCAGCAGCCAGAGTGCCAGCCGAGAAATGGCTCAGGGCATCGCTGGCCAGGTCGCGGTAGATCACCTGGCTATCGGCATTGATGGCCTGATAAGCCTGGACAACGCTACGGCTGAGCTGACGTGAAGCGGAATGGTCGCCAAGAATGCTGGAATCGATGTGCAGAACGGTCATAACGGACTTCCCTAATGAGAATCGCCATCGGGCGATCAATGGAAATAATCCTATATCCATCACCTAAAAACGATTAGTCGGCAAAAACATGATGATTCGTTCCATTTATAGAACAGTTGGCCTCCAGTCAGCATGCAACGACCTGAAGGTTTCATCAAAAGCATCCAGCAGGCCTCTGACTGCTGGCAGCAGACCACGGCGCGAGGCAAAGACCGCATGAACGATTCCATACTTGGGCGGGTTCTCGGCAAACAGCTCAACCAGACGGCCATCATGCAACGCGTCACGCACCAGCAACTCAGGAAGCACGACAACGCCCACCCCATGCAGTGCCGTCTGCAACAGCGTATCGAAGTCAGAACTGACCAGCCTGGGCGTATGCCGCACCTCGACATACTGCTCAGGCCCGACAGTCAATTGCCAACTGTGTTCGTGGGTCGCTGACGGCAGATCCAGGCTGGGTAAGGCTGCAAGTTCCGCAAAGACCGGCCTGGCAGATAACTGGCGGGCCAGTGCAGGATGCGCAACCAGCCGATGGGCACCGTGTCCGAATATCTTGACCACCAGCCCATCATCCTCCAGTGGCGCAGAACGAACACGCAAGGCGATATCGATATTCTCCGCCAGCGGGTCTACACGCCGGTTGGAGCTTTCAAGATGAACATGAACCTTGGGATGGGCCACCATGAACCGGGCAACGGTTTCGCTGACGCCCATAGAGGCCAGCCCCGGCGGGCAACTGATGGTCACTCGCCCCTGAGGTTCAGCCCTGGAGCGCGCAATGGCTTCTTCGGCCGCCTCGGCTTCGACCATCATCGCGACACAGTGGCCGTAGTAATCACGACCGCTTTCGGTGACGGCAAACTTGCGTGTGGAGCGCTGAATCAGTCTGACCCCAAGGCGCTCTTCAAGCCCTGCCACACGGCGACTGAGCTTGGATTTGGGAATACCCAGCTTGCGACTGGCCGCCGCAAACCCCTGGCACTCGACCACCTGAACGAAATAGAACAGATCATTGAGATCAAACACCGCGCAACCCTCGCATTCTGAGTGGCGATTATGGCAGCGCTACGGGGGGCGGGACAGCATGACTCATTCGCCAGTCAGAAATGCCAGCACGGGCTGCGTGAACAACTCCCCCGCTTCGACGTTCGACAGATGCGCCGCATGCAGCTCGATCATCTGCGCGCCCTGAATACGCTCGATCATGAAGCGCCCGTCCGCTGGTGTGGTCACGGCATCATGAGTGCCACACACCACCAGAACCGGCAGGTTGATGGAGGCAATCCGGTCACGGAAATCGGCATCGCGCACGGCGGCGCAGTTGGCGGCATAACCTTGGGGCGAGGTCTGCGCCAGCATGCCAACGATGCGTTCGACTTTTGCAGGCTCGGCCACAGCGAAATCAGGCGTGAACCAGCGCGCAATCGAAGCATCCCTAAGCGCGACCATGGCGTCCTCGCCATCGCGCAGTACGGTTTCGATGCGCGGGTTCCACACTTCAGGCGTGCCGATCTTCGAGGCGGTGTTGCACAGCACCACCCGCTCAAGACGCTCGGGGGCATTGAGCGCCAGCCATTGGCCGATCAGCCCGCCCATGGACAGGCCGCAGAAATAAACCTTGTCGATGTGCAACGCATCCAGCAGCGCCAGCACATCACGGCCATTGCGCTCGATACTGTAAGGGCCTTCGCTGACCAGCGAACGACCATGGCCGCGAGTGTCGTAGCGCAATACGCGAAAATGCCGGGTAAATGCCGGAACCTGCTCATCCCACATGTGCAAGTCAGTGCCCAGAGAGTTGGACAACACCAGCACCGGCGCATCGGCCGGCCCTTCCAGCAGATAATTGAGCTCACCTTCAGCGAGTTGCACGGCAGACATTCCAGGCTCCTGACAGACAAAAGATGCACAGTAGACACAGACGCACGGTCAAACAATCCGCTCGGGAGTTATTCGTGCGACTATCGAACAATTTAGAAAGGGAGACTGCCGAAACCATGCAAAACGAAGAGATCGCTCGTTTCTGCCTGAGCTTGCCGGGCGCCCGTGAAGACTACAAATGGGGCGGCATGCACGTGTTTTCCGTTGCCGAGAAGAAGATGTTCGCAGTCATAGACCTTGCAGGCCAGGGCCTGTCGTTCAAGGTCAACCCGGACCTGTTCCTGGGCTATGTGGATCGTCCGGGGATTCGCCCGGCACCTTATCTGGCCAGGGCCTACTGGATCAGTGTCCAGCAACCCCATGCCTTGAGCGACGAAGAAATCAGGGACTTGCTGACCCGCTCCCATCAACTGGTGGTCAGTAAACTACCGAAGCGCCTGCAAGTAGCGCTCAAACTGTGAAAACCAGGGTTTGAACCAGCCACTGTCGAGAAACAGCTGATCGATCCAGAACAACTGATGCCCCAGCACGATCAGCCAGAACACCAGCTGGAAAGACACCTTGCGCGTCTTGTGCCGGAACACCTGCTGGCCCAGCAAAGCACCGGGCCAGCCACCCAACAGTTCAGTCAGGTGCAGAACGTTCTCGGGAGTACGCCAACCGCCATTACCGGCCTGACGCTTGTCATGCCGGTAAAGCAGAAATGCCAGCAGGCTGACGAGCACATAAGCCGCAAGCACCAGAGGCATGCCTGACTTGAACCAGGAAATGCCTGCGCCATAGGCAGGCATCACACACAACAGCGCAAGGATACACACCTTGAGATTCAGCCCCTGAACCGGCGCCCTGCCCCGGTTCGGTTTCTGAGTCGATGAACGCTGCCGTGGCAAGGTCATCCCTTGGCCGCAGCCCAGTCGATCCAGCCAAACTGCCATGTGGCAAGGATCAGCAGGCCAAAGACGATGCGATACCAGGCGAACACGGCATAGCTGTGGGTGGCGATGAACTTGAGCAGGCCGCGCACGGCGATCATGGCGAAGATGAACGAGACAACGAAACCTACCGCGAACACTGCAAAATCTTCGGGGCGGAACAGCTCACGGTACTTGTAGCCCGAATACACGGCAGCACCGACCATGGTCGGCATGGCCAGGAAGAACGAGAACTCGGTCGCGGCCTTGCGCGAGAGACCGAACAGCAGGCCACCGATAATGGTCGAGCCCGAGCGTGAAGTCCCTGGAATCATTGCCAGACACTGCGCGCAGCCCACTTTCAAGGCATCACGCCAGGTCATGTCGTCGACTGTTTCGGCACGTACCACATGCTGGCGACGCTCGGCCCAGAGCATGATCACGCCGCCAATCACCAGAGCAGTCGCGACGGTGATGGGGTTGAACAGATAGTGGTGAATCAGGTCGGCAAAAATCACCCCCAACACCACCGCCGGCAGGAAAGCGATCAACAGGTTGATGGTGAAACGCTGCGCCTGTTGCTGTTTGGGCAGGCCAACGACCACGTCGATGATCTTGCGCCGAAACTCCCAGACCACGGCCAGAATGGCGCCGAGCTGGATGATGATATTGAACGCCATGGCCCGTTCGCCACCAAAGCCGATCAAGTCGGCGACGATGATCTGATGCCCCGTACTGGAAATCGGCAGAAACTCCGTCAGCCCCTCGACAATACCCAATATCAACGCCTGAGTGGCGGTCCAAAGATCCATCATTCCCCCATAAAGCGCTGCCAGTGGCTCGCTCATTCGTGTTGTTTTGCAAAAAGGTTGTAACTATGGGCACCCGAACCTGAACAATTCTTGAAGAGGATGCGTAAAAGCGCCGAGATGCTAGCAGACCTGCGCAGGTAAAGCCTCACGCGACTTGTCGATGAGGCTCCCTGTCTTGCACAGAAGCGCTTACAATCGCGCGCCCACTCATCTCGACCACTCTCAGGGAGCCGCCATGTCCGGACTTGAACTCTTCGCTGCCGCCCTCGGCGTGATAGCAGTCTGGCTTACAGTGAAGCAGAACCCCTGGTGCTGGCCAATAGGCCTGGTGATGGTGGTGATCTATATCTGGATCTTCTTCGACGTAAAGCTCTACTCGGACATGCTGCTGCAAGTGATCTACGCCGGCCTGCAGGTGTATGGCTGGCTGCAATGGACCCGCCACGGCAATGGCCTGCCGGTACGGGCGGTCACGGTTCTGCCGGGGGCTCCGGTCTTGAGCGGCCTGGCAATAGGCGCTGTGATCGGCCTGGTGCTCGGTGCTTTCATGGCTCACCTGACCGATGCTGCGCAGCCCTGGCTCGATGCGGCACTCACCGGCTTCAGCCTCGTGGCTCAGGTGTGGATGGCGCAAAAGCGGCTCCAGTGCTGGCCCTTGTGGATCGTGCTGGACGTCATCTTCGTCGGCCTTTTCGTTTACAAAGGGTTGTACCTGACCGCGGCGCTGTATGGGCTCTTTACCCTGCTGGCCGTAAAAGGCTGGCGTGAATGGCGCAACGATCTGGCGCTGGCGCGATGAAAACCCTGGTCCTGGCAGGTCCCGAATCCAGCGGCAAAAGCTGGTTGTCCGGCGAAATCCACAAGCATTTCGGCGGTCTGGTGGTGGGCGAGTACGTGCGCCATTTCATCGAGCAGCAAGGTCGCGACACTGTCTACAGCGATATCCCCGACATTGCCCAAGGCCAACTGGCCTGGGAGGACACGGCCCGCGCTACCGCCCCGCCGCTGCTGATTCTCGACACCCATCTGCTGAGCAATATGCTCTGGAGCAAGACCTTGTTCGGTGATTGCCCGCTGTGGATCGAGCAGCAATTGCTCAACAGGCACTATGACCTGCATCTGCTGCTTTCTCCCGAAGGCGTCGACTGGATCAGTGACGGACAGCGCTGCCAGCCGCAACTGAGCGAGCGTCAGGCATTCTTCGAGGACAGTCGACAATGGCTGGAACGCCATGGACAGAACTATCAGGTTGTCGGAGGTAACTGGGAGGCACGCCGCGAGCAGGCACTGGAGGCCGTCACGCAGCTACTGGCTGACTCAGCGGATTTGATGCTTGTGCAGCAGCCGGTAGAAAGTCGGCCGCGAAATACCTAAAACCTTGGCCGCAACGCTGAGGTTGTCACTGTGGCGAGTCAATACATCGCACAACGCCTGACGCTCGGCCCGTGACTTGTAGTCATCCAGCGTCCCCATGCTGCTGACAATGTCTTCTTCACCGAGCAGCCCCAGATCCGCCGCTTCGATCTGCCGCCCTTCGGCCAGCACCAAACCGCGCCGCACCCGGTTGGCCAGTTCCCGAACATTGCCGGGCCAGTCATGCTTGCCCATGGCGATCAACGCGTCCTGACTGAAGTTGCGGACGCGTCGACCGGTTTCCTGACTGTAGAAATGCGCAAAATGGTTGGCCAGCATGGCCAGATCTCCGTGCCGCTCCCGAAGTGGCGCCGTACCGACCTGCAGGACATTGAGGCGATAGTACAGATCTTCTCGAAAACGCTTCTTGCGAATGGCCGTTTCAAGGTCCAAATGGGTCGCGGCCAATACCCGGACATCCACAGGGATGGCCTCGTTGCCGCCGAAGCGCTCGATATGCCGGTCCTGTAACAGGCGCAACAGATGGGCCTGGGTTTCCAGTGGCAGATCACCGATATCGTCCAGAAACAGCGTCCCGCCATTGGCCGCCTCGATGCGACCGATCTTGCGCTCGAGAGCACCATTGAATGCACCTTTCTCATAGCCAAACAGCTCGGTGTGCAACAGATGCTCGGCAATGGCTCCGCAATTGACCGCAACAAACGGCTTGTTCCGGCGCTGCGACTGCATGTGCAGGGTACGCGCCACCAGTTCCTTGCCTGTGCCACGTTCGCCGCGGATCAATACCGGCGACTCGGTAGGTGCCAGCTTGCCCAGCAGCCGACGCAGCTCCCGGATAGGACGACTCTCGCCCAGCATCTCGTGATCGCCGCTGGACACCTGGTTAGCACCCTGCGCACGCAGACGCGCCATGCCATAAGCCCGTCCGAGAGTGACCTGCATGCGAGCCACATCGAAAGGCAAGGTATGAAAATCGAAGAACCATTCGCAGACAAAATCGCCGATTTTCTCGCGCCGCAAATCATTGGGTGCAAGCACGGCGATCCATTGTGTGTTGCTGCGGGTAATCAGCTCCTTGACCACTTCGGGGTGCTCGAAATGCTCAGGCATGAGACGAATCAGACCAACATCGCAACGCTGGTTGAGCGCCGCTTCCAGCGTATTACTGTCCACCGCCCATCCGGCAGCCTGCAAGACAGGGATCAACTGATGACAATCATCACTGGGGTCAACAATCAATAAACGTCGTGTTTGGGCCGCTTCATGCATAGTAGATTCCCTTGGCGCCCGACATGGAGTGGAGTTATTAAAATCTTTTTATAAACAGTAAGTTGACGAGCCCGAATGTTACGTTAGCAAATATTTGACACCCCCTTGTACCGTTTAAATATATCGGTCATAACGAAAAGTAATTAAACAGGCTGTAACGTTTTGAGCGTCAGAAAATTCTGCCGGTCATTGAACCGAACACCGTAAAAGTTGCCTCAGATCAAGCCGAATACGGCACGGATGTAAAAAAATTGAAAATATCCGGCAAGCGGTGTGACTCACCCCACCCTGTTCGGCATCAACACAGGTAACCAGCCGAACGGTAAAGCCCGCCGACGTGCCTGGACTGATATGGGCATTTTGAGGAATTGAAAATGAACGCCCCACTGCGCTTCAACGATGCACTTCTGATCGCTGGAAACGCCTTTGCACCTTTCCAGTGTGTTGCCTGGGCAGCCCAGGCCGGAAGCGGAGAACTGAGCCTTACAGTGATCGACCGCACCTGCGCACGTATCGGTCATAAACAGATCCCGAGCAGCGCTTACTCCGACCCAGCGCAACTTGCCAGTGTTCTGAAAGAAGCTCGTGAAGAAATCAGCAATGAAGGTTACAGCCTTCAGCCGTGGACCATGCCGGCCTGATAGGGTGATCCCTATCGCGAATGAATTCGCTCCTTGCGCTTGCTGCGGAGTGAATTTGTTCGCGAGACGTCATTGAAGGCGATACATTTTCTTCGGATGTACGAACCCTTCGCGAATGAATTCGCTCCTACGGAAATTTCATTCAATTCATGATGTTGCGTTTTATTCGCGAAGCTCTTCAATATGCCGGTAATCGGCACCCAGTCTGTTAGCCAGCTCCCGCGCCCGGCCAAGCCGGATCGGCCCTTTCTCGATATCGATCAACAAACTCTCGCAGTCGAAACCTGAACACGGCGGTATGTGCTTGATCCGGCCATCGGTGAGGATCAGCACACGCAAATGTTCGGCGGGATAACGCTGGTGTCGCATTTTCAACCAGTCTTTTGCCTGCTCGATGGCTGCGAACAACGGCGTTCCGCCACCAGCTCCCAGCGCATCCAGCCAAGGGCGTAATGCCGCCGAAGCCTTGAGGCCTTGATGTTTCCACTGGGGAACATTGCCGCTGGCAGTCAGCAGCGCCAGTCTGGCACGACGACGATAGGCCTCGTCGAAGACCTGAGCCAGCACACCCTTGGCCTGACTCAACGCCTGATGACGACGTGTCGAAGCCGAGGCATCGACGATCACCAGCAACAACTCGGTCGATCGACTGCTGCGAGGCTGGCGCACCAGATCGTGGCGACTTTGCGGGCGACCGCGCAACAGCGTGGGCAGCCAGGCAATCGCGCCATCAACACCGGAACGCGCTGCACCATGACGCCCGGAAGTCAGCCTGCCAGGACGGGGACTGGCATCCGCCCCCTTTGCCGAACGAGGGCGGATGCCTAGGGCTTTTTTGGCCAGCTCGGCACTTCGCGGCGCGCACCGGTGGGCACTGGCCGGGCAGGTAATTCACCCCAGTTGCCCTGCCCGTTCTGAGGCTGAGGTTCCTGAGGTGTAGCCTGGCTGGGCGCTGGCGGCTCGGGATTCTGTGCCGAGGGCGCCGGATCGCGACGCCGATGACGCAAGGCAAACTCGGCCACCGCGTCGATATCCTGCTCTTCGATCTCACTGGCACCACGCCATGCAGCATGGGCTCGCGCAGCACGCAGCCAGACCAGATCGGCGCGCATGCCATCGACACCAGCCGCAAAACAGCGCTCCGTCACAAGCCCCAGCGAACGATCATCAAGCTCGATGGCTGGCAACAGCGCACGGGCCTGCTCGCAACGTTGCTGCAAAGCCTGCTGCTGACCTTGCCACGCCAGACAAAAAGCCTGGGGGTCGGCATCGAAATCCAGACGACGGCGGATGATCTGGCTGCGCTCGGTCGGCAACGTCTGCCCACTCAGGGCCACATTCAAACCGAAACGGTCCAGCAGTTGCGGACGCAACTCGCCCTCTTCTGGGTTCATGGTGCCGATCAGTACGAAACGCGCCGCATGACGGTGGGAAATGCCGTCGCGCTCCACCAGATTGGTGCCACTGGCGGCGACATCCAGCAGCAGATCTACCAGATGATCGGCCAGCAGATTGACCTCATCCACATACAGCACGCCACCGTCTGCCTTGGCCAGCACGCCAGGGGAAAACTGCGCCCGACCTTCGGACAGCGCCGCATCCAGATCCAGGGTGCCGACCAGCCGCTCTTCGGTAGCGCCCAACGGCAAGGTGACAAACTGACCGCTGGCCAGCAAGTCCGCCAGCCCACGGGCCAGGGTCGACTTGGCCATGCCACGCGGTCCTTCGATCAGCACACCGCCGATTTTCGGGTCGATGGCCGTCAGGCACAGCGCCAGCTTCAAGTCATCGGCGCCGACCACTGCTGCCAGGGGAAAATGCGGGGTATCGGTCATGCTTTTCATCAGCTCTCTTCTATATCCAGCAACAGGTCTTCCAGCGCTTCACGATAGTCACCGGGCTCCTGCCAGAGGCCGCGCTGCTGGGCTTCGAGCATACGCTCGGCCATATCGCGCAGGGCATCGGGGTTATGCTCGCGGATGAAGTCGCGGGTCGACGGATCAAGCAGGTAGGCATCGGCCAGCAGTGCATATTGGTGGTCGTCGATCAGTTCGGTGGTGGCATCGAACGCAAACAGAAAGTCCACGGTCGCGGCCATCTCGAATGCGCCTTTATAGCCATGACGCTTGACGCCTTCGATCCACTTCGGATTGGCCGCACGACTGCGGATTACCCGGTTCAGCTCTTCTTTCAATGTACGGATTTTAGGCAGGTCCGGCTGGCTGTTGTCGCCATGGTAGCTGGCGGCTTTCTGGCCGCTCAGGCTTTCGGCGGCCGCCAGCATGCCACCCTGAAACTGGTAGTAATCGTTGGAGTCCAGCAGGTCATGCTCGCGATTATCCTGGTTCTGCAGCACGGCCTGAACCTGCGTCAACCGGTGCGCAAACTGCTGCCGGGCAGGCGTGCCTTCATCAGCCGCGCCGTAGGCATAACCGCCCCAGTTCAGATAGACCTCGGCCAGATCGTCGCGGCTCTGCCACAGACGCCCGTCGATGGCACCTTGCACGCCAGCACCGTAAGCACCGGGCTTGGCGCCGAAAATCCGCCAGCCAGCCTGTCGCGCCGCTTCGTCTTCGCTCAACCCGGTTTCCTGCAAGCTGCGGCGCTCCTCACGAACACGAGCGGCCAGCGGATTCTGGTCGTCCGGTTCATCGAGCGCGGCTACGGCCTGCACAGCGGCATCGAACAGGCGGATCAGGTTGGCAAAGGCATCACGGAAGAACCCGGATACTCGCAAGGTCACATCCACACGAGGCCGGTCCAGCAGACTCAGGGGTAGAATCTCGAAATCATCGACCCGCTGGCTACCGGTCGCCCAGACCGGACGCACGCCCATAAGGGCCATGGCCTGGGCAATATCGTCGCCACCGGTGCGCATGGTGGCCGTACCCCAGACCGATAGGCCGAGCTGGCGCAAGTGGTCGCCATGATCCTGAAGATGGCGTTCCAGCAACAGGTTGGCCGATTGAAAACCTATTCGCCAGGCCGTGGTGGTCGGCAGGTTGCGCACATCCACGGTAAAGAAGTTGCGGCCCGTGGGCAGCACGTCCAGCCGCCCGCGACTCGGCGCACCGCTCGGGCCGGCCGGCACGAATCGGCCACTCAGGGCATCCAGCAGACCGCGCATTTCTTCGGGTCCACAGGCATCCAGGCGCGGGGCGACCACATCGCGAAGGCTGTCCAGAACCAGTGTCAGTTCAGGATGATCCGGCAGATCTTCAATCGCCTCTTCTTTCACGATGCGCTCGATCAGAATCGCGGCATACAGCTCAAGCCGCTCCCGGGTATCGCCCGTGGTGCGCCATGGGTCGTCACTCACTACCAGCAAGACGGACGGACGCGGACCGTTCCAGGGCTCGGCCAGCTCGCAATCCAGCGGATCGAAATCCAGCGCCAGAGCCTTGGCCAGCACCCGCAACAGGCTCGACTGTGCACCACGGCCATCGCCACGGGGAATGCGCAGCAGTGCCAGCAGCGTGTCGATGCGCAGACGGCCTTCCGGGGATTGGCCGAAGACATGCAGGCCATCGCGGATCTGCGACTCCTTCAAATCACACAGATAGGTGTCCAGACGCGGCAGCCAGATTGCGGCATCGGCGTCGCTGTCGATGGAGTCGTCCAGCGCCAGTTCCCGGTCGATACGGGTTTCACGCACCAGCTTGAGAATGTCTCGTTGCAGTTCCTGCGCCCGGCGCGGGTCCAGCAGTTGCGCTTCGTAGTATTCGTCGGCCAGCAGCTCAAGATTACGCAACGGGCCGTAGGTTTCGGCACGAGTCAGGGGCGGCATCAGGTGATCGATGATGACCGCCTGGGTACGGCGCTTGGCCTGGGCACCCTCGCCCGGATCGTTGACGATAAAAGGATAGATATTCGGCATCGCGCCCAGCACTGCATCAGGCCAGCAGTCTTGAGACAGACCGACGCCTTTGCCTGGCAGCCACTCCAGGTTGCCATGCTTGCCCACATGCAGCACCGCGTGGGCGCCATACGCCTTGCGCAGCCAGAAGTAGAACGCGAGATAACCGTGAGGCGGCACCAGATCGGGGTCGTGATAGACCGCACTGGGGTCCACCTGATAACCACGGGCAGGTTGAATGCCGACAAAGGTCAGGCCAAAGCGGATACCGGCAATCATCATCCGCCCGCTGCGGAACATCGGGTCGTTCTGCGGCGCGCCCCAGCGTGCATTTACCGCATCGCGACTGGCCTGGGGCAAGTCTTCGAAGGCGTCAAGGTACTCGTCCAGTGCCATGCTTTGCTGGCAAGGGCGCAGGTCGATGCTGTCCAGATCGTTGGTGACGCCACCCAGCAATTGCTGGATCAGCGCAGTGCCGCTTTCGGGCAACAGTGCCAGCGGATAGCCCTCGTCCTGCATGGCGCGCAGGATATTCAGCGCCGCCGCAGGCGTGTCGAGCCCTACCCCGTTGCCGATCCGGCCATCGCGGGTCGGGTAGTTGGCCAGGATCAGCGCCACCCGCTTGCTGGCATTGGGCAGTAGCGCCAGTTCGATCCAGCGTCGAGCCAGTTGCGCGACGAAGTCCATGCGCTCGGGATGGGCGCGATAACACACCACATCCGACTGGCTGCGCTCGCTGCGCCAGGCCAGATCCTTGAAGCTGATGGGTCGGCTGATGATCCGCCCGTCCAGTTCCGGCAAGGCAATGTGCATCGCCAGATCCCGCGCCCCGAGACCTTGCTCGCTGGCCTGCCACGCGGGCTGGTTGTCCTGGGCGCAGATGGCCTGGATCACCGGCACATTGCGGCGAAACGGTCGCAGATGCGGCGCTTCCGGGCTGGACTGGGCAAAGCCCGTGGTATTGAGGATCAGCCCGGCTTCGACTTCATCCAGCCAGTCCTCGACCCTGGTCAGGCAACCCGGCTCCTTGAGGCTGGCCAGCGCGATGGGCAGAGGGTTAAGCCCTTCGGCTTGCAAGCGCTGGCAGAACACATCGATAAATCCGGTATTGGCCGCCTGCAAGTGGGAGCGGTAGAACAACAGCGCAACCACCGGCTGCCCCGGTATCCAGTCTGCCTGCCAGTCCGGCAGCGTGGCCGTCGCTTTGCGCGGATGATAGATGGCCGTGCGTGGCAGTGGCTGAGGCTCACCCCATGGGTAATCGCGCTCAAGCCAGCTGCTGGCCATGCAACGATAGAGATCCAGCGCATTCTGCAAGCCGCCCTGACGCAGGAACTGCCAGAGCCGGTCCCGGGCCTCGGCAGGCACGGTGCTCAGGTCGCTCAACTCAGGATCGGGACGATCATCTCCCGGTACCAGAATCACCTGCACGCCACATGCGGCCAGTTCCATCAAGCGCTCGACGCCATAGCGCCAGTAGCCGATGCCGCCATGCAGGGAAATCAGAATGACCTTGGCGTGGCGCAACACTTCATCGACGTACAAATCCACCGAAGCGTGGTTCTGCACCTGCATCGGATTGGCCAGCCGCAGACTCGGGTAATCGTCAGGCAGTTGTTGCGCGGCTTCGGCCAGCAGGGCCAGGCTCGAATCGCCGCTGCAGAGAATCACCAGCTCGGCCGGGGTCTGCCCAAGGTCGGCAATGCTGTCGTCGGGTACGAAACCGCCCGGCTGGGTTCTCAGTAAATGCATGGATCAGCCAGCAATCGCAGCATTGAGTTGCGCTTCCAGCGCCACGGCGTCCAGCTCCTGGCCGATCAGTACCAGATTGGTGATGCGCTCTTCATCGGCACGCCAGGCGCGGTCGAAATGCTTGTCGAAGCGCGTGCCCACGCCCTGGATCAACAGGCGCATCGGCTTGCCTGGAATCGCGGCGAAACCTTTGACCCGCAGAATGCCGTGCCTGACCACCAGTTGCGTCAGGGCATCGAGCAGCAGGCTTTCGTCGGCCTGAGGCAGCTTGATGGAAATCGAATCGAAAGCATCGTGATCGTGGTCGTCATGATCTTCATCGTCGTGATGGTCATGGTGAGTCTTGCGACCGTCGATGTGCAGTTCCGACTCGGCACCGATGCCCAGCAACACGTTGATCGGCAGACGGCCACTGCTGGCTTCGATGACCTTGACCGCTGGCGGCAGTTCTTCGGCGACTTCGGCACGTACCGCCGCCAGACCTTCGGCGTCGATCATGTCGGCCTTGTTGAGGATCACCAGATCAGCGCTGGCCAACTGGTCAGCGAACAGTTCATGCAGCGGGGATTCGTGGTCCAGATTCGGGTCGAGCTTGCGCTGGGCATCCACCTGATCCGGGAAGGCGGCGAAAGTACCGGCTGCAACGGCCGGGCTGTCCACGACCGTGATAACGGCATCGACGGTGCAGGCATTACGGATTTCCGGCCACTGGAAGGCTTGGACCAGCGGTTTTGGCAGCGCCAGGCCCGAGGTTTCAATGAGGATATGGTCCAGGTCACCACGACGGGACACCAGCTCACGCATCACCGGGAAGAACTCTTCCTGCACCGTGCAGCACAGGCAACCATTGGCCAGCTCATACACCCGGCCAACAGCTTCCTCTTCGCTGCAACGGATGGTGCATTGTTTGAGGATTTCGCCGTCGATGCCCAGTTCGCCGAACTCATTGACGATCACTGCGATACGACGCCCTTCGGCGTTATCGAGCATGTGCCGCAACAGGGTGGTCTTGCCCGAGCCCAGGAAGCCGGTAACGATGGTGACGGGAAGTTTGGCCAGTGTTTTCATCAGATGCCCTTTGGCAATACGGCGGGCAAGCAGGACGAAAACCGTGCGCTGCGCACGGATCGATTCGCCACCGGATCACCCCGCCCGGTTGTAGTGAGAATTCGTGGGCCAGCGGCCCGGTTCGAGGCAGGTCTCCTGGCTTACGGCGGCGTGTCGGCAGGACAGGCATTCATCGCGCCTTCCCGCTCGCGCAGTGGCCATGCAATGAAATCACCGTTTACAGTTGCGGGGGCAGCTGCGGCTTGGACCGCATTCCCGTCTTAGCCCGACCTTTTGCACAAGGTCGAGAACCTCAAGTGCGCAAGGCTACGCAGAGGTCGAAGGCAGGTCAATCGTTCAGATTGACGTTCACGGGCCGCCATGCTCTCCTACACAACTTGTTACGGGTGCCCCTCACGGGGTGAAACGGGAAACCGGTGCGCTCATTTGTCCATGAGTCAGTCCGGTGCTGCCCCCGCAACGGTAAGCGAGAGAGGATCAGAACCACTGTGCCACGGCATGGGAAGGTGATCCCGAAGGCGTCGAGGCTGAATATCGACACCCCTCGCGAGCCCGGAGACCGGCCCGATACTGACTCAATGACACACCCGCGGTGGGCGGGCGCAGTTGAAGCCTTCTGACCTCCGTCAGCAGGTTCCTGTGCGCATGCCCGCCTGTCGAAACCAGAGGGAAGCGCCATGTCCACCATCAGCAGCAGCCAGTCGAGCACCACCACTTCCACCCAGGCCCAACGCCTGACCGCCGCTATCAGCGCTGCGATTCTTGGTGCCTGCCTGGTGTATTTCGCCGGTTTCTCGCACATTGCCGCCGTTCACAACGCTGCCCACGACACCCGCCACAGCGCTGCCTTCCCTTGCCATTGAGACCTGACGCCATGTTCAAGCGAATCATTCAGACGGCAGGTTTCAGCGGTCTGCTGGCGGCATTGCTGTTGACCCTGCTGCAAAGCTTTTGGGTTTCGCCCCTGATTCTTCAGGCCGAAACCTTCGAAAAGGCACCCGCCGAGCACGTGCATGAACATGACCACGCCAATGCTTCCGCAGGGCACAGCCACGACGAAGAAGCCTGGGAGCCGGAAGACGGCTGGCAGCGCATTCTCTCCACGACCGGCGGCAATCTGGTGGTCGCGGTAGGTTTTGCCTTGATGCTGGTGGCGCTCTACACGCTGCGCGCACCGGGTCGTACTTCTCAGGGCGCGTTGTGGGGACTGGCCGGTTTTGCGGTCTTCGTCCTGGCGCCGACACTGGGCCTGCCACCGGAATTGCCGGGGACAGCGGCTGCCGACCTGAACCTGCGCCAATACTGGTGGATCGGGACTGCGGCCTCCACGGCGGCGGGTCTGGCCTTGATCGCTTTCGGCCAGAACTGGCTGCTCAAGATGCTGGGAGCGGCCATTCTGGTGGTTCCGCATCTGATTGGCGCGCCACAACCCGTGACCCACGAAAGCATGGCCCCTGAAGCCCTTGAATCGCAGTTCATCCTGGCTTCGTTGCTGACCAACGCGCTGTTCTGGGTCGCTCTGGGCCTGATCAGCGCCTGGCTGTTCCGTCGCAACAATGCCGACCTGCACGCCTGATCACGGCACCGGGCAATCCGGCCCTGCCCTTGTGGCAGGCCTGGGTTGCCAGCGCGGCTGCCGGGCAGCGAGCCTGCTGGAACTGATCGAAAGCAGCCTGAAAGCCCACGGTCTGGAAATCGGGGCCATCACTGCCTTCGCCTCCATCGACCTCAAGCAGGACGAACCGGGCTTGCTGGAGTTGGCCAAACAGCTGTCCGTACCGCTGATATTCTTCAGCGCGTCACAAATGGCAGAATACGAACCGCAACTGACCCACCGCTCGCCAACGGCGTTCCAGCACACGGGCTGTCACGGGGTTGCCGAAAGTGCAGCGCTGGCACTGGCCAGCCAATTGGGCAAAAGCCCGGCAACACTGGTGATCCAACGCCAGAAAAACGCCCGGGCAACCTTTGCCCTGGCAAGCAGTGCCGATAATACGTCGCTCATTAATACCGCTTGATTCAGGAGATTCCATTGACCGTCTTTTTCATCGGCGCAGGCCCTGGTGATCCGGACCTGATCACCGTCAAGGGGCAGCGACTGATCCATAGCTGTCCGGTCATCATTTATGCCGGCTCACTGGTGCCAGTGGCAGTGCTGGATGGCAATCGTGCCATTCAGGTGGTCAACAGTGCCGAGTTGCATCTGGAACAGATCATCTCCTTGATGAAATCCGCTCATGAACAGGGCCGGGATGTGGCCAGGATTCACTCCGGCGACCCAAGCCTGTATGGCGCGATTGGCGAACAGATTCGCCGCCTGCGCGAGCTGGGCATTCCCTTTGAAATAATTCCCGGTGTAACGGCCACGGCTGCCTGCGCAGCCTTGCTGGGCACCGAACTGACGTTGCCGGACATTTCCCAGAGCGTGATCCTGACCCGCTACGCCGACAAGACCTCGATGCCCGCTGGCGAGGAACTGGCAAATCTGGCCCAGCATCGCGCCACCATGGCCATTCACCTGGGGGTCAACAATCTGCAGAAAATCGTGGAAGAACTGATACCGCATTACGGCGCGGACTGCCCGATAGCCGTGGTCCATCGCGCAAGCTGGCCGGATCAGGACTGGGTGTTGGGCACCCTGGCCGACATTCACGACAAGGTGCTGGAGAAGGGATTCAAACGTACGGCACTGATTCTGGTCGGCCGTGTACTGGCGGATGATACGTTTGGCGAGTCATCGCTGTATCGCGCCGGGCATGCGCATTTGTTCAGGCCTTGATGGGTGTTCGCGAATAAATTCGCTCCTACAGGAGCGAATTTATTCGCGAATGAACGCGCGAAGAAAACACTCAGTAGTAAGCGTTTTCTTTCTGGGTATGGTCAGTCACATCACGCACACCCGACAGTTCAGGGATACGCTCGAGCAAGGTACGCTCGATACCTTCCTTCAAGGTGACATCGGCCTGACCGCAACCCTGGCAACCACCGCCGAACTGCAGGACGGCGATATTGCGCTCTTCTTCCTCGATCACGTCGATCAGGGTCACCTGACCGCCGTGGCTGGCGAGCCCCGGGTTGATCTCGGTTTGCAGGTAGTAGTTGATGCGCTCGTTGATCGGGCTGTCGGCATTGACCATCGGCACTTTGGCGTTTGGTGCCTTGATGGTCAGTTGCCCACCCATGCGGTCCGTGGCGTAATCGACAACGGCGTCATCCAGAAAGGCTTCGCTGAAACCATCGATCCAGGCCGTGAAGCTCTTGAGGCCAATGGCCTTGTCTTCAGGTTTTTCTTCGCCCGGCTTGCAGTAGGCAATGCAGGTTTCAGCGTACTGAGTGCCAGGCTGGGTGATAAACACGCGGATGCCGATACCTGGAGTGTTCTGCTTTTCCAGCAGATCGGCCAGATAATCGTGGGCAGCATCGGTAATAGTGATAGCGGTCATGAACGTTCCTCGCAGACTTGCCGGCAGTTTACGCCAATCGGATGCGCATACAAAGTCCTAGTGTTTTTGTCAGGAAAGCGCAACGACGCCTCTTCCTTCCTGACGAGCATCCAGACTGCGACGCATCCGGTGATACAAGCCCTTCTCGATCCACTCGTAACTGCACCATGCTCCGATGGCGATGATCGGCACGCAGAAGGCAAATACCAGATACGGGTTCAAGGCAAAGCGCTGGGCCATGAGCAGGCCGCCGTAAAGCACCAGCACATGCAGCAGATAGACCGAATAGGAACAATCGCCCAGGGTCTTGAGCAAGCGGTTGCCGCGCAAGTAGGGTTCAAGGGAGATGGCGCAGAACACGATCAATGCGCTTGGCAGCCCCCAGTTCAACAGGCGCTGCTCGTTGGTCAGGTGATGAATCACCAGCATGGCAGCCACTATCCCCGCCAATGGCATCCACAACCCTTCCTTGATCCAGCCACGACGATAGAGCATGCCGATGCCGATCCCCAACAGGAACTCGTAGACAATGTCGTTACCGTAGAACCGGCTGATCAGGCCGCTGCGGGCCAGAATTTCGGTCACGGCAAAGAGTGCTGCCGCGATGATCAAGGGCCTATGGCGCTGCTCGAACAGAAACACCATGGAGAACAGTACGTAAAACAGCATCTCGTAGTTCAGGGTCCAGCCGACGTTCAACGTGGGATACAGGCCGTAACCGCCGGGGTTTTCCGAGGGAATGAAAAACAGCGAAAGCAGGAAGTTCTGCCAGCCGATCACCTGATGAGGCAACCAGGGCGCCGCAACCAGCAGCAACAACCCCATGGCGGCGGTGTACAGCCAGTAGGCAGGAACGATACGGATCAGACGGTGCAGGATGAAACGCCCGGCGGGCATGTCGCTGTTATGGGTCGAGAGGTAGATCACCAGCCCGCTGATGACAAAGAAGATATCGACGCCCACTGCGCCCTTTGAAACAAAGAATTCGCCAACGGGACCGCTGGCCTTGAAATCGAAAAAAATCTGCATGAAGTGATGACACACAACAACCCACGCGGCGAAAGCCCGTAAAGCCTGAACCGAAATCAACATCCACAAAACCTCTTGTCACCTGCCTTTTCAACCAAGCCCGACACTCGAAGGGAGCCGGACGCGCATGGGGTCGGACAGTGAGATGACAAAAAAGATCAGGAAAATCCTGTTTCGTTCAGGAAACAGTAGTGGCCGCAGGCCACGACTTACATGGCCCGCAACGACTCCTAGAGGTTTTCGTAGCGGTTCATATCCAGCACACCACCCTCTCGCGGCTCGGTCTCCTGGATATAACGATTGATGTCATGGAAATAGGTCCAGAACAGCGGATGGGTCCGCCGCACACCCCAGCGCTCCACGACCTTCTCGAACCCGGCCTGATCCTTGACCTGCTGCATGGTATCGACGAAAGCAGGCACTTCAGCGGCCGGGATATTGAACATGAAGTTGGGATAGCTGCTGAGCACGCCCGGGTAAATGGTCAGGGTGTCCAGGCCCGGCTGATAGCGATAGGACTCACCCAGCAGGAAGGCCACGTTACTGTGAGCGCGGTTGCGCAGCATGCTGTACATCATGCGTTTGCCGCTGGCGTCTTCAACACGCAACATGGTCGCTTCGGGCAACTGATCGATAACCTTGAGGCCCGCAGCAGGCCGTGAAACCAGTCGACTGAGGGATTGCTCTGCCTGGGAAAAAGCCGGGCTGATGCCGGGCCGAGAGCAATAGGCGCCCTGGCAGCGGTTGATCGGGTCCGGCGCGGCATTGAGCGTACCGGAGCGCTGAATCAACTGCCGGGCGAAGTCCTGACGAGGATGATGCCCGTCGAGCTTCAGGCCGCTGGCCGTATCGTCATCGATACGCTGGTAGTCCAGCCACATCTTGAACTTGCCAGAGTCCTGATACAGGTCGCCCAGCATTTTCTCGCGCTTGTCAGCCGGCATCAGGCGCAGGAAGTTGATTTCCGCACCATTGCGAATCAGGTCGAAATAAAGCCGGGTCTGCGCCTGATGGGAAATGTTGCCGTAAACGTCGAAGTTCACCGCGAGCTGGTAATAGGTGCGTTCCAGCAGCGGATAGTCGAATAACCACAGCGAATGCGGCACATCACCAATCAGCCCTTTGGTCACCGAGGCGCTGTCAAAATGGCGGAACACCGTCAGCAGCGAATTATCGTTGCCGGCCCACAGCGTCGACCAGCTCGGTGGCGTCATGCTGGCGTAGCTGTCACGGCGCAGGTCTTCATAGGCGTTGCGGCGATCCCTGTAAGAAAGCCACAAGCTCAGAATACTGCCGACCTGATCGTTCTGCCCCGGCATTGCCAGCAACGGTGTTGCCTGCCCGCGATACTGGGCATCGGTGATGTAACGGTCATGGCCCGGCTCCTGGAACAACACCCAGAAATGATCACGGATCACGTCGGTCGCAATCTGGCCACGGCATACCGGCCCGCGGATGAAGGTGCGTACAAAGTATTCAGCGTTATCGAGCATGAACTGATAGCGCGCCTGTGCCGGAATCGCTTCGAAGGTCAGAAACGGATTGGCTCGATGCCCCGGGCCGTAGCCCGGCATTGCATTCACGCTCCAGCTGGAGCTGTAAAACAGGTCCTTGACCCGTTTGAGCTTCTGCGGGCTCATCGGGTAAGTGATATGGGTCTTGTGAACGATGACGCCCTGTACGGGAATCAACCGGTAATAGAAGTCATTGCCCGGATCGTCGTTGGGACGCCGGGTAGCAATCAGATCAACAGGCTTGCCGCTCGGGGTGCGCGAGCGTACCCACTGGAAGAAATGCCCGGTATCGCCGCCTTCAAAATAGACGTGGGCCAGAAACAGGTGCTCATACAGCCAGCGACCCACCAGCGCCTCTCTGGAGCCCCGACGATTGAGCAAGGCTTCCCATTCGGCAATCTGCGCCGCTTCGGCGACATTGGGCATGATGGGCTGTTGCTCCACCGGCGCACCGGCCGCCAGCCAGCGTTGCAGGGTCTGATACTCGGCATCGCTCAGCCCGGCCACTGCCAGCGGCATGCCTCCGGTGGGATGCGCCTGGGCATAGGCCGGGAACTCCCCCGGCAGCGGGCAGAGGTTTTCCCGGTTCAGGCCCAGCACGATATCGTCAGGGATCTTGCTGTTGGGAGGTAATGGCGCACTGTGCCCCAGCTCCAGCATGCGTGCCATCAGGGAAGCCTGGCTGCCCTGGGCATCGAGCACCGAATAGAAGTCCTTGCGCCGCCAGGCATCAGTGCCGCTGGCGTCGTAAAACAATCGGGTTGGCGTCATCGCAGTACTACGCTCACCCTGATAGACCGGCGTCTTGTTGGCCCCGCGACTCATGCCTTCGCCGCTGCCCAGGTTCAACTGACAAGGGGCATCGTTACAGGCATGGCAGGCCACGCACTTCTGGGTCAGGATCGGCTGGATATCCCGCACATAGGAAATATTCGGCACAGGTGATGCAGGCACCCCCTGAGCCTGGACAGCGCAGCACCACAACAGCAACACGAGACTTGGCAACAAGCGGTACGGCATATCCAGGGCCTTGAAAATTAAAAAACGCGCAATTCTACAGCGGATAACGCGGACCAACACAGCCTGAACATGAGCTATTTTCATGCAAAGCCGCCACCAACACCAAAACCGCTCCGGTTTGGTATTATCTCGACCTTTCTGTATCGACCTTTCCAAGGTAATCCCATGTCTGACCGCAGCGCCCGCCATCAAGCCTTTCTCAACGCTCTGAAACAGAGGATCCTGATCCTCGATGGCGGCATGGGCACCATGATCCAGAGCTACAGGCTCGAGGAAGAGGATTATCGTGGCAAACGCTTCGCCGACTGGCCAAGCGATGTCAAAGGCAACAACGATCTGCTGGTCCTGACGCGTCCCGATGTGATCGGTGCCATCGAGAAGGCTTATCTGGATGCTGGTGCAGACATCCTGGAAACCAACACCTTCAACGCCACCCAGGTATCCCAGGCCGATTACGGCATGGAAGCGCTGGTCTACGAGCTGAACGTAGAAGGTGCCCGTCTGGCGCGCAAGGTCGCCGACGCAAAAACCCTCGAAACCCCTGACAGGCCGCGTTTTGTCGCGGGCGTGCTCGGCCCGACCAGCCGCACCTGCTCCCTGTCGCCGGACGTGAACAACCCCGGCTACCGCAACGTGACCTTCGACGAGTTGGTCGAAAACTACACCGAAGCCACCCACGGCCTGATCGAGGGCGGCGCCGACCTGATCCTGATCGAAACCATCTTCGACACCCTCAACGCCAAGGCAGCGATCTTTGCCGTGCAAGGCGTCTTCGAGGAAATCGGCTTCGAGCTGCCGATCATGATTTCCGGCACCATCACCGATGCGTCGGGTCGCACCCTGTCGGGCCAGACCACCGAAGCCTTCTGGAACTCCATCAGCCACGCCAAACCGATCTCCGTCGGCCTGAACTGCGCCCTGGGTGCCAGCGACCTGCGTCCTTACCTGCAGGAACTGGCCACCAAGGCCAATACCCATGTTTCCGCGCACCCGAACGCCGGCCTGCCCAACGCTTTCGGCGAATACGACGAACTGCCCAGCCAGACGGCAAAAATCATCGAGGAATTCGCCCAGAGCGGTTTCCTGAACATCGTCGGCGGATGCTGCGGCACCACGCCTGCGCACATCAAGGCAATTGCCGAAGCCGTATCGGGCTACGCGCCGCGCCAGATCCCGGATATTCCGAAGGCCTGCCGCTTGTCGGGCCTTGAGCCGTTCACCATCGATCGTCAGTCGCTGTTCGTCAACGTCGGCGAGCGCACCAACATCACCGGCTCTGCCCGCTTCGCCCGCCTGATCCGTGAAGACAACTACACCGAAGCCCTGGAAGTCGCCCTGCAGCAGGTCGAAGCCGGTGCCCAGGTGATCGACATCAACATGGACGAAGGGATGCTGGACTCGAAGAAGGCCATGGTGACCTTCCTCAACCTGATCGCAGGCGAACCGGACATCTCTCGCGTGCCGATCATGATCGACTCCTCCAAGTGGGATGTGATCGAAGCCGGCCTCAAATGCATCCAGGGCAAGGGCATCGTCAACTCCATCAGCATGAAGGAAGGCGTCGAGCAGTTCATCCACCATGCAAAACTCTGCAAGCGTTATGGCGCGGCAGTGGTAGTCATGGCGTTCGACGAAGCCGGTCAGGCCGACACAGAAGCGCGCAAGAAGGAAATCTGCAAACGCTCCTACGACATCCTGGTCAACGAAGTCGGCTTCCCGCCGGAAGACATCATTTTCGACCCGAACATCTTCGCCATCGCAACCGGCATCGAAGAACACAACAACTACGCTGTGGACTTCATCAACGCCTGTGCCTATATCCGTGACGAACTGCCCTACGCCCTGACTTCCGGCGGCGTTTCCAACGTATCGTTCTCGTTCCGCGGCAACAACCCGGTGCGCGAAGCGATTCACTCGGTGTTCCTGCTGCATGCGATCCGCAACGGCCTGAGCATGGGTATCGTCAACGCCGGTCAGCTGGAGATCTACGACCAGATCCCCGCCGAGCTGCGCGAGCGTGTCGAGGACGTGGTGCTCAATCGCACCCCCGACGGCACCGACGCGCTGCTGGCGATTGCCGACAGCTTCAAGGGCGACGGCAGCGTAAAAGAAGCCGAAACCGAAGAGTGGCGCACCTGGCCGGTGAATCAGCGCCTTGAACACGCGCTGGTCAAAGGCATCACGACCCACATCGTCGAAGACACCGAAGAATCCCGCCAGTCCTTCTCGCGCCCGATCGAAGTAATCGAAGGCCCGCTGATGTCCGGCATGAACGTGGTGGGCGATCTGTTCGGCTCCGGGAAAATGTTCCTGCCGCAGGTGGTGAAATCCGCCCGCGTGATGAAACAGGCCGTAGCACACCTGATCCCGTTCATCGAACTGGAAAAAGGCGACAAGCCCGAAGCCAAGGGCAAGATCCTGATGGCCACGGTCAAGGGCGACGTGCACGACATCGGAAAGAACATCGTCGGCGTGGTACTGGGCTGCAACGGCTATGACATCGTTGACCTGGGCGTCATGGTGCCTGCCGAGAAGATCCTGCAGGTGGCCCGTGACGAGAAGTGCGACATCATCGGCCTGTCCGGCCTGATCACGCCGTCGCTGGATGAAATGGTCCATGTTGCCCGGGAAATGCAGCGCCAGGATTTCCACCTGCCACTGATGATCGGCGGCGCCACCACTTCCAAGGCCCACACCGCCGTCAAGATCGAGCCCAAGTACAGCAACGACGCCGTGGTGTATGTCACCGACGCCTCACGTGCCGTGGGTGTAGCCACCCAGTTGCTGTCCAAGGAGCTGAAAGCCGGTTTTATCGAGAAGACCCGCCGCGAGTACGTTGAAGTCCGCGAACGCACCTCGGCCCGCAGCGCACGCACCGAACGCCTGAGCTACGGCGCGGCCGTGGCGAAAAAGCCGCAGTTCGACTGGAGCAGTTACGAGCCGGCCAAACCGACCTTCACCGGCACGCGCATCCTGGAAGATATCGATCTGGACGTGCTGGCCGAATACATCGACTGGACGCCGTTCTTCATCTCCTGGGACCTGGCAGGCAAATACCCGCGCATCCTCACCGACGAAGTGGTGGGTGAAGCCGCCACCACGCTGTTTGCCGATGCCCAACAGATGCTGCGCAAGCTCATCGACGAGAAACTCATCAGCGCCCGTGCGGTATTCGGTTTCTGGCCTGCCAACCAGGTCAATGACGATGATCTGGAGGTCTACGGCGAAGACGGTCAGCCACTGGCGAAACTGCATCACCTGCGCCAGCAGATCATCAAGACCGATGGCAAACCGAACTTCTCCCTGGCCGACTTCGTGGCGCCCAAGGACAGCGGCATCACCGACTATGTCGGTGGCTTCATCACCACCGCAGGCATTGGTGCCGAAGAGGTGGCCAAGGCCTATCAGGACAACGGCGACGACTACAACTCGATCATGGTCAAGGCTTTGGCCGACCGCCTGGCCGAAGCCTGCGCCGAATGGCTGCACCAGCAGGTGCGCAAGGAATACTGGGGTTACGCCAAGGACGAGCATCTGGACAACGAAGCGCTCATCAAAGAGCAATACGTGGGTATCCGGCCTGCTCCCGGCTATCCGGCCTGCCCGGATCACACCGAGAAAAGCACCCTGTTCGCCCTGCTCGACCCGCTGCCTGAAGGCACGCCGATCCATACTCCGGGCAAGAGCGGCGTACTCCTCACCGAGCACTATGCCATGTTCCCGGCAGCAGCCGTCAGTGGCTGGTACTTCGCCCACCCGCAGGCGCAATACTTCGCCGTGGGCAAGGTCGACAAGGATCAGGTCGAAAGCTACACCGCACGCAAAGGTCAGGACCTCAGCGTGACCGAGCGCTGGCTGGCGCCCAACCTGGGTTACGACGAGTAATCCGTCGCCTGCCGCCTTTCCATGGACGCATCGTCGCTCATGGAAAGGCGGCGTTGGCTATGCTGCAAGTGACCCGATCACTTGAATGCCGGTCAGCGAGGGCTTATGGACGATCCATCCGATGACTCGCCAAAAGACCAGAGCAAACCGCCAACCTTCTGGCAAATGCTGCACAGCATCATGGCGGCAGCCTTTGGCGTGCAAAGCAACAGGAATCGCCAGCGCGACTTCACCCACGGCAAACCAGCCCACTTCCTGCTGCTGGGCCTGCTGTTTACGGTTTTCTTCGCCCTGACCCTGTTCGGTATCGTGCAACTGGTGCTTTATTTCGCCTCGGGATGAACCAGCGGCAGCATGTTTTTCAGGGCAAACGGCGAATCATCGCCCACCGGCTCACGACTGAATGCCTGTTTGTCCAGGTAGTAGCGCTCGACTTTCGCCGCCTCCAGAAAACGCCTGGCATCATGTCGCTCGACCAGCTCCAGCACGCGGACACAACGGTCGCCGATTCGCGTGCGGGTCTTTGCGTCAGCCATCTCATAGTCATTCAACAGAAGCATCGCCCAGCCGCCAATGGTGAAATGCCCTGTCGCCACCACGCTCAGATGACCATTCAGCTGTGCCTGCAATGAAATCTTCGTGCCGTTAATGGCACTGAAAAGGATGTCCTTGCCCGGCTCCCCGCCACGCTCGCGCAGGGCGTCCATGGCACCGAAAGCCATCTGCTCGTTGGCAGACCAGATCAGGCGAATATCCGGGTAACGCTTGAGCAGTACACGCGCCTGCTCCTGCGCCCGGTCCCGACGCCAGCCACCCAGCACGATCTGGCGCAGATGAACCTGAGGAAACTCGGTAAGCGCACGGCGCATTCCGCGCTCTCGCTCCAGGGAAACCGGCGTGGAGTTGGTTCCGGAAAACGCCAGCATCTCGATGGGCTTACCCTCGGCGAGCCCCGGATAAAGGCTGATCAGCCGCTTTGCCGTCAGATAGCCGCCCTCCTCGTCATTACCGATCAGGCTGCCAAGGAAATTGGGGTAGCGCGCAGGAAGATCACCGAGAATTCGCACCTGATCCTCGGTCAGCGTGTTGTTGACGGCCAGCAGCTTGACGCCACTGCCCTCGGACAGACGCAACACCTGGGGTGCCACGTTCAGCTCATTGGAAAACACCAGATAGTCGGGACGTTCGCCATTGCCCTGCAGCGCTTCTCGCGCCATGGACAGCAATTTCCGGGTGTCGCGATCGGTGTACAACACCTTGAGCGACATGCCGGTGCCTTCGGCAGCCGACTGCATGACACGGGCATAACTTAGCCAGTAGCCATCGTCCGCAAAGCCCGGGCTTAGAAAAACGACTGAAGCGGCCAGAAGCGAACCGCTCCATGTGCTGGCAAGAATGATCAGGCAGCGGCAGATAAAACCATTCATATTCACAAAGCCTTGGAGCAGCCAAGCAATGAATGGTTATCGGCCGTCCTCTGCGAATACTGGAGAGCTGCGCAATCTGTCTTGCAGAAAGTCAGGCAGCGGCTATTGCCCGCTGACCCAGAAAACAGCAGCGCCTACTACCAATAGAATGATGAAAGAAATAGCCCAGGCATCCACATGGCTATCGGACCGGGTGGTCTTCGGGTGCTTGCTCATCGCATCGCCTCTTGTCGGTTTTATAGGTGATTGCATATGAAAAAATCAGTTCGCGCCCTCATCAGGCATCGATAGGCACTGAGTAAAGTCGATAATTTCCCACACGGCAAGCAAGGTCATAGGGCCAGCGGATTTTGCTTATCGCTTTTAACGATTTGCATATATATAAACATCACTTTTACCGATATCAGCAAACTGTTATCTTCGCCGCGCTCCGTAGGGAGTGCGCGACCGTGCGCGCAGAATTGTCTAGATGGCGCAAGGCTTGGCAAGCGAAGGCTGACTGTGTTGACAACAGTCGTGTTTGACGCAGCAGCCCTTGCTTCATTACGAAGCCTGAGAACAGGACCTATATGTACGTATACGACGAGTACGATCAGCGGATCATCGAGGACCGCGTCAAGCAGTTCCGTGACCAGACCCGACGCTATCTGGCGGGCGAACTGAGCGAAGAAGAGTTTCGACCGTTGCGCCTGCAAAACGGTCTTTATGTCCAGCGTTTCGCGCCGATGCTGCGCGTTGCTGTGCCTTACGGCCAGCTGACGTCGCGCCAGACGCGCATGATGGCCAAGATAGCCCGTGATTACGACAAGGGCTATGCGCATATCAGTACCCGCCAGAACGTACAGTTCAACTGGCCAGCCCTGGAAGACGTGCCGGATATTCTGGCCGAACTGGCTACCGTGCAGATGCACGCCATCCAGACCAGCGGCAACTGCCTGCGCAACGTGACCACCGACCAGTTTGCCGGTGTTGCCGCCGACGAAGTAATTGACCCGCGCCCATGGTGTGAAATCGTTCGTCAGTGGACCACCTTCCACCCGGAATTCGCCTACCTGCCGCGCAAGTTCAAGATTGCGATCAACGGTTCGAAAAGCGATCGTGCCGCCATTGAAGTACACGATATCGGCCTGGAGCCGGTATACAACGCTGCTGGCGAGCTGGGTTTCCGCGTGCTGGTCGGTGGTGGCCTTGGTCGTACTCCGGTGGTTGGCGCCTTCATCAACGAATTCCTGCCATGGCAGGATCTGTTGAGCTACCTGGACGCCATCCTGCGGGTCTACAACCGCTACGGTCGTCGCGACAACAAGTACAAGGCCCGGATCAAGATTCTGGTCAAGGCACTCACGCCAGAAGTCTTTGCCCAGAAGGTCGACGCCGAAATGGCTCACCTGCGCGGCGGCCAGACCACTCTGACCGAAGCCGAAGTGCAGCGCGTTGCCAAGCACTTCGTCGACCCGCAATACAAGGCCCTCAGCGACCAGCACGACGAGCTGGCTGCCCTGGACGCTCAACACCCTGGCTTCGCCCGCTGGCGTACCCGCAATGTCCTGGCCCACAAAAAGCCGGGCTACATTGCCGTTACCCTGTCGCTCAAGCCTACCGGCGTTGCTCCTGGCGACCTGACCGACAAACAGCTGGACGCCGTTGCCGACCTGGCCGACCGCTACAGCTTCGGCCAGCTGCGCACCTCCCACGAGCAGAACATCATTCTGGCCGACGTCGAGCAATCGGAGTTGTTCACTCTCTGGAACGAACTGCGCGAAGGCGGCTTCGCCACGCCGAACATCGGCCTGCTGACCGACATCATCTGCTGCCCTGGCGGTGACTTCTGCTCCCTGGCCAACGCCAAGTCGATCCCGATCGCCGAATCCATCCAGCGCCGCTTCGATGACCTGGACTACCTGTTCGACATCGGCGAACTGGACCTGAACATTTCCGGCTGCATGAACGCCTGCGGTCACCACCACGTCGGTCATATCGGCATTCTGGGCGTGGACAAGAAAGGCGAAGAGTTCTATCAGGTTTCCCTCGGCGGCAGTGCCAGCCGTGATGCAAGCCTGGGCAAGATCCTCGGCCCGTCCTTCGCTCAGGACGTGATGCCGGACGTGATCGAGAAGCTGATTGACGTCTACGTCGAGAAACGCACCGAAGACGAACGCTTCATCGACACCTATCAGCGTATTGGCATTGACCCTTTCAAGGAGCGCGTCTATGCAGCGAATCATTAAGAACAACGAAGTCATCGACGAAACCTGGCACCTGCTGCCCAAGGAAACGACCTTTGACAGCCTGTCCAACTGCGATGACCTGATCGTCCCGCTGGCACTGTGGCGTGAACATGGCCATGCACTCAAGGCCCGCGATGGCGGCCTGGGCGTATGGCTGGACAGCGATGAAGAAGCCGAGGAAATCGGCGAACACGTCGATGAGTTTCAGGTCATTGCCCTGAACTTCCCGGCGTTCACCGATGGCCGTAGCTACTCCAATGCACGCCTGCTGCGTGATCGCTATGGCTACAAGGGCGAATTGCGGGCAATTGGCGATGTGTTGCGCGACCAGTTGTTCTACCTGCGTCGCTGTGGCTTCGATGCTTTTGCCGTGCGCGCCGACAAAGACCCGTACGACGCCCTCGAAGGCCTCAAGGACTTCTCGGTGACCTACCAGGCCGCCACCGACGAGCCTCTGCCGCTGTTCCGTCGTCGCTGACGGGCAGTGTTTCGCGAATGAATCCGTGTGGGAGCGAATTCATTCGCGAAGGCATCACCAGAACCGCTGCTGAGTCAGACGACTCCACCAGCCGGTCACCAACCGATCCACCGATGATGTTGCTGCCAGCCCTACGCGCTCCTGCAGGCTTTTGCGCTGGGCGTAGTTCAGGTGAAACACCTCGGCATCCTTGGCCCGCTCGGCCAGGTACTGATCACTGGTCTGCAGTTCGTCGACCAATTGCTTCTCAAGAGCAGCCATCCCCAGCCAGACTTCACCGGTGGCCACCTCATCGATGGACAACTGTGGGCGATAGCTGGCAACAAAGCCCTTGAACAGGTCATGGGTGATGTCCAGATCCTGCTGAAACTTCTCGCGACCCTTCTCGGTGTTTTCGCCAAACACAGTCAGGGTGCGCTTGTACTCGCCTGCGGTCAGCACTTCAAAATCGATATCGTGCTTTTTCAGCAGACGATTGACGTTGGGCAACTGCGCCACGACGCCGATGGAGCCGAGGATAGCGAACGGTGCGCTGATGATCTTGTTGCCGATGCAGGCCATCATGTAACCGCCGCTGGCCGCGACCTTGTCGATGCAGATGGTCAGCGGAATGCCTGCCTGACGGATACGCGCCAGTTGCGATGAAGCCAGGCCATAGCTGTGAACCATGCCGCCGCCGCTTTCCAGACGCAGGACCACTTCGTCCTTTTCAGTGGCCATGGTCAGCAATGCGGTGATTTCATGACGCATGCTTTCGGTGGCAGAAGCCTTGATGTCGCCATCGAAATCCAGAACGTAGACCCGTGGCTTGACCTCGGGCTCGACCTGTTTCTTCTCTTTCTTCAGAGCCTTGGCCTGCTCTTTGCGCAAAGCCTTGAGGCGATCCTTGTCCAGCAACGATTGTTCCAGATGCTCGCGCAGACCTTTGTAGAACTCGTTGAGTTTGGTGACGTGAAGCTGTCCTGCCGACTTGCGACGGCCTTTTCCACGTACTGACGCAATAGCCACCAGCACGATGACGATGGCAATGACCAGCGTAACCGTCTTGGCCAGAAAACTTGCGTAATCAGCGACAAAATCCACAGATACTCCTCACTTGCGTTGCGCCCTTTCCAGTCAAGGGCTGCGATGACTCCAGCATACCGACGAGCCAGGAGGTTCACCAGCGCGCTACATATTGCAAATAGTTAAAACAGCAATTTCAAACGAGCGTATGTTTTTTCGTTGACAGGCCCCGGCCATCCCCCATAACCTCGCCGGACCTTCAACGTACCGAGACGACACGGACGTGGGCAGCATTTATCTGATACGACATGGCCAGGCTTCATTCGGTGCAGACGATTACGACGTGCTGTCGCCTGTCGGCATTCGTCAGGCTCAGGTAGTGGGCGCGCATCTGGCACAGCTGGGCCTGCGCCTGGACCGTTGCCTGTCCGGCAGTCTGCGACGCCAGAAAGACACCGCGCAAAATGCCCTGGCCCAACTGGCCGAGGCCGGTCTTGAACCGCCCGCACTGGAAATCGACAGCGCTTTCAATGAATTCGATGCCGAAGGTGTCGTGCGAGCCCTGATACCCGCGATGCTGCCCGATGAACCCGACGCCCTGAACATTCTGCGTAATGCCGGCCATAACCCGGCCGAGTTCCAGCGCCTGTTTGCGCAGATCGTCAGCCGCTGGCTGGGCGGCAAACACGACACACCGGGCATGCAAAGCTGGCTGGCATTCGTCGCTGGCGTAAAGGCTGGCCTGGACAGAATCATCGAAACTGCCGGCAAACGTGAGCGCATCGCCGTGTTCACTTCCGGCGGCACCATTACGGCCTTGCTGCACCTTGTTACCGGAATGCCCGCACAGCAGGCATTCGAGCTTAACTGGCATATCGTCAACACCTCGCTGAACCGGCTGGAATTCAGTGGCAGCAAGGTGACCCTGGCTTCCTTCAACAGTGACACACACCTGCAACTGCTGAAGGCGCCGGAACTCATCACTTACCGCTGAGTCCGGCCAATCGCGCCCTGACCGGCGCCAGAACCAACCATAAAAGGATAAAACCATGACCTCAGTAGCCGAAGCTGTCCAAACCATGAAAGCCAAGTTCAACCCAAGCGCCGCTGCGGGCCTGGACCTGGTTTTCGGCTTCAACATCACTGACGAAGACAAGCACTACGCCCTGATCGTCAAGGACAGCACCTGCGAACTGCAGGAAGGCGAGAACCCTGACGCCAACGTGACCCTGATCATGGACAGCGAAACCCTCAAAGGCATCGTCAGCGGCGAAACCGATGGCATGCAGGCCTTCATGGGCGGCAAGCTGCGCGCCGAAGGCGACATGATGCTGGCCATGAAGCTGAGCGACCTCTTTCCGGTCTGATCCGGAGTTGCTTCTTGCGATGCACAAAAAACCGAAGCTTCAGGGCTTCGGTTTTTTTTCGCCTGAATCAAACCGGCTGATCGACGGGCAACACGCTAGCCTATAAGGCTCGCCCAGGGTTGTTCGCAAAGACGTCGTTCATTAGATTAGCCAATGATCCTGACAGACCATAATAAGCAGGAATAAGCATGGCGCTAACCGACCAGTCCACGGATATTCGTCCCGGTGAAGAGCTGGACGCACATCTCATCGATCCCTACCTCAAAACCCGGATTCCCGGTCTCAGCGGTTTGCCGCAGATCAGCCAGTTTCCGGGAGGTGCCTCGAACCTCACGTATCTGGTCCGCTACCCCGAACAGGAGTTCGTTCTGCGCCGCCCGCCATTCGGGCAAAAAGCCAGGTCGGCTCACGACATGGGCCGCGAGTACCGCATTCTCAACGGCCTCAAGGATGCGTTCCCCTACTGCCCGAAAGCCTATGCACACTGCACCGATGAAAGCCTGATCGGCTCCGACTTCTACGTCATGGAGCGGGTCAAGGGCATCATCCTGCGCTCGGACCTGCCGCCGGAATTGAACCTGGATGCCGGGCAGACCGAAGCCTTGTGCAAAAGCTTCATCGACAAACTGGTGGAGCTGCATCAGGTCGACTATCAGGCCTGTGGCCTGGCGGACCTGGGCAAGCCGCAGGGTTATGTGGAACGGCAGATTCTGGGCTGGAGCGAGCGCTACGAGAAAGCCATGACTCCCGATGCTCCCGCCTGGGAAAAGGTCAGGAACTGGCTGGTAGCGAAAATGCCCGCCGACCATCCGAAACCGGCCATCGTGCATAACGATTACCGTTTCGACAACGTGATTCTCGACCCCGAAAACCCGATGCGCATCATCGGTGTGCTGGATTGGGAACTGACCACGCTGGGCGATCCGCTGATGGACCTGGGCAACACCCTGGCTTACTGGATTCAGGCCGACGACCCTGCGCCCGTGCAACTGATGCGTCGCCAGCCCAGCAATGCCCCGGGCATGCTGACTCGTCAGCAGTTTGTCGACTACTACGCCGAACGCTCAGGCATTCGTATCGATAATTTCGACTTCTATTACACCTATGGCCTGTTCCGTCTGGCGGGCATCGTGCAGCAGATCTACTACCGTTTCTTCCATGGCCAGACTCAGGACAAACGTTTCGCACAGTTCATCCAGATGAACCTGCTGCTGGAGCGCATGAGCCTGCAAGTGATCGAAAAATCCAGCCTTTGAGTGCAGTGACCCAAGGAAACCACCATGTCCAGAACCCAGTTATTCGACCTTGATGGCAAGGTCGCCTTCGTTTCCGGCGCCAGTCGCGGCATTGGTGAAGCCATCGCCAGACTGCTGGCCCAGCAAGGCGCACACGTGATTGTTTCCAGCCGCAAGATCGAGGGCTGCCAGCAGGTTGCAGATGCCATTGTTGCCGAAGGTGGCAAGGCGACAGCCATCGCCTGTCATATCGGTGAAATGGAACAGATTCAAAGCGTGTTCGAGCAGATTCGCCAACAATTCGGGCGTCTGGACGTGCTGGTCAACAACGCAGCCACCAACCCGCAGTTCTGCAATGTGCTGGATACGGACCTCGGGGCTTTTCAGAAGACCGTGGACGTGAACATTCGCGGGTATTTCTTCATGTCGGTGGAAGCCGGCAAGCTGATGCGCGACAACGGTGGCGGCAGCATCATCAATGTGGCCTCGATCAATGGCGTCTCGCCGGGGCAATTCCAGGGCATCTATTCGGTAACCAAGGCGGCGGTCATCAATATGACCAAGGTGTTCGCCAAGGAATGCGCAGCGTTCGGCATCCGCTGCAATGCCCTGCTGCCGGGCCTTACCGATACCAAATTCGCCTCGGCGCTGGTCAAGAACGACGCCATCCTCAACATGGCACTGGCCCAGATCCCCCTCAAGCGCGTGGCTGCTCCCAGCGAAATGGCAGGCGCGGTGCTGTATCTGGCCAGTGAAGCGTCGAGCTACACGACCGGGGTCGCACTGAATGTGGATGGCGGGTTTCTTTCCTGAGTGCAGCCATGACCTCTGCGTAGGAACGAATTTATTCGTGAATGGAAAATTGAAGTGCGCCTTCTTCGCGAATAAATTCGCTCCCACAGTCGAATAATAATTCCACAAATATAATTTATGGAATATATTTTCCGAAAACAATAATCCATCACGGAGATTGTCATGCGGAAAACCCCTCTCGCTGCGCCACTGGGTATCGGGCTGATCGGCACCGGTTTCATGGGCCGCGCACATGCCCTGGCGTTTCGCAATGTCAGTGCTGCCTTTGAATTACCTGCCCCTATTCACCTCGCAGCCCTGGCCGATGCAGACAGTGCCCGCGCCGAACAATGTGCTCAGGCATGGGGCTTTGAGCGCAGCCACAGTGACTGGCAACAACTGATCGACGATCCTCAGGTACAGATCGTCGCGATCACCACGCCCAATCATTTGCACTTCCCCATGGCAATGGCTGCCATCGCCGCAGGAAAAGCAGTGTATTGCGAAAAGCCTCTGGCAGTCAGCCTGGCCCAGGCGGATGAAATGCGCCGCAGTGCCGAAGCCGCAGGCGTCGTGACGCAAGTGGGTTACAACTATCAGCACAACCCGATGATCGACCTTGCAAGAGAAATGATTGAAGCGGGTGAGTTGGGGGAAATCATCAGTTTCCAGGGAGAGTTCAGCGAAGACTTCATGGGCGACCCGGCATCGCCATGGTCCTGGCGCTGTGAAGCCGAGCATGCCGGTGGCGCACTGGCCGATCTTGGCAGCCATCTGCTGGCCATGGCCCGCTACCTGCTGGGCGATATCGAAGCGGTATGCGCCGATTCAAGCACAGTGCATCGCCAGCGCCCCGCCACCCGTGGCAGCAACGAGCTGCGTCCGATTGCAGTGGATGATCAGACCCACGCCCTGCTGCGCTTTGCCAGTGGCGCACGCGGCACTTTCAGCAGCAGTTGGCTCAAGCACGGCTACAAGAACCATCTGAGCTTTGAAATCAGCGGCACCCGCGGCACTCTGGCCTTCGATCAGGAGCGCTTGAACGAGCTGCGCATCTATCGCAGCGGCGCAACCGGGCGCGATGGTTTCCAGCGGATACTCGCAGGACCAGCCCAGGCAGGCTATGCCGCCTTCTGCCCTGCGCCCGGCCATCAACTGGGGTACAACGAGCTCAAGGCGCTGGAAGTGCATTCACTGATTCAGGCCGTGTGCGGCGTTGGCAAGCGAGGGCCGGACTTTGAAGAGGCCTGGCAGATCGAACGCCTGGCAGCCGCGATTCGTCTTGCAGCACGCGAACAGCGCTGGGTCGGACTGGGTGAAATCTGAAAAACGCCTTCGACCATTGTCTGACACAGGGCAAACAGGGGAGTAGAATGCGCGCCTTCGGGCAGCCATTCTGCCCCCTGCCCTATAAGCCGTACCGATCATGCCTTTTGAACTCAGTGTCGACCTTGCCACCCTCGCCATTCTGATCGTTGTTGCCTTCATTGCCGGATTCATCGATGCCATTGCCGGAGGCGGCGGGCTGTTGACCACCCCTGCCCTGATGACGGCCGGCCTGCCGCCGCATCTGGTGCTGGGCACCAACAAACTCAGCTCGACCTTCGGTTCGGCAACCGCCAGCTTCACCTACTACCGCCGCAAGCTTTTCCATCCCCGGCAATGGGCTCATGCCTTGGTGGGCACTGCCGTGGGCGCTGCAATCGGCGCGGTGATCGCCCATTACCTGCCTGCCGAATGGATCAATCAGATGCTGCCCGTGATTGTGTTCGGTTGCGGTCTGTATCTGCTGTTCGGCGGCACCCCCAAGGCTCCACTGGACAGCAATGCACCGGTCAGGAAGAAATGGCAACTGCCCCAAGGCCTGTCGCTGGGTTTCTATGACGGCGTGGCTGGCCCGGGCACCGGCGCTTTCTGGACCGTCAGCACGCTGATGATGTACCCGGTGGATCTGGTTAAGGCCAGCGGCGTGGCACGCAGCATGAACTTTGTCAGCAATGCCGTGGCCTTGTCGATATTCATCTTTTCGGGCCAGGTGGACTTCGTCATCGGCCTGAGCATGGGCCTGTCGGTGATGCTCGGTGCCTACTTTGGCGCAGGCACCGCCATCAAGGGCGGCGCCAAATTCATTCGTCCGGTATTCATCATCGTGGTACTCGGCCTGACCGTACGCCTAGCCTGGCAACACTGGTTCGGGGGCGCCTGAACGACGGGCCAGGTAAGACTCGATCAGATAGCGCGCAATGGAACGGCTGGCCGGCAAAGGCGGCAGATCATCGATATGAAACCAGCGCGCATCTTCGATCTCATCGGCCTGAGGCACGATTTCACCGCTCTCATATTCGGCATGGAAACCCAGCATCATCGAATGCGGGAACGGCCAGCACTGGCTGCCCATGTAGGTGATGTTGCGGATGCGGATCTGCACCTCTTCCATCACTTCCCGACGCACACAATCCTCGGCCGACTCGCCGGGCTCGGCAAAACCGGCCAGGGTGCTGTAGACACCGGTCACGAAACGCGGTGAACGAGCCAGCAGGATTTCATCGCCACGGGTAATCAGCACGATCATGCTCGGCGAGATACGCGGGTAGAAACGCAGGTTGTCATGCTCGCAGTACATGGCCCGCTCACCGGGAATCTGCACCGTCGGGCGGCCACAGGCACCACAGAATCGATGCTCGCGAGCCCAGGTGCTGATCTGCGCCGCATAGCCGAGTTTCTGATAGACCGCAAAATCCCCCTGCAACATGAACTGGCGCAGCCCCTGCCAGGTACAGCCTTCAACCTCCACCGACCGATCGAGCACCAGCACATAGACCGGCTCGCCATCGAAGTGGCCAATGCCATGCTCGCTTTGCACCGGCAGATCCTGGCGCTTTAACCATTCCCTGGGAAACATGACGCCATTGCCGTCAAGCAGAAAACCCTGATCACCATGAACCACGGCCCAGCCACCTGTTGCTGACGTATCCAGAACTGCAGTTGTCCAACGCGCCGGGCGTGTCATGCCAAGAACTCCTTAATTGTCGAAAACCGGCTTCTGTTTGCTCATGTGCGCAGCCATTGCCACCTTGAGATCGACCGATTGCAGCATGGCAGAGTTCCAGATGGCAACGTGCTCAAGACCATCATCGATACGATGATCGCGCATGTAGGCGATCATCTGCTTGGTGCCTTCTATCGCAATTGGCGACTTGGCGGCTATTTCACGGGCGATGGCAAAGACAGCTTCCAGCAGGCTCGGCGCATCGGCAAAAGTGCTGTTGACCAGACCGATGCGCTGGGCTTCTTCGGCGCCGACTGTACGCCCGGTATAGGCCAGCTCACGCATCATGCCATCGCCAATGATTCGTGGCAGGCGTTGCAGGGTGCCGACATCAGCTGCCATACCCATGTCGATTTCGCGGATCGAGAATTGCGCATCAGCCGCTGCATAGCGCATGTCACACGCGGAAACAAGATCGATGGCACCGCCCAGGCAGTAACCGTGAATGGCCGCCAGCACCGGCTTGCGGCAGTTGTCCACGGCAGTGAACGAAGCCTGCATCTGCTGGATCTTGCGCCGCAACAGACGCGCATTTCGCCCGACATCCTTGCCCATTTCACCGGCGATGGAGGCCAGCAACGCAAGATCGATCCCTGAGGAAAAGTGCTTGCCCGCACCACTCAGAACCACGACGCGAACCTCGTCGTTTTCCTCGACCCACTGGAATATCTCGATGATTTCGGTCCAGAAGGCGGCATTCATGGCATTGACCTTGTCCGGTCGATTAATCTGCACATGAGCGATGTGGTCAGTCAGCTCGACGAGAAAGGTTTGGTAGTCGGACACGGCATCATCCTCAGGGTGGTTATTGTCTGTCTGAGGCGGACTATACCAAGCCCTTCACGGCTGTCGTAAGGCGACTTTTGTGACATTTCCCGGACCGCAAATCAGCCCCGACCCAGTGTCTGTGGGAGAAAAAGTCTGAACCGCCTCGGTCAAAAGGGGTCCAGATTCATTGCCTGTAATCGGAAACAAGAGGGCAATACTTGGAAAATTCAAAAGCGGTAACCGGTATAGAAGGTCTGGACGACATCCTTTCGGGTGGTCTTTCACGCAATCACGTTTTCCTTCTCGAAGGGGAACCCGGAACCGGCAAGACGACCGTCGCGCTGCATTTTTTGCGGGCGGGCGCCCAAGTGGGTGAAGTCGGCCTTTACATCACACTTTCGGAAACCGAACGAGAGTTACGTGAGGGAGCCCGTTCCCATGGCTGGGAACTGGATGAACACATCGAGATTTTCGAGCTGACGCCTCCGGAAAGCCTGCTCAATGCCGAGCAGCACCAAAGCCTGCTGTACTCTTCGGACCTTGAACTGGGAGAAGCAACACGGCAGATCTTTGACGTGGTGGAGCGCATCAAGCCTTCTCGCGTGGTCATCGACAGCCTGTCGGAAATTCGCCTGCTGGCGCAAAGCTCGTTGCGCTACAGACGGCAGATCCTGGCTATCAAACATTACTTCGCGCGCTATGACGCTACTGTCGTGCTGCTGGACGACCTGACCACGGAGTCTCTGGACAAGACCGTGCACAGCGTCGCCCATGGCGTCATCCGCCTGGAAGAATTGACGCCGAACTACGGCGCCGAACGACGACGCATAAAAATCGTCAAGTATCGCGGCCAGAAGTACCGCGGCGGCTTTCATGACTTCACTATCATGTCGGACGGCGTTCATGTATTTCCGCGTCTGGTTGCTGCAGAACACCGCAGTGACTATGTCCGCTCGCAACTCAGCAGCGGTATCAAGGAACTCGACGACTTGCTCGGCGGTGGCATAGACGGTGGCTCCAGCACGCTGATTCTCGGCCCGGCCGGTACAGGAAAATCCCTGATCGCTCTAGTCTTTGCCGCTGAAGCCGTATCCCGTGGTGAACGGGTCGGCCTGTTCATATTCGACGAAGAGCTGGGTCTGCTGTTCGAGCGGATGAACAAGATAGGCATCGACCTCAAGGCTTTGCAGGCTACGGGCAACCTGCTGGTCGAACAGGTAGATGCTGCCGAACTGTCACCGGGGGAGTTTTCCCATCGGGTTCGTCGCTGCGTGGATGACAAACAGATCAAGACCGTGGTCATCGACAGCATCAACGGCTATCAGGCGGCGATGCCGGAAGAGAATTCGCTGGTTCTGCACATGCATGAACTTCTGCTCTATCTCAACCGGCAAGGTGCCTCGACCTTCATGACCGTGGCACAACATGGTCTGGTGGGCGACATGCAAGCGCCGGTAGACATTACGTATCTGGCGGACACCGTGATACTGTTGCGCTACTTCGAGGCACTCGGCCAGATACGCAGGGCCATATCCATCATCAAGAAACGAACCGGGACTCACGAATCGACGATTCGCGAATACCGCATCGGCAGGAGCGGCCTGCGAATAGGCGACCCACTGGCAGCCTTTCAGGGAATCCTGCGGGGTGCGCCCGATTATCTTGGCGAAAGCAAGCCACTGCTCAAGGATGAAGACGAGTGAGTGTCAGCGGATTGTTATCGGAACGGGCTGTCATTCTGGCCCCCAGAGGGCGTGACAGCCAGATTGCGGTAATGATCCTTGAGGAAGCGGGCTATCGGGCAACGATAGCCCGCGACCTCAATGAACTTGATCAGGAACTGAGTGCCGGCGCCGGGCTTGCAGTGATTGCCGATGAAGCCCTGCTTGGTGCGGATATCAACCCGCTGCTCAGTCTTCTGGCCAATCAACCTGCCTGGTCCGACCTGCCCATCGTGCTGCTTACACACCATGGCGGCCCGGACCAGAACCCTTCGGCCCGGCTGGGCAGCCTGCTGGGCAATGTCACCTTTCTGGAACGCCCTTTCCATCCAATGACACTGGTCAGTCTGGCGACCACCGCCATACGCGGTCGAAGACGTCAGTATGAAGCCAGAGCCCGCATGGAAGATCTGGTGGAGGGCGAGAGACGCCTGCAGAACGCCCTCAAGGCCGGACGGCTTGGCGCCTGGCAACTGGAGACCGGTTTTCTGGTACTGACCTGCTCGGCCATCAGCAAATCCCACTATGGCCGCGAAGAACACGAAAACTTCAGCTACGAGGACTGGCTGGCTGCGGTTCACCCCGAAGATCAGCCCCGCATGCAGTCAGCCTTGCAACGCAGCCTGGATACAGGCGTCGATTTCATCATCGAATACCGGGACATCTGGCCAGACGGATCGGTCAACTGGGTCGATGTCCGCGCACGGGCCATCCGCGCCAAGAACGGCCAGGTCACCGCATTGTCCGGAGTGACTTCGGATATCTCGGAGCGCAAGCAGGCCGAAGTACAACTGCGAAGCCTCAACGAAACCCTTGAGCAGCAGGTTGAAGAGCGCACTTCACAATTGCGCAACAAAGAAGAAATCCTGCGCCAGTCACAAAAAATGGAGGCCGTCGGGCAATTGACCGGCGGTATCGCCCACGACTTCAACAACATGCTCACGGGCATCATCGGCAGCCTTGAAATGATCAGGCGTCGCCTGGAGCGAGGCCGACTCGACGACCTGGATAAACTGATCGATCTGGGCGTGACTTCCGCCAACCGGGCAGCCTCCCTCACCCATCGACTGCTGGCGTTTTCCAGACGCCAGTCGCTGGACTCCAAGCCTGTGGAGATGAATCAACTGGTCAGCTCCATGGGGGAACTGATCCAGCGCAGCCTCAATGAAAGCATTCGCCTGGACATGCACCTCAATGCAGATCTATGGACGGCCGAAGCTGATCCCAACCAGTTGGAAAATGCCCTGCTCAACCTGGTGCTCAATGCCAGGGATGCCATGCCCGATGGTGGACAGCTGCAGGTCGAGACCTTCAATCAGCGTCTGGACAAGTCGTTTACCAACGCCCATGAAAACCTCTTGCCGGGCGACTATGTGGTCCTGAGCGTCAGCGACAACGGCTGCGGCATGCCGGAAGCCGTGGTCAGTCGCGCCTTCGACCCGTTTTTCACTACCAAACCCATCGGCCAGGGCACGGGGCTGGGTTTGTCGATGATTTATGGCTTCAGCAAGCAGTCTCATGGCCATGTCGCCATCCAGAGCGAAGTCGGGCGCGGCACGACCGTGCAGTTGTTTCTGCCACGCTTCCAGGGCGATCAACCCGAAAACGAACAGAGCTATCAGGGCAATACTATCTGCGCCAGAGAAGGCGAAACGATCCTGATAGTCGAAGACGATCCCTCCGTGCGGGCTCTGGTCAGCTCGGTACTCAGCGAATTGGGGTATGCCTATATAGAGGCAGGCGACGCACGAGGTGCCGTGCCGGTCCTGGAGTCCGATCAGCGCATCGATCTGCTGATCAGCGACGTCGGCCTGCCCGGCATGAACGGGCGGCAACTGGCGGAGATAGCCCGGCAGCTAAGGCCTGAGCTGAAAGTGTTGTTTATCACCGGCTATGCCGAGCATGCAGCCGCTCGCTCGGGTTTTCTGGATACCGGCATGCAGATGATCACCAAGCCCTTTGCCTTCGATCACCTGACGTCCAAGGTGAGAGAGATGATCGAGGCCTGAACAGCCGAAGCCTCAGGCCAGCAGACGCTGAATCTGCGTGTGCAGGGTTTCCATGGTGAACGGCTTGGCCAGAATCGGCGCCTTGCGAGTGATAGGGCTGTCGCAATCGAGGATTTCTGCCGGGTAACCGCTGATAAAGATGACCTTCAGTTCAGGTCGCAGCTTGACCGCCGGCTCGGCAATCATCACACCGGAGAACCCGCCCGGCAGGCGATAGTCGGTGATCATCAGGTCCAGATGGGGCTTGGTCGCCAGAATCTCGAACGCCTGCTCGCCGTTGGAGGCCTGCAAGACCCGATAGCCCTCGCCCGACAGATAATCAGCCAGCAGCATCAGGATCAAGGGTTCGTCTTCGACGATTAGTACGACGTTTTCTGCATCAGCGCTCATGGAACTGCCTTTTGTTCTGTAAATAGCTGCCAATACGACCACAGCGCGTTGTAGAGGTTGCGCAAATTTTTCCCCGTAGGAGCGAATTCATTCGCGAATAAATTCGCTCCTACAGCGGCAGGCAGACCCGGAATGTCGAGCCCTTGCCCTCTTCGCTCTCCACGACAATCCGGCCGCCATGGGCCAGGACGATCTGTTCGGAGATGAACAACCCAAGCCCCAGGCCGGCCACGGCATGCTTGGCCGTTACCCGCTCGAACTGCTGGAAGATGCGTTTCTGGTTTTCCTCGGAAATCCCGATCCCCTGATCGATCACTTCGACCCGCGCCTCGCCGCTTTCACAATACACACGTACCTCGATCGGCTTGCGGGCACCGTAGCGCATGGCATTGGTCAGCAGGTTGGCCACCACCTGCTCGATCCGGAACTCGTCCCAGACCCCGATGACTGTCTCTTCGGCAAACAGGGTGACGGTGGATTCGGTCGCGGCAATCTGGGCCGCGAAGTTTTCCAGTAACTGGCCCACCAGTTCACTCAGGTCAAAGGCGTTTGGCCGGATCGACAGCTTGCCGGTGCGGATACGGGACACATCGAGCATGTCCTCGATCAGCCGGATCAGGCTCTGGATCTGACGCTCGTCGCGCTCGACCATGCCCCGAAGCTTGTCCAGGGTGAAAGCCGCTGTGTTGTCCTTGGCCAGATGCAACTTGCGCAACTGGGTTTCCAGAATCAGGCCATTGAGCGGCGTGCGCACTTCATGGGAGACGATGGACATGAAGTCGTCGCGCATGCGGATGGCATGTTCGAGCTCGCCCTGGGTCGCCTGCAGACGCTTGAGCAGTATTTCCTGTTCATGGCGACTCTGCTCCAGCGCCTCGACCTGCATTTTCACCGCCTTGCGCTGGCGATACAGCTCGACGAAGACGTTGACCTTGCTCTTGACCGCATGGATATCCAGCGGCTTGTGCAGGAAGTCCACGGCTCCGCTTTCGTAGCCTTTGAAGGCATAGTTGAGTTCACGCCCGGCTGCACTGACAAACACGATGGGAATGTTCTTGGTCTTTTCGGTGCTGCGCATCATCTCGGCCAGCTCGAAACCGTTCATGCCGGGCATCTGCACGTCGAGAATGGCCAGGGCGAATTCATGCTGCAACAGCAGGGACAAGGCTTCGTCTGCCGACAAGGCCTTGTATACGGTGCGGTCATCACGCTTGATCAACGCTTCGAGGGCAAGCAGGTTTTCCGGCAAATCGTCGACTATGAGCAGTTTTGCCTGGATTTCATTTAGCATGTGATTCGTTCCAGCTTGACCAGCAGTTGGCCTATTTCATTCAAAGGCAGAAGGTAATCAGGCGAGTGAAGCGCCAGAGCCGCCTCGGGCATGGTGCGCGCAAGGGCCTGATCCGGATCCTGAATCACGGTAAAACCACCGTATCGGTTTATTTGCGCCAACCCGAGTGCCCCATCGTTATTGGCACCGGTCAGCAATACGCCTGCAAGGCGTGAGCCAAAGGCATCCGCAGCCGAATCGAACAAAATATCGATACTGGGCCGCGAATGAAATACGCGTTCTTCCTGGCTCAACGAAAAGCTGTGATCGTTCTCCACCGACAGGTGATAACCGGCAGGCGCAAAATACAGCGTGCCGGGCACAATCGACTCCTTGTCGTCCGCTTCCTTGACCGGTATCGCCAGACGATTCTGGAATACATGAGCCAACTGGCTGCGTCGCGACTCCGGCAGATGCAGGACAGCAATGATCGGCAGAGGAAAGCCGGGCCTGAGCATGCCGAATATTTTCAGCAACGCCTCTACACCGCCCGCCGACGCACCGACGACAATGGCATCCACTGCCGGCAGAGTGCAATCGGCCGACTCGACACTGAAGGTCGTTTTCATTTTTTCCGGTAGATCCGTTCCGGTTTCACCAGTGTTTCGAAAGCATTGCTGTACTCGGAAAAATCCAGAGTTTCCTTACTGCCCAATGCTAGAAATCCGCGATGGCATAATGACTCATGGAACAACCCGAAGGTTCGGTTCTGAAGACTCTTGTTGAAGTAGATCAGCACATTACGGCATGAAATGAGCTGCGTCTCGGAGAAGACGCTGTCGGTGGCCAGGCTATGATCGGCGAATGTGACATTCTCGCGCAGGGTCTTGTCGAAGATCGCGTAATCATAGGCCGAGGTGTAGTAATCCGAGAGCTCGCGCTGACCACCGGCCTTGCGGTAATTTTCGGCATAGGCCCGCACGCTTTCCATGGAGAAGATCCCCTGCTTGGCTTTTTCCAGGGAGCTTGGATTGATATCGGTGGCGTAAATGATGGTGCGTTCAAGCAACCCCTCTTCGCGCAACAGAATCGCCGTCGAATAGACTTCTTCCCCCGTACTGCAACCGGCGATCCAGACCTTGATCGACGGATAGGTCCTGAGCAACGGCACCACCTCCTGGCGAATGGCCAGAAAATGCGAAGGATCGCGAAACATCTCGCTGACCGGAATCGTCAGCAATTGCAGCAACTGCATGAACGCAGCCGGATCGTGCAGCACACGCTCCTGCAAGGCAGAAATGGTGCTGCAATCGAACTGACGCAGGGCATGGTTCACCCGGCGCTTGATGGAGGCGCCGGAATAGTCCCGAAAGTCGTAGCTGTACTTCAGATAGATCGCATCAATCAGCAGTTGCAGCTCGATATCAGCGCTTCGATCAAGAGCCATGGGAAAACCTGGAAAAATAAATCTTATGGGCATCCATGACTCAGATACGTTCCATTTTTGGTAGCCAGACCCGAATCAGCGAGAACAACCGGTCAAGGTCGATTGGCTTGGCCAGATAGTCGTTGGAACCTGCCTGCAGGCAACGCTCCTGATCGTCCTTCATGGCCTTGGCGGTCACTGCAATGATCGGCAGTTTGCGCCAGCGAGGATCCTTGCGGATTTCAACGGTCGCTTCGTAGCCGTCCATTTCCGGCATCATCACGTCCATCAGCACCAGATCGATATCTTCGACCTCATTGAGCTTTGCAATCGCCTCGATGCCGTTACGGGCGATCTCCACCACTGCGCCCTTGTGTTCCAGGGCACTGGTCAGAGCGAAGATATTGCGCACATCGTCATCGACCACCAGGATCTTGCGCGCCTCGAAGACCTTGTCACGGCTGCGGGCAGTCTTGAGCATTTTCTGACGCTCGTTGGAGAGCTGCGACTCGACCTTGTGCAGGAACAGGGTCACTTCATCCAGCAGGCGTTCCGGCGAGCGGGCGCCCTTGATGATGATCGAACGCGAGTACTTCATCAGTTCGGTTTCTTCGTCACGGGTCATGTTGCGCCCCGTGTAGACGATCACCGGCGGGAAGGAACGAATGTCTTCGGTCGACATGCGCTTGAGCAGCTCATTGCCCAGCATGTCCGGCAACTTGAGGTCGATGATCATGCAGTCATAGATGTTTTCGCGCAGCAGATCCAGGGCCTCCTGAGCGAAGCCAACAGCGGTGATTTCAATATCATCGTCGCCGATCAGGCGCGCAATACTGTCACGCTGCAAGGCATCGTCCTCGACCAGCAGGATGCGCTTGACCTTCTGGGTCAGCTTGGCTTCGAGCCTGGCGAATACATCCTTGAGTTCCTCACGGGTAGTCGGCTTGACCGCATAACCGATGGCTCCCATGTGCATGGCAGCCTCCTGACGATCCTCGACAGAAATCACGTGCACCGGAATGTGCCGGGTAGGCGCCAGCTCCTTGAGACGCTGCAACACGGTCAGGCCCGAGTGATCCGGCAGGCGCATGTCCAGCAGGATAGCGTCGGGAGTGAATTGCGCGGCCAGGTTGAAGCCTTCGTCGGCGGCATGAGCAACCAGACAGCTGTACCCCAGCTCGTGGGCCAGTTCGAAAAGGATCTGCGCAAACCGCACTTCATCTTCGATAACCAGAATGCAGCGCCCGCTGAACGGTGCCTTGTGGCGATCATCGGCAAAGGTCGCCTGCGGTATTGCCGGCTTGGGTTCGATAGCCGGCTGGCTTGCTACCGGCAACGTGACAACAGGCGACGAAATGATCACCGACCGCTCGCTGCCCTCCTCTTCGCGCTCCTGCTCGACATATTGCTCTGGCAACACCAGAGAGAAAATACTGCCCTGCCCCGGCGCACTGGTGACGCTGATGGAGCCTCCCAGCAAGGCTGCCAGATCCCGGGAAATCGACAGGCCCAGACCGGTGCCGCCGTAACGACGGTTGGTGGTGCCATCGGCCTGACGGAATGCCTCGAAAATGCTCTGCTGATGCTCCGGGGCGATACCGATACCCGAATCACGCACGGTAAACACAATGCCCGAACCCGGCTGACGGGAGACGATCATGCTCACGGTGCCGCTCTCGGTGAACTTGATGGCGTTGGACAAGAGGTTCTTGAGGATCTGCTCCAGACGCTGACGGTCGGTAAACAGCATGGTTGGCGTGCCAGGCTGCACTTCCACGACAAAGTCCAGATTCTTTTCGGTCGCCAATGGCTGGAACATGCCACGCAGGCCATCCACCAGACGCGACACGCTGCTGTTCTCGGGACGGACTTCCAGCTTGCCCGCCTCGACCTTGGAGATATCCAGAATGTCGTTGATAAGGTTCAACAGGTCATTGCCGGCCGAGTAGATCGATTCGGCAAACTTGACCTGCTCCTGGGTCAGGTTCTCGGTCGGGTTTTCCGCCAGCAGCTTGGCCAGGATCAACGAACTGTTGAGCGGCGTGCGCAGCTCATGGGACATGTTGGCCAGGAACTCGGACTTGTATTTGCTGGAGCGCTGCAGCTCATCGGCACGGGCCTGCAATTCAATCTGAGCCAGGCTCAACTCTTCATTCTTGCTGTCCAGGATATCGCGCTGGTCTTCCAGGGCCTGGCTCTGTTCAGCCAACTGGGTATTGGTCTGCTCGAGCTCGGCCTGCTGGGTTTCCAGATGCGCCTGGGACTCCTTGAGGATCCGCGATTGCTCTTCGAGTTCTTCGTTGGCGGTGCGCAGCTCTTCCTGCTGGACCTGCAACTCTTCGTTGAGCTGCTGGGTTTCGGTCAGGACTTCCTGAAGACGCTGGCGATAACGCGCCGCTTCAATGGAGGTGCCGATATTTGCGGCCACCAGCTCCAGAAACTCGACGTCCTTTTCGGTGAGTGCGCGCATGAAGCCCAGTTCGATTACGCCATTGACCTGATCGTCATTGCTGGTCGGCACGATGACCACACTGCTCGGCAAACCCTCGCCCAGGCCGGAGCTGTATTTGAAGTAATCGCCGGGCACCCCGTCGAGGGTGACGATGCGGTTCTGCTGTGCGGCCTGGCCAATGACGCCTTCGCCAGTGAAGATCGTCTGCTCCTGCTGCTCATGCTCCCGGGAGAACCCGTAAGAAGCGACACGCAACAGGCCACCGTGCTCCTGACGGACATAGACAGCCGCCACCACCGCCCCCAGATACTGGGCGAAGAACTGCAGGATATGCTGCCCGAGGGTATTGAGCGTCAACTGGCCAAGCACCTGCTCGGCCAGTTCGCTCTGGCCATTGCGCAACCAGGCGACCTTCTGCAGACGCTCGGCGTTATCTTCAAGCTGGCTCAGGTTGGAGCTGTAGGTCGTGGACAGGGAAAGCAGGTCACGCCTTCCGAAATACGCCAGGATGCCGCTGACCGCCAGCACAAACATCATGTACAGCACCACGCACGCAATGGTCGTGCGGGTCACGTCAGCGTTGCGGGCAAGGCGCAACTGCTGCTCCATGGAGATGACCTGATCGTACTCGGTACGGATTTCATCGGTAATGCGCTTGCCGCGCCCGGCACGAGTGGCGAGGACAAAATCACCGTTCTGACGGCGCATCTCGATCATTTCCTGAGCGAAATGCCCCCACTCTTCCTGCAAGGTGGACAACCGGCGGAAACGGTCCACTTGCGTCGGGTTATCGAACACCAGCTCTTCCAGGTTTTTCAACTCGGCCTTGAGCAAGGGTTTCGCCACTTCATAGGGGTCAAGAAAGTTTTCCTGCCCGGTCAGCAGGAAACCACGCATGCCGGTTTCCATGTCAATGGAGAGCTTCATCGCACGGTTGGTGCTGTTGAGCACCCGATCCGTATGCTCGACCCACTGAATGACCGAGAGCAGATAGCCGATCAGGATGGCAAAGAAAAGCGCGCTTAAAACGCCCACGCCCAGCGGCAGACTGATGTTGCGGACCAGTAATTTGCGAAAGCGCTGCTCATCGACGACAGACGTCCGGTTCATGAAAAGTCCCTGGCGTTATATCAAAACGGTAGAGTTTGCCGTAACAGCAAGAAAAAGACTCACTTTTCTCGCATAGAGGATTGAAATTTCACACATAAATCGGCGATAAGCTCGCCACCTCCAGCAAGTAAAGCCTCCTGGCAAAGGATAGCTACCTGCCAAAATCAGATGGAACTTCTGGTTGTGTTTTATTTACTGATTGATAGACACGGGCACAGAGTCGATTGTTATCGATCAGATTGGCCTGTTTTAAAGGCAACATGATCCAAATGCAGTGACTTTTCGTACAAAAGCCCGCAGGCTGCGCCTTGTGCGTAGCTTCACTACCATTTTTTAGGAAATCGCCATGCCTGACACAGCCAACACCATTCTTGTGGTCGAAGATGACAGCATCGTACGCATGCTGATCATCGATGTGCTTGAAGAACTGGAGTATCAGGTACTCGAAGCTTCGGACGCCCAGGAAGCGCTGGCTCATATCGAAAACGAAGCCACCCACATTGACTTGTTGATGACGGACCAGGGCCTGCCTGACATGCGCGGCACGGAACTGGCCAGACAGACCCGGGAACTGCGCCCGCAACTGCCGATCCTGTTCGCCAGCGGCTACTCGGAAAACATCGAAGTGCCGGATGGCATGCATCTGATCGGCAAGCCGTTTTCCATTGACGATCTGCGCGACAAGGTAAAAAGCATCCTTGGTTAACACTGACATTCACCCTGCCCAGATTCCGTCCCGAGCAAAAACCCGACTGTTGATCATTGGCTATGTATGGCCCGAGCCCCGTTCTTCGGCGGCCAGCGGCCATGTCATGCAATTGATCCAGTGTTTTCTCGAACAGGACTGGCACATCACGTTCGCCAGCCCGGCAACGGAAGGCGAGCACCGGGCCGACCTGAAGAGCCTGGGTATCGATGAAGTTCATATCGAGCTCAACAACAGCAGCTTCGATACCTTCGTCAGCGAACTGCAACCCGATATTGTGCTTTTCGACCAGTTTCTGATCGAAGAGCAATTTGGCTGGCGAGTGGAAAAGCATTGCCCCGATGCCTTGCGGGTCCTGGAGACCTGCGACTTTCAGAGCCTGCGCCACACGCGCCATCAACTTCTTAAAGAGCACTTGAATGAATCGTCACAACCCGATGATTTAAATAGTTTTTTTGATATCGAAAACTCGCAGCTCTTTGCCCGGATCGCCAGCAGCGATCTGGCGCAACGGGAAGTGGCCTCGCTCTATCGCTGCGACCTGAACCTGATGGTTTCGGATGTCGAAATCGACTTGCTGAGCGATCAGTTTGGCGTGCCGAAGTCCCTGCTGCACTGGTGCCCGCTGATGCTCGATGGCGTACCGGAAAGCGTGGCACCGTTCGAACAGCGGGCGCACTTTCTCAGCATCGGCAACTTTCGCCATGCGCCCAACTGGGACGCAGTCCTCTGGATGAAAAACGCCATCTGGCCGCTGATTCGCCAGCAGTTGCCCACGGCGCAACTGCATATTTACGGCGCTTATACGCCGCCCAAGGCCACCGCACTGCATAACGCTGCCCAAGGCTTTCATGTCATGAACTGGGCCGAAGATGCCCTGCAAGTGATGTCCAACGCACGCATTTGCCTGGCACCACTGCGCTTCGGTGCTGGCATCAAGGGCAAGCTGATGGATGCCATGCTCAGCGGCACGCCTTCGGTGACGACGCCTGTGGGCGCCGAAGCCATGAGCGGCGACCTGCCCTGGCCGGGGACCATTGCTCACAGTGCCAGCGAAATCGCCAGCGCGGCGGTGCGTCTGTATCAGGATCAGACCTTGTGGGAAGAAGCCCAGGCCGCAGGACGAACGCTTCTGCAAGCGCGCTTTCAGCACAGGCAGCACTGCGACAGCCTGATCGAACGCATCGAAGCCTTGCGGCAGGACCTGCCCCGCCATCGACTCGCCAACTTCACTGGCGCGATGCTTCGCCATCATCACCACAAAAGCACCCAGTACATGGCGCAGTGGATCGAGGCGAAGAATCGCAAGGATTGAATCAGCCCTTGCGTAGCAGATAAGTATCCATGATCCAGCCCTTGCGGCTGCGCGCCTCTTCGCGTATCCGCCTGATCTGCCCCCAGAGCTCATCGAGTGGGCCGGACAGCAGGATTTCGTCCGGCGTCCCCAGATAAGCCCCCCAATAGATATCCAGCTCCTGCCCGACAAAGCGTTCGAAGGTGCAGTGCGCATCAAGCATCACCACCACATTGTCCACTTCATCTGCCGCCATACCCGACAGTCGCCTGCCGGTGGTGATACGAATCTGCTCGCCAACCCGGTTCAACGGCACGCGATGCTGCGCCACCAGCGCCTGGACACTGGTGATGCCGGGAATCACCTGATAGTCGAAAACTTCCCGGCCCCGCGCCAGCACCCGATCGAGAATCCTGATAGTGCTGTCGTAGAGCGACGGATCACCCCAGACCAGAAACGCGCCCACGTCCTCTGCTTCCAGCTCATCACCGATCAGACGCTCGAACAGCACAGCCCGTTGCTCATGCCAGTGTTCGATACCGTGCTCATAGCCTTGAGGGTCGTCTTCGCGCTGGGGATCGCGAACCTGCACCAGCCGGTAGTCGTCGCCCTGGATATAGCGCTGGCAGATGTCCTTTCTCAGGCGCAGCAGATCATCCTCGGCATGTCCCTTGTCCAGAAGAAAGAACACCCTGGCGCGATTCAGGGCATTGATGGCCTGCACGGTAATATGTTCGGGATCTCCGGCACCAATTCCGATCAGGAGGATCTGTTTCATCAGGCAATGACTCCGGTTTCACTGCAAACAGCCACCTGGCAATTTGCACAAGACGACTGGGCATGAATGGAACAATTGAGGCACATTAGCAGGCTGGTACCTCTGTAGGCGGTCAGACCATGACAAGAACAGCAAGAATTACAGACCCTTCCTACGAATTGATGGACGACCACAATGGTCTGTCGATCATCTATCGCGAACACGGTTTTCCCTGCCCGCTGGTGCGCTGGCACTTCCACAAGGAGTACGAGCTGCACCTGATCGTCGCCAGCTCCGGCAAGGTATTCGTCGGCGACTATATCGGCAACTTCAACCCAGGCAGCCTGTTTCTCACCGGGCCTAACCTGCCGCACAACTGGATCAGCCAGATCCAGGAAGATGAAGTGGTGCCAAAGCGCGACATGCTGGTCAATTTCACCGATGAGTTGCTGGAAAGCGGCAATCAGGTATTTACCGAACTAAAGAGCCTGACCCCGCTGTTGGAGCGGGCTCAATACGGTATCGAGTTTCGCTGCAAACGTACGATCCGCCAGGCCATGAAGCTGATGCAGAAGATCGCCGACTCCAGAGGCATTACCCGGCTCGGACACTTTCTGATCCTGCTGGAACTGCTGGCAGCCAGCGATGACTTTCAGTTGCTTTCGGGCACTACGGTGTCGCACATGGCCGACGAGCACAGCGTGGAGCGGACCAACCGGGCGGTGGACTATATCTTTGCCCATTACGGGCGCGAACTGCCTCTTGAAGAGGTCGCCGAGTACCTGGGGATGAAACCCACGTACTTTTCCAGAGTGTTCAAACAGGCCACCGGGCGCTGCTTCGTGGAGTTCGTCAATCGCCTGCGCATCAGCAAGTCCTGCGAGCTGCTGGCCGACGGCGACAAGCCGGTGACGGATATCTGTTTCGAGTCGGGTTTCAACAACATTTCCAACTTCAATCGCCGCTTCCAGCAGCTCAAAGGCATGACGCCCTCGCACTACCGGCGTCTTGCCGTCCAGCGCCTGACGGAGCAGAACCTGTACTGATTCGTCCTGCCTCCAGCCTTCTCGTCTACGCTGATCCTTCATTGCAGCCTGCCTGAGCGCGGTTGCAGTGTGTTTTCAAATCACTGCCGAATGCAAAAAAGTATCAGTTGAAGTGCGGCGCAGGATTTGTCATCGCGCCTCAAGGCCGGTGTAATCAGCTCACATCTTCCTTACCTCCGGAAGAGACAAAAACAATAACCGACCCTCCAGGCTCTCCGAGCATGGAAGAGGAGTGACCCATGAAGACCTCAGCAAAATTCCTGCTTGCCAGTTCAGTCCTCAGCGCCGGTTTCCTGTTCGGCGGCCACGCTGTTGCAGGGACCGTGACCATCGCTACGGTCAACAACAGCGACATGATTCGCATGCAACGCCTCTCCAAGACCTTTGAAGAACAGCATCCCGACATCAAGCTCAACTGGGTCGTGCTGGAAGAAAACGTCCTGCGCCAGCGCCTGACCACCGACATTGCCACCAAGGGCGGCCAGTTCGACGTGCTGACCATCGGCATGTACGAAGCCTCACTCTGGGGTGCCAAGGGCTGGTTGCAGGAAATGAAAGACCTGCCTGCCAGCTACCAGCTCGATGATGTATTCCCTTCCGTGCGCGACGGGCTGTCGGTGGATGGAAAGCTGTTCGCCCTGCCGTTCTATGCGGAAAGCTCGATCACCTACTACCGCAAGGACCTGTTCCAGAACGCCGGCCTGACCATGCCGGAGCGTCCGACCTGGACCCAGATTGCCGAATTCGCCGGCAAGCTCACCGACAAGTCCAAGGAGCAATACGGCATCTGCCTGCGCGGCAAGGCCGGCTGGGGCGAGAACATGGCGCTGATAACCACGGTGGCCAACGCCTACGGCGCACGCTGGTTCGATGAACAATGGAAACCCCAGTTCGATCAGCCGGAATGGAAAGACGCCCTCAACTTCTACGTCAACACCATGAAGCAATCCGGGCCACCGGGCGCATCGAGCAACGGTTTCAACGAAAACCTGGCGCTATTCAACAGCGGCAAGTGCGCCATGTGGGTCGATGCCAGCGTGGCGGGCTCCTTTGTCACCGACAAGAGCCAGAGCAAGGTCGCCGACCATGTCGGCTTCACCTATGCGCCTCATCAAGTGACGGAAAAAGGCTCGTCGTGGCTGTACTCATGGTCGCTGGCGATTCCGACCAGTGCCAAGAACACCAAGGACGCACAGACCTTCACTCAGTGGGCAACGTCCAAGGAGTATGCCGCGCTGGTCGCCGAGAAAGACGGCGTTTCCAACGTGCCACCAGGCACACGTGCATCGACCTACACCGATGAATACAAGAAAGCCGCGCCATTTGCCGACATCACCCTCAAATCCCTGATGGCCGTGACGCCCAAGACGCCGACGCTCAAGCCGGTGCCTTACGTGGGCATCCAGTTGGTGACCATTCCCGAGTTCCAGGCCATCGGCACCAGTGTCGGCCAGCAGTTCTCGGCAGCCCTGATCGGCCAGTCGACCGTGGAGAACGCCTTGAAAATGGCGCAGAACTCCACCGAGCGCGACATGAAACGAGCCGGCTACCCGAAAAAGTAGACCGCGTGACTCAAGCCGGGGGGCGCTTGCCCCTCGACTCCCGCTGACAGGCAAATCCCGGTTCGGAGTTCCCCATGAAGACCTCAGCCATTCCTGCTCGTCCGGATTTATCCGGCGATGCCCCCAAGGCCAGAAACAACAGATTCAAACCCGGATGGTTTCTGGTCAGCCCTTCCGTGGCGCTCTTGCTGGTCTGGATGATCGTGCCTCTGGGCATGACCATTTATTTCTCGCTGATTCGCTACAACCTGTTGAGCCCCGGCGAAAACGAATTCGTCGGGCTGGAAAACTTCACTTACTTCGTCACCGACAGCGGTTTCCTGCCCGGTGCCGGCAATACCCTGCTGCTGGTGGGCAGCGTGCTGGCGATCAGCGTGATCCTGGGCGTGCTGATTTCCGCTCTGCTGGAAGCCAGCGAGTTCTTTGGGCGCGGTATCGTACGAGTGCTGTTGATATCGCCCTTCTTCATCATGCCCACGGTCAGCGCCCTGATCTGGAAAAACCTGATCTTTCATCCGGTGTCCGGTGTGCTGGCCGCCGTATGGCGCTTCTTCGGTGCAGAACCCGTCGACTGGTTCGCCCATTACCCGATGCTGTCGATCATTATCATCGTCTCCTGGCAATGGCTGCCATTCGCCATCCTGATCCTGATGACCGCCATGCAGTCTCTGGACCAGGAGCAGAAGGAAGCGGCACGACTCGATGGCGCTGGCCCGATTGCGATTTTCTGGCACCTCACCCTTCCCCACCTGGCTAGACCGATTGCCGTGGTGGTAATGATCGAGACGATTTTCCTGCTCTCGGTGTTTGCCGAAATCTTCACCACCACCAATGGCGGGCCGGGCTTCGCCTCGACCAATCTGGCGTACCTGATCTACATCCAGGCGTTGCTGCAGTTCGATGTCGGCATGGCCTCGGCGGGCGGCCTGATTGCGGTCGTCATTGCCAATATCGCGGCGATCATCCTGATCCGGATGATCGGCAAAAACCTCACCGACAAGTCATGAGGGCCTTGCCATGATGACGCTCAAACAATCACGACGCCTGCAAAGCCTTCTACTCGGGGCCTTGTCCTGGCTTATCGCCGCACTGATATTCTTCCCGATTTTCTGGATGGTGCTGACCAGCTTCAAGACCGAGATCGACGCCTTTGCAACGCCACCACAACTGTTCTTCACGCCAACGCTGGAAAACTACCTGCACATTCAGGAGCGCAGCGATTACTTCCACTTTGCCTGGAACTCGGTGCTGATCTCGTTCAGTGCCACGATCCTGTCCATGCTGGTGGCAATCCCGGCAGCCTACTCCATGGCTTTCTTTGAAACCAAGCGCACCAAGAGCACGCTGCTGTGGATGCTCTCCACCAAGATGTTGCCGCCGGTGGGCGTGCTGATGCCGATCTACCTGCTGGCCAAGACCTTTGGCCTGCTGGATTCACGTCTGGCGCTGATCATCATCTACACGCTGATCAACCTGCCGATCGTGGTCTGGATGATTTACACCTACTTCAAGGACATTCCGGGAGAAATCCTCGAAGCCTCACGCCTTGATGGTGCCAGCACCCGCCAGGAAATATTCAGGGTGCTGATGCCGATCTGCAAGGGCGGCCTGGCATCGACGGCGCTGCTGTCTCTGATCCTGTGCTGGAACGAGGCTTTCTGGTCCCTGAACCTCACGTCTTCCAATGCCGCACCGCTCACGGCGCTCATCGCCTCGTACTCAAGTCCCGAAGGATTGTTCTGGGCCAAGCTCTCGGCCGTCTCGACCCTGGCCTGCGCACCGATCCTGATTTTTGGCTGGATCAGCCAGAAACAACTGGTCCGCGGTCTGTCGTTCGGCGCCGTCAAATAGCCCGAATTCAAGAATAAAAACGGAGTCAAGCATGGCTAATCTCAGTATCAGAAATCTGCAAAAGGGCTTCGACGGCCATCAAATCATCAAAGGCATCGACCTGGATGTGAACGACCGCGAGTTCGTGGTCTTCGTCGGCCCTTCGGGCTGCGGCAAGTCCACGCTGCTGCGCCTGATCGCCGGCCTGGAAGAAGTCACCTCCGGAAGCATCGAACTCGATGGCCGCGAGATCACCCAGGTCACCCCGGCCAAGCGAGACCTGGCCATGGTGTTCCAGACCTACGCTTTGTATCCGCACATGACCGTAGGCAAGAACCTGTCCTTTGCCCTGGATCTGGCAGGCGGTGACAAGGCCGAGATCAAAAAGAAGGTCGATGAAGCAGCACGCATCCTGGAACTGGGGCCGTTGCTGGAGCGCAAGCCCAAGCAGCTTTCCGGCGGCCAGCGCCAGCGGGTCGCCATTGGCCGGGCCATCGTGCGCAACCCGAAAATCTTCCTGTTCGACGAACCCCTCTCCAACCTCGACGCCGCCTTGCGGGTACAGACCCGGCTGGAGCTGTCGCGCCTGCATAAAGAGCTGCAGGCGACGATGATTTACGTCACCCACGATCAGGTCGAGGCCATGACCCTGGCCGACAAGGTGGTGGTGCTCAATGGCGGCAAGGTGGAACAGGTGGGCTCACCACTGGAGCTGTATCACCACCCGGCCAACCTGTTTGTCGCAGGTTTTCTCGGCACGCCGAAAATGGGTTTCCTCAAGGGTCGACTCAGCCGGGTCGACAGCCATGAGTGCGAAGTCGAACTGGATGCCGGTACACGCATCACCCTGCCGGTAAGCCGTGCGGGACTGAGCGTTGGCGCTCCGCTCACGCTGGGTATCCGTCCCGAGCACCTGAACATTGCCCAGAGTGGCGAGTGTCAGTTGCAGGTCACTGCCGATGTCAGCGAGCGTCTGGGCAGCGATACCTATTGCCATGTTCGTACCCGCTCGGGCGAAGCCCTGACCATGCGGATCCGTGGCGATCTGGCCAGCCAGTACGGCGAAACTCTGAACCTGCATCTCGATAGCGCCCATTGCCATCTGTTCGACGAACAGGGACTGGTGATTGCCAAGGCCGTAGCGGTCGCTGCTTAACGTATTGGAGAGCCTTTGACATGAAACTGAACAAACAGAACCTGTCGCAACTGGGCGCCGATATCGCACGCCCCGCTTATTCCGCCAGCGAAACCCGTCATGGCATCGCCCATATCGGCGTCGGCGGTTTTCACCGGGCGCATCAGGCGTTTTACACCGATGCGCTGATGAACAGCGGCGAAGGTCTGGACTGGAGCATCTGCGGCGTCGGCCTGCGCCCAGAAGACCGTAGCGTGCGCGATGCACTGGCGGGCCAGGACTATCTCTACACCCTGTATGAACTGGGTGATACGCCGGACACCGAAACCCGGATCATCGCGTCCATCAGCGGCATGCTGCTGGCCGAAGACGATCCCCAGGCCCTGATCGACAAACTGGCCAGCCCGGACATCCGCATCGTGTCGCTGACCATTACCGAAGGCGGCTACTGCATCGATGACAGCAACGGCCAGTTCATGGCGCACCTGCCACAGATCCGCCACGACCTGACTCATCCCAACACTCCCGGCACGGTATTCGGTTTCCTGTGTGCCGCTCTGGCCCGTCGGCGGGCTGCGGGCGTTCCGGCCTTTACGCTGATGTCCTGCGATAACCTGCCCCACAACGGTGCCGTGACCCGCAAGGCGCTGCTGGCCTTTGCCGCCCTGCGCGACGCCGATCTGCATGACTGGATTGCCGAGAATGTCAGCTTTCCCAATGCCATGGTCGACCGCATCACACCCATGACCAGCTCGGCCCACCGTCTGAAACTGGCCGATGAAAAACATATCGACGACGCCTGGCCGGTGGTGTGCGAACCTTTCGTGCAATGGGTACTGGAAGACAAGTTCGTCAATGGTCGTCCCGCGTGGGAGAAAGTCGGCGTGCAGTTCACCGACGACGTGACGCCCTACGAGGAAATGAAGATCAAGCTGCTCAACGGCAGCCACCTTGCGTTGACGTATCTGGGCTTCCTGAAGGGCTATCGCTTCGTTCACGAAACCATGAACGATCCGCTGTTCGTGCGCTACATCCGGGCTTATATGGATCTGGATGTCACCCCGCAACTGGCCTCGGTGCCGGGTATCGATCTGGAGGGCTACAAGGACACGCTGATCGAACGTTTCTCCAATCAGGCGATTGCCGATCAACTGGAGCGGGTGTGTTCGGATGGCTCATCGAAATTCCCCAAGTTCACCATTCCCACCATCAACCGGCTGATTCTCGATCAGGGCAATCTGGAGCGCGCTTCGCTGGTGGTGGCTGCCTGGGCCTTGTACCTCAAGGGCGTGGACGAGAACGGCACCACCTACCGGATTCCCGACCCACGGGCTGATTTCTGTCAGGCGCTGGTAGCCGACGATGCATTGCTGACCCAGCGCTTGCTGGACGTGGAAGAGATCTTTGGCCTGGCAATCCCGCGCTCTGCCGAATTCGTCGCCGCTTTCGAGCAGAACGTCAATAATCTGCGGGACCTGGGAGTCAGCGGCACACTGGAAAAAATCCTGGCCAACGGCCTTTGAGAGGCAACCATGTTTCTTGGAATCGATTGCGGGACCCAAGGTACAAAAGCCATCGTTCTGGATGCGGATAGCGGTCAGGTACTGGGCGAAGGTTCTGCCCCGCACAGCCTGATCAGCAACGCCCATGGCCGACGCGAACAGGATGTGCAGCAGTGGCTGGACGCGCTGGCGCTGGCGACCCGCAGTGCGCTGACCAAGGCTGGCATTTCAGGCCAGCAGATAAGGGGCATCGGCGTTTCCGGTCAGCAGCACGGCCTGGTGCTGCTGGACGCTCAGGGCCAGGTGCTGCGCCCGGCCAAATTGTGGTGCGACACCGAAACCACACCCGAGAACCAGCGCCTGCTGGACTATCTGGGGGGCGAGCAAGGTTCGTTGCAACGTCTGGGGCTGGTGATTGCCCCGGGCTATACGGTTTCCAAGCTGTTGTGGACCAAGGAGCAGCACCCGGAACTGTTCGAGCGTATCGACAGGATCCTGTTGCCTCATGATTACCTCAACTACTGGCTGACCGGGCGTTGCTGCACGGACTATGGCGATGCCTCGGGGACGGGCTACTTCAATGTGCGCACTCGGGAATGGGACTTGCCGTTGCTGACGCATATCGATCCGACTGGCCGTCTGGGCAAGGCGCTTCCCGAGTTGCTGCCGGCACAGCACAAAGTCGGCACGATTCGAGGCGAAGTCGCCAGCCTGCTGGGCCTGAACCCTGACGCGGTGGTGTCCAGCGGCGGTGGTGACAACATGATGGGTGCCATCGGCACCGGCAATATCAAGCCGGGCCTGATCACCATGAGCCTCGGCTCGTCGGGCACTGTGTATGCTTTCGCCGATCAGCCTTATGTCAGCGAACAGGCGTCGGTGGCAACCTTCTGTTCTTCGTCCGATGGCTGGCTGCCGCTGATCTGCACCATGAACCTGACCAACGTCACCAGTGCCATTCGCGAGCTGTTCACGCTGGATATCGACGGTTTCAATCAGGCCGTCACCCAAGCGCCCATCGGAGCGGAAGGTGTGCTCATGCTGCCGTTTCTCAACGGCGAACGAGTCCCCGCCCTGCCCGATGCCACCGGCAGCATTCTGGGCCTCAACAGCACCAACCTGACCCAGGCCAATCTGTGCCGGGCCGTGGTTGAAGGCACCAGCCTCGGGTTACGCTACGGGCTGGACCTGCTGAGGGCCAGCGGTATCAAGAGCCAGACCATCCGCCTGATCGGTGGCGGCTCGAAAAGCGCCATCTGGCGGCAGATGATTGCCGACATCATGGATACTCCGGTCATTTGCACCGAGTACGCCGAAGCGGCGGCCCTGGGCGCTGCCATTCAGGCGGCCTGGTGCAGTTCTGGCGAGAATGGGCAGGCAACGGATCTGCACACACTTTGCGAACGCTGCGTCAGGCTCGACCCCGACAGCGAAACCTACCCTGTCGCAGAAAATGTGGCCGCTTACGAGCGCGTCTACGCACGTTATCAGGATCAATTGCGGGCAGTCTGATCCCTGCCATTTCACGGAGCACTTATGTTTCTTGTCTGCGGCGAAGCTCTTTTCGATATTTTCACCCGAGCGGACGACAACAGTTCGCTCAACAGGCTGGGCCTTGAAGCCGTTGCCGGGGGTTCACCTTTCAACGTGGCGATCGGTTTGCGCCGCCTCGGGGTCGAGGCGGCCTTTTTTGCGGGGCTGTCCACCGACTACCTGGGTCGCCGCTTGCGTGCCGTACTTGATCAGGAAGCGGTCAGCCCCGCTTACCTGATCGACGTTGAAGCGCCTACGACACTGGCCATGGTGGCGGTCGGTGCCGATGGCTCGCCCACCTACAGTTTTCGTGGCGAGGGTTGTGCCGACCGGCAACTGCGGCTGGAGCACCTGCCCGTTCTGGATGAAAAAGTGCGCGGCATTCATGTCGGCTCGTTTTCGCTGGTCGTGCAGCCGATTGCCGATACCTTGCTGGCGCTGGTCGCCCGGGAGAGCAACAACCGGCTTATCAGCCTGGACCCCAACGTGCGGCTCAACCCGGAGCCGGACATAGAACGCTGGCGCGCTCAGATCCGCGCCTTTGCCGAACACGCACACATCATCAAGGTCAGCGACGAAGACCTGCACCTGCTCTACCCTGACAGCGACCCGCAAGACATTGCCCAGCAGTGGCTGAACAAACGCTGCGAGCTTGTGATTCTGACCCGAGGCTCGGAAGGCGCCAGCATTTTTACCCGGCAACACGGGAGCTGGTCGGTGGCGGCACAAAGCGTCAAGACCGTGGACACGGTGGGTGCAGGCGATACGTTCCAGGCGGCCTTGCTGACCTTTCTCAGCGAGCGCCAGCTGGATACGCCGCAAAGTCTTGAATCACTGACACGAGAAGCCTTGGATGAAATGCTCGGCTTTGCCGTCAGGGCAGCAGCGCTGACCTGCACCAGGGTGGGACCGGATCTGCCGTATCGGCATCAGTTGGATTAAGGTGATCTTCGCGACTGAAGTCGCTCCTACACGCGTAGGAGCAACTGTCTTCAGTGCTTTTTTTCTCGATTGATTATTTTAGGGCGTCATAAACCCCGCCCTGTCGAGCAAGTCGGTGTCTTTCTGGT
>NZ_JAIGPJ010000019.1:0-59588 GCF_019719005.1 Pseudomonas cichorii
GCGGTTGCCACATGCTCAATCGGTAGAAGATTACGAAGCGCTGTTGCCGTGGAACTGCTCACCGGAAATGCAACGGTAAACGAACTGCCTATCTTGCGGTAGGTGGGGTTTGTGGAGCGGATACCCTGTTTTGACGATCCGGCGCCGTCTCTAATCAATCGATTTAGAGGCGTGCATCATGAGAATCGTATCCATCTTCAGTTGCTTTACGCAGTCAGCCCCCCTCACAAAGGCAAGCCCTTTAGGGTATTGGCGTTTGCTTTTAAGCCATCGCTTCAAATGATGCCTCGGCCTTTTCTGTATTGTTTGGGGTGTAGTCACCCTTCTGGTCGAGGATCACCCCAGTCGCGTTTTGTTGCAGCTCTTCCAGTAATGCATGCACACGACCCGCATGGTTTCACGTGCCATAAGCACTGAGAAACCTTCATCAACTCTAACTGACAACCTGGGGTTGAAATATCTAAAAACACATTTTCTTCAGAATTGTTGTACGACGTCTAATGAGCTGTGTTCGACTGCGACGGATCTAACAAAAACAATAATGGAGACATCCTCTATGGCAAGCATTCCTTCCGTTGAAGGTCAGGCATCCGGGCGCGCACAAAATCGATTTACACGAATGCTGAAACTGCTGGGGCCAGGCATCATTGCCGTACTGTCCTGGCTAGGTGCAGGTGATCTGATTACGTCGTCCGTCGCAGGAGCGAATTACGGTTACGCGATGATGTGGGTGTTGGCGGTTTCTCTGCTGCTGAGATACCTGATCGTAAACATCATTGCTCGCTTCCAGTTGTGCAACAACCAAGGCATGACAATCCTTCAGGGTTATGCGCAACTGAATCCCTTTTTTGCCTGGTTCATGCTTGTTTATGCCTTGCTGATGGGGCATTTGATGAATGCCTACATGATCAAAGGGGCAGGTGAGTCGCTGGCGATGCTGTTCAAGATCGACCACCCATTGCTCTGTTCGGTAGCGGTGGTGCTGGCTGTATGGATGCTGGTCGGTCGCAACATCTATTCAATGATCGAAGGCGTGATGAAGTTGTTACTGGCTGTCATGACCCTGGCCTTTATCGCCTTGGCTGTCATGTCCGGCCCGGATGTTGTGGGTATCGTCAAAGGAACCATTGGTTTCAGTATCCCGCCGGATGAAGGTGTGCATGGCGCGCTGTTGGTTGCGGTATCGGTGATCGGCGCGGTTGCGGGTTCCATTGCAAACTTCGTGCATCCCTATGTCATGCGCCAGAAGGGCTGGGTAGGGCCGCAGCACAAGCGTGTTCAGCGTAACGATTTATTGTTTGCCGTGTTCGTCGGGATCGTCATTAACCTGGCCATCTGGATTGTCGGAGCGGAAATTCTGCGGCCAAACGGTATCGAGGTGAAGACCCTGGGTGACTTGGGCAAGGCGCTGGAAATGTTCTTTGGCCCCGCTGGTTGGTATGTGTTCTTTATAGGCGTATTCGCGACTCTGTTCGCCAGTATTTCAGGAAAAACCACTGCATTCCCGATGTTGATTACCGATGCGTTCCAGCATGTCAGTCCTGCTCGTCGCGAGAGGTACGGTAAAGAGTTTCACCATGACCCCATGCATAAGTGGTTCATGCTGTTCATTCTGGTAACGCCATTGATCTGGTCGCTGCCTGGCATGCCGGATTTCGTGACCTTGACCATTGGGGTCAGTGCGCTGAACATCATTGGTTTGCCGGTCATTTCGCTGGGCCTGTTGATCATGTCCAACCAGAAGTCGCTGCTGGACAAGAAATATCGCAATAACCTGTTTGAAAATATCGCATTGTTCTTCGCAACATGCCTGGCGCTCTGGGTCGCTTTCCAGCTGGGTGTCGACCTGTTTACCTGATACTGAGTCGCCGAGGAGGCTTACTGCCTCTTCGGCTCTCGGCTTCTCGTTCTCGGAGTTTTGTCAGAGTCTGAGCTTGTTATGTGCGGATACAGAACCAGACTCCTGCACTCGTTAGAAGTCTGAGCCTTCAGAACTCAGACCTGAAACCTGGCCGCTTCCCGTTGCAAGCCTGCTGCGAGGTTGTTCAGGTTGCCGCTGGTCTTGAGCAGAGCGCTCCTGCAATTTCCTTGGTCGACTTGCCGGTATTCTGTGCCAGCAGGCGCACTTCATCGGCAACCACTGCCCGGCACGAGCAGCTTCGATGGCGGCGTGAGTGTCAGGCAGGTTGGGGGCTTTGGTGGTTATTTCCTGGGCTCCCTTTACAACATCTGCAACTCTTTCCCCGTCACGTTCTCTGCACCAGTCCCTCCACCAACTCGATCAATAGCCTCACGGGCTCGCTCAGATTCTCCTTGGTGCGATGCACAAGCCCTACATCCCGATGAAATGTGTGAGCGCCCAGTTCCAGTGCCCGGACTTCGGCAGGCCATTGCCTGTGATCGGCGGTCTGTGGAACCAGTGCCACGCCTACGCCATTGGCGACCAGTTTGATGATGGCTTCCAGTTCGTCCAGCTCGCAGGTTTCGCGCAGGGTGAAGTGCATCTGGCGCAGGAAGCGATCAACTTGCCGGCCGCCGAACGAGGTGCGGTCGTAGCGGATCAGGGGTTGCGTGGAGAGCAGTTCTGTCCAGTCATCGCCTGGCAGGTGGCTCGGGACAATCAGGCGATAGGGTTCGCTGGCCAGGGCTGTCCAGCGCAGATCGCTTTGCAGGGCGAAGGGTGGGCGGATGATGGCGGCCATGTCGATCTCGCCGGCATCCACCAGGTTAAGCAGTTGCATGGAAACGCCGGGTATCACACGGGTGCGGCACTGTGGCCATTGGCGGTGAAAGGCTGCCAGTGCGTCGGGTAACAGCGAGCGCTGGACCGAGGCTATTGCACCGATGTTGAGCAGGATGCTTTCGGGTTGCCCGGAGGCTGTCGAGCCCAGGTTGTTGTACAGGCGGATCAGTTCCTGGGCTTGCAGGAGAGTCTGATGTCCCATGCGGTTCAGGTGAGCCGTGCGGCCCTTGCGGTCGAATAACGGGAAGCCCAGTTCGGTTTCCAGGCGCTGCATCTGGGCGCTGACGGCTGCCTGGGTGAGGCCGATGCGGTTTCCGGCGGCAGCGAAAGTGCCTTCCTGTGCGACCGCGACAAGGGTCTTCAGCTCGCGAATCATTGATAAATCTCTTTTGTTAATCTGAGAAATATATATTGATTTTATTGGTTAGTCGCTGCTTCTATGATTTCTCCAGTACTTGAACAGCCGCGGGCAAGCCCTTGCGGTTGATAAAACCAAAAAGCCTGGAGTTCCTGATGAGCCTTTCACCCTTTCACCTTGCGATCCCGGTCTACGATCTTGCGGCTGCGCGTTCTTTCTATGGTCAGGTATTTGGTCTGGAAGAAGGGCGTTCCAGCGATCATTGGGTCGATTTCAACTTCTATGGCCATCAACTGGTGATTCACGAAGCGCCGAAGAACGCAGTGCAGGAAAGTGCGCATAGCAATCCGGTGGATGGCCATGATGTTCCTGTTCCGCACTTTGGCATCGTGTTGCAGTGGGGGCAGTGGGAGGCACTTGCCGAGCGTTTGAGGTCATTCGAGACACGGTTTGTGATCGAGCCTTATATCCGCTTCAAGGGGCAGGTGGGTGAGCAGGCGACCATGTTTCTGCTGGACCCTTGCGGCAACGCACTTGAGTTCAAGGCGTTCAAGGATATGAGTCAGTTGTTCGCGAAGTAGGTGTCAGGACAGTAGAGGGGGAGTGCGGTAGAGCGGCTTCAAGAAAAAGCCCCATCAAACCAGGTTTGATGGGGCTTTTGTATTACAGCGCCATATCAGTCGCGGCGTTGCTTTCGCGTGGCTTGGCAGGTGTTGCTGCCGGAGCCGCCGCTGGTGCTGCAGCGCCAACAGCTGGAGGAGCTGGCAGTTGCAGGACTTCGCTGGTGTAAGCCCATTCCTTGGCAACCTGATCAGGATGATCGTTCAGCTTGGTGCCGTAGCTTGGGATGATCTGGTGCAGTTTTTCCTGCCAGGCAGGGGTTGCAACCTTGTCTTTGAAGATCTTCTCGAGAACGCCCAGCATGATCGGAGCTGCGGTCGATGCACCTGGCGATGCGCCCAGCAGGCCGGCAATGCTGTTGTCCTTGGAGCTGACAATCTCGGTACCCAGTTTCAGGACGCCGCCTTTCTCTTCATCACGCTTGATGATCTGAACGCGCTGACCTGCCTGCCACAGACGCCAGTCTTCTTTCTTGGCGTTAGGGAAGTATTCTTTCAGGGCCGCGAAGCGATCGTCATCGGACTGCATCAACTGGCCGGCAAGGTACTCAACCAGTGGGTATTCCTTGATGCCGACGCGGGTCATTGGCCATACGTTGTGCAAAGTAGTGCTGGTCAGCAGGTCCAGGTAAGAGCCTTCTTTCAGGAACTTCGTGGAGAAGGTCGCGAATGGGCCAAACAGGATAACGCGCTTGCCATCCAGTACGCGGGTGTCCAGGTGAGGGACCGACATCGGAGGTGCGCCAACCGAAGCCTGACCATAGGCCTTGGCCATGTGCAGATCAGCGATCGCCGGGTTTTCGGTCACGAGGAACGAACCGCCGACAGGGAAGGCACCGTATTCCTTGGCTTCAGGAATACCGGACTTCTGCAGCAGGTGCAGTGCACCGCCGCCCGCGCCGATGAATACGAACTTGGCGTCGGTTTCGGTTTCTTTACCGTCTTTCAGGTTCTTGTAGGACACGCGCCACGAGCCATCAGCGTTACGCTTGATGTCTTCGACTTCGCTCGACAGTTGCAGATTGAAGTTAGGCTGGTTTTTCAGATGGCCCACGAACTGGCGAGTGATTTCGCCGAAGTTCACGTCGGTACCGATCGGAGTCCAGGTCGCCGCGATTTTCTGGTTTGGGTCACGCCCTTCCATCATCAGCGGAACCCACTTCTTGATCTGCTCCTGATCTTCGGAGTACTGCATGGCACTGAAGAGAGGGTTGACCTTCAGGGCTTCATAGCGGCGTTTCAGGAACGAAATGTTCTTGTCGCCCCACAGGAAGCTCATGTGCGGGGTGTAGTTGATGAACGAACGCGGGTTTTTCAACACACCGTTCTTGACCTGCCACGCCCAGAACTGGCGGGAGATCTGGAAGGATTCGTTGATTTCGATGGCCTTGGAGACGTCGATCTTGCCGTCTTTTTCTGGCGTGTAGTTCAGCTCGGCCAAGGCAGAGTGACCCGTACCGGCGTTGTTCCAGCCGTTCGAGCTTTCCTGGGCGACACCATCAAGACGTTCAACCATTTCGATCGACCAGCCTGGCTCCAGCTCATTGAGCCAGATACCCAGGGTCGAACTCATGATTCCTCCCCCGATGAGCAAAACGTCTACTTTTTTTGCTTCAGCCGCATGCAAGGGCATGAGACCCATCGACATAGCCAGCCCCAGCAGAGCCGTGTTCATTTTCTTCAACATACTGTGATCCATATGATAAACGCCATCCGCTCTCTACTTCAGCTCATGGGCGCTGTGGCGTGTTGCATGCTTAGCCGCATGCGACAAACTCTCGCACCCACAAGGACTAGAGATGGACATACAAGGCCAATACAATAACGCTTAGACCTCACTTTCTATGTCCTCCTGCGCTGACTTCTTATCATCATTGGCTTCAGCGGCTTGAGTGACACATAGTTCTGTTGGTATGGCTCCATGCGCAGCGAAGACATCCTCCCTGCACGCGCAAACCATGCCCATCAGCTTCCTCACGGAGTTCCGACACGGAGCCGGTATTCATAGACACGTCTGTGGTGTCTTGCCCGTCATCAAGGCTGCTGCGACATGCTACGGTGACCTGCGTGTCATAAGCTCATCATCGTCAGATTCGGCGAGGGCGCGCATGCTGCCATGTTCTGGCTGGCGCTCCAAGTCGGCGATGACGCGGCATTTTCGCATAATGTGAACCTCTGGCGCGAGGTGCCATCACGTTCTAGAGCCTTATCCTGCCTACTCTGTCGTGCCTGATGTCATCCAGAAACTGCTTTTTGCGCGCCGTTCATGTAACGATCAGCGCGTTTTCCTGCTATCGATAGCACGCTAAATATTACTGAATGTATCCAGTATTGCCGTCTGATCGGCGATTGACCGGGCGCACAAAGGCGTTTTTTTACCCTTTGCGGCGTCTGAAAGCGCCTGTCTTTCTTGTTTCGGCCTGTCTGGCCCGAAGTTTAGGGCTGTTTTCTTCGCCGTGACGCGCTGACTGATGACGCAGGTTATCTAGGTTCGGCCAGGGTCAGCCCGTTGGGTGGCAGTGGCAACGCCGTTTTGTAAAGCACCTGCTTGAGGGCGAAGCTGGAACGGATATTCGCGACCCCCGGAATCTTCGACAGGTGATCCAGGATGAAGCGTTCCAGGTCCTGAATGTTGGCCACCAGAATGCGCAGCAGATAATCGGCATCTCCGGTCATCAGGTAGCACTCCATCACTTCCGGGCGGTCGGCTACAGCCTGCTCGAACAATCGCAAGGCATTTTCGACCTGTTTTTCCAGGCTGACATGGATGAAGACATTGAGATGCAGACCCAATACCTGGGGATCCAGTAGCGTCACCTGGCCTTTGATCAGGCCTGCTTCTTCCATGGCCTTGACCCGGTTGAAGCAGGGCGTAGGTGACAGGTTTACCGAACGCCCCAGGTCCGCATTGGTGATCCCGGCATCCTGCTGCAGGGTGTTCAGAATGCTGATATCGGTTCGATCCAGTTTTTTCAAAAGAATAAACCTCTTCAAAATCTTAATTTTGCAGAGATTACATCTTTGATCTGATGGATTTATAGCCAAGAAGGGAGAAACTTTCTCCCGAGACGCCAGTTAAAATTTTTCCCTCTGAACACGCTTACAGAAGAGGGAAAACATGCCAGACGCAAGCAAGCACAACGCCATGGTGACTGACTCGGCTCAATCGCAAAGTCTGGTGTCCTCTCCCAAGGCCAAGGGTGTACTTCTGCTGGTCATGGCAATCCTGATCTGGGGCGCCAACTGGCCGGTCATGAAGGCTGGCCTTGAGCACATCACACCGGTCTGGTTTTCGACCCTGCGCTTTGCGAGCGGCGCAGCCTGTCTGCTGGCATTGCAACTGGTGACCGGCAAGCTGCGGCTGCCCACCCGCCAGGATCTGCCGCTGATCCTGAGTGTCGGCCTGCTGCAAATGCTGACCTTCACCGTGCTGGGCGCCATTGCCATGACTCAGGTACCGGCCGGGCGCTCTGCGGTTCTGGCCTACACCACGCCGTTGTGGGTGACGCCGATAGCGGTCATGTTCCTGCGCGAAAAGCTGTCCACGCGGCAACTGATCGGCACATTGCTGGGTGGCGTCGGTGTCTGTGTGTTGTTCAATCCCCTGACGCTGGACTGGGGCAACGGCGCATTGGTGAAAGCCAATCTGATGCTGCTGGCGGCTTCGTTCTGCTGGGCAATGTGCATCCTGCATCTGCGCTACTCAAAGAACACCGCTAGTGCTTACCAACTGGCCCCTTGGCAGATGCTGGTGGCCACCATTCCCCTGATCGCACTGGCTTACTTCACCGAAGGGCCTTTCACGGGCGATGGCTCGAGAACCTTGTGGGAGATCCTGATTTTCATGGGGCCTCTGGCAACAGCGTTCTGCTTTTGCGCGGTCAATGCCGCCAGCATGTGGCTTTCCAGCACCAGCATGTCGACGGCAATGCTTGGTGTACCGGTCGTGGGGCTGTTGATGTCGGTGATCTTCATGGGTGAGCAACTGACGATGACCTTGATTGCCGGGATCATGGCGATCATCGGCGGCATCCTGATCGTGACGGTCAAGCGTTCCAGCGCAGCCTGATGCCGTGATTGATGAAGCTGGCTCATGGCGGTTAGCGGATTCAGCTGACTAATCACTGGTTCTTCAGGCTGATAGATTGGGGCATGTCGTGTCACCGTAAAGGGATTCGGCAAACCCGACGCAGCCGCTTACAGAGTGGGCATGAGCCAGGCAGCTCTCTGATGACGTCCTTCATGCCCCCGCGGAGCGCTCATCCATATAGATGGAGTACTGTCTTTGAAGACGCTCGCAGCAACAGCACTTTCCCTTTCTCTTCTGGCAGCCGAGGCCCATAGCGAGACGAGTCCGGTTGTGACTGTCACTCAAAACGGCTCTCAGCCTTCGGCCAAGGGTCCAGCGGATTACTTCACCGGCCAGGTGCGCGTGGATGCTCCTTTCAAGGGCACCGGTGATGCACGTGTCAGTGGCGCAACGGTCACCTTCGAGCCGGGCGCTCGCACGGCCTGGCATACCCATCCACTGGGTCAGACCCTGATCGTCACCGCCGGTACCGGCCTGGTTCAGCAGCAAGGGCAACCGATCAGGACCATCCGGCCTGGCGATACGGTATGGATTCCGCCTCATACCAGGCATTGGCATGGCGCGACTGCGAAAACCGGCATGACCCACATCGCCATTGCCGAGTCTCTGGATGGCAAGGTTGTGGACTGGATGCAGCAGGTCAGTGAGCAGGAATACGCTCAGGCGGCTGCCCTGGATAAATGACTGTTGAGGCTTTGACGAACCCTGCAGAATCACCACGGCGACTCTGCAGGGTTCTGGTTTGAGCGGATTTCAGCTCTTGCGCGAATCCAGCACTTGCTTGAGCACCGGCACGGCAGACATCGCTTTCGGCCAGCCGGCATAGAACGCCAGGTGGGTGATCACTTCCGAAGCCTGGGCCTGAGTCAGGCCGTTGTCCATGGCGCGGTTCAGATGAAACGGCAGCTGCGCCGATTGATTCTGGGTAATAAGCGCTGCGACGGTGATCAGGCTGCGATCCCTTGGGCTGAGATCGGTAGTTCGCCATAGATCGCCAAACAGAACGTCATTGGTGTAGCGGGCAAGATCCGGTGCGACAGAGCCAACGGCGTTATCGACGCTCTCCCGACGTTTTTTCTCGCTTTCCTCGTTCAGCGTCAGTCGCTCCTTCGAGGGCTGTAACTGCTCGCTCGTGATCCCTCTTTCGGTAAAGACCGTTTTCGCTACAGCCGCTGCCGACATTGCATTTGGCCAGCCGCTGTAGAACGCGAGATGAGTGATCAAGGCGCTGATTTCGCCGGGTTTCAGGCCATTGTCCAGGCCCAGATTGATATGACCGGTCATCTGCGCCGTTTGACCGCCGGCCAGCAGAGAGGCAAGGGTGATCAGGCTGCGGTCGCGGGGTTCAAGGTCTTTGCGTTTCCAGACTTCGGCAAACAGTACGTCTGTCGTGTAGCTATATAACTGTGGCGCGACTGCCAGAACATCCGGTGAAGGCTTGGGGTCCGGCTTGGGTGTGTCTTGACTGGCTTCTGCCATTGAACACGCGAGAAAGGTCGCAGCGGCTAAGTGTTTCATGGTCTGTATTTCCCAGATTTCAGTCCAAATGAAGTTGTTCCGGCGTATCGACATCGCGCACAGTGCCGGGATCATCCGTTGCCATGAGGTCGCATACCGAGGCATTGGCTGCCAGCAATGTCTTTGCGCCCTGATCGCCTTTGAGCAAAAGAAGTTCTGGCCAGAAATGGCGGCCGATAATGACCGGGTGCCCGCGCTGTCCGGCGTATACCGGCTGGGCGATACGTTGTGGATCGGCCAGTTGCACAAGGTTGCGCAGGGTCGCCGTTTGCAGCCAGGGCATGTCGGCAAGCAGGATGGCGACTGCGATGGCGGGTGAGGGCATCAGTGCTTCGATACCGCTGGCCAGGCTGTGTCCCATGCCCAGATCGGCCTGTTCGCTGCGCACGATGCCAACATCGGGCACAATCCCCAGCGCCTGGGCATCGTCATCGCTGCGCAACACCACCCAGGCCTCACTGAAAGACTGTCTGGCAGTGTCGATACTGGCTTGCAGCATGCTGCGCCCGTCGGGCAGAAGCGCCCGGCGCTTGTCGTCCGCAAAACGTCGGCTGCGTCCGGCAGCCAATATGAGGCCGATCACGTGGGGTGCAGACTCATTCATCCGGAGTCCTTGAGAGCAGGAACAGAGTTGAACAGGCATCATAGAAGATGGTCAGGGATTCATTAAGCTCGCAATACGGGATGGAGTCATGAGCTGTTTTCATGAATGGATAGCAAGCAGGTAGGAACGAATTCATTTGCGAGAGGGCCAGAAGGTAGAAAGTAATGACCAAATTGCAATATAGTCACTTGTTGTCAATCAGCGTCACGCAGGCCAGGCCGGGAAAATGACTGAAAACATGAATGCATCCCCCTCACGCGGTCCTTCGGATCATAGCGTTCGCGACCAGATCGTCGAAGCCGCCACCCAGCACTTCGGTCATTATGGTTACGAGAAAACCACGGTGTCCGACCTGGCCCGTGCCATCGGCTTTTCCAAGGCCTATATCTACAAGTTCTTCGATTCCAAGCAGGCTATTGGTGAGGTGATTTGTACCAATCGACTGGCCGCCATCATGGTAATCGTCGATGCCGCCGTAGTGGATGCGCCCACCGCTTCGGAAAAGCTGCGCAGAGTGCTCAAGGCCTTGGTAGAGGCGGGCAGCAGTCTGTTTTTTCATGACCGCAAGCTCTTTGACATTGCTGCTGTCTCGGCCAGGGATCAGTGGCCTTCGGCGCGTGTGCATGAAATGCGGCTGCGGCAACTGATCGAGCAGATTGTCCGGGAAGGTCGGGAGGCTGGCGAGTTCGAGCGCAAGACACCGCTGGATGAGGTGAGCAATGCCATTTATCTGGTGATGTGGCCTTATATCAACCCGGTGTTGTTGCAGTACAGCCTTGATCGGGCCGATGAGACAACCGTCCATCTGTCGGCATTGATCTTGCGCAGCATGGCGCCTTAACTACAAGTTGTGACTATTGACTTAATTGGTCACTGGAATGAAAATCTGGCTCTGGATCATCAATCTGAGCTCGTGCCCTCATGTCTCGTCGCCGACCTGCTGCCATTGCCCTTTGTTTATTGCCGCTCTTCCTGACAGGGTGTGGCGACTCCTCCGTCGTCCCTGATCCACGCCTTCAGGCGCCGCTGGTCAGGGTCGCGACGGTTCAGGAGTCAACGGATATCTCGCGTTCCTTCACCGGCACCGTCGCGGCGCGGATTCAGAGCGATCTGGGTTTTCGTGTATCGGGCAAGGTGCTTGAGCGCCTGGTCGATACCGGCCAGAGCGTCCGGCAAGGTCAGCCGCTGATGCGTATCGACCCGGTGGACCTCAGCCTGCAGGCGAAAGCGCAGCAAGAGGCGGTTGTTGCCGCGCAGGCACTGGCCAGACAGGCTGTCGATGACGAAGCGCGGTATCGGAATCTGGTCGCTACCGGCGCCGTTTCGGCTTCTACCTACGCCCAGATAAAAGCAGCGGCGGATTCTGCAAAGGCGCAACTCAGTGCTGCGCAAGCCCAGGCTAATGTGGCCAGAAACGCCACCAGCTATGCCGTTCTGCTGGCCGATGCGGATGGCGTCGTGGTGGAAACCCTGGCCGAGCCCGGTCAGGTTGTCAGTGCCGGGCAACCGGTGGTGAGGCTGGCCCGGGCGGGACAGCGTGAGGCCATCGTGCACTTGCCCGAAACCCTGCGTCCGGCTGTGGGCTCCGTGGCACAAGCCACCCTTTATGGCAGCAGCCTGGGTTCCGTGCCTGCAAGATTGCGTCTGCTCTCCAACGCCGCCGATCCCGTGACCCGCACTTTCGAGGCGAGGTATGTACTCGAGGGCGCGATGGCCAGCGCACCGCTGGGGGCGACGGTCAGTCTGCAGATCGCTTATGGCGCAGCGTCCGCTCAAGCTCTTCAAATACCCATGGGTGCGCTTTACGATCCTGGCACCGGTACCGGCGTGTGGACCCTTTCCGGCAAGCCTTTGAAGGTGAGCTGGCAACCCGTTCAGGTGCTTGCCCTGCATGACGATGTGGTACGGATAACCGGCAATCTAAAGGTCGGCGAGCAAGTGGTGGCATTGGGAGCCCATCTGCTGCATGACGGCGATCAGGTCCGGCTGAGCGAAACACTGGATGCCAGAGTCGTCGGGAGCCAGCCATGAGCGAAGGGCGTTTCAATCTGTCGGCGCTCGCCGTTCGCGAGCGCTCCGTCACCCTGTTCCTGATCTTTCTGATTTCCGCTGCCGGGATCCTGGCTTTCTTCGGCCTGGGACGTGCAGAAGACCCGCCGTTCACGGTCAAGCAGATGACGGTGATTACCGTGTGGCCCGGGGCTACGGCGCAGGAAATGCAGGATCAGGTCGCCGAGCCGCTGGAAAAGCGCCTGCAGGAACTGCGCTGGTACGACCGGTCAGAAACCTACACGCGTCCTGGCATGGCTTTCACCATGCTGTCGTTGCTCGACAGCACACCACCTTCGCAAGTGCAGGAAGAGTTCTATCAGGCGCGCAAGAAAATCGGTGACGAAGCCAGGCTCTTGCCGGCAGGTGTCATCGGCCCCATGGTCAATGATGAATTCTCCGATGTGACCTTTGCACTCTTTGCCCTCAAAGCCAAAGGCGAGCCGCAACGGCTGTTGGTACGCGATGCCGAGTCTCTGCGCCAGCGCCTGCTGCATGTGCCAGGCGTGAAAAAGGTCAACATCATTGGCGAGCAGGCCGAGCGGATCTTTGTGTCCTTCTCCCATGATCGTCTCGCGACGCTGGGCATTTCTCCGCAGGAAATCTTTGCTGCCCTGAACAGCCAGAACGTGCTCACCCCGGCCGGTTCGATTGAAACACTGGGGCCGCAGGTCTTTCTGCGCCTGGATGGTGCTTTCGACAGGCTGAAAAAGATTCGTGACACACCGGTTTCGGTACAGGGCCGTACCCTGAAGCTGTCGGACATAGCGACGGTCGAGCGCGGCTATGAAGATCCGGCGACCTTTCAGGTACGCAATAACGGAGAGCCAGCCTTGTTGCTGGGTGTCGTGATGCGCGAAGGCTGGAACGGCCTGGATCTGGGCAAGGCCCTTGACGCTGAAACCACGAAAATCAATGACGGCATGCCGTTGGGCATGACCCTGAGCAAGGTGACCGACCAATCGGTGAACATCAGCTCATCGGTCGATGAATTCATGGTCAAGTTCTTCATCGCCTTGCTGGTGGTGATGCTGGTCTGCTTCCTGAGCATGGGCTGGCGCGTGGGTGTTGTGGTCGCGGCGGCCGTACCCCTGACGCTGGCGGTGGTATTCGTGGTGATGGCGGCCACCGGCAAGAACTTCGACCGAATCACCCTGGGGTCGCTGATCCTGGCGCTGGGTTTGCTGGTGGACGATGCAATCATCGCCATCGAAATGATGGTAGTGAAAATGGAGGAGGGCTACAGCCGCATGGCCGCATCGGCCTATGCCTGGAGCCATACCGCGGCGCCCATGCTTTCCGGCACGCTGGTGACCGCTATCGGCTTCATGCCCAACGGTTTTGCCCAGTCCACGGCTGGCGAATACACCAGCAACATGTTCTGGATCGTCGGCATTGCGCTTATTGCGTCCTGGGTTGTCGCCGTGGTGTTCACACCTTACCTGGGTGTGAAGCTGCTGCCTGAACTCAAGCAGGTGGAGGGCGGTCATGAGGCTATCTACAACACGCCCAACTACAACCGTTTTCGCCGTTTCCTGAAAAACGTGATTGCGCGTAAATGGCTGGTCGCCGGTACGGTAATCGCGGCCTTTGTGGTGGCGATTATCGGCATGGGCCTGGTCAAGAAACAGTTCTTCCCGACCTCTGACCGGCCGGAAGTGCTGATCGAAGTGCAGATGCCATATGGCACCTCCATCGAGCAGACCAGTGCTGCAGTTGCCAAGGTCGAAGCCTGGCTGCAAAAGCAGAAGGAAGCCCGGATCGTCACGTCCTACATCGGCCAGGGCGCACCGCGTTTCTATCTGGCCATGGCGCCGGAGCTGCCTGATCCATCCTTCGCCAAGATTGTGGTCCTCACGGACAGCCAGGAGGCACGTGAAACCCTCAAGTTCCGTATTCGTGAGGCGGCTGCCGAAGGTCTGGCGCCTGAGGCGCAGGTCCGGGTGACTCAACTGGTGTTTGGTCCGTATTCGCCGTTCCCCGTGGCCTATCGCGTGATGGGGCCTGACCCCTTGAAGTTGCGCGAAATCGCTGGCCAGGTTCAGAAGGTATTGCAGGCGAGCCCGATGATGAGGACCGTCAATACCGACTGGGGACCGTTGGTGCCTGTGCTGCATTTCTCGCTGGATCAGGACCGCCTGCAGGCAGTGGGCCTGACGTCGAATGCCGTCGCGCAACAGTTGCAGTTTCTGCTCACGGGCGTGCCCATCACAGCGGTTCGGGAAGATATCCGCTCGGTGCAGGTGGTAGGTCGCGCAGCGGGTGACATTCGCCTCGATCCCGCGAAGATTGCCGGTTTCACTCTGGTGGGCTCGGCAGGGCAGCGTATTCCGTTGTCTCAGGTGGGCGATGTCGATGTGCGGATGGAAGACCCCATTCTGCGACGCCGGGATCGTACGCCGACCATCACGGTGCGCGGCGACATCGCCGAGGGTCTGCAACCGCCCGATGTGTCCAGCGTTGCCCTGAAGCAACTGCAACCGGTCATCGACGCGCTGCCCGATGGCTACCGGATCGTGGAGGCGGGTTCGAGCGAAGAGTCGGCCAAGGCCAGCAAGGCGATGCTGCCGCTGTTCCCGATCATGATTGCACTGACCTTGCTGATCATCATCCTTCAGGTGCGGTCGATCTCGGCCATGATCATGGTGTTTTTCACTGCACCGCTGGGGTTGATCGGGGTGGTGCCGACCCTGCTGCTTTTCCAGCAACCCTTTGGCATCAACGCCCTGGTGGGTCTGATCGCGCTGTCGGGGATCCTGATGCGCAATACCCTGATTCTGATCGGCCAGATTCAGGACAACAAGGCCCAGGGGCTCGACCCTTTCCGTGCCGTGGTGGAAGCCACCGTGCAGCGTGCCCGTCCTGTGCTGCTGACGGCGCTGGCGGCAATCCTGGCTTTCATCCCGCTGACCCATTCGGTGTTCTGGGGAACGCTGGCCTACACCCTGATCGGCGGCACCTTTGGCGGCACCATCATGACGTTGGTGTTCCTGCCGGCCATGTATGCCATCTGGTTCAGGATTCGTCCTGACACCCAGTCAACCGAAAAGGCAGCATGACCAGTGTCGTGCTGCCACTGTGTAATGAAGAGGTTTTGAATGACTGATTTCACGGCTCAAAAACGAATCGTAGTGACGGGTGTCGGGATTGTCGGGCCACTGGGATGTGGCGTGGAGGAGGTCTGGAAAAGACTGCTGGCAGGACAGTCCGGCATTCGCAACCTGGCGCAGGACATCACCGAGGGCACAGGTGTTGCGGTAGGCGGGCAGGTGCCGTCGCTGGAGGAAGACGCTATTGCGGGTTATGACCCGGACCGTCTCATTTCGGCCAAGGACCGCAAGAAAATGGATCGCTTCATCGAGTTTGCGCTGGTGGCCGCCCATGAGGCGCTGGAACAGGCAGACTGGCACCCGACCGATGAAGCAGAGCAACAGCGTACAGCGACCATCATTGCATCGGGCGTGGGTGGTTTCGGTGCCATCGCCGATGCCGTCAGGACCACTGATGCCCGTGGCCCTCGCAGGCTGTCGCCATTCACCGCACCGTCCTTTCTGGCCAATATGGCAGCGGGGCATGTTTCCATCAGGCACGGTTTCAAAGGTCCGCTCGGCGCGCCGGTGACCGCTTGCGCAGCAGGCGTGCAAGCCATTGGCGACGCGGCAAGACTGATCAGGAGCGGTGAGGCCGATATCGCTATTTGCGGTGGGACAGAGGCCGCGATTGATCGAGTGACCCTGGGCTGCTTTGCCGCAGCTCGTGCCCTGTCCACCGGGTTTGCCGGGCAGCCGCAGGAAGCCTCGCGCCCCTTTGATCGTGCCCGTGATGGCTTTGTCATGTCCGAAGGTGCCGGGCTGTTGGTCATCGAGTCTCTTGAGCACGCCCTGGCACGTGGTGCCACGCCGCTGGCGGAACTGGTGGGCTATGGCACCAGCGCCGATGCCTATCATCTGACGGCTGGTCCTGAGGATGGCGGCGGAGCACGGCGCGCCATGCAGCAGGCTTTGAAACAGGCCGGTTTGAGTCCTGATGAGGTTCAGCACATCAACGCCCACGCCACCTCGACTCAAGTGGGCGACAAGGGCGAGCTGGCCGCCATCCGCTCGGTGTTTGGTGCCGGATCTGGTGTGGCGATCACCTCGACCAAGTCTGCTATCGGGCATTTGCTGGGTGCGGCGGGCGGCATTGAGGCCATCTTTACGGTATTGGCGCTGCGTGATCAGATCGTGCCGCCCACGCTGAACTTGAATCAACCGGATGAGGCGGCAGACGGGCTTGACCTTGTCGGCCTGACCGCCCGCAAACTACCGCTGACCCATGCGCTATCGAATGGCTTCGGCTTTGGTGGTGTGAATGCCAGCGTCGTTTTCCGTCGTTGGGAGCCGTCAGCGCGAGGATGAACAAGGTTATCGATTGGTCCTACAGAAATGCTTCTTAGTCAGTAGAATGCGCCTTTGCGCTTGCCCGTTCTGAAGGAGTTTTCGTGGATAACCGTATTCGCCCAGTCGATCTGGAAAAGGCCTACAGATTGATCAATCACGGTCCTGCCGTGCTGGTTTCCTCCAGCCATGGCGGGACGCATAACGTCATGTCAGCTTCATGGGCCTGTGCCCTGGACTTTTCTCCGCCCAAGGTCACGATGGTCATCGACAAGATGACCAGAACCCGTGGGCTTGTCGAAAAGAGCGGTTACTTCGCTCTGCAGGTGCCGACGGTGGAGCAGGTGCAACAGGTCTATGACGTGGGCACACAAAGTCTGAGCTTTATGCCGGACAAGCTGGAAAAGTCCGGCGTCGAGCTGTTTCGTATCGAAGGGCATGATACGCCGCTGGTGGCGGGTTGCTCGGCCTGGCTGATCTGCAAGCTCATACCCGAGCCCCATAACCAGCAGACTTATGACCTGTTCATCGGTGAAGTGGTGGCGGCCTGGGCCGATGAGCGAGCCTTCAAGGATGGTCATTGGGCATTTGAGACGGCTGATCCTCGCTGGCGCAGCCTGCACTACATCGCTGGCGGGACTTTTTATGCTATCGGCGATCTGATTCGGGTGGAGAGTGACGAGGAATAACAGGCGGTAGAAAAGGGGAGCGCAAGGCTCCCCTGAATCCATCAGCAGCGATCCAGCCAGACGGTTTTTGCGTTGCAGAACTCACGCACCCCGAAGTGTGAAAGCTCACGACCAAAGCCGCTTTTCTTCACACCGCCAAAGGCAACGCGCGGGTCGGAGGCGCAATAGCCATTGATGAACACACCGCCTGTTTCCAGCTCGTCAGCCAATTGCTCAGCCAGTTCGACGTTGCGGCTATAGATGGTCGAAGTCAGGCCGAACTCGCTGTCGTTGGCCAGCTCCAGCGCATGCCTGGCATCGCGGGCGGTGATGATCGACGCCACCGGGCCGAACAATTCCTCTCTGAAAGACGTCATCTGATCGGTGACATCGCTCAGCACTGTGGGCTCATAGAAGTTGCCAGCGCCTTCGGCCTTTTTACCGCCCAGCAGTAAGGTCGCACCTTCGGCGAGAGTCGCTTGCACCTGCTGGTCCAGTTCGTCACGCAAATCGAAACGGGCCATGGGGCCGATGTAAGTCTCAGGGCTCGATGGATCGCCCACTGCCAGCAGGCGAGTGGCTTCGACGAACTTGCGGGTGAAGGCTTTGACAACGCCCTGCTCGACGATCAGGCGCTTGGCGGCTGCACAGACTTGTCCGGTGTTCTGATAACGACCGATCACGGCGGCTTTCACGGCTTCGTCCAGGTCGGCATCGTCGAGCACAATAAAGGGATCGGAGCCGCCCAGTTCCAGTACGCATTTCTTCAACGCTGCACCCGCTTGTGCTCCAATCGCCGTCCCGGCACGTACGCTGCCGGTCAGTGTCACGGCAGCAATGCGCTTGTCGGCAATGGCGCGGGATACGCCTTCCTGGGCCACGTTGATTACTTCAAACACACCTTGCGGGAAACCGGCCTGTTGCAGTGCGTCGCGTATCAGGTAGGCGCAGCCCATCACGTTGGGCGCATGTTTGAGCACGTAAGTGTTGCCGGCAAGCAGGACCGGAACAGCACCGCGCAGCACCTGCCAGACCGGGAAGTTCCACGGCATCACAGCCAGGATCGGGCCAAGCGGGCGGTACTCGATACGCGCCTTGTTGTTCTCGACCAGTGTCGGTTCCGGAGCAAGCATGGCCGGGCCATGGCTGGCGTACCACTCGCAAAGCTGCGCGCATTTTTCGATTTCGCCACGGGCTTGAGCAATGGGCTTGCCCATTTCCCGGGTGATCATCTGCGCCATTGCGGCGGCGTTGTTGCGTAATGCCTTGCCTAGCGCAATCAGCAGTTGAGCGCGTTCATCGACCGTCTTGCGTTTCCACAGCTCATAACCGTCAGTTGCGCGAGAAAGCGCAGCATCCAGTGCCAAGTCGGATTCAAACGTATAGTGGCCGATCTGTTCGCCGTTGGCCGGGTTGATCGAGATTGCATGGGTGTGGCTGGAAATCTGTGTCATGACGCCATCCTCTTGTGGGTGGGAATGGGGCCAGAGTATCGTCGTGCTATGCTTCGCGAAACTGAATAATAATGATCGTATCGTTCACGTTTGGAGAATGAATTGGATCTTGTCCAGCTTGAAATATTCAAGGCCGTTGCCGAGCAGGGCAGCATCAGCGCCGCCGCGCAGCACATCCATCGGGTGCCCTCGAACCTGACCACGCGCATCAAGCAACTGGAAAGCGATCTGGGTGTCGAGTTGTTCATACGTGAAAAGCATCGCTTGCGCCTGTCACCGGCTGGCTGGAATTTTCTGGACTACGCCCGGCGCATTCTGGCGTTGGTGGAAGAGGCCCGCATGGCTATTTCCGGTGAAGAGCCCCAAGGCCCGTTTTCCCTGGGCTCGCTGGAAAGTACGGCGGCGGTGCGTATTCCGGCGTTGCTGGCGGCCTATAACCAGCAATACGCCAAGGTCGAGCTAGACCTGTCCACGGGGCCATCCGGCACCATGATCGATGGCGTGTTGTCTGGCCGTCTGGTGGCGGCGTTCGTGGATGGACCGGTGCTGCATCCGGCGCTGGAAGGCGTGCCGGTCTTCGAGGAAGAGATGGTGATCATCGCACCGCTCAACCATGCTCCCGTCACCCGAGGTCTGGATGTGAACGGTGAAAGTATCTACGCCTTCCGCGCCAACTGCTCGTATCGCCATCACTTCGAGAGCTGGTTTACCGAAGACGCCGCAGTGCCGGGCAAGATCTACGAAATGGAGTCCTACCACGGCATGCTGGCCTGTGTCAGCGCGGGTGCTGGCCTGGCATTGATGCCACGCAGCATGCTCGAAAGCATGCCTGGCTGCACCACTGTGAGTATCTGGCCGCTGTCCGAGAAATTCCGTTTTCTGCAGACCTGGCTGGTGTGGCGCAGAGGCACGGTTTCTCAGAGTCTTACGCGGTTTGTGGAGTTGCTGGAGGCGCGTGGAGGGCCTGCTGACAGTAAAGTGCCCCAATGATGTGCCGAATGGGGCCCGGAAGATGTCATGTATGAGTATTTTTCTTTTGCCCCAGGAGAGCCACGTTGGCTTGCAATAACATTCCTCTCGTTCTTTTGCCCGGCTTGCTGAACGATGAGCGACTTTGGGCTCATCAAGTGGCGGCCTTCGAGCCTTCCCGCAGGGTTTTCGTTGCAGACCTGGCCCAGGACGACAGCATCGCGCAAATGGCCCGACGCACGCTGGACGAGGCTCCGCCATTTTTTGCTCTGTCGGCCTTGTCGATGGGCGGGTATGTGGCCATGGAAATCATGCGCCAGGCTCCCGAGCGGGTGGTGGCGCTGGCGTTGTTCGACACCATGGTCCGGCCAGACAGCGAGGATCGGGCCAGAGTCAGGCGTGGCCTGCTGGAGCTGGCGCAACTGGGCAAGTTCATGGGTGTAACGCCTCACTTGCTGCCGCGTATCATTCATACCCGTTGCATAGGCACTGCCGCTGCACAACAGGTCATGGACATGGCGCAGACCATTGGCAGGGAAGGTTTCATCCGCCAGCAGCAAGCGATCATCGAGCGTCAGGACTACAGTTCGCTTCTGGGGACGATCAGCGTGCCGACCCTGATCGTCGTTGGCGAGAATGACGAAATAACACCTCTGGCAGAATCGGAGTTCACCCATCGGGGTATTGCCGGTTCGCGTCTGGTTGTCCTTGCCGAGTGCGGGCATTTGCCGCCTCTGGAATATCCGCAGCGTACAACCGAGCTATTGCAGGAGTGGCTGACAGAGGTTTGAACTCTGTGGGAGCGGACTCATCCGCGAAGACGTCAGCACAGCCAATGAATATTTTCATCTGGAATACCGCTTCGTGAATGAATTCACTCCTACCGGGGGTGGATTGGCAGGCTGATGGCTGTGCGCTATTTTGTTCCTCTGATTTCCCCGAAGGTATCTGTCGATGTCATGCCCGCAAGTCTGTGCCGGTGCCACGTTGCAATGCAGCTTCGGCGCGGCACCTACCGTTTTGAACGTGTTGCCGACCAATCGCGTGCTGACCAGCAGTATGCCGGCGGCGACCATCATGGATCATATCCCGTTGGTCAACATTCCCACCTTCGGAATGTGCATGAGCACGGCCAACCCCATGGTGATCGCGGCCACGGCAGCAGCATTGGGCGTGCTCACGCCCATGCCTTGCATACCCGCAACGGCCTCGCCATGGATTCCGGGCGGTGCGCCAACGGTGTTATTGGGCGGCATGCCGGCCATTGATTCCAACAGCATGCTGATGTGCAACTGGGCCGGGCTGATCAAGATTGTGATGCCGGGGCAGGTGCAGATGTTGATTCCCTGAGGCGTTATCCAAGGACGATTTGATGTTTGCTGTGCTTTCGATTGTTTTAAATACGTTGTCCCTGACCCTTGCTTCTCGAATGATGAATATCGCTCTCGGTATTATCCCGGCGATACTGGTTGCGGCGTTTTCCCATGGGATGGGTGCTGTTCTTGATGGCCTCGACAAGCCTTTGTATATCGTCGGAATCATCATCGGCCTGTTGATTTACTTTGCAGGGTTGAAACGGTTCACCGGCGAAAATACCTGGACCTTGGTCAAGTTGACGGTTGTCTGGATAATTCTGGGTGTTGTGATTGCGCAGGCCTTCTTCAAGGTACTCGAACTGTCCTTTGCGTTTTACCTGAGATCCTGATCAGGACTGCGCAGGCGACACATTATTCATCCACCACCAGCGCAGGCGTGAAACCGGTTTGCCCTTGGCGTCCAGTGGGCGGCCGTCATCGGCGAATTGTTGTTCCTGATCCAGCAACTGGCCATTCAGGTAGCGGGCCTTGAAGGAGGCTTGGCCGTTGGTGTGGAAACGCTGATAAAGCCCATCGCGTACTCCGTCCTTGTAGTGCTCCAGTTCCGCCAGTTGCCCGTCAGGGTAATGAATGCTGGCCTCGCCATGCAGCAGGCCCATGCGATACGTGGCCCGACGCTGCAACAGGCCTTCGGGGGAATAGAAGTTCGCGATGCCATGCAGCTTATCGTTCACATAAGGCAGTTGCGCGGAAATCCGGCCATTGGGGTGATAGGTGAGGCTCATGCCCTGCAACTCGCCCTGGCTGTAATTCAGATTGGCCAGCGGACGGTTGTCTTTTTCGATTCGCAGCGGCCCGTCCAGCTGGCCGTCGTTGAGGCGTCCGGCCAGTTGTGCATCACCGCTTTGTACATCCACTGTTTCAGTCTTGGCCATGGCTCAGGATCTCAATTGACTTGCACCAGACCGCCCTTGATGGTCAGCATGCCGCCGCCATCCACGGTCTGTGAAGCGGCGGCCTTGTTGGTCAGGCTGATACCCGCGTCGTTGGTCAGGGTCGTGCCGGCCTTGTTTTCCAGCGATGTCCCCGCCTGATTGGTCAGGGCCGTTCCCGCCTTCTGGGTGATCGAAGTGCTGGCCTGCACGGCCAGATCGGCACCGCTCTTGATCGTGAAACTGCCGCCGCTTTCCAGGGTGATGGTGCCGCTGACCTTGAGGGTCAGGTTGCCGTCCACGGTCAGGCTGTAATTGCCTGTGACCTTGTCGGTGTAGTTGCCGCCGGTGCTGTGGGTCTGGTCGCCGCCGACCTTGACGGTGCGCGTGTCCTTCACATCCAGGGTGTCGCTGCCGGTCTGGAGGGTGACGCTGCGCTTGCCCTTTTCCAGGGTGACGGTTTCATCGCCTTCCTTGACGGTTCGGGTGCGTGCGTTCTGTACGGTCAGGGTTTCATCGTGGCCGACGGTGACTGTGGTGTCGTTGAGCACATTGGTCTTGAAGTCCTTCTGGGCTTGCAGAAAGACTTCTTCGGCGTCCTTCTTGTCCTCGAAGCGCAGTTCGTTGAAACCGCCGCCGCCCTTGGACGAGTTGGTCTTGATCCCCGATTGCGTCTGGTTGGCGGGCAAGGCATAGGGCAGGGCGTTGTCGCCGTTGTACACGCAACCGCTGACCAATGGCCGATCGGGGTCGCCGTCGATAAAGGTGACGATCACTTCCTGACCGATGCGCGGCACGAACTGCATACCGAAACCCTTGCCGGTCCAGGGCAGTACCACGCGCACCCAGCAGGAACTGGTTTCATCGCTCTTGCCGTCGCGGTCCCACGGGAACTGGATCTTGATCCGGCCATATTCGTCGGTCCAGATTTCCTCGCCGGATTTGCCGACCACCGTCGCTGTTTGAGTGTGCATGCGCGGTTTGGGCGTCACCCGCGCAGGCCGAAAGGTCGTGGCCTTGGGGATGGCCTCGAAGCGGTTGCGATAGCCTTCATGACTGGCTTCGTGAGTAACTGCCGTCACCACCCAGTCGATATTCAGGGTCGCATCGTCATGGCCGCTCAGGGTGAAAAAATGCCCTGGCACCAGCCAGCGACAGTCGCTTTCACCGACAAAACGTTTCTCTTGGCTGCGCAGCCCATCGACTCGTTGCTTGGTCAGTGCATCGCCCCGCGCCTTGGCGATATAACCGCCCGGATGCTCATACATCGACAACGCCCCGGCCTTGGCTTCAGCCTTGCTGTAAAGCGAAGTGGTAGGCGTGGTGAATTCGTAATCCGACGCCGAATACACCCCGGAAACCGCCTGCAATACCAATTGCCCGGAACGAATCCCGTGCAGTTCCCTATTGCCCATTCCCTGGCCCAGATACTTCACCGCCGGCCCGTTGGGAATCGCCGGAAACGCATCGTTGTTGTCCGCCAGCACCAGCGTGTGCTTGCCTTCCTCATGGGTGAAAAACCAGAAAATCCCTTCCTCTTCCAGCAGGCGCGACACAAACGCAAAGTCGGTTTCGCCATACTGCACGCAATACTCACGCGGCGTATAGCTGCCGGTCAGCGACAGCTTGTGATCGCTGAAACCGTGGTCAGTGAAGATCGACGTCACGATGTCCGACGTGGAGAGGTTCTGAAATACCCGGTTATTGCTCGCCAGCGTCAGCCACCACAACCATGGGCGCAACAACACCTGATACCGATCTGCCGTGGCGTCGGCTGGAAGCTGACGGATTTCCGCAACCAACGCATCCATCGGTCGCAGCATCGCATCGTTATGCAACGTCGCGGTGACGTGAGTGGCGATTGCAGAAGTCAGCGTCAACGCAGTGTCGGCCTGACCATGCAGGAAATACTGCCCCAGCGCATTGAGGGATTCCTCGCCGCTGATGACGTCTGGATACAGCTCGGTGAGGGCTGAGCCGGTCAGAGAGAGGCTGGTTGTGGTGTCGGTGGAGCGGGGCATTCTTTCATCTCAAGTAGATATTGCTGAATAGCAGGACTTCAGCGTAATGCTTTATACGAAAAGTACATAGCTCAATCAACGCATGTAAGATATCAAAATTGATAGAAAACGGGATTCAATGATGCTCGGTTTCCCTCAATTCAACAGATTATTACAGATGTGGTTTTTGGTGTTTTTGCCATGATGTCTTTACTCATGCTCAGGGGGGCTATTCGTTGTTAATGGAAAATATTGTTGTCAGCCTTTCTTGCTTTTTGTTCTGTTGCAGAACGAGCATGAAGGTACCAGATTGTTTCCGCTGTGGATTATTTTCCATAGAGGGCTTTGGCTGTTGACTTGATGTTTGGTGCTTCCAATCCCTTTGCTGACATGAAAGGCGTTCATGTCGTCGAACAGGTGAATCAGCATTGCAATATCTTTGAAGGCTATCGTACTCTTGTTCTCGTTGAAATTTTCCTCTCTCATATTCAGATAGTTATGGAATGCAGATGCGTCGTCTATAAAACCATTAGTGTTGGCATGGGTTTTAGGATTCCACTTTGCAACATGGTTAGCTCGCCGATCAGCATGGTTGGTGTTCTGATGATTTGTGCCGCCGAGTAAGCGCAAGAATTTTATCAGTGCCATTTCTGGCTTGGTTTGTGCCTTGATGTGGTCGATTTCCATCGTCCAGGCAGGGTACACAAACCCACACCAGTAGCAGTTGAAAGCCTTGATGTTCTCTTGGGTGGCTGCCGATTTATCAGCGCCGGGGACCCGTAAGATAACAGAGTCGAAAACATACTGATTAAGCCAGTTCTGGTCCAGCTTGATTTTTGTGTAGTCGATCGAAGTAGAAAATGGAGTGTTGTGGACTGCCAGGCTCGTACGGTACCCATTAGTCAAGTAGGCAGTGGTCATGCTTGAAATGTTTAGTGGGGCAAGCGTTTGGATATTATCGCCTTGCCTGCGTTTTACTTCGTAGTTACCGCCGCCTAGATTCTTGATCTGGGTATGGCTGCCTGTGCCTGTCAGGATCATGTAGTCTTTGCCAAACTCGGTGATTTTTCCGTTCCAGCCGTTGTCCAGTACGGAGATGGACGCGAGGTCAAAGGTAATGGTCGTCATATCGATTTTCAATCTTCAATAATGGTAAACAGAAAGAAGGGGGTTATTCACTCCAACACCCACTCCGCCAACTTCCCCGTCACCTGCTTCATCAGCACATTCTCAATATCCCTCGCCCCAGCCCCACTGCATTTCGCCAGCACGGCCTTCACAATCCCGTTATCAAAATCAAACTGTTTACCCGTCGCGGCCTTGTACCGGCCGCGCAGTTTCTCCAGCTTGGCCAGCACGATTCCTTCCAGCGTCCCTTCATCCAGCGGGCGATAAGGCACCACGGTCATGCGCGCAAGAAAGGCAGGGCGGAAGGCTTGTAGCAGGACTTTGTGCAGGCGTTCGTTGAACGGGTCGCTGTCGAGTTCGGCGGTCGGTGTGTCGAGGATCAGTTCGGCGCCGACGTTGCTGGTGGCGAGCATGACGGTGTTCTTGAAGTCCACCACCAGGCCGGTGCCGTCTTCCATGACGCCTTTGTCGAAGACGTTATAGAAAGCTTCCAGTACGTCCGGGTGGGCTTTTTCGATTTCGTCCAGCAGCACCACGGAATAGGGTTTGCGGCGTACGGCTTCGGTCAGCACGCCGCCGGTGCCGTAACCCACATAACCGGGTGGCGCGCCTTTAAGCTGGCTGACGGTGTGGGCTTCCTGGTACTCGGAAAGGTTGATGCTGATCAGGTTGCGCTCGCCGCCGTACAAGGCATCGGCCAGGGCGTAGGCGGTTTCGGTCTTGCCGACGCCGGTAGGGCCGGGGAGCAGGAACACGCCCACCGGTTTCTGCGGGTCGGTCAGGCCGGCGCGGTAGGCTTGCAGGCGTTGGGCGATGGTGTCGAGGGCGGCTTTCTGGCCCATGACTCGCTGGCCCATACGCTGGCCCAGAGTTCGTACGGCATGGGCTTCGTCGGCGAGCATCTTGCCGATCGGAATGCCGGTCCAGCCTGCGATTACGGCGGCGACGGTCTTGGAGTCGACCTGTTCCGGCACCAGCGGATCGTCCTGGCGAATGGCATCCAGACCGGCTTCCAGGCGCACCAGTTCGGAGGCCAGGTAGTCGATGCGGCTGTCGGTGTCCGGGTCGCGTTTGGCGAGGTCGGTATTGGCGTCGACGCGCTCGCTCAGGGCGAGCAGTTCGCGGCGGGTTTCCAACAGCTCGCGTACGGCCTCACGCTCTTCGCCCCAGCGCACTTCCAGTTCACGGATGGCTTGCAGGTTGCTGCCCGATTCGCTTTCCAGCGTGGTGATGCGCTCCCGATGATCGAGGCCGGTGGCCTGTTCGCGACGCAGGCGTTCGAGTTCTTCTTTCAGGCTTTGCTGGCGATGGCGCAGGCTTTCCAGTGGCGGTGGCACGTCGTGCTGGCCGAGGGCGACACGGGCACAGGCGGTGTCGAGGATGCTGATGGCCTTGTCCGGCAATTGCCGCCCGGAGATGTAGCGGTGTGAGAGTTTCACCGCATCGTGAATCGCCGCGTCCAGCACTTGCACGCCATGGTGCTGTTCCAGTTTGGTCGCCACGCCACGGAGCATTTCCACGGCTGTGGCTTCGTCCGGTTCCTCCACCTGTACCAACTGGAAACGCCGGGCCAGGGCCGGGTCTTTCTCGAAATACTTCTTGTATTCCATCCAGGTGGTGGCGGCCAGGGTGCGCAGTTCGCCGCGAGCCAGCGCGGGTTTGAGCAGGTTGGCGGCGTCGCTGCCGCCTTCGGCCCCACCGGCCCCGATCAGGGTGTGGGCTTCGTCGATAAACAGGATGATCGGCTTTTCGGCGCTGCGTACCGCATCAATCACGCCTTTGAGGCGCTGCTCGAATTCGCCTTTGACACCGGCACCGGCTTGCAGCAGGCCAAGGTCGAGCACCCGAAGGCTGACATCCTGCAAGGACGGCGGCACATCACCGGCAGCAATGCGCAGCGCCAGGCCTTCGACCACGGCGGTCTTACCCACCCCCGGTGCGCCCACCAGAATCGGGTTGTTCTGGCGACGGCGCAGCAGAATGTCGATGCACTGACGGATTTCACCGTCGCGGCCCACGATGGGGTCGATGCGCCCGGCGTGGGCATCGGCGGTCAGGTCCTGGGTGTATTGGTCGAGGGTCGAGTCTTCGACAGTCTTGGTCGGAGCTTTGTCGGGCTGCCCGGGTGTTGCGATGGCGATGTGTTCGCGAGAAGACTGTGCCCATTCCTGCAAGTTGTTGCGCAGCACATCCCGAGGAATGCGCAGCAATGAGGATGCGCTGTTAAGCAGCAGGCTGCGGCGTTCATCCCGGTCCAGAAGCGCCAACAGCAACAGCCCCGAACGAATGCTTTGCTGGCCCATGACGCTGGCCTGCATCACGGTGTCTTCCAGCAGGCCGATGGTTTGCGCGGACAAGGCCGGTGTGCGGGTGCTGCCGGATTTGAACAGCTCCAGCGCCTTGTTGATTTCGGCGGTTAGCGCATCGCGTTCCAGACTGAAACGCGGCAGCAGGCAGGCAAAGTCGCCGCCTTCGATATCCAGCAGCTCCAGCAGCAGGTGCTCGATTTCAACGTAGTGATGACCCCGTTGCAGGCAGCGCTGTGCGGCGCGTTCCAGAGCGCGGCGGCTGTCGGCGTTGAGGCGTGCTATCAGGCTGCCGAGTTCCATATTCAGGCCATCTCCGCTTGGCGCAGCCGGGTATCGATACGCTGCACGTCTTGATTGGGTTTTCTACGCAAGCCACCGTTCCAGTTCAGGGTCGGCGGGTTCTCGCGATTCATGACCATCGGTTCTGCGCCTGATACCAGCAGGGTCAGCGAGCAGTCCAGATCGGGACCGAAATACAGGGCGGCCATGCTTGCCAGTTGCTGATGGGCTTCGCCGTCGGGCAGCAGGCGTCTGGCCTGTTCGTTCTGCAACGGGCCGATGGTCAGGCGAATGCCGGCATGCTCATCCCAGACGCGGGTCCCGGCAATGGCGGTACTGCCCAGTTTCAGATTGCGGCCACCGGGTTTCAGGAGGCTGCGACTGGCTGGCGGAATGCTGCGCCATGCGCCTTCGTAGGCGCTGATCTGTACCGGCAGCCCGAAATGCTGGCGCACGATGGCTGCGAAACCGGCAATCGAACGACGACCACCCGAGTACAAGGCACTGCGCGCCATGATCGCGGCGTCTGGCAGTGCCTGACGTTCCTGCAGGGATTTGGGCAGCAAGCCGGTCAGTGCGCGCAGCTGCGCCTGCACCGGGCTGGCCGAAGGCACGGAAAATCCCACCGCCACGCGATGCTTGCGCAGCACCCGATAGAGCAGGCTGAGCAGGCGATGCTGGAACAGGTCGAGAAATTCGCCTGGCGCATGATCCTTGGCGCGGGCGCGTTGTTGCAGCCATTCCTGAAAGGCGTAGGGCAACGGACCATCGGGGCCGCCCAGACCAAAGATCGGCGTCGTCAGTACCGGTTGCTGGCCGGGTTCCTGGGTCAGGTTTTCGACTTCGCTGGAGGCGAACAAGGGTGTCAGCGGGCCGCGCAGGCGGATGGCTTCGGCCTGGGGCGAGGTGCCGGTGCCCAGTGGCGAAGCCTGGGGTTGCTCGCGCTCCAGAATCAGCAAGGCCTGCAACAGCTCGAAAGCCTGTGGTTCCTTGCGCAATACCTCGCTTAGAGGGACAGGGGCATGCCGGCCTGGGGTTGCCATGTCTTGACCTCCTTGTCCGAGTTGACCAGCACCGTGCGCACGAAGCGGTTGGCGGTGGCGTAGAGCGAGAAAAATTGTGCCAGCACGGCGGAAAAGAGCACGGCGCTATTGCCGACGAAGTGTTCCGGGTCCAGTTGCAGGCTGACTTCCAGCCCGTTGCGCCAGCCGCGCCAGGCATCTTCGCCCACCTGGGCGATGACCCGCTCGCAGGTCATTTTTTGTAAACCTTCGATCTGCCGACGGGCACTGGCCTCGTCGCGCAGGTTATGCAGGCTGAGGATTTCCTTGAGGGCTTCCAGCGCCTTGGGGCCTTCCACCAGTGACAGGTGGTTGAGGTTCAGTTGCGAAATCAGCCGCCAGCGTGATTCGCCACCCAGTTGAGGGATGCTTTGTGAGCTTGGCGGGTTGATCAGGCTGGCCCTGGCCACCGGGCCGGGTCGCTCGAAACTCAGTGGAGTACCTGCGCTCAGGCTTTGGGCCAGATGGCGATTGGTGCAAAGCAGTTCGGCTGTCAGGCTGTAGTCGGGCGCATCGAGCAGCGGGTCGAAGCGGGTGTCGACCAGACTGAGCATCAGGTCGCTGCCCAGTCGGTTGGGCGTCAGGCCGCTGATGCGTCGGGCATGCCAGTAGAGGTTGCTGTCACCCAGGCTGTGCTGGCTGCCGTAATAGGCTGGCACCGGGCGTGCACCTTGAGGCGAAGCGGCGCGCATGCCACGGATGCTGTGGATCTCGACGCTGTTCTCGCGATGGCTGTCGGCAATCAGTCGGTATTCGCTTTGCGTACCGTCCGGGCGCAGTGGTTCGGAGGTGCGCGGAAAAAGGTTGATCGCCGGAGTACAGCCCAGGGCGATATCGCTGGCTTGCAGATGCAGGCGAGCCTGTGGCGCACGGTCGAAGACGATATACAGATAAAGCGTGCGACCTTCGACATGGGCCGTATTCAAGGGAATATCGAAGAAGTGGAATTTTTCCGGAAAGGCAAAATATTCGGCCAACAAACGCATGCCGGGATGTACGCCATCTTCTTCCGGCAGCAGGGCTTCGTCGTTGGCGAAACCGGCAATTTCCGGCAGGTCGCCATGAGCAACTGGCTGAGTGCCTGGCGAGCCGCTCAAGACCTTGACGGCATTTGCCCCCAGCAAGTCGTAAAGCGCGGCATTCACTACCGGCGAGGCGTCCAGATGCAGGCGCAGGTGTTCAATGCTCAGGTGTGCCCAGTCCGTTGTTTCTCCCAGGCACTCCAGACTCAGGCGCAGTGCCGAGCGGGCCTGGATCACACCGGTCAGGGCCTGTGTTTCTTCCGCATTGAGCAGTACGGCTTCGCTGATCTGAATGGGCCACAAGGTCACTTCGGCACTGGTGCGAAAGTGAATGCTTTCGCCTTTTGCAGTGGTCACGAACAAGGGCGTGTCACGGGGCAATGCATAGCCCGCTGCGAGGTTGCCTTTGCTCGGGTCCGGCTCGAACCGCACGATGCTGCACGAGGGCAGGGGCCTGATGGCCAGCGGATAAAGCTGTTCCAGCAGGGCGTTGCTGAATTCGTCGTAGTCGTCATCGAGGCGTCGTTGCAGGCGCGCAGCAAGCAGGGCGAAACCTTCCAGCAGGCGCTCCACATGCGGGTCCTGACTTTCGCCGGGAGACAGCTCCAGGCGTTTGGCGACTTTGGGGTAACGATTGGCGAATACACTGCCGGCATGCCTGAGCCAGGTCAGTTCGCGCTGGTAATAGTCGAGCAGTTGCGGGTCAATCGAATCGCTCATGGCTGACCTCCAGCCCGGCTTGCGAGGTCTGCACCGCGAATGCCACAGGCCATTCCTGACGGTCATGGCGCAGGGTGCCGCTCAGGCGTATATCCAGTTGCCGAGGGCGTCCGGGTACGGCTTGTACGTCCACACCGCTAAGGTGCAGTCGTGGCTCGAAATGAGTGATTGCTGCGCGGATTTCCCGTGTGATGCGGCGTCGGTCATCGCTGTTGCTGGCTTGCAGGGCACTCCAGTCGGCGATGCCGTAGTCGAGCAGGGTTGGTGGCGTGGTCATGTTGCGGGAGGCACGGCGGGTATTGAGCAGACGCACCAGTTCGGTCCGGACCGAGTCGGCCAGGGCCTGTCGGTCGAAAAACCTCGTGTGCTGCGTCTGCTCCTCGCTGAAAGCCAGGCGCTCGAATAGCGGCGGACGAATGCCTGTGCCTGGCATGGCGAGTTACCTTTCTCAGCTGGCTTTCTTGTTGGCGGCCAGGTCCCAGCTGGTGCCAGCCACGCCTTCCTTGGTGCCATCGTCTTTCTGGGCCGTCAGTTCCCATTTGATCTTGGTGAAGTTCAACGAAATGGTTTCCACCGGTTTGCCACCGGCACCGCCGCTGACGCTGACGTTGGACAGCACCACGTTGTCCAGGGTGTAGACAATGAACGGCATGATCTGACCGCTGCCTTCGGAGGCGTTGCGGCCAATGGTGATCTTGGCGGTGGCGATGGGCTTGCCCGCGCAGCAGTAGCTGTTGAGGTTGGGTGTGGAGCTGTCGACGAACTTGGTCAGGGTGAACTCACCGACATGGGGTTTACCCGAAGTACGTTCCGAGTTGCTGACGTCGTTGGTCACTTGCATGGCAACGTTATGGCTGTAGGACATGATTTCGATCTTGTCCGTGAAGCCTTCCAGCATGCTGTCGCCTTTAATATCGTCACCCAGATCCAGAATGATCGCATCCATCGGGTGTAACTCCTGCAAATTGGCAAAAAGAAAGTGGGGGAGAAGTCCTGCGAGCCAGGCCCGCAGGGCTCAGGGTCAGGCTGCTACCGGAGGTGGCAGGCTGGCGACCAGACGGATCGAGGCAGTCAGTTCTTCCAGCTGGAAGTGCGGACGCAGGAACACCGTGGCGCGATAGGCGCCAGGCTTGCCGGGAACCTCGGTGATGTCCACGCGGGCTTCACGCAGCGGGTACTGGGCCTTGATTTCCTGGGGCGCGTTGTCGTTGATCAGTACGTAATCCGCGATCCAGTTGTTCAGGTAGGTCTGAACGTTATCGCGGGTCATGAAGCTGCCGACCTTGTCGCGCATGATCACTTTCAGATAGTGAGCGAAACGTGAGGCGGCGAGCACGTACGGCAGCATCGCGGAAATCCGGGCGTTGGCGTTGGCTTCGTTGGTGTTGTAGAGCTTGGGCTTGTTGGTGGTCTGCCCGCCGAAGAACACAGCGACATCGCTGTTCTTCTTGTGGCAGAGGGAGATAAAGCCCAGGTCGTTGAGTTCTTTTTCGCGACGGTCGGTGATCGCCACTTCGGTCGGGCACTTGAGCGAGATGTCGCCCGAGGACGTGCGGAAGGTATGCGCTGGCAAGCCTTCGACCGCGCCACCGCCTTCAGCACCGCGAATCGCCGCGCACCAGCCGTATTTGGCGTAGGCCTCGGTGATGCGCTGAGACAGAGCCCAGGCCGCATTGCCCCACAGGTATTTGCTGTGGTCGGTGCCGGTGACGTCTTCCACGAAGTTCATGCCTTCCACCGGGCTGGTGTCCGGGCCGTAAGGCAGGCGCAGCAGGAAGTTCGGCAGTACCAGGGAGACATAGCGCGAATCTTCGCTTTCGCGGAAGGAGCGCCACTTGATCAGTTCCTGGCTCTCGAACACTTTGGCCAGGTCACGAGGCACGGCCAGTTCGGTGAAGCTGCTCATGTCGAACAGGCGCGGGCTGGCGGCGGCAATGAACGGCGCGTGGGCGGCGGCTGCAACGTTGGACAGCTTCTCCAGCAGGCCGATGTCCTGCGGGTGGCGGCCAAAGGTGTAATCGCCCACCAGTACGCTGAACGGATGGCCACCGAAGGTGCCGTATTCTTCTTCGTAGATTTTCTTGAACAGCGCGCTCTGGTCGAATTCGACAGCTTTTTCCAGATCCGTCTGCAGTTCTTTCTGCGAGACGTTGAGCAGGCGCAGTTTCAGGCGGGTGCTGGTTTCGGTGTTCTGCACCAGTGAGTGCAGGCCGCGCCATGATGCTTCGAGCTTTTGCAGGTCCTCGTGGTGGAGGATCTCGTTGAGCTGGTCGCTGATCAGCGAGTCGATCTGGCTGATGCGGTCGTTGATCATGGCGACGGTGTCTTTGTCGATCGCCATGCCTTCATCGAGGACCTGGGTGGCGAACTCGGCAAGCATGTCGCGAGCGTAGCCTTGCTGGCTGTCGTCATGGGCCATGCGGCCTTCGGCGATGATCTTGTCCAGCAGGGACAATGTCTGGGTTGAGCCTTCGCTGCCTTGATTCTCAGCGCTGGTTGATGTGGCCATGGTTAATCCTCAGCGAATGGGTGGGCGATGACAATCAGGCTTGCGGCTCGGCAGGCGACTCTTCGGCTGTGCCGGTACCTGCTTGTGGCGCTCCCGTTTCGCTTTCAGGGCGGGCCGATTTGATCTGTTGCAGACCTTCGGTATTGGCGACGACTTCCTGAAGCAGCTTGTCCAGATCGTCATTGCCGTCGAGCTTGGTCAGCAGGTCACGAAGACGCTGACGGGCTTCGAGCAGGCGACGCAGAGGCGTGACTTGCTTGACCAGGTTGATGGGATCGAAATCGTCGATATGGCCGAAGCGCAGTTCGACGTTGAGCTTGCTGTCGTCGCCGCTGAGGGTGTTGTCGACCTGGATGGCCGCACGTGGAGCGATGGAGGCGAGCACTTCGTTGAAGTTGTCGCGATCGATTTCAACGAAACGTCGATCGATCAGTTTTGCAGGAGGAGCATCAGGTTTGCCTGACAGATCGGCCAGGATGCCGACTACAAGCGGCAGTTCCTTTTTCTCGATGGCATTACCGATTTCTACGTCGTAGGTGATCTGAACACGAGGCGGGCGAACCCTGTCTAGCTTGTGCTGAGTACTCTCGGCCATGGTGGCTGAACTCCGATGCATAAGGCGGGCGCAATGCAACGGTTTCCCAATGCTCGCATTCCCTTGCTTGACCGCAGAACAGATCCGCACGGGTCTATTTCTGCAATCGTCTAAATTCGTCATGGTGGCGAATTGGCCTTGATGCTATAACAGGAACGCCCAAAAGCAATACAAAATTTTTCTTGGACAATCATGACCGTAAAACAGTTCAAATACCGACAATGGATTGCCGTATTGCTGGCTGTTTTCACGCTCACGGGCTGTTCGTTTTTGGATCCAAAGGTAAGCGTCGACTCACTCGTCCTGGACGTAGCCCTGCGCGCCAACGATGACTCGCCTGTCGCTGTCGATTTCATCTCCGTCAATGACCCCGACCTGCTCAATAAACTGTCCGGCCTGACCGCCAGCCAGTGGTTCAGCGAGCGTGAACAATACCGCCGCGATTACCGCCAGCTCATGGCTGTCTGGGGCATGGAGCTGGTGCCGGGGCAACTGATCGAATCGGGTACTTTCCCGCTGGACGGCAAGCCCTCCATGGGGCTGCTGGTTTTTGCCAATTACAATACGCCCGGCGCGCACCGTCTGCGGCTCGATGGTCAGCGAAGGATATGGCTGAAATTCGATAGCCGGGAAATGACGCTGTTCGACGAAAATGTTCACTGAGTATTGCGTCGCACTGACCATGCGCCACACACAGGATGTCAAGGAAACCTTATGAGCGTGCTACCTGATGCAGTCTGCTGGCACGAAGGCATGCAATTGCTGCCCCAGCATTTTCAGTTGCAAGGCTTGCGGGCCGAAGTGCTGGCCGCCCATCTGGCCCAGGCATCAAATCCTTGGTACTGGGGTGTTTCGAATCTTGATCTGGATCCTTCGGCCCTGTTTGCCGGGCAGGTTCGCATTCTGGCGCTGGACGCCACCTTGCCTGATGGCATGCCCCTGAGCATTCGTGCCGGATCGGGGTCGATGGTGGAACTTGATATCAACGAGGCCGCTGCAGCATCCCCGACGTCCACCGTGATGGTTTATCTGGCGGTCAGCCCCTTGTGGCGCGCCGGTCAGTTGTTGCCGCTCAAGGGCCGCTTGCAATCGGTGCTCGGCGATTCGTTGCCGGATCTGGCCAGTGGCGAGAACCCGGAAACCATCACTGTCTGGCGACCCAATCCACGGTTGGTCACCGAGGCCAACAGGGCCGACTCCATCTGCCTGCCTCTGCTGCATGTGCGTAAAGAAGGTGGCGGTTTCGTTCAATTGCCCTATGTCGCGCCGACACCGTTGATCCTGCCTGAGTCCTTGCTGGGGCGTCGCGTGGCCGAGCTGTGCGCCCGGACCCGGGAGAAATGCATGTTTCTCGCCGGCCGTTTGCGTCAGGCCCAGCAGGCGGGTAACCAGGACGATGCCGAAGAAATCCGTCTGCAATCGGCTGCGCTCTGGGCCAGATTGCCCGAAGTGGAAGGTGCCTTGAACAGTCGCGTTGCTACCGCTCAAGGTTTGCATGGGCTGTTGCTCGGCATGACCGGTAGCTGGTCGGCACTGGACCCGGTTTCGGGTGTGCCAGCTTATGCGCCGCTGGATTTTCTCGATCTGTATCGCGGCTACGATCAGGTGCTGACCTGGCTGGAGCACACTCTGGAGCAGGTGCGAGTCGGCTTTCGCAGTGTGCCTTTCGAGCAGGCCGAGCATGTCTTTTCCATTACGCTGCCCGAGCAGAAGCCTCGCCAAAGACTGGTGGTCGGCTTGCGCATGCCGGCCGGTGCGGCCACGCAGGCGGCAACCGACTGGCTGGGCAGGGCAATCATCGCTTCCGGGCCGCACATTCCGGTGCTGGCACGCCAGCGCATGAGCGGTTTGTCCCATCAGGCGATGAGTCGTCAGGAACAGGTTGCCTACAGCACGGGCGATGACACGCGGCTGTTTGTCATCCAGGCCAGTGGCGAGTGGTTCGACCCGACTCAGCCGTTGCACATCGTTTCATCCATTTCAGGAGGCGCGGTCAGCCCCTGGCAAGTCGTTCTGTTCATCGACAAAACCACCAACGAATCCGCCTGAGTACGGTAGGGAAGTCGTATGCCTGAAGGGAATGCCGTTTCGCGGGTGCGCGTCATGCAGGATGCACCGTTGAGTAGCGCTTTTCGCGAGGCGTGGCAGCAGTGGCTGACCGCCTGGAACGAACTGGACAAGAGTGGCGAAGATACCCCGAAGCTGGTGGAGGCCGTAGCCGAACTCTCGACCCGGATCACGCGTCGTCTGTGGCGCAATGCATTCTCCAATGTGGGGGATTCCGCGACTCAGCAGATGAAAGCCATGGTTTATGCCTTTGTCGCGCTGGTGGACGAAACCCTGCTGTACGCCGACTGGTCAGGGCAGAGCGCCTGGCAGGAAAAGCCCCTTGAATCGCGTCTGTATTCAAGCCGTCAGGCCGGTCAGCGGCTACCGCTGGAAATCAAGCGCTTGCTCGATGAGCAGGTTTCCACCAATCGCGATCTGGGCAACGTTTACCTGCTGTGCCTGATCCTCGGTTTTCACGGCCACTTGCGTGGGGAGCGCGGTCAGGCCCTGCACGAAAAATGGCGTCATGCGCTGTTTACCTTCACTCGCCAGCGCGAGCCGGACTACGCGAATGTCAGCCAGTTGCTGGCCGAACCTTCCAGTGTTGCGCCGCGTCAGTTGCCGCTGCGTAAATCCTTGCCTGACGGCTTGCGTCTGGGACTGGTGATTCTGGCGTTCACGCTGTTGTTTATCGGTATCGGTCAATTGTTCTGGCATGACATCGGCCAGCGTCTGGAGCCGGTCCTGCATCTGGCGACGCCCTTTGCCGTTGTGGAGAGCCTGTCATGACGCTGGCAATGCTGGGCTGGGTGATCGGCATCGTTATCGTCCTGCTGATTGTGCTGTTGTGCATCTGGTGGTTGCGTACCCGTGGCGGTGCGGCGATTCGCAGTTTCCATTTTGCCGTGCGCCAGATGGAGAAGGATCAGGGCGTGCGCGATCACTACCAGACTTCCTGGCTGTTGATGGTGGGCGATGAGGCTCAGGGCTCCCAGTTGTGCTCGGCCTGGAATCTTTCGCCAACGGACAAGCCCGCATGGTTTGGCCGTTGGTGGTCCGATCCCGAAGGCGCGGTGCTGGTGGTGCCGCAGTCGCTGTTCATGCCCGAAGAAGGCATGAAGCTTCAGGGTAACGGCTGGGCTAGCCTGCTGGGCCTGTTGCTGCGCATCCGTGGTCAGCGCCCTCTGGACGGAGTGGTCTGGAACATCTCGGCTGCCGATCTTCTGGATGGTGAGCGCGCGGCCTCACTCGGGCTGGCGGCGCGTCGGCGCTTTATCGATCTGCTGCAACGCCTTGGGCTCAGTGTGCCGGTGTACGTGGTGATCAACGGCATGGACGAGATTCCCGGCTTTCAGGATCTGGTCATGGCCTTGCCTCAGGATACTCGCCAGCAGATCCTGGGCTGGAGTTCGCCTTATGACCCGGAAATGGTCTGGCAATCACAGTGGAGCGATACTGCGCTCGATTCCGTGGTGCAGGCACTTTCGGAAGCCATTGTTCAGGTGGGGGCGTTGTCGGGCCACTTGAGTGGTGAGCTGAGTTTCCTGCCCGAGCGTCTGAAGGATTTGCGCCGTTCCCTGCAAATGCTGCTGGAGCCGGTCTTTCAGGGCAATGCCCAAGGCGAGGCGGTACGTTTTCGGGGGCTGTATTTCACCGCCGATCAGGCATCGGCTCCGGGTCATGAAACGCTGTCGGCAACCGATGCGCCGCTCATGCAGAGCGTCTTCGCCTCAATGCTCTGGCAGCATCGCATCAATGCCGAGCGCGGCCTTGCGCAACCTGTGCCGCGCCTTTTGCATCTGCGTCGGCGCTGGCAGCGGGTCACGGCCATTGGTGCCTTGGTCTTTGGCGTGGTCTGGGGCATTTCCATGCTCTGGGTCTGGCGCTATTCCATAGATGAAGCCGATGAGTTGTCCCGCCTGCTGCAAGAGGCTCAGCGCAATTACGTACAGGTCAGCGATGACGCTCACCGCCAGGAACTGACCCGCAGCAATGTGCAGGCGTTCTGGAATGTGCTGCAGAATGCGCCGCGCTGGCATTTCGCTTCTCCGGTTTACCCAAGCTCCTGGTTTTCTTCGCTGGATACCCGTCTGGACGGAGTATTGCGGCACATGTCCATGAGCCACATGCGCCAGCCCTTGCATGACTTGCTGCTGGCTCAGACCAAAGAATTGCTGGCGATCACCGACAGTGACCGGCGCTCCGCTCAAGAGGGCGACGACCCAGCGCTGTGGCAGAGTTACGTCAAGGCCAGGGATCTGGTGGAGCGGGCAACCCGTCTGGAGCAGATGAGCAATCTGTACAGCCTGTCGCTGGGCAACCAGAAAACGCCGCTGGATGAGTTGGTGCCTTTGAGCAATAACGCCTTGAGCCTGAACCTCAATGCGGGCACCTTGCATCGCGAGTCGTTCTATAACCGGCTGATGGTGGAAAAGGGCGCTTCATCTCTGCAACCGCTGGACCTACTGGCTCATCGCAAGGAAGTGACCACCAACTTCACCAAGCTCATGGAGAAGTGGCTGGTTCAATATTACCGGGCGGACAACTTCATCACCGCCGCCGGTTATCTCAAGCTGCATCTGGAGCGTCTGGAGTCGAGTACCGAGAACGATCTTGAAGAACTGGAACGCATCAAGGACCTGATCGACGATTTGCAGGCAGTCATCGACCTGACCAATGCCACCTGGAGCCGTGGCAAAGGCCAGGAACTGGTGCCCGGTTATCTGGCGATGATGGACAGTGTCAGGCAAAGCAAGTTGCTGGGGCCGCAGGTTGCCCAGGAGCTTGAAAGCCAGGCGGCCCAGTTGCAGCACAGTTTCAAAGGGCAATGGATTGCTCAGGGCGCCGCAAGCAATAGCCTGCTGACCCAGAGTGGCAGTGGGCAACTGACCTTGCAGGAGCGGGTTTCGCAACTGCATGCGGCCATCAACTCGTTGCTGCGCCGCGACTTCGTGGCCAGCGCGTTGCGTCAGGACGGCCGCGGTGAAAACGGGCCGGCGCAGCATATCGATAACGACGGCCTGAGCATCGCCCTGAATCACTACAACAGCTACAAGCTGTATGCCCGTGAAGAACTGCCGAATATTCCGGCCATGTATCGCCCGGCCATGTTGAGCACTGCCGAAGAGGCCGCCGCAGATTCCATGTGGTCGAGCCTGAGTACCCATGCGTCTTCGTCGGGATCTGAAGAGGACGTCCGGCTTTTCGATATCCGTACCGATCAGGCACTGGCGCTGCACAAGGCCTTTATCGAGCTCAAGCATCCCCAGCTCGCCATCAGCCTTCAGAACTACCTGAACCGGGTCGCACTGGCTGATATCTCGACGGCGACCGACATGGTGCTGGAACAACCGCTGTTCCGGGATCGTGCTGACATCAGTGAATGGGATGGCGGCAAGAACTTTGGTCTGCAATTGTTGCGCGCCACGGATGCTCAGGATCTCAAACGCGGCCTGGACCAGCAGTTCGCGGTGATCTCCAAGATCACCGAGCAACATGCACCGGCGGTGGAGTGGCTGAAGACTCAATTGCAGAACCTGCCGCTGGTCAGCGTCGAGGAAGTGACCCGGTTCGCTTCCCTGAGCGAGGAGATGAACAAGTACAAGGCACAGAACCCGTCCAGCTCTCCGGCCCTGATCACTCAGTTGCTCAGTCGCGACTTCAACGACATGGACGAGAACACCTGCCTGACCATTCTGCAGTCGGCCAATGTGCCGGTCAGCACCGGGCAGTTGACCCAGCGCTGGCTGAACCTGCAACAGGCGGCTCTGCGCCGTTGCCAGCTTTTGCAACAACAGCAGGGCACTGCAGCCTGGAACGCACTGGCCAGCTACTTCAATCAATATCTGTCGGGACGCTTCCCCTTCGCTCATGACCTGAGCGCGGCGGATGCCGACCCGGCGCGGGTTCAGCATTTCCTGACCCTGATCGACGAGCGTTTGCCACAGGCTCAGGACGGGCTCAAGAATGCCCAGTCCCGGGACCGGGCGGCGGCTGCCGAGTTTCTTGAACGCCTGAAGCTGGCCCGACCCTGGCTTGGCGCGTTGCTGATGCGTGACAAGGCCGGGCTGGTGGGCGCGGACATGGAAATCCAGTGGCGCACGGATCGTGACAGTGAGCGCGGTGCCGATCAGGTCATCAACTGGAAACTGGTATCGGGAAACCGTGAAATCAGTTATCCGGGCCAGGCACAGCAGGTCCTGCACTGGAATGTCGGTCAGCCGCTCAGCCTGATCCTGCGCTGGGCCCGGGATGGTACTCAGCGCCCGGTCAACGATCCGTTGCAGTCCGACTTGCGTGTCAACGGGCTGGAAGCCGAGTGGCAATACCTTGGGCCGTGGTCATTGCTGCGCCTGATGAGCGCCCATGTGTCGGTGCAACGTCAGCCCAACGTCGATTACACGGAATTCCCACTGTCACTTGAAGTGCCTGTCCATGCGCCGGCCAATGAAGAAAACCAGACCCTGATGTTCGTGCGCCTGTCGCTGATGAGCCAGGGCGGCAAAGCCCCTTTGTCGATCCAACCCTTGCCGGTGCAGGCACCTCGCTCGCCATTCGGCTCGTCCCCTCGTTCTGTAGTTGATGCTGGAGTGTATCGATGAGTCAGCTTTCATCACGGGTCAGCGAACTGCTGGAACCCTTGTTCGGACAATCGCCCTGCGGCGTGAACCTGCGCCACGAGCCCATCTACGACCGCTTGCGCCAGTTGCGCCGTGAAGACGATGCCAGCTTGCCGATGGGTGTCTGGCAGGCGGACATCAAGCGTGCCGACTGGGGGCAGGTTGAAGCGATTGCGACCGCGGTCATGCTCAGGGAAAGCAAGGACCTGATGATTGCCGGCTGGCTGGGCGAGGCCTGGCTGCACAAGGACGCCCGCTCTGGAATCGTTGATGCCTTGAGCCTGCTGATCGGCCTGTGCGAGCGCTACCCAGAGGAGCTGCATCCACAACCGGCTGATGGCGACCTGTCATGGCGCGCGACGCCCCTTGAGTGGATCGTGCGTCGCTATACCGAACTGCTGCGCACGCAATTCCACTTGTTCGAGAGCCGGGAAGGCGAGTTTGCCGGTTATGTCCTGAGTGACTGGCAGAAACTGCAACGCAACCGAGTGCAGATCAACGACAGCAAGGCGTCCAAAATAGCCGCCGAAAACGCTGCCAGCGACCAGGCCCGGCTCAATGAACGGGTGCGCGCCACGCCGGTTGCCTGGTGGTTGAGCAGCCATGAAATCACCCAGAGGGCGTTGCAGAAACTGGAGGCGCTGGATAGCTGGAGTACAGGGTATTTTGCCGAGGATGGTCCGTCTTACGCACCACTGAAGTTGGCGCTTGAGTCCCTGTCGGTACTGTTCAAGGAATTCATCGCCATGCATCCCCCACAACCCTTGCCGCCGGAAACCGAAGAGGCCTCTGCCGACATGACCCTCGATACCCCGCCTGAGTCGAACGCCGCAGCACGGGCCTTCAGCGAGCCCCGCAATCGTGAAGAGGCCTATCGGCAATTGTTGCTGATAGCCGATTACCTGGCCAGAAACGAACCCCACAGCCCGGTGCCTTACCTGATCCGCAAAGGCGTGGAGTGGGGCAACAAACCCCTCAAGGAACTGCTTTCGGAGTTGATTACTTCCGATGCCGAGGCAAGAAGGGTCTGGGCGTTGCTAGGGGTTCTTTAGAGCCATCGAAGTAGGAGCGAATTCATTCGCGAGAGGCCGGTACATCCCAAGAAAATTTATCGCCTGGAATACCGTCTCGCGAATGAATTCGCTCCTACGAAGTTTCATTTAGTTCATGGCGTTGGTTCATGTTTGATGAGCGCGGATCAGGCCGCGATTCAAAGATCCTCAATACGAAAAATCCCCACCCAACTCACTCTGCATCCACTCCAGAAACCGCTTCACCCTGGGAAAACCGGCATGGGCCTTTGGGAATACCAGGTGGTGGGCGGTGATGGGTGCGCTCAACTCTTCGGGTGATACAACCACCAGATCGCCTCTGGCCAGATACTTCTGGGCCAGCAGGGTGCTTTCCAGAGCAAAGCCAAGACCCTGACTGGCCGCTTCGAGGGCCATGTACGAGCGGTCGAAACTCAGCGGGTAGGGTTTTTCCGGGCGGGAAAGGCCGTGCCGGGCAAACCATTGTGGCCATTTGATAAGCGTTGCTTCGGACAGGATCAGTGGACTGCCGAGCAGGTCTGCTGCGCTGTGGATGGGACTCCTGTGCAGCAGGGCAGGCGAAGCCATGACCGCGATCTGTTCGTTGCGCACCGTGCGCACTTCCAGCGTTGGCCAGTCGGGTAGCCCATGGCGAATGTCCACATCGATCTTGTCGCGGCTGAAATGCAGGGATTCGTAGGAACACGACAGATTCAGCTGAATATCGGGGTTACTCTGGCGAAATCTTTCCAGGCGCGGCATCAACCACAGAAAGCCGAAGCTGGGTGCGGAATGCAGTCGCAGACAGTCCAGACTGATATCGCTGGCGGCCCGTTCGGTGGCCACGGCGAAGCTGTGCAGTATCCCTGAAATCTCCGACAGGTACTGTTCACCCACCGGCGTCAGGCTCACGCCTCTTGCCGTGCGCAGAAACAACTGGCGACCGATCATGGATTCCAGCTTGGCCAGTTGATGGCTGACTGCCGAAGGCGTCAGGTTGAGTTGTTCGGCGGCGCGCGCCACATTGCCGAAGCGGGCAGTCTGTTCAAAGGCTTGAATGGCCTTGAGCGGTGGCAGATTGAGTGAAGGGTCGCCTGGGGTATGCATGCGGGTATCCGGCCTTGGTCAGCTTTTCTTTGCGTCCAAATATCACCGATTCATTGGCCGAGTGCTGATTTTTTTTCAGCACTTGCTGAAAGTCGCGTTATTGCTCAGCTTCGGGGCGGGGCACAAGCTGGGTCATCGATTCGACCTGGGTCGATCCAATAAAAACAAATCAGGAAAACCCTGCCCATGATTCTTCAAGACAAGATCGCAATCATCACCGGCGCCGCCTCTGCACGGGGCATCGGCCGAGCCACTGCCGCCACGTTTGCCCAGCAGGGCGCTCGCGTGGTCATTCTGGACCTGGACGAGTCTGCCGCCCGTGACGCCGCCGCTTCGCTGGGGGAAGGCCATCTGGGCCTTGCTGCCAACGTGGCGGACGAAGCTCATGTCTCTCAGGCGGTGGCCCGCATTCTGGAACACTTTGGCCGCATCGACGTGCTGGTCAATAACGCCGGTATCACCCAGCCACTCAAGACCCTGGACATCGGTCGCAGCGATTACGACAAGGTGCTGGATGTCAGCCTGCGCGGCACACTGCTCATGTCCCAGGCGGTGATCCCGGCCATGCGCAAACAGGCCAGCGGTAGCATCGTGTGCATGTCTTCGGTTTCCGCCCAGCGCGGTGGTGGTATCTTCGGCGGCCCTCACTACAGCGCGGCCAAGGCCGGTGTGCTGGGGCTGGCCAAGGCCATGGCGCGGGAACTGGGGCCGGACAATGTGCGCGTCAACTCCATCGCGCCGGGCCTGATCCATACGGACATCACCGGCGGCCTGATGCAGGATGAGCGTCGCCACGCCATTATCGAAGGCATTCCACTCGGGCGTCTGGGCGTTGCTCAGGACGTGGCCAATGCGGCGTTGTTCCTGGCCAGCGATCTGTCTTCGTACCTGACCGGCATTACTCTGGATGTGAATGGCGGCATGCTGATTCACTAAACCGGGCGGGCCAATCCTGCCCGTACTGTTCTGTATCGATGATACCGCCGGGTCACGAGCCTGGCGGTCAATAAAAACAAGAGATCAGACCATCATGACAACGACCACCTTGTCTGCGGACGCGGTCACCACCGTGCGCTCCAACGCTTATCGCAAGACCGCCTGGCGACTGATGCCATTCCTGATGCTGTGCTACCTGTGCGCCTATCTGGATCGGGTCAACGTCGGCTTTGCCAAATTGCAGATGATGAACGACCTGGCCCTCAGCGAGGCAGTCTACGGCCTGGGTGCCGGCATGTTCTTCATCGGTTACTTCCTGTGTGAGGTGCCCAGCAACATCATTCTGCATCGGGTCGGTGCCCGGATCTGGATTGCCCGGATCATGATTACCTGGGGCATCATCTCGGCGTTGTTTGCCTTCGTCGAAACCGCCTGGCAGTTCTATGTGTTGCGCTTCCTGCTGGGGGTTGCCGAAGCCGGTCTGGCTCCTGGTCTGTTGCTGTACCTGACCTACTGGTTTCCGTCCTATCGTCGTGCGCGCATGACGGTGCTGTGGTTCGTCGCCATTCCGCTGTCAGGAATGATCGGCGGGCCGCTGTCCGGCTGGATCATGAACAGCTTTGCCGGTTACCACGGCTGGGCGGGCTGGCAATGGATGTTCGTCATCGAAGCCATTCCCACTGTGGTGGTCGGCTTGATGGTGCTGGGCTATCTCAAGGATGGCGTGCATCAGGCCACCTGGCTCAATGACGATGAAAAAGCGCTGGTCTTGCGTGAGCTTGAAGAAGACAACAGCCAGAAAGTCGTCCATGAATCCACAGGTGCCTTTATTCGCGACCGGCGTCTGTGGTTGCTGGCGGGCATCTACTTCTGCGTGGTCATGGGCCAGTACGCCATCACCTTCTGGTTGCCGACGCTGGTGCGTAATGCCGGTGTGTCTGATCCTTTGCACATCGGCCTGCTGAGCAGCGTGCCTTATATCTGCGCCATCTTCGCGATGCTGCTGATGGGGCGCAGCGGTGACAAGCACCGCGAGCGGCGCTGGCACCTGGTGATCCCGATGATTGCGGGGGCGATAGGCTTGAGTCTGGCGGCCGTAATGGGCGGCAACCTGCTGTTGTCGATCATGAGCCTGTGCCTGGCCGCTGCCGGAATTCTGTCCGCGTCGTCGCTGTTCTGGATGCTGCCCACCACCTTGCTGGGTGGCGTATCGGCGGCGGCAGGCATCGCAGCGGTCAACAGCTTTGCCAACCTTGCCGGCTTCTGTTCCCCCTATCTGATCGGCTGGATCACGACCACTACAGGCTCCAGTGCCATTGGCATGTACCTGATTACAGGCGTGCTGGTCTTTGGTGCCTTTCTGGTGCTGCGTGTCCCGGCTGCACTGGTCAACCGCTAAGTTGAGGAGTTTCCCGAATGACTGCTATTGATACATCGACCGGCGCCCTGACCCTGGCGCAACGTGCTCACAATATTCGCCGTAATGCTTTGCTCATGGGCCAGGTTCAAGGCCAGGGCTATGTCGGCCAGGCGCTGGGTGCTGCCGATCTGCTGGCGGTGTCCTACTTCCATTCCATGAACCATCGGCCCGAAGACCCGGAATGGGAGGGCAGGGACCGTTTCTACCTGTCCATCGGGCACTATGCGATTGCCTTGTATGCCGCACTGATCGAGGCCGGAATCATTCCCGCCGATGAGCTGGAAACCTACGGCTCGGATGACAGCCGCCTGCCCATGTCGGGGATGGCTGCCTATACGCCGGGCATGGAAATCACCGGTGGCTCGCTGGGTCACGGGCTGGGCATCGCCGTGGGAGCCTGCCTGGGCCTCAAGCGCAAGAAGTCGTCTTCCTTCGTCTACAACCTGCTGTCTGACGGCGAGTTGAATGAAGGCTCAACCTGGGAAGCGGTGATGTCCGCCTCCCACTGGAAGCTCGATAACCTGATCGCCATTGTCGATGTGAACAACCAGCAGGCCGACGGCCATTCAAGCGAAATCCTGGCTTTTGAGCCTATCGTCGACCGCTGGCAGGCCTTTGGCTGGTTTACCCAGCGAGTGGATGGGAATGATCTGGAGGCGTTGGTCAAGGCCTTCGATGCGGCGCGCAATCACAGCGGCGCACAGCCGCGAGTCATCATCTGCGATACCCGTATGGGCAAGGGCGTTCCCTTTCTGGAAACCCGTGAAAAGACCCACTTCATTCGGGTGGATGAACACGAGTGGGATGTTGCACTGGACAATCTGGACGCTGGGCTGGAAACCGGGAGAACCGTATGAGCACTTTGAAAAACAACACACCCGGCAGCGAAGCGCCGAAGAAACGCCTCACCACCTCGGCCATGATCGCCTCGATTGCCTCCGAAGGGCAGGCGACCCGCTCGGCTCCCTTTGGTCATGCCCTGGCGGCTTTGGCCGATCAGCGTCAGGACATCGTCGGGTTGTCTGCCGACCTGTCGAAATACACCGACCTGCATATCTTCGCCAAGGCGCATCCCGAGCGTTTCTATCAGATGGGCATGGCCGAACAACTGCTGATGAGCGCCGCAGCGGGCATGGCCCGGGAAGGCTTCGTGCCGTTCGCGACCACCTATGCGGTGTTCGCCTCGCGTCGTGCCTATGACTTCATCTGCATGGCGATTGCCGAAGAGAACCTGAACGTCAAGATTGTCTGCGGCTTGCCTGGCCTGACCACCGGCTACGGCCCAAGCCATCAGGCCACCGATGATCTGGCGATCTTTCGCGCCATGCCGAACCTGATGATCGTCGACCCTTGCGATGCGCTGGAAATCGAACAGGCCGTGCCCGCCATCGCCGCGCACCAAGGCCCGGTCTATATGCGTCTGCTGCGGGGCAACGTGCCTCTGGTGCTGGACGAATATGGTTACACCTTCGAGCTGGGCAAGGCGAAAACCCTCAGGACCGGTAACGATGTGCTGATCATCTCCACAGGCCTGATGACCATGCGCGCCCTCGAAGCAGCCAAACAGCTTCAGGCCGATGGTGTGGACGTGGCGGTATTGCATGTCCCGACCATCAAACCCCTGGACGAGCAGACCATCCTGGCCGAAGCACGCAAACCGGGACGACTGGTGGTGACGGCTGAAAACCACTCGATCATTGGTGGCCTGGGCGAAGCGGTGGCGGGTGTACTGCTGCGCAACGGCGTAACCCCGACCTTCCGGCAGATTGCCCTGCCGGATGCCTTCCTGGATGCCGGAGCCTTGCCAACGCTTCATGACCGCTACGGGATTTCAACCAACGCGGTTAGCCAGCAGATAAAGGCCTGGCTCTGAGTGCAAAAGAAAGGGGCGCCTGTTGAAGGCGCCCCTTTTTGTTTTCGGTGTCTTGTCAGCTACAGGCTTCGGCATGAATATCTTCAGCCGTGGAGTCACGAATGATCGGGCCCATGCCGCTGACCGGACGCGATTGTTCCAGGATCTCCAGCGTTGCTCCGGTACCTACCAGATTCACCGTGCGGTTCTGGCAGTTATAGACGCGCTTTGAATAGATCACGCCCAGAAAGCCTTCGCGTTTGGTGATGACCACACGCTGTCCGGCGTTTCCGCTCTTTTCTACTAGAGCGTAGTTTCCGGTCGGGTCGCTGGGAACGACAATGGTTTTCTCGGCGGCATGGGCCGAGAAAACAGGGATCAAGAGTGCCAGCAAACAAGTCTGAATTTTCATCGGTGCTCCTGCGGATGAATTGCGCTGCCTTGGATCCAAAATTTACTCTTGTGTTACCGTTATGGATAGCACATGGCTATGCCTTTCGTCGCTTTGAGGGGGCATAGAGACTGCCATTCGTCGTCTGGGTGCCAGACCTTGAAGCTTGGAAAATTATCGGGTTCAGTGGGTACAGGTTTCATGACTTGTGCTCGTTGAGCCCGACGAGATTTTTCAAATCTGTTTCGAGGTGTTCGGAGCGGCTGAACGAAGATGATCGTCATCAGGGCAACTGGCGCAGGTGTGCAGGGATAAAGAAAGCCCCGGATTGCTCCGGGGCCTTGATGCCCCACTACTGAATTTACAACGCAGCCTGCGGACTACGCCCCAACACACGGGTGTATTCGGCCTGTGCTGTCGCTTCGGTAAACTCGCCCGACCATTTGGAAACCACCACTGTTGCGACGCTATTGCCAATGGTGTTGCAGGTGGCGATGGCCATGGACATGAAGCGGTAAACCCCGAACAGCAGCGCCAGGCCTTCGGCGGGCAGTACACCGATGGCGGTCACGGTTGCCGCGAATACCACGAAGCTGCCCCCCGACACGGCGGCGGCACCTTTGGAGGTCACCAGCATCAGGGCGATGATGCCCAGTTGTTGCTCCCAGCTCAGCGGTACGCCGTAGGCATTGGCGATGAACAGCACGCATAGCGACATGTAGATGGACGTGCCGTCCAGGTTGAAGGCATAGCCGGTTGGCAGTACCAGGCCCACACTCTGTTTGGAACAGCCGAACTTCTCCAGCTTTTGTAGCAGGCGTGGCAGGGCACTTTCCGACGAAGCCGTTCCCAGGACGATGAAGATTTCATCCTTGATGTATTTCAGGAACCGCCACAGGCTGAACCCGGAAATACGGCACACCACGCCCAGCACAACGAAGATGAAGAACGCAATGCAGACGTAAAACATCAGCACCAGGTTGGCCAGGGACATCAATACCGCCGTGCCGTTGCTGCCGACGGCGTAGGCCACCGAGCCGAATGCACCCAGCGGCGCGAACTTCATGATCAGGTTGATGAACTCGAAGAAGCACTCGGAGATGCGATTCAGGCCATCCTCGATGACTTCCCGGCGCTCGGGCTTGAGCGCCAGCAGCGCAAAGCCGAAGAACACCGAAATCACCAGCACTTGCAGCAGTTGGCCACCGGAGAAAGCACCGACGAAGTTGTCCGGGAAGATCCCGTAGATGAAGTCCAGCGTCGAAGTTGGCGCGTGACCCTTGGCGATTGCCGCGCTGGCTGCCGCTGCGGTATTGCTGCTCGGGTGGGCGTCATGCATGCCTGAGCCGATCTGCAGCAGGTTGCCCCACAGCAAACCCAGCGCCAGAGCGATGGTGGACACTATTTCAAAATAGATCAGGGCGCGCAGGCCCACCTTGCCGACCCGTTTGATATCACCGGCCGAGGCGATGCCATGAACCACGGTGAAAAACACCAGTGGCGCAACGGCGGTCTTGATCAGCTTGAGGAAGATATCGCCGAGGATCTTGAACTTGGCCGCCAGTTCCGGAGCCATGAAGCCGAAGGCGATACCCAATACCATTGCAGCGACAACCTGAAAGGTCAGGTCCTTGTAGAACGGTTTTTTAGCGGTCGTGGACATGGTTGCACTCTCATTGTTTTTATTGGCAAGCAAAGGCAATGGCCCGGCTTTCACCGGGCCTTCGGCAGGTCAGCGTTTGACGGAGCCCTCTCGGGACAGGGCGATATCGACCATCTGCGGAGCCAGGCCCAGGTAGTTGGCCGGGTCGGTCAGGCGCTTGAGTTCTTCGATGTCCAGTTGTGCGGTGGCTTCGCCTTGGGCGAGAAGGGCGTCGAGCAGGCTGATGCCTTGATCGTTGGCCATGCGGCAGGCGGTATACACCACGTCATGGGCGACCTGACGGCCCAATGCCGGAGCCAGACCCATCATCACGGCTTCAGCCACGATCAGGCCCTGGGTCATGTCCAGGTTCTTGCGCATGCGTTCGGGGCGCACTTCAAGCCCGGCAAGCATGAAAGTCGCCTGGCCCAGCGAGGCGGCGCTCAGGGCGAAGGCTTCGGGAATGGCGATCCACTCGGCCTGCCACGGGCCGGTGGAGCGCTCGAAGTCCTGAATCATGGCGTCGAGCATCAGGCCCGCCTGTTGACGCACGCCCTTGGCGGCGGCGTACATCAGCTCGCAGGAAATCGGGTTGCGCTTCTGCGGCATGGTGCTGCTGGCACCGCGTCCCTTGACGAAGGGTTCGTACACTTCGCCCAGCTCGCTGGTCATCATCATCATGATGTCCAGCGCGATCTTGCCCAGCGAACCGGTCACCAGGCCCAGGAAGTTCAGGGTTTCAGCCAAGCCATCGCGAGCCACATGCCAGGTCGCCTGCGGGACACCAAGCCCCAGCTCGGCCATCAAGGCTTCCTGCACTTCCAGACCCTTGTCGCCCAATGAAGCCAGAGTGCCTGCCGCACCGGCGAACTGGCCGATTTCCACCCGTGGGCGCAACTCCACCAGACGCTCGGCGTGGCGATCGAACATGCTCAGCCAGACCGCGCATTTGTAGCCGAAGGTGATCGGCAGGGCATGTTGCAAGTGCGTCCGGCCAGCCATCGGCGTGTCGCGATAACGCAGGGCCAGACCGGCCAGCAGGTTGCGCACGCTCTGAATGTCACGCTCGACGATGGCCAGGGCTGCACGTACTTGCAACACCACGGCGGTGTCCATGATGTCCTGGGTGGTCGCACCCCAATGCACGTAGCGTCCGGCTTCGCCGCAGGTTCTGGACAGTTGTTCGACCAGAGGCAGGATCGGGTAACCGACGATTTCGGTTTCATGCTGCATGAGAGCCAGATCCAGCGACGAGTAAGTGGCCAGTTCGGCGATCTGCTCGGCTGCTTCTGCGGGGATCACGCCACAGCGAGCTTCTGCACGAGCGAGGGCAACCTCGACTTCGATATAGCGTTCGATCAGGGCTTTGTCGGAGAACACGGCGCGCATCTCGGCGGTGCCGAACATATCGCGAAAGAGGGCGGAGTCGAAGACGGTGCTGGACATGAAGAAGTACCTGATATGTTGTTATTGGTCGGACATATTATAAATGTACGTACATAATTCTTGCCTGCTCGCTGATACACTGTCAACTCGCAGAAAGATCGGGACTGATGAAAGGTATGAACCAGACGCGCTATGCGGTTGTTGCCAAGGACTTGCTGGAAGGCATTGCCAGCGGCCGCTACCCCGTGGGTAGCCTGTTACCCACCGAGTTCGAGTTATGTGAGCTTTATGAAGTGAGCCGTCATACCGTGCGCGCGGCCATTACCCAATTGCAGAGCCAGGGCCTGGTATCACGACGCAAGAGGGTAGGGACGCGGGTCGAGGCCAGTTCACCGAGAGGTGGCTATTCGCACTCACTGGCATCGGTGTCGGATCTGGTGCATCTGGCTGAGACACAGGTGCGCAGCATCCAGAATGTTCGTCATTTCGTGGCCGATATCGCCGAGGCTCGGCGTCTGGGGCTTGAACCGGGTGAGCATTACTTTTGCGTGTCGAGCATTCGGGTCGACCAGCAGAACATCAATGCGCCTCTTTGCTGGACGGATGTCTACGCACAGGACGACTACTCGGCCGTGATCGAACTGGCCAAGCAGCATCCTGATGAGTTGATTGCAGCCTTGATCGAACAGCATTTTGGCCGCCATATCGACGTGGTGGACCAGCAGGTGCGAGCGGTGCTCCTGACGCCTGAGATCGCCAGGAGCCTTAATGCCGAGACGGGCTCACCCGGCCTGAAGATCATTCGCCAGTATCGCGACGATTCAGGTGCCTTGATGGTGGTGTCCGAAACCATTCATCCGGATGACCGTTTTACTCTGGTAGTACAGATGAAGCGGGAAAGAAATACGGGTGCCGGTTAACCGTTGTACCCCGGCTGGAATTCCCGCCAGACCTCGCCGATCAGTTGTTTGAGCAACAGCGCTTCGGCCCAGCGGTCGGTGATATCGCGTCCGTCCGGGCCGGTGATGGCATAGGGTGGCGGACCGAGTTCGCAGGTAAATGACAGGCTGCCGGTTTCGCCGAACGGGCGGCTCAGCCAGTCCTCGATGCCGTAGCGCCAGAGCTTGAGAAAGTAGTCCAGCCAGGGTCGATGCTGGGCAAAGGTGATGGGTATTTGCACCTGTTCACTGTTGGCGACCCGACCATGAAATCCCCAACTGTGGCGCAGAATGGTCTGCAAGTGTTCCTCGTCTTCCTTGTCCGGTGGCAGGGGCAGTTCTCGGCCCGCAACGTAATGGGACAGGTCGGCCAGAAGTTTGAGATCCGGCATCTCGGCCAGAATGTCGAGGGTGAACAGCAAGTCGCTGGTGATACGGTAGCGGTGGGTTTCCACCAGTATCGGAAAGTCTGCCTGTTCGGCCAGTCGCTGCCAGCCTTCGAGCAGGTCGATGGCCTGGCGCAGCGTACGGGGGCGCACATCCGCTTGCAGGGTGAGGTGGTGACAGCCGTAAGGTGAAATCACATCGATGGCTCTGGCCAGATCGTCCACGGTGCGGGGAAACAACTGGCCTTCGATCTGCAAGCCCTGAGCGTTGGCAGCAGAGGTTAGCCGTTTCACATGTCCGGGGACCCAGAAGTGATCGGTGATGCCATCAAACCCTGCTGCCGCGATTTTCTCCAGTTGCGCCTCAAGAGAGAGGTCGCACTGCCCCTGATGATCGAGCATTGCCCAGAGTGACTGAAATATCAGGAATTCACGCATGTCAGCTCCTCAGCAGTTGCTTGAGTGGCCTATCGGGATTGGCCAGTTGCCCCGCATCCAGGCGGATCTGACTGCCGATCAGCCGTTCGCAAAGTTTGATGTCCTTGGCAACGCTGTTACCCGGTCCCCAGCCGCAGGCACCGATCAGGCGTTGCTGCGGGTCGAGGTAAAACAGCACGAAGCCCTCCGCTGAGGTGGCACGTGTGGCATCAGGCTCGCTATTTGAAACCTGCCCTATGGTTTGCAGCCCCCAGTCGTATTGATCGCTCCAGAAACCGGGCAGATCGTTGAATGGTTGCTCGGCACCCAGCATATTCAGTGCCGCATGCCGCCCTTGGGCTTCGGCATTGCGCCAGGTTTCCTGACGCTGAAAGTCACCCTCTGGGTGCAGGCGAAACTCGCAGATATCCCCGGCAGCAAATACATCCGGGGCGCTGGTACGCAATTGTTCATCGACACGAATGCCTTGGCCGACTTCAAGACCTGCCGCTCTGGCCAGCTCGATATTGGGTTGCATGCCAATACCTGCTACCACCAGGTCACAGGCAAATTGCTCGCCGCTGACCAGTTGCACGACTTCGACTCGGGGCGTGTCTTGCAAGGTTTCAATGGCTGCATTCAGACGCACGTTCACGCCATTGCGCACATGCAGTTCCAGCAATGCGGCGGATACAGGCTCCGGCAGGGCTCGACCCGCCAGACGCGGCCCGGCCTCCAGCAAGGTCACCTGGCAATCCAGGGCTCGGGCAGTGGCCGCGACCTCCAGGCCGATGAAGCCGCCACCGATCACCACCAGACGAGTTCCCGGCTTGAGCGACGTTCGCAAGGCAATGGCTTCGTCATGGCTGCGAAGATAAAGCAGGTTGGCGGGCCGATGTGCAGCAACGGGCAACTGCCGTGCCCGGCCACCGGTGGCAATCAGCAGACGGGCATAATCCAGCCAGTTTCCGTCTGCCAGTTGCAGGCGATGGCGCGACGGGTCCAGTGCTGTCACCGGGTTGCCCGACAGATGCTCGATGTTCAGCTCGGCCAGCCTGGCCTCATCGCAGAGGCTGCATGCGGCAAGGTCCATTGTGCCCTTGAGCAACTCCTTGGACAGTGGCGGACGCTCGTAGGGCAGGTGTCTTTCATCGCCGATCAGCACCAGACGACCGCTGTAACCCTCGGCCCGCAGAGTCAGGGCCGCACGGCCACCTGCATGACCGGCGCCTATTATCACCCATGGAGCAGACATGACGGACGCTCCTTTCACTGGCCGAGGCCGAGCAGGACACGTCCCGCTTCGACCCGGACCCGGTAGGTCTTGAGATTGACGCAGACCGGAGCACCCAATGCCTGGCCGGAGCGGTAGTCGAAGCGTCCGTTGTGTTTGGGGCATTCGATCACATGATCCATCACCAGTCCGTCGGCCAGGTGAATGGCTTCATGGGAGCACAGCCCGTCGGTAGCAAAGAACTCACTGTCGGCAGAGCGGTAAACCGCATAGGTGCGCTGGGCATGGTCAAAACGAATGACGTCTTCTTCGTCTATGTCGTCCACAGCACATACATCGATCCATTGGTCGGTCATGGCAATCTCTCTTGTTGTTTTCGTGGGGGGGGGGCAGCGAGGTGCGTTCAGGACTCGGCAAGCACCTGTTCACTGGTTTCCCGGCGTGGCTGCAATGGACGGCGAACGAAGTAGGTCGGGTCCTTGCGCTGTTTCAAGACCGTTGGAAGGATCTCCCTGAAAGCCTCGAACAGGCTGCGATAGGGCGGCGGACAATCGTCGACTATTTCGGCATGAAGTTGGGCCAGGGCGTGATAGGGCACCATGGGAAACATGTGATGTTCCAGGTGATAGTTCATGTTCATGTAGAGGAACCGAAGCACAGGGTTCATATAAATGGTTCGGCAGTTAGTGCGGTGGTCCAATGTGTCTTCGGCCAGCCCTACATGTTGTGTAATACCGAAAAGATAGGAAAGCCAGCCGCCATAAAGTGACGGTAGACCGATAAACATCAACGGCAGCCAACTGTGCAGATAGAGTGCGGCCATGATGGTCAGGGCATAGATCACCAGCCAGATCCGCGCCGCACGAAAGACCTTGGGCAGCTCGGATTCAGGGATGAAATCCCGTTCTTCATCACTCGCATGGCCCTGGGCATGGCGCAGGACACCGCGAAAGGTTTCCAGTGCGCGGGGCAGGCTGAGCAGGTTCAGAAACATCTTCAACAGGCTGGGCGGACGTGGTTCGACGATCTCCGGGTCCCGGCCGACGATGATGGTGTCGGTGTGGTGACGGGCATGGCTCCAGCGCCAGACATGGGGCTCGAAGATGCACATGAAACTGGCAATGTGATAAACGACATCATTCATCCAGCGGGTCTTGAAGGCCGTGCCGTGGCCCGTTTCATGCCAGCGGGCATTGGAGGCGGTGCCATACAGCACGCCATAGACAATGAAAAACGGCACGCAGGCCCAGCTTCCCCAGAACCAGTAGCCACCCCAACCGGACAGCCCCAGCGTCAGAAACCACAGCGCGGTATCAAGCAGGGCCGGACCATCGCTGCGTTGCATCAATTCCTTCATGCGCTTGCGAGGGACAGGGCATTGATACCAGGTGGCCGAGACCAGACCTTTTTGCGCGGCACGTGCTGCCTCTGGACCGGTCAGTCGATAATCCCGGCGCTTGTATTGAATATCCTGTTCAAAGGCTGAATCGTGTTCAGGCATTTTATTATTCTCCGCAAGCATGTTTATTGTTGGAACTTGCCGCGATGTTTGTTTGATTGCATCGCTGGAGAAAAGAGTAGGCAGTTGCAGTAAGTCACTCAATCCCTTGAATTCATTCTCTATCAAGCTATCATCCAGCCCCGGAGCGGAATGATAGTTTTCTATCAAGGGATCAACGATGAATAACAAGAAACGTCCTACCATTGCCACGGTGGCCGAGCGCGCCGGATTGAGTGTTGCCACCGTTGACCGGGTGCTCAACGACAGGGCACCGGTCAGCCCGCAAACGGCCGAGCAGGTGCTGCAAGCGGCCGAGTCGGTCGGTTATTTCGCTGCCCGGCTGATCGGCCAGCGAATCCGTGAGCGTCGCCCTCACTATCGCTTTGGCATTCTGCTGTTGGGCACGGCTCAGGAGTTCTACGCCAACCTTGCCGCTGCCATCAATGAGGCTGCTCGGGCCTGGACCGATGCCAATCTCAGTTGCCACTTCGAGTACATCACCGACCGTACCCCGGCCGTGATTGCCGGACAGATCGAACAACTGGCAGTGAAATACGACGGACTGGGCGTCGTCAGTTTCGCTCATCCGCTGATCAATCAGACCATTCAGCAGATACGCGCCGCCGGGGTGCCGATAGTGGCCCTGCTGTCGGACTTCCACGAGACCCCGCAAGGGCCTTATGTCGGTCAGGACAACCATTCAGTTGGACGCACCATGGGCTGGCTGGTCGCCCATATCTCGGGTGCCCGCGAAGGATGCGTCGGGGTGCTGATGGGAGGCCATCGCTTTCTCGGGCATCAGGCCCGGGTTGACGGCCTGCGCAGCTACCTCACGCAACACGCACCGCACCTGCGCCTGCTGGAGCCGCTGGTGAACATGGACAACGATGACATCACCGAAGAAGCCACCCTCGACCTGCTGGCCCGCCATGACGACCTGCGCGGACTGTGCGTTGTAGGCGGGGGCGGCGACGGCATCATCAAGGCACTGGCCCAGTTACCCGAACGGCCGTCGATCTGCAGCATTCTGCTGGAGTCGACGTCCAGCTCGCATAGGGCGCTTGAGCAGGGAGTAGTCAGCCTGGTGATCGATTCGCAGCCACTGCTAATCGGCACCTCCCTGATCCGGTTGCTGGTCGAGTTGCAGGAGGCACCCGTCTTTGATCTAAAGCGGCATTGTGTTCATGTGCCTTTGCAGATAGTGACGAGTGAGAATACTGGGGCTTTGGGCTGTTGAGGCATGGCCGATGCTTTTGGATTTTGAAAAGGCATCCTGCGGACTTGATCGGAGAATCCTTAACTCAGCACTATTGCTTACCACAAAGCAGTCGATAACCAACTTGCTTCCTTTCCTCGTTTTCCACCGGTGTGAAATTGATCAAACCCGTTCTATTCTTATGCTTGGCCTTGTTGACGGGCTGCGTTGGTCACTACCAGCAGCCAGCACCAAACGCTGCGCATGCAACCCTGATTGCCAAGTGGAGCACCAACGCCCTCATTTCTGGAGGCTTCCAGGCGTACGATGCGTATTATGACAACCGTTGCACCGACACAGACGAAACCGGTGTACTGGGTGCCGTTTCGGAGTCGGAGCCCGAAAAAAATCGATTCTTTATCAAGCCTGATCGACGTATTTACTTGATCGCCGTGAGCTCGGGCACAAAGATCCACCAGCCCACCCCGGGTTCACTGATTGGCAAAACCTGTTTGAACGTCAGCAGCTTCGTTCCCAAAGCTGGAGCGACCTATCAGATGAGCCAATCAACCCCTGAGCAGGGTTGCTCGTTAAAAATCCTGGACATGCATACTGGTCAGGTGCCCGAAACGCTTGTGGTAGAGACAGTTACCAAAGAATGTGGTTTGTAGCGATTGCCAGAATGCATGCGCGAGCATAAACCCGCTTATGCTTAAAAATTAGGAGTCCGCTTCGGGCCGAAAGATGGCCTTCCGGCGCATTGGTGCTCATCGGTATCGTTGTTCGGGGAGAGCGGTATCCACTCGAAATGCTTCAACCAATTCGCAGTGGACTGCGTGGTGTCTCTATTTAACGAACTTGCATGGTGAGTAATTAACGCAGGCTGCTAAACCCGATCACTGATGAGCAGTGACCGGCACAGCCTGGAGAGCCAAAAACACCCACTCAAGGGGCTGGGATTTTCTAGGAAACTTCGTGCGGATGATAGGGACAGGTCCGTAAGAAATGTCCTGCAAGCAGGGCATTTTCGTTAGTTTAAGTAACATCGATCACCCACAAAGCCACCTTCAAACCATCACGGAACCTTGAACCGCGCACTGACCTTGGTCTTGCCGTCCGCCAGAGTCAACAGGGCGCTGACCCGTGATCCCGATTTGAAACTCACGCCCCGGCTTTGCAGTTGATTGCCGCTGAGCGCAACGATATCGGTCTTTGTCCGGGCATGGCGGGTGGTGATGGTGAGCACGCCCGTGACATTCGCGGCACTGACGGGCTCATCGTGATCAGTCAGGTACAGATCGACCGTATCGCCCTCAGCAACCATTTCAATGGCGACCAGCCCGGCATCCTCGATCAGGCCACCGTGCTGTGGCTGGGGGACACCATGGGCACTGGCCTGGCTCATGAGCAGGGCGCAGGTCACGGCCAGCAGGGTCTGGAAAACAGCTTTCATGACAAGGCTCCATCAATCACTTTTTGTTCAGACGAGCGATTTCCGAAGCCGGCAGGCTTGAGTCGGCTCGGGGCAGAGGCGCAAGGCCGGTATCCTTGTGGAAGGAAAGCGACGAGCTATAGGCCAGGATGTCGTATTTTTCCTTGTTGCCATCGATCCCGACACGCTCACCGCCCTCCGAGCGGTCGCGGTATTCGATACCCAGCACATAGGTGCCTTTCCAGGGCAGCTTGAAGCTGACCTTGCCTTCGCCATCGGTATTGGCCAGCAGCACCCATCCTGAGCCGGAAGACAGTCTCACCGGAACATTGCCCAGCGGGTCGTGCAGGTGAAAGACCTGAAACTCCACTTCATCGCCCTTTACGACGCCTGTCGGCACGATATCCAGGTCCAGTTCGGGCTCGCGTACACGAAAGTCGCTGACCCAGCGGGTGGCTGGCGTCCAGTAGGCGCTGACGGTCTTGCCTTCGTCCTTGACCTGAAAGATCGGATACTGCTTGTCGAAGGCCAGCCATGAATCATTCTTGCCTGGCTTCTGAGCAACCGAAAAGTGGTCGCGCTCGAGTTTCATTTTCAGCGGAGTCGTGCCTGATGCACTTGTCCACTGAGCTTCCAGTGCCTTGAAGCGATCCATGCCGCCAGGAGTGACCTCCAGCATATTGCTGTCATATTCGCCGTAGTAGAAGGTCATGCTGCGGTCCGGGGCTTGCTCGAACCAGATCTGGTGAGCCTGTGCCGTGTGGGCTGCAAGCAGCAGTGCCGAAGCGGTAAGCAAGGTGCTCAGGGTTTTCTTCATGACGGTTTCATGTCCATTGGGTCAAGTCGGCCAGAATACCCAGCGAAAGCTTCGGTGTCAGGCTTGTGGGAGCTTTTTCGAAGGCAAGGTCATGATCTTGTTTCCCGTTTTTTTCGTATGGGCTCAAAGGTTTTTCCGTTCAAGGTCGGAACACGTCTACTGTTCCAATAGGGAAATATGGATACGGGATGTGAGCAAATCTTGGAAATGATGGCGAAAGAATGGTACAGGGTGGGTAAAAATCATGAGTACGCAGGTTCAATGATGAATCCGTGTGCGTCGAACATGTTTTCAACCTGCCTTGGAGGCTGCCTTTGAAGAGTGATCTTCGACTTGCCTCGTTACTGATTTTTGTTGTGTGTCTGTGCGTTGTGTTACTGACGGCATGGCAGATAGTGACGGTGCGCCAGAACACGCTGGTTAATATCGAAACCAACACTGTCAACCTCACCAGCGCCCTGAGCAACTACACCGAGGGGATGTTCAGGCAGAGTGAGCTGATGCTGGTCGGCCTTATCGAAAGGGTCGAGAAAGAGGGTGTCGGCGAAAAGCAGATCGACCGTCTGAGATCGGTGGTTGCCCAGGAAATGGTCACACTGAAACCCTTGAACAGCGTGGTGTTGTATGACGCGCAAGGCAATGGCATTTTCCTGAGTAACCGGCATATCCCGAGGATGGGGGGTGAAGATCGAGAGTTCTTCATGTACCACAAGGAAAACCGCGACCGTGGAGTGTTCATCGGGCCTGCCTTTCGCAGCCGAGTCACCAATGCCTGGCTGGTTTCGATCAGTCGGCGGATCGATAATCCTGACTCGAGCTTTGGCGGGGTCATGCTGATCACCATCAGCATCGATCATTTGCTCAACTTCTATTCCAATATCGATGTCGGGCATACCGGGGTCATCAGCCTGAGTTCGTCTCAGGGACGGTTGCTGGTCAGGTATCCGTTCCGCGAGGCGGATATCAACCGCGACCTTTCCTCGGCACCGATTTTTGCCATGACCCGCAAGAATTTGTCCGGCACGGCCGAGTTCATTTCCAATGTGGACGGGGTTGATCGTCTCTACGCTTTCAAGAGAAGCGAGCATTACCCGTTGGTGACCACAGTTGCGGTGGGTCGGGAAGAGGCCATGCAAATCTGGTGGAACCAGGCCCGCCAGTCGATAGTGGTGGTGCTGGTGTTGTTGGGATTGCTGGTTGCGTTGGGGGTTCGCCTGATCAGTCATCTTCATCGTCGCATACGGGCCGAAAACGAATTGCTGGTTTCCCAGGCTGCGCTGATCGAACTGAACCAGAGCCTGGAGCTTCTGGCTTCTCAGGACAAACTGACGGGCCTGGCTAACCGCAGGCGCTTCGATCAGTTTCTGGATATCGAATTCAAGCGCGCCAAGCGTGACCGGCGTGCCTTGTCGCTGATCCTTATCGATGTGGATTACTTCAAGCTTTATAACGACCATTACGGCCATCTGGCGGGTGATGAGTGCCTGAAGACCATCAGCCGAATCATCGAACAATGCATCAGACGCCCCGGAGACATGGCGGCCCGCTATGGTGGTGAGGAGTTTGCGGTGGTGATTCCGGATACTGACGAGGCGGGTGCCTGCGCGGTGGCGGAGGCCATTCTGGAGCAGATCCGTACTCAGTGTATCGAGCATATATCCAGCCCCTTCAACATCGTGACCATCAGCCTGGGGGTTGCAACGCTTGCGCAGCGCAATGAGCCGGTGAATCAGGAAGGGTTGATCGAACTGGCCGACCGGGCGCTGTATTCGGCCAAGTCACAGGGCAAGAACCAGGTGAGCATGGCGTCGAAGTTCCTTCTCGACGCCAGCCCGGCCTGGTCACAGATCACGGCAAGAAATAATCCGTAGCGAATCGGGCGGCGCTCCGCTTATTCGCGAATGAGCGGAGCGCC
>NZ_JAIGPJ010000019.1:59598-102496 GCF_019719005.1 Pseudomonas cichorii
CCTCCGTGAGCAACCGCGGACGGCGGCTCTATTATGGAGCACGGAGGGACCCCCCGCCCGATTCTCTCCTACTCGATTGCATTGGGCTTGCGGCGTAACACCGACAGCACCCAGACAAAGAAGATCGGCACCAGAATCACACCCAGCAGGGTCGCACTGAGCATGCCGCCGATCACGCCGGTCCCGATTGCGCGCTGGCTGGCAGCGCCGGCACCGGTGGCGATGGCCAACGGGACGACACCCAGGATAAAGGCCAGCGAGGTCATGACAATCGGGCGGAAACGCAGGCGTGCAGCCTGAAGGGCCGACTCGCGCAGGGAATGCCCCTGTTCCCACAGTTCCTTGGCGAACTCGACGATCAGGATCGCGTTCTTCGCCGACAGACCGATAATCGTGATCAAACCAACCTTGAAGTACACATCGTTAGGCATGTCGACGGCCGTCACAGCCAACACCGCGCCCAGGGCTCCCACCGGTACGATCAGCATCACCACCAGCGGAATTGCCCAGCTTTCATAAAGCGCGACCAACAGCAGGAACACCACCAGCAGCGCCAGAGCGAACAACACCGTTGCCTGACCACTGGCCACTTTCTCCTGATAGGAGAGGCCGGTCCACTCGTAACCAATGCCCGGTGGCAGCTCGGAAACAATCCGCTCGATCTCTGCCATCGCCTCGCCGGTGCTGACACCCGGCGGTGCATCGCCCGAAATCTTGAACGCCGGGTAGCCGTTGTAGCGGGCGATCTGCACCGGGCCTTCCTCCCAGTGAGTGGTGACGAACGCAGCCAGTGGAACCAGTGTGCCGCTGCTGTTGGGAACATGGAGTTTCAGAACGCTTTCCGGTGTCATCCGCGAGTCCTGATCGGCCTGCACCACGACCCGTTGCTGACGACCGGCGTTGGCGAAGTCACTGATGACCGAAGAACCGAAGGCCGTGGACAGGGCATTGTTGATCGACTCGAAACTCACACCCAGGGCGCGGGCTTTTTCCCGGTCGATGTTCAGGCGCAACTGGGGTGCTTCCGCCAGGCCTTCCATCATGGCGTAGAGGATTTTCGGATTGCCGTTGGCCTTGCCCAACAATTCATTACGTGCTGCCAGCAGGGCTTCACGGCCCAGACCTGCACGGTCTTGCAGGCGCAGGGCAAAACCGCCCGACGTGCCAAGGCCTTCGATAGGCGGTGGCGTGACAGCCATGACCGTACCGTCGCTCAGGCCTGCGAAATGCTGGTTGAACGCTGCCGCTTCGTCGGCGGCCGACTGACCCTTGCCGCGCTCGGACCAGTCCTTCAGGGTCGGGAAAGCCAGACCGGCGTTTTCGCCCATGCCGGAGAAGCTGAAGCCCAGCAGCATCGTCACCGCGTCGGTGCTCTCCCGGGACATCAGGTATTTTTCCAGCAATTGCGCAGTTTCATCGGTGCGCGCACGGGTTGCACCGGGCGGCAGTTGGACGTCGACGATCAGATAGCCCTGGTCTTCAACCGGCACGAAGGATTCCGGCAAGCGCAGATAGAAAAAGCCCAGCAGACCGACGATACCGACATACAGCAGCATGTAACGGCCCGCACGCTTGAGCATGCTTGAACTCAGGCGCTCGTAGCGGTGGGTCAGCTTCTCGAAAAGACGATTGAAGCCACCGAAGAAACCGCGTTTTTCATGATGCCCAGCCGGAATCGGCTTGAGCAGGGTGGCGCACAGCGCGGGTGTGAACGTCAGGGCCAGGAAGCCCGAGAACAGGATCGACACCGCCAGCGACAGCGAGAACTGCTGGTAGATCACACCCACCGAACCGCCCATGAAGGCCAGCGGCAGGAACACCGCAGCCAGCACCAGAGTGATGCCCAGAATCGCGCCTGACACCTGACCCATTGCCTTGACCGTTGCGGCCGCCGGGGACAGGCCTTCTTCGGCCATGATCCGCTCGACGTTCTCCACGACCACAATGGCGTCGTCTACCAGAATACCGATGGCCAGCACCATGCCGAACATGGTCATCATGTTCACCGAGAAACCCAGCAAGTACATGATCGCCAGCGTACCGGCCAGACAGACCGGCACCACAATGGTCGGGATCAGGGTGTAGCGGATGTTCTGCAGGAACAGGAACATCACCAGGAACACCAGCACCATGGCTTCGATCAGGGTGTAGATCACCTTGTCGATGGCTACACCCACGAACAGCGAGGTGTCATAGGGAACGGAAAACTCGACATCGTCCGGGAAATTGACCGACAGCTCGGTCAGGCGCTGCTTGACCGCCTTGACCGTTTCGATGGCGTTGGCACCCGGCGAAAGCTGGATAGCAGCCGCCACGGCACGTTTGCCGTTCAGGCGCGACTCGAAGTTGTAATCCTGGCTGCCCACGGCAAGGCGTGCGACATCGGACAGATGCACGGTGGAGCCATCCTGATTGGCGCGCAGCACGATGCGCCCGAATTCCTCGGGATTATCCAGCGTGCCCTTGACCGCCAGCGTCGCGGTCAGCTCTTGCAGTGACGAGCCGGGTGTACTGCCGAAGCTGCCGGCAGGCACCTGAACGTTCTGGCCCTGAATTGCGGTGTTCACGTCATCGATGGACAGGCCGAAACCCACCAGTTTCTGTGGGTCGATCCACACGCGCATGGCGGCTTCTGCGGCGAAAAACTGCAACTTGCCGACGCCCGCCACACGGCTGATTTCATTGTTGACGTTACGCGCCGCATAGTCGGCCAGGGCAACGGTGTCCTTGTTGGTCGAATCGCCCTTGTAGCTCAGGGTAAAAATCATAAGGAAGCCGGAGCTGGCCTGTTCCACCTGCAAACCCTGGCTCAGCACCGGCTGTGGCAGGCGTGCTTCGGCTTTCTTGATGCGGTTCTGCACCTCGACCTGCGCCATGTCCGGGTTGGTGCCCGGATTGAAGGTCACGTTGATTTCGGCAGAGCCGGTGGAGTTGCTGGTCGACTCGTAATACAGCATCCCCTTGGCACCGTTGAGCTCATCCTCGATGACGCTGGTCACCGAATCCACCAGCACCTTGGCGGAAGCGCCGGGGTAGGTGGCGGTGATGGTGATCTGCGGCGGCGCCACGACCGGGTATTGCGCCACCGGCAGCGACGGCAGCGCCATCAGGCCCGCCAGCAGGATGAACAAGGCAACGACCCACGCGAAGTTGGGGCGCTTGATAAAGAACAGTGACATAGAAAGTTATCCTTGATCGCGCTGAGGTCGGCCTTACTGGGCCTTGGCCTGCTGTTGAGCGGGTTGCGATTTGGGGACTACCTTGTCACCAGGATTGAGACCGGTCATGTTGCCGACAATGATCTGTTCGCCTGCGCTCAGGCCTTCAGTGATCTGCCAGCGCGAGTCCTGCATCGCACCGGTTTTCACCGGTCTGGATTCCACTGTCCCGTCCTTGCCAATGACCAGCACCTGAGCCGCACCGTCGCTGGAGCGTTTGATGGCGCGCTGAGGAACAAGGATGGCGTTATCGTTCGTGCTCTGTGGTGTGCGAACCCGCACATACATGCCCGGCAGCAGAATGCCGTCAGGGTTGGGGAAGCGGGCACGCAGGGAAACCTGTCCGGTGGTGGGGTCTACGGCGATATCGGTGAACAGCAGGGTGCCGCGGCTCTGGTAGTCGGTGCCTTCGACGCTCAGGGTCAGCGCGTCTTCACCGCCCTTGGGCAGATTGCCGTTCTGGATGGCGGTACGCATGCGCAGGGCATCGGCCACTGGCTGGGTGAAGTCGGCATACACCGGGTCCAGTTGCTGGATGGTTGCCATCAGCGTGGTTTCGCCCTGACCGACCAGCGCACCTTCGGTGACGGTGGCCCGGCCGATACGTCCGGAGATGGGCGCCTTGACGGTGGCATAACCCAGGTCCAGCCGAGCCGTCTCGACGTCGGCCTGGGCCGAGCGCCTGGCAGCGCTGGCGTTCTGCAGTGCGGCTTTGGCGGTGTCGTAATCCTGCTGGCTGACCGCTTCGATTTTCACCAGAGGTTCATAGCGTTTGACGGTGGCCTGGGTCTCGAACAGCGTGGCTTCGGTACGTGCCAGCTCGCCCTGAGCCTTGGACAATGCTGCCTTGAACGGGGCAGGGTCGATCTGGAACAGGACATCGCCAGCCTTTACATCGGCACCTTCCACAAAGTTGCGGCTGAGTACGATACCCGCGACCCGGGCACGTACCTGAGCGATCCGAACCGGCTCGATGCGGCCCGGCAGTTCGTTGACCAGCGTGAACGCTTCTGCCTTGACGGCAACCGACTCGACTTCCCGTGGCGCGCCTGACGCTCCCCAGCCCTGTTGGGCTTTTTGATCACAACCTGCCAGACCCAGAGCTGCCAGCAGCGTGACAACCGGAATAACACGCCATTCGCGCAACGTACTCATGCTTTCACCCGGGCAAGGCCCATTAATCGCTAAAGTTGCGAATGATCTGTTTTGCGCTAATGTGAGTCAATATTGACTCATATGAATCTTTTGTGAGTAATTGTTAATGTTCTTTGAGGAAAGGGGCTTTTTCTGCACAATGCCCGCCATGCAATCTTGATGAGTGAAAGACCACCCGATGGATTTACCCGCTGCTGATGAAAAACTCCTGAAAGCCCTGGCTGTCGCGCTCGTCGAGCATCCGGCGGGTACGGTCAAGGACATCGCCCAGGCTGCTGGCGTGAGCAAGGCTACCCTCAATCGCTTCTGCGGGACACGCAGCAACCTCATCGAAATGTTGCTCAACCATGGCTCGTCGCTGATGAATCAGGTCATCGAAACCTCGGACCTGGAGCATGCCGCGCCGCTGGAGGCATTGAGTCGTTTGATCGAAGGGCACCTGACCCATCGTGAAATGCTGGTGTTCCTGTGTTTTCAATGGCGTCCGGATTCTCTGGACGAACGCTGTGGCGGCACTCGCTGGATGCCATATTCGGATGCTCTGGATGCCTTCTTCCTGCGCGGCCAGCGCGAAGGTATCTTCCGCATCGATATCGGCGCGCCGGTGCTGACGGAAATTTTCGCATCCCAGTTGTTCGGGCTGGTGGATGCAGAACGACGCGGCCGGGTGGCGCGTTCCGGTATGGCAGCATTGTTGATGCAGTTCTTCTTGCAGGGTGCAGCCACCGCCCGGTAGGAGCGAATTCATTCGCGAGACGGTATTTCAAACAAAGCATCTCTGCAGGATGTAATACCGCATTCGCGGATAAATCCGCTCCTGCCAAACTATCCTTGTAATGCCTCGCGCATGGTCTGCATCTTCAGATCACTCTCCCGATACTCGCTCTCAGGCTCCGATTCACTGACCAGCCCGCACCCGGCAAACAGGGTCGCTCTGTGGCCATCCAGCAGGGCAGAGCGCAGGGCGACGGCAAATTCGCCGCTGCCGCGATCATCCAGCCAGCCCACGGGGCCGGCGTACCAGCCACGATCCAGGTGTTCGTGATTGCGGATGTAGTCCAGCGCCTGATTGCGCGGCAAGCCGCCGACTGCCGGGGTCGGGTGCAGGCTTTCGACCATGGCCAGCAAGCTGGCGTCTGGCGCGAGTGTGCCCTGGACCGGCGTCAGCAGGTGCTGAATATGTGGCAGCTTGTGCAACTGTGGCTGCCGGGCGATATCCAGTTCCAGGCAGTGCGGGTTCAGGCATTCCTTGAGGCTGGCGACCACCATGGCATGCTCGGCATTGTCTTTCTGACTGGCGAGCAATTGCTCTCCCAGCCGCGCATCGTCCGTGCTGTTCTGGCCGCGCGGAGCCGTGCCTGCCAAGGCCATGGTCTGAAAGGCCTTGCCCTTCACGGTAAGCAGGCATTCAGGCGATGCTCCGATAAAGCAACTGGTGTCTCGGGCAAAGGCAAACAGGTAGGCATTGGGTTGCTTGCGCAGCAGACGCTCCATGACTTCATGCAAGGGTTCTGACGCCGGTACGTTCTGCGAGCGGGCCAGCACGACTTTCTCCAGATCGCTGCGCTGAATCCAGTCGACGGCATTGCTCACGTCCTGCTTCCACAAGTGCGCCATGGACAGACGCACATAATTGTCGACGGGTGCAGTGTTGCCGGGCACCTGTCTGGCGAGAACGGTCGACCACTGGCTGACAAGGCTTTCAGCCAGTGGCTCACAGGCGGTGCCTTTCTCCACGAGCACATTGACGATAAGGCGTGTCCGGCCTTCGTTTTCATGCAGCTCGAAACGCGGCAGGGTCAACGCAGCATCGGGAAAGTCGCGCCACAAGCGGGTGCGGTGATGCTGCCGGTCGAAGGCAAAACCACCGAACAGCACCGGTCGGTGCGGGCCATGCACGACGGCATCCGCCGTCAGGCCTTGCCAGCGCTCTTCCAGTATTGACCAACTGTCGCTGCTACAGGCATTGAACTCATGGGCAACGCCCAGCCCCAGGCGATATTGCGCCTGAGCCTTGACGTGCCACAGGCTGGCCGGTTGCAGGTGTTGCCGATTGGCGCTGAACAGCGTCAGCGGCTCGACCTCCGGCGAAGGTGTCGAGAATGACGCGAGCACGAAAGGCCTCTGCGAGCTGACCCGCTGCCGGGCTTTGTTCAGGCACTCCAGCAGCCCGTCGAACGATGGGAGTGGGTTCATTGTTCACGAGCCTCCTGATGCAGGGTGCGCCAGTGACTGATCTGCTGATTGATGAACCAGTGAATCAGGTCCTTGAAGAAGTCTTCCGTCTGGTCAACCGGCAGGCCCGCTTCGGCAGCCCATTGCCGCCGCTCTTCAAGCATGGCCACGACTCGCTCGGGAGCGGGAATGCTGTGCTCGTTGGCCTTGAAGCGGGTCGCGGCCTTTACATAGGTCAAGCGTCGGGCAAGCAGGTTGACGATCTGCTGGTCAATGCTGTCGATGCCCAGGCGTATGTCGCCCAGGTTCTGGCAGTCGGGCGCGGACTTGATGGCACTCATGGAAAACTCCGGATTCACTGAGCCATGACGGCGAGTTGGCGTTTGTCGATCTTGCCCACGGCGGTCAATGGCCAGGCCGCGACCCACTCGAACTGGTCGGGCAGCTTGTCTTCGCCCAACCCGCATTCGCGCAACTGGTCACGCACCTGCTGAGCCGCGCCCGCAGGTTGCTCTCCGAGAATGAAGGCGCAGATGCGTTCGCCCAGCAGCGTGTCCGGCACGGCAACCACAACCGCCGCTTCGACTTCGGGCAGGGTATTGAGGTGGGATTCGATCAGTGCGGCAGAGATCTTTTCCCCACTGCGCTGGATCTGCTCCTTGATCCGGCCTTCGACGATGATGTTGCCTTCGGGTGTCCAGCGCGCCAGGTCGCCACTGCGGTAAAAGCCATCCGGGGTGAAGCTGACGGCGTTGTGGGCCTCGGCCCGGTAATAACCGGCAATGGTGTAAGGGCCGCGGGTCAGCAGTTCGCCGGTCTGGCCCGGTGCGACGTCCTGCAGATCTGCATCCACCAGCCGCACTTCATCGAATGGCGACAATGGACGGCCTTGAGTGTTGATCACCACATCCAGCGAGTCCGAGGGCCGGGTGTAACACAGCAAGCCTTCGGCCATGCCGAACACCTGCTGCAGGCGACAGCCGAGAGAATCCAGCAGCTGTTGCGCCAGAACCGGATCGAGTCGCGAGCCGCCGACCTGCAACAGCTTCAGGCTCGACAGGTCGCTGTCTTCCCATTCCCGGCCTTGTGCCCAAAGCTGTGCCAGTGGCGGCACCAGCGCCACATGGGTGACACGCTCGCGCTCGATCAGCGGCATGGCCTGATCGCAACTGGCGCTTTCGCCCAGAATGACCGTCGCCCCCGCTGCCAGACTGCCCAATATTCCCGGACAGGCCAGGGTGAAGTTATGGGCAGTCGGCAGTACCGCGAGATACACGCTGCTGCTGTCGATTTCGCACAACTCTGCCGAAAGGGAAAAGTTATAGGCGTAGGCTGCGTGGCTGCGGGGAATCAACTTGGGTGTTCCGGTGGTGCCGCCAGACAGTAGCAGCAACGCCGTATCGAGCGGGTCGATGACCGGCCATGGCGGGCAGGGCGCATCCAGGGATGACAGGGCAGTGAAAGCCCCCGGCTCACCGTCGACAATCACATGGCGCAGCGAGTGCTGACGCTCGACGATGTCAGCGGCCATTTCCCGGTAATCGAAGTCACGAATGCGGTCGGGGATCAGGTAGGCCACCGGCTCGGCCAGTTGGCACAGCGCTTCGATATCCTGAGCGCGCTGGGTGGGCATGGTCAGGACCGGCAGTGCGCCGATACGCATCACCGCGAAAAAGGCGCTGACAAAGGCAATGCTGTTTGGCAATTGCAGCATCACCCGGTCACCGGCCACGATGCCCAGTGCCGCCAGCCCGCCTGCCAGACGTTCGACCCGTTGCTGGAGTTGCGTGTAGCTCATGCGCAGCTCGCCCGATACCAGAGCGGTGCGCGAGCCCTTGGCCTGAGCCCAGTGTTGCAGGCGCTGGGGTAGCGTCAGGTCGAGGTAAGGTTGCAGCGGGTCATTGGGCAAGGTGTGTTGTGTGTTCATGTCCGGCTCCCGTTAATGATGGAAAGGGCTGATGCTGTTCTCGATGAAACCGAGAACACGGGCCGCAAAGGCCCTGGGACGCTGAGTCAGGTAAAAGTGATCGCCTGCCATGACGTGTTGCTGGTGATCGCCACACAGCCATTGGTTCCAGGCAGCGACTTCCTCGGCATCGGCTTCCGGGTCATGGCTGCCGTGCAGCAGCAACGTCGGGGTACGCAGTTGCTGACGCTGCGGATCAAGCAGACGGTGATAGCTCTCTGTTGCCTGGAAGTCGGCACGTAGCAACGGCATGAACAGCATCAGCAGGTCGCGGTCGGCCAACAGCGCTTCGCTGCAACCCCCAATGGCGACCAGTTGTTCGATAAAGCGCTGGTCATCCAGGTGGCTGAGCAAGCGTCTGCCACTCAGATGCGGCGCATGGCAGGCAGACAACACCAGCCCTGCGGGAGGTTTCCCGGCCTTTTCCAGTAGCAGACAAGTCTCGAACGCCACCTGAGCGCCCATGCTGTGCCCGGCCAGGATCAGCTTCTGGTGCCGGGGGTTGGTCAGCGCCTGGATTTCAGCGGCCAGGCTTTCGGCCAATGGCTGGACCTGACGCACGCAAGGTTCGTGCATGCGCTGGTCGCGTCCCGGATAAATCGCCAGCGACAAGTCCATGCCCAGTTCGTCCAGGCCGCGCCAGCTATGGAATGCACCACCGCTGGCACCGGCGAACGGGCAGAGCAGTACATGGGTGTCGGAGTGCTCGGCCTGAAGATAAGGTCGCAACATACCCATGGGCTCAGACCTCCGCCCGCAGCTGTTCGGCATCGATGATGCGCGGCGGCGTAGCCGAACGCTGCTCGGCAGCTCCGGCGCAGCGCAGGGTTTCCTGCCAGAGCCGGGCCAGCGCCAACTGATAATCGCCGTTCAGATTGGCGGCAACAGGCTCGCCCTGAATGCAGGCTTTCAAACGCTGCAACAGCCAGGCGACACCCGCAGGCCCTTCGATTTCATGGGCGCTGCGCCAGTGGCTGGCTGCCGGATGCAGCGGTAATGCTGTGGCTCGCTCAAGGTAGTGGGCGGTGCTGGCGTAGAGCGTCTGCCGATCATCGTTGTGGGTGTCCGCATGCAGCGCGGGCGTCCAGTTGACCGGGCCATAACTGGCGTCCAGCGACAGATAGCCGCTGCTCCAGGCCAGGTTCAACTGGTGCATGACCAGGCTGTGCAGGTCGGGATCGTCAGGGTCCATCCAGCTTTGCAGGCGCAGCAGCACACGGCTGCCCGGCAGGTTGAGCGACAGGGTGTGAAAGTCCGAATCGCGATCCACCAGGCTCACGTTGGCCTGCGCCGCCAGCTCGCAGCCCAAGGCTTGCAACAGCAGGTCCAGGCTCGAATAGAGCAACTGGCGACTGGTGGTCAGTTGCGCCAGTTGCGGTTTCTGACCATCCAGCAATTGGCTGACACGCTGCGCTGCACCGGTCCAGCAACGACCGGCTTCAGTGTGCGGGTAGAAACTGTTGACGATGTAATGCAACCCCGACTGTGCGGCCAGTTGCTGGTGACGGGCGATTTCATCCGGGTGAACCGGGTGTTCCTGAATGACATGCAGGCCACGGCGCAGCAGCTTTTCCGTGAGCTGCCCGCCGACTCCGCCAACGATGGCCGAGCGCACCACGACACAGGCAATGTCCAGGTCGCCGGGCAATTGCTCGATGTCGGTGTACAGCGGGATGCCGAAAGCATTGGCCAGCGCTCGGGAGCGCGGGCTGCCGTTGGCCAGCAGGCCAGCCAGTTGCAGGCCGGGTTGTTCATCCAGAAAGCTGTTGAGGTACAACTCGCCGAATTTGGCCCCGACGATCAGGACCTTCAAAGGTGTACTCATTGCTGATGCTCCTTGTGGGTAGCGGCCAGCCAGGCGTTGATGGAGGCGGCGGTGCGCTGGGTCTGTGTCGGTTCGAGCAGCAGTTGCCAGTGATCGCAGTCCATGGATTCACGTCGGGCTTGTGCAGCCCACGCCTGCCAGTCCTGCTCGGCCGGTAGCCAATGCGCCGGCCGCCCTTCGGCGGTCAGCCACAGGCACGGCAGGTTCAGGTGCTGCGGACGTGAGTGCTGGCTCAGCAGCTTCATCAAATGCTCGATGCGGAGCAGCCATTGCTGTGCCTGCTCCGGCTCCGGCTGGTTTTTCAGGACGCCGGCACGGGTGGCATTGCCCATGAACACTTCCAGTTGCCTGGACGGGGAGAGCTGTTCCAGATCGTCGGGCAACTCGACGGTTTTCTCGCCCTTGGCCATCAGGCGTAACAGGCCCGAACGGTTCTCGAAGTGGAAGTCCTCTCGGCAGACCGGATCAAGCAGGATCAGGCGCACTTGTTGACCCTCACGCTGCAGCAGGTGGGCAGCGGCTTCGGCCACGAACGTGCCATAGGACCAACCCAGCAGCACATACGGCCCGCTGGCCTGTTGGCGGCGAATGGCCCGCACATAATGCGCAGCCAGATCCTGCAAGGAGTGCGCGTTCAGTGCATCCGCTGCCTGTAGCCCGAAGACCTGCATATCCAGCGCCTGAGCCAGCGGCAGGTAAGCGCCTATCTCGCCATCGGAGGCATGGAACACAAACATCGGCAGCTTGTTGCGGCCACGGGCCAGTGCCAGAGGGTTGTCGTCCGAACGGGTTTCGGTGGTCTGCAAGGTGGCGCAGAAGTAGCCCAGCCGTGGGTTATCGAACAGGCTGCGCAGGCTGCTGCCGGGGTAACCCATACGGTTGAGGCGCGCGATCATGCGAGTCGCGATCAGGCTGTCGCCGCCACTCTGGAAGAAGTCGCTCTCGGCATCCAGTGTTTGCCCGAGCAGTTCCTGCCAGAGCTGGGCGACGGCGTTCAGTGTGGCCGGGTTCGCGACCGCAGTCGGCCTGGATTCGGCCGTTGCTTGCACGGTGCGCTGATTGCTGGCGGTGTTCAGCAGGTGTTCGACCTGACGCACTTCCAGTGGCCAGTACGTCTCTTGCTCAATCTGATTGCGTACAGCCGACAGATCCAGATGACCATTGCCTTCTGCGCGGGCCAGCATGAAGTGCTGGCGCATGCTGTCCTGAGCCTGTTGCGGCCAGTTCATCACCCAACTGAAACCCGAAGCCTGCACGGCCGTGCGCCAGCGTGGCAGGTCCAGCATGGCTTTGTCGTCGTCGCCGCGAGCATCCTCGAAGTCACTGAGGTTTTCGATAAAACCGATGCTCGCCAGTTGCAAGGCGCTGTCACGTTCGGTGGCTTCCACCAACAGCAGATGCCCACCGCTGCGCAACAGGCGATGCAGGCGTTTGAGCGAGCGCGGCACATGGGTTACGTCATGCAGCACGTTGACGGCAACGATCAGGTCATAACCCTGTTCCGGATGCTGGCTGAAATCCACCGGCTGATTCAGGTCCAGCAGCGAGCAGTTCAGTTGCGGCCAGGCGGCAAAGCGTTCCCGGGCCTGCTCAAGGAACAGGCTGGAGATATCCGTGAAGCGGTATTCGCTCAAATGGCTTTCCAGGAGTGGCAACAGGTGTTCGGTGGTCGCACCGGTACCGGCACCGACCTCCAGAACCCGCAGGTCGCGACGTTGCCCGGCCAGAGCCTTGGCGGTCAACGCGACGGTACGGTTCAGGCACTGCAAGACCGGGTTTTCGCTGTAGAAGGCTTGCACCACCGAATCGTTGCCACCGAACAGCAGGCCCAGCGCAGAACGCTCGCCGCGCAGCAGTTCGCCGTGCAGTTCGATGCAAGTGTTCAGGTAGGTCGCCAGTGTCTGGCTCCATCCGGCTTCAGGCAGCGCTTCCAGAGCCTGACGCACTTGCGGCAGCGGCTGCACGGTCGTGTAGCGTTGTCCTTCCTGTTTGACCCAACCCTGTTGGCACAGCATCGCCAGCCATTGGCGCAGCAGGCCGGTGAACTGAGGCAAGGCCCCAAGACGCGCCATCACTTGAGGCAGGTCGTGGCTCTGACCGGCTTCACTGAACAGGCCGTGTTTGTTCAGCGTCTCGACAATGCCCTGGCGGGCACGGCTTTCGAGCGCTTGCCAGCTCTGGTCCACTTCCCGACGCTGGGCGTCGCTCAGGTCCGGCAGTTCGTTCAGCGGCAGTGGCAGCGGGGCGAGGATACTGTCATCAAAGGCTGCCGGTTCTCTGGCGACCAGTTCACCCAGCAAGGTGCGGCCATCGGTATCGACGCTGATTCTTGCGGCCTGAACGCCTTGAGCACGGCGCAACTGCGCCTCAAGGGCTTGCGGGTCGAAGGGTTCGCCGTCCAGATTGACCGACCAGTCGTGGCGCGGCAGATCGGGCTGGTCATCGAAGCCCTGGGGCTGGCTTGCCAGCTTCTGCAACAACTCGCCATAGGCCTGGAACAGGCTGTCGATCAAACCATCGGCCAGCACGTCTTCCATGCAGTACCAACTGAACACCAGCTCTCCGTCGATCTCCATGACCTGATGATCGAGCCAGACCTGCGGTGTCTGGGTAAAGACATGCACCGGGTCGCCGAGGGTCGAAGTCATGGCCTGATCGATGGCTTTACCGTCCAGCGACATGCCGAGCATGCTGGTGAACACCACCGGCATGGCAGGTTGTCTGCTCTGGCCCTGACGGCGTGTGAGTTCGCGCATCAGTTCCACACCGTTGACGCGGGTGTGAGTGAGGCGCTGCCACAAGCGTGCCTGGGTACTTTCCATGACCTGACGCAGGCTGTCGCCGCGTCCCAGCTGGAAGTCGATCAACAACACCGACGTGAAATCGCCGATCAATTGCTGGACCTGCGGATGCAGCGGGCGGCGGTTGAAATAGGTCAGGTTGAGGGTGAAGTCCTGGGTACGGCTGACGCTTTCCAGGGTCTGGGCAAACAACGCCAGCAAGGCCGCGGAGGCGGTGACGCCCGACTGCTGGCATTGAGTCTTGAAGTGGCTCCAGTGTTCGGCTCCCAGAGTGGCCTGCAGGGTGCGGAAACGTGGCTGGCCTTGTTGCGGCACGGCGGCCATGGGCAACTGCGGTGCAGGCGGCAAGTGCTCCAGAGTGTCCTGCCAGTAGCGCCAGGATTGGCGCCATTGCAGGCTGTCGCGCTGGGCCAGGTCGGTCAGTACATAGTCGCGGAAGGTCAGTTGCAGAGGCGCAAGGTCCTGACCGGCATAGGCGGTGGCCAGATCGTCCATCATCACCTTGAAACTCTGTACATCGAACAGCAGCAGATCGAGGTTCATGTGCAAACGGCAATGCCCGGCATCCAGTTCGCTGACGGTAACTTCAAACAGAGGCCAGCGGTCGGCAGGCAGGACCCGATACGACATCTCTTCACGAATGCCCAGCAAGCGCTGTTGTTGCTGTTCCTGAGGCAAGTCGCGCAGGTCATTGCGTGGCAGCTTGTACCAGGACGTCTGTTCAAGTATGCGTTGCCGACCGTCGCTGTCCACCACCATGCGCAGCATGTCGTGACGAGCGATCAGCGCATTCCAGGCCCGCTCGAAACGGGTCAGGTCAAAGTCGGCATAGGCCTTGTCCCACTCGAACAGCACATGGCAGGCCACGCCGCCGTATTCGATCAGGTCGGTACGTCCCAGCCAGTAGGCGTGCTGAATCGGTGTCAGCGGGAACGGCTCGAAGCGGGCCTTTGGATCAGGCACGATCTGCAGATCGTTCGAGGCCACCGGTGCTTTCCCGGCATCGGCCAGCAACAGGGCGCTCAGGCCACGGATGCTCAGGTCGCGATAGGCCTGCTCGGCGTCCAGACGAATACCCAGTTGGCGCTGGATATCGCTGCTCAGTTCCAGGAACAGCAACGAGTCCAGGCCCAGTTGCATCAGGTCCTGATTGTCCGCAGGCGCAGAGCCTGGAGCCAGACGCAATTGTCGGCAGATCGATGCGCTCAGCCACTGGCTCAAGGCTTGACGATCGGCCTGTGCCTCGCCGGTGAGGACCGGTGCTGCAATGGCATCGGTCTGCCGGGTGTTTTTGGCCTGAGATCGGGCGACAGGCTGTTCGGCCTGTTGTGCGAACAGGTTGCGACGCGGGTCGATGCGTTCATGATCCACGCGCATTGCCAGATGCCATGGCGCACCGCGCATGACGGCTTGTTCCAGATGCCAGAGGCCTTCGCCGGTTTGCAGCGTGCCCATGCCGCCCTGAGCCAGTCTGGCATGCAGGTTGTCTTCGGCGGCCCGGCCGATTTCACCCCACGCACCCCAGGCAATGCTGATGGTGCGCAGACGGGTTCCAGGACTGGACTCGGCCAGACCGTCCAGATAAGCGCTGGCCAGCGCATGGGCACCCTGGCCCGGCGCGCCGAGGCTGGCGGCTGCCGAAGAGTAGAGCAGCAGGTAGCGGCCCTGATCGGCCAGTACGGTCTGGAGCTGGCGGGCTGCCGAGCATTTGACCTGCAACAGCGGTTGCATGCGTTCAGTGTCTAGGTTGGCCAGTGGTGTATCGTCCAGCAGACCGGCGCTGTGAATCGCACCGTTCAGGCCGCCGTCCAGTTGCAGGTCTTCCAGGCACATGCCCAGCGCCGCCGGGTCGCTGACATCACATTCAAACCAGCGCAGTTCGCAGCCATGCGCCTGTTGCAGCCGGGCGAACCATTGCCCGGCATCTTCAGGGCAGCGAGGGGCGAGCAGGGCAATGTGACGGGCACCGTGATGAGCCAGCCATTCGACGCTCAAGCGACCCAGCCCGCCAAAGGCACCGGTGACCACATGCCAGCCATTGCCGTTGAAACTTTGTGCAGGCAGGTTGGTAGTGCTCTGAGGTTGGGTGGCCAGTGCCTGGGTTTGTACCAGGCCATTGCGTATTGCGATCCAGCGTTCGCCGCTCTGTGCGGCGCTCAGTCCCGGCAAGAGCGGTTGCCATTCGTCACTGCCATTCAGATCGATAGCCGCCAGCGCCCGCTCCGGTTGCTCGGCACTGGCAACCTTTAGCAGGCCCCAGATTGCGCGCTGTTCCGGGTTCACAGCGATATCGCCAGCCGGTGCCCAGGCATTGCGGGTGACCACCAGCAACGGCTGATCAGTGTTGTGGGTCAGGGCGTTGAGCACGTCGTTGGTGATGGCTTGCAACTCGCCATTTTCCACGATCAGCAGGCAGGCCCTGGCGTCAGGGTCGTGAACGACGCCCACAGCGGCCAGTGCCGGTCGCGCGCTGGCCGGTTCAATGCGCAACGCGGGTACAGCGGCGTCCTGCATTTTCAGCGTTTGCCACTGCCAGGTGTAATGAGTGCCGGGCGCTGCTTTCAGTGCGGGTAGGGAAGTGCTGGCCGCAGGCTGGTTATCGGCGCTGCCCAGCAGGAGCCATTGCCCTTGGTCATTGCGTTGCTTGAGGGTGACACGGGCGACGCCAAACGGGCTGGCGCACCATTCCAGCGACAAGCCGTCCAGCCGCTCCGGCAAAGTCACGGGCTGATTGAATACCGGTACCTGGCGCGCATCGCCATGCCGCGCAGCCAGTTCGCTGCAAGCCTGTTGCAGACGCGCCTGCCAGCGTTGCGGCTGACCGACACAATCTCGCCAGTCGGGCTGATAGAGGCTTTCACCCAGTTGTCGACCCAGAACAGCGCTGCCACTGTCATGACAGGCACTGGCCGCGCTGCTGACGACGTTCGACGCCTGTGTGCGGGCCAGCAGAATATGTTCGCTGATATTGGCGGTGGCGCTGCCATCGTCCGGCAGCCAGTCCAGGCGCTCGAAACCGCTTTCCCGGCATTGCTGCTGCCAGTGTTCGGTGGACAGGAACAACTCGCCGCCACGGGCCTGTTCGTCGTGCAGCGGCAGTACCAACGGGCCGAACACGAAATCGAAAAGCCGCATCGGGCGGGTGATTTCACGCATCAACAGACCGCCACCGGGTTTGAGCAGCGGACGCAGGTTCTGCAGGGTCTGGCCCACATGCTGGGTGGCGTGGATCACGTTGGCGGCGACGATCAGGTCATAATGACCGGCCTGGAAACCTTGCTCGCTGGCCGGTTTCTGCAGGTCGAACTGGGCGTAATCGACAAAGTCGTACTCGCTGAACTTGTCTTCGGCACGGCGGCTGAACAGGGCGGAAATGTCGGTGAAGCAATAACGTACATCCGCCAAATCCTTGAGCTCGGGCAACAGCCAGGCGGTGGTGCCGCCTGTACCGCCACCGACTTCCAGAATGCGCAACGGACCGCCGCCGTTCTGCCGGTTCTGGTTGACCAGCCCGGCTATCACGCCTGCGGCGATCTGGTTGAAATAGCGCCCGAAACTGAATTGCTGATACAGCACTTCCACGCCGCTCGACGCGCTTTCCGGGAAGATCACCGCCACGGGTTCTACCGAGCCATTCATCATGGCGAAAAGCTGCTCGCCAGCGCGCTCGACCGTTTCGGCGATCACGTCCAGGCCTTCGCAGCAGTCGCGCAATTCCTTGAGCAGAGCGGCGCGTTGTTCGTAAGGCACGGGAATGGCGGTGCGATAGCGGCCTTGTTCCTGCGCGTAATAACCGTCCTCGACACAGGCATTGAGCAAGCGCACCAGCAGTTGCCGATGACGCGGCAGCAGACGCCCTCCACGCAGGATGTCCAGCGCCGGAGCACCGGTATCGATGCGTTCACCCACGCACTGGCGAACCATCTGGTCGACATAGATGGCGTGCAGTTTGGTCACGCACGCGTAGAGACGTTCCAGACGCCGCAGATCCAGGCTTGCGCCTTCCTGCACGACGGCCTTGCGACCGGCTTCCAGCAATGGATCCTGTTGAGTCACAGTGAGCGCCTGACGCGGCGTATCGCACCAGTAGCGTTGTTCATCGAAGGCATAGAGCGGTGCCTGGATACGTTGTCCGCTGCTGGGCAGCAACTCGCGCCATGGCAGATGTGCGCCAGCGGCGAACAGGCGCAGCAGGCTGTCCTGCAAGACGACCTGCGCGGGCTTTTGGCGTCGGGCGCTGGCAATCCAGTACACGCCCGGTTGTTGCAGGCGAGTGCCGATGCCGGTCAGAGGTGCATCGGGGCCAAGCTCCAGGCTGATGCCGACGCCGGTTTGCAGTGCGTGTTGCAGGGCTTGGTGGAAACGCACCGGCTCGCGCATGTGCCGACGCCAGTAATCGCTGCTTTCCAGCTCGGCCTGAGTCAGCGGCTGGCCGGTCAGGGTCGAGATCACCGGGACTTTTGCCGGGTTGGCATGCAAGCGGGCGCAGGCTTGCTGGAACTCGTCGAGGATCGGGTCGAGCAGGCGAGAGTGCGCTGCACCGGCCACGCTCAGGCGGTTATGGCGGATCTGCAAGTCGTGCAGCGTCTGCGCCAGAGCTTCGATGCCTTCGCGGCTGCCCGATGCCACCCGATGTTGTTCGGCGTTATGCACGGCAATCTCGACGCCATGCTGGCGGGCCAGCGGTTCCAGCGTCGCTTCGTCGCAGAATACGGCGAGCATCGTGCCTTCGGCAGCGCTCTGGTTCATCAGGCGACCACGGGTAATGACCAGCGGCAGCACGTCTTCCAGACGGTAGATTCCGGCGATCACCACGGCCGCGAACTCACCCACCGAATGACCGATCAGCAGGTCCGGCGTCAGACCCTGTTCGCGCCAGTGGGCGGCCATGGCCACAGCAAAGGCCACGATGGCCGGTTGCGCATAATCCATGCGGTCGATCAGGGCGTCATGCTCGCCGAACATCACCGATTGCAGCGAAGGCTGAAGGTGCGCGGCGCAGGCGGCGAAGCTGCGGTCCAGACTTTCGGTAAACGCCTTGGCCTGGCCATAGAGGCTTTTGCCCATGCCTGCCCATTGGCTGCCCTGGCCACTGCATAACCAGAGTTGCGCACCTTGTTGGGCGTGGCCGTCATGCAGCAGTGCATCGCTGTTGCCTTGGGCAAAGGCTTCAAGTGCCGGGGCCGTTTCATCATGTAGCGGCACCGCCAAACGATAAGGCAGGTCGAGCTGGCGGCCATGCAGCGCGGTATGGGCCAGATTGGCCGGGACGTTGCTGGTCTTGAGTTGCAGGGCATAGCGACCGGCCAGTTGCCGCAGCGAAGTCTGGCTGGCGGCACTGAGCAACAGGGCGCTGGCCTCAGGTTTGGGGCTGGCGCTACGCAAGGTGTCGGGTACGGCTTCGACGATCACATGGCAGTTGGTGCCGCCGATTCCGAAGGAGGACACGCCCGCGCGGCGCGGCCCGGCTGGCCAGTCGCGAGGCTGGGTCGGGACCTTGAACGGGCTGTTATCCAGTTGCAGTGCCGGGTTGGCTTGCTCGAAGTTGATGCTGGGTGGAATCCGCCCATGGCTGACGGCAAGTACGGTCTTGATCAGGCTGGCGATACCGGCTGCGGTGTCCAGATGGCCCAGATTGCCCTTGACCGAACCCAGCGCACAGCCACCGATGTCGCTGCGCTGGGCGAATACATCGCGCAGCGCCTGCACTTCGATGGGGTCGCCCAGTGGCGTGCCGGTGCCGTGAGCTTCGATCATGCCGATGCTGGCGCAATCGATATCGGCCAGCAGCAGGGCGTCGCTGATGACTTCACGCTGGCCGACCACCGATGGCGCGGTGTAACCGACCTTGTGATGACCGTCGTTATTGATTGCGCTACCGCGCAGTACGGCCAGAACCGGATCGCCGTCGCGCAAGGCATCTTCCAGGCGGCGCAGTGTCACGGCACCGACGCCATTGCCGGCAAAGGTGCCCTGAGCGCTGGCGTCGAAAGGACGACAGCGCCCGTCCGGCGAGAAAATCATGCCCGGCTGGTAGAGATAACCGGCCTGTTGCGGAAACGACACCGCAACACCACCCGCCACGGCCATGGAGCATTCGCCGCTGCGCAGGCTTTCACAGGCCATATGCACGGCGACCAGCGAACTGGAGCAGGCCGTCTGCACCGTCATGGCCGGGCCGCGCAGGTTGAGTTTGTAAGCGGCGCGGCTGGCCAGGTAATCCTTGTCGTTGCCCATCAAGGCTTGCAGGCCCTTGACCTGAGCCACTTCGGTAACGCTGATATTGTCACGGCCCGGATAAGTGCTCATGCGCCCGGACGCAAACACGCCGGTCTTGTGAACAACGTCGCGGGGTGCAAAACCCGCATGCTCCAGAGCGTGCCAGACGGTTTGCAGGAACAGGCGTTGCTGTGGGTCGATGGACTCGGCTTCCTGACGCGAATAGCCGAACAGCGCGGCATCGAAGCGGTCAGGGTTGTCGATGGTGGAGGCCACATTGACGAAATCGGGGTTGTCGATCAGCGCCGGGTCCAGCCCGGCGGCCAACAGTTCTTCGCGGCTGAAACGGCGGCTGCATTCGCGGCCGTTCAGCAAATTCTGCCAGTACTCGGCACTGTCGCTGGCACCCGGGAAACGGCAAGCCAGACCAATGACGGCGATGGGTTCACTGGTGCCGTAGAACTCTTCAAAGGTGTGCATGAATGACCTCTTGGGCAGGAGCGGTAGACGTAGAAGGAGTGGATGAAGTGCGTTCAAGGCGGCGACGCAGCCGCAACGCTGGCCACAGGCAAAGGCAGGCAATGGCCGACAGAATGGCCAGCAACGCCGGATAGCCCAGGTGATGGGCGACTTGCAGGGCAGCCATCGAGCCGAGCATGGCAATGGCGGCATCCACCGATTGCAGCAGGGCGTAGTCCGAGGCCGGTTGATGCGGGCGAACGACGCCCATCAACAGGTTGTAGAGGGTGACGAAGCTGATGGCCGCCGCGACGTTGACCAGCGCGAACAGCGCCAGCCAGGCCGTCAGGCTGTAGAGCGTTGCGCCCAGTGCCGCCGCGACGGCGATTGCGGCGTGAATGCTCATGGCAGGCAGCAGGCAGCGCCATGCACCGAAACGCCTGGCCATCCAGCCGCCGAGCAGTACGCCAATCGCGCTGGCAAGGGTGCCGTACAGCGTTGTTACAAAGCCCAGATCCCCGAGGCTCAAGCCTTGATCCAGCAGCAGAACGGTTTGCACAGCCATCAGGCCGCGCATGGCCAGGTAGTAAATGGCGGTCAGGCACAGCGCAGGCCACAGGGCAGTGAAGCTGCTGAGGTCCAGTTTTGGACGCTGTGCCGCTTCAGTGCCGACCTTGCTGGCGGGCAGCAGACCTATCGGCAGCAACAGCAGCAATGAAACCGCCGCCATCCCGGTAAAACCCGCACGCCAGCCCCAGCGCTCGGCCAGAAACAGGAACACGAACGAGCCGAACACCACGCCCAGATAACTGCCGCCCACTTGCGCGGTATTGGCGAACGGACGACTGGCGGCATCGCAGGTGGTGATGGTGATGCCGTCTGCATAGATATCGTGACTGGCCGACAGCAACGCCAGCAGCATCAGACCGGCCATGATCGGATAGATCGAATGCTCTGGTGCCAAGAAACCGAGCGTCAGCAAGGTCGCCGCCATGCACAGTTGCAGGATCACCAGGCTGCCCAGATAACGGTTGCCGCGCAGGGAAATGCTGTGGCGTTCGCACCAGGGTGCCCAGAGAAACTTGCCGACCCAGGGCAGGAATGTCAGCGACAGCAGGCTGAGGCTGGCAAGGTCCAGACCGTGGTGACGGAAATAGCCGACCACTCCTTGCAGCATCAGGGCCGTGAGCATGCCTTGATGCAGGTAGTAACACCAATAAGGCAGGTAGCGGGTCATGAAACACTCCCGATACGGCGCAGCCGCCTGGCGTTACGCTGGGTCAACTGGCTGCGACGGGCCTGTTCCAGATCCTCGACGACCGGCGCTGTCTGGCTCAGATGCAGAGCCAGCGCACGGGCATTGGGGTAGCCGAACAGATCCGTCACTTGCAGTTGCGGATAGCCCAGTTGGGTCAGGCGGATATGCAGCTGCACCAGCTTCAGAGAACTTGCGCCAGCATCGAAGAAGTTCTGTCGGCAATCGTGCAGCTTCAGCCCGATCACTTCGCTGAAGCTCTGACGGATCTGCTCGACGATCTGCTCATCAACCGGGCTGCCAATGTCTACCGATTGCGGCACTGGCAGTGCGCGGGGCAGGGCCGTGACCGAGGCGCTTGCCTGATTGCGCGTCACCAGTTGTTCCAGCGGCAAGGCCCAGGCCTGAGGCTGTTCGGCCAGTTGACGCAACAGAGCCACGTACTGCGCAAACATGGCGCGCAGCATGGCAGGCTCGAAAAGGGCCTCGACCGCGTCCCAGTTCAGGCACAGATCGCCTTCCGATTCGTAGACCTGATGGTCCAGCCAGATCTGCGGGGTCTGGGAAATGCCCCAGACCGGCTTGAGCCAGGACGACTCGGCCATGAAGCGACCCTTGTCGAAGCCCAGCGCACTGGTGAACACCACCGGCATTTGCGCGGCGGCCATGCCGTTGCGTCTGGCCAGTTCACGCATCACCCGGATCGCCGAGTGGTCGCGTTGGGCCAGGTCACGCCAGAGTCGTTGTTGCAGACGTTGAGCACTGCCGAGCCATTGGCCGTTGGGTTGCCAGGCCAGTAACAGCAAGGAGGTGAAGTCGCCCAGTACCCGGTCGATATGCGGATGCAAGGGCTGACGATCGAACAGCGTCAGGTTCAGGGTCAGTTCGCGTTCGCTGCTCCAGGCGGAGAGCACGGCGGCAAAGGCACTGAGCAGCACCCCCGAAGGTGTCAGTTGATGCTGATGGGCCTGGGTTTTCAGACGTTCCCAGGTGTCTGCCGGAATCCGTTCGGCCAGACGCACGAAGCGCGGTGTGCCGACTTCGCTTGGGTCACGTCGCAAGGGCAGACGCGGCGCAGGCGGCAGGCTGTCCAGACGACGCTGCCAATAGGCTTTGGCAGTGGCGGCCTCGGGTTGTGCGGCGCGCAGGCACTGGTAATCCCGGAAGCCGATCTCGATAGGCTCCAGTTCGCGGTCAGGTTGCTGATACAGCACTTCCAGTTCGGCCAGCAGAATCTGCATGCTCATGCCGTCGAGCAACAGGTTGTCCAGGCTGATGAAAATGCTGCTGTGGGTGCCGCCATCCTCGGCAATCTGCACATCGAACAATGGCCACTGTTCCGGGTTCAGCACCTGATGCGACAGACGGTCACGCAGCGCCAGCGTTTCGGCAGCCTGCAACGAGCTGACGCGATGACGTTGCGGGACAAAAGCCGGAACCTGCTCCAGCACTTGCAGACGACCATCACGCACCACGGCCCGCAGGGTGTCGTGGCGGGCGATCAACTGTTGCCAGACCGCCTCGAAACGCTGGATATCCAGTTGCTCGACACTGAACTCGATAAAGAAATGCGCACCCACGCCACCCAGCACGAAGCCGGGCTGACGGCCCACCAGATAGGCTTCTTGCACATCGCTCAAGGCGAAAGGCTGATAGCGGCCAGCGGGATCGTGTTCCAGGCTGGTTGCGGGCGCACTGTGGTCGGCGACCAGAGTGGCGGCGAAGGCCTGCAGGCTCGGGAAGTTGAACAGGTCGTCGAGCCGGGCGCGATAGCCATGCTTGCCCAGTTCGCCGATCAGTCGGGTGGCCAGCAGGGAATCGCCGCCGAGCTGGAAGAACTGGCTCTGGCAATGCACCGGGCCGCTCTGCAACAGCTCTTCCCAGAGACGGGCCAGCAATCGCTCGCTGTCGCTGCCGGGAGCCTGAGTGTCATCAAGGGTTTCGGCGGCAGGCTTGCAGAGCTGGGCCAGAGTCTTGTGGTCGATCTTGCCATTGGCGGTCAGTGGCAGGGCGTCGAGGAAGTACAGACGTTGCGGGACCATATAACCGGGCAATTCGCTGGCCAGAGCCTTGGCCAGTCGTGCCGCGTCCGGTTTTTGCAGCGTGTCGCTGGCGCGCAGGACTAAGCGTTGCATATCGCCCAGACGATCCGTCTGACCCGCTTCCAGCCCGGCGTGTGCCAGCAGGTCTTGCCAGTGAGCTGTATCGCGCAGTTGTTGCGCGGCGCTCTGGCCCTCATTGAGCAGATCGGCGCTGACCAATGCTAGCGGGGAAGCCTGCGCCAGTTCCAGCACACAGACGGCTGCGCTCGGTGTGCAGAGTTTCAGCCAGCGCTGGAGTGCCAGTGCTGGCTGATCGATGCGGTGCAACTGGTTATTGATCAGCAGCACATCGGCGCTGTGGCGCAGTGTCTGGAGTTCGGCATCGGTGTCGCGACAGACTTTGCCGTGGGCAAAGCGGGCCAGACGTTCCCGAGCCTTGAGGACCAACGCCTGGGACGCTTCGATGGCCGTGTAGTGCACCTGAGCGGCGCTCAGTCGCTCCAGCAGATGAACTGCGCCCACAGCGCTGCGGGCACCGGTTTCGATCAGTCGCACCGGGCGTTGCAGACGCTGGCTCAGGCTGGCAATGGAGGCCGCCAGTTGTTCGAGGGTTGCGCTGCTGCCAGCGCTTTGCAGCAACAGATGTTCGGGCGACCAGTACGGATGATCGAGCAGGGTCCGGGCATTGCGTTGGCCGCGCAGGATATCGCTGAGGGCGTCGTGGTGAGCGTTCAGCGCTTCCTTGAGGGCATAAGTTGAATCGTTGTCGGCGCTGCTGACCGATCCGGCACTGTGTGTGCGCTGCCATTGTCCATCGGCATTGCAGCTCAGGCGGCCTTGGGCGCTCAGCCAGTCCAGCCAGCGGCCCAACAACCCACGCCACGGTTCCTGAGCGCCATAGGTTTGCAGGGCAACGTCGAGGCTGACCGGTGTGCTGAAGTCCAGGCCGTTGAGGGACAGGTGCTGGATCAGGAAGTCAGCCAGCAGAGTATCCGGTGATGTCGACAGCTCAGGGATGCAGGAAGAAGCCAGCCAGTTGGCATAGTCGGCCGGTGTGCGTGGGTCGGCTTCCACCGGGCTGCACAGGCTTGAACCTTGGGGCACGACAAAGGCCACCAGACTTTTTTCTCGCTCGCCCAGGGCCATGCTGATGGCGCTCTTGACGCCTTCCAGACGATTGAATGCGGCGTCGATCTCGCCCAGTTCGATGCGATAGCCGCCGACCTTGACCTGCTTGTCGCGACGACCCAGAAACTCCAGAGTGCCGTCGGACCAGTAACAGCCCATGTCGCCGGTGCGATACCAGCGTGCGCCGTCCACTTCGACGAACTGCCGGGCGCTGCGCTCGATGTCGTTGAAGTAGCCTTGTGCGACGCCAATGCCGCCGATCCACAGTTCGCCTGCAACCCAGTCCGGGCAGTCGCGGCCCAGTTCATCCACCACGCGATAGCTCTGGTTGGCCAATGGCTGGCCATAGGGTATCGAGCGCCAGTTCGGCTCGACCCGCGCCACTGTGCAGGTGTTGGACCAGATGGCGGCTTCCGTCGCACCGCCCATGGCCACGAACTGGCCCTCGGCGCGGTATTGGTGATAGCGCTCGGGCAGGTCCAGGCCGATCCAGTCGCCGGACAGCATGACCACCCGCAGGTGCGCCGGGCTGTTCAGCTCGAAACCTTCGCTATAGGTCAGCAGCATGTCGAACAGGGCAGGCACGCTGTTCCATAGGGTGATGCCATGCTTGACGATCAGCTCGCACCACAGCGCCGGGTCGCGGCGTTGCTGTTCGTTGACCAGCACCACCGACGCACCTGCGCCAAGCACGCCAAAGATATCGTAGACCGACAGGTCGAAATGCAGCGCCGAGAGGGCCAGCACCCGGTCGTTTACATCGACCTGATGACGCTGGCTGATATCCACGCAGGTGTTCAAGGCGCTTTCATGGCTGATGACCACGCCCTTGGGCTCGCCGGTGGAACCCGAGGTGTAGATGATGTAGGCCGGTTGCTGCACATCCACTGGCACTTGCTCAAGCAAGGGTTCGCCGAGGATTGCCTGCTGCCAGTCGAGGCGATTGTCGATGTCGCTTTCGCGGGGTTCGTCGGCACTGGTCAGTACGCATTTCACCCCGGCACCTTTGTAGATCCCCAAGCGCCGCGCTAGTGGTTGATCGGGCGGCACGGGCACATAAATGGCACCTGCTTTCAGGATGCCCAGTACGGCGATGATCTGGCCGATGTCCTTGAACATGCTGACCGCGACCGTATCGCCTGCGCTCACGCCTCGGGCCTGCAGGCTGCCGGCCAGGCGGCTGGCCTGATCGATCACCTGGGCAAAGCTCAATTGGCGTTCGCCCTGAATCAGGGCGATGGCGTCTGGTGTGTCTTGAGCCTGAGCGAAGACCGCGTCGTGCAGCAGGCCTTCGGGCACGGGTTGCGCTGTGGCGTTGATACGCTCGCGGATCACGCGCTGGGTGGCGGGCATCAGTTCCGGTAGCGGACGTGACCAGCCGCTCGGGTCTGTGATCAGGGCCAGGACCTGCTCGAAATAGACCTCGAACAGCGTGTCGGTCAGGCCTTCGGGGAACAGGTCGTTGTTGCTGTCCCATTGCAGCATGATCTGGCCACGGTGCTCGAACGCCAGATGGTCGATCCACACCTGTGGGGTCTGGGAAATGCCCCAGCCCAGTTCGCCGATGGAGGTTTCTTCGGCTTCGCCATACAGGGGGCGTCCCAGGTTGCTGGTGAACACCAGAGGCGCGCCATGGGGATGGCGCTGGTGTTTCTTGAGTTCGCGCAGCACTTCAACGCCGGACCATGCGCTGTGTTCATGGACTTCGGCGAACGTGCGCTGATTGGCCAATGCCAGTTCGGCAAAGGTCTGGCCGTCACATTCCACAGGCAGCGGCAGGATATTGGTGAAGTCGGCGATCATGCCGGCTACGGCGGAGTGCAGCGGTTGGCGGTCGAACAGGGTCAGGTTCAGCAGAAGTTTCTGTTGGCCGCTCCAGCGACCCAGCACCGCGCTGAACAATGTGGCCAGCGCCATGGTCGGGGTGACGCCGTGGTTGCCGGCATGCTCCTTGAAAATCTGCCATTGCCCGGCGTCCAGTTGCCCGCGACGGCGGCTGATGCGGACCTGCTCGATACGCTCGGGCTCTTGGGCCAAGGGCAGGATCGGTGCCAGCGGCAAGTCATCCAGACGCGCCATCCACCAGGCTTTGGCCTGTTCGATACGGGCCTGATCGTTGCGCTCGATCTGGGTCAGGTAACTGCAAAAGTCGTAATCGGTGGGCGAGGGCGGCAGCGGCTGATCGGCGATCAGGGCAATCAGTTCCTCGAAAATCTGGTTGAAGCTGGCGGCATCGCAGACCAGCAGGTCGATATTCACCAGCAGCCGGTGCTTGCCTTCAGGCAGCAGGCACAACTGGAAGTCGAAGGTTTCACCGGTTTCGACCTGCAGGCGACGATGACCCAGTAGTTCACGCAATTGCAGGAGGCTCTGCTGGCGCGAAGCTTCGTCGTGCTGGCGCAGGTCATGAACCTTCAGACCCGGCCATGAAGAGTGCGGCTGCCATTGCTGACGACCGTCCGCCAGAAAGCGGGTCTTGAGCATCGGATGGCGTTCGATCAGTTGATAGATCGCAGCTTCCAGCACCTGTGCCGTCAGCCCATGACCATCGAACTCCTGATACAGGTGGCAACCCACGCCGCCCAGTGGCTGCTCGCTGGAGCGGCCCACCAGATAAGCGTGCTGCACCGGGGTCAGCGGGAACGGCTGGCCATCGCTCATGCGCGGCAGCGGTTCGGTTGCTTGTGGTACGGCGGTACCTGAAACCTTGGCGCGGGCATTGACCAGCAGGTCTTGCCAGCCCTCCAGCGTCGGCTGGTCATAAAGCTCGCTCAAGGTCACCTTGAAGCCCAGGCGACGAAAGCGATTGAGCCAGGCCATCAGGTGCATTGAATCAAGGCCCAGCCGCAGAAGATTGGCATCGCCTGGTAGCTGTTCGACGGGCAAACGAAGTTGCTTGGCGATTTCCTCGACCAGTGTTGCCGGGTCGAAGTCTTCAAGCGTTGTGCCGCGCGTAGTCGAGGCTTTTCTGGTCGATGTGTACATGGTGAGACTCCATCCAGACAAGTACTCGTGCCGCGCAGGGTTTGCGCGGCGCGTAAGGGTTCAGGTATTCAGGTTCCAGTGCCGTGCCCGGCTCTGCTGATGCCATAAATGTGCGTAAAGACCGTTCAGCTCCAGAAGCTCGTCGTGGCGGCCTTGTTCGACGATGCGCCCGCGATCCATGACCAGAATCTGGTCGGCGTGCTGGATGTTGTGCAGGCGATGAGCGATGACCAGCACGGTGCGGTCACGCACCAGTGCATCGAGCCCCAGTTGAATCGCGGCTTCCGAGGACGGATCGACGCTGGAAGTGGCTTCATCGAGCAACAGGATCGGGCTGTTCTTGAGCAGGGCGCGGGCAATGGACAGGCGTTGGCGTTCGCCACCTGAAAGCCAGCCGCCGTTTTCGCCAATCCGCGTGGCGTAACCATCGGGCAGGGCCTCGATGAAATCGTGGGCCTGGGCAAGGCGCGCGGCGTGGATGACTTGCTGTTCGGTGGCGTCGGGCTTGCCGACCAGCAGGTTGTCCAGCACGGTGCCGGAGAACAGCGTGACGTCCTGGAAGACCATGGAAATGTGTTCTTGCAGGTACTGACTGCCAATCTCACGGGCTTCGATACCGCCAATCTGCAAGTGGCCGCTGTCGATGTCCCAGAGCCTTGCGACCAAGTGCGCCAGGGTGCTTTTGCCGGCTCCGCTCGGGCCGACCAGTGCGGTGAGGGTGCCCGCTGGCAGGTGGCAGGAAAGGCCGTCGATTACCGCCGCTTCGCGCTCGGCGTAGCTGAAGCGCACATTGCGCAGTTCGATATCGAAGTGTTGGGGTTTGCGTGGCGTGGACGGCTCCGGCATCGGCGCCTGTTCCAGCAACTGCTCGGTGCGGGTCAGGGCCAGATGGCCGAAGCGCAGCAACAGGGTGGAGAAACCCAGGTCGATGGCCTGGCGGTAAAGTGGCAGGGACAGCACGGTGAAAATCAGCAGGCTGTTGATGGACAGTTGTCCTTCCAGCAGCAGATTGCAGCCGAGCAGCACCATCATGATGAAGCCGGCTTCGATCACCAGCCCGAACAGCCCGATCCACGGAGCCGGTTTCAGTTCGATGCTGATCATGGCCCTATGCTGCGCATCCATGACCTGATTCAAACGTTGCAGGGCGCTGCCGAAACGACCGAAGCTGCGAATCACGGCAATGCCTTGAATGTATTCCTGCAAGGCCGCCTGAGTGCGATTGTTGCTGGCGAGCATGCGTCTGGCCTGGACCAGCGTCTTGCGTATCGCCACGTAGATCGCCATTCCGGCCAGCGGCAACATGGCCAGTACGGCGCAGGCCAGCACCGGTTCCAGCCAGAACAGGAAGATCAGCAGGAACGTCAGTTTTGCCAGCGAGAGGACGAACACCCCGAGAAAGTGTGACCAGAGGTTTTCGACCAGTTCCAGGTCACTGGTGACCTGAGCGCTGATCTCGCCACTGTTGGCCTTGCCGAACCAGCCCAGTGGCAGCGTCTGCAAATGATCTATCAAGCGCAGACGAGCGTTGGCCATCATGGCGTAGGCACCGGTGAATACCAGTGGCGTGCCAATGGCGCCTGTCACGATCCTGGCGATCAGGCAGGCCAGCATGGCCAGTGCCAGCCAGACCACATTTTGAGTGGTGGCGGTGTCATTGAGCAGGCTGTCGAGCAACACGTACAGCAGCGGGTAGGGCGCTGCACTCAGCAACCCTTCGAGTACCGCAAGCCGCAGCCCGCGGTTCAGGCGTGGATCACGCTGGCCAGCCAGGCGCTCACCGGCACGCATCAGGTTGGCGATCATGCCGGTACTCCTGCGCTGCTCAGTTGCCATTGGCGAATTCGGCTGTGGTCCTGCCAGAGCTGGCGATACAACACGCAGCTTTCCAGCAGTTGCTCATGGCGACCGATGCCGCGTATCCGGCCCTGATCCAGAACGACGATGCACTGCGCAGCCGTCACGGTATGCAAGCGGTGGGCAATCATCAGAACGGTACGTCCACGGCACAGGTTGGCCAGCGCTTGCTGGATCAGCACTTCGTTTTCGCTGTCGGCATAGGCGGTGGCTTCGTCGAGAATCAGCACCGGAGCGTTCTTGAGCAGGGCGCGGGCAATGGACAGGCGCTGGCGTTCGCCACCGGACAATTGCGCGCCGCGCTCACCGACAGGCGTCAGGTATCCCTGGGGCATACGCATGATGAAGTCGTGGGCACAGGCTGCACGGGCTGCGCTTTCAACGCTGGCCTGATCGGCGTCGGGCTTTGCCAGGCGCAGGTTGTCGAGCACTGTGCCGTCGAACAGGTGAACCTGCTGGAACACGGTTGCGACCCTTTCGAGCAGTGCATCCAGTGGCCAGTCGCGCAGTTCCTTGCCGCCCAGCGTGATGCTGCCGCTGTCGGCATCGAACAGCCGACAGACCAGTTGTGCCACGGTGCTCTTGCCTGAACCGCTGGGGCCGACCAGCGCGGTCAAGTGGCCCGCTTGCGCGCTGAAGCTGACCTGATCCAGAGCCTGCCTGTCGCCATAGGCGTGGCAGACATTTTCCAGGCGCAGATCCAGTGGTGCATCGGGGATGTGGGCAGTCGGGTTTTCATTCATCGCCGGGCTGAGCAGCACGTTGTTGATCCGTGCCAGTGCTGCATTGCGTTGCACCTGTTCGCCCAGCATGTAGGTCAGGCGCAGCAATGGCATCAGGACGGCTGGAGCCAGCAGAAGGAAAAGCAGCAAGGTTTCCAGGGTGATCTGCCCATTGAGCAGCAACCAGGCACCCAGCGGGGCAACGATGATCAGGTTGGCGCTGAGCAGCCCCGAGAACACCACCCAGAACAGCGAGCTCTTGCGGGCAAAGCCGGCTACCCAGTCAGCAGCCCCGCGAATGTCCTTGCTCAACGTGCCGAAGCGCAGGCTGGTCAGCCCGAAGCTTTTGACCACCTGGATGCCTTTGAGGTATTCGCTGAAGCTCTGCGAAATACGCTGTTGCAAGCTGTGCCATTGCTCCATGCGTGCGGCCGAACCCTTGATCATCAGCGCCTGGGCCAGAAAGGCCAGGGGCAGTGGAACGATGCACGCCAGCGCCAGTCGCCAGTCGACACTGAACAGCACAATCAGGGTCAGAGGCGGCATCACGGCAGCCGACACTGAATCGGGCAGCAGGTGTGCAAAGAAACCTTCAAGAGAGCCGACGTCGTCATTGAGGGTGCGACGCAGGTCCGTGCTGCTGTGGCTGTTGAAGAAACTCAGTGGAACTTCCCCAAGGTGCCTGGCGATACGCCGACGCAACTGACGCAGAAGCTCGAACGCCGCCAGGTGAGCGGTCACATGGCTGGCGCTCATGATCAGCCAGCGCAGCAAAACGGCTACCAGCGCCCCCAGCCCCCAGAGAAAGGCCGCTTTGGCGTCGGGGGCTGCGCCCAGCAGTATTTGGGCAATCTTGTAGATGCACCACAGCGGTACAAGGCTGAGCAGGGTGGAGATCACGGCACAACTGATCGCCATGGCGAACATGCGAGGTGCAAGTCCCAGCAATCGCATGTGGCTCAGTGGTTGCGCTGCCGTCTTATCGACCGCAGCGGGTTTGCTCTTCATCCCGCTCTCCTGTGTTTTTTCTGCGCGTGCAGGGCCGGGTCCGCCGATGGTTTTGCTCATCGACGGACCCGGTGGGCACGTGTTGGAAGCGGAGAATAAAGCGCTGTCATTCTTATTAGGATCACAAAGGGTTTACGGCGAGCACAATCGGGCTAATAATTATCGTTCTCATTAATGACATCATGCTCTGACAAGCTAAAGTCGGCCGGGTGAAACAAGACACCCCCTCGACATATGCCCGCAAGCCGTCTTCGGCAGCGGGTTTCAAAGGAAAAAAGCCGATGAATGCAGCAGTGGAAACCCAGCGACTTGCCCCCAACCTTTCCGGTGTTCCGGAAACCATGCTGATGACGGTCTGGAACCGGGCGGCGTTTTCCCAAGGGCCTGATCCTCTGCTTGACGATCCGGTATTGCTGAGCCTGCTTGATCGTATCGATTACGACTTTAATGGCCATTTCGGACGACCCAATGCGACCCACGCGATCCGTTCGCGTTATGCCGACGAGCGTGTGCGCGACTTTCTCGAACGTCATCCCGACGGCACGGTTGTAGCCTTGGGTGAAGGACTGGAAACCCAGTTCTGGCGTGTCGACAACGGTCAGGTAAAGTGGTTTTCGGTCGACCTGCCCGAAGCCATCGAGACGCGTCGTCATCTGTTGCCTGTGCATTCGCGCAATCATCTGCTGGCCTGTTCGGCGCTGGATACCCAATGGCTGGAGCAGGTCGCGCAACAGAGCGAAGGCCCGGTGTTTGTCACGGCGGCCGGATTATTGATGTATTTTCAGCAGGCCGAGGTGCTGGCCTTGTTGCAGGCGATGGTCAGGACGCTGCGTCAGGGTGAACTGTTCTTCGATTGCATTCCGCCGTGGTTCTCCCGCAAGACCCTCAGGGGCATGTACCTGACCGCCGGTTACAAGACACCGCCGATGCCGTTCGGTATCGCCTTGGGCGAGTTGCAGGATTTCGTGAGTCAGGTTCCAGGGCTTGAGTTGTTGCAGGACAAGACCTACGGCGAGCCTTGGCCGCGTTACATGCGCGCGCTGGCTTTGCTGTCCCATGTGCGCCCATTGCGCCAGCGCTTTGCACCGGGTCTGGTGCATTGCCGCTTCACTGTTGTGGACTGAAGGGTTTCCCCATGTCGATGGATTCCGCATTGCGTCCAAGTGCACCCACGCTGGAACAGCACAATCAGTTCATGCCCGGCATTGCCTGGGCCGAAGTCGCTGATGGTGTACGTATCGGGCTGGTGGATGGCTTTCCCTGTCGTGATGTGTGTCGGCAGGTCAATGTCGATCGGCATTTGTCCCTGGCGATGATGGTCAAGGGCAATGGTCATTTCTTGATGGAAGGAGCACCTGAGCTGTGTTCCTACGACTCGGGTTTCTGCTATCTGAGTTGTGCCTGCGAACCGTTTACCTGCATGGATTTCTTCCCGGCTTATCACGACCTGAAACTGGCCATCGTTCATTTTCGTCTGGAGTGGCTGGATGTCTTCGAGCCATTGATGGAGGCCGATAAAGGACCTGAGCGCTGGTTTACACATCCGCAGCGCAAGGCCGGGGTGTTGCGTATGCAGATGACACCCCTTGAACAGCGTATCGCCGAGCAGTTCATGTCCGATGGCGTGCCTGGCAACCCTTTGCAAAGCCTCAAGGCTCATGCTCAGGCCATGGAGTTGCTGTGGAATATCGCTCAACGCCTGACGGCCGCCGCAGATTCCTGTTCCGGACCGCTGGCTCTGGAGACCGATACCGATAGCGCGCCACGGATCAACCGTCGCGAGCGGCGCATGCTGCTGGCGGCACGCACTTATATTCACGAGCATTGCCTTGAACCATTGAACGTGGTCGAAATCAGCCGCGCGGTTGGTATGGGGCATGGTGCCCTGAAGCGGCACTTCAATGAACTGTTCGGCACCAGCGTTTACAACTATGTTCTGGAATGCCGACTCGATCATGCGGGCAAGCTGCTCAAGGACACTGACTTGCCGATCAAGGATGTGGCATGGCGTTGCGGGTTTTCTCACAGCAGCCATTTGTCGCGCTTCTTCCGCCAGCGCCACGGGATGTCGCCCAAGGCGTATCGGGAGGAGTAAAAGCTCGGAAACGACGAAGGGGCCAATTGGCCCCTTCGTTGTTCCTGGAGTATCAGAATGTGATCTTGGTACTCAGGCCGACTTCACGACCTTGCCCTGGCTGGCTGAACTGTGCGCCAGCAGAAAGGTAGGAATAGGTGCGATAGTCCTTGTCGCCCAGGTTGTTTCCGTACAGCGCCAGTTCCAGATCAGGTTTCGGTAGCCAGGAAAGGCGAGCATCCACCAGGCTGTAGCCGCCTTGGGAGACTTCGTTGTCCACATCGAAGTAGTGCTGGCCGGTGTAGCTGATGCCGACACTCGGACGCAGTTCGCCCAACAGGTTATCGAAGTAGAAACTGCGTTCGGCCGAGGCGCGCAAGGTGCGGCCCGGCGTGTAGGTCAGGCTGTTGCCCTGACGGTCGGAGTCCAGCATGCGGTTGCGGTTGACGGTGCCGGCCAGACGAATCAGCGTCGCTTCGTCGGCGCGCCAGTCCAGAGACATTTCCGCGCCTTCGCTGCGGGCCTTGCCGATGTTGCTAAGGGATTGGGTGCCGGTGCCTGCTGCGCCGATGAACTGCTGCACATCCTCGATATCGATCCGGTACAACGCCGCGTTGAGCCATAGGCGCTTGTCCAGCAGGCTGGATTTGACGCCGACTTCCATGTTCAGCGATTTCTCGGGCGAGTAGGCCACGGCATCGGCGGTGATTGCGCCGATACGGTTGTAGCCACCGGCCTTGAAGCCTTTGCTGACCGATGCGTACACGCGGGTATCCGGGGTCGCCTGGAAGCCCAGCGCCACTTTGGGTGTGGTACTGGTGAAGGTGTCGTTACCTTTGTAGACGAAGCCCGGCGTGAACAGCGCGTCCGTCTGGTTGTAGGTGGTCTCGGCTTTTTCCTCGCTGTGGCGAGCACCCAGGGTCAGGTCCCAGCGTGGTGCCAGGTGCCAGGTGAACTCGCCGAATACGGCTTTTTCGGTGTTTTCGATACGGCTGTCAGCTGTGCCAAACGCGCCGAACAACGGAGCGCCCGCGTCCGGGGTTCGCTCTGAATGGCTGCGGCTCTTCTGCCAGTACAGGCCGCCGACCGCATCCCAGGCACGGTCTTCACCTTGAGTCGAGAGGCGCAATTCCTGACTGACGGTGCGTTGGGTTTCCGGCCAGTGGAAACCCATGTCACCGAACAGGCGCTCATGGCGATAGTTTTGCAGTGAGGTGATGGAACTCAGTTTCAGCGAATCGCTGAGGTTCCAGTCGATGCTTGCGCTGCTGGTTTCCACGCGACGCACGTAGACCGATTCCATGAGCGGTACGCTGGCACGGCGTTTTTCATAGGTTTCGTCGGCCAGGTATTGCTCGTTATAGGAGGTCAGCCGGTCACGGGCATAGGCCAGTTTCAGGCTGAAGTCTTCGTTGGGCTTGAAGGTGAGTGCGACGTTGCCGCCACCGTTGTCGCTGTCGCCATGATGTTCGCTACGGGTCAGTTCACCATCGGTGTCGTCGTGATAGATCGCGCCCTGGATGAACAGCTTGTCATCGATCAGGGGCGCCGAGCCGGTGGCCGAGATTTGTTGATGCAGGTTGCTGAAGCGGCTTTGTATCGTTGCCGTCGGGGTGTTGTCCGGTTGACGAGTGACGATGCTCAGCGCGCCAGCATGAGCATTGCGTCCGTACAGAGTGCCTTGCGGGCCTTTGAGCAGTTCGATGCGATCGATATTCAGCAACTGTTGGTTGAAGGTGCCCAGATATTGCGGCACGCCATCAACGTAGATCCCCACCGGGGCGTTGTACGGGTCCGAAGAGGAAACCCCGCGCAGGCTCAGGCTGGGGAATACTCCGGCACCGGTATTGCGTACCAGCAGCTCGGGGAAGACCCGCTCCAGATCGCCACTGTCATAGACATTGGCACGCTCAAGGTCGGCCTCGCTGGCAACGGCCAGAGCCAGGTCGGTCTGGTCCTGGGCTTGCACTCGTTTGCTGGCGGTCACTTGCATTTCCGGCAGGTTCACTGCAGCGTCCGCCAGAGCGTGGTTGGAGATGGCGAACATGATCGCCATGCTGAGAATAGAGCGTTGCATGAAAGGACTCTGCTGTAGATGGGATGGCGCTATCTTCTGGAGATGGCCATTTCATTGCGCGCGTGATCGGGGCTTTGGTGCGCGTAATCGGCACTATAGTTGATAAGTGTTATCATTTGAGTCTGATTCCCAAAAGAGTTTGTGCAATGAGCCTGAATCATTACTGCGCTGACTATGAGCTGCCCAAGGTTTTGACCGAAGAGGTGAGCGATGAACTCGATATCCGTCTTATCGAGTGGCAGGTCGATGAAGACCGGCATCTGGACTCTTCCTGCGAAGCATCTTTGACGGTGTCGTACCACGCGAGCTGTGCCGGTTGGCGTTCTTTTGCGGATACTTCGCCCTTGAACTGGCGCGAAGACCACTGCTGCCTGTTCCATTCCACTGTGCCGGTTCAGGGGGAAGGCTTTGTGCCCGCAGGCACTCGCTGGCGTGGCGTAAATATCAGTTTTGCGGCGAACCGGCTGGGCATGCTTGATCTGGCCGGGCAGTTGTTCGATTACCACGGCCCCTGGGAAAACACGCGCTCGCTCGACAGCACTTCACGATTGGTGCAGTTCCCTGCACCCAATGCCGTGCGGCGTATCGGTCAGGAAATGCTGGGCTGCAAGTTTGAAGGCGTTGCCAGGGATCTGCTGCTGCGCGGCAAGGCTTATGAAATGCTGGCGCAGTTGACGGCCCATATTCAGGACCTGGCGCGTTTCTCGGGCCTGAGTGCCGGAGGGCGTGATCTGGTTCGGATCGAGCGGGCGCGCAAGCTGCTTGAGGCTCACCCGGAACAGGAGTGGACTATCGAATCGCTGGCCCAGTGTGTGGAGCTCAATACCAGGAAACTCAAGCAGGGTTTTCGCGATGTCTACGACAGCGGCGTGTACGGCTATCTACAGAAAGTCCGTATCGAGCGGGCCGCACAACTGCTCAAGCAACAGGGATCCGTCAGCGAAGTGGCGGCGGCAGTCGGGTATTCCAACGCCAGCCACTTCGCCAAGGTTTTCCGCCGCTATTACGGCATCAATCCGCTGCATTTCAGCACCCTGTCCGCCAATGGCATGTAAGACGTTTTGCTGGATCAGAAGTCATAAGCGATCTTGCTGTACCAGAACCCGCCACCCGGATAGAACGGCGGGTTGCTGTAGAGGTTCAGACCATTGGCCGAAGGGACGGCGTTCTTGTCCGGGCGCACATTGAAGATGTTGGTGCCGCCGAGGCTGACCGTGATGTTTTCCTGAATCGTGTAGGACAGGTCCAGGTCGGTAATCCATTTGGCACCGAAGCTGCGGTCGCCACTTTCCAGCTGCTGAAGGGTCTTGACCTTGCCATAGCGGGTGGTCTGCAGGTTTACGCCCAGGTCGCCAAGGGTCCAGTTGGCACCCAGCACCCATTTGGTTTTTGGTTGCGCGTCGGTCAGATCGCCTTCCCGGGCACGGCCTACCCAGGTCAGGCTGCCGCCTGTGTTGTCGCCCAGGCCCTGCAAGGCTGAGGGTTCGCTCTTGACGTCGGTGATGATGGTCTTGTTGTAGTTGAATCCTGCGCTCCAGCGCACATCGCCAAAGGCACCATAACGGCTGGAATGATCGAGCACGATATCCAGGCCACGGGTGCGGGTGTCGAAAGCGTTGGCGTAATACGAGGTCCAGGTACTGGTGTCGACGTTCTGGGCGGTGAGAATCGGCGCCAGTGCCGGGCCATACAGGCTTTCGGTGCGCGCGATGCGGTCGGCGATCTCGATCCAGTAGGCATCGACCGTCAGGCTGGTGCGCGGCGCCGGTTGCCAGGTCACGCCCAGGCCCAGGTTGCGGGATTTTTCCGGGTCCAGAGGGGTGGCGCCCAAGGCCTGGGCCAGTGACGAGTTGACCGGTGCGATGCGGGTCACGGCGGGCACGATGGTGCCGTCAGGCGCTGCACCCACCCGGTTGTCGGAGATGCTGTAGCCGATCTGGGTCAGGGAGGGTGCCCGAAAGCCAGTGCCGATTGTGCCGCGTACCGCGAAGGTGTCGGTGAATTCGTAGCGAGAGTTGAGCTTGGCACTGAGGGTGTTGCCCGAGTCGTCATCGAAGTGCTCTGCGCGCAGGGCCAGGTCAATGAACAGTGGCTCAATGGGCGTGATGCCGAAATCCACATAGGCTGCATAGTTGTTGCGTTTGATGCTGGTTGCATCCTGAGGCGAGATGACCGCCGCAGCCTGGGCGGCAATCGAAGCCAGTTGGCCTGCCAGCGGATTGGGCTGGCCATTGGGCAGAGTGGCCGGGAAGCGATAGCCGCCCACTTGATAGGCCTGCGCATCACCGGCGAAGGTCCGGAAGCGTTCCCAGCGATGTTCCAGCCCCGCAGACACCTGCAGCGGCACACCGAACACGCCGTCAAAGGCGCGGGTGATGTCCAGGTTGTTGACCCACTGCTCGAAACGGTAGGTCGCAAGATCATCGAAGGAGGTCGGGGAAGCCGGCCCCAGTGACGGGTTGATGGTCAGGTCGCTGTATTGATGATTGTTGTTGCGCCCATAGGTGGTGCTCAGGTCCCAGTCCCAGCCCAGGGATTCGCCTTTGGCACCGATCAGGTACTGGTAGTCGGTATCGTCCAGGTTGTTCAGCGGGTAGTAGCCGTCGGGGAACAGTTCCGGGATGTTGGCGTTGCCATTGGGGTAACGGAAATAGTTATTGATGATGGCGTCGCGTTGGCCATAGGTGCCGTAGGAATACAGCTTGGTTCGATCATCCAGTGGCAGTTCGGCGTTGTAGGCCAGGTTGAAGGCCTTGATTTGCGGGTCGCCGTTCTTGACGCCCACCCGGTCCCAGGTCGCTTCCCGAGGGTCACCGGGGAAATAGGCAGTATTGGTGGCTTTTTCATTCCAGCTGGCATCGCCGCGTTTGCGCGCATCGGCGGACAGGTGCAGGAAGCCGCCATTCCCCAGCTCAAAGCCCTTGTCGCCCTCAAACTTGGTCACTTCGCCTTCGCCACTGTAGAGCTTGCCGTAGGTCACGCCCAGGTGGCCACCCTGGGCACTGGACTTGAGGATCACGTTGATCACGCCTGCAATGGCATCGGAGCCATATTGAGCGGCGGCGCTGTCTTTGAGGACTTCGATGCGTTCCACCGCGCTGACGGGGATCATGTCGATGTCCACCGAGTTGGCGCCGCTGCTGTCGGTGGAGCCGTTGGCGGGCAGGGCGCTGTTATGGCGTCGCTTGCCGTTGACCAGCACCAATGTATAGGCCGGTGCCAGGCTGCGGTTGGACAGAGGGCGGATGGTGGAGTTGTAACCGGCGACGTTGGTGCCGTAGTTGAACGAAGGCAGCAGCTTGGCGATGGCTTCGGTCAGGTCGGCGCGGCCGGTCTTGAGCAATTGCTCGCTGGTGACGATATCGATGGGTGCCGGGCTGTTGGTCACGGTGCGCTCGGTGCCGCGAATGCCGGTGGAAATGACCGTGACCTTGTCCAGGCGTGTGTCATTGCCGGACTCTTCAACTGCCTGCACAGGAGTGATAAAGCCCAGACTGGCGAAGGCGATGCCTTTTAGCAGGTGAGGGGGCAGGGGCTTTCTGGCTGCGCGAGCAGTGGAGGCCATGGGGAGTGATCCTTGTCAGTTTCGGGAAGTTTTTCTGAGCCTCCACTGGTAAGGGTCGGTCTGTAAGCGGGAATATATGGTTATGAAACAATCCTGTGAAAGTTCTTTTCGGTATAAGCTAATTATGAATTATTTGAATTTAAATATTATATTTAGATAAATAAATTGCATTTTGTGCGTAAAGGATGAACCGTTCTCGAATGGTCCTGGCATCCCTGTTGTGCTGCCTGCGCCACTTTGTCGCACCTCGGGTTGTGGCCCGTCACCGCACGCTTCCTGCCTTGGCCTGCACGCTGCTCGTGGATTCCCGGTGTTCGACAGGGCGTGAGAGTGGTAGATTCGCCGCCATGAAATTCGTCCGAACCCACCGCTCGCTCATTGCCTGGATGCTGTATGGCTTCATCCTGTTCAATGGGTTCATGTGCAGCATCAGCCATGGGCAGATGCTGGGGACGTTTTCCTCTGTAGCAGCCGCCGATATCTGTGGCGATAACCCGGATACTTCCCTGTCGATGGAAGGCCCGGACGAGGCCAGGCATTCACTGGTCATGCAACTGGCCATGCTGGACTGCACCTTTGCCGGCAAGCTGACCGGTTTCGTGGTGTTCTTCATCGGACTGGGCTGGCTGCTGCGCTCGCGCAATGTCAGGCTGCGTATCCCGCCGGGCCTGATGCGCGAGTCTTCCCGTCACACTTCGCCGGGGCTGGTGCCGCAGGCGCCCTGAAACTCCGTCTTGCGTTCACTGGTTGTCTGCAGCGCATCCGGCATGTGATGTGCTGCATGCCTTGCCTGTTTTCCTTCAAAGGACCGTAATGCATGACTCAATACCTGACCCGTCGCGAAGTGCTCGCGGGCCTCTCATTGCTGAGCCTTGGCGTTCTGACCGGTTGCAATAACTCCAATGCCTTGCCGTTCAAGTACGGCAAGGACCTGAGCAACAAGATCATCGGGCGTAACTTCAAGCTTCGGAACGCTCAGGGCGACGTGCTGACCCTGTCGAGCTTCCGCGGCTACATGCCGATGGTGTTCTTCGGCTTCACCCAATGCCCGGCGGTCTGCCCGACTGCGCTGGCCCGTGCCGCGCAGATCAAGAAACTGATGGGTGCCGATGCCGATACCTTCCAGGTGGTGTTCATTACCCTGGACCCGGAGCGTGACAAGCCTGATGTCATTGAGGCCTATGTAAAGGCCTTCGATCCAAGCTTTGTGGCGCTGTCTGGCACTCTGGAAGAAACCGCGGCCACCGCCAAGGAATTCGGCGTGTTCTACGAGAAGGTGCCGCTGGGCGACACTTATACGATTTCCCACACCTCCACCAGCTATGTGTTCGATACCCGAGGCGTATTGCGCCTTGGCCTGTCTCACTCGCTGTCCGCACAGCAATGCGCAGAAGATTTGCTCACTTTGATGGAAGTATGCTGATGACTACTCTGATCCGTAATGCCCTGATCGCTACCCCGTGCAAAAGCCTGCTGCTGGCCCTGTCCATCCTGGGTGTCAGCCTTCAGGCCCATGCGCAGACCACCGTGGATGAGGCCTGGGTGCGCGCCACGGTTGCCGGGCAGCCAGCAACCGGCGCTTTCATGAACATCACGTCGAGCACGGGCGGCAAGCTGGTTGAGGTCAGCTCGCCTGCTGCGAAAGACGTGCAGATCCATCAGATGAGCATGAAGAACGATGTGATGAACATGCAGCAGGTCAAATCCATCGACCTGCCAGCCGGCAAGACCGTGGTGCTGGACTCCAACGGCTATCACGTGATGCTCATGGGCCTGGTGGCTCAGGTGAAGGAGGGCGATCAGGTACCGCTGACCCTGACCGTTGAAGACGACAAGGGAGTCAAGGAGTCGATCAAGATCCTCGCGCCCGTCAAGGCGCTGACTGCCCAGGGGCATTCCGGGCATGGTGATCATAGCGGTCACTGATTGAGGTTTACCCCAGTCTGCTCCAGGCCCCGCCATGTTCGTGCATGCCGGGGCTTTTTGATGGGTGAGGTTTTATATTCTTTTTATGAATAACAGGAGAACTAAATATTCTTTTCTGGAGCAAGCGTGATCATGGATGATTGCCCGGCGCTACCAAATTGGAAAGGTGACTGATACCAACAGAACCTGGATTTTTACTGAAAAAATGCAGGAGTGTATCAATGGGCAATGTCCAGACCGCAGCCAGTGCGCATGAAGCGCCTTGGCGCCAAACGCCGAGCGGCGAATTGGTCGATCTGGGGCGTCCTTTTCGGGGACCCTTGGGGCAGTCGCGGTTGCAGCGCACGCCCAAGCCTGTTCTGGGACGTCGGGAAGGCATTCTGCTCGGTGCATTTGCCTTGGTGCTGCATGGTGCAGTGATTTACTGGCTGAGCCAGACTCCGACCCCCGTTCTGCCGATCGTCCCGCCGGAAATTCCGCCGATGACCATCGAATTTTCCCAGCCCGCGCCGCCCGTGGTTGAAACGCCGCCACCGCCGCCCGAGCCAATCGTTCAACCTGTGGTCGAGCCGCCGCCTCCAGTCGAGGATGAGTTGGCCGTCAAACCACCGCCCAAACCAAAACCCAAGCCGGTTGTGAAGCTGCCGACGCCCAAGCCTGTCGCCAAACCCGTTGAGCAGCCGCCCGCACCACCTGCACCGCCACAACCGGTTGCAGCGCCTGCGCCACCGGCACCGCCCGCGCCAGCACCTGTGACGCCGGCTTCGGCCAGCGCCGGTTACCTGCGCAATCCGGCTCCGGAATATCCATCGCTGGCCATGCGCCGCGGTTGGGAAGGGACGGTCCTGTTGCGAGTGCATGTACTGGCCAGCGGCAAACCGGGCGAGATCCAGATTCAGAAAAGCAGTGGTCGTGATTCGCTCGACGAAGCCGCAGTAACGGCAGTCAAGCGCTGGAGCTTCGTTCCCGCCAAACAGGGCGATGTTGCCCAGGACGGCTGGGTCAGCGTGCCCATCGACTTCAAGATCAAATAACGGTTTCAAAGCTTCAATGCGAGCCACCTGACAAAAGGAGCATCGCAACACCAGAACCTGACGTATCAGCACAGCACGAGAGTACAGATCATGAACCTACTGGCATCCCCTTTTGAATCCATCGAACACGCCGTCATCTGGCTGCTGGTGGTCTTTTCCGTCGCGACCTGGGGCCTGGCCTTGCTCAAGGGCGTACAGTTTTCACGTCTGAAATCCCAGGATCGCAAGTTCCACAAGCAGTTCTGGGCGGCCTCCAGCCTGGATTCGGCCGCTGAACTGGCTCAGCAACAGCCTGGCGCTGCCGCCCGTGTTGCCCAGGCCGGTTATGCCGCCATCCAGGTTCATGAAGGCGGTCAGCAGACCGACCTGAGTCAGTCGATCAACCATCAGGATCGTCTGGAGCGTGCCTTGCGTCAGCAGATCGTGCGTGAGCGTCGTTCGCTGGAAACCGGCCTGGCTGTTCTGGCAAGTATCGGCAGCACCTCGCCCTTCATCGGCCTGTTCGGTACGGTGTGGGGCATCATGACTGCACTTCAGGGCATCAGCGCTGCGGGTTCCGCCAGCCTGGAAACGGTGGCCGGTCCTATCGGTGCTGCACTGGTCGCTACCGGTGTCGGTATCGCGGTCGCGGTACCTGCGGTGCTGGTTTACAACTACTTCCTGCGTCGCCTGAAACTGACTGCTGCCGACCTGGACGACTTTGCCCATGACTTCTACAGCTTGGCGCAGAAAAACGCTTTCCGTGTCCTGCTGCACCCGGTTCTGACCAAAAATGGCGCCGGTGCCGGCCAGAAAGTGAAGGAGGCGTCCTGATATGGCTTTCTCCACTCAAGACAATGATGAAGTGCTCAGCGAAATCAACGTAACACCTCTGGTGGACGTGATGCTGGTACTGCTGGTGGTGTTCATCGTGACCGCGCCGCTGCTGACCAACTCGATCCCGATCAACCTGCCCAAGACCGAAGCGGTCGCTCCGGCAGAGCAGAAGGACCCGCTGGTAGTGAGCATCGATGGACAAGGCAAGGTGTTCATCAACAAGGACGAGATCCAGGCAGACCTGCTGGAAACCAACCTTCAGGCCGCCAAGGCCAAGGACGCGCAGGTTCGTGTGCAACTTCAGGCAGACAACGGCGTGAACTACGGCGAAGTAGCCCGCGCCATGGCCTCGATCGAACGTGCAGGCATCACCAAATTGTCGGTGATTACTGCCAAATAGAGCAATACCCTTCAAGACAGTGAAGCCTTTAAGGTCGTACCCTCAGGTAGGTACGGCCTTTTTTTTATGTGTGCCCGCTGCCTTGGCACCGCTTTCGCTCAGCAAACATGGGCCATGTGGTTGCGGATTAAGGGTTCGGCTTGAGGCCGCCTTGCGCCTTTACGGCGCGTCACTTTGGTTTCGGCCAAAGT
>NZ_JAIGPJ010000002.1:0-337441 GCF_019719005.1 Pseudomonas cichorii
TACCGCTACGACGCACTGGGCCGGGTCATCGAGGAAACCGTAGCCCCTGGCACGCCCTATGAAGCTTCGCGTCATTACGGCTATGTGCTCAGTGCCGTGGACGGTCAGCAGGCCGAACAGGAAGCCACCAACGTCAAGGGAGTCAAGACCCGCACCTTGCTCGATGGCATGAACCGGGTGGTGAAGGAGTTGCGGCAAGGGGCCGATGAAAACAAGCCTGCCGAGTATTTCCAGACCTACAGTGCGCTGTATGACACACGGGGACTGTTGGTCGAGGATACTGAAAGCGACTGGCTGCTGGTCGACGTCGAGGATGAACCGGAGCCGCAACTGCGTGAACTGCCCCTGACCAGCACCTATCAATACGACGACTGGGGTGAACAGCGCAGTGTGACGGGCCCGGATGCAATCGAGCGGCACAAGGTTCAGGACCCCATCAAGCGCACCACCACCGAGTGGCAGGCAGGGATGGGCAAGACCGTCACTGTTAACAATCTGTTCGACAAGCCCGACTCGATTGAGCGGCTGGCGCTGGATGGGTCGCGTCTCAGCCTCGAAACCACGGTTTACGATGGCCTTGGACGAACCTTCGGACAATTCGATGCGTTGCGCAATTACCGGGAATCCAGCTATGACGCTTTTGACCGCCTGCATATCAATCAACTGCCTGACAAGGCTCAGGTAGAACGGATTTACGCCTTGCACAGTCGCGAGGACTTGCCTGTATCGATTGCTGTCGATGGCGTGGTAGTAGGCGAACAGACATTTGATGGTTTGAAGCGCTTGACCGACTCCACCATTGGTGGCCGGGTCAGCCGGTTCGAGTATTCCGGCGGTCAGTTGCAGCCCGGCAAGGTCTATACGCCAGGTGGCGAGGCAATCGACTATGTCTACCAGCCTCAACTGGGTGAACAGCCCATTCAGCGCAAGACCTTGAGCAGCACGGCCGATTACACCTACGACCTGCAAAGTGCCCGTCTGCGCAGCAGTAAGGAGCAGGATCAGGAGCTGGAGCGCGAATACTACAGCAATGGCGAGCTCAAGGAGGAGCGCCGAATTCAGGGCGGCGAGGCCTATGTCATGCAGTACCGCTACAGCTTCAAGGGGCTGTTGCTCGGATATACCGATGTACTTGGCCAGACCCAGACCTATGGCTATGACGCCAGCGGTCGACTCGAACAACTCGGTGCCGGCTCGCTGGTTTCGACTTTCGGCTATAACGCCCAGGGTCTGCTCGACAGCATCACAACGTTGGACAGCGGCCAGAGCCTGAGTATCAGCCTGGAGTACGACGATGCAGGCCGTGAGGTCTTGCGCAGTTTTACTCTGCCGGGAGGAACGATACAGCAATTGGTTCAGGGCTATGATGCGGCCGATCACCTGAAGCAGCGCACCTTGAAAGAGGGCAGTACGGTACTGCGTGATGAAACCTTCGCTTACGATGCCAGGGGGCGACTGGAGCTGTACACCGCTTCCGGCCCTGATGCGCCGGTGGACCCTCAGGGCAAACAGATCCAGAGCCAGACGTTCACGTTCGATGCGCTCGATAATATCCAGGGCGTCGAGACGGTTTTCGCGGGTGGCAGCAATACGGCCAGACACGAATACACGGGTCAGGACCCGACCCAGCTCAGCGCCGTGCGTAACAGTCATGCCGATTACCCTGCCAGTATCGAGCTGGATTACGACGATAACGGCAACCTGGCGCTCGACGAAGCCGGGCGCTCTCTTGAGTACGATGCGTTGAGCCGTTTACTGGCCGTTTCTGCCAACGATGGGTCTGCCGTGGTGGATTATGGCTATGACGCGCAGGACAGCCTGACCCGCTCCAGCGAAGCGGGTGCTCATGAACAGCGTTTCTACCGGGAAGGGCAACTGGCCAATCAGCTACAAGGTGCACAGCAGCGAACCTTTATCGGGAATGCCGATACTTTGCTGGCCGAGCGGCAGGGCGGGGCAAGTACCGCGACTTTACTGCTGGCGACCGATGCAAAAAAGACGGTAATGGCTGAGGTCGATGCAGGCAGCGTAACGTCTGCCGGATACAGCGTTTACGGTCATCGTAGCGACAAACAGGGAGCGGACAGCCATTGCGCCTTCAATGGCGAGCTGCGTGAGCCATCCACCGGCTGGTATCTACTGGGTAAGGGATATCGCGCCTACAACCCGGTGCTGATGCGGTTTCATAGCCCGGATAGCCTGAGCCCGTTTGATCGGGGAGGGATGAATCCTTATGCGTATTGCCTGGGGGACCCGGTCAATTATCTGGATCCGGACGGGCATTTGCCGAAGTGGTTGATACCGGTCATCGGGATTGGGCTTTCGATTGTGGGCATTGTTGCCAGTGTTGCCACATTGGGCGCGGGGACGGCTGCGGCAGGTCCTGGTGTGGCTGCCGGTTGGGCGGCGTTGAGTGCGTCCATGCAGGTATCGGTTGCGGCTGGAATTGCATCGGGAGTGACGGGGGTTGCCAGTGGCGTGGCTTTGGTTGCTGCTCCTGATTCTGGTGCCGGTGAGATTCTTGGGTATGTTTCGGCAGGGTTAGGTGTTGTGAGTTTACTTTCAGGCGCGGTGTCCTTTATCAATGGGCAGAATGCTAAAGCACTTGAGACATTAGACGCTGTTACGGAGCTTAATCTCAGGGGAGGGGCCTTTCCGGCTTATGAGAACAATTTTTTTGCAGAGGTTCAGGATGCTGTTAGCACTCTTCGTTCTGATCCGTTGCCTTTGGATAGGTTTGCTGCTCAAGATTTTCTCGCATCTGTTACGCCTCAACATCTTAGAGGATCTGAATCAACCTTTTTGAGAGCACTTACTACATGATGGGAGTCGATCCAGTCTGCTGTTTCTGTAAGGCTTTGTTTGGGTATTGAAAAGCAATGGTGCGCCCGTGCTTAATATTCAATACGGGGGTTGACGAGGCCACTTGACCCTCTACCCAAACACCTCCTGCACAAACGCCACCCGCTGCTCAGGCGTCTCCTTGACGCCTTGGCGTGCCAGCTCTTCCAGGCGCGCCTCAACCGCCTGGGTCCGGTGAGTCAGCCCGCAGTTGTTGGCGATCTGGATATTCAGGCCGGGGCGGGCGTTGAGCTCAAGGATCAGCGGGCCTTTTTCCTGGTCCAGTACCATGTCGACGCCGATATAGCCCAGGCCACACAGCTCGTAGCACTCGGCGGCGAGTTTCATGAAGCCGTTCCAGTAGGGTAGTTGCACGCCGTCCACAGGGTTGGTGGTGTCGGGGTGTTTGTTGATGATGCTGTTGAGCCAGGTGCCTTCAAGGGTCACGCCGCTGGCCAGGCCCACGCCGACACCGATGGCACCCTGGTGCAGGTTGGCCTTGCCGCCGGACTGGCGGGTCGGCAGGCGCAACATGGCCATGACCGGGTAGCCCATCAGCACGATGATGCGGATATCGGGCACGCCTTCGTAGCTGATGCTCTTGAAGATCTGGTCCGGAATGACCCGGTACTCGATCAGTGCCCGGTCCCGATGCCCGCCCAGTGAATACAGCCCGGTCAGGATGCTGGACACCTGATGCTCGATGTCCGAGTGGGTAATGATGCGCCCGGAAACCGTCTTGTAATGCCCCTCGAAACGGTCGGCCACCACCAGAATCCCGTCGCCGCCAGCGCCTTGGGCGGGCTTGATGACGAAGTCGGTGTGCTTGCCGAGGATGTCGTCGAGCCGGTCGATTTCCTTTTCCGTGGAAATGATGCCGTACATTTCCGGGACCTGGATACCCGCCTGCATGGCCCGTTCCTTGGTGATGATCTTGTCATCGACAATCGGGTACAGGCTGCGCTTGTTGTACTTGAGCACGTAGTCGGCATTACGCCGGTTGATGCCCATGATGCCCTTGGCTTCCAGGGCCTTCCAGGTCTTCCACAAACCGATCATTTGGCGTCTTCTGCTTTGAGAAAGGCCTTGAAGCGCAGCAGTTCGGTCAGGCGATAGCCACGGTATCTGCCCATCGCCAGCATGAAGCCGACCAGAATCAGCAACACGGCCGGGAAGGTGAAGACGAAGTAGGTCAGCTCCGGCACGCTCATGATCAGGTGCGCCAGAGAGGCCGCGAACAGGGTGCCGATGGCCACTTTCATGGCATGGCCGCCACCGCGCTCTTCCCAGGTGATCGACAGGCGCTCAATGGTCATGGTCAGAATCACCATCGGGAACAACGCCACCGACAAGCCGCGCTCCAGGCCCAGCTTGTGGCTGAACAGGCTGATGGCCGCGATCAGTACAACAACGAAAGTCAGCACCACCGACAGGCGCGGCAGCATTTGCAGTTTCAGGTGTTCAAGGTAGGAGCGCAGTGACAGGCCCAGTGCCGTGATCACGGTAAACAGCGCGATACCAAAGCCCAGTTGGGTTTCTCTGAAGGCCAGGGCGATCAGCACCGGAGTGAACGTGCCCAGAGTCTGCAGGCCGATGAGGTTGCGCAGGATCAGGATCACCAGCACGCCAATCGGGATCATCACCATGATCATGAACGTCTGCTGGGTTTGCAGGGGCAGGCCGTACAGCGAGTAGGACAGAAAGTCCGTGTCGGTGCTTTCGTCGGTCAGCTTGGCCAGCCGCATGGCGTTCATTTCGCTGTTGTTGAGGGTGAAACTGACCGTGGCCTTTCTGCCGCCATCGATGTTGATCAGGTTCTCGTCGCCCGTCCACCACAGCAGCCTGTCATCCGGCAGACCGGCTTCGCCGGTGTCCGGGTTGAAATACAGCCATTCCTTGCCATTGAAACTGCGCAGCCACAGCTCGGGTGTCTGTGGCTGGTCGGTGATCAGGCGGATGGTATGCACCTTCTCCATCGGTACGTGAGCCATGGACAGTAGAAGCTCGGTGATCTGGGCTTTCTTGACGGCTGAAGTGTCTCCCGCCAGCAGCAGCCTGGCGTTGTCGTCCTTGAGGTTATTGACGCGCTTGATGGCTTCGCTGATGAAGGTTTCGACATCGGCGGAGTGGCGGCGAATAGGGGCAAGCAAGGCTTCGGCGGCGATTTTTTCGGCACCTTCTACCGGGATGCTGTCGCGAAAGATCGGGCCTTTGCTCTTGGGCTTGTCTGCGCCGTAGCGCTTGGTCAGTACCAGCCGGTAATACAGCGTCTGGTTACCATTGGCGCGGCGTGAGGACCAGGTGACTTTGCGGTTGCCGTCGACGCGATTGACGCTGACGCCGTAATTATTGGAGATGAAGCTTTCGTTGAGGCTGATGTAGTCCGTGGTCAAAGGCGGGACGAACATCTGGATCTTGATCGACTCTTTACTGTTGGCCTGGAATTCTACCTTGGCGTCGATATTCCACAGGTTGTCGGTCTCGTCCTCGGTCAGCGGGATGCCGAGGATGACAATCTGATAGGCCGTGATCGTGATGCCGAGTGTCACCAGGAGCGTGATCAGGATTTTCAGATGGAGTGTAAGAGAGCGCATGTATTTACTCTGCGTTTTGAACGACGGAGGCACAGGCGGGCTTGCCCGCCACAAATTTGAGACTTGGATCGACCAGCGCATCGAAGTGTTTGAGTGCATCGGAGCCAATCAAAAGCGGGTATTGGAAAGCACTTCGGTCGGTCAAGTTCACTTCTATGGTGCGTAAAACTTCACCCATGCAGATATCGAGGTTGATCACCGGGCGTGCGCTGTACTTTTTCTCGTCGTCCGGGTCGACATCGTCGGCTCGCCGCTTGATCTGGCTGATGCGCGTCAGGGGCTGTTCGATGGGGTGGGCGTGGCTGTTATCGATGGCCAGATAGAACCTGACCCAGTTCTCGCCGTTGCGCTTGAAGTGTTTGATATCACGCGCACTCAGCGATGCGGTCTTTGCGCCGGTGTCGAGTTTGGCGGCGACCTCAAGGTCAATGTTGGTGAGTCTGGCGTATTCGTTCAGGCCGTAGACGGTCTTGTTGGCGGCAGCGCACAGGGCAGGAAGAAACAGCAGACAGAGCAACGTGGTGAGGGTTTCGAGTCTCATAGGTCCTTGCGCAACAGGCGGAAAACTTCAGGGCCGCAGCGCAGGTTTTTCAGTCTGGCGTGCTGGGAGGCCGTGTCCTTTGAAGAGCTGCACTGGGCAGATGCGGTCGCCATTCTAGCATGAAGGTTTTGTGATGCCAGTTATCCCTGCCTGCGGCTTGGGCAGTGCGTGAAGGGATATTCTTAGGGTTGTTGGAAGATTGTCGACAATCATGAGAATTGTTTTGACGAGATGTGTCGTATTTACTAGATTTACCGCCATAAGATTTTAAAGGTGTCGACAATATGTTGGATGCAGTCGAAACCTCCTCGGCCGCTATCGAGGATTCGGAAACCCTTTCCGAAAACGTCTTCAGGCGCATTCAGGCAGCCATCGTCAAGGGCGAGATCGCCCCCGGCAGCAAGATTTCCGAGCCGGAACTGGCCCGCACCTACGGCATCAGTCGCGGGCCGCTGCGTGAAGCCATTCACCGTCTGGAAGGCCAGCGATTGCTGGTGCGGGTCCCGCATGTCGGGGCGCGGGTCGTGTCCCTCAGCCATGCCGAACTCATCGAGCTGTACGAAATTCGTGAATCCCTTGAGGGCATGGCCTGTCGCTTGGCAGCCGAGCGCATGACCGCCGAACAGATCGACGAGTTACGCAAGGTGCTCGATACCCATGAGCGAGACGCCGCGTTTCAGGCGGGTGTGGGTTACTACCAGCAGGAAGGGGATTTCGACTTCCATTACCGGATCATTCAGGGCAGCGGCAACAAGACCCTCAGCCAGATGCTCTGTGGCGAGCTGTATCAATTGGTGCGCATGTACCGCATCCAGTTTTCCACCACCCCCAACCGTCCGCGCCAGGCCTTTGCCGAACACCATCGCATTCTGGACGCCATTGCCGAGCGCGATGGCGAGCTGGCCGAGTTATTGATGCGCCGCCATATCGGCGCTTCCAGACGCAACATCGAGCGCCATTATCAGGCGGCTCCCGACCGAGGTGAGAAATGAGTCACGACAATAAAACTCCCGGCCAGCGTTTCCGTGATGCCGTTGCCAGTGAGCAGCCGCTGCAGGTGGTGGGGGCGATCAATGCCAACCATGCGCTGCTGGCCAAGCGTGCCGGGTTCAAGGCCATCTATCTGTCGGGCGGCGGAGTGGCCGCTGGCTCCCTGGGGATTCCAGACCTGGGCATCACCGGGCTGGATGACGTGTTGACCGATGTGCGGCGCATTACCGATGTCTGCGACCTGCCATTGCTGGTGGATGTGGACACCGGTTTTGGCTCTTCGGCGTTCAATGTGGCACGCACGGTCAGGTCGATGATCAAGGCAGGCGCGGGAGCCATTCATATCGAGGATCAGGTGGGTGCCAAGCGTTGCGGGCACCGTCCCAACAAGGAAATCGTCTCGCAGCAGGAAATGGTCGACCGTATCAAGGCGGCGGTGGATGCGCGGACCGATAGCAGTTTCGTGATCATGGCGCGCACCGATGCGCTGGCGGTGGAAGGCCTGGAGTCGGCGCTGGAGCGTGCGGCTGCCTGTATCGAAGCGGGGGCCGATATGGTGTTCCCCGAAGCCATTACCGAACTTGCGATGTACAAGCAGTTCGCCAACCGCGTGGGCGTGCCGATTCTGGCCAATATCACCGAGTTCGGTGCCACGCCGCTGTTTACCGTCGATGAGCTGCGCGCCGCTGACGTTTCGCTGGTGCTCTATCCTTTATCGGCATTCCGCGCCATGAACAAGGCGGCGGAAAACGTCTATGGCGCCATTCGCCGTGATGGCACGCAAAAGAATGTGGTCGACACCATGCAGACACGCATGGAGTTGTATGACGCCATCGACTATCACACCTTCGAGCAGAAGCTGGATGCGCTGTTTGCTCAGAAGAAGGGGTGATGTGGAACATCCGCGAAGAAAATGAATCGCCAATTCCCGACAATTTCAAGAACTGGAGAATGCAATGGCTGAAGCAAAAGTATTGAGCGGTGCCGGCCTGCGGGGTCAGGTTGCCGGCCAGACTGCCCTGTCCACTGTCGGCCTCGCGGGTGCGGGCCTGACCTATCGCGGCTATGACGTTCGTGAGCTGGCCGCCGAGGCCCGTTTTGAAGAAGTCGCCTACCTGTTGCTCTACGGCGAATTGCCGACCCAGGCACAACTGACCGCCTATCTGGACCGCCTCAAGAGCCTGCGGGACCTGCCACAGGCACTGAAAGAAGTGCTGGAGCGCATTCCTGCCGACACCCATCCGATGGATGTCATGCGTACTGGCGCTTCGATGCTTGGCACTCTTGAGCCTGAGCTGAGTTTCGAGCAGCAGCGTGATGCGACTGACCGGCTGCTGGCGGCTTTCCCGGCAATCATGTGCTACTGGTATCGCTTCACCCATGATGGCAAACGCATCGATTGCGTGACCGATGAAACCTCAATCGGAGGCCACTTCCTGCACCTGCTGCTCGACAAGTCTCCCAGCGAGCTGCATCGCAAGGTGATGGATGTCTCGCTGATTCTCTACGCCGAGCATGAATTCAACGCCTCGACCTTTACCGCTCGTGTCTGCGCTTCAACCCTGTCGGATTTGTATTCCTGCGTCACGGCGGCCATCGGCACCTTGCGCGGCCCGCTGCATGGCGGTGCCAACGAAGCGGCCATGGAAATGATCCAGCGCTTTGCTTCAGCCGAAGAAGCCACCAAGGGCACCCTTGGGATGCTGGAGCGCAAGGAAAAGATCATGGGCTTCGGCCATGCGATCTACAAAGAGTCCGACCCGCGCAACGAGGTCATCAAGGGCTGGTCGAAAAAGCTCGCGGACGAAGTGGGCGATACCGTGCTGTTCCCGGTTTCCGAGGCCATCGACAAGACCATGTGGGAGCAGAAGAAGCTGTTTCCCAATGCGGACTTCTACCATGCCTCGGCGTATCACTTCATGGGTATTCCCACCAAGTTGTTCACGCCGATCTTCGTCTGTTCGCGCCTGACCGGCTGGGCTGCTCACGTTTTTGAGCAGCGCGCCAATAACCGCATCATCCGCCCGAGCGCCGAGTATGTCGGCGTCGAACAGCGCACGTTCGTGCCCATCGAACAGCGCTGAAGAGAGAAGGGGAGCCGCCCATGAGTTCCCCTCTCTACTCCCAAACTCCGTGATCGAGTCCCCGTGCCATGAACTCTGAATACCGCAAGCCGCTTCCCGGAACCTCGCTGGATTACTTCGATGCCCGTGGGGCCATCGAAGCCATCAAGCCGGGTGCTTACGACCTGTTGCCTTACACCTCGCGTGTACTGGCTGAAAATCTGGTGCGCCGCTGTGATCCGGCCACGCTGAAGGCTTCCCTGAGCCAGCTTGTGGAGCGCAAGCGCGACCTGGATTTTCCATGGTTTCCGGCGCGGGTTGTGTGCCATGACATTCTGGGGCAGACCGCGCTGGTGGACTTGGCCGGTTTACGCGATGCCATTGCTTCCCAGGGCGGCGACCCCGCGCTGGTCAACCCGGTGGTGCCGGTGCAGTTGATCGTCGACCACTCGCTGGCTGTGGAATGTGGTGGCAACGACCCGCAGGCTTTCGAGAAGAATCGGGCCATCGAGGATCGTCGCAACGAGGACCGCTTTCACTTTATCGACTGGACCAAAAAGGCTTTCAAGAACGTCGAGGTGATCCCGCCGGGCAATGGCATCATGCACCAGATCAACCTGGAGAAAATGTCGCCGGTGGTGCAGGTCCGCGAAGGCGTGGCGTTTCCCGACACCCTGGTGGGCACTGACAGCCACACGCCCCATGTGGATGCGCTGGGCGTAATCGCCATTGGTGTCGGTGGTCTGGAAGCGGAAAACGTCATGCTCGGGCGCGCGTCCTGGATGCGCCTGCCGGATATCGTCGGCGTCGAGCTGACCGGTCGCCGTGAGCCCGGCATTACTGCCACTGACGTGGTACTGGCCCTGACTGAATACCTGCGCAAGCAAAAAGTCGTCGGTGCCTATCTGGAGTTTTACGGCGAGGGCGCATCGAGCCTTACCCTTGGGGACCGGGCGACGATTTCCAACATGGCGCCCGAGTACGGCGCTACTGCCGCGATGTTTTCCATCGACCAGCAAACCATCGATTACCTGCGCCTGACCGGGCGCGAGGATGAGCAAGTGCGTCTGGTGGAGTTGTATGCCAGGCACACGGGATTGTGGTCCGACAGCTTGCAGCAGGTGGAATACGAGCGAGTCTTGAGCTTCGACCTGTCCAGCGTGGTTCGTAACATGGCCGGGCCATCCAACCCTCATGCTCGTGTCGCCACCACGGACCTTGCAGCCAAAGGCATCGCCGGGCAGTGGCAGGACGTGCCGGGCCAGATGCCGGACGGTGCGGTGATAATCGCCGCCATCACCAGTTGCACCAACACCAGCAACCCGCGCAACGTGATCGCCGCCGGTTTGCTGGCGCGCAACGCCAATCGCCTTGGTCTGAGTCGCAAGCCCTGGGTGAAATCGTCGCTGGCACCCGGTTCCAGAACGGTTGCGTTGTATCTGGATGAGGCCGGGCTGACGTCGGAGCTTGAGCAACTGGGCTTTGGGGTTGTGGCCTTTGCCTGCACCACTTGCAATGGCATGTCCGGCGCGCTGGAGCCGAAGATTCAGCAGGAAATCATCGAGCGCGATCTGTATGCCACGGCAGTGTTGTCCGGCAATCGCAACTTCGACGGGCGTATCCATCCGTATGCCCGACAGGCGTTTCTGGCTTCGCCGCCGTTGGTGGTGGCGTATGCCATTGCTGGCACCATTCGTTTCGATATCGAAAACGATGTGCTGGGCATTGCCGACGGCAAGGAAATCCGCCTCAAGGATATCTGGCCCAGCGATGAGGAAATCGATGCAGTGGTCAAGACGTCCGTCAAGCCGGAGCAGTTCCGGCAGGTCTATATCCCGATGTTTGCCATCGAAGAAGATAACGGCCCGAAAGTCGAGCCGCTGTATGACTGGCGCCCGATGAGCACTTACATCCGGCGTCCGCCGTATTGGGAAGGCGCGCTGGCCGGCGAGCGCACGCTCAAGGGCATGCGTCCGCTGGCGGTGCTGCCGGACAACATCACCACTGATCACTTGTCGCCTTCCAACGCGATTCTGCTCGACAGCGCGGCGGGCGAGTATTTGGCGAAAATGGGCCTGCCGGAAGAGGACTTCAACTCCTACGCAACCCATCGCGGCGATCACCTGACCGCACAGCGCGCCACCTTCGCCAACCCGCAATTGCTCAATGAAATGGCGGTAGTGGACGGCAAGGTCAAGAAAGGCTCGCTGACCCGAATCGAGCCTGAAGGCAAGGTCATCCGCATGTGGGAAGCCATCGAAACCTACATGGAGCGCAAGCAGCCGCTGATCATCATCGCTGGTGCTGACTACGGGCAGGGCTCGTCACGGGACTGGGCGGCCAAAGGGGTGCGTCTGGCGGGTGTCGAAGCCATTGCCGCCGAAGGTTTCGAGCGTATCCACCGCACCAATCTGGTGGGCATGGGCGTCTTGCCGCTGGAGTTCCAGGCAGGCACCAATCGCCTGACGCTGGGGATTGACGGCACTGAAACCTTCGACGTGATCGGCAACCGTACGCCACGTGCAAGCCTGACGCTGGTGATCCAGCGCAAGAACGGCGAGCGCCTGGAAGTGCCGGTGACCTGTCGTCTGGATACCGCCGAAGAGGTGTCTATCTATGAAGCGGGCGGTGTACTGCAACGATTCGCCCAGGATTTTCTGGAGTCAAACACCACTCTGTAGGAGCGGATTCATCCGCGAGACGTCATTGAAGGCCATACATTTTCTTCAGATGGCCTTTCGTGAATAAATTCCTACTATGCACTTGAGGTTTCCATGCCCCACAAATCCCAGATCCGAATTCCGGCCACTTACATGCGTGGTGGTACCAGCAAAGGTGTGTTCTTCAATCTGCAGGACCTGCCCGAAGCTGCGCAGGTTCCGGGTGCTGCCCGCGATGCGCTGTTGCTGCGGGTCATCGGCAGCCCCGATCCTTACGAAAAACAGATCGATGGCATGGGCGGTGCGACGTCCAGTACCAGCAAGACCGTGATTCTGTCGCGCAGCAGCAAAGCCGATCACGATGTCGATTACCTGTTCGGTCAGGTGTCCATCGACAAGCCTTTTGTCGACTGGAGCGGCAACTGCGGCAACCTCTCGGCTGCCGTCGGCTCGTTTGCCATCAGTCAGGGGCTGGTGGACAGCGCTCGCATTCCCCACGACGGCGTTGCGGTGGTGCGGATCTGGCAGGCCAATATCGGCAAGACCATCATTGCCCATGTGCCTATTACCGGCGGTGAGGTGCAGGAAACCGGCGACTTCGAACTCGATGGCGTGACTTTCCCGGCCGCCGAAGTGCAGCTGGAGTTCTTGAACCCCGCTGCGGATGAAGAGGGCGCGGGCGGTTCGATGTTTCCCACCGGCAACCTCGTTGATGAGCTGCAGGTGCCGGGTATCGGCACGCTCAAGGCGACCATGATCAACGCCGGTATCCCCACGGTCTTCGTCAATGCCGCTGATATCGGCTATACCGGCACCGAGTTGCAGGGCGATATCAATGGCGACGCTCAGGCGCTGGCGAAACTGGAAAGCATTCGGGCTCACGGCGCATTGCGCATGGGGCTGATCAAGAGCATCGACGATCCTGCGCTGCGTCAGCACACCCCCAAGGTGGCCTTCGTTGCCGGGCCTGCGGACTATCTGTCGTCCAGTGGCAAGCCGGTCAACAGAGAGGATATCGACCTTCTGGTGCGGGCTGTTTCCATGGGCAAGCTGCATCACGCCATGATGGGCACAGCCGCCGTGGCTATCGGCACCGCTGCGGCGATTCCGGGCACGCTGGTCAATCTTGCAGCAGGTGGAGGCGAACGCGAGGCCGTGACGTTCGGACACCCGTCCGGCACCTTGCGCGTCGGTGCCCAGGCGCAGCAGGAAGAGGGCGAATGGAAAGTGACCAAAGCCATCATGAGCCGCAGCGCCAGAGTATTGATGGAGGGTTGGGTGCGAGTGCCGATCAGTTAAGGCATAAACAACACTTGTGGGAGGCAGCTTGCTGGCGAAAAAAAAGCTGCCTCCCACAAAGTGATCCTCAGGGGTTATTTGAAGCGTCGTTCCACCCCTTTTTCCACCAGCACCTTGGCTGAAATCTCTTCCACAGAGAAATGCGTGGAATTGATGTTCGGGATGTTTTCCCGGCGGAACAGGCTTTCCACTTCCCGCACTTCGAACTCGCACTGGGCATAGCTGGAGTAGCGACTATTGGGCTTGCGCTCATGACGGATTGCCGTCAGGCGGTCCGGGTCGATGGTCAGGCCGAACAACTTGCTGCGGTGGGCCTTGAGAGCTTCGGGCAGTTGCAGGCGCTCCATGTCGTCTTCTGTCAGGGGGTAATTGGCGGCGCGGATACCGAACTGCATGGCCATGTACAGGCAGGTCGGGGTTTTGCCGCAGCGCGAGACGCCCACCAGGATAATGTCTGCCTTGTCGTAATAGTGCGTACGTGCCCCGTCGTCGTTGTCCAGGGCGAAGTTCACGGCCTCGATGCGCTCCATGTAATTGGAGTTGTGACCGATGGAATGCGATTTGCCCACCGAGTAGGAAGAGTGTGAACTAAGCTCTTGCTCCAGCGGCGCAAGGAAGGTCGAGAAAATGTCGATCATGAAGCCGTTGGAGGTCGCCAGAATCTCGCGAATCTCCTGGTTGACGATGGTATCGAAGATGATCGGTCGCACCTCGTCCCTGTCGGCGGCATTGTTGATTTGTTGTACCATCGCCCGCGCCTTCTCGACGCTGTCGATATAGGGGCGCGTGAACTTGTTGAACGTAATGTTTTCAAATTGTGCCAGCAGGCTCTGGCCCAACGTTTCGGCGGTGATGCCCGTGCCGTCCGAGATGAAGAAAGCGGATCGTTTCATTTGCGCCCTTGGCCTTAAGCTGGTGACGATTCTTGGATATCATAGGCGCGCTTGCCGGCCCTGATGGCCTGCATTCTCACCTTTTTTCAAGGTTGCTGCTTCAAGTCAGTCCAGAAAATGCCCGCTGTCACACCGCGCGTGGCTCGGGCACATGAGCTTTTCCCAACAACAAACACAGTTAGTGGAGAGATCACCTTGGTAGAGTACGTAGTTTCCCTCGATAAGCTCGGCGTCCATGATGTGGAGCACGTGGGAGGCAAGAACGCATCCCTCGGCGAAATGATCAGCAACCTGGCAGGCGCTGGTGTTTCGGTGCCCGGTGGTTTCGCTACGACAGCCCAGGCCTACCGTGATTTCCTTGAGCAGAGCGGTCTGAACGATCAGATCCATGCAGCCCTGGACGCTCTGGATGTCGACGACGTCAATGCCCTGGCCAGAACCGGCGCACAGATTCGTCAGTGGATCATGGAGGCCGAGTTCCCCGAGAAACTCAATGCCGAGATTCGTACGGCTTTCGCCGCCTTGTCGGAAGGCAACCCGAACCTGGCAGTGGCTGTGCGTTCTTCGGCAACGGCAGAAGACTTGCCCGATGCCTCCTTTGCAGGTCAGCAGGAAACCTTCCTCAATATCCGTGGTGTCGATAACGTCATTCGTGCGGCCAAGGAAGTCTTTGCTTCGCTCTTCAATGACCGCGCCATTTCCTACCGTGTGCATCAGGGCTTCGACCACAAGCTGGTGGCTCTTTCGGCAGGCGTTCAGCGCATGGTCCGCTCCGAGACCGGTACTGCCGGGGTGATGTTCACCCTCGACACCGAGTCGGGCTTCCGTGACGTGGTGTTCATCACCGGCGCCTACGGTCTGGGCGAAACCGTGGTGCAGGGCGCGGTCAACCCGGATGAATTCTATGTCCACAAGGACACCCTGACGGCCGGTCGCCCGGCTATCCTGCGCCGTAACCTGGGCAGCAAGGCCATCAAGATGATCTACGGCGACGAGGCCAAGGCCGGTCGCTCGGTGAAAACCGTCGATGTCGACGCTGCCGAACGTGCCCGTTTCTGCCTGACCGATGCCGAGGTCAGCGAACTGGCCAAGCAGGCGATGATCATCGAGAAGCACTACAAGGCTCCGATGGACATCGAGTGGGCCAAAGATGGCGACGACGGCAAGCTCTATATCGTTCAGGCGCGTCCTGAAACCGTGAAAAGCCGCTCCGCGGCCAATGTCATGGAGCGTTACCTGCTCAAGGAAACCGGTAATGTGCTGGTCGAGGGCCGTGCCATCGGTCAGCGCATCGGCGCGGGCAAGGTGCGGATCATCAAGGACGTGTCCGAGATGGACAAGGTCCAGGCTGGCGACGTTCTGGTATCCGACATGACCGACCCGGACTGGGAGCCGGTCATGAAGCGTGCCAGCGCCATTGTCACCAACCGTGGTGGCCGTACCTGTCACGCTGCGATCATCGCTCGCGAGCTGGGTATTCCGGCTGTTGTGGGTTGCGGCAATGCCACTCAACTGCTGCAGGACGGGCAGGGCGTCACCGTCTCCTGCGCCGAAGGCGATACCGGTTACATCTTCGAAGGTGAACTGGGCTTCGACATCAAGACCAACTCGGTCGATGCCATGCCTGAGCTGCCGTTCAAGATCATGATGAACGTCGGCAACCCCGATCGCGCGTTCGACTTCGCCCAGTTGCCCAATGCCGGTGTCGGTCTGGCGCGCCTGGAGTTCATCATCAACCGCATGATCGGCGTGCATCCCAAGGCGTTACTCAACTACGCCGGCCTGCCGCCAGAGATCAAGGACAGCGTCGACAAGCGTATTGCCGGTTACAGCAATCCGGTGGATTTCTATGTCGACAAGCTGGTCGAAGGCATCAGCACCCTGGCCGCAGCGTTCACGCCGAAGAAGGTCATCGTGCGTCTGTCGGACTTCAAGTCCAACGAATACGCCAACCTGATCGGCGGCAAGCTGTACGAGCCGGAAGAAGAAAACCCGATGCTGGGTTTCCGTGGCGCTTCGCGTTACATCAGCGAGAACTTCCGCGACTGCTTCGAGCTTGAATGCCGTGCCCTCAAGCGTGTGCGCGAGGACATGGGCCTGACCAACGTCGAAATCATGGTGCCATTCGTGCGTACCCTGGGCGAGGCGAGTCAGGTCATCGAGCTGCTGGCGGCCAATGGTCTCAAGCGTGGCGAAAACGGTCTGCGCATCATCATGATGTGCGAACTGCCTTCCAACGCGATTCTGGCCGAAGAGTTCCTGGAGCACTTCGACGGTTTCTCCATCGGCTCCAACGACCTGACCCAGTTGACGCTGGGCCTGGACCGCGATTCGGGTGTCATTGCGCACCTGTTCGATGAGCGTAACCCTGCGGTCAAGAAGCTGCTGTCCAATGCCATCCAGGCCTGTAACAAGGCGGGTAAATACATCGGTATTTGCGGTCAAGGGCCTTCGGATCACCCGGATCTGGCTCGCTGGCTGATGGAGCAGGGCATCGAAAGCGTTTCGCTGAACCCTGACTCTGTGCTGGAAACCTGGTTCTTCCTCGCAGAGGGGCAGGCTCCTGCCTGATGTGATGCAATAGCGTCTTGAATCGTCTAGGGTTTCAGGCGTTTCCAGAAAGGGCGGTTTTTTCGGAAACCGCCCTTTTTCATGGCCCGTGGTTTCAACAGTCTGTCAGAGGCGACCCGATGCCTTTGAACCTTAGATAAAGAGCTATATGCAAAGCAGCAGCAATCTTTTTCCCGTTGCCTTGATCAGTGCCGAGCGTCGTGGCGATCTGGTTGAGGACGTCTATCGCTTGAAGCCTGCCAACAGCCCTGACTCCAGTGTCGAGCTGGCTGTTACCCGTCTCGGTCTGGTGGATCAGCCCGATGTGCGCGGTGTGCCCGTCATTCTGTTGCATGGCAGCTTTTCCAATCGCCGTTTCTGGTATTCCCCCAAGGGAATCGGCCTTGGGCCGTTCCTGGCACGCGCCGGTTACGATGTGTGGATTGCCGAGATGCGCGGTCATGGGCTTTCGGCCCGCAATCAGGACTATCGCCGCAATCGTGTGGCAGATTATGCCCGCTACGATCTGCCGGCCATTGCCGCGTTCGTTCGCGAACAGAACGGGCAGGTGCCGCACTGGATCGGCCACTCCTTGGGCGGCACCACGCTGGCGGCGGCGCTGGGTGGTCAATATCTCGGTCCTGAGGGGGCGGCGTCGGCTGCGTTGTTTGGCAGCCAGATCAGTCGCACCTATTGGCCATTGAAGATTCCGCCAGTGCAGTGGACCGGGCGTCTGCTGCTCAAGCCTTTCGAGCATATTTCCGGGCCGCGCCTCAAGCGTGGACCGGAAGACGAGCCGATTGGCGTTGTTCTGGAAAGCATGCGCTGGCACGGCCTGTTCGGGCGTTTCGGTGATCGTGACAGCAACTGGTGGACCGGGCTGGCCAGCGTCGAAGTGCCGATTCTGGCAGTGGCTGCGGTGGGCGATCATCAGGACCCGGTCTGGGCCTGTCAGATGTTGTTCGACCAGTTTGGCTCGCAACAGCGGGAGTTCCTGTGCCTGGGTCGCGAGCATGGCTTCAACGAAGATTTCGACCATGTGCGGATGCTGGTCAGTAAGGGCGCGCAGCAGCAGGTCTGGCCGCGAGTACTCGGCTGGTTGCAGGAGCGCTCTGCGACTGACGAGAGTCCCGGGCTGCAGGAAGCGGTAGGGCAATAGTCTGGTTTTGTGTTTGTATGAGAGTCGGGGCGAAAGTTGAGGTCAAAGCCACTATGCTGCCCTGAGCAACCCATCTCTCACTGACAGGAGTTAGCCATGCATTATTCGACCCCCGACTTGTGCGATGCCTATCCGGAGCTGGTGCAAGTCGTAGAACCCATGTTCAGCAGTTTCGGCGGCCGTGACTCCTTTGGTGGCGAGATCGTGACCATCAAATGCTTTGAAGATAATTCACTGGTCAAGGACCAGGTAGCACTCGATGGCAAGGGCAAGGTGCTGGTCGTCGATGGTGGTGGCTCTCTGCGTTGCGCGCTGCTGGGTGATCTGCTGGCGGACAAGGCTGCGAAAAGCGGCTGGGAAGGTCTGCTGATCTATGGCTGCATTCGCGATGTCGATGTCATCGCGCAAACCGATCTGGGCGTGCAGGCGCTGGCCAGCCACCCGAAAAAGACCGACAAACGTGGTATCGGCGACTTGAATGTCCCCGTGACCTTTGCCGGTATCACCTTTCGGCCGGGTGAGTACCTGTATGCCGATAATAATGGTGTGATCATTTCTCCGTCTCCTCTGACAATGCCGGAATAAGCGAAGCAAGAATGTTCGATGAAGCAAACGCGCAGTGGGGGTTGGTTCATGCCCTCGTATTGGATGGTCAGGGTGGAGCGCGTTTCATTGCTCGAACCGAACTCGATGATCTTCAGATGCAGCCCCACGAAAGCCTGTGGCTGCATTGGGATCGCAGCCACCCGCAGACTCATTCGTGGTTGCGCAATTCCAGTGGCTTGAGCGAGTTTGCCTGCACGCTGCTGCTTGAAGAAAATACCCGCCCGCGTTTGCTGCCCTTGCCGGATCAGGAGCTTTTGCTGTTCCTGCGTGGCGTGAACCTCAATCCCGGTGCCGAGCCGGAAGACATGGTGTCGGTACGCATTTTCGCTGCTGCCCAGCGAGTGATTTCCTTGCGCCTGCGGCCTTTGCGGGCGACCGAAGAGCTGATCGAGCAGTTGAGCGAGGGCAAGGGGCCAAGGACGGCCTCGGAGCTGATGCTTTATCTGGCCCAGTACCTGACCGAAAAGGTCCAGGATCTGCTCGGCGACCTGACCGAGTCGGTGGATGACGAGGAAGAAAAGACCGATGCCGACGAGCGTTACAGTCCAGAGCACAGCAAGTTGCTGCAGATTCGTCGACGGGCAGCGGGCCTGCGCCGTTTTCTGGCGCCTCAGCGGGATATCTTCGGCCAGTTGTCGCGTATCAAGCTGAGCTGGTTCGTGGATGACGACGCCGATTACTGGAACGAGCTTAACAACAGCCTGACCCGTTATCTGGAAGAACTTGAACTGACCCGCGAGCGCGTGGGGCTGCTGCTGGAGTCCGAAGACCGGCGTCTGCGTGAGCGCATGGATCACACCATGTACCGTTTCGGGATCATCACCGGTATTTTTCTGCCCATGAGTTTTCTGACCGGGCTGCTGGGGATCAACGTCGGCGGTATTCCCGGCTCCGACAATCCTTACGGTTTTCTGCTGGCGTGCGTATTGATTGTCCTGGTAGCGGTGGGGCAGTGGTGGTTGTTCAGGCGTTTGCGCTGGTTGTGACAAATAAAATTTCAGTGCGATGTGTGACTCGCCTGAAAATGGTCACGTCTCTCACTGACATTGCGTGAGGTGCCTGATGCACGATCCCTTTGAAGAATCTTTGCGTGACATGCTCAAATCGTCATCCTCCAGCCGGGATGACGACGCTTGCCTGGGCCGTGTCCTGAAAACCGCCAACCGCCAGGTAGGTGCCGGTGTGCTGTTCGGGCTGCTTGGGCGCTGGTCCCAGGCGATGATGATTGCCCTCAATAACGGTTCAGCACACGTTTCTCCTGTTTCCCGTCGAACCCAACCTACTGCCCGTCCTGTCGATAAGGCTGATTGAACATGGAATTGGATCTCTGGACCCAGAGTCTGGTTGCTGCAATGACTGCATTGTGGACCAAAGTCGCAAACTTCATCCCTAACCTGTTCGGCGCCCTTGTGGTGGTGCTGCTGGGTTTCGTGGTCGCAAAACTGCTCGATGCACTGTTATCGAAATTGCTGGCCAAGCTGGGCCTGGATCGCCTCATGGGCGGCACCGGGCTGACCAAGCTGATCAGCCGTGCCGGCGTGAAAGTGCCTATTTCCACCCTGATCGGCAAGATCGTCTACTGGTTCGTCCTGCTGATCTTCCTGGTATCGGCGGCCGAGTCCCTTGGTCTGCAGCGTGTATCGGCGACACTGGACATGCTGGCGTTGTACCTGCCCAAGGTGTTTGGTGCGGCGCTGGTGCTGCTGGTGGGTGTATTGCTGGCGCAACTGGTCAACGGGCTGGTGCGTGGGGCTGCCGAGGGCGTCGGGGTCGATTATGCGCCCGGTCTCGGGCGAATTGCCCAGGGGCTGGTGATCATCATCAGTATTTCGGTGGCAATCAGCCAGCTTGAAGTGAAGACAGATCTGCTCAATCACGTTATCGTGATTGGCCTCCTGACCGTCGGCCTGGCCGTTGCCTTGGCGCTGGGGCTGGGAAGTCGTGAAATTGCAGGTCAGATTCTGGCGGGGATTTATGTCAGAGAGCTTTATCAGGTCGGCCAGCATTTGCAGGTGGGCGATATAGAGGGGCAAATCGAGGAAATCGGTACGGTCAAGACTACACTGCTGACAGACGAAGGGGAGTTGGTTTCTTTTTCCAACAAAATTCTCCTTGAGCAGAGAGTAAGCAGCCGTTAAGCGGCGAATCTGCTAATCTATGCCGCCCCAAATTGCCGGAATCCGGGCATTGGCGGACATTGAACTGACTGTCGGCACGACTCGTTTTGAATAAACCCTTACCGCTTTCGACGCGCTACGACCCACGCGAGCTCTCAGATGAGGAGCTGGTCGCGCGCGCTCACGTCGAGCTTTTCAACGTGACTCGGGCCTACGAAGAGTTAATGCGTCGTTACCAGAGAACACTTTTTAACGTCTGTGCACGTTATTTAGGGAACGATCGCGATGCTGATGATGTCTGTCAGGAAGTGATGCTTAAGGTCTTGTATGGATTGAAGAATTTCGAAGGAAAATCGAAGTTCAAAACCTGGCTCTACAGCATCACCTACAACGAGTGCATCACTCAGTACAGAAAGGAACGGCGAAAGCGTCGCTTGATGGACGCTTTGAGTCTGGACCCGCTTGAGGAGGCGTCTGAAGAAAAGACGCCCAAACCTGAAGAAAGGGGCGGACTTGATCGCTGGCTTGTGCATGTGAACCCGATCGATCGGGAGATTCTGGTGCTGCGTTTTGTCGCAGAACTTGAATTCCAGGAGATTGCAGACATCATGCACATGGGCTTAAGCGCAACGAAAATGCGCTATAAGCGGGCATTAGATAAATTACGTGAGAAATTTGCGGGCATCACCGAAACTTAACTCGGAGCAAATATCTCTAAAGAACTGGCAGGGTCTGCTAGACTTGCCGACGAATTGCCCCAGTTGTCATGGGGCTGCTTTACAATCACCAGATGGGGATTTAACGGATGAAACTGAAAAACACCTTGGGCTTGGCCATTGGTACTATCGTTGCCGCGACTTCGTTCGGCGTGCTGGCGCAAGGCCAAGGCGCAGTCGAGATCGAGGGCTTCGCCAAGAAGCAATACTTTGACAGCTCTCGCGACTTCAAAAACGACGGCAACCTGTTCGGCGGTTCGATCGGTTACTTCCTGACTGACGACGTTGAACTGCGTCTGGGCTACGACGAAGTTCACAACGCTCGTGGCGACGATGGCAAGAACATCAAGGGCTCCAACACTGCCCTGGACGCTCTGTACCACTTCAACAACCCAGGCGACATGCTGCGTCCGTACGTGTCTGCAGGTTTCTCCGATCAGAGCATCGGTCAGACTAACCGCGGTGGTCGTAACGGTTCCACCTTCGCCAACGTTGGCGGCGGTGCCAAGCTGTACTTCACCGACAACTTCTATGCTCGTGCTGGCGTTGAAGCTCAGTACAACATCGACCAAGGCGAGACCGAGTGGGCTCCTAGCGTCGGTATCGGCGTAAACTTCGGTGGCGGCAGCAAGAAAACCGAAGCTGCTCCAGTAGCTGCTCCAGTTGCTGAAGTCTGCTCCGACAGCGACAACGACGGCGTGTGCGACAACGTCGACAAGTGCCCTAACACCCCAGCCAACGTAACTGTTGACGCTGATGGCTGCCCGGCAGTTGCTGAAGTGGTTCGTGTTGAGCTGGACGTCAAGTTCGACTTCGACAAAGCTGTGGTCAAGCCTAACAGCTACGGCGACATCAAAAACCTCGCTGACTTCATGCAACAGTACCCACAAACCACCACCACTGTTGAAGGTCACACTGACTCCGTCGGTCCTGACGCTTACAACCAGAAACTGTCCGAGCGTCGCGCTAGCGCCGTTAAACAAGTTCTGGTCAACCAGTACGGTGTTGGCGCTAACCGCGTAAACTCGGTTGGTTACGGCGAAACCCGTCCAGTTGCTGACAACGCAACTGAAGCTGGCCGCGCAGTAAACCGTCGCGTAGAAGCTGAAGTTGAAGCACAAGCTAAGTAATTAGCCTGCTTTGAATGAGAAGCCCGGCTTATGCCGGGCTTTTCTTTGCCTGCGATTTGATGAACCGATATTCAATCCGTCAGTACCACAGCGCTTATCAGCCTTTTTATTTCCGGCACACATGAGCCGCACTGGGTTGCGCAACCGAGCTGTGTTTTAAGCTGGTTCAAATCCAGACCGTTGTCTATTCCTTTCATGATTGCACTCTGACTGACGTTCTTGCAGTTGCAGAGGATCCTGTCGCGGGCCTGAGAGGCATTTTTGCCTGGTTCCGTGCTGATCGGAGCCAGCATCCAGCGGCGCAGTTGCTCGTCTACCCGACCTTGTAGCCAAAGATTCTGCAGCCAGTGCTGAGCGAGGGTTTCTCCTGCCAGGCGCAAGGCGGTGATGTGTCCGTCATCGAGGCGGATCCGCTTGCCGATGGCACGTTTGGGATCGTCGTAGGCCATGACCGGACCTTCATCGAGGCCCAGCAGGCGATCAATATCTTCCAGCAGCGAATGCTCAGGTGCCTGGAGATTGGCTGCCCTTATCACGAGTGCAGGGCGCTCGCGACCGATCAGTCCCAGGCTGACATAGGCAAATGTGTCAAACAGCGGGCGAAGCGCCGTCAGGTGGCTTTGCACATCACCTTCGATCAAGGCGAAGAATTGCCAGGGCAAGTCTGCTTTCTCGAGGCGTACCCCGGAATGTTTGAGTTCCGGTTGCCTGGACAGCGGGTCAAAGGCGGGTTGAGTCAGTACGTTGATGCCGCCCTTGAGAAACCGGTCGCCCCAATGCATGGGCAGGAATGCCTGACCCGGACGAACGCCGTCATCGCTGCTGACGGGCACCACCAGATCGCCACGACGGCTATGCAGATGAACCAGGTCACCTGATTCCAGCCCATAGCGTTGCATTTCTTGCGGGTGCAGGCCCAGCATGGCTTCGCTGACATGGCCAAACAGGCGGGCGGCCGTGCCGGTACGGCTCATGCCGTGCCATTGATCGCGCAATCGGCCGGTATTGAGCGTCAGTGGATACTGCGCATCGGGCAGCTCTTTGGCGGCGACATAAGCATCGCAGACAAACTGCGCCCGACCCGAAGTCGTCGGGAATACACCGTCACTGTAGAGGCGGGCGGTACCCTCGCGAGCGCCTTGTGGGAAAGGCCATTGCTGTGGGCCGAGGCGGTCGATGAGGTCGCGGTCGATGCCGGACATATCCAGATCGCGGCCCTGTGTCAGAACCTTGTACTCATCGAATAGCTGATCATGGCTGGTGAAGTCGAAGAGGGCAGGAGTGCCGGGTCGCAGCCTGCGTTCCAGGCGTTGCGCGAAATCCACGGTGATTGCCCAGTCGGGGCGTGCCAGGCCTGGAGCGGGAATGGCCTTGCGCACGTTGGAGATGCGTCGTTCCGAGTTGGTGACGGTGCCTTCCTTTTCTCCCCAACTGGCGGCGGGCAGCAGCAGGTCGGCGAAACGTGCGGTTTCAGTGGTCTGGAAAGCTTCCTGCAATACCACGAACGGACATGTACTCAGAGCCTCTTTGATCCTTTGCTGATCGGGCAGCGATTGGGCCGGGTTGGTGCAGGCGATCCATAGCGCTTTGACCTTGCCTGTGCGCAGTTGCTCGAACAGATCTATGGCAGGCAGGCCAGGGGTGGCTGGCAGCGTATCGACCCCCCAATATTCGGCGACTTCGGCGCGATGCTCGGCATTGGCGGCTTCACGATGGCCTGGCAACAGGTTGGACAGGCTGCCGGTTTCACGGCCGCCCATGGCGTTGGGCTGGCCGGTGAGCGAGAAGGGGCCTGCGCCGGGGCGGCCGATCTGGCCGGTGGCCAGATGCAGGTTGATCAGCGCGCTGTTCTTGGCGCTGCCGGCTGTGGACTGGTTCAACCCCATGCACCAGAGCGACAGGAAGCCAGGAGCCTGGCCAATCCAGCGGGCGCAGGCGCGCAGGTCTTCTATGGAGATACCGCAGGTTTCGGCGACGGTCTCTGGTGGGTAATCCCGAACCAGGTTTTCCAGTTCTGCATAGCCTTGGGTGTGGGCGTTGATGAAGCCGTGATCGGTGAAACCTTCGTTAATCAGCAGATTAAGGATGCCGTGAAACAGCGCAACGTCAGTGCCTGGCTGAATGGCCAGGTGCAAGTCCGCCAGTTCGCAGGTATCTGTGCGCCTGGGGTCTATCACGATGATTTTCATCTCGGGCCGACGGTTCCTGGCTTCTTCCAGTCGTCGGAACAGGACCGGGTGGGCGTAGGCCATGTTGCTGCCGACAATCATCACGCAATCGCTCAGCTCGATGTCTTCGTAACTGCACGGCGGTGCATCGGCGCCCAGGCTGCGCTTGTAGCCCACCACGGCCGAAGACATGCAGAGCCGGGAATTACTGTCGATGTTATTGGTGCCCACCAGTGCCCGGGCCAGCTTGTTGAAGGCGTAGTAATCCTCGGTCAGCAATTGCCCCGAAATATAGAACGCCACACTGTCGGGGCCGTGCTCCTTGATGGTATCGGCGAAGACATTCGCGGCATGTTCCAGAGCCGTATCCCAGTCGGTGTTGCTGCGGGCCAGGCTTTTGCTCAGGCGCAGTTGAGGATGAAGCGCCCGTGCCGACAGGTCGCCGGTCAAGTGCAGGGTCGAGCCTTTGCTGCACAGCTTGCCGAAGTTGGCCGGATGTTGCGGGTCGCCACTGACTCCGAGAATGTTCTGTCCGTCATGTTCGATCAGCACGCCGCAGCCAACGCCGCAGTAGCAGCAGGTGGATGCGGTGATCTGTGTGGTCTGGGTCGGGGCTTCCATCATGCGCATGCCGCCTCGTCGGTAGTCTGTTCGCCGAACATCAAGTGATTGCGGATGGTATCGATCCCGCGGTTTTCCCGGATCTGTTGCAGGTACCAGCTGCCGTCGGCGGTATCGCCATACAGGCAGGCGCCGACCAGCACGTCATTCTTGATGACCAGTTTTTTGTAGACGCCGCCCAAAGGGTCGCAGAGGGTGATGCTTTCGGTGCCTTCGCCCCCCAGAAAGTCGCCGGCAGAGAACAGGTCGATACCGGTGACCTTGAGTTTGGTCGAGCTCACCGAGCCCGGATAGCGGGCGAAACCCAACTGAGCAAGGTGATTGGCACAGACTCGGGCTTGCTCGAACAGTGGTGCAACCAAACCATAGGCGATACCGCGATGGCTGGCGCATTCGCCGATGGCATAGACCCGTGGGTCGTAGGTCTGCAGGGTGTCGTTGACCAGAATGCCCCGGTCGCAGGGCAGGCCTGATTGTGCGGCCAGTTCCATGTTGGGGCGAATGCCTGCGGCCATGACCACCAGATCGGCATCAATCACCGCACCGCCCTTGAATTGCACGGCTTGAACCTGACCCTGCTCATCGCCGAGAAAGGCCTCGGTCTGCTCGTTGAGACGAAACGCCAGGCCGCGCCGCTCCAGTGCCGCTTGCAGCATCTGGCCGCTGGTCTTGTCCAGTTGCCGCTCCAGCAGCCATTTGCCGTTGTGGATCACCGTCACGTCCATGCCACGCATCTTGAGGCCATTGGCCGCTTCCAGTCCCAGCAGGCCGCCACCGATGACCACGGCACGTCGGTGAGTGGTTGCTGTATCGATCATCAGTCGGGTATCGGCGATGTCGCGGTAGCCGATCACGCCTTTGAGGGTATTGCCGGGGACTGGCAGCACGAACGGGCGTGAGCCGGTGGCGATCAGCAAGCGGTCATAAGGGGCCTGGGTGCCATCCTCGGCCGTGACGATGCGCCGGAAGCGGTCGATTTTTACTACCCGACGGTTGAGCAGCAACTGGATATTGTGTTCCTTGTACCAATTCAGGTCGTTGAGCACGATGTCATCGAAGGTCTGCTCGCCGGCCAGTACCGGCGACAGCAGTATCCGGTTGTAGTTGGGGTGCGGTTCGGCGCCGAAGATGGTGATTTCGTAGAGGTCTTCGTTCAGCTTCAACAGTTCTTCAAGGGTGCGAACCCCGGCCATTCCATTGCCGATCATTACCAGTCTGAGTTTCGCCATGTCGCCTCCGAGGTCACGGCAGGGCCGTGCTCGATAAATTCTGCGCAAACAAAAAAGGCGTCTCGCCAGTTACCTGACGAGGACGCCTTTGTCCGGTCCCGTTCTCTCGGGAAAAGCAGCCCTCGTCGTTGAGGGGTGCAGTCTTGTGAATTACATGAAGGCGCTCATGCAGCGGTTGTGCCAAGTTGCAGGCAAGCCTGTCTGCGGGGCATTGAGGTGGATGCCGTGGCTGTTTGTGCACTGCCGTGAAGCGTTGCGCACAGATGGAGGGCGCAAAAGCACGAAATGCAAGCTTGCCTCGCGCCGGGGGCGGCACATGTCTATAATCGCGCCCTGAATTCAGCTTCCCACGAGCCTTGCCCGCCCATGTATAACCTGGCCCGCCAGTTACTCTTCAAACTTTCCCCGGAAACCTCCCATGACCTGTCGCTGGACTTGATCGGTGCCGGTGGTCGGCTGGGCCTCAATGGCCTGTTGAGCAAGGCGCCTGCGAAGTTGCCGGTCACGGTCATGGGGCTGGAGTTTCCGAATCCGGTAGGGCTGGCAGCCGGGCTGGACAAGAACGGTGCGGCCATCGACGGTTTTGCGCAGCTGGGTTTTGGCTTTGTCGAGATCGGCACCGTGACGCCGCGTCCGCAGCCGGGCAACCCCAAGCCGCGTATTTTCCGCCTGCCCGATGCCGAAGCCATCATCAATCGCATGGGTTTCAACAACCTGGGCGTGGATAACCTCGTCTCCCGGGTTCAGGCCGCGAAATACAAGGGCATCCTGGGTATCAATATCGGCAAGAACTTCGATACGCCTGTGGAACGCGCTGTCGATGACTACCTGATCTGCCTGAACAAGGTCTATGCCCATGCCAGTTATGTCACCGTCAATGTCAGCTCGCCCAATACTCCAGGCCTTCGCAGCCTGCAGTTTGGAGACTCCCTCAAGCAATTGCTGGAGGCGTTGAGCCTGCGTCAGCAGGAACTGACGCAATTGCATGGCAGGCGTGTGCCGCTGGCGATCAAGATCGCGCCTGACATGACCGATGAAGAAACCGTGCTGGTCGCCACGGCCCTGATCGAGTCCGGTATGGATGCGGTCATCGCCACCAACACCACGCTCAGCCGCGAAGGCGTCGAAGGTCTGGCCCATGCAGATGAAGCTGGCGGTCTTTCCGGTGCGCCTGTTCGGGAAAAAAGCACCCATACCGTCAAGGTGCTGGCTGGCGAGCTGGCAGGGCGTATGCCGATCATTGCGGCAGGTGGTATCACCGAAGGCCGGCACGCCGCCGAGAAAATCGCTGCCGGTGCGAGTCTGGTGCAGGTGTATTCGGGGTTCATCTACAAGGGCCCGGCGCTTATCCGCGAATCGGTGGATGCGATTGCAGCCATGCCTCGTAGCTGATTGCAGGGCGAAAAAAAGGGGCTCCTTGAGGAGCCCCTGGGCCGAAGCCCGCCGCCCGGATGGGGCGTGCATGGTATGGGTGTAAAAGTCAGTAGAAAGTTTGATGGACTGGCCGGAGGTTACCTATCCGACCGCGTGAAGTTCGTTGAGTCTGTGGATTCCCGCAGTGCCGGTCATACCGTCCCAGTTGTCGCCACGTCCTTCTCGCCAACCATTGATCCATGCCTGGCGTACTGACGGTAGAGTAAAAGGGCAAAGCTCACGGGATTTACCTGTAACGCCGTATTGATATCCGCGCAAAAATGCTCTTTCCAACGGATCACGCTTAAGTCTTCTCATAGGGTATTGCCCTCGTCTGTTGACTGTTATATCCCTGAAGACCTCTGTCGAGGTCGGGCAGAATTTTCTGCCGTTGGTGCCCGCTGCCGGCGTCGCGGGCCTTAGTGTCATTACCGTTGCAGTGATGACCTGTGTTGAGTTCTAACCAAAGCTTGAGACGGTGTGAATGATCGTTTTGTCATAAGCACGTCACATTTAGGTCTGTCGAGCGATAAGCGAGAAGGTGTTTCAAATTTGATTCTTGTCCTAACCCTGCTGAGTCGCGGGTTTCAGGCAGTAGTGAGACGGGCTCGCAAATGCGAGTAATGGCTTAATGCATTCAGTGGAAATTCGACGAAGGGTCGCGATGTGACTTTATTATTACCTACGTCGTAGGGTCCAATATTCACTTTTTCATCGTTACAAGACTGCCGTAATGACATGACAGGTTCATACGGTGGATCGGCACACATCATGTGCCACGCAGACGCTCTCCATGAAAGACGTCTGTTTTAAATCTGGTCGGGCAATGCGTTGCCCGCCGCTGACGGCTCAGGCCCTGGAATACTCATGTCGGATCGCTACGAACTTTTCCTCACTTGCCCCAAAGGCCTCGAAGGCCTGCTTGCCGAGGAAGCCACCACGCTTGGCCTTCAGGAAACACGCGAACACACCTCAGCCATCCGTGGTACGGCCGACATGGAAACCGCCTATCGGCTGTGCCTGTGGTCGCGTCTGGCGAACCGGGTGCTGCTGGTACTCAAGCGTTTTCCGATGAAAAACGCCGACGACCTTTACGAAGGCGTACTGCATGTCGACTGGCAGGATCATCTGGAAGCCGATGGCACTGTGGCTGTGGAATTCAGCGGTCATGGTTCGGGCATCGACAACACCCATTTCGGTGCGTTGAAGGTCAAGGACGCGATTGTCGACAAGCTGCGCACTTCCGATGGCCTGCGTCCTTCAGTGGACAAGATCAATCCTGACCTGCGGGTGCACCTGCGTCTGGACCGTGGCGAGGCAATCCTGTCCCTGGATCTGTCCGGCCACAGCCTGCACCAACGTGGTTATCGCCTGCAGCAGGGCGCCGCGCCGCTCAAGGAAAACCTGGCAGCGGCGATTCTCATCCGCTCCGGCTGGCCGCGTATCGCTGCCGAAGGTGGCGCTCTGGCTGACCCCATGTGCGGTGTCGGCACTTTCCTGGTGGAAGCCGGCATGATCGCCGCCGATATCGCACCTAACCTCAAGCGCGAGCGTTGGGGGTTCTCGGCCTGGCTCGGCCACGTCCCTGCGCTGTGGCGCAAGCTGCACGATGAAGCCCTGGCGCGTGCTCAGGCAGGCCTTGCCAGGCCACCGTTGTGGATTCGTGGCTATGAAGCCGATCCGCGTCTCATCCAGCCGGGCCGCAACAACATCGAGCGGGCAGGCTTGAGCGACTGGATCAAGGTCTATCAGGGCGAAGTGGCGACTTTCGAGCCGCGTCCGGATCAGAACCAGAAAGGCCTGGTGATCTGTAACCCTCCCTACGGTGAGCGTCTGGGCGACGAGGCGAGCCTGCTGTACCTCTATCAGAACCTGGGTGAGCGCCTGCGTCAGGCGTGTCTCAACTGGGAAGCGGCGGTGTTCACCGGCGCGCCGGATCTGGGCAAGCGTATGGGGATTCGCAGCCACAAGCAGTATTCCTTCTGGAACGGCGCTTTGCCTTGCAAGCTGTTGCTCATCAAGGTCCTGCCGGATCAGTTCGTCACCGGCGAGCGGCGTACGCCCGAGCAGCGCCAGATCGAGCGCGAGACACAGGTTGAAGAGCCGGTCGAAAGAAAGCTCAACAAGAATGGCAATCCAATCAAGCCGGCTCCGGTTGTGGTCGAACAGGCACGCTTGAGCGAAGGCGGGCAGATGTTCGCCAATCGTCTGCAAAAGAACCTCAAGCAGATGAGCAAATGGGTGCGCCGCGAAGGCATCGACTGCTATCGCGTGTACGACGCCGACATGCCCGAATATTCCCTGGCCATCGATCTGTACCATGACTGGGTTCATGTTCAGGAATATGCTGCGCCTAAATCCGTCGACCCGGAAAAAGCCTCGGCACGTCTGTTCGATGCACTGGCTGCGATTCCTCAGGCCTTGAACATCGACAAGAGCCGCGTGGTGATCAAGCGCCGCGAGCGCCAGAGCGGCACCAAACAGTATGAGCGTCAAAGTGCTCAGGGCCAGTTCCAGGAAGTCAGCGAAGGCGGAGTCAAGCTGCTGGTGAACCTGACCGATTATCTGGATACCGGTCTGTTTCTCGATCATCGACCGATGCGTATGCGCATTCAGCGCGAGGCTGCGGGCAAACGCTTCCTCAACCTGTTTTCCTACACGGCCACGGCCAGCGTTCACGCTGCCAAGGGCGGGGCGCGCAGTACGACCAGTGTCGACCTTTCCAAGACCTACCTGGACTGGGCGCGGCGTAATCTGTCGCTCAATGGTTTCTCCGACAAGAACCGTCTGGAGCAGGGCGATGTGATGGCCTGGCTGCAGGCATGCCGTGAAGAGTACGACCTGATCTTCATCGATCCGCCAACGTTCTCGAACTCCAAGCGCATGGAAGGGATCTTCGATGTGCAGCGCGATCAGGTCGAGTTGATCGATCTGGCCATGGCGCGTCTGGCACCGGGTGGCGTGCTGTATTTCTCGAACAACTTCCGCAAGTTTGTGCTGGACGAGAATCTTGCCCAGCGCTATGCGGTCGAAGAAATCACCGCCCAGACCATTGATCAGGATTTTGCGCGCAACAGCAAGATCCACCGTGCCTGGAAGATCACGACGCGCGTGAACTGATTCTCTTTATTCGGGCTAGGCAAATTACTAGCGAATAGCTATAAGAGAATAATGGCCAGCGTCACGGGTTCTAAGTATGGCGGCGAAACAGTTCCGGCCCAGAATTCTGGGATTCATCAGTGAACAGGCCTCTGCATGGTTGGTTGCGGCGCTGGCTTTTGCCGCCGGCGCCGCACTTACCGTGATGCTGGCACTGGCGAACCTGGAGCTGTATCAACGCCAGTTACGCCAGCGTTTCGACCTTCTGGCAGGTGAGCGTTTCAGCCGTATCCAGGAGCGGCTGGATGGTCAGGTCAAAAGACTCGATACCCTGCGCCGCTTCTTTCTCTATTCCGAAGAAATCACTCGCACCCAGTACGAGGGTTTTGTCGGCCCTATGCTGGTAGGCACCCAGGCTTACACATGGACGCCTCACGTCACCCAGGTTCAGCGTGCGACCTTTGAAGAAAGTGTCCGTCAGGCTGGAGTCAAGGATTTCGCCATACGAGAGCTCGACGGGAATGGCGTGCTGAAAACAGCCGAAGTGCGCGACGAATACTTTCCTGTCGTGTTTATCCAGACCCTCAGTAAAAAACCTCCGCCTCTGGGCTTCGATGTGAACTCCGAGCAGATCCGGCACTTGTCCATTGAGCGTTCCCGCCTGCGTGGCAGCATCGTGGCGACACCGCGGGTGGATCTGGTCAGTCTGAGCAAGACCGATACCCGGGGGGTGTTACTGATGGCGCCCGTGTATTCGCCGGTTGCCGCCATTGATGCTCCCACTCCGGTCTTGCGCGGCTTTGTCATGGCAATCATCAGCCTCGATCAAATGATGAACGAGGGGTTGCCCAGTCAGGACAATCTGGCCATGAGCATGCTCGACTTGAGCTCGGCCGGTGAGCCCGATCTGCTGTACCGTTCCGCAGGTGTGGCGGCCGAGAGTGATTTGCATCTCAGCACTCTGCTGAGCATGGGCGATCGTGATTATTTGCTTGAGGTTCGTCCCACTGACGCCTTCATGCTGAGCAGTCCGCCGATGGCCGGCAGCCTGGCATTGCTGGGTGGTCTCCTGAGCCTGATGCTCAGTGCCTTGCTTTACAGCCTTGTCAGCCAGCGCCAGCGAGCCTTGCACATGGTTGAGCAGCGGACCCGCGAGTTGCGTCAGCGCGAGCAGCAATTGCGCGTGACCCACGGACAACTGCGTAATGTGCTCAACTCCGCGACTGAAGTGGCGATCATTGCCACTGATCTCAACGGCGTCATCACGACCTTCAACGTCGGTGCGCAGAAAATGCTGGGCTACACGGATGAAGAAGTGCTTGGCACATTCAGGCTCAAGGATCTGCATCGGTTGTCGGAACTCGAAGCTCATGCCAAGGGGTTGAGTGAGCTTCATGGACGCCCGATTACCGCTGCCCAGGCCATGTTCGTCGATGCCACGCAAGAGGGTAGCCATCCTTCCCGGGAGTGGACCTTCCTGCGACGCGATGGCAGCACGCTGGTGGTGAACATGCTGATCACGGCGGTGCGAGACGATCAGGAGCAATGGATCGGTTACCTGGCTGTCTGCCTCGATATCACCGAGCACAAGCGTGTCTACGAGGCGCTTGAGGCACGTGACCAGTTGCTGAAGAAACTCAGCTCTCAGGTGCCGGGCGGTATATATCAGTATCGCCAGGATGCCGATGGCAGCTCACGTTTCACCTACGCCAGTGTCGGCATGTGCGAGCTCTTTGAGCTGACCGAAGAAGAGTTGCTCAAGGATGCCGAGGTTCTGCTCAGGCGTACGCATCCTGCCGATATCATGCGTTTGCGCGATTCAATCCGTATCAGTGCCGAGCAGTCCTCGCCCTGGAGCGAGGAGTATCGCATCGAGCTGCCACGCAAGGGGCTGCGCTGGGTGCGAGGTGCCGCCACGCTGGAGTGTCTGCCCGGTGGCTGCGTGCTCTGGCATGGATTCATCTCGGATATCTCCGATCTCAAACGGGTCGAGCAGGAGTTGCGGGCACTGTCGGTGACTGACGTACTGACCGGTGCCTATAACCGTCGTTACTTTCAGGACAGGTTGCAGTCCGAACTGGCGCGCATCAATCGGCACGGCGGTTACTTGTCGGTCATCATGCTGGATATCGACCACTTCAAGCGCTTCAACGACAAGTACGGGCATGCGGTCGGCGACTCGGTGCTTCAGGCCATTTCCAAAAAGATCAGCCAGCGGCTGCGCTGTGATGATGTGTTTTGCCGTATCGGCGGGGAAGAGTTCGTCGTGTTGTGCCCTGGGGCTCAGGCACCGCAAGCCTACCAACTGGCTCTCGGTTTGCGCGAGGCCTTGCGCAGCCAGCCGCTGGATACGGTCGGGCAGGTCACTGCCAGTTTCGGTATCGCCAGTTGGCGGCCCGGAGAGAGCGTGGATGCGCTGCTGTTGAGGGCTGACTCGGGGGTTTATGCTGCCAAGCAGGCGGGCAGGGACCGGGTCGAGCAGGAGCTCGACTAAGGGCCACACAAAACCGTGGGGATTTATCCGCGAGTTGTTTCGCGAATGTCACAAATCTGTGGGTGCGAATTCATTCGCGAAGGGCTCGTACATCCGAGGAAAATGTATCGCCTCCAATGACGTCTCGCGAATGAATTGCTCCTGCCGGTAACGTGGCAACTCAGGGCTGCAGGATGGAAACCGTGCTGTTGTTAAGTTTCGGTTGGCGATACAGATCCACCAGCACCTCGTCCAGAATCGATGACGCACCAAACGGACGTGGGTCGTTGAGAATCGCCACCACCGCCCAGGTATTGCCATTGCTGTCACGGCTGAAACCGGCAATGGCCCGCACGGTATTCAGCGTGCCGGTCTTGATGTGGGCTTCGCCCAGAAGTGGCGTGCGTTTCAGGCGCTTGCGCATGGTGCCGTCCATGCCCACCAGAGGCATTGAACTCATGAACTCGGCAGCGTACGGGCTGCGCCATGCGGCCTGCAGGATGATTGCCATTTCACGGGCGCTGACGCGCTCGGCACGGGACAGGCCCGAGCCGTTTTCCATGACCAGATGCGGTGCGGTGATGCCTTTTTTCGCCAGCCATTGACGGATCACCCGCTGCGCGGCTTTTGCGTCATCGCCGTCTGCATCATTGCGAAACTCTTGTCCCAGGCTCAGGAACAGTTGTTGAGCCATGGTGTTGTTGCTGTATTTGTTGATGTCGCGGATCACTTCAACCACGTCCGGCGAGAAAGCCTTGGCCAACAGCTTGGCGTTGCCCGGCACGACATCGACACGGTCCTTGCCCAGGATGCTGCCGCCCAGTTCCTGCCAGATGGCCCGTACCGCACCAGCAGCGTAGGTCGGGTGGTCGAGCAGCGAAAGGTAGGTCTGGGAGTTACAACCATTGCCCAACTGACCACTGACCGTCACATTGACGCTGCCATCAGGTTGTGGCACCGGGTTGTAGCGTACATCGCCAGTGCATTGCCTGGACGCCAGCGCTTTGACCTGGTTGTCGACACGAATGCTTGCAATGGGCGGCTCGACAGAAATGCGGATCTTGCCGTCATCGTTACGGGTGACGAAGCGCAAGGCCTTGAGGTTGACCATCAGCGAGTCGGGCTTGACCAGAAACGGCTTGTTATCGTCATTGCCGTCATCATTGAACTCGGGCAACTGTGGCTGCACGAAATGACTGCGGTCCAGCACCAGATCGCCCGTCACCTGCTGTACGCCATTGGCGCGCAGGTCACGCATCAGCAACCAGAGCTTTTCCATGTTGAGCTTGGGATCGCCGCCGCCCTTGAGGTACAGGTTGCCTTGCAGAACGCCATTGCTCAGGGTGCCGTCTGTGAAGAATTCGGTTCGCCACTGGTGAGTCGGGCCGAGGATTTCCAGCGCGGCATAGGTGGTGATCAGCTTCATGGTCGATGCCGGGTTCACGGAAACATCGGCATTGAAGACTGTCGGGGTGCCAGGACCGTTAAGCGGCAGCATCACTACCGACAATGCATTGTCGTTGAGCTTGCTGGCCTTGAGGGCTTGCTGGACCTTGGGGGGAAGAGTGGTATTGATGACGGCTGCATGTACAGGAAGTGCCAGAGGCAGGAGAAAAGAGGCGAGAAGCAGTGGACGCAAAGATTTGATCATCAAAAAAACCCTACAGCAAAGAAGGGGAACAAAAAGAGGGCATGGATGAATTCCCTCGGTAACAATGATAGACGCCTGAGGCCGAACGGTAATAACACAAGGCCAGCGCTGTAACAGAACGGCATTATGCCCGAAGCCGGGCCTGCGTGGGTGTTGCATGGGGTTGTAACAGGATTTTTTTGTTGTAGGCAAAAAGTCAGTGGACGGTTGTGAAAGCCTTCTTTGTGTCCCGGAAAAACAAATGCCCCGACAAGTCGGGGCATTTGTTTGAACGTCACAGAGCGGTGTTCACACCGTCTGCATCTGGATCATGCAGCCGGATTGATCGGCTTTTCTGGATACCAGGCGTCCAGCAACGGGCTGACTTCAACCTTGACCACTTCGCTGCGGCCTTTGAGCCATGCTTCTACAGCAGCGCGTTGCTCTTCGGTGACCGAACCGCGATCAGCCAGGCAAACCAGGCCGTAGTCATCGCCACCAACGTAGTCCAGACCGTTCGCGTCCATGGCTTCTGTCAGGAAAGCGTCCAGGAAGGCATCAACAGCCTCGTCATCCAGATCTTCTTTGAATTCCAGATTGAGCTCGAAGCCCAATTCCTGGAACTCGTCCACACAGAGCTTTTTGCGCAGACGACGGGAGCGGTTAGTGGCCATGAAGCGATCCTCTTAGGTAATTTCGGGGCGCAGTCTACCAGTTAAGCGGTGACGGTGCCTGTTTCACTGTTGCTTCCCTTTCTCTTCTTGCTCTGGGTCTTCTGGCTGCTGGCTGATCAGCGCCTTTTCGAGATCAAGCATGGCGGCGTTCAGTTCCCTGTAACAGTCCTCCAGGACATGGGGTTCCGCACCCGGCGAGCAGGCATGCTCAAGGGCCTCGCAGCTTTCGATCACCCGCGATGCGCCAATGATTCGTGCTGCACCCTTGATGCGATGAGCCATTTCGCCAATGTTTTTGTGGTTTCCACGGGTCATCAGGTCACCCAGGGCCTTGCGGTCCTCCTGGCTGCTGTGCAGCAGTTGCGTGAGCAGGCGCTGCATCATTTCTGTCCGGCCTGCGGTCAGGTTGCTGAGACTGTTCAGGTTGAAGGGGGTGGCAGGTGCAGAGCGTACGGGGATCCTGGCCAGTCGCTCGCTGAGGGTCGTCAGGCCGATGGGCTTGAACAGGCAGTCGTCCATGCCTGCTTCAAGGCAACGCTGGATTTCCTCGGGCAAGGCATTGGCGGTGAAGCCCCAGATGATACAGGGGGCAAGGTTTTCGCTGTGTTCATGGGCTCTGATGGCGCGGGTGAGGTCATAGCCATTCATGACCGGCATATTGCAGTCGGCTACCACCAGATCGAACGGTTCGGCCCGCCAGCGCTCGAGCCCCTGGGCTCCCTGTTCGGCCATTTCACAACGATGGCCAAGAAAACCCAGTTGCTGACAAAGCAGCAAGCGGTTGGCGGGATGATCATCGACGATCAGGATGTTCAAGGGCGTGCCGGGAGGCAGTGAGTCTTCTTGAACAGGTGTGGCGATGGCCAGCGGTTCCAGAGTGGTCAGCTCCAGGGTCATGTGAACCTGGGTTCCCCGGCCCGGCTCGCTATTCAGGGTCAGGGTGCCGCCCATCATCTGGCAGAGGCTGCGGCAGATCACCAGCCCCAGTCCGGCACCGGTACGCGCCATGCGTGCCTGATTATCGGCCTGGGCAAAAGGCTCGAACAGACGACGCTGATCTTCGGCGCTGATGCCGATCCCGCTGTCCTGCACGGTCACGCTCAGGTGCATTTGCTGATGGCTGGAGCCGTTTGCTGCCTGCAGGGTGACGCTGACCTGGCCCTGCTGGGTGAACTTGATCGCGTTGCTGATCAGGTTGGACAGGATCTGCTTGAAGCGCAGCGGGTCGATCAGGACATCGGTGTTGGTCCGGCTGTCGAGCTCCAGCACCAGGATCAGGTTTTTCTGCCGGGCCAGACTCTCGAATACCCGGGTGACAGACTCCACCAGTTGCCGCAGATTGGCTCGCTCGGGGCTCAGGGTCAGGCGTCCGGATTCGATGCGGGCGATATCGAGGATGTCGCCGATGAGATCCAGCATGTCCTTGGCCGAACTGTAGGCGACTTCGATGGCGGAACGTTCCAGAACACCCTGGTCGGCACGTTTCAGGGCCAGCTCCAGCATGCCGATGACAGCGTTCATGGGCGTGCGTATTTCGTGGCTCATGGTTGCGAGAAAGGTACTCTTTGCCCGGTTGGCATCGTCGGCCTGTTCCTTGGCCGACTGCAGTTCTTCGATCAATTGTCGACGTTCGCTGATATCGATCCATCCGCCGATGATGCCTTGCACGTGTGCCAGGGAGTCGCGAAACGGCAGGATCCAGTGGTAGATGGTCAGTTGGCGTTCGCCGATATGCAGTGTCCGGTCGAGAATCAGGGGCGTGCCGCTGGCCATGACGTGCTCGTAGTCGGCGGCGTACTCGCTGGCCTCGTATGCGTTGCTCAGTACGCCTTCGGTAGCGCTTTTGCCAATGATGTCTTCACGATGGGCTTCGAAAACAGCGAGGTAGCTGTCGTTGCACATGCGCAGCAGGCCTTCCCGGTCACGCACGTAGATCGGGTGCGGCGTGCCGTTGACCAGCGCGCTCATGAATTCAAGCTGATCGCCCAGTGCCCGCTCTGCCGTTTCGCGCTGTTTTATCTGGCGGCGCATGTAGGCATTCCAGACCAGCAGACCGAGCAGAAGCAGGCCTGCACCGGCCAGGATCTGATAGATGAGGCGCTGGTAGTTGTGCCAGTTGCCACCGACAGGGGTATACGAGCGCCAGCGATTATTGATGATTGCCAGGTCCTGTGGCGCAATACTCGCTAGTGCCTTGTCGAGAATCGAGCTCAGTTCCCGTGCGTTACGTGAGGTGGCCATCGAGATCAGGGCAGGGTCCTCGCCAACGGTGGCGGTAATCTGCAGTTGTCCCTCGAAGACGCCGGAAGACAGGAAGTAATTGGCGCTGAGCAGGGATGTGACTGCGCCTTCCACCTTGCCTGTGGCCAGCATGTCCAGCGCCTGGAACGGATTGTCGATTTCCACGATGACGATATCGGGGTGTTCGCGTCGTAGCCATTGCAGTATCGGGCTGCCCTGGATGACTGCGATATTCAGGTTGTCCATCTGTTCCAGATAAGTCGGGGCTTTTTCACCCTTGCGGGTGATCAGGACAAAGGAGTTGTCGATGTAGGGGCGGCTGAAGCTGAACCGGTCTCCACGCTCATCACTCGACACCATGGCACCGATCATGTCGGCCTGGCCCTGAGCAACCTGATTCATCATGTCGCTTGAGCTGGATGCCCGTATGACCTCGAATCGCAGGCCGGTTCGCAGGCGTATCAGCTCAAGCAGGTCGGCAGTGATGCCACGGAAATTGCCGTTGGCATCGTAAAAGGTCAAGGGTGCATAGGTTTCGTTGACTACGACCCGTACTGTCGGATGCCGGGTAATCCAGCGCTCCTCCCGTTGTGTCAGTTGCAGCTTCTGGTCGGTCAGCAGCATGTCGCTGCCAGCGCCCCAGCGTTTGGAGATGTCGATGCGCTCATCCACCGGGATGGCCTTGAGTGTCTGGTTGACGATGTCCAGCAACTGCGTGTTTTCATGGCTTGTGGCAAAGCTGAAGCCGTTGGCTTCGTGCTTGCCGAAACTGGCCATTTTCACATTGTTCAGATAGCCCTTGTTGATGATGTATTGCGTGGAAATGGTGTCGCCGAGGAAGACATCGGCCTGATTGAAGGCCACGGCATTGATGGCGTTCTGAAAAGAGGGGTAGGTCTGCAGAATGGCTTCGGGGTAGAGCGCCTGGACATCGGCCAGGGGCAGATAGTGATAGACCATGCTAAGGCGCATGCCCTTGAGGCCATCGGTCAGTGAGCGGGTATCGCCGGTGCGCACCAGCAGGACGGGTTGGTCCACGGCGTAGGGTGTTGACAGCTTGATGCTGCGGTCCATGGCCTCAAAGCCATTGGCGCTGCCCAGCAGGTCTATCTGGCCGGTTATGAGGGCGTTCATCGCGGCTTCGCGGTTTTCGAAACGCTGGACCTTGAGGGGGAGGTCCAGTGCCCTGGAGATGATGCTGGCGTAATCGGCCGTGATGCCTTCGTAATCATTGCCGGAAATGGTGATGTCGAAGGGCGGGTAATCCGGCGCCGATGTGCCGAGGACCAGTTCACGCTTGCTGCGCACCCATTGCCACTGGGCGGCGTCTAGCTTCACATCCATGTGAGCCGGGTTTGAGCGGCCGAGCAGCGTGTAGTGATCTGCTGCCTCAAGGTTGGTGTATGTACCCCAGCCCAGGCATAGGCTCGTTGCCAGTATCAGAAAGTTTTTCAAGCGCTTGGGCATCCGGGTTCTCACACTAGCGCGTTGCGTTTTGCCATCTCGATAAGTTCTACCAAGGTCCTGGTTTTCAGCTTTTGCATGAGTCGCGTCTTGTAAGTACTGACGGTCTTGTTGCTGAGGAACATGCCCTTGGCTATTTCCTTGTTGGAACGGCCCTGGGCAAATAATTGCAATACCATCAATTCGCGATCATTCACCAGCTTGAATAGTTCTATTTCGCTGGGCTGCCCATCTTCGCGAACGGCCGGAGTCAGTGCCTGACTGGGGAAGTAATTGTAGCCGGATAATACCGCTTTGACAGAACTCAGCAGTTCGCTCAGGTCTTCCTGTTTGCAGACATAGCCGGCCGCTCCGGATTGCATGCAGCGGATGGCAAATATGTTCGGGGTTTGCGAGGTCAGCACCAGAATCTTTGATGACAGTCCCATGCTGTTGAACCGGGCCAGGACTTCCAGGCCATCGAGCTTGGGGATGCTGATGTCAAGGATGATCAGGTCAGGCATGCATTCGCGGACCATCTGCATGGCATCCACACCATTATCTGTTTCGCCGACCACTTCATAGTTTTCGTTTTCCAACAGCATCCTGACGGCCAGGCGAATAACGGGGTGATCGTCGATGATAAAAACTGAGTTCATAATTCAATCCATACAAGCAGCGAAGAAAGCGCGCACCTTAGCTCAGATGTTCGGGCAGGCACATGAATGGACCCGCCCGGCAGGCGTATATAGGAAAGTTCCTACAGTAATTAGAGTATTGGAGTACGTAAAAGCCCACGCAAGGATTTAAGTTTTTAAAAAATTCAATATGTTCCAGTGTGCAGATTAGTTATTGGGTTTCATGTTGTTTATCGCGTTTCGGAATTACCCTTCAACACAATCGTAAGCGGCCTACAGTGTAAAAGTGCATTCGCTGGCGTAACGCCAGTCTGATCGCTCCTGGAATAGGGTATGGAGGGGCGTGCTTGAAATCAGCTTCTGGCAGGCAGCTTGCCCAGCAGGCGGGAAAGGTCAGGGCCATGCAGGGGTTTGCTCAGGCAGCCCAGAAGCGGGATTCCGCGTACAAGGGCTTGCTGCTCCAGTTCATGCAGGTGCGACGGGTCAAGGCCGCTGAGGACGATGGCATGCCGGATGAAGCCCTGTTTATAGGCCTGATCGATCAGGTCGAAGCCCATTTGCTCGGGCAGACACTGGTCACACAGGATCAGGTCGTAGGGTTGCACACTGCGCTCCATGGCGGCCATGGCTTCGAGGGCGTTCAGGGCTGGAGTCAGCAGGAAGTAGCCTTGATTGTTCAGCAGGATCTGGGTGGCGATCAGTTGAAAAGGGTGATCCTCTACCAGCAGGATTCGCAAGTCGTTTTTAAACATGAGGTTTCCGGCAAGGCGGCAGAGTGCCTTGCTGGCGCTTGCCAGTTCGGCAGTTAAAGTGGCTGGATTATTGAGGGTGCTGCGAAGGGGTGGCGATAGGACGTTTTTGGCCTGTGTGTAGGCCTTTTCTGAAGTTGTTGTGCATGAGATGGTCTGGCCGGGCACATGAGGCAAGCGTGTCCGGCCGACGGGTGCTATATCTGCCCGGAGCGGCCAGTCATTTCCCTGGCCATTTCGGTGGCGTAGCTGTCGGTCATGCCGGCAATGAAGTCGATCATGCGCAGAAACGAGCTGTGCAAGGGCGCCTTGGGATCGGGTGCGTTGTTACCCAGCAGGTCAAGGATGCGCCGGTTCTTGAACGAAGGGGCACGTCCTCCGAACTGTTCGACAGCAGCACCACAGAACGCATTGAGCAGGATTTCCAGCGTGGTGTAGGCACCGATTTCATGCAGGGTCTTGCGCTTGTCCTGGAAGATCTTCTTGCGCGCCATGTCCTTGGCATTCAGCACGCAGCGCTTGGCCGGACCATGCATGTGTTCCACCAGATCGCCGGGAAGCGTGCCCGCCAGCAGGGCGTCCTGCTGTTCGACGAAGGCGCGGGCGGCAGCATTGGTCAGGTGCTCGATAGCCTTGCCGCGCAGAATGGCCAGTTTACGTCGGCGCGAGTCGCCCGGGCCTAGCTGGCGATAGGTTTCGGGCAGATCGTCGCCCACCAGGCCCAGCAGCAGCGACTCCACCTCGGCGTAGTCCAGCAAGTCCATTTCCAGGCCGTCCTCCAGATCGATCAGGGCGTAGCAGATGTCATCGGCGGCTTCCATCAGGTACACCAGCGGATGGCGCGCCCAGCGCTGATCTTCGAGTTGCGGCAGGCCCAGTTTATGGGCGATCTGCTCAAGGATCGGCAGCTCGCTCTGGTAGCAGCCGAACTTGTGCTTCTTGTAACCCAGAGAATCGGCATGCCGGGCTGTCCACGGGTATTTGAGGTAAGTCCCCAGAGTGGCGTAGGTCAGGCGGGTGCCGCCGTCGAACTGGTGATATTCCAGCTGGGTCAGGACGCGAAAACCCTGAGCGTTGCCTTCGAAGTTGAGGAAATCGTTGCGCTCGGTTTCACTCATCGCATCGAGCCAGCCACGCCGGGCAGCCTGATTGAACCAGTTGCGGATCGCGTCCTCACCGGAGTGGCCGAACGGCGGGTTGCCGATGTCGTGGGCCAGGCAGGCCGATTGCACCACCATGCCCAGATCGCTGGGGTCGCACCAGTCGGGCAGGGCGCTGCGCAGGGTTTCGCCGACGCGCATGCCCAGAGAGCGTCCGACGCAACTGACTTCCAGCGAGTGGGTCAGGCGCGTATGGATATGGTCGTTGCTGGAAACCGGGTGGACTTGTGTCTTGCGCCCCAGACGCCGGAAGGCGCCCGAGAAGATGATGCGGTCATGGTCTTTGTGGAAAGGGCTGCGGCCCAGTTCTTCAGGGCTATGCAGCGGCTTGCCGAGTCGTTCGCGGTTAAGCAGGGTCTGCCAATCCAAGGCGTTCACTCCGTTGTTTTCGAGTCCGTCTAGCTTCCCGGTTCGGCCGCAGGACCGCAAGGCCTGTCACAGCCCGGCGGCATCGATATCGATCAGCAGAAGGCGGTTGCCATTATCGAAGAACTGCCCGGCAGTCAGGCAATACTGGTTGCTGGTGGCATCTCGGTAGGTGTTGGACAGGGTCAGCCTGCGCTCGTCCCAGCCTTCGGCCAGAAGGTGATAGAAGTAAGGCCGCCAGGACCAGTTATGCCCCAGATAGCGGGCGTCGGCGTGCCAGGCACCCTTGAGCCATTCCAGGTTTGGCGTGAGTTGAGTGCCATGCCGGTCGCATTGATAGAAACGCAGCAGCCACGGGTAGTCTTGTACCTGCGGCAACTCGCTGACCGGCAGCCTGTTTTCGGCCCAGCGTTGCAGCAGATGCATCAGTTGCGTCAGTTGCTGGCGCAGTACCATCAGCCGGGCACGTTCTGCGACCTTCTGCAGGACGTAACGGTCTCGCAGTTCGGCAAAATGTGTGACGAAGGTGTCGGCGGCAAAAAAGTCCAGCTCACCCCTGGCGAACAGATAACCCTGCACATAGCGGGAGCCGCATTCCAGGGCGAAATTCAGTTCGGCCTCGGTTTCCACGCCTTCGGCAATGATCCAGCAACCGGTCTTTTCTGCCATCAGGGCCAGCGCCTTGACCACATCACTGCTCGGGCCACCCCGCGCTGCGGCCTGGAACAGGCGCATGTCGAGTTTGAGAATGTCCGGCTGCAGCGACAGGACGCGGTCCAGTTGCGAGTACCCGGCACCGAAGTCGTCAATGGCGATCCGGGCGCCGGCCTCGCGATAGCGTGCGACGACATCGGTCAGGCACTGACTGTCACCGCCCAGTTCGGTTATTTCAAACACGATGCGCTCGGCAGGAACGTTGTGTCGATGCAACTGCTCGAGGCTGGGGAGGGCTTGTCCGGGTCGAAGACGGCTGATCCAGCGGGGCGAGATATTCAGGCTCAGAAACCAGTCATCGGGCGCTTCATGCAGACGGCTAAGGGCGTTGTCCCGGATCAGCCGGTCAAGGCGGCGCAGATCGGCAGCAGGCACTTTCGGGTCAGAGAACAGCGGTCCGACCGATTCCAGCTGGCCGTTTTCCTTACGAATTCTTCCCAGAGCTTCAACACCGGCAATGCGTCCGGTAGCGGTATCGATGAATGGCTGAAAGCAGGCAAGGGGTTGCCCTTTCACATAGTTCTCCTTACTTGCACAGCACCAAGACCCGCCACGGATCGACTCCGGGGCGGGCACTTGTTACACATGTTGCAAGAATGCAGCCAAGCAGAGGTCAGCGCTTGTCCGTACGGTTTTGCAGGGCAACCTTGAGCAAGGGCAGCAGGGTGACGCCCAGCTTCACCAGGCGGCCAATGGTGCTGGCCTGGCGGTTCTTGGCGCCCCGGCCGCTGAAGAAACCCAGCAGAGCGACGGCACCGACTCCCCACAAGGGCGCATGCTTGATGCCCAGGGCGCCTTGCCAGTCGTTTTTCAGGCCGCGCATTCGTTGCAGGGGTTGCAGCAGGTGAGCGGACTCGTGACGTATTTCCTGGCGATGCATTTCCATGCGCAGGCGAATCAGCGCCTTGCGCAGTTCGCGCCGTGTGTTGCCGCTGTGCGACTTCGGTTCATTCATGGCATCAGTCGCTCACGGTCGTTGGCCAGTTCTTCTAGGGTCGCGCTGAAAGGCGAAGACTCATCAAAGATTGCTTCTTTCAAGCGCAATGCACAGAACACTGCCGCCAGGAAATAGAACGAGCACAGGCCAATGATGCCGGCCAGGCGATAGCTGTCCCACAGAATGATCAGGAGCAGTGCCGACAATCCGGTCAACAGCAGCAGGGCGAATACCAGCGCCAGTCCTGCGAACAACAACAGGCTCAAAGTGCGGGCTTTCTGTTCCTGCAACTCGATCCCGAACAGTTCGACATGGCTGTGCAGCAAACCGAGAAATGCAGCGCCCAGGCGCCGCGGTGAAGAGCCCTGGTCCGCCTTGGGCGACCCTGATTCAGTTCCGAGGCTCATGGGATCAACGCCTCGTTGCCAGCAGGCCCAGAATGAACCCGACACCGGCAGCGATACCTACCGATTGCCATGGATTGTTCTGGACATAGTCTTCAGTGGCGATGACCGCCGCCTGACCGCGCTCGCGCAGGGATTCTTCGGTCAGTTTCAGGGTTTCACGGGCGCGCAACAGGCTTTCGTGGATCTGGCTGCGCAATTCGTCTGCCTGGTCGCCAGCCAGAGTGGCGGTATGTTCGAGCAGTTTTTCGGTGTCGGCGACCAGGGTCTGAAAATCGGCCATCAATATATCTTGAGCATTTTGTGCTGTTTGGCGAGCCATGGTTTTCTCCGTCAGGTGGCGTATGGATGTTTCGAGTGCAGCGTATTCGCGAAGGTTCATTTCAATTGCCGCGGCCAGTCCCGGTGCAGCAGCGTGTGGCTTATATTGGTGCGTCATCGCAGGCGAGCGCGCTAATTTGGCGTGTTCTGCCACAAGGATGCCAGCAAGGGTCGATGCAACTCATCTGGATAAAGGTAATGCATTGTCGAAGATTTTGCGTGATTGTGCCTTGCCCGTGTCGGACTGCTTCCATGAAGGTGAAGCTGAAAGGCAGGAGCCCGGGGTTTCATAATTTCCACGCTTGGCTATGCTCTGTATCCAATTGTGGGGCTCGGTCATCGGGTACTGCGTTGCCATGGAGCAGCGGCGGTCAGTAATGGAGAAAGGCATGGAGCGGCTGTATTCCCTGCAAGGGCTCAGGGGCGTGGCGGTGTTGGGCGTCGTGCTGTTCCACATGATGTCATTGGAGGAAAAATTTTCCGGCGGCGATATTCTTCTGCCGCCTTTTCTCGATTTCTTTCAGTTGGGTGTCGATCTGTTCTTTGTGATCAGCGGCTTCGTGATGGTGATTGTCAGTCGCGGGCGCTTCCAGAACGGTATCGAGGCGCAGCGCTTTTTGTTCAACCGTGTTTCGCGAATCTACCCGACCTACTGGCTGTATTTCTTCATCACGCTTGGGGTGTATCTGGCCATGCCCGGTATGGTCAACAGCGGCCATGGCTCCTCCAATCTGCTGATGTCCTTCCTGCTGTTGCCCAACGATAAAGTCCTGCTGGTGATGGTGGCCTGGTCGCTGCTGTTCGAGCTGTGGTTCTACCTGATGTTTTCCACTTTCCTGTGGTTTCGTGAGCGTAGCCTGCCGTTGCTGCTTGGGGGCTGGGCCCTGGTCATCGTGGTGTTCAACAGCCTGGAGAACTGGCAGGACTATTCATCGGCGCTGAAGATCATCCTGCATCCCTATTCACTGGAGTTCATCATTGGCGTGGCCCTGGCGCTGTTCTTCTATGGGCCACACAGCGCTCGGGTACCGACGTCGACGGTCTGGGGGCTGCTGGTTATTGCGCTGTTGAGTATGCCCTTGATTGGTATCTATCGTCTTCACGACAGCCAGGGCTTGCTGCGCATGCTGGCCGTGGGGTCGGCATTCGGCGCACTGGTGTTGAGCCTTGTGTTGCTGGAGAGGCGTAAAAGGATCGCCATGCCAGGGTTTCTGGTTGCCGTGGGCGACATGTCCTACACGGTCTATCTGTCGCATCTGCTGGTGCTGGGTGTAATAGGTCGGGTCTGGCATCTGGCTGGCGCGTGGCCCGAGAGCTATCTGGACAACCTGTTCTTTGCGTCGCTGATGATGGCTGCCGTGGTGTGTTACGGCTGGGTAGGCTACCGCTGTTTCGAGAAGCCGGTGCTCGATCGTGCCAACGAGTTCAGCAAGCGGCGCTTCAGGAATGACGCGCGCCTGGTGGGCTCCTAGAACCTCATGTCCGCTGACCGGCCCAGCCTGTTTGACGCACTCGCGCTGACGCATCAACCGTCCTAGAATGGTTAGCCTACTGTCTCGGAGGATGCGTTTCATGCCACCCGAATGCCAATTGTTCGGTACCTTGGGCTGTCATCTCTGTGAGGTCGCCGAGGGGATTCTGCTGCCTCTGGTCGAGCATGGTCTGCTGGTCGAACTGGTGGATATCGCCGACAACGAAGCTTTTTTTGAAGACTATGGCCTGCGGATTCCCGTGTTGCGACGCATCGATACCGGTGCCGAGCTGGATTGGCCCTTTGACAGTGAGCAGGTCGCTTTTTTTCTGAGTCATTGAACTGCTTTACCTCTCATAAAAGGCCCGGCGCGCGTTGAATATCGATACCCGAATCAAGTTTCGTCATCTGGTGTGCTTTCTTGAAGTGGCGCGCCAGGGCAGTCTGGCTCGGGCCTGCGATGCCTTGGCGATCAGCCAGCCGGCGCTGTCCAAAAGCCTCAAGGAACTGGAAGCCCTGCTGGAAACCACGCTGTTCGTGCGCAGCAAGAGCGGTGCTGCACTGACTGAAGCCGGTGTGGCGTTCATGCGCTTTGCCGGGCCGAGCGTGCAGGCGTTGCGCGAAGGTGTCAGCAGCCTGCGTTCGGGGGAGCATGAAACGGTCACGGCGCGGCTGGGTGTGTTGTCCACCGCTGAAAGCCTTTTGGTGCCTGAGGTGATCAGCAGGCTGCACGAGCGGCATCCGGCTCTGGTTGTCAGCGTGATGACCGGCCCCAGCGCCTATCTGTTGTCGCAGCTTCGGGTCGGCGAGCTGGACCTGGTCGTGGGGCGCATGACCGATAGCCCGCAGATTCAGGGTCTGACCTTCGAGCATCTGTACAACGAGTCGATGACGCTGGTGGTTCGCAATGATCACCCCTTGCTGGCTGCACCTCTCAAGCGCGAAAGCCTGGAAAGTTTCCCGCTGGTCCTGCCGCTGGCCGGCACCACCATCCGCAAATTCGCCGACAGCCTGTTCGTGCAATACGGCATTCAGCCGCCACGCCAGCGTCTGGAAACCCTGTCCCTGACTTTGAGCCGGCGTTATGTGCAGTGCAGCAACGCGATCTGGATTGCGCCGCTGGATGCCGTGCTTCAGGAACTGCAAAGCGGCACATTGGTGGAGCTGGACATGGGAATTCGCGAGCCTGGCGGTTCAGTGGGCCTGTGCAGTAACCCGGCCTTGCCCTTGTCACGGGCTGCACAATGGTGTGTGGACGAGTTGCGTGGCGTGGGTGAAGCGTATCGTGAAGGGTACTACACATAACCATTTGGTTATGGATGATGCGGTTTTTTTCAATTTTCGACCTGGGTTCTCCCGCGCGACACTTCGCCGCAGCCTGCAGCGCAAGTGATCGATACTTGTGCTCTCCATAAAAAGAACAAGGAGAACGCCATGTCTGTCGCGGACAATAGCCGTTTCGTCATTCGGGATCGCAACTGGCATCCCAAAGCACTGACACCTGATTACAAGACCTCAATCCTGCGCTCCCCGCGCCAGGCGCTGGTCAGCATCCCACAATCGGTTTCCGAAGCCAGCGGGCCGGACTTTTCACACCTGAAGTTCGGTCAGCATGACAACGATCTGCTGCTCAATTTCAACCATGGCGGCCTGCCGATCGGTGAACGGATCATCCTTGCCGGCCGGGTCTGCGATCAGTACGGCAAGCCGGTTCCACACACGCTGGTGGAGATCTGGCAAGCCAACGCCGGTGGCCGCTATCGCCACAAGCGCGACAGTTATCTGGCCCCCATCGACCCCAATTTCGGCGGTGTCGGACGAACCCTCACCGACAGCGAAGGCAACTACAGCTTCCGCACCGTCAAGCCCGGCCCGTACCCATGGCGCAACGGCCCCAACGACTGGCGTCCTGCGCACGTCCATGTGTCGGTCAGCGGCCCGTCGATTGCCACGCGCCTGATCACGCAACTGTATTTCGAGGGCGATCCGTTGATTCCGATCTGCCCGATCGTCAAGGCGATTGCCAACCCTGATGCGGTCCAGAGCCTGATCGCCAGGCTTGACCTTGGTATGGGCAATCCCATGGATTGTCTGGCTTATCGCTTCGATATCGTTCTGCGCGGCCAGCGCAAGACTCACTTTGAAAACTGCTGAGGAGGTTTCGACATGCCCGTTCAACTGTTGCAGGAAACACCTTCGCAAACCGCTGGTCCCTACGTGCATATCGGTCTTGCGCTGGAAATAGCCGGTAACCCTACCCGCGAGCTGGAAATCTGGAACGAGATGGCCAAGCCCGGTGCGCCGGGTGAGCACATCCTGTTGCTGGGCAATGTCTATGACGGTAATGGCCATCTGATTCGCGATGCGTTTCTGGAGTTCTGGCAGGCCGACCACAATGGCGTCTATGACAGCGTCTACGGGGCTGAAAAACCGTTCAATGGCTTTGGTCGCACCGCGACAGGGGATGATGGCCTGTGGACGCTCAAGACCATCAAGCCGGGTGTCGTGAACAACGCTGCAGGAGTGCCGATGGCGGCCCATATCAACGTGTCGCTGTTTGCCCGGGGGATCAATATCCACTTGCAGACGCGGCTGTATTTCGACGATGAGCCTCAGGCCAATGCGGTCGATCCGGTGCTGAACCTGATCGAGCAGCCGCCACGTCGCGAAACTCTGATTGCACGGCGTTGCAGCGTCGATGGTCAATTGGCCTACCGCTTCGACATCTGGATTCAGGGCGAGAACGAGACGGTGTTTTTCGACTTTTAACAAGTCGTCATTGCGTGCGTTGCATGGCGCCAGCATTGGCTGGCGACCTTATAAAAATAAAAGGAAACATCCATGACGCTTTCAGCTCGCGAGCCCGCCACGGGCACGCTCGACGTGCAGCTCTTCATCAACAGCCAGCCGCTGTCCCGTTATCAATGGCGGATTGTTGCGTTGTGCTTTCTGATCGTCTTTCTCGATGGGCTGGATACCGCAGCCATGGGGTTTATTGCCCCCGCGTTGAGTCAGGACTGGGGCATTGACCGTGCCAGCCTTGGGCCGGTGATGAGCGCTGCCCTGATCGGCATGGTCTTCGGCGCACTGGGCTCCGGGCCGCTGGCCGACCGCTTTGGTCGCAAAGTGGTGCTGGTGGTCGCAGTGTTTGTGTTTGGCTTGTTCAGCCTGGCTTCGGCCTACAGCACCAATATCGACCAGTTGCTGGTGCTGCGTCTGCTGACCGGCCTGGGGCTCGGTGCAGCAATGCCCAACGCCACCACGCTGCTGTCCGAATACACGCCCGAGCGCCTCAAGTCCTTGCTGGTCACCAGCATGTTCTGTGGGTTCAATCTGGGCATGGCGTGCGGCGGTTTTGTTTCGGCAAAAATGATCCCCAGCCTGGGCTGGCACAGCCTGCTGATGCTCGGCGGTATCCTGCCGTTGCTGCTGGCAGTGGTGCTGATGGTCTGGCTGCCGGAGTCGGCGCGTTTTCTGGTGGTGCGCAATCGCGGTGCAGAGCGGATTCGCAAGGTACTGGCGCCCATTGCGCCGTCTGAGGTAGCGACCGCCGGGGATTTCAGCGTCCCGGAGCAAAAGACCGTCAGCAGCCGCAATGTACTGAAGGTGATTTTTTCCGGCACTTACAGCACCGGAACCTTGCTGTTGTGGCTGACCTATTTCATGGGCCTGGTGATCGTTTATCTGCTGACCAGTTGGTTGCCGACCCTTATGCGTGACAGCGGCGCGAGCATGGAGCAGTCGGCGTTCATCGGTGCCTTGTTCCAGTTTGGCGGTGTGCTCAGTGCCGTGGGTGTCGGTTGGGCCATGGACCGTTTCAATCCGCATAAAGTGATTGGCGTGGCCTATGCGCTGGCCGGTGTCTTCGCCTGGCTGGTCGGGCAGAGCCTGCACAATGTTGCGCTGCTGGCGACCCTCGTTCTCATGGCAGGCATGTGCATCAATGGTGCGCAATCGGCGATGCCTTCGCTGGCGGCCCGGTTCTATCCGACCCAGGGGCGTGCCACGGGTGTTTCGTGGATGCTGGGCATCGGTCGCTTTGGCGCGATTCTCGGTGCCTGGGCCGGTGCTACCTTGCTTGGACTGGGGTGGAGTTTCGAGCAGGTCCTGACCGCCCTGGTGATTCCCGCAGCCCTGGCCGCATTGGCAGTATTGATCAAGGGTTGGGTCAGCCATGCGGATGCCACCTGACTTTTATCTGGAGCGGTGATGTGAACAGACCGAGCAATCAACTTTTCGATGCCTATTTCACTCAGCCCCAAATGCGCGAGGTGTTCTGCGATGCCGGGCGAGTGCAGGGCATGCTGGATTTCGAGGCCGCACTGGCCAGGGCTCAGGCGCGGGTTGGCCTGATTCCCGGTGAAGTCGTGGCGGATATCAATGAAAGCTGCCGCGCCGAGCTGTTCGATTTCGATGCCCTGGCCGTTGCAATCGGTAATGCGGGCAACTCGGCGATTCCGCTGGTCAAGGCGCTGGGCAAGCAGATTGCCCAGCGTAACCCTGAAGCCGAACGTTACGTGCATATGGGCGCTACCAGTCAGGATGTCATGGACAGCGGGCTTATCCTGCAAGTGCGTCGTGCCATCGAACTGCTGGAGCGCGATCTGCAAGAGCTGGCCGACGCCCTTGTCGTGCAGGCCCAGCGTCATTCGCAGACGCCACTGGCCGGCCGCACCTGGCTGCAACAGGCGACGCCAGTGACGCTGGGCATGAAAATCGCTGGCTGGCTGGGAGCGGTAACCCGCCATCGCCAGCGTCTGGACGAAATCAGGCCACGCTTGCTGTGCCTGCAATTCGGTGGCGCCTCCGGCAGTCTGGCGGCCTTGGGTGATCAGGCTTTTGCGGTGGCCGAGGCGCTGGCGGGCGAGTTGCAGTTGAGCGTGCCCGATCAGCCCTGGCATACCCAGCGTGACCGGCTGGTGGAGTTCGCCAGCCTGTTGGGCATGATCGCGGGCAGCCTGGGCAAGATGGGCCGGGATATCAGCCTGTTGATGCAGACCGAAGTAGGCGAAGTGTTCGAGCCCGCGGCAGCAGGCAAGGGCGGTTCTTCGACCATGCCCCACAAACGAAATCCGGTGGGCGCAGCGGTGATGATCGGCGCGGCAACTCGCGCGCCGGGGCTGGTCGCCACCCTGTTTGCAGCCATGCCTCAGGAGCACGAGCGCAGCCTGGGCCTGTGGCATGCGGAATGGGAAACCCTGCCGGAACTCTGCTGCCTGGTGTCCGGCTCGTTGCAGCAGGCCTTGCAGGTTGTGCCTGGGCTGGAAGTCGATGAGTCGCGGATGCTGGTGAATCTGGACTCCACCCGTGGGCTGGTGCTGGCCGAAGCCGTCAGCATCGAGCTTTCCCGACGCATCGGACGAGACGCTGCGCATCATCTGGTTGAACAGAACTGCCGACGAGCGGTGCAGCAAGGCGCGCATCTGCGTCAGGTGCTGGGCGAGGATCCTCAAGTCACTGCCCAATTGTCATCCCAAGAGCTGGATCGCTTGCTCGACCCGGCTCATTACCTTGGTCAGGCCCGACTCTGGGTCGAACGTGCCGTGGCCGAACATACAAGGATCAAGCAATGAACGAAGAAGAACGCTATCAGGCCGGCATGCAGGTTCGTCGTGCGGTACTTGGCGATACCCATGTCGATAACAGCCTGAAAAAACTGACGCCGTTCAACGAAGAGTTCCAGGAAATGATCACCCGCCATGCCTGGGGCGATATCTGGACGCGCCCCGGCCTGCCACGTCATACCCGCAGCCTGATTACCATCGCCATGCTGATCGGCATGAATCGCGAAGGGGAATTGCGTCTGCATCTGAGGGCCGCCAAAAACAATGGCGTGACCCGTGACGAGATCAAGGAAGTGCTGATGCAGAGCGCGATCTATTGCGGGATTCCGGCTGCCAATGCGACTTTCCATCTGGCTGAAGAGGTGTGGGACGAGATGGGCGTGGAGTCGTTGAACAAGGAGTGATGGCGGGCTCAGGAAGTCGGTGCATGAAAAGGCCGCCAGGGTTTTCCCTGGCGGCTTTTGGCTTTCAGAGCAGCGACAACGGATAGCTGACGATCAGGCGGTTCTCGTCGAACTGGTTGGTGCTGTAATCGCGGCGCATGCTGGAGTTGCGCCATTTGACGGACAGGTTCTTGAACGAGCCACTCTGGATGACATAAGCCAGCTCCGATTCCCGGGCCCATTCTTCGCCATTGGTGATGGTGCCTGTGTGTACGTTTTCGCCACTGATGTAGCGGTTCATCAGGGTCAGGCCGGGCACGCCGAGTGCGGCGAAGTCGTAGTCATGGCGCAACTGCCAGGAACGTTCCTTGGCGTTTTCGAAGCTGGAGTTGTAGCTGTCGTTGGCCAGGGTGCCGCCACTGGTGCCATTGACCCGCATCCAGGCGCTGTCGCCGCTGACTTTCTGCAGGCCGAGGTAGAACGTGTTGCCGCCGTAGCGGGCCGAGAGCATGGCCGACCAGGTCTTGTTGTCCATGTCGCCGGCCAGTGACTGGCCGTCATCCTTGCCGTTGAAGAAACCAAGGTTGGCCCCCAGCACCCATTGTCCCAGCGGCTGGCTGTGGACCACATTCAGGTACTGCTGCTGGTAGATATCTTCGAGCTGGGCATACCAGAGGCCGACCAGTGTGCGTTTTTCATTGAAGGTGTATTCGCCACCGCCGAAGTTGAACCGGTCGGAGGTAAATGCCCCGCGACCCTGCATCGACATGTCTTCCATACTTGCATCGTTACGCGGGCTGTTGGCGCGGAACTGGCCGCCGTAGAGTGTCAGGCCGTCGATTTCCTTCGAGGTGATCTGTCCGCCACGGAAGGTCTGTGGCAGCGAGCGGCCATCGTCGGAGCGCAGGATGGGCAGCACCGGCATCCATTCGCCGACTTTCAGCTCGGTCTTGGAAAAGCGCGCCTTGGCCGCAACGCCCAGTCGTCCGAAATCATCGGCGGGGCGTCCGTCACCATGTATCGGCAGCAGTTGTGTACCGCCGGAACCTTTACCGCCGTCAAGCTTGAGGGAGTAGAGCCCCAGCACATCGACACCAAAGCCGACGGTGCCCTGGGTGAAGCCGGAGCGGGCGTCGAGAATGAAGTTCTGGGTCCATTCCTGAGCACCGTTCTGGGCGTTGTCAGGGTCGACGAAGTTGCGGTTGATAAAGAAGTTGCGTAGGTTCAAGCCCACCTTGGCGTCATCGACGAAGCCTGCCGCCTGACTGAAGGTGGGAGTGAGACTGGCTGTGATAGCCGCAGAAAAGCCGCAAAGGATTTTGCAGTTGGATTTCAAGCGCATGAGGTAGGAGCCTTCTTATCATTATTTGTGGGCAGTACAACTGGCTCTGATAGTAAAGACCAAAGAAGCGTCTGCAATTGGAAAAATGCTATTTCGTGCGATTATCGACCAAAAATTAACTGGTTGGAACATTTTAACGAGACGTCCCGATTACTGCCTGCGATGCTCACTCAAAAATGATTGCGGCCCCGCTGGGCGAGGCGCGTGAATATTCTTCAGTTGCATGCCAGAACAAGGAAGCCCGATGAGCACTACCAGCACGCCGCTATCCGGTGTCAATCAACCCCTCAAGGGAATTGGCCTGATCCTGCTGGCGACCTTTCTGTTCGCCAGCCATGACACACTCTCCAAATATCTTTCCGGCTTCTATCCGGTCATTCTGGTGGTCTGGGCGCGCTATCTGGTTCATACGCTGCTCATGGCGTTCATTTTCATGCCGTCGGCGGGGTTGCGGGTATTGCGCACCAAACGACCGGGTTTTCAGGTCTTGCGTGCGCTGGCCCTGCTGGGTACCAGCCTGTTGTTTACCAGCAGCCTGATGTTCATCCCTCAGGCTGAAGCCACAGCGGTCAACTTTCTTGCGCCGTTGCTGGTCACGGCCTTGTCGGTGCCGTTATTGAAGGAGCGAGTCACGCGGGGCCAATGGCTGGCGGTGGTGGTGGGGTTTTCGGGGGTGATCGTGATCATTCACCCGGGCGGTGAACTCTTTACTCCGGCGATTCTGCTGCCGCTGTCTTCGGCCTTGTGCTTTGCGATCTATCAACTGCTGACCCGTCTGGTCAGCCCGTACGACAGCCCGACCACCAGCAACTTCTTTGCCGGTCTGTTCAATACCTTGCTGATGAGCGCACTGGTGCCGTTTTTCTGGCAGACGCCTGAGCTCAAGCACTGGCCGTTTCTATTGGCGTTGGGGGCGTGCGGGATGTCCGCTCATTTGCTGCTGACCCAGGCATTCCGTTTCACCGCGCCGGCTATCCTGGCGCCGTTCAGTTACTGTCAGATTGTCTTTGCGGGCTTTCTGGGGTTCATGGTCTTCGACCATATGCCGTCACCCATCGCCCAGGTCGGCATCGTGATCATCTGCCTGAGCGGGCTTGCTGCGGCTTGGCAGCAGCGCAGTAAAGGGTGAGTAGGAGCGGATTTATCCGCGAGACGTCATTGGCTGCAATACATTCTTTTCGGATGTACGGGCGTCTCGCGAATAAATTCGCTCCTACGGATGTTGCGTTTGAGTTCTATTACTCGCTGATCTTCGGCACTTTGCGTGGTGCCATGAAGAACATCCAGGTCAGGGCAATGAAGTACATCGCCGGGATCATGGTGAACAGCACGCTGTAGTTGTTATTGGTGGCCGTCAGTACTGCGCCGACCAACTGGGTCATGAACATCCCGCCGATGGCCGCACACATCCCGCCGAAGCCGAAGACGGTGCTCATCATGTGCTTGGGCGTGTAGTCCATTACCAGACTCCAGATATTCGCCGTCCAGGCCTGATGCGCACCCACCGCTACCGAAATGGCCAGTACGGCAACCCACAATCCGCTGGCATTGGCGGCAAAGATCACGCTGCAGATGGTGATGGCGAAGATCAGCATCGAGATCAGCCGAGCCGTGGTTGCCCGTACACCGCGACCAATCAGCCATGAGGACAGGATGCCGCCACCAATGCTGCCCACGTCGGCGGTCAGCCAGATCAGGATCAGCGGGATACCCATTTGCGTGACGCTGATGCCCAGGTTGTATTGCTGATTGAGAAAGGGCGGCAGCCAGTACAGGTAGAACCAGAACACTGGAGCGGTCAGGGAATAGGCCACGGCGAACGCCCAGGTGCCGCGCATCTTCAGGATATGTGAGAAAGGCACCTTGACCGGCTCTGGCTCGACTTCCTGGTTGATGTAGTCCAGTTCACTCTTGCGCAGGGTCGGGTGTTCTTCGGGGTTGTAATACTTCAGGCGCCAGATGATGACCCAGAACAGACCGAGCGAGCCCATGGCCATGAACGCGGCCTGCCAGCCCCAGATGGTCAGGATCAATGGCAGCAGGGCAGGGGTCAGCATGGCGCCGACGTTGGTCCCGGCGTTGAAGATGCCGGTGGCCACTGCGCGTTCACCTGCCGGGAACCACAGGCGTGTGGTCTTTACACAGGCCGGGTAGTTGGCGGCTTCGGTCAGGCCCAGAATGAAGCGGCAGATCATGAAGCCGACAGCGGATGTCGCCAGACCGTGGGCGCCGGTGGCCAGGCTCCAGAGCAGCACGGCCAGGAAGAAAGCACGCTTGACGCCAACCCGGTCAATGAACCGGCCTTGCAGTATGAAGCCCACCGCATAACCGACCTGGAACCAGAAGTTGATGTTGGCGTAGTCCATCGCCGTCCAGCTCATTTCCTTGGCCAGGATCGGCTGCATGACACCGAGTGCTGCACGGTCGATGTAGTTCAGGGTGGTTGCAAAGAACACCAGGGCAAGCATGCCCCAGCGGGTCTTGCCCACGGCCATGGCGCCACGAATCTTTTCGCCGATGCCTGCCCGGGCAGCCCGGGCGGCTGGGTTGGTTTGGGTGTTGATCATGATGTTCTAACCATCCGTTCCAAGACTGTGCAGTTCGCTACAGTCGGACTTGAGAAGTCCACTCGACTCAGGTGCTGTACCTGTAAAAAAGTGACGTCGTCGAATCGCTATGCCAGTGGCAATTTGCGCACGGGCATCTTCTGGACGATTTAACGGGCCAGCATCTTACAGGTTGAACCCTTCGAGTGCGCTGGGTTGATTCAGGCGTCGATGGATCGGATCGTAGGAACGACCGACAGATATCGTCGGTCCAGTGACCGGTCAGGGCGTATCGAGGTGATAGCGGACGGCGCAAGGAGAGTGGACATGAGCAATATTCCTGTTTTTGAAATTGTTATGGGTTTGTTGCCGTAAAGCGGAAAACGGACACGCGATGATCCTGCAATGTGTGGCAGATGGTGAGGACTGAGCGAAACAGCGTCAATCGAGGAAAATGGCTTCTGTTCGATAATCGAACGCAAAACTAACCGGTTCGTACACTTTCTGTTGATCTGGCATTTTGACAGGGAAATACTTTACTCGCACCCCTGTAATGAGGCCGATTCAGGCCGAGAATACGGTGCTATCCAGTCACGACCCGAAGAGGTTGTGCTCATCCAGGAGCTCAAAGCATGCAGCGTTCTATTGCCACCGTATCCCTGAGCGGTACTCTGCCTGAAAAGCTCGAAGCCGTTGCTGCAGCCGGTTTCGACGGGGTAGAAATCTTCGAGAACGACCTTTTGTATTACGACGGCAGCCCGCGCAACGTCAGGCAGATCTGCGCCGACCTGGGTATCGCCATCACTCTGTTCCAGCCGTTTCGTGATTTTGAAGGCTGCCGCCGTGACCGGCTTCAGCGTAATGTCGATCGTGCCGAACGCAAGTTCGACCTGATGCAGGAACTGGGCACCGATCTGGTACTGGTCTGCAGCAATGCCGCCGCCGACTCGGTGGGCGATGAAAATATCCTTCTCGATGACCTGAGCCTGCTGGCCGAGCGCGCCGGTGCCCGTAACCTGCGGGTGGGCTACGAAGCCCTGGCCTGGGGGCGTCATGTGAATACCTGGCAACAGGTCTGGAATCTGGTGCGTCAGGTTGATCACCCGGCCTTGGGCGTACTGCTCGACAGTTTCCACACCCTGTCGCTCAAGGGCGATCCATCGGCCATCGCACAGATTCCCGGCGACAAGATCTTTTTCGTGCAAATGGCCGATGCGCCGATCCTGGCCATGGACGTGCTGGAGTGGAGTCGGCATTTTCGCTGCTTCCCCGGGCAGGGCGAATTCGACCTGCCAGGCTTTCTGGCGCCGATCCTGCGCAGTGGTTACACCGGGCCTCTGTCGCTGGAAGTCTTCAATGATGGTTTTCGGGCTGCACCAACTCGTGCCAACGCCGCCGATGGTTTCCGCTCATTGCTCTATCTGGAAGAGAAAACCCGCGAACTTCTGGCCCGTGAGGCTGAGCCGGTGGCTTCCGAAATCCTGTTCAACCCGCCGCCTGCCAGCACCTATAGTGGCGTCGAGTTCCTCGAGTTCGCGGTTGACGAGACTCAGGGCGCACGGTTGTCCGGCTGGCTCGAACGCCTCGGTTTCGCTCGTCTGGGGCAGCATCGCTCCAAGGCGGTGAGCCTGTTGGGGCAGGGCGATATCAAGATTGTGCTCAATGCCGAACCTTATTCCTTTGCCCACAGCTTTTTCGAGGCCCATGGCCCTTCGTTGTGCGCCACTGCCTTGCGAGTGGATGACGGCACCAGGGCGCTGGAGCGGGCGCGTGCGTTCAAGGGCCAGCCCTATCGCGGGCTGGTCGGGCCGAACGAGCGTGAAATTCCTTCGGTGCGTGCGCCCGATGGCAGCCTGATCTATCTGGTCCAGGGCGCAGAGCCTGGCCAGTCGATCTACGACATCGACTTTGTCGTTGACCCCAAGACCAGGGATCAGGGCGGCCTGCAGCGCATTGACCACATGGCCATGGCGCTGCCGGCAGACAGCCTCGACAGTTGGGTGCTGTTCTACAAGAGCCTGCTGGATTTCGAGGCCGATGACGAAGTGGTGCTGCCTGACCCTTACGGGCTGGTCAAAAGCCGTGCGTTGCGCAGCCGGTGCAGCACGATCCGTCTGCCTTTGAACATTTCGGAAAACCGCAACACGGCGATATCCCATGCCCTGTCGAGTTATCGTGGCTCCGGCGTGCATCATATTGCATTCTCGTGCGAAGACATTTTTGCTGAAGTCCGTCGCGCCAAGGAGGCAGGCGTCCCGTTACTGGATATCCCGCTCAACTATTACGACGACCTGGCCGCACGCTTCGACTTCGATGACGAATTCCTCAGCGAACTGGCGTATTACAACGTGCTGTACGACCGTGATGCCCAGGGCGGCGAACTGTTCCATGTCTACACCGATGCCTTCGACGGGCGTTTCTTCTTCGAGATTCTGCAACGCAAGAACGATTACGTCGGTTATGGCGCGGCCAACGTTCCGGTGCGTCTGGCGGCCATGGCCAAGGCCCGTAACGTGGCGGCGCGTCAGGCACGTCTCTGACGTTTGATGTCGGGCTGCGCAGTGCAGGAGTGCTGCGCAGCTTCCCTCGATCCATTACGCGCTTCATAATCCGGAATTCAACCGTGGTCGTGAGCGAATAATGAAAAAAACTGCCGACTCCGCTGCCGTCGAGCCCGTCGATGCGCTGCGCAAGAGCCGCAAGAACAATCCGGAAAAGACCCGCGAGGATATCCTTCAGGCGGCAATCGTCGAGTTCGTTGCCTACGGGTTGACCGGCGCACGGGTCGATGCAATCGCCGAGCGCACCAAGACGTCGAAACGGATGATCTATTACTACTTCGGTAGCAAGGAGCAACTGTACGTTGAAGTGCTGGAGAAGCTCTACGGCGATATTCGCACCACCGAAAGCCAGTTGAACCTGGGCGAGCTTGAGCCGGTGGAAGCCATCCATCGAGTCGTGGAATTCACCTTCGATCACCATGACCGCAATGTCGATTTCGTGCGGATCGTCTGCATCGAAAACATCCACAACGGCGAGAACGTCAAACAGTCCGACTCGATTCAGGCCAAGAGCCAGAACATCATTCGGGCGCTGGACGATATTCTGCGACGCGGCGAGTCCATGGGACTGTTCCGCGAAGGTGTCCATCCGGTGGACCTGCACCTGATGATCAGCTCGTTCTGCTTCTATCGCATTTCCAACCGCCACACGTTCAGCGAGATTTTCCAGATCGAACTGTGGAGCGATGAGGTCAAGAAGCGTCACAAGACCATGATTTGCGACGCTGTCCTGAGTTACCTCAAGCGTTGAGTCTTACAGGCTGTGGAAGTGGTCCATCATGCGCTCTGCATCGGCAGGGCGACCACTGAACAGCTCGAATGCCTTCACCGCCTGAAACACGGCCATGGTCGAGCCGTCGAGGGTGCGGCAACCCAGTGCGCGGGCGTGCTTGAGCAGTTCGGTTTCCAGCGGGAAGTAAATGATTTCCGCGACCCAGAGTTCGGGGCGCAGCAGTTCCACCGGCAGCGGCGTGCCCGGCAATTTGGCCATGCCCACGGGCGTGGTGTTGACCAGCCCGTCGGCTTCGGCCATTGCGCCAGGCAGATCAAGGCCCACCTGAGCCCGGCCTGCGCCGAAATAAGCATTGAGGTTATCGACCAGGCCACGGGCGCGCTCGGGCTCCACCTCGAAAACGCTCAAAAGCTGCACGCCGGCACTGAGCAGCGCATGGGCCACGGCTGCACCCGCACCTCCCGCGCCCATCTGCACCACATGCTGACGCGGTGCCTCAGCCAGACCGCGCTGCAACCCTTCGGCAAAGCCCAGGCAATCGGTGTTATGGCCGATGCGCTTGCCATCCTTGAACACCACGGTGTTGACCGCGCCAATGCCGCGAGCTTCGTCGGACAGTTCGTCCAGCAAAGGAATGACAGCCTGTTTGCAGGGGAAGGTGATGTTCAGGCCCGTGAAGCCGCTGTTCTGGGCACCTTCCAGCAAACGTGGCAGTGCATGGAGATCCAGTTTGAGGGCGTCGATATCGATCAGCCGATACAGATAGCGCAAACCCTGGGCATCGCCTTCATGTTCATGCATCGACGGGGTTCGTGAGGCCTGGATACCTGAGCCGATCAGGCCAGCGAGAATGGACGGTTTTTCAATCTGGGTCATGACTTTCTGTCTCTTGTTCTGGCGTCACTGCCCGGTGTCGGGCAAACATTTTTGGCAAAATGTACCAGATGGTTCAAAGTGCTGCAGGTTCTATCTCGGGCCTTGCAGGGATTTGGTGCGGTTATCGCCCGCATAGCGAGGATCAAGCCCTTGAGGGATAATGCACGTCCCGTTGTTCCTGCATCTTCACGAGTGTCAGATCTGCGCATGTCCGAGTCCGTTTTTGTTGCCGCCCATAACCAAGCCAGTACTCTTTATCTGCCGCCTGGCCCCTGGACGACGGTACTCGACTGCCTGTGCGCGCGATTCACGGCCATCAGCCGTGAGCAGTGGCTGGACCGCATCGCCCGTGGCAGGGTGCTGGATGGCAACGGCATGCCTGTCTCCCCCGATCTGGCTTATCGGGAAGGCCTGAAGATTCACTATTTTCGCGAAGTCCCGAACGAAACGCCGATCCCGGTCGTGGAAACGATTCTGTATGCCGATGAGCATTTGGTGGTGGCCGACAAACCCCATTTTCTACCGGTTACGCCTGCTGGCGAATATGTCGAGCAAACCCTGCTGCGGCGTCTGATTCATCGGCTGGATAACCCGGATCTGGTTCCGCTGCACCGCATCGACCGGCATACCGCGGGGCTGGTGCTGTTTTCGGCCAATAAGCAAAGCCGCTCGGCTTATCAGGCGCTGTTTCCCACCCGAAAGATCGACAAACGCTATGAGGCCATCGCACCTGCGCTGCCCGGACTCGAGTTTCCTCGTGTGCATGAAAGCCGGCTGGTGGATGGCGAACCGTTTTTCCGCATGCAGGAAGGGCCGGGTGCCAGTAATACCGAGACTCGAATTGAAGTCTGTGAACGCAACGGGGAGTTGTGGCGCTACGGGCTGTATCCGGTGACCGGCAAGAAGCATCAGTTGCGCGTGCACATGGCGGCGCTGGGCGCGGCGATCTGCAATGACCCGTTCTATCCCGATGTCATCAAGGATGCGGTCGATGATTACGACCGGCCCTTGAAACTGCTGGCCCAGGGGCTGCGTTTCATCGACCCGGTGAGCGGGGAACCACGCCAGTTCGAGAGCCTGCTGAAGCTTGATTGGTAAGCACGTATAGGTGGCTGGGCGCAAAATCCGTGGGAGGGGCCTTGGCTTAACTGATCAGCATTAGTCCTACGGGAATGGTGTTGCATTATTGGAGCCAGTAAAAAACCCGCCATCAATACGACTGGCGGGTTTTTTCTACATCACGTCCGGATTACAGATCCTTGACGGTACGTACCTGATCCTTGTTGATGCGGGTCTGCTTGCCATCGAGTTGCTTGAACTCGTAGAAGCCCGAATCTTCATCGTAGTGAGGTGTGTCCACGGACTGGATTTCACGGCCATCATTCAGAGTGATTACAGTTGGCGATGCGCAGCCTGCGAGGGAAGCAATACCCAGTGCCAGCAAAAAGGCGGCAGGAAGAGTGCGTTGTTTCATGACAGTGTCTCCGGATGGACTCTTGGTTAATGACTCTCAGACGTATACACCCTCTGCAAGTTCCATGAAAAGTTTATTGAGCCTGTTCATTGATCTGACTCAGCAATTGGGGAGTATTCAGGTTGGCAAGCCGCGGGTCGCCAGTCTCCAGTTGCAAGGCCACAGGTTGCAGGTGCGCCATGGCCCGTCGCGGGCTGCGTTCACCGCTCTGCCACGCATCTTCCAGAGCCGCGGCATGGGCGGTCGGGATGATGCAGAGCAACGGTTGCCAGTATTCGCCTTCGCGGACCATGACTGGGTGGTTCGGGTGTTCAAGTGCCGTATTTCGCAGCCCTTGCAGCAAGGCGTTATCGATCAGCGGTGCGTCGCAAGGCAGCACCAGCAAGTATCCATGCCGGGCACGGGGCAGGGCGGCGCGGATGCCGGCCAGTGGCCCCGAGAAGTCAGTGTTATCGTCCTGAACCAGTTGATCGGCGTAAGCGGCGTAACGCTCCAGGTTGCGATTGCAGGAAATGATCAGGTCATCGGTCAAGGGACGTGTCAGGCGATGCAGGTGCTGAATCAGCGGCTCGCCTTGCCAATGCACAAGGCCTTTGTCACGCCCGCCCATGCGTTGCCCCTGACCTCCGGCCAGCAGCAGGATCGAGCAGTTCGGCAATGTGACGCCAACATTCATCAAAGACTCACCGGGCAGTCAAAAGGAGTGCTGTGATATAACACCGGCCTGTTTCCTTAACAACCGGATCGAGGCCATGAAAGCCAAGGCTGACACACCTTTTGTACCCCTGAATATCGCCGTCCTGACCGTCAGCGATACCCGGACCTTTGAAAACGATACCTCGGGGCAGATGTTCGTCGATCGCCTGACTGAAGCCGGTCACGGCCTGATAGAGCGCGTCCTGCTCAAGGATGACCTGTACAAGATCCGCGCCCAGGTTGCGACCTGGATTGCCGATGAACAGGTTCAGGTGGTGCTGATCACCGGCGGCACAGGCTTTACCGGACGTGACAGCACCCCGGAAGCCGTGAGCTGCCTGCTGGACAAGCAGGTCGATGGTTTCGGCGAGCTGTTCCGGCAGATTTCCGTACCGGATATCGGCACCTCGACCATTCAGTCCCGCGCGCTGGCCGGTCTGTCCAACGGTACGCTGGTCTGCTGCCTGCCGGGCTCCACCAACGCGGTGCGTACGGCCTGGGACGGGATTCTGTCTCAACAGCTGGATTCGCGTTTCCGCCCGTGCAATTTCGTGCCGCACCTCAAGCAGGCAGAACCCTGCGCCACCCGTGGTTGAGCGGGCATGAACGCGCCTCAGGCCCTGATGCCTGTCGAACAAGCCATTGCACGCCTGCTGGAAATGGCCGAAGCCTCGCCCATTACCGAGCGTGAACGGGTTCCTCTGGCCGAAGCCCAGGGACGTGTATTGGCGGTGGATCTGATTTCCACCCTCGACCTGCCGCCCTGGCCCAACAGCGCCATGGACGGTTACGCCTTGCGTCTGGCGGACTGGACCGGCGAGCCGCTGCCCGTAAGCCAGAGAATCTTCGCCGGGCAGGCTCCCGAGCCGCTGGCAGTCGGCACGTGTGCACGGATTTTCACAGGCGCTCCCATGCCGGAAGGTGCCGATTGCGTCGAGATGCAGGAAAACGCCGAAGTCCTGCAGGACCAGCGCGTGCGTTTTACCGAGCCGCTCAAGCCGGGGCAGAACATCCGTCCTCAAGGTCAGGAAACCACAGTCGGCGATAAGGTGTTGGCAGCCGGGACTAAGTTGGGACCTATCGAGCTGGGGCTCGCGGCGTCTTTGGGGCTGGCTGAGCTGGATGTCATTCGCCGTGTCCGGGTTGCCGTGCTGTCCACCGGCGATGAATTGATCGAACCCGGTCAGCCATTGGGGCCAGGGCAGATCTACAACAGTAACCGCGTGCTGCTGTGCAGCTGGTTGAAGCGTCTTGAGTGCGAAGTGCTGGATGCGGGAATCCTGCCGGACGATCTGGAAAAGACCCGTGCCGCATTGGCGGGGCTCAACGAGGTCGACCTGATCCTGTCCACGGGCGGCGTATCCGTAGGCGAAGCGGATTTCCTGGGCCATGCGCTGCGCGAAGAGGGCGAACTGTCGCTCTGGAAGCTGGCCATCAAGCCGGGCAAACCGCTGACTTTCGGCCATTTCCGTGGCGTGCCGGTGATCGGCCTGCCGGGTAATCCGGCGTCCACGCTGGTCACCTTTGCGTTGCTGGCTCGCGCCTATCTGCTCCGCTGTCAGGGCGTTGCAGATGTCACGCCCATGCAGTTTCCCGTCCCGGCCGGGTTCGTCTGGCGCAAGGCGGGCAATCGTCGCGAATACCTGCGCGGGCGTCTGGAGCAAGGTCGTGCCGTCGCCTACAGCAATCAAAGCTCTGGCGTGCTGCGCAGTGCGGCTTGGGCGGACGGGTTGATCGAGGTTCGCGAAGGCACCACTGTTGCTGAGGGTGACTGGGTCAATTTCATTCCCCTGAGTGAAGTGCTGGGTTGATTGCATTCAAATGGTCGTCCGGCGAGGCATGAGCTACCCTCAAACACGCTGACAGATTGGGCATCAGGAATTTGCTCTGGAGTATTGTTATGCCGTCTTTGAGAGTGGCTTGTGTCATTCCGACCTACAACGGGCGCAAGGATCTGGATCGCCTGCTGGATTCTCTGGCGACCCAGACCTCGACTTTCGACACCCTGATCGTTGATTCCAGCTCGTCGGATGGCACCCTGGAACTGGCACAGTCACGCTGTGCCAATGTGATCCGTATCGACAGCAAGGACTTCAACCACGGCGGCACCCGGCAGATGATGGTCGAGCGATACCCCGACTACGACGTCTACGTCTACATGACCCAGGATGCCTATGTGGAGGACGTCGACGCCATTGCCAATATCCTGCTGCCGTTTGCCGATCCCAAGGTAGGCGCAGTATGCGGGCGGCAGTTGCCCCACAAGGATGCCAACCTGCTGGCGCAGCATGCGCGGCTATTCAATTACCCGCCGACTTCCCGGATCAAGACCCTTGAAGATGCTGCAACGCTCGGCATCAAGACACCGTTCATGTCGAACTCCTTCGCAGCGTATCGGCGTGAGGCGTTACTGGCGACGGGAGGCTTCCCGCGGCATGTGATCCTCTCCGAAGACATGTACGTCACGGCCAGGATGCTGCTCGACGGCTGGAAAATCGCTTACGAAGGTTCGGCGGTGTGCAGACATTCCCACAACTACAGCCTGCGCGAAGAGTTTTGTCGTTACTTCGATATCGGCGTGTTCCAGTCTCGGGAATCCTGGATCTACGAAACCTTTGGCGGCATTGCGGGCGAGGGGATGCGCTACGTGAAATCAGAGCTGGCCTTTCTGGGCAAGCGTCGCTTTCTGCTGTGGCCACTGTCTTTCGTACGCAACGCCCTCAAGCTGCTGGCCTACAAATTGAGCAAACAGGAAAAGCGTTTGCCCAAAGGCCTGAAGAAAAAACTCGGCATGCACAAGCGGTATTGGGACAGCCCGTATGCCGAGTAGGTTTTCGCGAATAAGCTCGCTCCCACAAACCGTAGGAGCGACTTCAGTCGCGAATCAGGACTTCCCCGATTCCTCTTCCTGACGATCCGCCTCGAACAACTGCGCCAGTTCCTTTCTGGCTTCCCGGGCGGTTTGCAGAAGCTTGGCTTCGTCGTCATACACCAGATGCTGGGCAGCCAGCACCTGTTCGTCGTGACGCTTGAAGCGGCTGATTCGCGCATCGGCCTGGGCCTGGCTCAAACCGAGGCCCAGCAAGGTCTGACGGCTCATTTCCAGACTGGAATAGAACGTTTCACGTACCGCCTGGGCTCCCACGTCGATCAGGCGATGGACGTGCTGGCGGTTACGGGCGCGGGCGATGATCTTCATGTCCGGGTACAACTTGCGGATCAGTTCGGCGGTCTTGATATTGGTGTCGGGATCATCGGTGGCGATGATAAAGAACTCGGCCTCATGAACCTTGGCCGCCCGCAGGATTTCCGGCTTCAGCGGGTCGCCATAGAACACCGGCACATTGCCGAAGCTGCGCGAGAACTCGATGGATTCCACCGCGGTATCCAGCGCCACGAAAGGGATATTCTGCGCCCGCAGAATACGCGCCACGATCTGGCCCATACGGCCCATGCCGGCAATCACCACGCGAGGGCTGTCGGTATTGATATCGCGGTACTCGTCCGGCACCTCGACAGGCTTGACCCTGGGCTTGATCCAGCGGGCCATGGCCATGAACAGCAGCGGCGTCATGGCCATCGAGAGAGTAATGGCCAGGATCAGAATGTCGTACAGCTCGGGCTCGAACAGGCCTTGCTGGTTGCCGATCTTGAAGACAACGAAAGCGAACTCACCCCCTGCGGCCAGCACCAGTCCCAGACTCAGGGCATTCTGTTTACTCAGCCCGCCTGCCAGACGCCCGATGAAAAACAGCAGCGGAAACTTCAGGGCAATCAGCAGAAAGGTCAGCCCCAGCACAACTACCGGTGAACTGAACAGCAGGCTGATATTGGCCCCCATCCCGACGCTGATGAAAAACAGCCCCAGCAACAGGCCTTTGAAAGGCTCGATCTGCGCTTCGAGTTCGTGCCGGTATTCGGAGTCGGCCAGCAGCAGGCCGGCCAGGAATGCGCCCAGTGCCATGGACACGCCCACCAGCTCCATCAACCAGGCTGTCCCCATGACCACCAGCAGTGCGGTGGCTGTGGACACTTCCTGAATTTTGGTCTTGGCCACGATGCGAAACACCGGGCGCAGCAGGTAGCGGCCGCCGACCACCACAATCGCGATGCTGCCCAGCACTTGCAGGCTGTGGAGCAGGCTTTCATGGGAACTGAGTTCTTGCTCGTGGCTGGTGCCGGCCAGCAACGGAACCATGGCAATCAGCGGGATGGCAGCGATGTCCTGAAACAGCAGAATGGCAAACGCCAGGCGTCCGTGGGGGCTGTTCAGCTCCTTGCGCTCGGCCAGGCTTTGCAGGCCGAAAGCGGTGGAAGACAATGCGAGACCCAGACCCAGCACCACAGCTGTATTCAGGGGTTGCTCGAAGGCCAGCAGGGCAACACAGCCAATCACCAGACCGGACAGCAGCACTTGCGCCATGCCGACACCAAAGACTGCCTTGCGCATCACCCATAAACGTTTTGGGGACAGCTCCAGGCCGATGATGAACAGCAGCAACACCACCCCGAGTTCCGAGATATGGCTGACGCTTTCCGGGTTATCGATCAGTTTGAGTACTGAAGGGCCGATGATGACCCCTGCGAATAAATAGCCCAGCACGGCGCCCAGTTGCAGGCGCTTGGCCAGCGGAACAGTCAATACGGCGGCGAGCAGGAACACGACTGCGGCCTGTAGCAGGCTGCCTTCATGGGGCATGTTGAAACTCCTTGGCAAGTCATGAACAGTCGATAAACGACTTTGAAGGGCGGCATTAAACCATGCGTGATTCACAGGGCAAGGTTCAATTGCACGCGATGCCTGCCAAAGAGGCTGGCGATGAGGCGGGGGAGCCGTGCCAGAAACGGCGCATCGGCGTACCATGTGCGGGCATTTGCGCAGAGCCAATGCTGTCCAGAGAACTCAGGAAACCGTTATGACCAACAAGCAACGCTTGATTTACTCCATTCTGATCATCCTGTCCGTCATGGCGATCATGCTGGGGCTGTCACACCTGCAGAACACGGGTGTGCTGAGTGAGAAGACCTTCCAGTACATTGCCATCAGCGTGGCCGTGATCGTGGTCGTTCTGAACGGCATCATGCGACGCAAGGTCAAGCGCTGAGATTCGCTGCCCTGCATCTTCGCATCGAAGGGGGTCAATCCTTGTTCGATTCGCTCAGCCATTCCCAGGCGCGAGGGTGCAGGCTGTAGGTCTTGTCGGCGTTGAGGTTGATCACGCCTTCATCGCACAGGCGCTTGAGCACCTCGCGGACACTGAGAAAAGACAATGGCACATCGAGTCGCAGCAACTGGCTGTGTACACCCCGTACTCCCAGGGTCTGGCCTTCATCATTGGCAGCCAGCAGCGCATCCAGAACCTTCAGCCTGACGAGGCTGGTGCGCAGACCAAAACTTTTCAGCAGCAGTCTTATATGTTCGTTGCCGGGGCGATCGGTTTCTGCGGCGGGCGATTCTGCCTGGGCAGAAAGGGCCGTCTGCCGGAGCATCGTGCGGGTTGTAATTCCTTGACGATTGAACATGCAAACTCCTTTTCAGGCTTTTTCAGATACGGCTCATTGGGTTCTGTGAACGAAACTCATTACTAATGACGAACGAACGCCTGAAAAACTCATCTTTGAACGCAAAAAAAATATAAAAATGTGATTTTGCCAGGAGGACGGCCGTTTTCCGGGCGATAAAAAGCAGCGCGAACACCCGGATCATACCGGGGTATTATTCAAAAATCTGTGAAAACGCTTCGCATTTGCATTTGTCGCAAAGGAAATAGTGCGGCAATAAGAGGATCAGCCTTTGGGCGTTGCCGAAGAGCGCTTGTTGAGGACGGGATTGCCTTCCTGATTGCGGGTGACGAATACCGGCAACACTTTGGGCAGGGAGGTCAGCAGGTTCGACATGTCCTGAGTGTTGTAGCTGCCGCCCAGGCGAATGGCGCCCGTGGCGTTATCCGCCAGCAGGATCGGCGTCTGGAGGTAGCGGTTGATCAAGGGCAATGCCTGGCTCAGTGGCAGGTCATTGAAGATCAGCTTGCCATTGCGCCAGGCAAGGCTGGTGTCGCCGCTTTGGGTTTCACTGATTTTCGGCTGGAAGTCTCCAGGCTTGTAACTGGCCTGCATGCCTGGCTCCAGACGATAACCGGCTCCTGGCTGCGAACGGTCGCTGCAGACCTGCACCGAACCGTCGACCAGCATGACCCGCACCTGTTCCTGATACATCCAGACATTGAAGCGGGTACCCGTCACCTTGACGCTGCCCTGACCGGCCCTGACCACGAACGGGTGAGTGCTGTCATGGCTGACTTCAAAGAACGCCTCGCCCTTTTTCAGGGTGACGCTGCGCCGATCCTTGTAATTGGCGTAAGTCAGTTGCGTGCCCAGATTCAGCTCAACGCGGCTGCCGTCGGCCATGGTGACCACCCGAGTGGCGTCCAGGGTTTCGTAGGTGTCGTAAGCGTTGGGAATCCAGCCTTGATTCCAGCCGATAATGCCTGCCAGAGGAATCGCCAGGGCAGCAAGTGTGGCAGCAACGGCGTAGTGACGGCGTGAGCGTTTTCGGTAGGAGGGAGCCTTGGGTGCTTGCGGCTTGAGTTCGATAACCGGGGCCGGATTGACGGGCGTGACCTGCTCGGAAATATCCCATATCTCCAGCATTGCTTCGTATTCGATCGCATGCTGTGGATGAGCATTGAGCCACTGATTGAAAACCTTTCGCTCCGCATCCGTGCAGTCATCGGCATGCAGGCGCATGCACCAATGCGCGGCGGCATCGGTTATTGCGTCATATTCTGCTTCGCTGAGGTTGGGGGCGCTCATTGGCTCTCCGGTCTTTACTGTGGGGCATTCTACCTCCTGATATCTACTGGAGAGAACAATGTATGGCTATTGAGTATCAGGCAGAGGAGTATTTCATCGTGAATGTGATCGGCTCTCATTGATGTGAAAAATACTGTCTGGACGTTTTTTTCGAAGGACGCAGCGATATTTTCAGATGCGCCGATACTTGCTTTTTCAACCTTGACGCCGGAGCTCTGGATGTCCGCAACTCGTGATAATGAGCAGTTCAGAACCGTTTCGTATCAGCAGTTGGCCGATCTGCTTCAGCAGATATTTCTGGCCCATGGTGCTTCGCCGCAGACCGCTCGCGTACTGGCCGAAAACTGCGCCAGCGCACAGCGCGATGGCTCTCACAGCCACGGCATCTTTCGCATTCCAGGCTACCTGTCGTCCCTGGCCAGTGGCTGGGTCGATGGCCAGGCGGTGCCTGTGGTCGAAGATGTTGCCGGGGCCTTCGTCAGGGTCGATGCTGCCAACGGCTTTGCCCAGCCGGCTATGGAGGCCGCCCGTTCATTGCTGATTGAAAAGGTCAGGAGTGCGGGGATCGCGATTCTGGCCATCCGTAATTCCCATCATTTCGCGGCGCTATGGCCGGATGTCGAACCCTTTGCCCAACAAGGCTTCGTGGCGCTGAGTGTGGTCAACAGCATGACCTGCGTCGTGCCCCACGGCGCGCAACAGCCGCTGTTTGGCACCAACCCGATTGCCTTTGCAGCGCCCCGTGCCGGGGGTGAACCGGTGGTGTTCGATCTTGCGACCAGCGCCATCGCCCATGGCGATGTGCAGATCGCTGCACGGGAAGGGCGAATGCTGCCAGCAGGCATGGGCGTGGATCGTAATGGACAGCCCACCGAAGACCCCAAGGCCATTCTCGATGGCGGGGCACTGTTGCCGTTTGGTGGCTACAAGGGCTCGGCACTGTCCATGATGGTGGAGCTGCTGGCTGCCGGGCTGACTGGCGGGAATTTTTCGTTCGAATTCGACTGGTCGAAACACCCCGGCGCCCAGACGCCCTGGACCGGACAACTGCTTATCGTCATCGACCCGGACAGAGGCGGCAGCGGCCAGCAATTTGCACAGCGCAGCGAAGAGCTTGTCAGACAGATGCAGGGGGCAGGGCAGGAGCGTATTCCCGGTGATCGCCGCTATGCGTTGCGCGCCCGGTCGCTGGCCGATGGAATCGATATCGAGGTGAGCGACTGGGAGCGCCTGGAGGCACTGGCCATGTCGTGATTGCGGGAGGCATCGAATGACCATTCGTCGCGAGCGGGCTTGTGCGGGGTCTGCTCAATGAATACTGTATATAAGAACAGTATCTGGTAACGAGGTTGTCATGTCCCTGAATGCATTGCAAGGTTCGATCACTCACCACTGCGCCATCCTGGTCAACGAGATGCAGCGCGAAGATTTTCTTGCTCTGGCAACTGCCCTGCGTCAATTCAATTTTGATGAGCCACAAGCCTCGATGACACTTACTGAACCCCTCTATGACGACGAGTGTCGTGCAGCCGCTGTCGCCTGATGTCGGTGTTTCCAGCCTCCTGCTTGCTTGCTGATATACGAAACATATATGATTCGTATATTCCATATGAGGTGAGCCATGGGGCTGGTAAAGATTTCTGAACACATGCACGCCAATCTGCGCTCGGCCAGCGTGGCCTTGAGCCGTTCCATCAACGCCCAGGCTGAGCACTGGATGCGCATTGGCATGCTTGCCGAGCTTCATCCGACACTCAACTACAGCGAAATCTGTCAGATGCTGATTCGTGCCGAAGATGCGGGCGGCGCCGTGCTGACTGCCCAGGCATCCGATATCTCGTCGGTTGTGCGGGTGGCCTCATGAGTCGCGGTATCACGCTCAAGACCGAACAGGATCTGGTCCAGTTGCGCATTGCGGGCCGGATGGCTGCAGAAGTATTGGCCATGATTGCGCCGCATGTGAAGGCCGGTGTCAGCACCGAAGCTCTGGATGACATCTGCAACGAATATATCGTTAAAGAACTCAAAGTCATCCCGGCGAACGTGGGCTATCACGGTTTCACCAAGACCACCTGCATTTCTCCCAATGCTGTGGTCTGCCATGGCATTCCTTCGCCGACGGACATTCTCAAGGACGGCGATATCGTCAATATCGATGTCGCGGTCATCAAGGATGGCTGGTATGGCGACACCAGTCGCATGTACCTGGTGGGTGACGTCAGTCCGCTGGCCAAACGGCTGGTCGAGACCACTTATGAAGCCACACGTGCCGGTATCCATGCCGTACGTCCGGGGGCCACGCTGGGTGATATTGGCCACGCTATCCAGACGGTTGCACACCGCGAAGGCTTCAGTGTCGTGCGCGAGTATTGCGGGCATGGCATCGGTCGCACTTACCACGAAGAGCCACAGGTTCTGCACTACGGCACTGCTGGCAAGGGCCTCAAGCTCAAGCCGGGAATGGTGTTTACCATCGAGCCGATGATCAACGCCGGCAGGCCGGAAACCAAGGCCCTGGCCGATGGCTGGACAGTGCTGACACGCGACCTCTCATTGTCCGCCCAGTGGGAGCATATGGTTGCCGTGACCCAGACGGGGTTCGAGCTGTTGACACCCTGGCCTGATGGCACGGGCGAATACGCCCCGATCTGACCGCATTGATGAAGCCGGCCCTTGAGGGGCCGGTTTCATTTTCAGAAAGGCTCAGATATTTGCAGTGCACTTCTTCCAATGCACCTGCGTCACACCAAAGCCCTGCGCCTGCAAGATCGCCAGACGTATGGGGCCCGCGGATACATTGTCACTGACAGTTCCGACTCCGGCATGCAGCGTGGCGATATGAAGGGCGTCGCTTTGACTCAGAAGCAGGGCTTGATGCAGAAAGTGGCGAGCTTCGCCCTTGAACTGATAATGAATTTCAAATTCCGTTTGAGTTGTCATTCATGCCTGCCTGTTGGGCGTAAGGGCTACGCCATCTGAAAATGAGTACGTGGGAGTACAGGTAGCTGGGGCGTGCCTCATGCACGTGGCATTGCTACTTCATTTCGAGATCGATACAGGGTTGCAAGTAATTCAGACGGTTCTGATCGGACTGCGGTCTCTAGCATCCTGCCCGGTAGGCTGCCCGTATTTACAGTGCTTTGGGGCAGATACTGTCGTGGGTCAAGCAGGACACGAAGAGGGAAATTACAGGGTTTTGGATCCAGGTGAGCAGTTGTCCGATGAGTGGCCAAGGGCCTTATCCAGATGCGTGGATTGCTCATCGAAAACTGATCAAACGGATGTTAAAAGGTGACTCAGCTACAGGATTTGAGATTTACCGGCCCCACGAACTCGTTACCACGGCCCATGACGCAGGCAACCCGCTGATTGCGCTGACGCTCCCACTCCTGAACCGGATAAGTCTTGTTCCAGGCCTGATAGAGCTGCTGATCCTGACGTGACAGCCGCAAGTTGTACTGCTTGCTCATGTAGAAGTAAGTGCGCGCGATCATTCCGCGGATCGAAGGGCGTGGCATGACCTTTTTTGCCTTGAAATCCACTTGCGTCAGGCAGGAACCGTATTGGCCTTTCTGCTCGGGCAGCCAGCCAAAACTGAAGTTGCTCCGATCACCGTTTACCTCTCCGATGCTCGGCACCAGATTGTGCAAGTCGGCTTCGGCACGTTTATAGATGTCATCATTCTTTGCGCAGTTTTTTCGACCGCCATCCTGCCAGCACTGGCGTTGGTGGCCAATCTGCCAGGCGGGCACGATATGTTCCCACTCGATGCGTTTGGCGCGGTTGGCGTTCTTGCGTGGCACATAACCACAGCCAGCAAGATCGACCTGCTTGCCGGTGTATTTGCACCCGCAATAAAACTCGGTTGCTTGAGGTGCATAGAGGCCCCAGGCGATTTTCTTCGCCTCGCTGAAGGTTCGCGGAGCATCGGCTTGTACGGTCAGTGGAACAATGAGGAACAGGGTGGTGCAGAGCAGGGCAGAAAATCGAACCATCATGCCGTCAGTCTTCCTTCGGCAATGTCCAGAAAATTTGCACGCCGCCGTCATCGCGCCAGGCGAGGGTGACGTTATCGTTCTCGGCTATTTCTTCCAGCAACTGGGCCCAGTCGTCTTCCGTCTCGTCAGGCAGGCGGAATATCAAGGCGGCTTTGGCTTTTTGAGCGGTAGGCGAGTTGATGATTTTCTGAACCCGGATGCCAAGGCGTTCGTAGGAACCGGGAAGGGAGGGGGTCACTGCTGCGCTTTGTCTTGCCACGAAAAAAGATCCCTTGGGTTGCTGTACGGGCATACAGTATTTCACTGTCGGATCTTTCGCAACCCTTATGTAGGATAAGGTACTTGGGTTTGGGGATATAACGCTGCCTGTTGATTTTTCTGTCTTATTTCCTTTCTTGCGATGGCATTTTCTCCCGGTCAGCAGTGCTGTCAGCTGGCTTTATGTTAATTGACAAAAGCAGCAAGCTTTCTTCATAGTTCTCACTCGCAAACGTTTGCGTATCGAGCCCACTGTTCGATCCTGCGTCGTTCGCCCGAAAAATAATCACAACATCGGAGATGAACTCATGAAGCTGCCATTCGCTGGACGTCTTCTCGCTGCCGCTATTCTCTCTGCCGCCACGGCAGTCACGCCCCTCTCGTTCGTCCACGCTCAAGATGCTGAAAAGCCCAAGGTCGCTCTGGTCATGAAATCACTGGCCAACGAGTTCTTCCGGACCATGGAAGATGGCGCCAAGGCCTACCAGAAAGAGCATTCCAGCGACTTCGACCTGGTTTCCAACGGCATCAAGGATGAGTCCGACACAGCCAGCCAGATCCGTATCGTCGAGCAGATGATCGTCTCCCGAGTCGATGCACTGGTCATCGCGCCTGCCGATTCCAAGGCGCTGGTGCCGGTGATCAAGAAGGCGATGGATGCCGGTATCCAGGTCATCAACATTGATAACCAGCTGGATGCTTCTGTGCTGAAAAGCAAAAACATCGAAGTGCCTTTTGTAGGCCCGGATAACCGCAAGGGCGCTCGTCTGGTGGGTGAGTACCTGGCCAAGGATCTGAAGGCAGGCGATGAAGTCGGCATCATTGAAGGTGTGCCGACCACCACCAATGCCCAGCAGCGTACAGCCGGCTTCAAGGACGCCATGGAAGCGGCGCAATTGAAGATTGTTTCCGTGCAGTCCGGTAACTGGGAAATCGACAAGGGCAACGCTGTTGCTTCGGCCATGCTCAACGAGTATCCGAACCTCAAGGCGTTGTTGGCAGGTAACGACAGCATGGCGCTGGGCGCGGTATCGGCGGTTCGTGCGGCAGGCAAGGCGGGCAAGGTCGCTGTGGTCGGCTACGACAACATCAACGCTATCAAGCCGATGCTCAAGGATGGTCGAGTGCTGGCCACCGCTGACCAGTTCGCTGCCAAACAGGCGGTTTTCGGTATTGAAGCGGCCTTGAAACTGGTCAAGAAACAGCCGGTCGATAGCGTCAATGGCGTGATCGAAACCCCTGTCGAACTCGTCACCAAACCCTGATTCCTGTCTGGTAATGGCGCCTGCCCGAACCGGGCAGGCGTCGGGAGAATCTTATGTCAGCACCTGTCCAGGATGCTGTTCTGTCCATCGGTGGAATTGGCAAGACCTACGCCCAACCGGTGCTTGCCGATATCGAGCTGACGCTGATGCGCGGCGAAGTGCTGGCCTTGACCGGCGAAAACGGCGCAGGCAAAAGCACTTTGTCAAAGATCATCGGCGGGCTGGTCGTGCCGGATGCCGGTGTGATGTCTTTCCAGGGCCAGCCTTATCAACCGGCAAACCGCACACAGGCTGAAAAGCTGGGCGTGCGCATGGTCATGCAGGAGTTGAACCTGCTGCCGACCCTGACGGTGGCTGAAAACCTGTTTCTGGATGACATGCCGCGGCGCCTGGGCTGGATCGACCGCAAGGTCCTGCGCGAAAACGCTATCAAGGCCATGGCTCAAGTCGGGCTGGAAGCCATCGACCCGGACACGCTGGTCGGTGATCTGGGTATCGGCCATCAGCAGATGGTTGAAATCGCCCGTAACCTGACCGGCGATTGTCATGTGCTGATTCTCGATGAGCCGACCGCGATGCTCACATCTCGAGAAGTCGAGATGCTGTTCGAGCAGGTCAGCCGCTTGCAGGCGCGTGGCGTCTCGATCATTTATATCTCCCACCGTCTTGAGGAACTGGCCAGAGTCGCCCAGCGCATTGCAGTGCTGCGTGACGGCAAGCTGGTCTGCGTGGATCCGATTGCCCGCTATGACAGCGAGCAACTGGTCACGCTGATGGTCGGGCGAGAGCTGGGCGAGCACATCGACATGGGGTCTCGACAGATTGGTGAGGTCGCGCTGTCGGTCAAGGGGCTGGGGCGCTCAGATAAGGTAAAGGACGTTTCGTTTCAGGTACGCCGTGGCGAGATCTTCGGTATTTCCGGCCTGATCGGTGCGGGGCGAACCGAGCTTTTGCGTCTGATCTACGGTGCCGACAAGGCCGATACCGGCAGCATCGAAATCGGTCAGCCACTGCGCGAAGCGACCATTCGCTCGCCTGCCGATGCGGTTGAGCATGGCATTGCGTTGATCACTGAAGATCGCAAGGGCGAAGGTCTGCTGATGTCGCAGTCCATCAGCGCCAATGTCGCGCTGGGCAATATGCCGGCTATTTCCCGGGGGGGCGTAGTCAGTGCCCGCGATGAACTGGCATTGGCGCAGCGGCAGGTCGCAGCCATGCGTATCCGCAGCTCCAGCCCGGCACAACTGGTCTCGGAACTTTCCGGCGGTAATCAGCAGAAGGTGGTGATCGGTCGCTGGCTGGAGCGTGACTGCCCGGTAATGCTGTTCGACGAGCCCACCCGCGGTATCGATGTGGGAGCCAAGTTCGACATCTACGCGCTATTGGGCGAACTGACTCGCCAGGGACGAGCGCTGGTGGTGGTGTCCAGCGATCTGCGCGAACTCATGTTGATCTGTGACCGCATTGGCGTGCTGTCGGCAGGTCGCCTGATCGATACCTTCGAGCGCGACAACTGGACTCAGGATCAACTGCTCGCCGCTGCTTTTGCCGGCTATCAAAAACGTGATGCGTTGCTTAGCGAAGCGGCGCCCAGGAATGACTCATGAATAACCCTGTTTCCCAGACGAAGCCTTCAGCGGCCCGGAATTATTTCGGCCTCGGCACTTACCTCGGGCTGGCGGGCGCCTTGCTGGCGATGATTGTACTGTTCTCGCTACTGAGCGATCACTTCCTGTCGTACCAGACCTTCAGCACCCTGGCCAACCAGATTCCGGACCTGATGGTGCTGGCGGTGGGCATGACGCTGGTGCTGATCATCGGTGGTATTGACCTCTCGGTGGGTTCGGTTCTGGCACTGGCTGCATCGGCGGTGAGTGTTGCCATTCTGGGCTGGGGCTGGAGCGTATTTCCCGCGGCCTTGCTGGGCATCGCTTGCGCAACCCTGGCGGGCACCATTACCGGCTCGATCACCGTCGCATGGCGAATCCCGTCCTTTATCGTGTCGTTGGGCGTGCTGGAAATGGCGCGTGGCGTTGCGTATCAGATGACGGACTCGCGCACGGCCTACATCGGTGACTCCTTCGCCTGGTTGTCCAACCCGCTGGCCTTCGGGATTTCTCCCTCGTTCGTGATCGCACTGCTGGTGATCTTCATTGCACAGGCAGTACTGACGCGCACGGTATTCGGTCGTTACCTGATCGGGATCGGCACCAACGAAGAAGCCGTGCGTCTGGCGGGGATCAATCCCAAGCCTTACAAGATTCTGGTGTTTTCGCTGATGGGCCTGCTGGCCGGTGTGGCGGCGCTGTTCCAGATATCCCGACTGGAAGCGGCTGATCCCAATGCCGGTGCGGGCCTGGAACTGCAAGTCATCGCGGCGGTGGTGATTGGTGGAACCAGCCTCATGGGTGGGCGCGGCTCGATCATCAGCACTTTCTTTGGCGTGCTGATCATTTCCGTGCTGGCAGCAGGTCTTGCGCAGATCGGTGCATCGGAACCCACCAAACGCATCATCACCGGTGCCGTGATCGTGATCGCGGTGGTCCTGGATACCTATCGTAGCCACCGGGCACGGCGGCAGGGCTGATATGGCAACCATCAAAGACGTCGCGGCGCTGGCAGGGATTTCCTACACCACGGTGTCCCATGTGCTGAACAAGACCCGCCCGGTGAGTGATCCGGTCCGGATCAAGGTCGAGGCGGCCATTGCCCAACTCGATTATGTGCCCAGCGCCGTTGCCCGTTCGCTCAAGGCCAAGACCACTTCGACGATCGGGCTGTTGATTCCCAACGGTATCAACCCTTACTTCGCCGAACTGGCGCGAGGGATCGAGGATCATTGCGAGCGTAACGGCTTTTGCGTGATCCTCTGCAACTCTGACGACAATCCGGAAAAGCAGCGCAACTACTTGCGCGTGCTGCTGGAGAAGCGCGTCGACGGCCTGATCGTGTCCTCGGTGGGCGGTGATGTCAGTATCGCGGGTGGTCTGGCAGAGGTGCGCACGCCCCTGGTGATTGTCGACCGCGAGCTTGAGGGCATCGATGCCGACATGGTACGTATCGATCACGAGCACGGCGCCTACCTGGCGACCCGTCACCTGCTCGATCTGGGGCATCGCGATATTGCCTGCATTGGCGGGCCGGACAATACGGTGGTGGCCGATATGCGTTTTGTCGGTTATCGGCGTGCGATGCAGGAGGCCGGTGTCGAGGTCGTGCCTGAATGGGTGGTCCGCAGTGATTTCACCAGCTCTGCCGGTCATGAGGCGGCGGTCGGTCTGTTGGCTGGCCATCGACCTACCGCCATTTTTGCTGGCAACGACGTGATTGCCATTGGCGTACTGCGAGCGGCGGCCGAGCGCAATATCCCGGTTCCCCGTGAGCTGTCTGTGATCGGTTTCGACGATATCCAGATGAGTCGCTATGTCTATCCCGCGTTGACCACCGTCGGCCAGTCGATCATGCAACTGGGGGAAACGGCAGCAGAAATGCTGTTGTCCAGGATTGTCGGAGCCTCGACCGAATTGCCCGGCAGACGCCTTGTAACTCCCAGTGTCGTGGTGCGTGAATCCACTGCGCCGCCGAACAATGCCTTCAATGAGTTGCGCTGAAATACAGCGCCGAGCGAATGAGCCATGCAAGCAAAAATAGTGATAGTTGGCAGTCTCAACATGGACCTGGTGATTCGCGCCCAGCGTTTGCCGCGACCCGGTGAAACCCTTGCCGGAGAAACCTTCATGACCGTGCCCGGCGGCAAGGGCGCCAATCAGGCCGTGGCGGCTGCTCGCCTGGGTGGCAGCGTGGCGATGATCGGATGCGTGGGTGAAGATGCCTATGGCGAACAGTTGCGCGGCGCGTTGCTGGCAGAAGGTATCGATTGTCGCGCAGTCACGTCGGTGTCCGGTGTATCCACCGGTATTGCCTCGATTGTGGTGGATGACAACAGCCAGAACGCGATCATCATCGTTGCTGGTGGCAATGGCCAACTGACGCCTTCATTGATCGGAGTGTTCGATACGCTGCTGGCCGCTGCCGAAGTGGTCATATGCCAGCTCGAAGTGCCGATGGAAACGGTCCACCACACCTTGTCCCGTGCCCGTGAACTGGGCAAGACCGTCATTCTCAACCCGGCGCCTGCTGCCGCGCCCTTGCCGCCAGAGTGGTACGGGTTGATTGATTATCTGATTCCCAATGAAAGCGAGGCGCAGGCGCTGACAGGAATCGTGGTGGATTCGCCTGTGTCGGCACAGGAGGCAGCGAAAGCGCTGCTGGCGGCCGGGGCTCGTAATGTCATCATTACTTTGGGAGAGCAGGGCAGCCTGCTGGCCAATGCTCAGGGTTTTGAGCACGTGCCAGCGCAGCCGGTGAAGGCTGTTGATACGACCGCGGCAGGTGATACCTTTGTCGGCGGTTTTGCCTCGGCTCTTTCGCAAGGCAAGAGTGAGTCCGAAGCGATCCGTTTTGCCCAGGTTGCGGCGGCACTGTCTGTTACCCGTGCCGGTGCGCAGCCTTCGATACCGACATTCGATGAAGTGCAGGAATTCAAAGCCTCATGAAAAAGACACCGCTTCTCAATATTGCCTTGTCCCGTGTGATTGCTTCACTGGGGCACGGCGATATCCTCATGATCGTCGACGCCGGCATGCCCGTGCCAGCAGGCGTCGAATTGATCGACCTGGCGTTGACCCAGGGCGTGCCGGATTTCGCCAGTGTGCTGGATGTCGTGCTGTCGGAAATGCAGGTCGAAAGCCATGTGCTGGCCAGCGAGATGGTGAACGTACAGCCGCCTGGGCTGCGAGTGATCGAGGCCCTGGCGCTTGATGAACAACTGGGCCAGCAGCGCTGGGTGAGTCATGAAGAGTTGAAAGTCTTGAGCCGCAGCGCCAAGGCTATCGTGCGTAGCGGGGAATGCCAGCCGTATAGCAATGTGGCTCTGGTGGCTGGCGTAGTTTTCTAGGCTTTGCACGAAAAGTGGCTGCGCTCGGTGATGCTGCGTTAAAAACAGGCTCGGAATGCTCATTTACAGCACGTAAACTCCGCTTCCTCGCCTGTTTTTGCCTTGCCTGACCTTCGCTCGCCGACTTTTCGTACAAAACCTAAGGAAGTCTTTAACAGGGAGTAAATCATGCAGATATTGAAATTTTCCAGGCAACTACTGTGGAGCCTATCGCTTTTGTCCATTCTCGGTATGAGTGCCGCCCAGGCGGCTGAAAAGCGCAACTTGATCATCGACACCGATCCGGGCGCCGACGATGTGGTCGCATTGCTGCTGGCGCTGGCCTCTCCTGAAGAACTGAACGTGCTGGCGATCACCACGGTGGCAGGCAATGTGCGTCTGGACAAAACCTCGCGTAATGCAAGGCTTGCCCGCGAGTGGGCAGGGCGCGAGGAAGTTCCGGTCTATGCCGGTGCGCCAAAGCCTCTGGTACGTACGCCGATCTATGCCGAAAACGTGCATGGCCAGGAAGGGTTGCCGGGTGTGCCGATCCACGAGCCTGCAAAGGGGCTGGCCGAAGGTAACGCCGTCAATTACCTGATCGACACTCTGAAAAAAGCCGAGCCGCACAGCATCACCATTGCCATGCTCGGTCCACAGACCAATCTGGCGCTGGCACTGGTTCAGGCGCCTGAAATCACTCAGGGTATCAAGGAAGTCGTGGTCATGGGCGGCGCGCACTTCAATGGCGGCAACATCACGCCGACTGCCGAGTTCAACCTGTTCGCCGACCCTCATGCGGCGCAGATCGTCCTGGCCAGTGGTGTCAAGCTGACCTATGTGCCGCTGGACGTGACCCACAAGATCCTGACCAGCGAGCAGCGTCTGCAGAAGATCGCCGCACTGGGCAATCAGGCTGGCAAGCTGGTCGGTGGCATTCTCGATGAGTACGTCAAGCTGGATATGGAGCATTACGGCCTGCCCGGCGGGCCTGTCCATGATGCGAGCGTGATTGCCTGGCTGCTTCAGCCGGAGCTGTTTTCAGGCCGGCAGATCACCCTGGCCATCGATAGCCGCGATGGCATCGGCTTTGGTCAGACCGTTGCTGACTGGTACGGCACGCTCAAGCAGCCACAGAACGTGTTCTGGGTCGAGAATGGCGACGCTCAGGGCTTCTTCGATCTGCTGACCAGCCGGTTGGCCCGTTTGAAGTGAGTCCTTGTGCTTCAGGCAGGTAGCTCCGCCGGGGAGTACCTGCTCAGCACCTGGCTGAGAAAGGTTCGGGCACCTTCGGTGCCCAGTTCCTTGACCAGCAGGTCGACTGCAATGATCGTAAGCTCTTCTGCCGTGCCCGGGCTGTGCGAGCAATGTCCCTGAGGCCATTTGGCCTTGATATCCGCATCGATGGATATGATTGTCATGTCTGTCTCTTTTTGTGTGAAAGCAGCGCATCATCCTGAGCGTTGCCGAATGCCTGGACGTCGTGTGCAGTAGATCATTCCACGCACAGGGTGATACTTCTACTTAGGCATCATGTCGGTTTATCGATAGCCTATGCGAATAAACGTTTTGTGACGATTTTTGGCTGCGCATGTACTCGTTCTCTGGGGCAGACTTTTGCGGCGTGTGGGCCTGTGTCTGCAACCAATGCGCCTGGATGCGGTCGCACAGGGTCTGAACATGTTCATTGGAAGAGGAGGGTGTATGCCCCGCAAATTTGCAACATTGGGTTTTGTCGCTTTGGCAGCGTTGATGGCAGGGTGCAGTTCCACACCGGGATCGTCTCCTGAAACTGCTCAGGCGCCCGCTTCTCATGCAGGGCATGGTCGCTGCGATGCGGCTCAGGCCCAGTCGGCGGTGGGTCAGCAGGCTTCGGCTGCATTGCTGGCTCAGGTGCGTACTCAATCGGGCTCGAATGAAGCCCGGATTCTGGGTCCCAACGATATGGTCACGCTGGAGTATCGCTCCGACCGTGTGAATATCAATGCGGATGCCAGTGGCAAGGTGATTCGCGTCAACTGCGGTTGATGCCTGCATTTCCCCTTTTCATAAAAAAACCCGTCCATTGAGACGGGTTTTTTTCAAGTCAGGTGGATCAGACCACAGTGACTTCTTCTGCTTGCATGCCTTTCTGGCCTTTGGCAGCAACGAAAGAAACGGTCTGGCCTTCTTTCAGGCTTTTGAAACCGTCGCTCTGGATTGCTTTGAAGTGAACGAACAGGTCGTCACCGCCACCTTGTGGAGTGATAAAGCCGAAGCCTTTTTCATCGTTGAACCATTTTACGGTGCCGGTTTGGCGATTAGACATGGTGTATCTCCAAGAACATAGTTTTTCAGTAGAACGTGCTGCTCAGGCCAACTGGGCACACCGAGCCATAATAGTCGAAATGTAAGAAAAGAGAGCCCTTTAGGTAGGAACTTTGAATCAAAATCGAGTAGATGCAGGGCGTCATATTACCGTTGTGCAAAAGTAACATGACAGGTGGTGCGATGGAGGAGGTCTTTCTGCTGCGCCGAAAGCCACGTTTTACGGGGCTTTCGGGCATATTCTTCAGTGCCTTCGACAATCCTTGAGAGTGGTTCGCTTCAGGCACCGTGGGAAATTATTTTTTTGCTGCACTGCAGTTTTCAGCGACCAGTTTTTGCAGTTTCGAAGCCAGGGCCGGGTTTTGAGAGGCGTCGGCGCTGAGGCTGGCGATTTCCTTGTCCGAGAAATGACTGTCGACCTGTTTTGCGCCGCAATCGCAATGGGCCTTGGCCGTCTTGTCGTCCAGGTTGTGCTGTTTTGCAGCATTGACACATTCTTGAGTGAAGGCAGAGCGAGTCGTGCTGTCCATGGCCGCCTGAGCGGTCAGCGGGCCGGCAAGGGCGGCACAGGCAAGCAGGGCAGGCATAAGGTGAAAGCGCTTCATGGTGTTCTCCTTTACTGGAAGAGTCATACAGGAACCCGATTCATTCAGACGGTCTTGAGCGGCTCCAGTTCAGGCGATATGCCAAAACGCTCTATTTCCATACTCATCGGGCAGGTTGTGCGTGTGAATCGATGTGGCTGTGCTAGGATGCGCGTCCTGTAGATTCTTTGCCCCGTGGCTCAATGGCCATCGGCGCGGCACATGCAGGTTTTTTTCGCACAATCCAGTCATCTGGTTCGGTTGAAGGTTGGCCTGAAAGGCTCCTGCCACTGTGAGGCAGGCATACCACCGAATCACGTACTGGCTCATCCCAACCCACGTGACCTTTGGTAGGGGTCACCACTAGGAGAGGAGGCGCCATGCCCACCATTACTCTTCCCGACGGCAGTCAACGTTCATTCGATCATCCGGTTTCCGTAGCCGATGTCGCACTTTCCATTGGTGCCGGTCTGGCCAAGGCCACCGTGGCCGGTAAAGTCGATGGCAAGCTCGTCGACGCCTGCGACCTCATCGAAGGCGATGCCAGCCTGCAGATCATCACCCCCAAGGATCAGGAAGGACTGGAAATCATCCGCCACTCCTGCGCTCACCTTGTCGGGCATGCCGTCAAGCAACTGTACCCGACCGCCAAAATGGTTATCGGTCCGGTCATCGACGACGGCTTTTATTACGATATCGCCTACGAGCGTCCGTTCACGCCTGACGACATGGCTGCCATCGAGCAGCGCATGCAGCAACTGATCGAGAAAGATTACGACGTCATCAAGAAAGTGACGCCGCGTGCAGAAGTGATCGAAGTGTTCACTTCGCGCCACGAAGACTACAAGCTGCGTCTGGTCGAGGACATGCCCGATCAGCAGGCCATGGGCCTGTACTATCACGAAGAATACGTCGACATGTGCCGCGGTCCGCACGTGCCGAACACCCGCTTCCTCAAGTCTTTCAAGCTGACCAAGCTGTCCGGCGCCTACTGGCGTGGCGATGCCAAGAACGAGCAGTTGCAGCGCGTCTACGGCACCGCCTGGGCGGACAAGAAGCAACTGGCTGCTTATATCCAGCGCATCGAAGAAGCTGAAAAGCGTGACCATCGCAAGATCGGCAAGCGCCTGGGGTTGTTCCATACCCAGGAAGAAGCGCCGGGCATGGTGTTCTGGCATCCGCAGGGCTGGACCCTGTATCAGGTGCTTGAGCAGTACATGCGCAAAGTGCAGCGCGAGAACGGCTATCTGGAAATCAAGACTCCCCAGGTGGTCGACCGCTCGCTCTGGGAGAAATCCGGGCACTGGGCCAACTACGCCGACAACATGTTCACCACCGAGTCCGAGAGTCGCGACTACGCCATCAAGCCGATGAACTGCCCGTGCCACGTGCAGGTGTTCAATCAGGGCCTGAAAAGCTACCGTGAACTACCGCTGCGTCTGGCCGAGTTCGGTGCCTGCCACCGTAACGAGCCGTCGGGTGCTCTGCACGGCATCATGCGCGTGCGTGGTTTCACTCAGGACGATGCGCACATTTTCTGCACAGAAGAGCAAATGCAGTCCGAGTCGGCCGCTTTCATCAAGCTGACCCTGGATGTGTATGCCGATTTCGGTTTCAAGGACATCGAGCTCAAGCTGTCGACCCGCCCTGAAAAGCGCGTGGGTTCCGACGAATTGTGGGATCGTGCCGAGTCGGCACTGGCGTCTGCGCTGGACAGCGCTGGTCTGCCTTACGATCTGCAACCGGGCGAGGGCGCTTTCTATGGTCCGAAAATCGAGTTTTCCCTGAAGGATTGCCTTGGTCGTGTCTGGCAGTGTGGTACCCTGCAGCTCGATTTCAACCTGCCGATCCGTCTGAGCGCCGAATACGTTTCGGAAGACAACGGTCGCAAGCATCCGGTCATGTTGCACCGTGCCATCCTCGGATCCTTCGAGCGTTTCATCGGTATTCTGATCGAGCATTATGAAGGCGCGTTCCCGGCCTGGCTTGCTCCGACGCAGGCAGTGATCATGAATATCACTGATAAACAGGCAGATTTTGCTCTTGAAGTCGAAAAAACTCTGGCTCAAAGCGGATTTCGTGCCAAGTCTGACTTGAGAAATGAAAAGATCGGCTTTAAAATCCGCGAGCATACTTTGCTCAAGGTCCCTTATCTCCTCGTGATTGGAGATCGGGAAGTTGAAACGCAAACTGTCGCTGTGCGTACACGCGAAGGCGCTGACCTCGGTTCAATGCCGGTCGCCCAATTCGCTGAATTCCTCGCACAAGCGGTTTCCCGGCGTGGTCGCCAAGATTCGGAGTAATTATTATTAAGCGTGAAATGAGACAAGATAAACGAGCTGCACCCAAGGCCCCGATCAATGAGAATATCTCGGCCCGCGAGGTTCGGTTAATTGGCGCTGACGGCGAGCAGATTGGCATCGTCTCGATTGATGAAGCGCTTCGTATAGCCGAAGAGGCGAAGCTGGATCTGGTAGAGATTTCTGCCGACGCAGTACCTCCGGTCTGCCGTGTCATGGACTACGGCAAATCGATCTTCGAGAAGAAGAAGCAGATTGCTGCAGCGAAGAAAAACCAGAAGCAGATCCAGGTTAAAGAAATCAAGTTTCGTCCAGGGACGGAGGAAGGGGATTACCAGGTAAAACTACGCAACCTGGTACGTTTCCTGAGTGACGGGGACAGGGCCAAGGTATCGTTGAGATTCCGCGGTCGTGAGATGGCCCACCAGGAGCTGGGTATGGAATTGTTGAAGCGGGTTGAAGCTGACTTGCTCGAATACGGTTCCGTCGAACAGCATCCTAAGATGGAAGGACGCCAGCTGATCATGGTCATCGCCCCGAAAAAGAAGAAGTAACCACCAGGGCACGGCAGGCCTTGCGGTTATGTTTATCAACTGAATGCGGAGTATCCGAACATGCCAAAGATGAAGACTAAAAGTGGTGCAGCTAAGCGGTTTTTGAAAACTGCGAACGGCATCAAGCACAAACACGCTTTCAAGAGCCACATCCTGACCAAAATGTCGACCAAGCGTAAGCGTCAACTGCGCGGTAGCAGCTTGCTGCATCCGTCTGACGTGGCAAAAGTCGAGCGCATGCTGCGCCTTCGTTAATTTTGATCAAGAATAGAGGAAGTTACTCATGGCTCGTGTAAAGCGTGGCGTCATTGCCCGTAAGCGTCACAAAAAAATTCTGAAACTTGCTAAAGGCTACTACGGCGCGCGTTCACGCGTATTCCGTGTTGCCAAGCAAGCGGTAATCAAGGCAGGCCAATACGCCTACCGTGACCGTCGTCAGAAAAAACGTCAGTTCCGCGCTCTGTGGATCGCTCGTATCAACGCTGGTGCTCGTACCAACGGTCTGTCTTACAGCCGTTTGATCGCTGGCCTGAAAAAGGCGTCTATCGAGATCGACCGTAAGGTTCTGGCTGATCTGGCAGTGAACGAAAAAGCGGCGTTTGCTGCGATTGTCGAGAAAGCTAAAGCCACTTTGGCCTAAGTCCCCGACAATCACCGGTTCCGGGTTCCGGAACCGGTTTTGAACGTCATAAATAGGGGAAGAGCCTTTGGCTCTTCCCCTATTTCGTATCTGGAGTCTGTACATGGAAAACCTGGACGCGCTGGTCTCGCAAGCTCTTGAGGCTGTGCAAAGCGCCGAAGATATCAATGCCCTGGAGCAAATCCGGGTTCACTACCTCGGCAAGAAAGGCGAGTTGACTCAGGTGATGAAGACCCTGGGGAACCTGCCTGCTGAAGAGCGTCCGCAAGTCGGCGCCCTGATCAACGTTGCCAAGGAGCGTGTCACAGAGGTTCTCAATGCCCGCAAGGCGTCGTTTGAGCAGGCAGAACTGACTGCCAGGCTCGCGGCCGAGTGCATTGACGTGACCTTGCCGGGACGCGGTCAGACCTCCGGTGGTCTGCACCCGATCACCCGGACTCTGGAACGTATCGAACAATTCTTCACCCACATCGGCTACGGCATTGCCGAAGGCCCTGAGGTCGAAGACGATTACCATAACTTCGAGGCGCTCAACATCCCTGGCCACCACCCGGCGCGGGCGATGCATGACACCTTCTATTTCAATGCGAACATGCTGCTTCGTACCCACACCTCGCCGGTGCAGGTGCGGACCATGGAATCGCAACAGCCGCCGATCCGCATCGTATGCCCGGGTCGTGTATACCGCTGTGACTCGGATATTACTCACTCGCCGATGTTCCACCAGATCGAAGGCCTGCTGGTCGACCGCGATATCAACTTCGCGGATCTGAAAGGCACCATCGAAGAGTTCCTGCGCGTGTTCTTCGAGAAGGAACTGGCGGTACGTTTCCGTCCTTCTTTCTTCCCGTTCACCGAGCCTTCTGCTGAAGTCGATATGGAGTGCGTGATGTGCAGCGGCAAAGGCTGCCGCGTCTGCAAGCAGACCGGCTGGCTGGAAGTCATGGGTTGCGGAATGGTTCACCCCAACGTGCTGCGCATGTCCGGCATCGACCCTGAAGAGTTCCAGGGCTTTGCTTTCGGCATGGGTGTCGAGCGTCTGGCAATGCTGCGTTACGGCGTCAATGACTTGCGCCTGTTCTTCGACAACGACCTGCGGTTCCTGGCGCAATTTCGCTAGAACGCATGCCCGTAACGAATCTATTAGGAGAGCAGGATGAAATTCAGTGAACAATGGTTGCGTGGCTGGGTAAGCCCGCAGGTTTCCCGTGACGAGCTGGTTGCCCGTCTGTCGATGGCCGGTCTTGAGGTTGACAGCGTCACGCTGGCCGCCGGCATCTTCACGGGTGTAGTCGTAGGCGAAGTCCTGAGCACCGAGCAACACCCTGATGCTGACAAGCTGCGCGTCTGTCAGGTCAGCAATGGCAGCGAAACATTGCAGGTCGTCTGTGGCGCGCCAAACGTGCGTCCGGGTCTGAAGATTCCTTTCGCAATGATCGGTGCCGAGCTTCCCGGCGACTTCAAGATCAAGAAGGCCAAGCTGCGCGGCGTCGAGTCCAACGGCATGCTGTGTTCCGCTGCCGAGCTGCAACTGGGCGAGGCCAACGATGGTCTGATGGAACTGGCTGCCGATGCGCCAGTGGGTCAGGACATTCGCGTTTACCTGGAGCTGGACGATGCCAGCATCGAAGTCGACCTGACGCCGAACCGTGGCGACTGCCTGTCGGTTGCCGGTCTGGCGCGTGAAGTCGGCGCGCTGTATGCCGCCGAGGTCACTCGTCCGCAAGTAGCGCCTGTAGCTGTCGTGCATGACGAAGTTCGTCCTGTCGAGTTGCTGGCACCTGCTGCCTGCCCGCGCTACCTGGGCCGAGTGATCCGTAACGTTGACCTGTCGCGTCCTACACCGCTGTGGATGGTGGAGCGCCTGCGTCGTTCGGACGTGCGCAGCATCGATGCAGTTGTCGATATCACCAACTACGTGATGCTTGAGTTGGGTCAGCCGCTGCATGCATTCGATCTGGCCGAAATCAATGGCGGGATTCGTGTGCGCATGGCCGAGGAGGGCGAGAAGCTTGTCCTGCTAGACGGTCAGGAAGTCAGCCTGCGCGCCGACACTCTGGTCATTGCCGACCACCAGCGTGCTCTGGCCATCGCTGGCATCATGGGTGGCGAGCACAGTGGTGTGACTACCAAGACCCGGGATATTTTCCTGGAAAGCGCTTTCTTCGACACCATCTCGGTGGCTGGCAAGGCCCGCTCCTACGGCCTGCACACCGATGCTTCGCACCGTTACGAGCGTGGCGTGGACTGGCAGCTTGCCCGTGAAGCCATGGAGCGCGCCACTGGCCTGCTGCTGGAAATTACCGGTGGTGAAGCTGGTTCGATCATTGAAGCAGTCAGCGAACAGCACCTGCCTTCGATTGCTTCGGTTACCCTGCGTGCAAGCCGTGTCGAGCAAATGCTCGGTCTGGTTATTGAAAACGCCGAAATCGAGCGTCTGCTGACGGCTCTGGGCTTGAAACTGAGCAACGAGTCCGCTGGTCAGTGGCGCGTTGAAGTGCCAAGTCATCGCTTCGACATCAGTCTGGAAGTCGACCTGATCGAAGAGCTGGCGCGTCTGTACGGTTACAACCATCTGCCGGTTCGTTACCCGCAAGCCCGTCTGGCACCTCAAGCCAAGGCCGAAGCGCGTGGCGATCTGCCAGAGCTGCGTCGTCTGCTGGTTGCTCGCGGTTATCAGGAAGCCATCACTTACAGCTTCATCGATCCGAAGGCTTTCGAGCTGTTCAGCCCGGGCGTAGAACCGCTGCTGCTGGCCAACCCGATCTCCAATGACATGGCGGCCATGCGTTCTTCCCTGTGGCCGGGCCTGGTCAAGGCTCTGCAACACAACCTCAATCGTCAGCAGGATCGCGTTCGCATGTTCGAAAGCGGTCTGCGTTTCGTCGGCCAGCTTGATGGCCTCAAGCAAGAGCCGATGCTTGCCGGTGTGGTCTGCGGCAGCCGTCTGCCTGAGGGTTGGGCGCAAGGTCGTGATGCGGTCGATTTCTTCGACGTGAAAGCGGACGTGGAAGCAGTGCTTGGTTTTGCCGGCGCATTGGGTGAGTTCACCTTCTCTGCGGGTCAGCACCCAGCCTTGCACCCTGGCCAGACCGCTCGCATCGAGCGCGATGGTCGTGAAGTCGGTTTCCTGGGTGCCATTCATCCGGAACTGGCAAAAACCCTGGGCCTTGATCGCCCAGTGTTCGTCTTCGAACTGGTTCTGGGCGAAGTTTCCACAGGTCGTCTGCCGAAATTCCACGAGCTTTCCCGCTTCCCGGAAGTGCGTCGCGACCTGGCTCTGCTGGCTGATCGGGACGTCAATGCAAGCGCAGTTCTTGACGTTATTCGTGAAAATGCAGGCGAATGGCTCACAGACCTCAGGCTATTTGACGTTTATCAGGGTAAAGGCATTGATCCGCATAGAAAAAGCCTTGCAGTTGGCTTGACCTGGCAGCATCCATCGCGCACTCTTAATGACGATGAGGTAAACGCAACGACACTTGCTATCCTCAATTCACTTGAGGAACGGTTAAACGTCACGTTAAGGAAGTAGCGTATGGGGGCTCTGACGAAAGCTGAGATGGCCGAACGTCTGTACGAAGAGCTGGGCCTGAATAAACGAGAAGCCAAGGAATTGGTTGAGCTGTTCTTTGAGGAAATCAGGCACGCTCTGGAAGACAACGAGCAGGTGAAATTGTCAGGATTCGGCAATTTCGATCTGCGCGACAAACGCCAGCGGCCTGGTAGAAATCCAAAGACCGGCGAGGAGATTCCGATCACTGCTCGCCGTGTGGTCACCTTTCGTCCAGGGCAGAAGTTGAAGGCCCGAGTTGAGGCTTATGCTGGAACCAAGTCATAACGACGAGCTACCGCCTATCCCGGGCAAACGCTACTTCACCATTGGTGAAGTCAGCGAGCTCTGCGCGGTAAAACCGCACGTTCTGCGCTATTGGGAGCAGGAGTTTCCTCAACTCAACCCCGTCAAGCGACGCGGAAACCGTCGGTATTATCAGCGACTGGACGTGCTGATGATCCGTCAGATCCGCGCTCTGCTCTACGACCAGGGCTTCACCATCGGTGGAGCCCGGTTGCGTCTTTCAAGTGGCGAAGCGAAGGACGATACCAAGCCTGACAAGCAGATGATCCGGCAGATGATTGCCGAACTGGAAGATGTACTGGTCATTCTCCGTGCATGACGAATGAGCAAGATACTTCCATAATTCAAAAGCTTAGGGTATATTCCTCATCGCTTTCGCAAGTTGCGAAACAGTTTCACGCCTAGTCGGGGCGTAGCGCAGTCCGGTAGCGCACTAGCATGGGGTGCTAGGGGTCGAGTGTTCGAATCACTCCGTCCCGACCATATTTTTCAATGACTTAGGCCAATGTTCACAGCATTGGCCTTTTTCATGTGCGTGACTTTTGCGTGACTCGTCGATTTTTCACGCCTGCTTCCTCTTCAATATCGTCAGAACCGGTCCGCGTGAGTCGGTTGCTGATACCATGTTCGCAGCTTCAATCAGATGTCCGAGCTCAGCGCCCGAGTAATGACTGGTAATGCTGCCGTTCTTGTGCCCGAGCAAAGCCTTGCGGTCTTCCTCTGTGACGTTTGCCGCTCGAAGGCGACGGCCAAACGTGTGTTTCAAGTCGTGAATCCTGATCGACAGATAGCCAGGGTGGGCGGGGCGAAGATATTCCTCCTGCCAGAGTTTCGCCGCGCGCACCCGCGCTTTCTTCCAGGCCGAGTCGTTCATCCGGTGCAGGGCCGTCCCGTTGTAAGGGAAAACCCATTCCTTGCTGACGCCACGCTGCTTGTCGATGATCGATTTCGCAACGGTATTCAGCACCACAAGTCTGTCATCGCCATTTTTCACGCCAGAGTTTTCATGTCGCCCGCCGAAGTCGGCAGGAATCAGGAAAACGCTGGCACCAAGTTCCGGCACCGAAATCTCCCAATCCCACCTCAATTTGCAGACCTCCTGCTCGCGGCAGCCTGTGTTCACCTTGAACAAAGCCATCGTCTGCAGGTGCGCTGGCAACTCCCCGAAAAGAATCGATTGTTCCTCCCACGACATAGGATATGGCTTTCGACTCGACCGCTTCTCTTCCAGCTTCGTTAGCATCGGCACGCTATCCAGCCAAGGCCGTCGCTCATCATCGCGCCACTTTCTTGCGCACAAAGATAAAACCCGGATCACCCTCTCAATTGAGATGTTAACCGTTCGGTTGCTAACCCCCTTTTGAATCTTTCCGTTCGGAAGTCGCTTGGTAGCCTGGCGATCCTTGATGAAAGGCTCCAGCGCCTGGTCATCAATATGCGTCAGTGGCATGTCACCTATGAACGGATCAAGCTGAGACAGATGGTGCGCGGACAGCTTGAAAGATGGCTGGTCCTTGATTTCAACCAGGAACCTCATTGCCGCATCGCGCCAAGTCCTAACCTGGCGCACGCCATATACCTTCTGCTGCCGGATCTGCTCAAGCCTGTGAATCAGGTAGCGCTCTGCCTCCTGTCTGACAGCTGTTCCAGTAGATTCGTAAAGTCTTTCGCCGTTGATTTTTTTGTCGATATGCCAGAGGCCGCCCCTCTGGGAGAGACCTGTGATCGTTTTTCGCGCCATTGTTTTGCTCCATTCTGGCGCTCGCTGCGGGACAATTGTTGCGCCCTTGCGCCCTTTTTATCAATTGCCTTGGCAGCAACGTATGACGAAGCCCATTCGTCCAGTTCATGCCTGTCAAAGCCAATTCCACGCTCCCCAATGGGAAACTCGTTCACGAAAGGTCTGACAATTTCATTGAAAAGAGGAAGGCTCATACTTAAATATTCTGGTGCTTCGCCTGCGCGCAGAAAGCGAGGCTGCGGTTTTTGTGCGCCCATAGCTGCCTCTGGATTGATTTGGTGATCCGCTCGCGGCGGCATAGATGGGGATGGGTTATGCGGTCGCCTTGTTGACTGCGTCATGCAGGGCGGCGATACCGGCGAACACCGGGCTTGGACGGCGCTCGGCAACTGCAGCATCAATTCGCTCGCTGAGATCGGCGAGAACGGCAATGGCTGCTTCCAGTAGCTCCGGCGCAGCAGCGATCAGCTTTGCGTTGGCCTTGATTTCGTAGCTCGGCCGCATGTTCGATACCACTGCCGCGACGGCTAGTGCGTCGCCCTGGTGCAGGATGTTGTAGTCACGAAAGTGGTCTGGGCCTTTATGGATCCAAGGCCCGGGCGTGTACCTGTGTTTCGTCATGGCAATAGCTCTCCATGCCCGCTGCTGCAGGCTGAGTTGAAAGGGGTGGGTTACTGGTACTGCTTGCGGATGCGCCGGGCGATCTCGCGAAGCTCGAAGTCCATCTCGAACATTTCGTTGTTGTCGGATCGGGAGACGACCCCGGAGCGGGCGACATTGCGACCGCCCAGTATCCAGGCGGCGAGCAGGATTAAAGCGGATTCGAGCTGGCGGCGGAGCCAGCCGGTTTGCGGGATCAGCCTCATGGCATAAGCTCTCGCGGAATGCCGAAGCATTCTCCGAGCCTTGAAGCCACGATTGCCCGGCACGCGGCGATATCGATAGTGGAGCCGCTGCAAACAACGTCACCAACCCGGGCCGCGAACTCCGAGCCGCGAGCGTCGACATCGAAGCGCACCTTATAGGTTACGATTTGCTCGCTGGCCAACAGGCTGTCCGTGGTTGGGCTGAATCGCTGAAACACGCTGCCGCCCAGCGCCACGCGAACCCCTGAAGCAGTCATTCTGGCTTGCTTGCCGCTCACTACCAGAGTGCAGTAGTCGAGCGCATGCCCGGTCAGTTCCCGTGCCCGGACTTCGATCATATCGCTCACATCGAATACCTCTCATCAACGCGCATGTCCTGCGCCTGGGTCTGTTTGGCCTTTGGTTCGGGCTTGAGCTGGCTGTCCGGCACGCAACTGATGCCGACGCCGTTCAGGATGTAGCACGTCACGCCGCGCTGTGAGTCGCGCTCGATTTCGATCACGTTTTCGCGCTGGGCCGGTGCCGAGGTAGGGGCTGCGCTGGCGCTGGTGGCCAGCAGCATCAAACAGAGGGCGATACGGGTCATGCTGTGAGCTCCAACTGAGATTGAGATTGCAGTTCGGTTTTGGCGTCGGCCTCAGCGGCAACGATGGCGTATGCCTCAGGATGCTGCTTATCGAATGGCGGCATGTGCTCAGTCTCTATCCAGGTACCACGCACTTCGCCCCGGGCCAGCCATCCCGGCTTGTCGCCACTCGGGCGCGTCCAGGCGGTCGGGCTGATGCCCAGTTCCTGGATCTGCTTTGCAGCGATGTACCCCTGCTTGCGCATCAGTGCGATTACCCGCAATGCACCTTCTTTCCATGGGGTAAGGCTGATGGGTGATGGAACCCCAGCTTGATGAGTTCCCACTGCGAGCGGCACTCGGCACCGTTCAGCCGGATTCCAATCAAACAGGTGCAAGTATTCATCGTTGGCGAAGAATGCCCACCCACTGCGACTCTCTTCGCACCGCAGCTCAAAGCCCCAGCTCCAATGATCTTTGTCGTGACGCATCCAGCGCGGCAGGAGAACTTGCACGCCCAACAGGCTCAGCATTCTGGCAATGCCGTAACTGGCATCGCTGCTTTTCCCTGCGATCACGATGCGGTGGTCAGGCCCTGGCTTGCCGTAGAAGGTCTCGTAATCCCTCGGCAGGATCTGATCTGCCACCTTGGCGTTAAGGGTCATCTTTGCCTCGACGCCGACCTGCCGGCCGTTTTCGTGGACTGCGAGAATGTCGAAGCCCGCTGCTTCGGGATAGCAGGTCCAGCCAGCCAGCTTGTTCATCGACTGGATGAATGCCGCGCACAGTTCGGCCTCCGTCTTGATCGGTGTACGTTCGGTCATGGGGAATCCTTGCCGCCAAATCGCGGCAGCATCAATAGAGGGGAGAGGGGTTACTTCAGCTCTGCATCAATCGCAGCGTCAGCTTCGTCGCCGGTCTTGATTGCGCTGTCTTCGGATTCGGCGGAGAAACTGACGATCCTAAGATCGCCGCAGGCATCACGCAGATGCCGGTACCGGGCAGCCTCCAGCTTTTCCTGTTGGGCGCTGCGCTGCTCGGCCGACTGCTCGATGGCGCGGGTAACGCAGGCTTCAAGCTCAGTCCATGTTCCAGGCGTCAAAGCCAGCGACTCGCGAAGCTGGTCGACGACCCACATGGGGAGAGTGACCGGAGGGAGGCTCATGACTTCGCCTCTGCCTGCTGCGCGCAGATCTGGGCAATCCATTTCGACAGCGCATAGGCGAAGTCACTTGCGAGGTCGGCATGGATGTAAGCATCGAAGTCGCTTCGCCCGATGCAGACCTTGAACAGATTTTTCAGGAAGCGCTCCGGCCCGTCAGGGGTCTCAAGGTCGAACCTTGAAATATTCGGCATCCTCGCTACCTGCACAGGCTCGGCGGGATAAACGATACGGCACTCGTACTGCTCTGGGTCAAGACAGCACGCCTCATACCGAAGGCGCTCAACATCCCTCCAGCCGTTCACGCCATCGCTGATTTGGTATAAAGGCTCCCGCTCGCTCTGCACAGGCGCAGCGAGGGCGGCGCGTGAGTTCCACTTATCGATATGACTCTGCCTGTCAATGCGGAAATCCCAGCTCACAGGGCCGAGCACAGCGCAGCGGTGCATGAAATTATAAGCCTCTTCTCGGAAATGCTTAGTGATGATCGGAATCTCCCCGCAAAACGGGCACGGTTTCAGTTCGTGATTACCCATGCTCTTTACCCTCGCCCAGTACTGCGTCGATGTGCTCCAGCTCGCCTTCGGTCAGTACAGGCGAAAGGCCGCGAGCGCTGTAAATGCGCAATAGCCTCTCAAGCTCGGCGCTCCGGCCGTCGGCCAGAGTTCGACGGTTGACTGAGCGGTCGTACTCACCTTTCGCTACGCCAAGCTCATTTTTGAGCCTCTCGACCTCGCCCTTGAGGTCTTTGACTTCATCGCTCAGTTCGTGAATACGGGCGGCATGATCACGGCGTAACTGTCGTTCGGATTGCAGATCGGCCTGGAGTCGGTATGTGCTGTGGAAGGTCACGTAAAGGCCAAAGCGGTCTTTCTCGACGTGCTGCTCGCCCCAATTGATCGAAAGGCGCTCAAGCTCACCGCCGACGGCTGGCGCTTGGCCTACAGATAGAATTGCTGGCGGAGGAACAAGGTCCTGAGCCTTTACGACAGTCATCTCCAGCCGCTCGCCGATCAGAACTTCAAGCCTCGCGCCTTTCGAGTGCTCCCAGCCGGGCAGCGTCGCGACAGTGTCGCAGCTCATGAGCGCAACGATATCTTTGCGCATGCAGTCGCCCCACGACGCACCTTCAGGGTTCAACTCCGCAGGGTTTGCGACATCAAAACCCAGGCCTCGAAGGCGTGCGGACTCAGCGTTGAATGCCGGGAAGTTAAGGTCTGGCAGGCCTGTCATTGGGCCTGACAAGTAGATTTTTGACATGAGGGTTCCTTGCCGGGGCGTGCCCGGCTGAATGGGGTTAGGCGGCAAGTCGCCGATAGAGATCGATGAGGTCTGCTGCGTTGGCCTTTACCAGCTCATAGGCTTCGTATGGTGAAACGCTGTTTCCGATCAGCTTCACTTGGTCGGTGATGTTGATATCCCTCCATTCGCCAATGCCCGTTTCCGGATCAACGAAGAAGCCTCGGTCTATGATGTATTCGTGGCTGAAGCCCTGAGCCTTTTTCAGCTCTGGCGGCTTGAGCATGCGCAGGGTTATGTCGACAAGTACGTAGCCGTCGAGCATCACCAGATCAGCTTTCTCCTTGAAATGCTCCGGCAGGTGCTCATGCATGAATGCTGCGCAACGCTGGGCACCTTCAAGCTGCTCCGAGGTCAGTGTGTTCAACACTCGCTCAACCTCGATTACGGCCACCCGGTCCTTTGTAGGCAGTGTGTGCATGGGTTCACGCAGCGATACTCCATCCTTCTCGTTGCCGTAGTACTTGACCAGGTAGGCGTTCACCAGTCGCTGGTTCGCACCGGACTGGCAGATAGTCGAAAGCGGTGCGTCGGCTGGCCGTCCGTCGCCGTCGTAAAATCCGCCGTTGGCCTGTTCGATGAATGCAGCCGAGACGGCATGGTGCGTAAGATGAGTCAGGTGCCCAGCCACGACGGCGAAATGACCGCCTTTAACCTGTGCTACTTGGGTGCGGAGCGGCTCTTGGATATCGAAGTTTCGCTGTGATGAGCCGTTGGCGCACTCCGTGAGGAATGGTGTGACTACAGGCTGCACTAAGTCGTGATGATTGCCGCCGGCACTGACGGTCGAGAGGGGTTCGTCTACGCCATGAGTGCTCGTGTGCGCTGCCGACGTTCCACGCATTGGCACGATGAATGGCTTGGGGCTGGTCAGGACGTGACGCCAGAGGCCCTTAGCTACTCGGCGCAGAGTATTTTTTGCCATCGGTTTGGCGCGGAAGATCGTGCGCCCCAAATTCGACCAATCGATGCACTCTGCCGATGTGCGCCAGCCTTCCTGCTTGGCCGACGGCTGCTTATGAAGAACGGGGCCGGGCCAGACGATAGGCTTGCCGTCGCGGCGTGCGATCAGATACAGCCGCTTCCTGATCGTTGGCGCGCCGGCGTTGGCCGCCACACGCTCCCGCCAATCGACTGTGTAGCCCAGCCCGCGCACCAAGGCCTCGACCGGCACGAACTCGCCGATTGCAGCCATGATCTCGGGCATATCTGGGTGATTTTCAGCGAGGCCGGAGCTCATGGCCGAGATGAAAGCACGGAAGGTGCGACCTCTCTCTGCCTTGATTGGCTGGCCTTCATCGTCAACCGGTCCCCAGTCGCAGAACTCTTCCACGTTCTCCAGATGCATGAGGCGGGGGCGGGTTGCATGCAGCCAGCGTATAACCACCCAGGCAAGTCCGCGCACCTTGCGATCACGCGGCGCTCCGCCCTTGGCCTTGCTGAAGTGCTTGCAGTCCGGCGATGCCCAGAGCAGCGCAACCGGCAGGCCGCGCGTAGCAACAAGCGGGTCAACCTCAAACACGTCAGCGACATAGTGCTGGGTCTGTGGGTGGTTGGCACGGTGCACGGCGATGGCGATTTCGTTGTGGTTTACCGCTACATCTGGCTCGCGCCACGCCCGGGCGATACCAGAGCTTGCACCGCCTCCACCGGCGAACAAGTCGACGATGAGCTCTTGCTCGAAGGGAAGTGCCAAGGTTTGTGTTTGCTGGCTGGCGAGTTGGCGTTGAAATGCGGTCATGAGTGATCCTCGCCTGTGGCGTGATTCGTTGAAGTGGGCTATTGGTTGAAGTGCGGCGCTATGCCGGGCAACGGAGGCTTACCGATGAGCAGCAGACCTACAAACAAGGAGATAGCAGGCGCTGTAGGTATGACTGAAAACGAAGTGGGGACCTATCTTGTTGATTCGGAGCTGCTTGCCGACGGCACCTGGAGGTTCTATTTCGCAGCGGAAACGCCCAAGCGCTTGCGCGCAAGATTGAAAGACTTCTTCATCTTCGACATGCCGAGCTAAAGCGATTTTTCTCCTATGTCGATAAGGCGAAGCTCAGCAACATCTACTGAATTTTCTCCGTCCGTGATCTTCCAGCAGCTCAGTTCGAGATTGCGAAACGTGCCATGAAAGTTCCGGTACGCGCCGAGAGCGGCCTTCCGGAACGAGTCAGCGGCAACCTTTCCGATACGGATCGGGCTACCCCCCCCCCCCAGCAGATTAAGGTCATAAACCGCAACGCTTTCGATCCGCTTCGCGATGGATCTGATTGTTGAGGGTGCCAGCTTGAACTCTATCGCTACCTCTTTGACATGCTTGAACGTGAGGGCTTCCAGAATTTTCTGGTCGCGCTCACCGTTGCGCATTCCCGCATAGATGATCGATTGCATAAGAACTCCAGGCAGCCTTCGGCATTGCCGGGCTGGCGTGATGAGGGGAAGTGGGGTATGAAGTTGGGCGTGTATCAAACCGTCTCGAAGGAGTGAAAATGTCGGCGGCTAAAGGTGAAGCGAATCGTATAAAACATGCTCTCTATAGCCCCTCCTGGGCATGGGGAGATGGAGATAAATCTGTTTTGAAAAGCACCGCTCAGCGCAAACTGGTATCTGAGTACGAGCCAGATTATCGCGGAAAGATATTCTGCCCAGAGTGCTGCTGCCCTTTATATAGATCTCCAGATCGCGACGACGCTAACAAGCGCGGAAGGAGCGCATTTTATGGTCATCGAAAAAATATAAAGACAGATTGCGGTTTGAGAACCAAGCCCGCTCAAGGCAAACGATACGACACAGAGGAAGATGCGAAGCAAGCAATCTTGAATGGCGACATGGTAATTATTGAAGGTTTCATGCAGGAACGGCCAGTAGCGCCCTCTAAGAATCCCGATGTTTACAACGAAACTCCCGTAGAAGATATTAATGGCGAGCCAGCAGACGTTCCGATCAGCAGGCATCGTGGCGAGAGCTTCAACTTGCCGAGCAAGATATCTACGGTTGCAGGGCTTTGCAGAAAATTCGATGAAAATTACTACAAATACTACTTTCTACCTAACAGCCAGCATGCTGTCCAATTAATGGACCTGCTTGTGGGTATCCACCCCGAGCTAAAGAAAGGCTCGGGTCCAATGCTCTTGTACGGAAAAGTAGTCGGAGTTACTGATTTTGGGAGGGGCGGCCCAAACAATGCCAGGTTTGTTTATTTGGAAACTCCGAATAACTGTAGCTTCAAGGACTTTGTACTGAAGTTTACTGTTGCAGAAGGCAATGAAAGAGGTCTTGCCCGTGAAAGCGTGGGTCGTATCGTTATTGCCTATGGGTCCGTAAGAGAAAATGGTATCGGACTTGCATTGGCCAGCCTAGGCTGGGGCGAGGTTTCATTGCTCCCCACTAAGTACGAGCACTTGTTGCTATAGGGGGCTAATATTTCCGCTGTTGCATGCGCGTTTCTTGCCCTTCGTATCCGGTGTCATCAACTTCAGGGTCGCTTGATCACTCAGTCTGATGCGATTGATCTCCCGAGCTTAAGTTGCTATGGCCGATTGTCGGCGCCGCAGTTCCGGCAATCGGATATGAACCGACCTTCATCACTGACAAAGCGCCCGCATCCGTGGCAGTTGAACATCATCATGCGCGGGCGCTTGGGCTTTGGTAGATTGACCCCAGTGCCGCTCAGCGCCTCTTTCAGATCGACATCTTGGCGATGAACAACGCGCCGGGCGTGCATCAAGAGGTAATCAACAGGCCAGATCACCAGATCGTCATCACCAATCGCCAGAGCATTTTCCAGTGTCAGGCGGTGCGCTCGCTCAAACCGGTCAGTTTCACCAATCGGCCACCGGGCAAACAGAATGTCGTTGCCATTCCACTTCTTCGGGACCTGAAGCGCGCACAGGCAGCCTTCGACCAGCTTGGGCAGGGCAGCTTCCTCGCTGATGTACTGGTGATCAACGCCAATATGAGCCCGTTGGTCGATGTAATTCTTCGGCCACGGAATGTCCGTATCGCGGTGACTGGCTGCCTGCTCTTGGGTGTACAGCTCGGCCTGGTCAAGATTGGTGGTGTAGCCTTTTCCGTCCTTGGCCCAGAACGACAGGCCGTCGCCGACATAGGCATGGTTGCGGCTGTCCTGCAGGTAAAACAGGTCCATGGCGTTTCTCCTCTCTATCAGACCGTTGCGCGCTTTAGCTGATCAATGAGCGAGGTCGGAAGGCCTCGCAGAGTCAGCGTGCTTCCGGCTTTGTCGAACTCGATCTTGTCACCCAGCAGGTGCGCCTCGAAGCTGATCGACAGGCCCTCTGCGCGACCTGTGAAGCGCCGGAACTGGTTCAGGGTGCGTTTGTCGGCGGGGATCTCCGGCGACAGGCCGTAATCCTTGTTGCGGATGTGATCGTAGAACGCACGCGGGCGGTCTTCGTCGATAAGCTCGGACAACTCTTCCAGGCCAATCGGCTCGCCCAGCTTGGCCTGACTGCTGGCGTAATCCACCAGAGCCTTGGTTTTCTCCCGGGCCGACTCTTCCGGCAGGTCTTCGCTTTCCACGAAGTCGCTGAAGGCCTTGAGCAGGGTGCGGGTTTCGCCGGGTCCGTCCACACCCTCCTGGCAACCGATGAAGTCGCGGAAATAATCGCTGACCTTGCGACCCTGCTTGCCTTTCAGAAACGAGATGTACTGGCGGGATGCTGGGTTGTTCTTCCATTCGCTGAGGTTGATTCGCGCAGCCAGTCGAATGTGGTCCAGATCCAGGCGCTTGACTGTCATGAGAGCCAGTTCTTCGGTCATGGTCACTGCTTCCGTTTCCTGCACCAAAGCAATGACCAGGTAATCGGTCATGCCTTGCAGGTAGTGGCAGAAGAGGACGTGTCCGCCGGTTGTCAGGTTCGACTCTTCCATCAGCTTGACCAGATGCTCTACAGCGGTAGTGCTGAACTCCAGAAAGTTGATCCCGTCACCCAAGTATTTGCCGAGCCAGCCGCTCAGTGGATAGGCACCTGACTCGGGGTGAAATAATCCCCAGCCCTTACCAGCGGTGGCGTTGTAGCTTTCGTTGAACTGATACATCAGATCATCACGCGCCTGGCTATCGACCTGCTCAGCATTGCCGAGAAATAGAACAGCCGGACTGCCGTCAGGCTTCTTGTCGATCTTGTGAATTACGCTGTGAAGTACGGGCATTTGAATTACCTCAGGTGAGCGCCGCCCTCGCCGGAGGGAGCGTTATCGTTGAATTAGGGATGGTGTTCAGGTGAGGGGATATGCTGGCTGTGCCGGGTTGGCCGTCGCCACTGGACGAACCGTGTTGAATCCGGCGTCTACCGCTGAGAGAGCCTCAATCCAGTGGCCTTCGCGCCGGGTGATGTAGGCCGCCCGATCGGTGCAGCCCTCTGGATAATTGATCACTTCAAGAACACCGAAATCCCAGTCAGTTATTTCAGTGCTTTTAAGCGCTGCGTGAAATTTGCATCCCGTTGGATTGCTCAAGTGCTGCCACCAACGAAGTGTGAACGGTTGAGTGGTTTGCCCTACATAGACCATGCCGGTCGACTTCTGGCGAACCTGGTAGATCACCGGCGGTGACCGGCCTTCGCTGGCGAGTCGGAATTCGGAAAGGTCACGGTGTTTCGCTGCAGCCAGGCAGGCTTCAGTGCAGTAGTCGTGGCTCTTCGTCTCTGTGTACGGGTCGTTGTACTTGTCGATCAGCTTGAACACCGCACCGCATTCCTTGCAGGCCTTATCCTCGAAGCGCGACAGCAGGTAAGTGTCGGTATCCTCAAGCGGCTGGATGTGCAGCAAATAATCGTGCGCGTCGATATCCTTGAGCTTTACAGCCATCGGAAACTTGCGCTCGTACAGACCTTCAACCGCTGTCCGCGCCGCTTTCCTGTCTTCGGCTTCAACTTGGCCGCTGAACACCGGAGGCCAGGTCCATTCCGACGTGCTGTACTCGCTTTTGGCTGGTAGACGCCCTTTTATCTGGTAGTAGAACTTCGCCATGGGTGCCTCCATGCATGCGCCGCCCTCCGTGACAGGATGCGACATAGTGGCTATTTGGTTTGAGTTGGGGTATTACGGAAGATGAAATAAAACCTAACGGGGGTGGGACTTGATCAAAGTACTGATGGTACGAGCTAAAAAGGGGGTTAGTCTGATTCCTTCTCTGAATAAATACTTGGTAGCGTATGCGGTAATTGTGATCACGTTAGTGCTCGCATCATATCCATCAAATTTTTACGCGAAGGGTCTGGGTGGACAAGAACACTGGGGACAATTTGGTGATTATTTTGGAGGTGTTCTGAATCCTATTTTAAGCTTTCTGGCGTTGGTCGCGGTAGTCAGAGGGCTCAGGTTCCAGTCTGAAGAGCTAAAGTCTGCGCGGGCTGAGGCGCAATCTGCTTTGAGTATACAGCAAGAGCAAACTAAGATATTTAAACAGCAAAGTTTTGAGTCAGTGTTTTTTGGGTTATTGCAAATTTACTCTAAAAGCGTGGAAGGTCTAGAAGTAACAGGCCCAGATGGAGGTCGAGTTGTTGGCGTTTCGGTTCTGGCGAACATATCTGAGTCCACTAATGTGGATCAGATAGATTGGGATGCTTTGAGTAGAGGTGCGCCGAGTATTAGGTCCAGTCAAATCAAGCCAACAGTTGAACATCATCTGAATAGCCAGTTTTTACCCAAAGTGGAGGGCGGGCCGGCTAGATGCTTTAAAATTCTTTCTCAGTTGCTATCGCATATTGATACCTTTGACTTGGATAGTCCCAGTCTGAAGCAGAGCTACTTGATGATCACGAAGTCTCTCTTGACCCCAGCAGAGATTGAGTGTGCTGCTCTATATGCAATAAGTAATGAAGGCAGGGGGTTGAGGGTGCTCATGAACTCTTTTAAACTGTTCGATGATATGCCTTATAGAGAAAAATTAGATTATCTGAAAGACAGTGGCATGCTACCTAAATAGCCTAAACGATGTCGGAGCGATTCCGAGGCGGATGGCTACTCATCATCATATATTTGCGCGGCTTTCTTCTGTCCGGCGACGCATATCATTCGCGCCACAGATTCACTAACTATGATTTCGTGGCGCGGATATTTCAGAAACACCGAAAGCTCCTCGTCACTCATCAGATCCATCTTCATGACCGCGATCTGAAGCATTTCGCTGGTCTCCATCTTGTCAGCACGAGCACTGATTCGCCCGATGGCCTGCTCAATGCCTGGTCGAACCCGGTGCCGCAACTCCTTCTCTGCATATTTGGCGCGCTTGGCGGCAGCTTTGGCTGACCTCGCTTTTTGATCCGCAGGCATTACACAACTCCGCATAACCGCTTGGAGGGATTTTGATGTGCAACTGCTTTCGGCGCTGTCGCACTCTGTTGTTGATGCGCTTCATGCTGCGACCTTGACTTGGTTCCAGGCTCCAATTGAAGAGAGCAGGGCAGCGACCTGCCTTTCGCTCACCTCGACTGTGCCAGGCACTGCCAGCCAGCCCATTCCCACCAGGTGGTTCGCGTTGCATTCGGCCTTCACTTCCTCATAGAAGTGCTCGACGACGTCCGACAGCTTTTCCACCCGATGAATGCCGTCAGGCGTGAAGGCCGTCATCTTGATGTAATGGGCACCGTCTTTCTGAACACAGATCCCAGCGATGTGCATCGTCCAGCGGTGCGAGATATCGCAGAGAGCGCTGGCTACCTGCCGCGACGTGATCTGCTTACCGCTCTTCCAGTTGATCATGATCTGCAGGTCACTGGGTTCGATGCTGATAACGGAGGCATGATTGGTGCCCAGCAGAGCGCGAAGACTGCGCTCGATCTGAGCTCTACGGTTACAGGGTTTGCGCTTGCTCATATCGCCTCCGCCATTTGCCGGAGCCGTTGGCGTTCAGCGAGCGACATCGGCCTAGGTTTGCGCTTGAGCACCGTTTCAGGGTCTACCCAGTCCCGTCGCTTGGGCGGGACTGGCTTGCCGGTGAAGCAAGAGCCTTGGGTGATGTTGCCGCCACGACTCTCGTATTCCGCCATGGCCTGGGCGAGGCGGGCCGACTCGACCCGGTTGTGTTGGATGCTGCTGAGTTCGAGGCTGATCATTAAGCTGCTCCCAGTCGATGTGCTTGTGCCCGAGCCTTGTCCGCGACTTCATCAACCATTCGATTTAGCTCAAGGTTGAACTGGACCAGCTCGATAAGCAGGTTGGCGATGTATTTTTCGTCTCGATAAATCGTCTCAACGTACAGCTGACACTCTTCATCCTGACGTGAATCGAATGACAGGAAGTCCCACCACTTCCGCCCCGTAACGAGCATGCAACCTTGGACTTGCGGCATATGCTCCTCGGGCATTCCCTCAAGCCAGGTTTTGACGTGGATGGCCTCGTTGAAAGGGCATTTTGATTCCGTGCCGCCGTCGTCATTGATGAGGCCGTCGGGCGAACAACCGAGCCAGTCATACTTTGGATGCACAATGAATTCGGAAGGCACGACGATGTTGCCTGTCAGCATCTCGTAGGCGTCCTGCGCCTTTTGTTCCTCCGTGTGCCCCCACTTCATAGAAGCGCTGCTGACGAGGTGCTTGGACTTTTTCGCGAGCCTTTCAAAGCAGAGCTCACGCATATAGGACGTACGCGCGCCAAGAGGTTCGCGCTTCCCGTTTTTGTCAGGCTTACCCCACGCCACGACATCCTTGAACCGACTGGCCGTCACGCGGCCAGAGCGATCGGCATGCCATTTTTCGGTACCTTGGAGTTCCGTTCTCACTGCGTCGCTTCCTCGGCCTGAGCCTGGTCATCTTTGGGGCCAGTCATATCGATGAAGTCTCCATCGACAGTCGCTGCCATACTTTTCAGTGCTTCGTGGCACTCCAGACCGATCGCAGCTCGCTGCTTTGGCTTGAGTGCAGCCCACGCGGCTGCATAGGCGTCGATCTCTTGCCGTTTCGCGACAATCAAAAGATCAGCGAACACACCGTCAATTTCTGGTGATGGAGATTTGGGTCCGAATGGCACGCCCGCAGAGGCGGCTGTGTTTGCAGCCTGCTGAGCCGGGGTGATGTCGATTTCGCCTCCGTACGAGTCCTCGAACTCGTCTGGCGTGTAAACGCCGAGGATCACGTCAGGGCAAAACAGACGCGCCCACTTTTTAGTCACCAGGTAGGCAATTTGCTGTTTGGGGTCTTCCGCCCAGAGTGTGGAGTTGCGCGTGCGTACTTGAGAGAGCAATAGCTCCAAGCTGCGCGGCTCGTCTTCGCCCTTGAAGGTCGCCCACACCTTGACCCCAAGACCCTTCTCATCGTCAAAGCTCCAGGCCGGGACGCGGTATTTCTTGGGTTCGCCTGTGTCCTCGTCCTTCTTGGTTTTGCTGATGACCTCACGCATCTTCCCGATGACGTTTTCCCAGGCACCGAACCACTCGAAGTTCAATCGACCTTTGACCGGAGCCTTCGAGGTGATCACCGCGTTGATCAACTGCGCCTCGTAGCTCAATGCTCCGCCGTTTACGATGAACGTCTTCTGCGCAACGGCGAAGGGGTTCATCTGCCACTGCATTGCTTGCAGAACCACCGCCATGCAGTCGGCCTGATTTCCCTTCAAATGCTTGGGGACCGTGGTAGCGCCTTTTGACATCATCAAGGCTAAATCCGTCATCGAGCGCATAGTTCCTGGGTCAAGGATCAGTGCTGCCGCGTTATGCGATGGATCGTGGTAGGTCGCAACGCTGGATTGCGTTGGGGGGTCTGTATCGTTCATTGCGCTCTCCGTGGCCGGCGCGGGGGCGGTCGGCCTTCAGATGGAAAGGGAGTTAGAAGCGGATGGCGCGGAGCCAGGCGCGAGCGGTGTCGAGGTCCACGTCGAAGCCCAGGGCTACTACCTCCACAATGTCCTCAACTGGTGGCGCGGTCGTTGTCACATCGTCGGGCTCGGCGGCGATCGCATGCCCACCGACAGTTGCGACATCGACCTTCTCTGCCACCGGAGCAGGAGGCGCTGCAGTCACTGTTGCCGGCGCTGAAGCTTGCGCACGCAGACGAGCAAGTTCTTCCTGGTCCCGCTGATACTGGGCGTCTCGTTCGCGCTGAATGCGCTGCTGTTCTTCCTGCTGCTCGCGCTGCTGACGTTGCTGCGCCTCCATATCGCGACGCTGCTGGTCCAGCTCATCCTGTTGCTGCTTCAGCCGCTTGCGGTCTTCTTCAGCGCGTTGTCTGCGCAGCTCCTCAGCTTCAGCGTCGGCGATACGTTGCTTCTCGCGCAGTTGGTCGAGTTCCTTCTGTTGGGCCTGCAGCTTGGCTGCGGCCTCTTCGCGCTCAATGGCGGATTTGTGTAGCGTCTCCAGCTGTTCAATGGCGTTATCGCGAGCGATCGTGCCTTCAGCTTCAAACTCGGCATATTCTTCGGGCAGAATCACCGACTCCTTGACGCTTTGCAGGATGGTTGCAACGTCTGTGGCGCTGCGACTTGCGTACGCAGCAGCTACAGAGCTGAACCGGGTAATCTTTGCTCGAATGGCCTCGATGCGTTCAGCCTCAATTCGCTCACGTTCGGCTTTGGCGTCCGCAACACGCTTCTCTTCAGCCTTAATAGCCTCATCGACAGGCGTCTCGATCGCTAAGACTCGCTCCTTAAGTGCTTCGCCGAACTCCTTAACCTGGTTGACGCGAGCCTGGGCGTCCTTGACCTTCTGCTGATAGGGAATCAGCGCCGTCTTGGTGGTATTTGCCAAGGCGTAGCGCACGTCTCGGATATCGACGCGGACTTCCTTTGCGTTCGCCAAACCTTCGCTGGTAGAGCAGTCAACGACCAGCTTTGCGTAGGTGGTCTCCAAGCGAACAATCTGCTCCTCGTGCGGCCTGTATTCGGCGATGTCGGTGATTGCTACCGAAGGTTCCGCCGAGTCCTGCACAAAGGTTCCTTCGTTGATCTTGAGTGATTCTTCTACCTGTGCTTGCTTAGTATTTGCGGGCATGACAATTCCTCGCGCTCCGGGCCGGGGCGCTGCGATTTAATGAGAGTGGGAGTTACTGAGTAAGGTGCGATGCGTAGGCGCTGACCAGCATCCAGACGACTGCGATGAGCAGGACAATTGCCGATCCTCGCCAGTAGGCGATTCGGCGGGCGCGTTGGTGGCGAGTCATGCTCTCACCTCGTAACCGACAGTCCACTCGCCGCATATGCAGGCTCGGCAGCTCCATGCATCTGGGTTTTCTATGAATGATCTGGCAGCGGCCTGCTGAGCCGCCTGCATGGTCGCCCCCTTGAAGAGAAGCAGGATCCGATCACATGGAAGAGCTTCGGTCGCTTCGGCAACCTGTTCATCAATGATCGACGCTACGAGCGGCGTGGTCATGCTGTACCTCCGTTTCTTTTGGCGGGCAGATTTTTTCCATCTTTGCGATTGCAGCGCCGATCCGAATCGCCAAGCCTTTTCGATACGCCGCTTCCTTTTTGTGCCTTGCCTGGATATCGGCTGGCGTGTCGTAGTTATGGCAAAAGTCCTCAGTGGGGCGGACTGGGTTCCCGTGCTGGTCAAAACGCTGTTCTGCCCGACGAACTGACTGCATGCCCTGGTAGCTATCTTGGTAGTGCTCAAGATCACTCATGCGCTTCTCCGGATGGGCTGTATGCCAAACATGTTTTGGTACTGAGCTGTATAGGCTGTATGTTCTGAGTCGCTGATATCGCCTTGGGCGTATGACAGCTCCACGGCCATCTGAAAGGCGGCGGCAGTCATGTTGGGGCAGGGGGCATTGGGATATTCAGCAATTGCGCGCTCAATGAAGCGCTTTGCCGTGGCATGGCGGGACATGATCGCCTCCAGGGCTCAGTCTGTGTACGCGACGTATTTGAATTTGCCGTCGCCGAATTGCAGGAAGCGGCCGCCGAACGTTCCGCGCACTTCGCGCTCAACTTCGGCACTGCTCAGTTGAAGCGGGTAGACGCCTTCCTTGATCATCGAGGAGTTAGTGTGCGGCGCATCGCGCCAACTGACTTTTGTGTTATCGAGTGGCAAGCTTCTAAGGCGATCCCATTCCTCGCGCTGCGCTTTCCAGTAATCCTGCTCTTTCTGGCTCATTGGCCCAGGCTCAGGTGCTGGATCTTCCGGCTCTTCCCAGCCGCAAGCGCCGCAGTAACCGCGCGGCGCGGTGCAGGCACTGCATGGCGCGCTTATGTGGCAACTACAGTTCTCAGCTTCGTGCGATTCGACAAGACCCTTACAGCCATTCCGGCCGCAGGTATCTCCCTCGCAATATCCGAGCTCGCTCATGATGATTTGATCCTCTGGACCGAATCGGCCGGACACCAGCGAGGGCGACCAACCGCCTGCGCGCCGTTAGCGCAGGCCTGGTGCCCGCCGATGCGGTCTAAATTGAAATTGAAGGGAAGGGGGATGCAGGCGCTCGGCGCTTCCCGAGATGCATCTGGACTGACCTTGCGGTCCCGGATTCGCCTGCGCTGCCGGTTACGTCTCCGGCGTCAATGCCAATGACCGACCGTAGGGTCGATTCCCGCTAACGGGGCTGGCGGCACACCAGCGCACTCCGTGACCGATATTCTGTCGTCGGTCAAAGCGCCCAGCGCTGTAGCGGCTGGTCATGCTGTCGCTCAGCGACGATCGGTTACTTATGCATGGCTGCATCCTCCATTGATCGCTCACTGGGAAGGCAGTGGCCACCTATTGAATGGGGTGATGCAGGGGGCCGACTTAACGGCTTGAAATCATCCGCATCGGTGGTGTGATCTAGCCGGCGCTGATCTCCGACTTTTTAGTCTGGTTGCTTTGCAGACTTTTAAACGGCGTCTTTTCAAGAGTTTCCCAAGCAACTGGGGCTGCTGTAGCCGCTATCAACGCATCAGCCTGCGTATTCAGATCACACCCCGATACGGCCTGCGATGTGGAGCAGGGCATCGGGCAGTTAACGACAGGTTGTCGCTGGCGCTGATTGTTCAAAGAGTTCTGATTGATGGGGTGTTCGCTTTGGCGCCCTCGCCGTCCAGGAAGCGAATCAAGAACGGCATCAGCGTCTGAATCGAGCCGTCTGGCATCTCGACAATCGCCACGGTGTAGTTGCCGGGGCCATTCTCGAACTCTTCGTACTCAACGCCCCAGCCATGGAACTTGCCCGCTCCGGCATCCTGCTTTTCATCCATCAGTCGACCCAGAGAGTCGCGAATGGGCTTCATCGTCATTACTGGTCGCATCGTCTTGCCCTCCAGGGCGATGATTCACTTGTACTTTCGATGATCAAATTCCGTTGCCGGGGTTTTGCTTGTCTCGTTCATGCTGTGACTCCTGTGTGATTTCCCAATGCATCCTGTCGCCAAGATGCATCAGTGAAATCTTTCTCTCTCAGGCCCCGGTCGCTCACCCGGTATCGCGCTTCCTGCATCTGTCGAGGCATGCGCGCCGCTTGAATGCCGCTTCTGTCACGGCACACCTGATCGCACTAGAGCCCTGCTGGGATAGTGGCCTGCTATGCCTGCAGGCTTGGCGGTCTTGGTTTTTAAAGAGCGGGGCTTTTGAGGGCCTGAGGCGCTGTGGCGTCTCGATGGGTGAACTATCACGTATTGTGTTTATTTGGTCAACACAAAATGTGATTTATTTTCTGGCACCCACAAAAAAGCCCGCTCAATGGCGGGCCAGGTCAGCTATGCAGGCCGCTAGAGAATCAGCAGGTCAACGCAGAATGCGCAGGTCGATAAAGGAGGGAGGGGCGGATACGAAAAACCCGGCGCGGGGCCGGGTGTTTGACTGGAAAAATAATCAATGTATGAATTTTGCCGCCGTGAAGGCGATAACTGCCAGCGCAATGGCAGTGCTGATAAACCATTTGGTCTGGCTGGTAAAGCCTTCCGCAATTGCAGTTTTGAGATCCGCTATGTCCGTTTTGGTGGCCATGCTTTTCTCAATTCCCTCGAGCTTGCTCTCTACCCGAACAAGCTTTTCGCGGATCTCCAGATTCGATTTTTCGAGTGCAGCTACTCGCGCTTCCATTTTCTCGTCTCCCGGAGGTGGGCCGCCCCCAGTATTACCCGAACCGGCGCCCTTGTCACCTTTGCCCCCGGGTATACCAAATAATGAGGGCCTCCCGTCTCTTGAGCTCATTCACTTTCCTCGGGGTAGATCGAATCGAAAACAGTTCCTCCATTTGTGAGCCGCATGTTTCCGCATTCCTCGCAGTTAATTGCAAACGCAAGAGAAAATGCCCCATCGCGGTTATAGGCCAACAACTTAAGCAGGGCTGGACCATCATCGTCGCCTACATGCCTCCACCTGCGAGATCCACAATTTCCGCAAGCGTTTTTAGTACCTTTTTCATCATAAAAACTATCAAGCTGGCTGAAAGTTATCGACTTCATTCGGCTTAGGACTATGCTTTCGCCTTCGCTCTCATTTTCTTCGGACATCGCTAAACCCTTAATGTTTACTGAGTTTTATGGGGTGCGCGCACCTGTATTGCTGGCTAGCGGCAAGGTAAATCAGCTTGAATAAATAGAATGCCTTGCCTCCTTACTGCTCCATGATTGCCTTGTGCCGCTTCTGGTATCCGTCATACGGCAGGTTCTGCTGCATGAGCTATGGCTTCCAGTGCGGCCCGCGCTTGAGCTTGGCCACGAACTCTGAAAGGCGATGGTTACGGTCGGCGTACCCGCCGAAATCCCCCGGTGCGAACTGCCAGGCGCTACCACCCCAGATCACATCACTGTTCGTTGGCTTCTCGGGGTGTGAAACGACCATCAGGTCACATATCGTCGTATCTTGGTGCACCATAGCCACGACGCAAGGCGTCTGGCCGATCCAGATCCAGTCTCCAACCTTTACAGCAGGACGCTCAGCCATGTGCGATCTCACTCCTAAAGAGCGAGTTTTCAAGTCGCTCGAATACATCGAAAAAATTCTGGACTCTGGCGAGAGCCTGGACGCCAGGCGCTACGAGATCACCAGAAACATCAAGAACGCTTTGTCATGGGAAGGCAAACTGGTCGACCTGCCTTCAGCCATTGAGCCCCCATGTGTTGGTCAAGGCTGACCTCAAGTCTTTCGCGCATTTCAGATCACTGAGGCCTGCCTAAAAATCCCCGCCACGCCAGATGACCTGGCTCACCTGCACGCTGCTTCAGCAACGTAAAAAGTAATCGAACCCTGAACGATTGGCCCCATATTAGCGTCCGGCTTGGACGCTCTCATTGCATCCAGCGTATCGCCATCGCCCAGATATTTTGCTGTGTGGGCAGGGCAGTTGACCAATCGTTGCGAGTAGCTGGTGCCGCTTGGCCCGACTCGCTTAGTGATGATCTTGCGCTCATTGCCCTTGGTGTCGCGCTCCAGGACGAAATAGCTGGCCTTCGTGTCTGATGGCACATTCAGCGGGGCTTCAGCGGCAATCACAGGCATGACTACCGTTGCTAAAGTTGCGAACATTCTGACTTTCATGATCCATTCCTTGGTAGCTGTCTTTCCGTCACGCAAACTTCGTCAACGACCTGACTACAACGCCGATAATCCGGCAGTCTTCGCCGCACTGGATGGTTGGATACGCCGGGTTCAACGGCTTCAGATACTTTACGCCGCCGTCCTCTACCAACTTCTTGAATGTCGCCTTATCGCTGTCGGCGAGCTTTGCAATTACAAGCTTTCCAGGGCGCACCTCGGCCTCGGTGTCCACCAATATCTGTGAGCCTTCAGGAATTGAGGGGGCGGTCGGGGACGTCATAGAGTCGCCTTTTACCTCCAGCCAAAAAGCCGGGCCTTTAGCTTTGTAGTCGGAAACGTCATACCGATCCGAAAAGCCATCCGGGAAAGGCTGAACCGCTTCCGACCAATTGCCAGCGGTGACCCAGCTCACGATTGGATAGCGATACATGCGCTCAGGCTGAGGAATCTCGGCCACGTTGGAAGGTTCACGCCAGCCCCCTTGAGCATCAAAAAAGCTATCGCCAAGTAGCAGCACGCCATATGGAACGCCCAGAGCTTTTGCCATCAACTCAATATCGCCAAGCGTGGGTTCTCTAGCCCCGGATTCGTAGTTGCCTATCCGAGATTGAGACTCCCACCCGCATAGCTTTGCGAAGGCTGCCTGGGATTTTCCTGCGGCCAAGCGAAGACGCTGAAGCCTTTGTCCTAGAGATTCATTCATGCAGGGGATTTTAATCACGCTATGAAATACCCATCTCTCACTTTTTGTGTTTGCCTTTAACACGATGCGTGTTTATCCTTCGTGCAATTGAGGAGGAACCGAAATGAACCAAGTCCGAACGATCCGAGAGAAGGCCGGGATAACCCAGGCGGCGCTACGTCGGGCGCTCGACTGGAATCAATCTCGCCTCGCCAACTACGAGTCCGGCCTACGCAGCCCCGGCCTGAGCGAGGCCCGGCTGATTGTCGTAGCCCTTAACTCTCTTGGCGCGAAGTGCGTGCTTGACGATGTATTTCCGCCTGAAAAACAACCTTTAACTGCCGCTTAACCAACTTCATCAGCCACAAGGAGCAAGCAATGCACTTTCACCCGAGCCACATGCATGACAGACCTACAAAGGTCCGCTTGGATGAAGCCGCCGACGACCTTCTCACTGCCATGGCCCGTTTCCAGCGCACGCAGAAAGCCGTCCTTGCTCGTGAAATCCTCGAGCGCGGCCTGAACCAGATGATGGAAGAGCTTAACGCGAAGACTGACGTCGCCTGAAGTGGCCGAGGAGGCCCTGTGCCTGAAAAGAAAGAGCTGGAAATCCAGTTGGACGGGAGGGGTGCCAGCGATCTGCAGATTCTTGCAGAGCGCAAAGGGATAACACCTGAACAACTGGCAGCGCAGATCATCGATGCCGCGCTAGACCGAATGACAAGGCCGCCTCCCAGCAGGAGCAATGTCCGTTCACTAGGGAAGAGGGCTGATAAGTCCCTGAGGGACTCATGAGCACCTGTAATGGGAAACACAAACCGCAGGCACAAAAAAACCACCGGCCAGGGTGGTTTTCAGTGCAGCACATACAGCTAAGTTCTGGAGCGAATAATGCCTAGTTCTCACCATAGCGTCAACCCGCCATTACCGCACCACGAAATTGCACAATCGCAAAACGTGGCGCGCACGATGTCATCGCGAGAAATCGCCGACCTTGTAGAGGCTCGCCACAACGACGTAGTCGTGACAATCGAGCGTCTTTTCGCAAAAGGGCTTTTACGATCAAGTCGTATAAGTCGTCGAGAGGCTACTGGCGGCAGGCCCATTGAGGTTTACGACCTCTGCGAGCGAGACACTCATCTGGTTATCGCTGGCTACAGCGATGAGCACCGGGCGCGTGTCATTGACCGCTGGCAGGAGCTGGAAGAATCCAGCGCCAAGCCTGTCTTCGACATTGCTAGCCTGAACGACCCGAAGGTGTTACTGGCTCTGCTGACGGACAACGTCCGCAAGGTCGTATACCTGGAAGCGGACAACACCGAACTCACACAGGAAAACCACCTGTTGGAGCAGAAGGTGGTTGCTGATGCGCCGAAGGTCGATTTCTTCAACGCAGTTATCACTTCGACCAGCATCCATTCGGTGCGGGAAGTGGCCCAGTCCATTGGCACCGGCCAAAACCGCCTGTTTGCTTTCATGCGCCAGCAGCGCTGGGTTGATCGCCATAACACTCCGTATCAGGGCAGGGTTGAGGCTGGCTACCTGGTAGCCGAACCGCACTCTTACAAATGCCCGGAAACCGGTGAGCGCAAGACAAAGTTCACCTGCAAGGTCACTGGAAAGGGCTTCACCAAGCTTCAGTCGCTTTGGTCGGGCCGCGAAGCGGATCTGCTTGGCGGTGCAGCATGAGCCGCATAACCGTGGTCATCGAAGGCGCTACCGCTCCGATCCGTCTGGGCATGCCCTTGGCTGGGGGTCGAATCACCAGTGCTCACATGGGCGATTGCTCCGAATACCCGGAGCTTCTGGATGCAGCCAAGAACCTGCATCGGGCCTTGTTCTACTACAACCAAATGCCAGATCGGGAGCGGCTCGCTATCGAGCGTAGCGCCCGCGACCTGATCGCAAAGCTGGAGGCCCAATGATGGCCAGATCCCGCAACATAAAGCCGGGGTTCTTCTCGAACGAACACCTGGCAGAGCTGGACTTTGCAACGCGCCTGCTGTTCATCGGCATGTGGACCGAGGCTGACCGTGAGGGCCGCCTTGAGGATCGGCCGCGCCGACTTAAGATGGCGCTGTTCCCGGCTGATAACGTCGACATCAACCGCATGCTTGATGACCTGGATCATTTGGGGTTCATCAAGCGTTATACCGTGGGTGATGTGAAAGCCATTCAGGTGATCAACTGGACTAAGCACCAGAATCCGCACATGAAAGAGGCCAAGAGCACCATCCCTGAAATGCCCGGTTTAGAGGGCTTCGATGGAAAGCCTGATGCAAGCACCATGCAAGCACCAGACTCGCATGGTTCTTTCCCTGCTGATTCCCTCTCTCTTGATTCCCTTAACCTGATTCCTGATTCCCTCAATACGTCGTCACCGACGATTGATTGCGCAGAGCTGTTCTCTCGGTTCTGGAAGCTGTATCCGCGCAAGGTCGGGAAGGACAAGGCTCAGAAGGCATGGGACAAACTCAAGCTCACGCAGGCTCTGTTCGACCAGATCCTGAAAGCGCTGGCTGCTCACTCGACTACGCCGGGCTGGACCAAGGACAACGGACAGTTCATTCCGCATGCCTCGACATGGCTAAACGGCAAGCGCTGGGAGGATGAGTTCCCCGAAGTTGTCGACAACGTGCATCACTTCCAGCCACGCCGCCAAGCTAACGGCCCTGATTTCTACGATCAGTCGTGGCGTCGAGACACGAGCGACGACCTATGAAAAGCGTAGCGCAGCTCATTCCTGGCGCTTCTCGGGCTATCGGCACGACCCAGCCGTACCAAGCGCCTGCCCAACCGCTGGGCGAGGTTGATGACGCAACCGGCGAAGTCGTTGAGCGCTTGTTTCGCCAACTGCAGGCCATTTTCCCAGCCTACAAGCAGGCTTGGCCTGATGACAAGGCACTGGCTTCGGCGCGTCGTAGCTGGACGAAAGGGTTCATTGCCGCTCGCATCAACACGATTGACCAGATTCGCTTCGGCATCGAGCAGTGCCGCATGAGCGGATCGCCATTCGCGCCGAGCGTAGGGCAGTTCATCAGGTGGTGTAAGCCGACCCCCGAGATGCTTGGAATTCCCTCGACGGACAAGGCATTTCGTGAGGCTCTGCTCAATCTGCATCCGGGTCGAAGTAGTTCGCGGCAGTGGTCACACTCAGCGGTTCGTCATGCAGCTCTCCAGTGCGAGATGCACAACCTGACCGAACTCGAACCCGACAAGGCAATGGATGTATTCGAGCGGGCCTACGAAATCACTGTTCGCATGCTCGTTGATGGGTTGCCGCTGGATGACATCGCCATCGGCATCGGTCACGACGGTCAGAAGAGTGAATTTGAAATTGCTCAGGAGCTGAGTGATCGGGTTGCCATTGAGTTGATCGCTCTACAAGGCATCCCGGCAGACGGCGCTAAAGCGCGTGAGCTGCTGCTGGAAAAATTCGGAAAGGGGAAATCCCAATGACCGCCGCCCAGCGCATTACCGTAGAAAACCTCCAGTCTGCCGGTTTCCAGATCGTTGTCGGAGCCAAGGACATTGTCCGCCTCACGAAGGGTGCAGACCGGCGCATCGTCATGGCTGACGGCACCCAAAAGCGGGCCCACCACCAGGAGCATGCGAAATGAACCGCGCCACCCCACCAACGCTTCGCCGGGCAGTCGACGTAGCGCAGAAGTACGCAAAGGCAGGTATCGACTTCGTGTGCGTCCCTGTCCTGAGCGAGAGCGACAAGATCGACTTGGTGAACAAGGCTGCTGGGCGGTTCGAGCAGGTGCTCCAGCAAGGCGAAAAAATGGAGGCCGCCCAATGAGCGCGATCCGTGAGCAATTTGAATCCCGCTACCCGGTCCCTGCTGGCGTCCTCTGGAGCGAAGAAACCAGCCGCTACGCCTTGGTTGAGATCAAGACAGCACGCCATACCGGATCGACCATCGCCGGTTATGAGGCCTACTTCCATTCCTGGGGCGTCTGGAAATCTTCCCGCGATGCTCTGGCAATCGAGCTGCCTGATCACTACGGATACGACGATCCAGGAGAAGCGATCCACGCGATCAATGATTGTCGAGCCGCCATCGAGGCCGTCGGCCTGAGGGTTTCTCCATGAGCCACTCTCAATTCAACCAGATGATGAGTGTTCTGTGGCTCATCGCAGCAGGCGTGCAGCATGAAGTCGTCTTTGAGGCGGCATGCCTTGTTTTCTTCGTCGTATGCGGGCTCAAGTCCCTCTACTGGGGCTTTGCAGAGCGCAAGGGGGCGAGGCCATGACCGTAGACAAGAAAGAGCTCAAGGCGCTGGCTGAGGCTGCAACAACCGGCCCTTGGTGCCAGCATGGCGGAATCAGTCAGGTTTTCGGGCGCGACTGCGAGACAGTTTGCGAGACCTACGAAGATGAGGGCGACTGCTCGGATGCCCGGTTTATCGCCGCCGCCAGCCCGGCCACCATCCTTTCCCTCCTTGGGGAGATTGAGCGTATCAGTGCAAGGCTTTGCATGTGCCGCGACTGCCAAGGCCAAGGCGAGGTTCATTCAGGGCGTAGCAGCTATGAGGGCTACAACCAGCCGCCAGAGCCAATCATCGATGTGTGCGGAACCTGCGGCGGTGACGGTGTACTTGGCCCTGTTCAGGACTTTGAATCTCTGGCTGCCGAGCGCGACCAGTTCAAAGCTGCTCACCTCGAATGGATAGAAAAGACGGAGTGGGTGCAGAAGTCGGTCAAGGCTCCTGAGTTGGGCAAGCACCGTGCAGACGTAATCAATCAGCGATTCGAGCAGCTCAAGACCGAGAACGAGGCGCTGCGTAAGGATGCAGAGCGCCTGGATCGACTTGACAAGGAGGGGTCAGGCTACGGCGCTCATGAGCTTGAGGGGTATGCATGGACTGTAGACGGTCCTTTTTCAAGCGTCCGCGACGCCATTGACTGTCTTTTTGACTATGACGACGCCATGGCCAAGGAGCAGAGCCATGGCTGATCTCGCACTCATTCGCACCGCGCAAGGCTTGGTGCCAGCCACTGATGCAGACCGTGAAACGATCCAGAGCTGGAAGGCTGGCCAAGTCATTCATGGCAAGTTCACCCGGATGCGCAACGCAAAGTTCCACGGCAAGTTCTTCGCCATGCTGGACCTTGCATGGGATTACTGGGAGCCGGTCGGAGGGCTTGTCCCTCGGCAGGAGTTGCGAGGCATCCAGGGGCTGGCCAAGTTCTTTGAGAGCGCAAGCGGAAAGCCGGGGCAGCTCTCAGAAGCGGTTGCCGCCTACATAGCCCAGATCGAAGCTGATCGCGCCGAGCGCTTTCCGGCAGTCGATAAGAGCCGCGAGGCTTTCCGTGAGTGGGTGACTATCGAGGCCGGTCACTTCCATTTGGTTCGCACCCCCGACGGGGTTCGCAAGGAAGCCAAGTCGATCAGTTGGGCGAACATGGATGACACGGCGTTTGAGCCGCTGTATCGCGACGTCTTCAATGCCTGCTGGCGGCTGGTCCTTTCCGCGCACTTTGAAACCGAGCAGGCCGCCCTGGATGCCGCCGGCCAGATCGGGAGCTTTGCATGAAGCGCTCAGAACTGAAACGCACTGCACCGCTCAAGGCGAGCGGCATCACCCAGCGCACTCCGCGCAAGAAGACTTGCCGCAACCCAGCCTGCGCCTGCAAGTTCTTACCGTCTCGAATGGGGCAGGTTGTCTGCAGTCCGGCCTGCGGCCTGGCTATCGCGCAGGAAAACCAGCCCAGGGCGAGGAAGGCTCTGGCCGAGGTCGGACGGCAAGAGCTGAAGGCGGCGAAAGAGCGTGTGAAGACCAAAGGCGAACACATGCGAGAGGCCCAGGCCCTGTTCAATCGCTGGATCAGGCTGCGTGACGCTCACCTGGGTTGCGTGAGTTGTGACAAGCCAGCGACTTGGCAGGGTCAATGGCACGCATCGCATTTCCTCAGTGTCGGCTCGTCGCCGGAGCATCGGTTCAACCCGCTCAATGTGCACAAGGCCTGCTCGGTCTGCAACAACCACTTGAGCGGGAACATTCATGGGTACAGGCCTGAGCTTGAACGCCGTATTGGCCTTACGGCAGTAGAGGCCCTGATAGGCCCCTGCGAGCCGAAGCGCTACACCATTCCTGATCTGCAAGAAATCAAGGCCGAGTGCCGGGCAAAAATCAAACAGCTTGAGGGGAAAGCAGCATGATCAAACTAAACAGCGCCCGGGCAGCCTGGCACGATGCGCTCTATACCCCATGGGATAGCCAGGGTGCCCATATCGAGCAGATCGGCCTGCTGGGCTGCTCTGTACAGAAGACGGAGAAGTCGGTGAACAGTCGGCACGCGATGCATCAGTCGATGTCGGCGCGAATTCAGCACGCGATTGCATCGCTGCCCGACCATCTGCAGGCATTCGGCAACCACATGTACAGCCCGCTCGCCGGTATAGACGATAAGGAGGAGGCGGACGAGCGCGTGCTGCACGCTGCCTATGCTCTGGGGCCGAAGATGACAGCGCGCAAGTTTGAGAAAGCGCGTTACGTGGCCATGGCTGTTCTGCACAGGTACCGCCGCATGCACCAGGGCGGACAGAGTGAAGGCGTTGATCCGCTGCCAGGTGCTGAACACATGAGGAAGTGGGTTCTTGAGGAATTTGGCGTAGCGCTGGTGGGTGACCAGTGGGCCAGGGATTGGGCTCAATTTGTCGAGTATTGTTTTGATGCTTGCAACCAGCTCGACAAGGCCGCATTGGTTCCGGTTTCTCAGGCAATTTCGGTCATGAAAGAAGCCGCTTGACGTTTTGTCGGCGATTCGGCATCATTTCGCCATATTAGAGTTTTGCCTCTGGCAAATATCTACCCAAAGCCCGGCCCCAAAAGCCGGGTTTTTTGTTACCTGCGATTTGATGGACCTGCAGCCAGGGCAGCCCTTTGGGGAGCCTGGACACTGATAAGCCGGTAGTGCAGTGCTACGGAAAAAAACCGGCAGCCCGCGCATCCTTGCCTCACGCTGAAAAGGGTGGCGCGTAACTGGTTGAGCGAGATCGATGCATTGGGGTGTCGACGCTTGATTGGTTGTTGGCAGACAGCACGGAAAGACGTGCACACCTATTTCGAGGCTCAGCATCCGCTGGGCCTTTTTCGTATCTGGAGTACCGATGGACCCAACTGACCTTGGCCCAGGCACAGCTACCTGGCTGGGCGGGACCGGCACCATCCTACTGGGTGGCTTTCTGTGGCTGAGGAAATTCCTCTCCAAGGATGCTGCTGATCGGGCAATGGACAATGCTGATATCGGCACTGTCCGGCGTCTGAATGAATTGCTCGATTCTGAGCGCGAGGCTCGCAAGGAGGCTGAAGCCCGGGCGGATCAGTTCGCAAAAGAGCGCAACGAGCTGGCTGCTGCGGTTGGTCGTATGGAGGGCAAGATTGAAGCTCTCACAAGCCAGGTTGCGCAGCTCACTCAACGAGTAACCCAGCAAAGCGATGAGATCACTCGCTTGCGCACAAAGTTGGGAGGTGTCAGCTGATGGACAGATGCGCAATCAACTTCATTGCCCGCCACTGGTGGCGTCGAGTGGAGGTCTGGCTCATTGCGATCCTGCTGCTGGCGGGTGGTGCGATGCTGGGCTTTCAAGTAGCCCAGTGGTCGCTGTCCAGCTGGTACGTCGCCCAGGTGGTCGAGGTCCGGCGCGGGTATGACGAGGCGCTCAAGCAGCGTGACCTACGAATCAACAAGCTGGCGGGCAAGGCAGAGGCTGCGGCAAGCACTGCCACTCAGGCGGCTGATACTGCCAGCAAGGCCGTAGACAAGGCGGATGAGGCGCTGAGCAGGTCGAGCCAGTAGCGCCAAAAATTCGATAGCTGCCATTTCGTGGCGCGAGGTGTGTATGCAGCAGAGCAGGCACGGTCGCTTCATCGACCCCTATCGAGGCAATGGTTGGTTCGCGTCTTAGGGCTGGGCTTCGGGACACTTACTGATCTGCTTTCGACCATTTAACTGGCATTGCTATTGGATTCGCCTGCCTGCCAGGCCATGCACGCGCCGGTTCTACATCGGGCCAATAGAGATTGAGCTACGGCAGGCGAGAGCGGCATGAAAAAGTCCTGGCTCGTCCACGCACCTGGCTACCCACCATTCCCAATGATCCCTATGGGTCCAGCTCTGAGTCATGCCGAAGCGCTGGCATGCGCCCGGGTGATCTGGCCGACCTGCACAGTAGAGTGAATCCATGACAACCATCGCCTACAAAGACGGCGTGATCGCCCACGACACCCGCCAGACCCGAAGCGGCACAATCGTTTCTGATGATTGCTCGAAGTGTCATGTCGTCGATGGGGTCAAGTTCTTCCTGTCTGGGGCTGTCTGCGACGAGAAGGCCCTGATCGCGGCTTACTTCGGAACCCCGTCGCCGGTTCCAGTCGAATGCTCTGGATATGTAGTTGATGGCGGCAAGTTGCTGATGGTCGGTCACTGCGACAAGACCGGCATCTGGAAACTGGAGCTTGATCCGGCGAACCCTGACGCCATCGGCAGCGGATCGGCGTATGCCCTGGCTGCAATGGATATGGGCGCAAGCGCTGAGGATGCGGTGCGAGCTGCGATGAAGCGGGATATCTACACGGGCGGGAAGGTAAAGGCTGTGGTTATCCGCGAAGAGGGTGTGCCGCAGGGTTAGTGCGGCGCGAATACTATTTCCCGTTTAGCCGATCGCAAGCCAGCCGAGCCTCGGCCTCAAGGGCGTACGATTCACCGACGTAATCGCCGTCTGACCGAGAGTCTTCTATCTGGAAGCAGAACTCATCAATCGGAATGCTTGGTGGTTGCTCGCCCGGCCGCAGCGAAAGAAGCACCACGTGCGGCCTTTGAACAACCCTGTATCTATCGGGCATGTCGATCTCCATGAATTGATTGGAGCTCATCAATACCGGTAACCGTATTCGGCAGCAATCATCCTTTCGCATTATTGGTGCTACCCATGATCACAAAGCAGCACGACTGGGAGGCGGCATGAACAGGCCAATCCCTCCGCCAAGCGTGCTTGAGGCTGTATTCCTGACTCTTGAGCCTGCTCCCGAGGTATGGGAGTGGATATCGACCGAGATCCTTGCCGACACCGGCAGCATTCACAACGAAGACCATGCTCACCTGATCGGGGCGAACATCGGCGTTCTATGGGCGTCCGGTTCATTCGCCAAGCAGGGTCGCACAGTGCTGGGTCAGGCCGAGATGGTCATGCATCGTGCAGGAGGATGGCAGAAAGCTCGAGCCGAGCAGCAGATGCGTGAGTGGTTCGGTGAGGAACCCGAATTCATCATTACCCTGGCTGCCGACTACTGTGCTCAGTGCGGTGACGCCGAGTTCTGCGCCCTGGTTGAACATGAGCTCTATCACGTGGCGCACAAGTCGGATAAGTACGGTGCGCCGGCCTTCAACAGGGATACGGGCATGCCGAAGCTGGAAATGCGCTCACACGATGTCGAGGAGTTTGTCGGAGTGGTCCGCCGCTACGGTGCAAGCCATGACGTTCAACTGCTCATCGACGCAGCAAGCAAGCCACCCGAAGTGGCAAGAATCAACATATCGAGGGCCTGCGGAACCTGTCTGCTCAAATTGGCCTGAGGATAGACAGCAATAGACGGAACCCAATCCTATGGCAGCCCTGAGCAGCGAGGTTAAGGCCTTCATCGTTCAGGCGTTGGCCTGCTTCGATACACCTTCTCAGGTGGCGGAGGCCGTCAAGCGTGAATTCAACATCGAAGTGAGCCGCCAGCAGGTGGAGTCGCACGACCCTACAAAGCGCTGCAGCAAGACGCTCGCCAAGCGCTGGGTCGACATGTTCAACGAAGCCCGTAAGCGATTCCGTGAAGAGACGCTCGATATACCGATTGCCAATCGGGCTTATCGGCTTCGGGCGCTTGGTCGCATGGCTGAGAAAGCCGAGAACATGAAGAACATGGCACTGACTGCCCAGTTGTTGGAACAGGCCGCCAAAGAGGTGGGTGATGTCTACGTCAACCGCCGACTTGAACCCGAAAAGCCCCTTGGCTCTCAGGCCGACCAGCCGCATGCCGTTGCTGAGTACAAGCTGGAGCCAGACGAGAATGTCCCGCCTACCCCGTACCTATGACGCTCCGGTCAAGCTGACACCTAAGCAGGCGAACATTTACGTGTGGGGCTTCCAGCCCAGCGCACGGTTTCGTGATGCGGTGTGTGGTCGTCGGTTTGGCAAGACTTTCCTCGGCAAGGCTGAGATGCGCCGGGCTGCCAGGTTGGCGGCAGAGTGGGGTGTCAGCGTGGAGGATGAGATCTGGTATGGCGCTCCGACATTCAAGCAGGCCAAGCGAGTTTTTTGGCGTCGGCTGAAACAGGCGATCCCGGAGGCTTGGCGTGCGCACCGCCCAAACGAGACAGAGTGCTCGATCACCCTCAAGTCCGGCCACATCATGCGCGTGGTCGGGCTCGACAACTACGACAACTTGCGCGGCTCTGGCCTGTTCTTTGTCCTAGTTGACGAATGGGCCGACTGTCCATGGGCTGCATGGGAGGAAGTCCTGCGTCCGATGCTCTCGACGTGTCAGTACACCCTGCCGAGTGGCGAAACACGAAAGGGTGGTCACGCGCTACGGATCGGCACGCCGAAGGGCTTCAACCACTGCTACGACACGTACCGCGATGGGCAAGAAGGCGGGGAGCCGGACCACAAGAGCTGGCAGTATACCTCGCTGCAGGGCGGCAACGTCCCGGCCGAGGAGCTGGAAGCGGCACGCCGCAAGATGGACCCACGGACCTTCCGGCAAGAGTACGAAGCTGGGTTCGAGAACTACTCAGGCGTCGTTTACTACACGTTCAGCCGTACCGAATGCCGCACAACCGAGCGGATAAAGCCAGGCGAGGCCCTGCACATCGGCATGGACTTCAACGTCATGAAGATGGCCGCAGTTGTCTATGTCGTTCGCGACGGCCTGCCGTTGGCTCTAGATGAGTTCCATGGTGTGCGCGACACGCCGGAGATGATCGAGAAGATCCAGGCGCGCTTCCCCGGCCACAGCATAGCGGTTTACCCGGACGCTTCAGGCCAGAACACCAGCAGCAAGAATGCCAGCGAATCTGACCTTTCCCTGCTCAAGAAGGCCAACTTTACCGTGGTGGTGGATTCGACAAACCCTGGCGTCAAAGACCGGGTCAACTCGGTCAACGCCATGCTCCTGAACACCTACGGTGAGCGCAGGCTCAAGGTCAACATCGACCAGTGCCCACAGCTCACGCAGTGCCTGGAACGCCAGACCTACACCGACAAAGGCGAGCCGGACAAAGACCCGAAGAAGGGTCACGACCATATGAACGATGCTGCTGGCTACTTCATTGCCAAGCGGTTCCCGATCAACGTGGCGATGTCCACCAGCCAACCCCTGAGAATGTAACCATGTCCGACAACCCAAGCATCACGCTGCCAGCAGTCGACGCGATGCGTGAGTACTGGGCTGTGATCTCGCCACTCATGGGCGGAACCATGGCCATGCGTGCAGCTGGCAAGTGCCTTCTTCCGCAGTATCCGGCTGAAGATGACTGCGCTTACAAGGAGCGTCTTCGTCTTTCGACTCTTCTTCCGGCTTACTCGGAAACCGTCGTTAACATGACGTCCCGAGTGTTTGCTGAGCCATTGCAGGTAGGTGACGACGCACCTGATGTCATCGTAGAAATGACTAAGGATATCGATCTGGCCGGTAACGACCTGAACTCCTGGGCAGTTGGATTCTTCAGTGAAGGAATGAGCCATGGTTTGTGCCATGCATTCGTAGATCACCAGCAGGCTGACGATCTGAAGACCAAGGCCGACGAAAAAGCTGCCGGTGTTCGCCCTTACGTCGTGCTGGTGAAGCCCGAGCAAGTCTTGGGCTGGCGTTCCAAGGGTGGCGTGCTGACCATGATTCGTTACATCGAGGTCGTGGAGGAGGATGACGGCGAGTTCGGAGCAAGGCGCGTCGAACAGATCCGGGTACTGGAGCCTGGCGCATGGAGGATATATCGCCGGGAAGACAAAAGCGGCAAGTTCGGCATCTACGATGAGGGCGTAAACAGCCTGAACAACATTCCATGGGTTACGTTCTACACCAGCCGCACTGGCTTCATGACAGCGAAACCGCCACTGCTGGAACTTGCCCATCTGAACGTAAAGCATTGGCAGAGCCAGAGCGACCAAGACAACATCCTGCATGTCATCCGGGTGCCGATTCTGGTGCGTCTCGGGGTGCAGGCCCAGTTCGATAACCAGGGCAAAGTGATACCGCCAGAGTTCAAGGTGGGCATGGGCTCTCTCACGGATCTTCCTGTCAACGGCGACCTCAAGTATGTGGAGCACACTGGCCAGGCTGTTGAGGCAGGGCGTACCGCGCTGAAGGATCTGATCGACGAAATGCGAATGGCTGGTGCGAAGTTGCTCACGCCAGAAAAATCCGCGACCAAGACAGCCACCCAGGCGGAGGAGGAGGCGGCTCAGGAGCTGTCACCTCTTGCCCGCATGGCTCACCAATTCGCTGATTGCCTGGCTCAGTTGCTCCAGTTCATGGCCGACTATCGTTCGCTTGGCAGCGGTGGCACGGTTGAGATGCGAGGCAACTTCGATATTGATTACATGCCAGAGGTGTCATTGCCGACGCTGGTCGGTATGGCCAACGCGGGGATGATCTCCAAGGAAACGCATTTCGCCGAAATGCAGCGCCGCGGAGTGATCAGCGACGAATACGAATGGGCTGATGAGCTGGCGAAGATTGAAGCCCAAGGCCCCGCTCTCGGTACGCTCTGATGAAGACGGCAAACGAGAAGTTGCTGAACGAACTGATCGGTCATGAGGTCGACCTGTCCAGGTTGAGCAACAGTCAGGTCGTGGCGATCATCAAAATCCTGAACAGCGCAGATGCAGACCTTCGCACATCACTGATCGAGGCCATCGACAACCTGGGCACTGACCTGTCGGCTGCCGCAGTCGATATGGCGCTCTCGACGGTACTCCGAATCAACCGGCAGTCCTTCGTCCAGATCAGTCTTGCGCTGGATCAGTTGACCGATGGGCTGGTCAGTTACGAACTGGCGTTCCAGCAGGGCGCGCTACGTGCTGTGCTGCCGACGGTGGTGCAGGAGGCATATCCGCTTGTATCGCCTGCCTTCAGCGCAGTGAAGGCCATTGCCCAGGCGCGGCCATTCCAGGGGCGTCTGCTCAAGGAGTGGGTTGCGGGTATCGAAACCAGTCGCGCCGCCGCGGTTCGTGACGCTGTGCGGGCTGGAGTGGTTGAGGGGCGCCCTACGGCCGAGATCGTTCGCACCGTCATGGGCAGCCGGGTGGAACGCTATGCCGACGGCTCCCTCCAGAAGGCCAGGCGGGACCTTGAGGCGGTAGTCCGGTCTGCCGTGTCCCACACTGCCGAAACGGCCAGTGACGCAGCATACGAGGCCAACAGCGACATCATCAGTCATGTTGAGTGGCTCAGTACGCTGGACAACCACACGTCATCCGATTGCCGAATCCGTGATCGCCTGTCCTATACGCTGGGCACCTACAAGCCTATTGGGCACAAGATTCCATGGCTGGCCGGGCCGGGGCGCATTCACTTCTGTTGCCGTTCCACCAAGCTACCAGTGCTCAAGAGCGCCAAGGCCCTTGCGCTGAATGATGGAGCAACGCGGGCGAGCATGGACGGCCAAGTGCCGGAGTCAATGACCTATGCGGAATGGCTTGGCAAGCAGTCGGCCGCACGCCAAGACGAGATCCTTGGGCCTGAGCGAGGGCGGTTGATGCGTGAGGGCGGACTGAAGCTCAGTTCTTTCTATAACGATAAGGGCAAGCTTTTGACTCTCGATGAACTACGAGAGCGACTCAAGTAGACCGCGCCACGAAATAGACAGATGCGATTTTGTGGCGCGCACCTTCAAAGCCCCGCCTAGTGCGGGTTTTTTATGCCTGCGGTTCGGATGGACGGGGCGCAACTTGGCCGGAAGGCCTGCCAATGGGCGGATGCCCGGAGATTAATCCATGAAGCTCAAAATCGATGAGAGCGGCAATGTAGTCGTGCAAAACGGCCAGCCTGTCTACGTCCACGATGACGGCAAAGAGGCTCCGTTCGACGCGGCTGCCGCCGTCACCAAAATCTCGGCCCTGAATCGCGAAGCTCAGGGGCACCGAGAAGCCAAGGAAGCGGCTGAGTCTCGCGCCAAACTGTTCGAGGGCATCGAGGATGCCGAGGCGGCTATCAAGGCGCTGGAAACCGTCAAAAACCTCAAGGAAGGCGACCTGGTAACTGCGGGCAAGGTCGAGGAGATCAAGTCCGCTGCCAAGCGTGCTGCAGAAGAGCAAGTTGCAGCCGCTGCCAAAGCCGCTGCCGAGCGCGAAAAGACTCTGCAGGGTGATCTGGAGACACTGCAAGGCCAACTGCACGGTGAGCTCATCGGTGGAAGCTTCAGCCGCTCGAAACTGATCTCGGAAAAGTTCGCGATCCCTGGCGATCTGGTGCAGGCCCGCTTCGGGCAGGCCTTCAAGATCGAAGAAGGCAAGGTGGTTGCCTACGACCAGGCTGGCAACAAGATTTTCAGCCGAGCTCGCCCCGGTGAGGTTGCTGATTTCGACGAAGCGCTGGAGGCGCTGGTGGATCAGTACCCATACAAGGATCAGATCCTCAAAAGCTCCGGTGCTAACGGCGGCGGTGCCCCAAACGGTAACGGCTCAGGCGGCAAGCCTGCAGTTGGAAAAGGCAATTTCGGCGGCAACAAAGAAGACCGCCTGCAAGCAATCAAATCGCAATTCCCCGATCTGGCTCAGTCCTGATCGTACCTGGCTGTCATCCCGGATGGGGTACGGCGCACCAGAGTGGACGCTCTGACAATCCTTCATTCAGCCCATCCGGGCAACACCAAAAGGGGTAATACCACATGGCACTTTCCGATATGGAGGTGTTCAACACCTATTTCATGCCGGCGACTATCGAGACGCTGGCTCAAATGGTTGAGCGCTTCAATGCTGCGTCGGGCGGCGCGATCCTGCTCACCACTGACGGTTTTGACGGCGACTTTCTCCAAACCAGTTTCTACGCTGGCCTGGCTGGCGCGCGTCGCCGCGTGAACCGTTACAGCAACAACGGCGCTGTGAACCCGGTAGATCTCACCCAGCTCAAGCACAACACCGTCAAGGTCGCTGGCGGCTTCGGCCCGGTGCGCTATGAGCCCTCTCAGATGACCTGGTTGCGTAAGCCGAGCGCAGAGGGCGTGGAAGTGGCGTCCCGCTACTTCGCTGAATCCCTGCTGCAGGATCAACTGAACACCGCCATCGCCGCACTGGTCGCCGCGATCAGCAACCAAGGTGCTGCGGCTGTGGCTGATGTGTCGGCCACCAAGAAGGTGGATTACATCGCTGTGAACGATAGCCATGCACTGTTCGGCGATCACTCCAGCCAACTGATCGCACAGGTTATGGATGGCGCTCAGTTCCACGCCTTTGTGGGTCAGAACCTCACCAACGCCGAGCAACTGTTCAAGTCTGACAGTGTGCGTGTTGTCGACATCCTGGGTCGTTTGGTAGTCGTGACCGATGCGCCAGCGCTGTATAGCGCCGCTATCGCTGATCCTGCCGCGCCGGCCAAGCGCCGCGTCCTGTCTCTGGCTCAAGGGGCTGCCACTGTTCACGATGCGCGCGACTTGATCTCGAACATCGATACCAGCAACGGCAAGGAGCGCATCGAGACCACCCTACAGATCGACTACAGCTTCGGTGTCGGCCTCCGTGGTTATGCCTGGGACGTTGCCAACGGTGGCGCCTCTCCTGATGACGCTGCTCTCGCTACCGGTGCGAACTGGGACAAGGTCGCGGCGAGCATCAAGCACACGGCCGGTGTTTTGGCTGTTGGTCAAGCTTAATCAATCAGTTGATGCGGTCTTTCGAGGCCGCATTTCATGGAGAGTGTCATGTCCGAAAAAGTCATTTATGAAACGCATCCAGTCACTGCTGAGCGAAAGGCTGAACTGCGGCAGAAGGGCTACAAGATCCTCGATGCCAGCTTTGCCCCGGATGATTATGAGCATCCTGAGCCTGTCAAGGTTGGCACTGATACCAAGGCTCGGGGTAAAGGGGGTGCTCTGAGCATCGAGGAACTGCGCACTACGTTGACAGCCAATGGTGTCACCTTCGATGAAAAGGCCAAAAAGCCAGAGCTGCAGAAGTTGCTCGATGACTTCAATGCTATCGCGGAGCTCAAGGGCAAACTGACCGAGAAAGGTGTTCAGTTCGAGCCTGCCGCCAACCTGGAAGACCTGCAAAAACTGCTGGGCGAGGCTGCTTAATGACCATCTACATCAGTGTCGAGCAGGTGGATGGGCTACTCGGTGCCAGTTGGGCGTCTGAAGACCAAAAGTCTCGCTCGGTGCTGATGGCCAACACCTGGCTCACTAACTTGAACCTACCTGATTTTGATCCGGTACCGGGCGATGTAATCCAGGCAGGTGCTGAGGTTGCACGGGAGGCAGCAGCAGGCAGTCTGTATGCGGCCAAGGAGACAGGGGTGCTAAGCCGATCGGTGAATGCCGACGGTGTATCGAGCAGCAAGACCTACTCGGAGTCGTCTCGCTCTATAAGTGCTGGCGAGTCTTTCGCTCTGGCCCTACTTGCCAAGTACCTCGGCAATGGTCAGGTCAAGATCGTGAGAGGGTGATATGGGGCTTCGAGATGAGCTGCAGGCCGAACTGGCTCAGGCCTTCAACACGGACTTGGCCGACGCCGTATCTGCTGTTGAAGGAAGTCGATCCGTACAGGGAGTGTATGACCCGGAGTTGGGTGGAAGCACATCAATAAACACACGTTACGTTGGTCGCGGTGTCTTTGGGCAGTACAAGGCCCGTGAAATCGACGGCACACGCATTCTGTCCACTGACATTCGCCTCAAGATCCTCCAGAACGAGCTGTTCATGAAGGAGGGCGACGAGGTAACGCAGACGCCAGCCGCTCCCGCCATAGGCGACCGCATTAACGACCATCGCGTCATGAATGTTGGCCAAGACCCGGCCAAGGCTACCTGGACCATCCAACTGAGGAAGTAATCATGGCGCGTGGCTCGCACATGACAGAGCGCTATGGCGGTCTGGACGGTAGCTTTTCGGCTCAGCTTCAGGAGTTTGCGGAAGCGGCCAAGGAATCAATGGACCTGACCTTTCGCGAGGTCGTGATCGCAGTCGGCAGAAAGCTGATCACCATGTCCCCGGTAGGTAATCCGGATATCTGGAAGGTGAATGTCGAGGCGCAAGGCGGTGCATCTGAGCAGATCGCAGCGTACAACTCCCGAGCAGAAGCCATCAACGCCAGCATCACGTCAAATCAGGCGAACTACACAAAGAGTGACAATCTGAAGAAAGGCCTTCGGCTTCGCAAGCCACTCACCAAGCGAGAGCAGCGCGAGAACTTCGGGTTTGGCGTCCGGACGGTTGGCCAGGGATATGTCGGTGGCCGATTCCGCAGTAACTGGCAATTCTCCACGGGGACACCTGCTGCTGGTGAGATCGAGGATGTCGAGAATGCCGGGGAGACGTTGGATCGCATCATCGCCGGAGCTGGTGACCTGAGCGCAGGAGAGGTTGCCTATATCGTCAACAACCTGCCTTACGCCGTTCCTTTGGAATTTGGCCACAGCACCCAAGCCCCTTCCGGCATGGTGCGCGTCACCGTCGCTGACTTCCAGCGCATCGTCGAAGAAGCCATCAGGAACAACCGCGTATGAGCCAAGCACGAGCCAGGCAGGCTATCGAGATCAAATTGATGGGCTGGGCTGCCGCGCGCCCGATCCGGGTGGCGAACTTTGAGCAAAGCTTCGAGGCTCGCCCCGATGAAACCTATCTTCGCGCATTTCAGCTTCCGGCTGGAACCACTTGCCGCTACTTGGGTGGCGAGGCCTACGAGTACTCAGGGATTTATCAGGTCAGCATTGTTTGCCCGGCAGGCCAGCCATTGGCTACTGCCGAGGCGCTGGTCGATGAGCTCTCCGATCTGTTCCGGGTCGATTCGTCACTCAGTCGCAATGGCTTTGAGGGGCTTATCACTGAGCCGGTAGAGCAGGGACCCACCATTACCGAGTCGGCGACCTATACGGTTCCAGCCAGCTTCACCTACCGGGGTGTCGCAGACCAATCGCCCGTTGGGGCATAACCAACCGCCGCCTGGCGGGCTATCAAGAGGAATAAAACATGGCCGCACGCTTCCCGCTGCCGAACGGCGCCGTGCTGGAAATTGCACGTGTCATCGGTTCTGCCGTCGCTTTCACTGCGCTGACCAACGCAAAACCGCCGGTAGCTACCGCCGCGGATCACGCCATCCAGAACGGTGACGTCCTGCTGGTTAACTCTGGCTGGGCTCGGATCAATGACCGAGCCGTCAAAGCCTCTGGTGTCGGTGAAGATGTATTCGCCCTTGCTGGCCTGGATACCAGTGATGCCGAATTCTTCACCGCAGGCGCGGGTGTAGGCTCGGTTCTGCCTGTCTCCGACTGGGTGCAGATATCCAAAGTTACTTCCTTCAATTCAGCCGGCGGCGAGCAGCAGTATGCGACAGTCGGTTACCTGGAAGATGACGATGACAAGCAGTTCCCGACCAACCGAAATCCGACCAGTCTGACGATTATTGTCGAAGACCAGCCGACGGCGGCGTACATCGAGTCGGTAGAGGGTTACGACGCTTCCAAAGAACTCACTGTGATCCGCATGAAACTCCGCAATGGTGATCAGATCCTCTACCCAGGCTACGTCAGCATCACCACTGACCCGACCATGGAGCGGAACAACGTGATGACCCGAACCATCAGCGTCGGCCTTTCGGCCCGTTCGCTTCGTTACCTGGCCGGCGCGTAAGGAGTTCTCATGGCGAAGATCAAAATTGCGCAAAACCCGACATTCACGGCCCCAGTCAAGATACCTCGTGTGGGTGGCGAGCCGGTCGAGGTTGATTTCGAGTTCAAATATTTCGACCGTGCAACGTTGGCCGCGATGTTTGACCGTTGGAATGCGGCACGAACTGAATACGCAGCGAAGGTCAAAGACGAAAGCCTTTCCTGGGTTGATGCCACCGCTGGTGAGATTTCACTGCAAGTGGAGCAGATCAAGGATGTGGTCAGTGGCTGGGGATTCGACGACAAGTTCAGCGACGAATCGATTGCCAACCTTGTGAGCACCTGCATTGGGGCGCCTGAGGCTGTGATCAATGCATACCAGTCTGCTTACGCCCCGGCCCGCCTGGGAAACTGAGGGAGGCGGCCCGGGCCATATATGAGCTCGGGCCGTCAGCCGAGCAGCTTTCTGCTTTAGGGCTTACCTCGGCAGACATTTCTGATGAAGAGGTCGAGGTATGGCCGGATGCATGGCCTGCCTTTCGGTTGTTCGAGGCGCTTTCGACTCAGTGGCGTCTCGGGCAGGGCGGCCCTTCTGGTTTGGACTACAACGTCATCCCCGTTACCGCCTCAATGCTCGGCATAAACCGCCGCGATCTCACCGACATTTTTCCCGACCTTCGAGTGATGGAGGTTGAGGCTCTGGCTGTGATGGCCGAATCCTTGGAGTGAACCATGACCAGCATTGCCGAACTCGGGATTCGGATCGACTCGGGCGACGCCGTTCAGGCGACCGACAATCTCGACCGCCTGGCGCAGGCTGGTGGCAAGGCTGAAAAGGCTGCCGCGGGAGTAGCCTCAAGCTTTGACAAAGCATCTGCGGCTGCTGGTGGTCTTGCTGCCGCCGAGGATAGGGTTGCAGAGTCGACTGAAGAGGCCATGGCACGCCTAACCGCGATGGCCAAGGCATCTCTTGAGTCGAGCCAGTACTATCAGAACCTTTCTTCCAGCGTTAACAGCACTTCGTCCGCCATGGATGGTGGAGCCTCTTCGGCTCGTGACTGGAACGCAGAGCTTGCCGCAATCAACTCTCGCGCTCAGGCGCTCCTTGCAACAGAGGATCGCCTTGCCGAAGAGGCCCGAAAGGCTGCCGCTGCAACTCGGGTTCAGGCTGAGGGGCTGCAAACTCTACTGGGCAAGATCAATCCCGCCATCGCAGCGCTGGGCAAGCTGGATGAGCAGCAGGCTCAACTGCAAAAGTACAAGAGTGCAGGGCTGATCGATGCCGACACGTTCAGTGAATACTCGGGCCGCATCGATGCTTCCAGGCAAAAGCTTGGGGACTTCGACGATAGCCTGCAAAAAACCGGCGTTTCTTCTGCTCAAACTCAGGCCGCGCTGCGGCAGCTTCCCGCCCAGTTCACCGATATCTTTACCAGCCTTGCTGGTGGGCAGAATCCTCTTCTTGTCCTGATACAGCAAGGCGGTCAGATCGCCGACTCGTTCGGCGGCATTGGCCCAACGCTTGACGTATTGGGCGGCAAGATAAAGTCAGTGCTCGGCCTGGGTGGTGGCATTGGTGTCGTGGGTGACGCCCTTGAAACCGTTGGGTCTGGCGCAAAAGCGGCGGCTGAGGGGGCTGATGCTGCAGGTGAAAGTCTTGGTGCGATGGCTGAGGGCGCGAACACGGCTGCTGATGCTGCAAAGAACGCCAGAGAGGCGGCTGGCGCTCTGAACGCAGCCACGCCACCACTGACTATTGGGTTTGGCGTCGTTGTCACCGCAGCCTTGTCGGCTGCAGCGGCTATTGGCGCGGTTATCTATGGCTACGCACAAGGCAGCAAGGAAGGTGACAAGTTCGGCGACACCCTGATTTTGACGGGGAATCGAGCTGGAACAACTGCTGACCAACTCGCCACAATGGCCCAGCAGGTTTCCGCTGCCAACGGCACCATTGGTGAGGCCGCTGCGTCTTTGGTGCTCATTGCCAATAGCGGCACCATTGCGGGCGACAGTTTCAAGACTGTGGCCGAAGCTGCGGCGAATATGGAGGACGCCACCGGCAAGTCAGTCGAGAAAACGGTCGCCGAGTTCGCCAAAATAGGCAAGGACCCTGTCGCGGCAGCCAAGGAGTTGAATGCTCAGTATGGATTCCTCACTGCATCCGTCTACTCGCAAATTGTTGCGCTTAAGGAGCAAGGTGACACGATCGGTGCCGCAAAGATTCTGACAGACACATATGCAAGCACGATCAATGATCGTTCCGCAGAGATCGTCAAGAACTTGGGACTCTGGGAAAAGGGGTGGAAAGCCGTCAGCGATGGGGCCAAGGATGCTATCGATTCGATCAAGGAAGTTGGCCGTGAGCAGACCTTAGCAGATCAGATTACTGACGCTCAGCGTCGTGTGGCTTATGCTGAATCAGCTGTCAAAGGCAACTCTGCCGATACCGATGCAGAGGAAAAGCTGAAGAACTCCAGGCTTGAACTGGAATATTTGACTCGGCAGCGCGACACCCAATCAGCGATCGCTGCTGCTCGGGCACTGGATGCTCAGAGGCAACAGGCGACAGTCTTGGCAATGACCAAGGTCGATGTGCTGGAGAAGGCCGCCAGGACGAACGCCGAAAAGCGTGCCGATGCACTGAAGGACTATGCGAAGTCGCTTGAAACCATTCGCAAGACTGACGCGAACGACGCCCGGTTAAAGCCAGAGAACGTCGCGCGGGTTAAAGCAAACATCGCTGAACAGTTCAAGGACCCTAAAGCCCCATCCGCAGGCGCTGTCGATCTGACCGCCTTCAATGACGCTCAAAACCAGCTCAAATCGATCACCGGCTACTACGACAACATCCAGAAGGAACTGGACGCAGCCCAGAAGGCCGGCCTGGTATCCGCTGAATCCTACTCCAGCCAGCGTATGGCTATCGTTGAGCAAGAAAAAGGTGATGTCACTGCCGCTTATGAGGCTGAAATCGCAGCGCTGGAAGCGGCAAGAGCAAAAGGCACGACAAGCGCGGAGCAGCGTATTCAGCTTGATCAGAAAATTGCCGATGCCAGGGCCAGCATGGTCAAGGCTCAGCAGGACGCTGACACACAACTGAATGTGCTTGCCTCAAACGAGCAGGGTCGGCTGAAGAAGCAGGAGCAGGCAGTCAAGACCTACACCGACGCTCTCCAGCAGCAGGTCGCGACCTTGAGAGGGCAGGGGCAACGCTCGGCAGCAACGTTGGGCATGGGGGATCGCCAGCAAGGTCTCTACAGCCAACAGAACTCCATCAATGACAGGATCAACCAGCAAAAGCTGGACCTGGCCAATCAGTATGGTGATGGCGCGCGAGGTATGAGCCTTGACGAGTACAACCAGAAGCTGGGCGCGCTGGATAGGACGCAGAGGGACCTGCAGGAGACAGCAGTTGCCAACTACAACGATATGACCGCCGCCCAAGGCGATTGGAGTGCCGGCGCATCATCTGCCTTCCAGAACTACCTGGAGTCGGCCCGCGATGTTGCAGGGCAGACAAAGAGCCTGTTCACCAGCGCCTTTTCCAGCATGGAAGACGGAATTGTGAACTTTGCCATGACAGGCAAGTTTTCGTTTTCGGATTTCACAAAGTCGATCTTGGCGGACATGGCGCGCATTGCTGCCAGGCAAGCTTCTTCGTCTGCCTTGAGCGGGTTATTCGGGCTGGCCACATCAGCAGCAAGCTCCTATTTCGGGGCCGGAAGCGGAAATGGTTTGGCCGCCGGATCTGCCGGGGCTGTTTCCTCGGATCTTGGAGCGTCCTCGGCAGGTTATTCCAGTGCTTATTTTCAGGCGGATGGCGGCGCTTGGTCGAATGGCGTGCAGATGTTTGCCAACGGCGGAGCCTTCACCAACTCCATCGTCAGTACGCCTACAGCGTTCGGTATGGCAAACGGTAAAACCGGGATCATGGGCGAGGATGGTGATGAGGCGGTCATGCCTCTTACTCGAACGTCGAGCGGCAAGCTTGGCGTCATGTCAATCGGGGGCGGAGGGGCAGGTTCAACGCAGATCAATGTCGAGGTGCATATCGATGGAGAAGGAAACGCATCGTCGACCGCAGATGCTCCCGGCTACGAACTATTTGGCAAAGAGCTGGCGACCTTTGTTGAGCAGAAATATCAGGAGCTGCGAACCAAGGATATGCGCCAGGGCGGCGTCATCAACAACGCAATCAAGGGGCGATGATGGCTATCGAACGATTCACCTGGGCTATGGAGAAGGGCGCTGAGGGTGATGTTGCCCAGCGAGTCCGATCCAAGCAGTTCGGCGACGGCTACGAGCAATCGGTCGAGGATGGCCTAAACAACCGTTCGCAATCCTGGCCGGTGACCTTCACGGGTTTGAAGGGGCGCATCAAGGGCATCATGGACTTCCTCGACCGGCACAAAGGGGCAAAGGGCTTCCTCTGGGAGCCGCCCCTCGGCGAATTGGGTCTTTACAAGTGCAACGGCTACAAGCCTGTGCACCGTGGCGGGCAGGTCTACGCCATCACTGCAACCTTTGAACAAACCTTTCACCCCTGAGAAAAAACCTATGGCACTGATCGCGGACATCCAGAAGCTGGAGCCCGGCGGCGAGATTCGCCTTTTTGAAATCGACGGGACCGAATACGGGGCAGATTACCTGCGTTTCCATGGGCATGCCATTCCGCACACTCCCGAAGAGTTGCTGCTCTACGAGCACTCGGAAGATCAACTGCCGGCGAAGTCGATTTGGTGGCAGGGCGAGGAATACGCGGCCTGGCCGGTGCAGATTGAAGGCATTTCCTCGAGCAGCGACGGCACGGCCTCTCGGCCCACCTTCGCCGCTGGCAACATCAACGGGCGTGTCACGGCGCTGTGCCTGGCTTTCGAGGATATGCTCAAGTTCAAGCTGACAGTTCGCGAGACCCTGGCTCAGTATCTGGACGCGGAGAATTTCCCCGAAGGCAACCCAACTGCCGACCCGACCCAGGAGGCGCTGGAGATCTGGTACATCGACCAGAAAACCAGCGAAGACGGGGAAGCGGTGGTGTGGGAGTTGTCATCGCCGGGCGAGATCGATAACCACGGACTTCCCGGTCGGCAGATGACGACTTTCTGCCACTGGGCTATGACCAATGGATACCGGGGCCCGGATTGCGGCTACACCGGCGCGGCCATGTTCGACGACGAGGACAACTCCACCGATGATCCGGCGCTGGATCAGTGCAAAGGCTGCCTTTCGTCTTGCAAGTTGCGCTTCGGCGAGAACGAAGAATTGGCCTTCGGTGGTTTCCCTGCTGTTTCCTTGATTGCCCGGAGCTGACCATGCACAAGCACATCATCGCCGCCATTCAGGCGCATGCTGCGGCCGAGTATCCGCGGGAGTGCTGCGGGCTGATACTGGCTGTTGGGCGCAAGCAGCAGTATCTCGCCTGCGAGAACACGGCTTCCGATCCTGGGGAAGAATTTCGGATTTCACCCGAGCAGTATGCTGATGCCGAAGATGTCGGCGAGATCATCGGTATTGTTCATTCGCACCCGGACGCTACGAGCAGGCCCTCGGCACGTGACCTGGCGATGTGTGAAGCCACCGAGCTGCCCTGGCATATCGTTTCGTGGCCGGAAGGCGACTTGCGAACAATCGTGCCAACAGGCAGTACACCACTGCTCAAGCGTCCATTCGTTCATGGAGCATGGGACTGCTGGCAAGTCTGTGCTGATTGGTATCAGCGCGAGTGGGGGCTTGAGTTTGAAGCGTTCCAGCGCGCTGATGGATGGTGGGAGAGTACGGAGAACACCAGCCTGTACGAGCAGCATTACGAGGCTGCCGGATTTGTCCGAGTCGACAGGCCGCAGCAGGGCGATATGATCGTAATGTCTGTTGGGCGCACTGCGCACCCGAACCATGCGGGAATCTACTTGGGCACCGATCCGGAGTTGCCTGGAGAGGAGTCAGGAGCTTTCGGCCCGGGGCCGTTCCTGCTGCACCACCTTTATGGCAGGCCATCGGAGATCGTTGTGTTCGGTGGCCCATGGCTCGACCGGACGCGCCTTGTGTTGCGTCATCGAGACGCGAAATGAAGCGGCTAGGCCGCAGGAGAAGTACATGCAGCAACGTTACATGCTGACGATCTGGGACCTGTTCACGATGAACGGAAGTGATGTGTGCGGCGGCGAGGCGGTGATCGCCATCATAAATAGCGGCCAGGAGGTTGATCGCATCATAGTCAGCGGCAAGTGCCAGGGCACGAGCGGCTACCGTCGTAGCTACACAGGCATGCCGGGACTGACTGCACGTCTGGTATCAGGTGCAGGTTCGATCTCCTTTGAATCGCACAATCTGGACAGGGAGCTTGCTGCGGTCGGGCTTGGTCTTAGTGAAGGCTGGGGTAGTGGGAAGCCGGCCTGATGCCGACCGGCTTGTAGTGATCACATCGGCTGCTTAGCTGCTGCAATGAGCTTGGTGATCAATGAGTTGTTCGGGCGGACGGAAAATGGCGAGCCGAGGCTTTTGGCAATTGTCTGCGTCCGAATCTCCGCTGCGGCAATTCCTACCTCGCCCTGGGTTTCGTGAAGCTGTGCGAGAAGACCGTACACCAGTGCTGTGAGTGCTTGAATATCGGATGCGTGGGAGTTAACCACTTTCTTCAACTCATTCATGTCGCGTGCTTCCATTTGACCCTCCAAGGTCATTTGCCCCAGTCCATGGGCTTTCCGGCAACGGACCGGGGCGATTGCGAGAGAATTACTCTTCAGGCTGCTCCCAACTGATAAGCAGCTTGGATTTTTTGGCGTCGAAGGTTACTTCGCATGGGGCGTCGCTTTGCTCAAAGTGGTCAACTACTGCGTCCGCAAACTCGACCTCATCGTCTGTGAGCTTGTAGGTAGTGCTGTATGAGCCCGCACGGGTTTCCTCATTGATTTGGTACTTGATGGAATCCATCAGCTCCCGGAATTGAATGTTTTTCTTTCCTTGCTTGGACTTTTCGCGAAGATATTCAGCATCAGCTGTCATGATGTGTACTCGTCAAAATGGATCGCCATGCGACTGCCGCATGGGGGCACAACGCTACTACGATTGGATCCAATCCAGTTACTGGCATTCCATCCACGCTGGATGGGTGGACAGGCCCCGGCTACGATTTGAAGCAGTAAGAAATCTGAGGGATTTGTCATGAAGCGAGATTGGGATTTGATCAGGGAAATTCTGATTGCCGTTGAGTCTATTCAGACCCACGGGGATTCGGTGAGTGGCTCGACACTCCCTGGACGCGATAGTGTTGAAGTTTCGTACCACATTCACATTCTTGATCAGGCAGGGCTTGTCAGAGCTACCTGTTTCAATTCACTCAACTCGCCAAGGCAATGCAAGGCCTTCGAGATGACATGGGAAGGTCATGAATTCCTTGACCAGATCAGGTCTAAAACCCTCTGGAGCAAGACGATGAACGTCATCCAGGTGAAAGGCTTGGACTTGTCGTTCAGCACGATTAAGGCCGCAGCCGCTGCTATTGCGAAAAGCCTGATTAGCCTTTAGGCCAGCCTCGCACTGGCTTTTTCCATCTACCCCACATAGCCCTGGACGCACTCGCGATCCGGGGCTTTTTGTTTCTGCCGCAAGGCAAACCCAATACGCAGCCTAGACCCGTACAGTCGAACGGTGGATGTTCGTTCATCCGTCCGCCCCGGCTGCGTACCTTTTCGTCTGATGAACGAGGTGGCACCCATGAACGCAAGCAATGTCATCCCTTTTCACTATCAGGGACAGGCCGTGCGCTTCAATAGCGAAGGCTGGATCAATGCAACCGATGCCGCCAAGAGCTTCGGCAAGCGCGTTGATCACTGGCTGGCCAACTCGGAAACCCAGCAGTATCTCGAGGCCTTGAGCGAGGCCCTAAATACCCGGAATTCCGGGGATTTAATTCGCAGTCAGCGTGGCCGGGCTGGCGGTACCTGGCTGCATCCAAAACTGGCGGTCGCGTTTGCCCGTTGGCTGAACGTGAAATTCTCTGTTTGGGCAGACCTGCATATCGACGCACTGCTGCGCGGCGAGTTGGACGAGAAACTCCAGTTCGACCTGGCCTGCAAGGCGCTTGACGACGGCAAGGATATCGCCAGCCTCAGCGGCCGCGAACTGGCCAAGTGGAAGCAGAAGAAACCCCGCTTGGAATATCAGGTCGCCTACTGGTGTGATCAGTTGCAGATGACCTTGGGGTTGGATGCGGCTTGATGTGGGACGTGCAAAGGGGCCTCGCAAAGTGAACTCCCTGACCCTGACAAACAAAAGCCCGCTGATGCGGGCTTTACAATTCCATCTGAGACCGATTACTGCTGGTACCGTGCCTCGTCCCTCTGGCGAAAATATTCATTGATATTGCCTACAGTGGCTGAGAACTGCTGCATCAGATATGGATGCGAAAGACCCCCGACATAGCAAAACCAAGCCCCGCTAGGTAGTTGAGCACTAAAAACTACAGAGTTATTTTCCTCATCGGGATCGGCCTCGACAGGATAAAATCCTAGGTGGCTCAAAGAAACCAGCAGCTCTAGCGGATGGATGTCCAGCTTGTTACGAAGGTCGGCCTCGCTTTGCGCAGCAAAGGCTTCGTGGCGCGTGTTATGTACATCCTTGATGACTACCTCGAAAAATCTCGCTTTTGTCGCCATTACTGCATCCTTTCTTTGGTTTGTGCGATGTTTCTGAAGAGGGAGACGCTATTCCTTCGGGTAGCGCTTGCGGGGCTTGGGTCCCGTGTTTGGGTTCTCAGCATCTTCTTCGAATTTGCCGATGCCGCGCAGGGCTTTCAGCATGGCCGACATGATCTTTTCTTCTTGTGCTGTCAGAGGGCCGTCAAGGCCGGTGATCAGCCGATCCCTGTGGATTCTCGTGGTAATTTGCTGCTCCGGTGGTTCTGGAGTGTAAAGAAAGTGGTTCGGATCAAGACGATCTCTATCACTGATGCCCATTTCATCCGTTTCTCCGACGCTTCGTTCCAGCCGCGCAACTATCTCCGCGGTTAGCGACCTGCGACTTCTTTTAGCCAGCGCCTCGAGCTCCCCCTTAAGGGAGGCCGGCATTCTGAAATTGACCTGCAGTTCTTCTTTGCTCATGCAGCGAATTCTGTAGCACTTTGCTATAGACGGCAATAAAGCAAAATGCTTTAATAAAAACCAAGCAAAATGCTATACGCGGAGGGAGAGTGAAGATGAGCAGGAAAGACCCACAGTTCAACCTAAGGCTACCGGAGGAGTTAAAGGAATGGGTGGAGCAAAGCGCGAAGGAAAACTGTCGTTCCCAGACGGCCGAAATAGTTTTCTGGCTGACGGCAGCGAAAAAACGTCAGGAGCGAGCGGTAGCCTGAAACAAAGAAGCCCCGACGAGGTGAGAGTCGTCAGGGCTTCGGGAAACGAGATCAACTTCGAGGAAGAAATCGTCATGAGCAATATTAGCACAGCAGTATCGAATGTCATCCCGTTTGACTTTCGCGGACACAGCGTCCGAGCTATCACTATCGACGGTGAGCCATGGTTCGTTGCATCGGACGTCTGCAAGATACTCAAGCAGAGCAACACCACCAAAGCCCTGCATTCATTGGACGGCGACGAACGGTCTAACTTTAAGTTAGGGCGTCAGGGTTTGGCGAACATCGTTAGCGAGTCAGGTCTGTACACCTTGATCCTGCGCTGCGATGACGCGATCAAGAAAGGCAGCGATGCGCACGCCTTCCGTAAATGGGTCACAGCCGAGGTTCTTCCCGCGATTCGCAAGCATGGCCGCTATGAAGATGTCGATAACAACATGAAGACCCTGCTGGACGAACTGATCGGCATGAGTGAGTTGAGTGTCATCAAGGGACTCATCAGGGACAAAGGAAAGACAGTTCCTGCAGATAAGCGGCAAAGCTTCGCGCTGACCATGCACAGTCGTTTGCACACCCGGTTCAACGTGCCTCGCACTGAACTTATTCCGGCTGGACAGTTTGAAGCAGCCTGCAACTTCATCGCGGCATATAGCGTGCTGGAAGGCGAATACATGCCAAAAGGCGGAAGCCAATCCGTCGACATTCCTAGCGACCTTTCGGAAGTTCAGCGCTATCTGGTATTCGTCGACGGCGCGGGCAAGAGGCAGGTTCGGCCCGTTCCGTTTGATGCGTGTGTGATGTCTCCGACTCAGTTCCTGGCTGCTGTCGTGGGTGCGAACGGGATTCATGTGTCGCCGCCTGCGCTTTTCGATTTCGCCTTGGCGGCGCTGGAGAAGGTGAAGCGGAGGGTGGCAGCATGAGCGCATTGATGATTGCCGGCATTGAAATTCACCAAGACCAGGACGGCCGGTTCAGCCTGAATGACTTCCATCGGGCGGCGGGAGGCGAAGATCGTCACCGCCCCTCGCGCTGGGTCGAAAATCAGCAAGCCCAAGACCTTGTAGATGAAATCGGCAAAGCCGGAATTACGGCTTTGAAGGCAGTGCGCGGCGGTCGCGCGCCGGGCACCTACGCCTGTAAGGAGCTGGTATATGCCTATGCCATGTGGATATCCCCATCGTTCAGCTTGCATGTGATCCGTACGTTCGACACCGCAGCAGCGAATGACCATCAGATCCCGCAGGAAAAGCGCCTCCCCGTGGCCGCTGACAACTTCGACGCAGCCAGACGCATAGCCGAAAGCCTCGGCCTGGAAGGCAATCAGGCGATTCTCTGCGCCAATAGCATGGTCAAGTCGGCCATTGGCCTAGATCTGATGGAGATGGCCGGCGTAAAGCGTCTGGTCAACGAGGCTCAGGAGCTGAACTACACGCCAACCGAATTGGGCTCCAAGTTCGGTATGAGCGCACCAAGCATGAACAAGCTGCTCGCCCAGTGCGGCCTACAGCACCAGGTGATTTACAAGCCCGGTAAGAAACGCTGGGAAGTTACGCCGGAGGGCAGGGCGTTCGCAGTAATCACCGATACAGGCAAGAGCCACAGCGACGGCAAACCGGTGCAGCAGATCCTATGGAAGGAGTCCGTTGCCAGACCTTTGCACGACTTGGCCGAGCGATTGAACGCTTCGATGCCGACAGTTGTTGCCGGGGGATTGATCGGCTGATGGTTTGGCGTAAAGTAGAATTCTGCGGCAAGGTCGGCTAAGGCAAGCTACGGCGAGTCGAGGCGAGGTCAGGTCTGGCGCGGTATGGCACGGGCCGTAAACGGCACAGAAAGGGCACCTTCGGGTGCTTTTTCTGTTTTTGGCGGTCAATATCTACCGTTGAAGCTGTTGCGCCTGTATCGTTGGGCGAAAATAGCTGGATGAACAGACAGTTCTGAGGATGGTGGCACAGTGGTACATTCGCGCCTCTACGGTATGGAGGCGACATGGAAGTTCATAGTGGATGGTACGAGACGTTACCCGATCAGTGCCCACCTGGAGAGGCAATGACACCGAATGGATTCGTGTGCTACCGGTTGTGCGAAAGCAAGAGCGCAGTTGACAAAGACTTCTTGTCGCACCGTCATCTTTTTCCGCACAAAACCTTTTATGTGCCCGAATGTCGTGCGCGTTCGATTTCGGTTTACAAGGATCAGAGTGATCTTGATAAGGTATTAATGCTGCCTGCGCACAAGGCGAAAACAATCGTCAGGGTAACGCTTAATCCTCAAGACGGTGCCACCATGAAAACTGGCAAACCTGATGACAGTCACTACTCATGGTGGCGCTCCAATAGCTTTGATATGAGCAAATCCATTGAGGTCGTCTCATGAGATCTATCAAGCTACTGCATGTTTTGCTGGAGTATGATTACCCTCAGGTCTTCGTAGGGGTAGATGCGATCGGATGTCGCTTTGTCTGCATGGTTTCAGCCGTCGTCGACTATGAGCCTACCTTCTTGTGCGTGCCGATTTCAGATCAACGCTTCAGGGAGCTTTGTAACGAAAAGATCGACCTGCGAAGCGTGTACGCCTCACCTGAGGTCACTGATTTTTACGAGGCTAAGCCGATCGATCTCATAAGTCCATTTGATATCACACAGGCAGAATTCTCAGTTGTTCCAGAGGAGCTTCTCCCTGAGGCGGGCCTAGTCTTTCAATGTGGCGATGAGGTTCTAAACAAAGCGCAAGAACTTAACTCCACAGTAGCCTATGCGTCTCTTTCGGTGCCTGAGTCGGTCCATGAAGCCAGGATTAGAACCCGAAAATTGTCTGAATTTCTGGCGGTCTATCAGGCGGCGATAAAGTACTTGGCAAGGTTTGCAGCTAAAGCAAATGGAAAGCCAATTCCAAAAAATGATGACCCCTATGAATCTGATGTTTTCGGGTTTTGTCATGGCTCCTTTACTGTGCAGGTTCGCGGCGCTCAAGAGTGCGATATGCTTGGGGAAAACAAGGCCCTTGTAACAGCATTCTCTAAGCTGAACGAATTTCTTAGTTTGGCGAGTGATCCGGACGAGGCTCTGAAATTTCTGCTTGAGGTAAAAGGGCATACAGCATCCTCTCTTATAAACCTCCTGACATTTGTTAAGGAAAATGACTGCGCACTTACTAATCGCTGGTCTACGCCTGGAATGCCTGCTTCGACGGCAGCAACAGTCCGAGCGTTAAGTGCAGTAAGCATCATCAACAAATGTCGCCTTCGTGAAGATCTGAGCACAGAAGAAGTGGTGCTTGAAGGTATCGTAGATTCTGCGGATGTATCGGGAGGAACCTGGAAAATTATCTGTGAGGGCGTCGCCCATCATGGCGCAGTAAAGCCTGGCTCTGAGATCAATCTTGCCGGTATCACTCTTGGTAACCAGTACCGGTTCAAGTGCGAGGAAAAAATTGAAGTAGTGGCAGGTACCGGGAAAGAGACGAGAAAGCTTAGCCTGACTGGCATCGAGCCAGCCTGATTAATCCTCATTTTTGGCACCTCTTCCCGATAGTGATAGATTCACGCCATCAACAAGGAGGGTGCATATGCGAGTTTTTATTGGTGTCGTAGTGGTTGCTGTGTTGGCGGGGTGCATGGCACCAACGATGAATGAAGCGCGCCAAGAAGGCCCGTATAAGGTTCTGGAATCGAAGAAGGCTGACGCTGTCCTAGCTAAATGCGTGCACTACGAATGGCAGAATCAGCCTATTTTCGGCGGTGCACCAGGGGCAACCCTCCAGTCAGGTCGCGATACAGGGTATACAGTGTTCACTGAGGGCTCGCAGTACTTCGTCGACATCCAGCCAAAGGGTTCCGGCTCGGAGGCAAAATATTACGTGGTGGTTGGTAACTGGATCGCCAATAAAAGACTTTCTGCATTGCAAAGCTGTTTGTAGCGATACATCAATTCATTCAAGGCTCGCTTCGGCGGGCCTTTTTATTATCTGGAGAAAACCATGGCTGCATTGGCGATTAACTATCAACCGCTGACCACGATTCTGCTCTATGGACAGCTTCGGAAATTCGGACGCTCTTTCAGGCTTTCTGTTCGAACCCCTGGAGAGGCTATCAAGGCGCTCTGCGTGCAGATCCCTGGGTTTGAAAGATTCCTGTCTAACGCAAAGTCTCGTGGGATCGAGTTTGCAGTTTTCCGAGGATCGAAAAATCTTGAAGAAAAAGAGCTTGGCTTTTCGGGAGAGGGTGATATTCGAATTGCGCCAGTCGTCACTGGCAGCAAGCGCGGCGGGGCGCTCCAAACCATTATCGGGGCGGTGCTGATCGTTGTGGGCCTTGTTATAACCGGCGGCACCTTCGGCGCAGGCGCTCCGTTTGGTTCGGCCCTGATCATGATGGGGGGCTCTATGGCGTTGGGCGGCGTAATACAAATGCTCAGCCCGCAGGCCGGCGGACTCAAGACCAGCGCTGCGCCAGAGAACACGCCCGGTTATGCCTTCGGTAGTGCCAAGAACACCACGGCATCAGGTAACCCGGTTCCGCTGTGTTACGGCAAGCGGCGAGTGGGTGGGGCGATCATCAGCGCCGCGATCTACGCCGAAGACCAGATGTAGAGAAACTCGCAGCACCGCAGCCGGCCATGAGCCGGTTTTTTATTGCCTGGAGAAAAGCATGGGCGCAGCACGCAAGTTTGATATCCACGGCGCCAAGGGCGGGGAAGACAAGCCAAAAACACCTACCGAGGCACCGGACAGCCTGCGATCTGTAGCTGTCGCCAAGATGCTGATCGCTGTCGGAGAGGGTGAGTTTGAAGGCACGCCAACGGCCCAAGACATCTACCTCGACAACACGCCACTTCAAGACCCCCAGGGCAATATGAACTTCCCGAATGTGAAGTGGGAGTGGCGGACCGGGGCTGTGGACCAGTCCTACATCCAGGGCATCCCTTCAGTCGAGAACGAGACAACCATCAGCACTGAGTTGCGCAGCGGCACTCCGTGGGTTCGTGCTATCAGCAACACCCAGCTTTCCGCTGTGCGAGTTCGCTTTGCCTGGCCGGCGCTTCAATCGATTGATTCTGGCGGCAACGTAAACGGCTACCGGATTGAGTACAAGATCGAGCTGGCCACTGATGGTGGAGCATATCAGCAGGTCTTGAGTGAGGCTGTAGACGGAAAGACCACAAGCCTGTACGAGCGCACGCGCCGCATTGATCTTCCAAAATCGACCTCTGGCTGGTTGATGCGCATAACCCGGGTGACGGCCAACCAGAACAACAACAAAATCTCGGACACCATGCAGATCGCCGGTTTCACCGAGGTGATCGACGCCAAGATCCGATACCCGAACACCGCGTTGCTTTACATCGAGTTTTCCGCTGAGCAGTTCCGCAGCATTCCTGCTGTGACGGTCGAAACCAAGCTGAAGAAGATGCAGGTCCCGAGCAACTACGATCCTGTGGCTCGCTCTTATACCGGGGTATGGGACGGCACCTTCAAGCAAGCATGGACCGACAACGCCGTCTGGATGACCTACGACATCACCACTGCTGATCGATTTGGCCTTGGTCGTCGGATCAAGCCATGGATGGTTGATAAATGGGAGCTCTACCGGATATCCCAATACTGTGACCAGTTGGTGCCAGACGGCAAAGGCGGGCTTGAGCCGCGCTTCATTTGCAACCTGAACCTGCAGAGCAAGGCGGACGCTTGGTCGCTTCTGCGAGACATCTCCACGATTTACAGGGGAATGGCTTACTGGGCTCAGGGTCAGGTGTTCACGCTGTCGGATATGCCGCGTGCTACGGATTTTGATTTCGCTTACACCAGAGCGAACGTCATAGATGGCAAGTTCACCTATTCCAGCGCATCGGAGCGCACTCGTTACACCCGGGCGCTGATCAGCTACGACAACCCGCTGAATAACTACGATACCGACGTTACCGCTGTCACGGATGCCAAGCTGCAGCGCCGTTACGGCGACAACCCGCTTGAGATCAGTGCCATAGGCTGTACCCGCGAATCTGAGGCCCAGCGCCGTGGTAAGTGGGCTCTACTGACAAACTCGAAGGACCGTGCTGTTACCTTCAAGGTCGGCCTGGACGGGCGCATCCCGCTGCCAGGCTACGTGATTCCGATCGCCGACGAACTGTTGGCCGGTCGACCGGTAGGCGGGCGTATCTCGGCGGTGAACGGCAAGATCATCACCCTCGACCGTGACACTCAGGCCAAGCCCGGCGACCGATTGATCCTCAACCTGCCAGACGGCAAGTGCGAGGGCCGTACTGTGCAGTTGGTCAGCGGTCGGCAGGTCACCGTTACTGTCGCCTACTCCGCACCGCCAGAGCGCGAGCTGGTGTGGGCGCTGGATGCTGATGACTTGGCGATTCCGCTTTACCGTGTGGTGAGCGTGGCCCGCCCAGAGCCCGGCGTTTTTGAAATTTCGGCTGTGCAGTACGACCCGAGCAAGTTTGCTCACATCGACACCGGCGCACGCCTGGAAGAGCGTCCGATCAGCGTTATCCCGATCACCGTAGTACAGGCACCGGCCAGCGTTAGCATCACGTCGAATTACTCAGTTGACCAGGGTCTGGCAATAAGCACCATGAACATCTCATGGCCTGCCGTGAGTGGCGCTGTTGCATATGACGTGGAGTGGCGCAAAGACAACGGGAACTGGATTCGCCTGCCGCGTGCTGGCTCGACCTCTGTCGACGTGACGGGGATCTACGCGGGGGCGTATCTGGCCCGCGTGCGTGCTGTCAGCTCATTCGATATTGCGTCGATCTGGCGAGAGTCAGCACTCACTGAGTTGAAGGGCAAGGAGGGTGCGCCGCCTGCCGTTGCTTACCTGACTACCAGCAGCGAGCTGTTTGGTATCGGCCTGAGCTGGGGTTTCCCGGCTGGCGCAGAGGACACGCAGAGAACTGAAGTCTGGTACAGCCAGGCAAACGACATTGCGTCTGCTACAAAGCTCAGTGACCTGGCTTACCCTCAGTCCGATTATTCGCTTCAAGGTCTGGCAGCGGGTGTTGAGTTTTTCTTCTGGGCGCGTCTTGTTGACCGGACGGGGAATATCGGGCCATGGTACCCGGCAGGCAATGGGGTTGTCGGACGCTCCAGCTCAGACCCAGCGCCGATTCTTGAGCTGCTGACGGGCAAGTACGTTGAAAGCGAAGTGGGTCAGCAGCTCTCTGACAAGATCGATGACCTGCAGGAGCAGATCGAAGCTCTTGATGGGCTGTCAGCGTACAAGCCTGATCAATCATATTTCGCTGAAGAGATGACGCTTGCAAACGGGAGGATCTACCAGGCCACCCGGGCGGTGCCACCCAATACTCCGCCGCCGAACATCAACTACTGGCTCGACGTGGGCCAAGCAGTTGAGACTGCAAACGGTCTGGCCCAGCAGGTGCAGCAGAACACTGCTGATATTGATGAGCTGGGCGCTGAGGCATCAAGCGTTCAAGTGTTGCGAGCCGCATGGCGCGACGACAATGCCGAAGGCGACCTGCAGGGTGCGCTGAAACTGTGGGACACACAGGCGGCATATGCAAACGAGATCGTTGCCCGAGCGACTCAAGACCAAGCAATTGTCAGCTCAACTGAAACGCTGCGGGCCAGCGTGGCAGGCAATACAGCTGCGGTCCAGCAGGTGACGCAAGCGCAGGTGACCACCGACGGAAAAATATCGACGCTCTGGACGCTGCGGATGGAGGCAACAGCGAACGGCCAACCATACACCACGGGCTTCGGCCTGGGGCTGGCGTCTGGCCCAGGTGGAACGACATCAAGCTTTGTCGTGCGAGCCGACACCTTTCTTGTGATGAATACAAACTCTCAGACCCCTGAGTCGTTGTTCGGAATAAGTGGCGGGCAGACATTTATCAAGTCCGCATTTATTGAAGATGGATCTATCACAAGCCTGAAAGTTGGAAACTTGCAGTCGAATGACTATGTCGCGAATACGTCGGGCTGGCTGCTGCCGAAAACTGGCCCATGGCAATTGAATGGTTCAATGGCTGACGGCCGCCGCTCAACATTCGAAAATTCGGGAATTAAGCTGTATCACGCCAATGGCGTTCTTGGGATTGCACTGGTTCTCTAATATGACAGGGTTAACGATAAAGTCAGCAGACAATGTTGTGCTCGTCGACATGACAATGAGGCTCAGTCAGACGATGGGGAGCGTGGATACTGGCGGCGCTAATGGTGCTGTCACGATTCCATCGCCACCCACTGGTAAGGTTGCGTACTTCATTGTTGTGCCGCTTGTCGATATGCAGAACGAGAAAGGAAAGAGGCCGGGCGTGACTCTATCTGGCACCTCCTTGAGTTGGGCTTATTCGTTCAATACAGGGGGAGGGTGGGGGTACTTCGCCGCGAACTGCAGAATTTGGTATGGGTACTACTGATGCCGGAACTGATAGTTAGAAAAGATACCGGGGAGCTTCTATTCGATACGTCGAAAATTACATATGGGCTTGTGAAGAGCGGGAATATGGTTTACCTGCGCCACGATGGCGTTTATACAATAAGAGGCTCAAACGTCGATCCAGAGCAAAAAAGCAGTTACAACTACAATGCAGGTAAGCACCCTATTTACGGCTTCACGGTAAGCAATGCAAAGTCACCGGTTGTTTTCATAGTCGGTCGTGGATGCCTTGTGAGCACTGCAAGAAGTGGCGACAGCGTCACGTTCTATTACGCAAGCGCAAGCACTGACACGAAGTACTACTGCTTTGATTTGATGTCTGATGATATTCCGGGCAGCCCTTATCTCAAGACGTTTTTGAACAATGGAGTGTGTACGTTCAATTCATTGCAGCCGCCGCTGAACATTGCCGGAGCAGTCCAGGCACCCGGCCCCGGCTCAGTCTGGCCGAACGGGAGGTACAGGGAGACGTACGCGGGCGGCGTGATGACCAGGCTTTCCTACTACTCGATGTCGCAGGCATCTGGCGCGAATATCGCGTGCATCGTCAATATCGAAGTCGGCGGTGGCGAGTGCGCCGTGTTTTTGCCCTGGAGCCGCACTGCAACTGTTATTGATACCGAGGCCTGGTCCTTTACTCAGCCATGGTCATACGGCGTGGTTGAGGGGGCTTACGGAAGGGTGGGTGGAATAAGCTTCATCTTCGCGGCAACAACAGAAGGCACCTTCAGTCAGTACATTGGGACAGGCGCATACAGCCCGGCTTCTTACGTCAATCTTCCGACCGACCGCTACCCGCAAGCTTTGTATATCAGAACTGCCGGACTTCCATTTCCCTACAGATAAAAAAGGTCCCACCCATATGCCGTGGTACAAAACCGGCACGGTTTCGTGCGCTCAAAATTCAAACGCTGTGATAGGCTCAGGAACTTCGTTCATTGCAAATAGCCGGGTAGGTGATTTATTTCGCGGCCCGGATGGCGCTTCGTACGAAGTCACTAACGTTGCAAGCGATACTGCAATATCAATTTCCCCTGCCTATCAAGGGGTAAGCGTTAGCGCTGGTGGTTATGCGCTCGTGCCGATACAGGGCTACGTAAAAGATTCGGCGGACGCACTTCGCGCGCTTGTGAACAAGTTTGGCTCCCTTGCCGCCTCGCCTGCAATTAATGCTTTTGCGGTGCTTACGGGGGGCGCTGGAAAGATTCCATACTTCACTGCAGTCGACAAGATGACTGCCGCAAATATCACGGACCTTGCGTATGCCAAGTCAAATATTCTCGGAACCGTTTCGCAGTCGGCGGGAGTTCCGACCGGCGCTATTATCGAGCGCGGCAGCACAGCAAGCGGTGACTACGTGAAGTTTGCAGATGGAACCTTGATCTGCACAAGCGGCACAACGAATATCGCAACTCCAAGTTATGGCGCGAACACCAACAGTAATGTGTTTACGGTGAATTTTGCGGCTAACTTTTTTAATGCGAGTTTTTTGTTTGTAGGTGTTGCCGTACCGAGCGCTTCATACGATGCGTTCGGCGCAACAGGTAGCTATCCGGTATCTTCAGGCTCCGGAGGTATTACGATAAGAAACGGGGCTTCTGCGCAGAGTTTCAATGTGCGATACGTGGCAATTGGAAGGTGGTTCTAATGAAGATTTATTTGGCCCCGCAACGTCGTGATGACAACCTTGACGTTGTTAAAAGCGGAAATATTCTGATCTTGAATGGTGAGTCGTTTGATTTCACGCGAATGGTCGACGGCGACACATTGCCGGCCAGCGCGATCAGCTCCCCATTCTTTGCTGGCAATGTCGACAACATCGGTGGAGAGCTTGAGTTGACGCTGTTTCTGCCTCTTCCTGCGAATTACAGCCAGGCGCAAGCATTTCCGGAGCCGCTGGTAAATGTTGGCGATGGCCCTGTCGTATTCCCTGCGCCGCTCCCTTCCAGCCTATTTTCAGAAATGCCCGCTGAGCCGGGCACAGCGGGGCTTGAGGCATGAATATTGACTGGAGCCAGCTTGTTACAAGAGCCATGAAAGAGGCTGCCGCGCTTGCAGCTCACTTGGCAGAAATGAAGGCCGAGCTCGCGGCGCGCAATGCCCGTGCTGCTGCTCAAATACTGCGCATTCAAGATCGAATCGACACCCTGGGGTACGGTATTGATTCCGGCGATGCGACTGAAGAGGATGAAGCGGAGCAAGCAGACCTGATGGTCAGCGTAGCCTCCTGGAAGGCCTACAAGTTCGCACTGGGGAAGGTCGCAAAGCAGCCGACATGGCCTACCGCGCCGATCTGGCCAAGCGAACCCGCCATTCCAGTTATCGAAGCAGATCCTCTGTCTGTAGCTCAAGACACCATCTAACTCACCAAGTCTCACTGGCCCGCCGCGTGCGGGCTTTTTCATGCATGGAGAAAGATAAATGCCGATCACCCAGCAGCAACTGCTGCAAATCCTTCCCAGCGCCGGTTCTAAAGCCGGCGTTTTTGTTCCTGCGCTCAACGCGGCCATGGGCAAGTACCAGATCATCACCCCTCTGCGGATTGCCGCTTTCATCGCGCAGATCGGCCACGAGTCCGGCCAATTGCGCTACGTCCGCGAGCTGGGTAACGACGCATACCTGAGCAAGTACGACACCGGGCGACTCGCCGCGAACCTGGGTAACACCCCAGAAGCCGATGGCGATGGCCAGTTCTATCGTGGCCGAGGCCTGATCCAGGTGACGGGCCGGGCGAACTATGCCGCCTGTGGCGAGGCCTTGGGCCTGGACCTTCTCAAGCATCCCGAGTTGCTGGAGCAGCCGGAGCACGCGGCGATGTCTGCCGCTTGGTTCTGGGGCAGCAACGGGCTGAACCGCCTGGCTGACAGCGGCGACATGCAGAAAATAACGCGCAGAATAAATGGAGGGCTTAACGGCCTTCAGGATCGGTTGACCCTCTATAAAAAGGCGTGTGAGGTGCTGAATGCCTAAAGCTATCAGCCCTCGCTGCCAGAATGGAAGATTCAAAGCCCTGCCTCTCGAGCCGGGGCAGAAATACAATTTGCTCACTGTTGTCGCGCGAATTGAAAAGCGTGGCAACAACTGGGTTTGGTCGTGCCTATGTGATTGCGGGTCAACTACAGAGGCTCTCGCGTCCAACATCAGGTCAGGAAATACGAAGTCCTGCGGATGCCATAAGAGATTGATCAGCGCCACCAAGTGCAAAACGCATGGATTGAGCGGGACCCGGTCATATTGGCTCTGGAGCAATATGATGAGGCGCTGCAATGACCCACGCAACCCTCACTACCACAACTATGGAGGTCGAGGCATTGCGGTATGCGCGCGCTGGCATGATTTCCAGAAATTCCATGCGGACATGGGTGAGAGGCCGCCCGGTCATTCCCTGGACCGTAAAAACAACGAACTGGGATATTCTCCCGAAAATTGCAGATGGGTCACCCGGCCTGATCAAGCAAGAAATACACGAGGCAATGTGCTGATCACGCGGAACGGCCAGACAAAAACCATTGCTGAGTGGGCCGAGATCACCGGCATCCCTTACGCCAGAATACAGGGCAGGCGCCGCATGGGCTGGAATGATGAAGAGTTGTTTCTGGGTAAGCGGCCCAAGCGCATCAACGGCGGCACCAACGGCCTTGAAGAGCGCCAGGCGTTCTATGAGCGCGCGTTGAAGGTGCTGTCGTGATTCCGCTGGCGGGAACCGGTCGGCTTTGGGTGCTGGCCATCGGCGTTGCGGTGCTGGCGGGCTGCTTGTGGATGGTCTATGAACATGGGCGGTCAGTCGAGAGCGCCGAATGGCAGGGCCGATGGAATGCCCGCGATGCCGGTGACATGCAGGCCCGATCCGAGGCCGAAGAAAAAAACCGAACCGAAGAACAACGCCGCCAGAGCGCGGCCAACCAGGTGGCGAACGATGCGAGAAAGGAACAGGCTGTGGCCATTGATGATGCCGGTCGTGCTGATGCTGCTGGCGACCGGTTGCACGTCGCAGCAAAAGACTTTGCTGGTCGCTCCAGTTGCGGTCCCGGTGATACCGGAACTGCCCAGCGAGGCGAGACAGCCACCCGCGCCGCCCTGGTGCTCTCCGACCTGCTCAGCCGGGCTGACAAAAGAGCGGGAGAACTGGCAGCGGCTTATGACCGAGCCCGAATAGCCGGAATGGCATGCGAGAGGGCGTATGAATCTTTGAGGTAGGGGATTTGAATGTCGGCAGAACGCCGGAGGGAGGGATGGATGTGGTGTGCGTGACTTTTGCGTGACTTCACATTGATCTATGTTGATCTATAGCTATTCGATTGCAGCGAGCGCTATTGAGATCAGCCATAAACCGCAGGCTTAGAGGGACTCCGCGAGCATGGGGTGCTAGGGGTCGAGTGTTCGAATCACTCCGTCCCGACCATATAATTCAAAGGGTTGCGAGATTTTATCTCGCGATCCTTTTTTGTTTTCAAGTGTTTTACCCCCACAAAAACGGCTGGCTCTCAGCAGAAATCGAAGGACTGTTAGAGCGATTTCGGTGTCTGGGGAGTTAGAGCCACACGGATAGCCCGTCGCTGTGAGACGCTGGGGCAGTAGGATTCCGTGGTCACTTGGATCCTATGGTCCGCCATTAAGTCAGGGAGCAATCGATCCGTAGCTACAGTTCAACTAGGAGTCGTCTAGGCTGCGCGTACTTGAGTGGTGAAGGTAGTCGAGAATTGCCTAGTTTCGATGCCCTCACGTGCCACGTCTCTGGCTCAGGTTACTACTACGCCGCATTTCCTTGGATCATTTAGCTTGAGGATAGTGGCGTCTGGTTTGCAACGAGTGGTCCGGTGTTGAATGCCCCGCGGATTACATCCGCTCTTTATTGGCATAGGGAGACGGCAAGAACGATCCAACGAAGGCGTCTCAAGGCCGGCTTCGACAATGTTCGCCTGCAAGATGTCTTCAACGCTGTCGTCGTCGATGTCAGCGATTCAGAATGAGCAATTGCGATTACTGCAGCGCTGCAAGTCCGTGCCCGTTGACTGATCTATGCCTGGAAAATCCTAACGTTCCTGCGGCCAAAACAGCACGCTTGATAACCGTAGTCGCGATGCGCTTTTGAAGGACGGAGTGTTACGGTTCGTCCGGCGGCCGGTGTTAACGGCAGATACGAAGGTATAGAGGCCTATTGCGTTGGAGTGGTCTATGATCCGTGCACGATGTGGCTTCGAGAAGGGCCGCAGGAGATTACTCAGTGCCTCGCGAGCTGGACGGCTGTAGGCGCTACAAGGTCAATGAAGGGTGCAAGTTGCTCCATACTCTGAGGTTGAAAATCAGGCGTCTGGTCAATTGACAGAAGATGAGCAGTTTTTTTGCAGATATTGTTCGGTGGTTGGCGTCGCAGAGCTATCTGCTGTTCGATATAGAAGATGGCTATAAATTTTCGGGGGCTGTGGTGACGGAAAAGGGATTGAAGCTTTGCGAAACCTTGTCTAACAGCTGAGCCTAGCAGACATAAAAAGGCCGCTTCGTTAGCGGCCTTTTACGTTTGGAACTCCTGCGAGTAGCAGATCATTCATAACTGATAAATTATGATGATCACTTCGGCAAAATTTTACGAGTCTTAGAAATTTTAAAACCGTCTGGAACTGGTTTAAATGGACCCGCAGGTGAGCGGTGGCTGCTCTGAAATCGCCGTAATGCCTGAATGTCGATTTCTCCAATGACACAATAATCTGTGATCCCACCTTTGACCTTAAGAACGTCTCGTTTCCAGCTATCCTTGTAAGGAGCACGGATACGACTATCACCGTATTGTCGGTCGTTGCACTGGATAATATAAGCGTGAATGTCTAACGCGGCAGATTCCACTAACGCATTAAATGTCTCTGTGTCTTGATTCCACTCAGGAACAAACAGCGCATCTACCTTTCCTCTAAGCGCACTTCGATAGCCGATATTTGTAAGTTCGCTGCATACCAATAAAGCGAAGCGGAACTCTCCATGTTGAATAATTGGTGGCTTTTTCCAAGGTTTTTCTGGCTTTAATTCCACGCCCGCTATGCGGCGTAATTCCTGTTCTTCATGCAGCGCGGGTCGTTGCTTGTCCTGTCGGTAGATCATCGTTGAGGGGAACCCCAGCCCGTCGTGAGAAAGAGCTACCCAAACCTGGTTGTGAACCTTCGCATGTTTGGCATGAAGGTATTCGACCCCAGAAATCAAAGAGATACCACGACCTTGTAACTTCCGCGCGATGCGAACGAACCATAGGGCTGGCAACGCCAATTCAGGCAGGATTAGATAACGACTCTTCTCTGGGTTTGAAATCACGCCGTCTAGCAAGTGATTCAGCCTAGCGTACCTTTTTTGAATGTCAGGGTCAGGCTGCTGCGCTACCGATGCTGTCCAACTTTCCAGTCGAGTCTGCCAGCTGGATACAGCAATGCGGTAATCTGATGGGGGCGTCCCATCGGGAATTTGTAGAACTCCTCGTCGATCCATAAACGGCATTTTGTCGTTTAGCGTGAAACCTCTCAGAGCTAGAACCACTGCGCGTATTTCCTCCTCATGATCCTTGGAGTAGACATTTTTGCTGAGTACGAAAAGCTCTGGGAGGTTGAAAGGTCGTGTGGCGAAAAGAAGGCCCCGGGGTAGGCCTTCGAGATTGCTCCATTCTGCGAGGAATGTTGCTCCACGTAATACGCTGTGGGGAAGCATTTGAGCCGATTCATCGTGAATTGCACCTGATCGACGATCAGGGATACCCCGCTGCGCGACCATTTCTTCTGGCAAGCCAATAAAGCGGAATGGCATGTGAGCCAAATCAAAAGAAAAGAGTCTAGCTTGGGCTCGCTGGAAGGCTTTGGTAGACTTGGGCCATTTTACGCCAAGATCGCTTGGTCGATAGTCGGCCATATGTTCTTTCCATTCCCGCTTGCCATTCTTGGAGAGAAAAGGCGGAAATGCGGACATGATGCTTTCAAGTACGGTCTTTAGTAATTGTCCTTCCCAAAGCGCAAGAACGTTCTCGTCATCGACCGGTCCTTCGTCAGGCCACGCCTTCACGCTCACTGAACAGTTCAGCTTCACCTTTGTACACAATTTGTCAAGCGCAGTAATGATTTTTCGAAGCTCCCGAAAGTCCTCGCATGCGGTTGCGAGCTGTATCACGCGAGGTAGATAAATCGATAACTCAAAAAATTGTGGCAGCACCAGGACGTGCTGGGTAAATGCGCGAAAGAATGCATGCCGGTGCGCCTTCCAAGCTTCAGGAGGTAAGTCACGTTCATACGCTTCAAAATCACGTAATTTGATGGCAAAACCCGCGCGGCGCATTGTTAATGCATCCGTCTTTCGCAAGTTGTCAGCCGTCTCACCATCGCTTTGTGTTGCTGCTAAAAGATCGGTTCCAACGTGTTCAGCCCAACGAGGTAAGCGTGGCATTGCACGCCATTCGCTAGCGCGTTCGCTAATTTGATGAGCAATAGCGTCTATGAACGTTTTGCCCGTATCGCCATTCAACATAAAGACTTTATTCTTTGCATTGGCAAAACATATCTGACTTTTGTTTTTTCCCGATTTGAAATAGCTAGGCTGAAAAATTATTCTTTTACTCTCTCCCTTACCATCCCAGGCAAGTTTTTCGTCAGAGCGTTCGAATAACCAATCCCAAAGCTCATCCGTTGACCGAAAGTGGGCGCCATTTTCCATGACGAGCAAAATATCATCAACGTATCGCCCATAGTACAATGGAATGACTTGCTGTTCGATCACCCGGTCCAGCTCTATCAAAGCCATGTTGGCGACTACAGCAGACGCTGGTAATCCAACCGGTAGACCTTTCTTCAGCGGAGTTGTCGCTGCCCATGCTTCTAGAGCTTTGATGAATAAACGATTTAGTTTTTTCTCGGTTTCTGTCAGCTCAAGTGAGAGCACATCATGGAGAAAGGACGACTCCAGCATGAAGCTAGGTTTCAGTTCGTGGTAAAAAGAACTGACATCAGCCGTGAGTGCGACGACTTTTTTTCCATCATCCAAGGCGGCACGCATTGAGGAAATGCCGTTGTCACGCCAGTTTCGAAAAGGTGTCAAATAAGGAACAAATGAACCTAGTGAAAGCGGGTTTATATTTTTTCCATCTTGTGTGCGGCGCAATCGATTTCCGTAGGCGCATTTGGAAAGTTTCGCATCATACTGGTGCCCTACTTTAAGCAACCATAGAGCAGATAATACATGAAAGTCTATGCTGCATTGAGCCATCAAACGGAATTCCGCATTAGGCTTTGAATATTCCTCAGTTTCCGAAAGCAACTCGCAAGTGCGGTCCCAATCTTCTTCTGGAGAAGAAAAAATTAGGCCAGTACCATTTTTCTCGCGAAGTTCCTTGCGGTCTGCCCAAGTAACAGACTTGGTGGCAAAGGTCCACCCACCGACAAGCGTTGTCTGCTCAACCCACTTGAGGTTGCTTCCATTGAGCAGAATCAACAGCGCATTGAGATTTTCGGAAAGGTGTTCCTCGTAGGCTGCTATTGCCAATAAGTCGGGGCTGGACGAATAGAATAAATCCACTTTAGCCTTTCGATAAGCTAATCCTAACTCCTCAAGAACGAAACTCATCTGTCACCTGCAAGGGAAGCGTACGGTGGAACTTCGATTTTTTTTATATTCATTTTATCTTCCTTGAATGTACCGATCAGGGGCAGGATTGGGTGGGCCACTAAACCCGGCAGAGGAAATGCCTAACCCATCCAACGTTTGATGCAGGTTATACGCCACACCGTGGAAGAACCTCACATAAGGACATAGAAATTCAAATAACGCCATCAGCTCCGCTCGGAATGTCTATGAAATATATCGTGTACCGACCTAGTCAGCCCTTGAGCTATTGGGTTACACCGAATACAGAGCATTGCATCAGAAAATGCAGTGCCAAAATAGTGGCACAGGTTCTATTTTTCGATAATGATACGGATCGTTCAATGATGATGCATTACGGCCTACGGCCTTGGAAACTGGTCGTTTAAGCTGCCAGGTGCGCAAATAATGTGAAGCAGGGAGGCTCAAATGTGGGCTGACGTCGATACAAAACAAGATTTTCTGAATTACTCAGAGGTCGCTAATCTGGTCGTCGACGTAATTCGCGATCCGAACATGAGGCCTGTCACGGTCGGTGTCTTTGGTTCTTGGGGCACCGGAAAATCAACTCTGCTGAATTTGATTGAGGAAGGCCTCAATCCTGACGAGGACCCAAGTAAATACGTTGTGGTGCGTTTTGATGCATGGCTTTATCAGGGATTTGACGATTCCCGAGCAGCCTTGATGGAAATCATCGCATCGACATTGATTGAAGCTGCGGAAGGAAAAACAGCGGTTATCCCCAAAGCCAAGAAACTGATGGGCCGTGTTAATAAAATGCGTGCACTTGGTCTGCTGGTCGAAGGCGGCGCAATGGCCATGGGGATACCAGCTTTTGGATTTGGCATGAAAGGTGTGCAGGCCTTAGGCGAACTATTCTCGGGCGAGGCGGATGAAGAAACGTTAACGACGCTAAAGGAAGCTAGTGGCAAGGCTAAAGGGCACCTTACTGGTTTGTTGGATGAGGAAAAGCAGCGGACTCCACCGAAGGAAATCGCCGCCTTTAGGTCAGAATTTTCCGACGTCCTCACTGCGTTGGATAAAACGCTGGTCGTATTTGTAGACAACCTCGATCGGTGCCTTCCAAAGCAGACCATCCAAACCCTCGAAGCCCTTCGTTTGTTTTTGTTCATGGGGCAAACGGCATTCGTCGTCGCTGCCGATGAAGACATGGTCAGACATTCGGTGAGTGAGCATTTCAAAGACCCAGATGACCGACATGTAACTGACTATTTGGACAAGCTTATCCAGGTGCCAGTGCGTGTTCCTAGGCTTGGGGTACAAGAAGTGAGAGCCTATTTGTTCATGTTGTTCGCGTCCGCCGGCGCAGTGATTCCTGCGGATAAAATCGAAAAACTACGAGCCGGGCTTGAGGCGAATCTGCGCACAGCCTGGAAGGAAGAACCTATCGTCACCGAGGTTGCATTAGGTCTTCTTGGTACAGTTGTTCCAGACCAGATCGCCCAAGGATTTGCGATTGCTGATCGCATGGCGTCTATGCTCGCGAACTCAACGCTGATCCTAGGAAATCCACGAATCGTTAAGCGGATGTTGAACGTAGTTCGTATGCGCTCCCGTGTTGCCAAGCAAAGAGACATGCCGGTTGATGAGGCGTTGATTGCCAAACTCGCTCTGTTTGAGCGATGCATGGAAGACAAATCGGTTGCTCACATGTACTCGGTGATCAACGCAGCCGCAGGGGGGAAACCGGAAATACTGACGACACTCGAAAACCTGCTGGAGGATCCAGATAAATTCAAACTAGCTTGCCCTGAACCGTGGAACGTAAAAGCTGAATTTATCAGAGAGTGGCTGACGCTAGAGCCTTCACTCTCGAACACTGATCTCCGTCCGATTGTCTATTTGAGTCGTGAGACCACACCATTACGCGTACTGAGAGCGGGCTTATCGGCCGCTGCGACAGAAGCGCTTGCGGTTCTCAAGAGAGCGTCCAACACATCCTCCCCATCTGCCATCGCTGCCATTCTCACAATCCCAACTGGCGAGCATGTGGCTGTTATGGCACAACTTATTCAGTCAATGCGGTCCCATGTGGATTGGACTACCAGAGCGCCTGGTTTTGATGGCGCATTTATGTTGGCCGAGCGCTCATCCGATGCAGGCTCTTCGTTATCCGATTTCATCCATACGGTCATGCCAGGAAAAATTAAGCCCTGGCTCAGTACCAGGGTGAAAAGCGTCAGCTGGTTTAAGCCTAAAGAGAAGCAATGACATGGGAACGTCGACTTCGAGTAAAGGGCCCGGTGGTAACTCTCCGTTTGTTCCCGGGTGGATAGACACACCGGGCCAGGGGGCGATTCCAGAAACTCCTCCGCAGCGGTTCAAAGATTTCCGTAAATCCTTGGGTAAATTCGTCTCCAGCGGAGACGGCGACTACCTTCGCTCTGCTGTACGAAGCTATGCCAGTGGCTCTACAGGTGGTAGCAGTGTCGGCCCCATACGATTTGGCTCGATGGCTGGTGCTGGCGGCGCACTATTTGGTGCAATGGCAGCGCTGAGTGACGGCCAGTCACCAAACGGGCTCAATCTTGCGTCCCTTAACGGGAAAGATACGGACGTTGCGATTGACATAATCGTCCAAGCACTCGTTCCAGAAGATGGCGATTCAGATCGGGTTCGCGTAGCGATGAATGAAGCACTATCGGAATGCTTGGAGGGCTATGATGAATTCGACTTCACGAAGATAAATGATGAAATGCTGGTCCAAATGATGCTCGTGTACGTCACGAAATGTGTTTTTGGGCAGATAGTGCTGGACTCCAATGAAGCCTTCGCTAAAGCATCGTCTCCTGGGCAGGTGGAGCAGGCGGAAAGGGATTTGTTTTCTTTGGTGGAAGCGGTAACAGACAAGCACATGCGCCCCCTTTTAACGGGTAACTTGAAGTCCTTCACGAGTGCCCAAGTCGAAAGTATCCAGCTCAGTGCGATTAAAGAAGTTTGGGTCGAGTGGGAGAGCTACGAACAGTGACTGACTTAATTTTCCATCACGAATTTGACCAGCTTCCACCACGCTCTCCGAATGTCATACCCGTACTGATGTACGGAAGTCGACCATTGGCGAAGGGTACCTGTTCAATCGGTGGGCCTGTTCGTACCGCTGTTCGACGTCTAGGTGCGCCCGTGAGTCGTGTGGGCTTCGATTTGCTCACTATTGCGATGGCAGTTACAGCGGCAGACACGTTTGTCGATAAAGCCGAGGCAGACGATGGATGGGCAAGACAGCTTCGCCTGGTCATTCCACTAGCCGATCCGGATCTTTGGAATGCAGCGGTCCCATTGCTTCAAAAAGCGCTTCATTTTTTAAGTGGTGATATCTGGACTATCGAGTTGCTGCCTGACGGCCCTAGACAATCAAAATCGCAAAATCGTGGCCGCATCACCGTGCTTGCTGGCCATGATTGTGTGAGCTTGTTCTCTGGAGGCATGGACAGTGGCATTGGTGCACTTGATCTGTTGGGTAAAGGGCGACGGCCAATTCTGATCAGTCATTCCTACAGAGGGGACTCGGAGAAGCAAATCCTTGTGAGCAGCCAGCTTCCCGTAAAAGTCTCAAGATTTGCGGCCGTAGCGAACCCCACCTCACGGCTTGGTACCACGCTAGATGTGCAGATGCGTACACGCAGCTTCAACTTCCTAGCTTATGGCGCGTTAGTCGCTGCTACTTTGGCGCAATTGAGAGTGGCCAGTACACCGGTGGAGTTATTCGTTCCAGAGAACGGTCTCATCGCTCTCAATCCACCAATGACGCCAAGACGCATAGGGGCGCTGAGCACCCGAACGACTCATCCTCATTTTCTTGGTTTGTTCCAGCAAATTCTGGACACCGTTGGTTTGCCAGTCGTTGTAAAAAACCCGTATGCGCTAAAGACAAAGGGGGAGATGCTTCTGGGCTGTTCCGATCAAGTCTCACTCAACGCTCTGGCCACCGATACTGTGTCTTGTGGGAAATGGAAGAGAACGCATCAGCAGTGTGGCAAATGCGTTCCGTGCATTATCAGACGAGCTTCATTTCACGCCGCAGGTATGAAAGATGGCACGAGATACAATCCAAAGGGCCAAAACTTGCAGGCCGTTTTCAACGATGAAAAAGCACGGGACGACCTTATGGCGATGGTTCTGTCATCCAGGCGTTTACCCAAAACCAGCGTCTCTAAATGGGTGCCTAACGCGGGTCCGCTGCCGTTGAATCGAAAAGACCGAGATGATCTACTGGACGTAGCGGAGCGAGGAATGGGAGAGGTGAGTGCTTACCTGGACAGCCTTGGGCTAATTTGAGCAGCGAAGAGTTGCATTACTACCTCGCAAAGAGATTAGGGCAGATCGCCATCATGCCATGGTCTGTGAACCCTACTGATGTACGATCCCCCTACTTTTACCCCCACAAAAACGTCGGCTCTTGATGGACGTTACTGGACTCTCGTAGAGCAGAACACCGGTGGAACTCAAGTAAATACTAGTTTATAAAAATCCAGAGTAAAATTTCGGAGTCTTTCAAGAAGTATAAAAAAGGAGATGGGGTGCTAGGGGTCGAGTGTTCGAATCACTCCGTCCAGACCATATTTACTGATTAAAATCAGATACTTAAGCCGATCAGCTAGATCGGCTTTTTTGTGCGTGCGCAAAAGATGCGCAAAACTGGCGCAAAACTATCCCGCGAATTGGCTGATATCGAGGTCTGGAACGGCATCGGACCAGACGATTTCGGCGTGGTCCCGCTGATAGTTTTTGGTCATGCTCTCGCTGGCGTGACCGGCGATCTTTTGCCCGTCTTTCCCGGCTTTCTGATACAGGTGCAACGACAGCGCCCGCACCTCATGAAAGCCTGGCATTTCCTCTTCCTTTCAGCCTTTGTAACAGCCCGCCACCTCCCGAGCCTCCTTAAATGCTCGCGTCAAGTATCGTTCCTCGACTTTTGTCCAGTGATCCTTCGTCGGCGCCTGAAGCTGCATTTTTCGGTCTGGTCGGCGGTGAACCAAGTATGGCGAGGCGATGCATCCCTACATCGGCTGATCACCGCCCGCAGCTCTTCAGTCACCCTAAACCTAATCCATGCCGCATCACTGGCCTTTGCGGTCTTTTGCTGAACCACATATAGAAAACCCTCTTGAACCCCGTCAAAGCGCATATTCAGAATTTCGGTGCGGCGCTGGGCCGTGATCAGTGCCAGGTCGATTGCGCTTTCAGCCAGGCTGGTGCTGCCTCACGAATGGCTTTCAGGCCATCGATGGTGTGTCGCTTACGCTGCTTCTTCTCGATCCTGCTGATGGTGCCGACTGGAAGGTCTCGCAAAGTCAACGTGCCTCCGGCCTTATCGAACTCGATCTTTGATCCGGGCAGGTGCTGCTCGAAGCTGATCGACATGCCTTCGGCGCGGCCCGTGAAGCGACGAAACTGGTTCAGGGTGCGTTTGTCGGCGGGGATCTCCGGCGACAGGCCGTAATCCTTGTTGCGGATGTGATCGTAGAACGCACGCGGGCGGTCTTCGTCGATAAGCTCGGACAACTCTTCCAGGCCAATGGGGTCGCCCAGTTTGGTTTGGCTGGTGGCGTAATCCACCAGGGTCTTGGTTTTCTCCCGCGTCGGCTCTTCCGGCAGGTCTTCGCTTTCCACAAAGTCGCTGCATGCCTTGAGCAGGGTGCGGGTTTCGCCTGGGCCAGCCGCTCAGTGGATAAGCACCTGACTCGGGGTGAAACAAGCCCCAGCCTTTGCCGGCGGTGGCGTTGTAGCTTTCGTTGAACTGATACATCGGATCTTCACGCGCCTGGCTCTTGGCCTGCTCGACACCGCTGAGAAACAGAACGGCTGGGGTACCATCCGGCTTCTTGTCGATCTTGTGAATGACGCTGTGAAGTACGGGCATATCGATTACCTCGGGGGCGTGCCGCCCTCCGTATCCGGTGGTGGCATGGTCAATTGGGGTTCTGGTGTTAGAATCGATGACTACATCAAGGATGAAGCGAATGAAAAAACTGAGGACTTACATGAAGGCCGCGCAGAGCTATTGCGCCGCGCTATCGAACAAGAAAGTCTGTTGCGCTGGACTGACCCTGATCGCTATCCATTACGCTTTGGTTGTCTTTGTGCCCAGCTATGAGTCAGCAGCACTTTTCGTTGTCGGGGGAGTCATGATCACCCTGACAATGACCAGGCGACCGTCAAAGCTATAGACGGTGGCCGGCATGGGGCCGATTTCAAGGGATATGCAGATGCTGAAGCAGAAATACGAGGTTACTTACGTTAGCAACGGGCCAAACAAAAAGACCCAAAAGACGACGGTCGTTGTCAAAGACAGAGCTGAGGCTGTAGCAATGGTCGAGGCCGGTAACAATCGTGTAATCGCCGCTGTTTACATGGGCATGGTGTTCAACTAGACGCGATCTAGCCTTCAACATCCCCAGGATTATGGTCGAACCCGGTGCCGCAACTCCTTCTCTGCATATTTGGCGCGCTTGGCGGGATTTGATATGCAACTGCTTTCGGCGCTGCCGCACTCTGTTGTTGATGCGCCTCATTTCGATCATTTATGTGCTGGAGCCGCTCGGCTGCGGCCACCGGCGCTGGAACTTCTGCTTTGACGTTTGTCTCGGCCTCTTTTCGCTTCTCCTCTGCGGCTTCCTGAAGCCTTTCTGTTTCCTCTTGGCGAATGCGCGCGCGTTGAGCTTCTTCCTTTTTAGCCTCGACCTGCTTGTGCTCATTGATTCGGACCTTGATCAGCGACATCATGCCAAACGTGTATTTCCGGTCGCGAATGCGGATTTTCGTGACCCACCATAAAAAGTGCTGCACAAGAACCAATTCCCCACATCGTTACCGCCTGTCTGCTGCTCTGCACTCCCGACACTTCCTGCCTCTCTCAACCTTACGCGCAGACATCCTGCGCACAGAAAGGAGAGTCGCCATGGAAATCGAAAACAACGGACCGGAGAGCGCTTACCCAGGGCCGTCTGATAAGACGACCGACACCGGTGAAGGGCATGGTTCCGGTCTTGATCAGGTCAGTTCCGAGCCAAAGCAGGGTGATGATCGCCCCGAAGACTGGAACCCACCTCCTGGCAATCCGGAGTCTGTCGATGATGCACAAACGGATGGTGACAAAGACGACGAACCGAAGACTGACAGCCTTATCGATGCGGAGTAATCGGCCTTATGCCAATCACTCCATGCAGTTCTGTTGCTGGCGTGCATTATCGACATAAAAATTTACACATGCTCCGTCAGACAAAAACCACACCTGCGACCTTGGGCTAGACTCTAGTATCAATCCGCTATGTAGCGTCTACAGGGACGGTCAAATGCTTTCTCATCTTGAACTGCGTCATGTCATGGAAGTGGCCTTCAGGCCTGCGATCTGCAAATGCACCATCAGCCCGGACGGATTGATGTCCATCGAACTGAGGAACCCGGAAACCCATATTCCGGAGCTGACAATGACCGGAATATCGACCGCCAAACTCAGTGGAGGCCGAGCCATTGCGGCTTTGGTGGGGGAGATCAAGGACGAGGCCAGGCGCGTCAAGGCGGCTGATAAGGACGATATCAAGCGCCAGGGATAGGCCAAATACGACAAGCCCGCATCTGGCGGGCTTGGGGTGAATCACATCATGTCATGCCAGGTTATTTCCCCCGCTCGACGCTGCTTTGACCCTTCGGCCTCAACGCCTAGCTTGAGTGCTTCTGATATCGTGCTTTCTTCCTCCTGACCACTAAAGATTCCCGCTCCATATCCGATGCAGTAGGCAACCTTCCTCGGATACACATCATGTTCAACTCCCATTTGAAACAAGCCAACAAGGCACTGGAACTTCGACTGGCCATGCTGGAGCAGGCGAGTCAGGTTCTGGATTTAGAGACTGTAGCTGCCGTACTGGATGGTCGAGGGAACGTGAAATCCATCAATGCTCTGTTTGAAGCCGAGCTTGGTTATTCGCCCAGCGAGGTGGTCGGGCGTCGTCTTGAGGAATTGAGTCCGTCGGAGCTGAGTGGTGATGTTCACCAGAAGCGGGCTCTGGGTGCTATTCGGGAAGGGAAGCACTTTAGCGGGACGCTGCGGTTGAATCACAAGCAGGGTTCCAAAGTCTGGCTGCGAACGATTGTCGTGCCATTCAGGAATGAAACCGGTGGTATCGAGCAAGTCATTCTGTACTCGAGCGTGTTGACGCGCACCATCGAGGCTTCGCGGGAGAATGAGGCGTTGGTCAATGCCTTGCAGCGTTCGACGGCTGTCATCGATTTTACGCTCGATGGAATTGTGACCAGTGCGAATGACAATTTCCTCAAAGCCATGGGCTATGAGCTTGCCCAAATCAAAGGCAAGCACCACAGCATTTTTTGTACGCCGGAAGAGTCCGGTTCAGAGGCCTATAGAAGCTTCTGGGAAAGGCTGCGCAGGGGTGAGTTCATCGTCAATCGTTTCCTGCGGATTGATAAATACGGTCGTGATGTGTGGCTTGAGGCTTCTTATAACCCCATCACCGATGCGAATGGCAAGCTGTACAAGATTGCCAAGTTTGCAACCGTCATCACCGATCAGGTCGAGCGCGAAAAGGCGGTGTCCGAGGCATCGAACATGGCCTATCAAACATCCGTCCAGACTGACACCACTGCCCAGCAGGGGCGTGCAGTGATCAAGAGTACCGTCGAAATGCTGGACCGGCTGACCCGCTCCATGCAAGAAGCGACTCAAGGCATCGAGGCGCTCGATTCCCAGAGTCAGGTGATCGGGACAATCGTCAAGACCATCAGCAGCATTGCCGAGCAGACCAACCTGCTCGCTCTCAACGCTGCCATCGAAGCCGCTCGGGCCGGTGAGCAGGGCAGAGGTTTTGCCGTGGTGGCTGACGAGGTTCGGCAACTGGCTTCCCGTACCACCAAGGCAACGGAAGATATCGTGAGTGTGGTCAAGGAAAACCAGAGCCTTGCTTCGGGTGCCGTTGGCGTGATCGAACGCAGCACGGAACAGGCCACTGAGGCGCTGACTCTGGCCAATGATGCAGACCGTGTGATCCAGGAGATCCAGCAGGGCGCGAACTCTGTGGTGCGAGCAGTCAGTAGCTTCGTTAATCAGAACTCGAATTAAGCGTTCGGTCTGGTAGGTCGGCTGGTAACTGGACTCGCGCAGGGCCCGGTTGTCAGTCGGCCGCAAATGATGAAATCCTTTCCCCGGCTGAGTTAGTCTATTGGCCGCCGCCGTCACTGACAGCCTCCGTGCTCAGTGAGCGTTGCACTCAATCACTCCCGAGCGTGACCCCTTGCAAGCCGAAACCCTATGAACTCCGAGCCTCCTGTAAAGCTGACCAGCCAATCTCCCGTTCCGTTGTACGCACAGCTCAAGGAGCATATTCGTTCGCGGATTCTGGATGGCACCTACGCGCCAAGCAGCCGAATGGGTTCAGAAAGCGAGCTTGGGGCCGCGTTTGGTGTCAGTCGCATCACCGTGCGGCAAGCGTTGGGGGATCTGCAGAAAGAAGGGCTTATCTTCAAGATTCATGGCAAGGGCACCTTTGTTTCCAAGCCCAAGGCGTTCCAGAACGTCAGCTCCTTGAAAGGGCTGGCCGAAGCGCTGGCGGCTTCCGGGCATGAGGTCGCCAACCGCATGTGCGGTTTCGAGTATTTACCTGCCGATGCAATCGTTGCCCAGCGGCTGGGGCTCGAAGAAGGGCAGATTGTGGTCGAGATTCGCCGGGTACGACTGGTCAACCGCGAGCCGGTATCGCTGGAAATCACCTACCTGCCCGAAGCTACAGGTCGACGTCTGGAGTCGGCTGATCTGGCCACTCGCGATATCTTTCTGATTCTGGAAAACGATCTCGACATCGCCCTGGGGCATGCCGATCTGGCTATAGATGCCATCGAAGCCGATGCTCAGGTGGTCGCTGCGCTGGGAGTCAAACCCAGGTCACCGATCATGCGTATCGAGCGATTGACCCACACAGCCGATGGGCAGCCGCTGGACTTTGAATACTTGTATTACTGCGGTGATGCCTTCCAGTACCGCCTGCGCATCGACCGTTAGAGTCTTGTCCGGCTGCCTGCGTCCTGCAGGCAGCAGAATATCCTTAGTCCGAAAAAGTATTTCTGGCCTTGCCCTCATAGCCAATATCATCCCTGTATATCTTGTTATAACAAGTTATGAGCGCGCAGAGCGGCCGTGATGAAAACCGCTACTGCAGCGCCATCGCCTGCCAATGTCAGCGGGTGTATCGAACCGGAGAGGAGCAGGGCATGGCCGAGTTTCAGACAATCGAGCGCGAATACGACATCGTCGTCATCGGCGGCGGCACTGCCGGCCCCATGGCGGCGATAAAGGCCAAGGAGCGTAATCGCGACTTGCGCGTGTTGCTGATCGACAAGGCTAACGTCAAGCGCAGCGGTGCCATCAGCATGGGGATGGACGGCCTGAATAATGCGGTCATTCCCGGCCACGCCACCGCAGAGCAGTACACCAAGGAAATCACGGTCGCCAACGATGGCATCGTCAACCAGAAGGCTGTGCTGGCGTATGCCGAACACAGTTTCGAGACCATCGAGCAGCTTGACCGCTGGGGCGTGAAGTTCGAGAAGGATGAAACCGGCGACTACGCAGTCAAGAAAGTCCACCACATGGGCGCTTACGTACTGCCGATGCCTGAGGGGCACGACATCAAGAAAGTGCTGTACCGCCAGCTCAAACGGGCGAGGGTGGAGATCACCAATCGGGTCATTGTCACTCGTTTGCTGACCGACACCGAAGGTGCTGTCAGCGGCCTGATGGGTTTCGATTGCCGTACCGCCGACTTTCATGTGATCAAGGCCAAGGCGGTGATTCTCTGCTGCGGCGCTGCCGGTCGCCTGGGGCTTCCGTCGTCGGGTTATCTGATGGGCACCTATGAGAACCCCACCAACGCCGGTGACGGTTACGCCATGGCCTATCACGCCGGTGCCGAACTGGCGAACCTAGAATGCTTTCAGATCAACCCGCTGATCAAGGATTACAACGGCCCGGCATGCGCTTACGTTACTGGTCCTCTGGGTGGTTACACCGCCAATAACAAGGGTGAGCGCTTTATCGAGTGCGACTACTGGAGCGGCCAGATGATGTGGGAGTTCCACCAGGAACTCGAAGGCGGCAATGGCCCGGTGTTTCTCAAGCTCGATCACCTGGCCGAAGAAACCATCCAGAACATCGAGCAGATCCTGCACAGCAACGAGCGTCCCAGTCGCGGGCAGTTTCATGCCGGGCGCGGCACTGATTATCGTCAGCAGATGGTCGAGATGCATATTTCCGAAATCGGTTTTTGCAGCGGCCACAGTGCTTCGGGAGTCTGGGTCAACGAGCGTGCGGAAACCTCGGTCAAGGGCCTGTATTCGGCCGGTGACATGGCGGCGGTGCCGCACAACTACATGCTCGGGGCTTTTACCTATGGCTGGTTCGCCGGGGTCAACGCCGCCGAGCATGTCGCCGGTCGTGATTTTCAGCAGCCTTGTGCCAATCAGGTCGCCGCTGAAAAGGCGCGGGTCTATGCGCCGCTGTTGCGCGAGCACGGCCTGCCACCCGCGCAGGTCGAGTACAAGTTGCGGCGCATGGTCAACGACTACCTGCAGCCGCCGAAAGTGACCCGCAAGATGGAGATCGGCCTGCAACGCTTCAGCGAGATCGAAGCGGATCTGGCCAGCATGAAAGCCAACAATCCCCATGAGCTGATGCGCGCTCTGGAAGTCACGGTGATCCGAGACTGCGCCGAGATGGCTGCCCGCGCTTCGCTGTTTCGTGAAGAGAGTCGCTGGGGCCTTTACCACCATCGCGTCGATCATCCGCAGCGCAACGATGAGGACTGGTTCTGCCATTGCCATCTGAAAAAAGGCCCTGATGGCCGCATGACCAGCTTCAAGAAACCGGTGGAACCCTATCTCGTCGCCCTGGATAACGACGAGCGCACCGCCTACAACCGGCTGCGGGTCGCCCCCGGCCAACCTGCCTGATTCGAGGACTGCACCATGGCCTTTCAACCCCAGGAAATTTTCTTCAGAAGCTCCGCTCCGGTCACCGTGGACAACGACAAGTGCATCGCCGAGAAGGGCTGCACGGTTTGCGTGGACGTGTGCCCGATGGACCTGCTGGCCATCGATCCCACAACCCGCAAGGCCTTTATGCAGTTCGATGAATGCTGGTACTGCATGCCCTGCGAAACCGACTGCCCGACCGGTGCAGTCAAGGTCGAGATTCCTTACCTGCTGCGCTGATCACGGCCAGCCATAACCATAAAAAATGCCACCGGCCAAACCACCGGACGCCTGCCATGCAACCCCTCGTTTCCCACCACTTGACCCGTGGAGGAGACGATCGACGCATCTTTGACTCGAGGGGATAACCTATGTTCTTACGCACGACTCTGGCCAGCCTGCTGCTGGCAGCCACCGCTTTCGGGGCTCAGGCCCAGACCATCCGCATTGCCATTGGCACTCAGGACACAACCATCAACTGCGCCGCTGGCGGCCTGATGATTCGTGAGCTGGGACTGCTGCAGAAGTACCTGCCCAATGACGGCAAGTACAAGGATGTCGACTACGACATTCAATGGAAGAACTTCACCAGCGGTGCGCCGCTGACCAACGAGATGGTCGCCGGCAAGCTGGACTTCGGCGCGATGGCCGATTTCCCCGGCAGCCTCAATGGCGTGGCCCATGAAGCCGCGGGGCGTCGCAGCCTGTTCATCAACGTTCTGTCAGGCAGTGTCGAGGGCAGTGGCAACGGCATCGTCGTGCCTGAAAATTCCCCCGTGCAGTCGATCTCCGAACTCAAGGGCAAGACGGTTTCCGTGCCTTTCGCCTCGACTGCCCATGGCATGTTGTTGCGTGCTGTAGCTGCTCAGGGTTGGGACCCGGCGCGTGACCTGACCATCATCGCGCAAGCGCCGGAAGTCGCAGGTTCGGCCTTGCAGGCGGGCAAGATCGACGCCCACGCTGACTTTGTGCCCTTTGCCGAGCTGTTCGTCAGCCGTGGTTTCGCCCGCAAGATCTTCGATGGCTCCCAGGCCAAGGCGCCCACTTTCCACGGTGCTCTGGTGGAGCAGGACTTTGCTCAACAATACCCGGAAATCGTCGTCGCCTATCTGCGCGCCACCATCGAGGCCAATCGCCTGCTGGCCGAGCAGCCTGAGAAGTACAGCGAGTTGATCGAAAAAGTCGCCGGTATCGAGGCTTCGGTCAACTATCTCTACCACGGCCCACTGGGATTGCAGACCCGCGACCTGACCTGGAAACCGGAATACCGCCAGGCCGTCAGCACTGCCATCGACACTCTCAAGTTGCTGAAAAAAGCGGATCGCGGTCTCAACACCGACACCTTCATCGACGACCAGTACCTGCGTGCCGCTTTCAAGGCCAGCGGCCTGGATTACGATAAGGCACTGGCCAACTACGCTGCCCAGCCGCTGGTGGCCAAGGACGCCGTGACTGGCAAGCCGATCACCGACTTCAAGCGGGTCGCGCAGATCTGGGTCAAGGGTGAAGCCCAGGTACGCAATTACGCCTCGCCCGAGGAAGCCATTGTTCAACTGGCCGAACTGAAGAAAAACGGTCACGAGATTCGCGGGTTCTATACCCAGGCCAGCGACAGCGGCATCAAGCTGCTCGCCGATAGCGCCTGGTTCGTCAAGACTGCACCGGGCCGCGTGGATGCCTTCCTTCTCAAGGACCAGGCAGTCAGCGATGCGCAAGCCCGTGGCGGGCAAGTCCTGGATTTCGCAGGTTTGACCGGCGATACCGCAGTGACGGCGCGTTGAGGAGCATTCGATGAGGCTATCCAACCTTGCCCGCTGGGTGTTGCGTGGGTCGTCGATCCTGGCCTGCCTGCTGTTCTGGCAGGTCGCGGCCAGTCATCAACTGGACCTGGGTCTGGTGACGTTTCGCAACGTGCCGACACCGGGCGAAGTCTTTGCCGCGCTGCATGAGCTGACGTCTTCGACGGCTCTGTTCCGCCATGTCAGCGCCAGCCTGGGTCGCGTTGCGGCTGGCTATGCAGCGGCTGCTGTGTTGGGTATCGCTCTGGGCGTGCTGATCGGCCGTTGGCGCTGGGCTTCGGACGTGCTGCTGCCTCCCCTTGAAGTGCTGCGGCCGATTCCGGCTGTGGCCTGGATCCCGCTGGCGATTCTGATGTTTCCATCGTCGGAGCTGTCCATGGTGTTCATTACCTTCACGGGAGCGCTGTTTCCGATCCTGCTCAATACCGTTCATGGCGTCGAAAGCGTCGACCGGCGTCTGGTGGCTTCGGCCCTCAGCCTCGGGGCAGGGCGCTGGGCGATCCTGCGCGAAGTGGTGCTGCCGGGCGCAGGCCCGAGCATTGTCACGGGCCTGGCCATCGGCATGGGGACTTCATGGTTCTGTCTGGTGACCGCCGAGATGATTTCCGGCCAGTGGGGCCTGGGTTACTACACCTGGGAGTCCTACACCTTGCAGAACTACGCGGACATCATGGTCGGCATGCTGCTGATCGGCCTGTTCGGGCTGGTCAGCAGTGCGCTCGTCAAGCGCCTGGGTGCGTGGTGCATGCCGTGGAATAACCAGACAGGAGCACAGCGATGACTTCAGGACGTGTTCAAGGAGAAAACGTCGGCATCCGTCTGGGCGACGGTGATGACGCTTTTGAAGCCGTACAGGCACTCGACTTCAGCATTTCGCCCGGGCAGTTCGTATGCATTCTGGGGCCTTCGGGCTGTGGCAAGTCGACCTTGCTGGGTGCGCTCGCCGGGCACTTGCAGCCCGGCAGCGGGCAACTGCGGGTCGACGGATCAATCGTCGACGGGCCATCTCCCACACGCGGCATGGTCTTCCAGCATCACACTTTACTGCCATGGCGTCGTGTGCTTGATAACGTCGCTTTCGGCCTGAAAATGCAAGGTGTATCCAGGCGTGAGCGCCACCGCCAGGCGCTGGAAATGCTGCGCTGGGTGGGCCTTGAAGACTTCGCCGGGCACTGGCCAAAGCAATTGTCCGGTGGCATGCAGCAACGGGCCGAGATTGCTCGTGTGCTGATCAACCGTCCGCGTCTGCTGCTGATGGATGAGCCCTTCGGTGCGCTGGATGCCCAGACACGTTCGCGCATGCAGCAACTGCTGCTCGATATCTGGGGCCGTATCGGCACCACGGTGGTGTTCGTCACCCATGACATCGATGAGGCGCTGTTTCTGGGGGATCGCATTCTGGTGATGAGTGCTCGTCCGGGGCGTTTCATCGCCGACCTGAAGCTGGACTTCCCCCGTCCGCGACAGCCGTCCCTGCTGACCAGCCCAGGTTTCGTCGAACTCAAGCGTCACTGCCTGGAACTGCTCGATCATGGTCCCGATGCACCGCCTTTGCCACGCCTGACCCCGCTGGGGTTACCCCTGCAACAAGATCTGTTACGTATTGCACTGTGAGCCGTTCATGAGCCTGATAACCGATAACCCCGACATTCTCGAACTCCAGTCGCGTCTTGAAGATGCAGATGCGGTGGTGCGCAGAATCGCCCTCATTGCACTGGCCGACCTCGAAGACCCTGACAGCCTGCCCTGGTTGACCGAAGCCTTGCGTCAGGACCCGGCTTCAAACGTGCGTGCTGAATCTGCGCGCTTGCTTGAAGCCTGGGAAGACGCGCCGGTGGTGACCGCACTGTGCCAGGCCCTGACCGACGCCGAGCAGGAAGTGCGTGAGGCGGCTGCACAAAGCCTCTCGCAGCTCAAGACCGAAGCCGCTGGTCAGCTGCTGTTACCTTGGGCGCGGCATGCCGATCCTTTCGTGCGGGGCAGCGCCTTGCGTGCCCTGCGTGAATTGAGGCTGCCCGCCAGCGCCCAAGTCGCCCGTGAAGCCTTGAATGACCCGGCTGCCGCGATTCGCCGCGAGGCCGTAGGCATTCTCGGTTGGTTGAAACACACCGAAGCACTGGCTGACCTGACTCAACGTCTGGCCACAGATGACGATATTGAAGTCCGGCGCATGGCCGCGGGCGCGGTCGGTTTTGCGGGCACTCCAGCGGTTATCGAAGCCTTGACGACAGCTCTGAACGATCCCCAGTGGCAAGTGCGCGAAGAGGCGGCGACCACGTTGGGCAAGGTCGGTGACGAATCTGCTGGCAGCGCGCTGCTGCTGGCGCTGGATGATGCCTATTGGCAGGTTCGCTTGCGTGCGGTGCGCTCACTGGGCCGGCTCAAGTACAGCCCGGCGCGTGGAGCGGTGGAGAGCCTGCTGTCACACAGCATCAGCAATCTTCGCAAGGAGTCGGCTCTGGCACTGGGCGAGTTTGGCGACCCGCAAGCCTTGCCTGCGCTGCGACTGGCCGAACAGGATGGCGACCCTGAAGTGCGCAAGGCCGTTCGCATTGCACTGTCGCAACTGGAGCCATGATGGTGCCTTCGGCGATCCGCAACGTCAGACACGGCGGGCTGCTGCATGTGGAGTGGCCTGATGGTCAGGCGCGAGCCTTGGCCCACGGCCAACTGCGTGCGTTATGCCCGTGCTCGCACTGTCGGGCTGCACGGCTGCGCGGGCGGATCGATCTGGTGAGTGAAGAAGTCCGCATCACCGAGATTGTCGATCAGGGTTATGGCGTGCAGTTGATCTTCAGCGATGGACACAAGCAGGGGATTTATCCCTGGGCCTATATAAGAGAAATGATCACGCTTTAAACCCGCACGGCCGTATACAGCGCCTTGATCAAATCCGACTGGGTAATGATGCCCACCAGATGTCGCTGGGCGTCGATGATCGGAACATGCCGATGGCCATTTTCCGAAAACACCGGCACCAGATCAGTCAGCAGGCGCTCGGCACTGGCGACCCGCACCTTGCGAGTCATGATCTCGCCGACAATGCTCGCCGGTTGCTTGTTGCTGACCTGACGCAGCAGTGCCCGCAAATGCCAGCCCACGCCTTCGTGGGCGTCCATATCAATCTGTTTCATGAAGTCGGCCACTGTCACGATCCCCATCAGATGGCGTTGCCGGTCGATCACCGGCAGGGCCTTGATCTTGTGCCGCCGCATCAAGGCCCATGCCTCGCGCAGGGGCATTTCCTGACGAGCAACAATGGGCGCAGTGCTCATCACGTCTGCGCAGCGGATCTCGCCCATCTTGCGCTGGTAGGCCGAGGCTTCCGCACGCTCCAGCAGTCCGTGAAGGTCATCTCGGCTGACATCCAGTACCTGATTGTAGTGGGCGAGGGCGGCGTCCAGATCCGCATCACTGAAACGGCTGGCAGGCGAATCGCTTTTTGCCTGCTGAACATGGGGCCATGGACGGCGGGTCAGGTTGTTGTAGATCACGCCTGCTGCCACCAGCAATAGCGAGTCGAGCATCACTGGGCTCAGCGCGTACACAAACTGATCGCAACCGGTAATCACCATCAACAGCGCCGCCGCGCCTCCCGGCGGATGCAGGCAACGGGTCGCCAGCATCGCGGCAATTGCCAGGCTGACCGCCAGCGAGGCAGCCAGCGTGGCATCGGGAATCCATTTGGCGCAGGCAATGCCCGCCAGCGCCGAAACCGTATTGCCGCCCACCACGGACCATGGCTGTGCCAACGGGCTCGATGGCACGGTAAACACCAGCACCGCACTGGCCCCGATGGGCGCGACGATGGCCATGGCCAGAAAGCTGTTCTCAATGGCATGTGCGCCGTGCAGCCAGAGTGCTGCAACGGTTGCGACCAACAGAATGCCCAAGGCCGCGCCGACGCTGGCGCGTACTTTCTCTAGGGTGTCGATGGCGTGGGGTGCAGGCCATAGCGAGCGCAAGCGCGCCGCAAGGGTTGTGTTGGAGGGTGAAGGCATGTTTTTGCGGTTACTCCTGCTCGAAAGGCACGCGGAAACGCTTGCCCGCCGACTTGAGTTCTTCTCTATGCAGAAAAGCCAGTTGCGCCAGCACCTCACTGCCCTTGTCGGTCAGGCTGACCTGCACCTCACGCCGATCCGCGATATTGCGCCGGGTCTGCACCAGCCCCAGAGCCTCACACCGTTTCACCAGCGCAGCGGCACCATGGGGCACGATCTGCAAACGCTCCGCCAGCTCACCCACCGTGGCCCAATCACGCTCGCTGAAGCCCTGGGTATGCAACATCAGCAAGTACTGTTGGGACGTAACGCCACAGGCCTGAACCGCCTCTTCGGAAAAACGCAGAAAGCGTCGCAGTTGATAACGGAATTCGGACAGGGTTTCAAAATCCTGCTTGTGGAGGGTGTCAGCCATGGGGGTAGTGCCGCTTCGGTTGAGGGAAGGGCGGCTTTTATATCATGGTGTGATGTATTTTGGCGATGATGCAGGCATTCATTGAATCTTCATCGCTCACAAGAATGTCTTCCCGAATAAATCCGGTCCTACAGGCTATGCGTGATCGCGAATCGAGTGCCTGGCGATGGGGCGGTAAAGTGCTCCCAAAAAGCTATATCCATAGCAACAAACGATATTGGTATATACCAGATTTAGCTTCTATAAAACCCGCACTCAGAAGACAGGAGCCTTCCACAACGATGTGGTCGGGCAGGAGCGCGGTGATGATTGGTGTACGGGTAATGCTCGAGTATTTCCATCCCTGGCCTAATTCGGCCGGTTTTTATCTGGCGCGTGAGCGGGGTTGGTATAGCGATGCCGGGCTGGATGTCGAGTTGGTGGTTCATGACCCCTGGCGTGGCGATACGCTCGATCATCTGTTGGGCAAGGCGGTGCATTTCGGGGTGTTTCCGAGTAATCGCTTGTTGGTGCGGCGTGCGCTTGGGCAGCCGTTGCGCGGTATTGCGGCGATCAATCATCGTGGGCTTGAGTCTATTCAGACGCTCGCCAGCTCAGGCATTAGCCGGCCTCGGGATCTGGCGGGGCGGCGTCTGGCGTTGAACCCGACACCTCGCGGTCTGGCGATGGTGCGTCATCTGGTGAAGGCCGACGGCGGCGATCCGGATGCGGTGATTGTGGTCGACAGCGGCGTTCGTGAGTTACGCCCCGAGCAACTGGCTGCCGGTGTTGCCGATGCGAGTTTTGGTGGCTATTGGGCCTGGGAGGCGTTGATGGCCAGCCCGATTGCCGATGAGCAGCGGGTGGTCTGGCCGGTGGATGAGATTGGTGCTCCGGCGTATCACAGCTATCTGCTAGGTGCTCATGAAGACACCCTTGCCGCTGACCCGGAACTGATCCGCACCTTTCTCGCGGTCACCGCTCGGGGTTTCCTGGCTGTGACTCAGGAGCCATTGAGCGCCTTGCAGGCTTACGAGCAGGTCACGCCTTATTTCCCCAGCGAACTGCTTGCGCAATCCTTGCAGCGCATTGCCCCGACCTGGCTGCATGAAGGCCGTTGGGGAGAGCAGCGCCAAAGTCTGCTGGAACCTTACGCGCACTGGCTGCACGAACATCAGGTGCTGGGCGACGGCAATGCCTGGCAGGGCGCGACCACCAATGCCTATCTGCCGGAGGCCGTCTGATGGCCGCCGAGCGTCTGAGCGCACATGGCCTCGGACTGGAACCGGTCGAGGCCGACTGGCCGGCGATATCTGCCGAGTCCGTGGAGCAACTGCTACGGCGTTACCCCGAGGTCGGTGTCTTGCAGGCGTTGACCTGGCACAGCCCTCGGCCATTTTCGGCAGCTTGCCTTGCCAATACCTCGACCGGCCCGCTGTTCATCAAGCGCCATCACCGGGCTGTTCGCGAACCGGCATGGCTGGCTGAAGAGCATCGTTTCATGGCTCATCTGCGGCAGAACGGCGTGCAGGTTGCCGAGGTGCTGGCCGATCAGCAAGGGGAAACGGCCATTGCCATTGGTGAATGGACCTACGAGGTGCATGGTGTAGCGGCAGGGCAAGACCTGTATCGCGATGCGCTGTCCTGGACGCCGTTTCAGGATGTTCGACATGCCTGGGCAGCCGGGCAGGCTCTGGCGCAATTGCATGACGCCGCCACAGGCTATTTGGCTCCGCCACGACAGGCTGCGGTTTTGCTGGCCAATTTCAGGTTGTTCAGCCAGCCCGATCCCATTCAAGCCATCGAGGCCGCCAGCGTTGCCGATCCGGCACTCGCGGCTTACCTGAGCCAGCGTGACTGGCGCAGTGACCTGACCGCGCTGCACATGCCGTTCCATCGGGCGCTGTATCCCTTGCTTGCCGAGCAGCCGCCCCTGTGGACCCATAACGATCTGCACGCATCCAATCTGCTCTGGAGCGCCGAGTCTGATGCGGCGCAGGTTGTCAGCGTGCTGGACTTCGGGCTGGCCGATCAAACCTTCGCGCTTTTTGATCTGGCCACCACCCTGGAGCGTAATTGCATTGCCTGGCTGGAGCTGGAACACAACGCCAACGAGGTGGTTCATCTTGAGTCGGTGGATGCGATTCTGGCCGGCTATCAAAGCGTAAGACCTTTATCGGCTCGGGACTTCCAGACGCTGGCCGCGCTCTTGCCGCTGGTCCACGCCGATTTTGCGCTGTCGGAAATCGCCTATTACCAAGGCGTGGTGGGTTCTGTCGCCAACGCCACTATTGCCTACGACGCTTACCTCATCGGCCACACCCGTTGGTTCAAGGGGGCTGAAGGTCAGCGTTTGCTGGCCCATCTCAACCGTTTTGCAGAGAGTGTTCAGCCATGAGCAATGCAGCAGATTCAATCCTCATTCAAACCGGTGAGCTGCACGGGATTCTGGCAGACCCGGACCTGCTGATTCTCGATGCCACGGTCGAATTGGCCGCACCGCGCTTCGATGGCGATTACTGCGCCCGCAGCGGTTACGAGGGCTGGTTGCAAGAGCACATTCCCGGCGCGCTGCATGCTGATTTGTACGCGGCGTTGAGTGATCCGCAAGCCACGTTCAGCTTTGCCTTGCCGAACGCGCAGGCATTGGCAACGGCGTTGGGAGCACTGGGCGTCAGTGATCAGCGACGCATCGTCATTTATGACCGCAACGATGGATTCTGGGCGGCGCGCCTGTGGTGGGTGCTGCGCAGTGTCGGGCTTCATGCGCAGGTACTCGACGGTGGTTTCAAGGCCTGGCAGCGCGCCGGTTTGCCCCAAGAGGGCGGACCTGTGGCTGCTCAGCCTGTCACCTTGCAAACCGAATACCGGGATGGGTTCTGGATTGACCGGGCTGGCGTTCAGGCGGTCGTCGCTGGCGAGCGTCCAGGCACTCTGGTCTGCGCACTTTCGGCGGCGCTGTTCGATGGCAGTGCCGTGAGCCGCTATGCAAGACGCGGGCATATTCCCGGCAGCCTGAACCTGTCTGCACGTTCGCTGTTCGATGAGCAGGGCCGCTACCTTGAGGCCGATGCCTTACGTGAAACGCTCGGTTCACTGCTGGAGAGCAAAGAGCCGCTGATTCTGTACTGCGGCGGCGGGATTTCCGCGGCTGCACAGGCGCTGGCGCTTGCATTGGTCGGTCGCTCAGACGTCTTTATCTACGACGGCTCTCTTCAGGAATGGGCCGCCGACCCCCGCTTGCCAATGACCACCGGAGCAGCTCCGGCCTGACGCCTTCTGGCTATCAATCATTCAGTTGTACCGGGGGCTGGTTGCAGGCTCCGGCGCATGTGCGCCCTGTGCCTGGCAAATCGCGTTGGTCTATAGCGCCCACCAAGGAGTTTTCATGGTCAAGTTGCATCGAACATTCGGGGCAAGCGCCCCGGTTTTTTCGCCAAACCTGTTGAGAATTGGCGTCCTGATGGCCTGTGGTGTGGGCAATGGCCTGCTGGCCGGTGCGGCATGGGCCGATAGCTCGACGGCTTCCGATACCAGCGTGCAATTGGGGGCTGTCACCGTCATCGGCCAGCAGGATACCGGCTATCAGGCCAGCAAAGCGTCGGTGGGTGGTTTTGATCAGGCACCGCTGCTGGATACTCCTGCATCCATTGCCGTGATCACCGAGCAACGGCTCAAGGATCAGCAAGCGCGCCTGCTCAGCGAAGTGCTGCGCAACGATGCTTCGGTGGGCGACAGTTATGCGCCTGTCGGCTACTACGAAAACTTCGTGGTACGCGGTTTTGCCCTCAACTCGGCCAGCAGCTACAAGATCAATGGCCGGACCATCACCGGCGAGCAGAACGTCGCTCTGGAAAACAAGCAGCAGGTTGAAGTGCTCAAGGGCCTGGCCGGTTTGCAGAGTGGTGTGTCGGAGCCCGGTGGGCTGGTCAATTACGTGAGCAAGCGGCCCGACAATGTGCGTTCGGTTACTGTTTCTACCAACGAGCAGGGCGAGCGTTATCTGGCGACGGATCTGGGAAGCTGGTTCGGCAGCGAGCAACAGTTTGGTGTACGGGCCAACCTGGCTCACGAGGATATCCGCTCCTATGTCGATCATGCCGATGGCAAGCGTGACTTCGCGTCCCTGGCGGTGGACTGGAACATCAACCCTGACAGCGTGCTGCAACTCAACGCCGAGTATCAGAATCGCGAGCAGCGTTCGGTGCCTGGTTATCAATTGCTGGGCGGCACAACGGTGCCCCATAACGTGAACCCCAGGGACTTGCTGGCTTACCAGAGCTGGTCCAACCCGGTGGGCATCCAGTCACTGAATCTCGACGGCTTGTATGAATACCGCTTCAACGAGTCGTGGAAAGCCAGTCTCAGCGCTTCCCGCAGCCGGGTGGTGATCGACGACTACAGCACCTTCGCCTGGGGTTGCTATGGTTCCGCCAGTTGCGCGAGTGCGGCGGTGCCGAATTACTTCAGCCCTGAGGGTGAATACGATATTTCCGATTACCGCAGCCCCGACGATACCCGCCGCAATGACGAAGCTCAGGCGGCCATCAATGGGCAGTTCGACACCGGAACCCTCAAGCATGACCTGACCTTCGGCACGACAGCCTTCCGCCGTGTGGTGGATCGCCGGTCTTCGATCAATGAATTTATCGGTACTGGCGTCATTGGCACTACGCCGCAAGCCCTTGAGCCTTACGCCGGGGAGCTGGGCAACAGCTACCGTCGCCTCGACAGCCGACAATACGGCCTGTTCGCTACTGACCGGATCAGCTTCAACGAACAGTGGCAGACCGTCCTGGGCGGGCGTCAAATCCGTCTCGACGAAGAAACCTACGACAGCTCGGGTGCCACGACTCGCCATACCACGCGCACTGAGTTTCTGCCTCAGGCGGCCCTGATCTATAAACCACGCCCGGATACATCTTTATACATCAGCTACAGCAAAGGCCTGTCTCTGGGAGGCGAGGCGTCCTGGTTCAGCACCAATGCCGACGAGGTGCTGCCGCCCACGACTTCCCGGCAGATCGAGTTGGGAGTCAAGCACGACTGGCAGCGCCTGAGCCTGACCGCCGCGCTGTTCCAGATCACCCAGGATTATCAGTACACCCGGCCCAACGAAGACGGCACCTTTACCTACGTGCAGCAGGGCAAGCAGAAAAACACCGGTCTGGAACTGTCTGCCAATGGTCACCTGACCTCTAACCTGCAAGTGTCGGCCAGCGTCGCCGCGATTCGGGCGCGGGTCACTGACAGTGGCACCGATGCTTACGATGGTCATCAGGCGATCAACGTTCCCAAGTTCCGCGCCAGCCTGCATGGCGACTACAGCATCCCCGGCTTCAATGGCCTGGCGTTGCTGGGTGGCGTGCAGTACAGCGGCAGCAAGTACGCGAATCGGCAGGGCAGTGTAAAAGTGGACGACTATGCGGTATTCGATGCGGGTGGTCGCTACAGCACCAAAGTCGAAGGGTATGACACTGTCTTGCGTCTGACCGTGGATAACCTGTTCGATAAACGCTACTGGCGCGATGTCGGTGAGTCCATGGGCGACGGTTATCTGTTCCCCGGCGCACCCCGCACAGCGCGTTTGTCAGCCACTGTGAATTTCTGAGGTCAATCATGGGCAAGCAACTCATTATCGGCGGCACTTTTGCCGTACTCGCCGCACTCGCGGGCTGTCAGCAACGGCCACCGGCCAACGATCAACTGGATGCCGTGCTGTGGACGCAAACCTCCATCGAGCATGAGTTGATCTACCGCCAGGTGTTTGCCAGCGCCACCCGGCAACTGGATGCGGCGCTGGCCGATCCGACCTGGGATGCCTTGCCGCAACCTGCGCGCAATCTTGCGGGATTGCCGCCGGCAGTGATTGTCGATATCGACGAAACCCTGCTCGATAACGTGCCGCTCAACGCCCGTGATATCCGCAATGACCAGACCTATTCCTATGATCGCTGGAACCTGTGGGTCGACCAGGCCAAGGCCCAGGCGTTGCCGGGCGCGGTCAACTTTTTGCAGGCCGCCACTCAACGTGGCGTGCAGGTCTATTACCTGACCAATCGTGAACATTCACAGGTCGAGGCAACGGTCAGAAACCTGCGCCTGCGCGGTTTCCCGATCAGCGATGCGCAGCAGGTTCTGGCTGCTGCAACGCCCACCGGCAACTGCGAAAAGGACGGCTACGGCAAAACCTGCCGCCGCCAGTGGGTGGCCAACCATGCCCGGGTGCTGATGCTGGTGGGGGATTCCTTCGGTGATTTCGTGCAGGCCGACAGCAACAACCTCGCTGCGCAACGCAAGGCGGCGGCCCCGTATCTGGCCTGGCTGGGACAACGCTGGTTCCTGCTGCCCAATCCCACGTATGGCAAATGGTACAGCGCGCCTTACGGCGATCAGGAGGATTTGCCTTTCGCCCGCAAGCGGGAGCTCAAACAACAGGCGCTGGATCTGCAGCAATAAGGCATTTGTGCCGAGGGGAACAGCATGTCAGCCCTGGAAATAATCGCCGTGGCCATCAATATTCTCGGCGTCTGGCTCACCACCCAGCGTATCCGCTGGTGCTGGCCTGTGAGTGTCGTGGCGGTTCTGTTGTACGTGTGGATCTTCTACGAGGCCAGGCTTTACTCGGACATGCTCCTGCAGCTGATCTTTGCCTTTTTGCAAGGCTATGGCTGGTGGCGCTGGACCCAGGGCGGGCTCGACCACGGTAAGGTTCATGTGACGCGCCTGTCGGTACGCGATGCGGTATCGAGCCTGGCGGTGGGTGCAGTGGGCGCGGTGTTGCTAGGCAGCCTGATGGCGACCTTCACGGATGCGGCCGTGCCCTGGCTGGATGCCTCACTGACGGCTTTCAGCCTTGTGGCCAGCGTGTGGGCTGCTCGCAAGTACGTGGTCAGTTGGGTTTTGTGGATCGTGCTGGACTGCCTGTATGTCGGCATGTACTGGCACAAGGACCTGCACCTGACGGCAGGCCTGTATGCGGGGTTTGTAGTGCTGGCGTCTTACGGCTATCTGGCCTGGAGGCGTGATCTGCTGAGTCAGGAAGCCCGCCCGGCAGCAGCGTATAGCCATGACCTTGTTTGATTGATTACTCGGACTCACCCATGCCTTTCTATCCGATTCCTCCTCATTACCAGCGTATTCGTGACGAAATCGCCGCTGATATTGCGGGCGGAATACCGCGGGCCGATCAGAAGTTTCCCTCCGAGCGTGAAATGTCCGAGCGTTTCGGCTGCACGCGGGTGACATTGCGTCAGGCCTTGCAGCAACTGGAAGCCGATGGCCAGGTATATCGGGAAAACCGGCGAGGCTGGTACGTCAGCCCGCAACGCATTCGCTATGACCCGACCCGCATCAGCGGCTTCATGGAGTACGTCGCTGCCCAAGGTCGCACGCCCGTAACCGAGTGTTTGAGTGCCGAGTTGCGTCCTGCGGGTAGCTGGCTGGCTAGAAGAATGGGGCTGAGGTCTTCCGACGAGCCGGTCTTTCATCTGCAACGCCGTCGCTGGGTTGATCGCCGCCCGGTGCTGCTGGAGTACAACGCCCTAGTTGCCAGTTGGTGTCCGGGGTTGCTGGAAGCCGATCTGAATACGTCCCTGACCCAGGTGCTGAGGGAGCGCTTCAGACGGGTTCAATCCCGTTGCGAGCTGACCATGCACAACAGCACCGTGGATGAGCATCAGGCCGAGCTGTTGCAACTGACAGTGGGGTCGAGCAGTTTGTACCTGGAACGTCTGAATTTTGGTGAGCAGGACCAGCCGGTGGAGTTCGATCAGGAGTTCTGGCGACCGGATGCCCTGTCGGTGGTCATGGAAACCCGTTATCCGGGTTAATCTCCCGCCACTCATCGCTTCCCTTGCACTCCCGGCTCTCTGGCGTTTCTCACTACAAAGCGCAGATATCCTGCGCTTCACGCGGAGAATGGTCATGGAAATTGACGAAAATGCACCGGGCAATGTTTCACAGAGCCCTGTTACCAGGCCGACGGACAGCGAAACCGGGTTTGATGCCGATCCCGCTGTTGATGAGCTCACCAATGATCAGAGCGACGACCCTGATCTGCCGGTCAACCCACCGATAGACGAAGATGAAGAACCGTCCCTCGGGTAAAACCCGGTAGGAGAATTCATTCGCGAAAAATCATCATTCGCGAATGAGTTCGCTTCTACGCCGAGAGGGTAAACACCCCGAGCAGCACCCAACCCGCACCACTCACTCCCACGGCCAGCCGTATCGCATACGGCAGCAACAAGACCAGCGCCAGGCCTGTCATTGAAACCAGCCCCAGCCAGCCCACCGGCCCCATGGCCCAGCCCCAGACCTGAGCGCTGGTGAAGAAGCTGCCCGCCAATGCCAGCCAGCCTGCGGTGCGCAGGGTGTGGCGCAATGTTTTGGAGGGGGGACGTTGCGACAGTTGCTTGTAATGCCGCTCCAGCCCCAGACACAAACCCAGCATGCCGCTGTAGGCCAGGAGCAGGCTGGTGATCAATGCGATGCTCATTCAGTTGACCTGCGCTGTGGCGGTGGAGGGATGTTTTGCGGGGCGTTCCTTGGCGGGTTGGCCGATTTTCCAGCAGGTCCAGCCCAGCAATACACCAAGGGCTACGGTTGTGGCCTCCAGAACGAAATGTTCGCCGCGATTCGTGGTGGTCAGTGCCAAGAGCGGCAGGCTGATGCAGAGCAGGGCGGTCAGGGCCAGTTGTTCGCGCCAGGCGTTGAGCCACGGGCGGACAATGGCGTGGCCGAGGCTCAGTAGCCAGACGATAAAGAACACGCGGATTTCCCACTGGCCGCGCTGGGCCAGTTCTGTCGGCAGCAGGCGGTTGGCCCACAAGAAGCCGGCACAAGCCAGCATCAGGCCCGCGATCACGGTGACGTTCAGGCGTTCGGCTGTGTGGTAGAGCAAGGCACCCATGGCACCTTCACTGTCGTGACGTCGACGTCGTTTGACGGTGAACAGCACCATGCCGGTGGCGATCATCGCGCAACTGGCCAGGCCGCAGATGAAGTACAGCCAGCGCATCGGATAGCCGCCGAACTGGGCGAAGTGCAGGCCGGCCATGACTTTCTGGGTCAGCAGGCTCGGGCGACTTTCCGCAGGCTGGCGCAGGACCTTGCCGGTCACGCCGTCGAACAGCATGCTCTGGCCCTTGGTCAGTTCGATACGGTTGCCCAGCACCGGGCGCACTTCAACTTTTGCAGCGCTGCTGCCGGGGTTCTGGATAGAGAACCCGGCCACCGGCCCCATTACTCGCTCGGCCTCGGCCAGCAGTGGGCCTAGCGGTGTCAGCGTTGTGGGGCTCGTTGCTTCGCTACGTCTTGCCGACTGCTCCGGCCGTTGCCCCTGTTGCTCGATGGCCGGCCCGCCACGGATTGCACGGCCCAGGGCATCGCGGTCGCCGTCGAACAGAGCATCTGTCGCCGCTGGCATGTAGATCAGGTAGAAAATCACCAGCCCCGTATACGTGATCATCAAGTGAAACGGCAGCACCAGCACGGCTGTGGCGTTGTGGGCATCGAGCCAGGAACGTTGGCCCTTGGCCGGGCGGAATGTGAAGAACTCCTTGAAGAATTTCTTGTGAATCACGATGCCGCTGACGAGTGCCGCCAGCATGGCCATGGCGGCCAGACCCACGATCCAGATGCCGATATTGCGCGGCAGGTTGAGGGTGAAGTGAAAGAGGAAAAAGAACCCGCCACCTGCCGTTGCGCGTACATCCAGAGGCTCGCTGGTGTACGGGTCCAGATAGGTGCCGCCGCCGCGTCGCTGTTCTCCGGCGGACACCACCAGATTGGGTGAGCGCTCATTGGGCAGGCCGATGTTCCAGGCGCTGGCCTTGGGGTGATGGGCTTGCAGGTAATCGAGTGCGCGTTGCGTTATTTGTGCCTGATCGAACGAGTGCGCCGGGATTTCCGGTCGCATCCAGCCATCGATTTCCTTGTCGAACACCGCCAGGGTTCCGGTGAGGAAGATCGAAAACAGCAGCCAGCCAAAGACCAGTCCGCTCCAGGTGTGGAGCCAGGACAGCGATTGGGTGAGGGTCTTGTGTTTCATGGCAGTTGCTCCAGCCATTGTGGCCAGAAGCCGATGAGCGCCAGAGGCAACGTCAGGGCCAGCCCGGCCCAGGCTCGCCAGGCGCTGCGGCAACTGAAAGCCCAGAGGATGACGAGGGTGTAAACCACAAAGGACAGCAACGTGGAGACCACCAGGGCATCAACCTTGTCCAGCGGCAACAGGCGCGCCAGTGCTGCGGTAAAGGCATAGGTGAACACATAGCCACCCGGCAGTGCGGCGACAATCCTGGAGACGGTGGACCAGGAAAAGGATCGTGTTTTCATGGGTGATACTCATCAGGCCGCGTGCACATGCAGGCCCGACCGGTTTCCCGGTCGGGCCTGCATTGCGAGCGTCAGGTCAGCTTCAGAACGACGTGGTGATGGACGCATAGACCGAGCGTCCCGGCTCGTTGTAAGTGCTTGCACCCGCGCTGGTGCCTGCGCCTTCGCGATAGATACGCTTGTCGAACATATTGTTGAGGCCTGCACCGACCGAGAGGTTCTTGTTGATCTCGTAAGTCCCGCCAATACCCCAGACATGGTAAGGGTCGAGGGTTCTCAGCTCGTTCTGCGCCGTGACGGCGACACCCCGCAGCGGGTTGGTGACGCGCGGTTCCTGCTTGCCGTAGTAGGTGCCGGTCAGGCTCAGGGACAGCGCCTCGGTGGCCTGCCAGTCGAGCATGGTATTGACGGTGTATTCGGGCACCACCGACAACGGGTTGCCGTCATCATCCTCGTTGGATTGCATGTAGGTGAGGTTGGTGTTCCAGCTCAGGATGTCGCCGTTCTGGCCCAGCAGCGGGACGCCGACATTGCCTTCCCAACCCTTGATCACGGCGTCCTCGGCATTGTCCCAGCGCAGGATGGCTTCGTTGCTTGCGGTCCTGCCGGTCAGGTCGTTGGACGAGACGATCTTGCTCTCGTAATCGTTACGGAAGTAGGTCAGCCCGGCGCTCCAGCCATCCCGCGCAAAACTGATGCCCAGCTCCTTGTTGATGCTGATTTCCGGGTCGAGATTTTCGTTACCCAGCACGTAGCAGCCCGTTGAGTTCAGGCTGGGCGCACAGCCATTGCCGTTGCTGCGGTACAGGTAGTTCGGGTTGGACTGGTACAGGTTGGGTGCCTTGAAGGCCCTGGCAATCCCGCCTTTGAGAGTGATGTCATCGGTCAGCTTGTAGGAGGAGTTGAGGCTGGGGCTCCAGTTGGCCCCGAACTGGTCGTGATGGTCGAGGCGTACACCCGGAGTCAGGAACCATTTGGGCGTCAGCTCGATATTGTCTTCGAGGAACACGGCCATGATGGTGGCGTCCATGTCGGTGGGACGTGACCCGGCTGCCGAGTTGGCCAGCGTGGTGCCGATGTCGCGGTCCATGGTGCTGGGGTCATCCAGCTCCTGGTAATTCCACTCTGCGCCGACGGTCAGGGTCTGCGGGCGCAGGAGTTCCAGCGGGATATCCAGCTGGCCCTGCAACAGGTAGCTGTCATAGGTGCTGGTGCTCTTGTCCGCGTTGGCACTGATATCGCCATCGACGCTGCCGGTCTGTCCTTCCAGCAATCTGTAGTTGCGGGTCTTCTCGTATTGGGCCAGCAGCCGCGAGGTGCCGAACGCCCAGTCGCCGTTATGGGTGACCGAGAAATTCTGGCGATACATCGTGTTGGTTTCCCGGCCCAGCCAGCCGTTGACGGTACTGCCGTTGGTCAGCGCTTCTGTGCCGCCCGTGCCGACATCCCCGGCGTAGATATTGCCCTGGCGGCTGTAACCGGCTTCAAAGTCGAGGGTCTGGTTGGTGTCCAGCGCCCAGCTCAACAGGCCGTTTATATCCTTGTTGCGCACACCTTCGCTGCCCGCTGCCAGCGATGCACCGGAAGCGGTGTCGGTGTGCGCCTGGTTGATGTCGGCGTCGTCGGCATCGGTCTTGTTGAGGTTGCCGTAGACGCGAAAGGTGAGGGCATCGGTCAGCGGGCCGGCCAGGCTGAAGGTGGTGCGTTTGGTCATGCCTTCCGCATCGTCTTCCGGCAAGTTGGTGTAGGCGGTGATCGAGCCGGTCAGGGATTCTGTCGGACGTTTGGTGATGATGTTCACCACACCGCCCATGGAGCCCGAGCCGTAACGGGCCGCCGCCGGGCCACGCAGCACTTCGATGCTCTCGACTTCGCTGGCGGGTACCCAGTTGCTGTCGCCACGGGTATCGCGCTCGCCGGAACGGGTGTAGCGCACCGAGTTGCGGGAGGTGACGGGTTTGCCGTCGATCAGGATCAGGGTGTTTTCCGGCCCCATGCCGCGCAGGTCGATCTGGCGGTTGTTGCCACGTGCGCCGCTGGCGCTGTTGCCGGTCAGGTTGACGCCCGGCATCTTGCGCACGATATCGGAGAGGTCATTGACCGGTGGGCGTTTCTTGATGTCATCTGCGCTGATCAGCGATACACCCGATGCCTGCTTCAGCTCTTGTTCGGCAGTGGCCACCACATGGGTGTCGGACAACTGAACGGCGTCATCGGACTTGTCGGATTCTGCCGTTTCGGCCAGCACCAGCGACGGGCAGGCGGCCAGCAGGGCCAGGCAAAGGTGACTGAGCTTGAATCGCGGATGCATCTGCAACACTCCTGTGACATTCATGGCGTGCAGAGAGGCGCGGGGCCTCTGTGCTGCTGGACTGGGCGCAGATGGTATTCATTCTCATATGTGAGTAAATCTTTTTTACACTTTATACACTTCTCAAACGCAGGTGCAGGCGCAGCCCTGGCGTGGCGTTCTCGGCCCAGATTTGGCCGTTCTGCAATTCAACGATGCTGCGGGCGATGGAAAGCCCGAGGCCGAAGCCTTCACCACCGGGGCGTTCAGCGTTGAGGCGGGTGAACGGCTGGAAGACATGCTCCAGTTTTTCGGGCTCGATGCCTGGCCCCTGATCTTCGATCCACAGATGCCAGTAACCACCTTCGCGGCAACCGGTCAGGCGCACTACGCCGCCATCAGGTGAATGACGAATGGCATTGCGCAGGATGTTTTCCAGGGCCTGTGCCAGACCATTCAGGTTGCCGTTGACGTAGCAGTCGGGCGGCAGGTCGCATGGCAACCGCTCCATGGGCCAGTTGGTCTCGAAGCACACGTCCTCGCACAACAGATTCCACAGCTCCTTCACTTCTACGGTTTCCAGCGGCAGAACAGGGCGTTCGGTATCCAGCCACACGAGTTCCAGGGTGTCGCTGATCAGTTTTTCCATGATCTGTACTTCGCGTTCCTGGCGCTGGCGCATGGCGTCGATGTCCAGTTCACGTTCGCCAGCCGCACGCAAGCGGCTCAGCGGTGTGCGCAATTCATGGGACAGTGTGCGCAACAAGCGGCGCTGAAAGACCACGGTGTTCTCCAGACGCCCGGCCATATGGTTGAAGGCGCGTGCCAGTTCACCCAGTTCGTCCCGGCGCTCAGCCACCTGCGGCTCGACCCGCGCCGCCAGATCACCGGTGCTCAAGGCATTGGCCTGACGATGCAGGATCACGATGGGCGAGATCAGAATGCGGTACAGCAGAACGGCCAGCAGCAGCGCCAGGCTGGTCGGAAGCACTTTTTGCAGCAGCAGGTCCCACAGTTCGTTGTGCTGACGAGGATGAAAGTGCCCGGGCAGATCCATCACCAGGCGTGCCTCGGTGTTTTCGAAGGGGATATAAAAAGTGGGCAAACCGCCGGGGCGTCCCACCATGCCATCAAGCCGGCGTACAAAATTCAGCCTTTCCAGTTCCGGCTTTGTCAGCGGCTGTGAAGACAGCGAGTTCTGCTGCCGGTCCACGATCACGGCCCAGACCTTTTCCCGGTTGCGCAGGTTGTGCAGCACTTTGTCGACCCCGCGGGTACCGTCTTTCTGCCAGGCGGCTTCGGCCTGTCGTGCATAGTCGGTGAGGGCTCGCTTGGTGGGTTCGGACAAGCGCTCCGTCGCTTCGTTGAGACGACGGTTCAGGCTGCTTTGCAGGCTGGCCATCAAGAGGCAGAGCAGGGCAAGGCCGCCAATGAATTTCCATAACAGCGAGTGGCGATGAGGCAGTTTCATGGCATCAACCGGGTCAGCACGTAACCCATGCCGCGCACCGTCTCCAGACGCTTGTCGTTATAGCCGATGGCCTGCAACTTGCGGCGAATGCGGCTGACATGCATGTCCAGGCTGCGATCATGCTGCGAGTACGCCCGGTGCATGGCCTGCTGGTAGAGGAACGCCTTGCCCAGCACTTCGCCCGTATGGCGCACCAGCGTTTCCAGAATCCGGTATTCGGTGGTGCTCAGATCCGCCCATTGATCGTTCAGGCAGACGTCGGTGCGTTGCTCGTCGAAGGTCAATTGCGATTCGTCACTGCCAATCTTCTTTTGCGCTTCATGCTCGTACGCCACACGACGCAGGATGGCGTCGATGCGCACATCCATTTCCAGCATGCTGAACGGCTTGGGCAGGTAATCATCCGCGCCCTGGCTGAAACCGACGATCCGGTCCTGCTCGGCACCCAGTGCCGACATCAGGATCACCGGCAAGCGCTGACGCTGGCGCAGCCGGGCCAGGATCTCCAGGCCGTTGCTGTCGGGCAGCATGATGTCCATCAGGATCAGATCGAAATCTTCCGAGCGCACCAACTCCAGAACTTCTTTGCCGTCCTGGCGCAGTGTGATCGTAAAACCGCGCTCGCTGAGATGGCTCTGCAGATGAGCCGCCAGCAGCGGATCATCTTCAATGGCCAGGATATGGGCATGGGTGCCAGCGGGGCGATGGGGTTGCATGAGAAGCACCTGCGGGTGAGAACAATTCTTTGTTCGGTATTCTGACCAATGTCGCTGAAGATTCCCATCGGCACTTTCATTGCCTTCACAGACAGATGAATTGTTACCGAATACGTAAGGGTTATTCTCATTTTGTACAGGTGACAATCTGACGCAGCTAGCGACTTTTTTGGTATCGTTAAAAAAGTAACCGTTTAGTTAATAATTTTCCGCAGACATCGATCCCGATGTTCAGAGCCGGAAAATCCTACAGTGGGCTTTGCCTCTGAGCTGCCGGAAAAGCCCCGTTTTTCTCAAGCGTTCATGCATCAGCAGGATCATGCAACATGACTAAGTCTCAACCTTCGGCATCCTTCAGTCGCTGGCCCATTCGGGTTGTCGCGCTGGGTGTACTGGTATTTGGATTGCTTTTCGCCGCAGGAGGCGGCTATCTCGTCACGCTGGGTGGCAGTTGGTACTTCCTGCTGGCCGGTCTTGGCCTGATCGCATCGAGTGTTCTGCTCTTCAGGCAACGCCTTTCAGGTGCCTGGCTGTTCGCGGCAGTGATGGTGCTGACGGTGCTTTGGGCACTGGCTGATGCCGGGTTGAATTTCTGGCCGCTGATTTCGCGGTTGTTCGCTCTGGGTGTTCTGAGCCTGTTGGTGGCGCTGATTTATCCGGTGTTGTGCAAGGCGAATGGCCAGAAGGCCGGTGGTGCCTCTTATGCTCTGGCGGGTGCTCTGGCCATCGCCATTGTTGCGGCTGGTGCGGGAATGTTCGTGCCTCACGCTTCGGTTTCACCCACCGGCAACGGCCCAGGCCTGACCAGCGTCGACCCTGCAAAAGCCCAGAAAGACTGGCAGCACTACGGTAATGATGAAGGCGGCAGCCGTTTCGCAGCCCTGGACCAGATCAATCGCAGCAATGTCTCGAAACTGGTGCCGGCCTGGACCTACAACACCGGCGACATCGCAATCAGCAACGGCAACGGTGCCGAAGACCAGACCACTCCGCTGCAGATTGGCGACAAGGTGTTTATCTGCACCCCGCACAACAACATCATCGCGCTCGATGCCGACACCGGCAAAAAACTGTGGAAGAGCGAGATCAACGCTCAGGCGGCGGTCTGGCAGCGTTGCCGTGGTCTGGCTTACTTCGACGTCACCGCAGCCGTTGCCCAGCCAACCGACGGCAGCACGCCAGCCAAGGCTGTTGTCGTAGCGGCGGGTGCCAATTGCCAGCGTCGTTTGCTGACCAACACCATCGATGCGCGCCTGATTGCCGTGGATGCCGACACCGGCGAGTTCTGCCAGGGTTTTGGCAATAACGGCCAGATCGATCTGAAAGCCGGTCTGGGCAAGGTCCCGGATGCTTACTACCAACTGTCGTCGGCACCCTTGATGGCCGGGACCACAGTGGTTGTCGGCGGTCGTGTCGCTGACAACGTTCAGGCTGACATGCCCGGTGGCGTTATCCGTGGTTTCGACGTGGTGACGGGTGAAATGCGCTGGGCGTTCGACCCAGGCAACCCTGAAGACAAGAAAGCCCCGGCTGAAGGCCGCACGTATGTGCGCAGCACGCCTAACAGCTGGGCTCCGATGTCTTACGACCCGGCGATGAACACGGTCTTCCTGCCCATGGGCAGTTCGTCCACCGACATCTATGGTGTGGAACGTACCGCACTGGATCACAAGTACGGCGCTTCGGTGCTGGCATTGAACGCGACCACAGGCGAAGAGAAGTGGGTCTACCAGACCGTCCATAACGACCTGTGGGACTTCGACCTGCCGATGCAGCCAAGCCTGATCGACTTCACCAAGGCCGATGGCAGCAAGGTGCCTGCTCTGGTGATCGGCACCAAGGCCGGTCAGATCTTCGTGCTGGATCGTGCCACGGGCCAGCCGCTGACCCAGGTTGACGAGATTCCGGTCAAACCGTCGAATATTCCCAACGAGCCTTACTCCAAGACCGAGCCACTGTCGGTGGGCATGCCACAGATCGGCGCACCGCACCTGACGGAATCGGACATGTGGGGCGCGACGCCGTTCGACCAGATGCTGTGCCGTATCTCCTTCAAGAAGATGCGTTATGAAGGCCTGTACACCGCGCCGGGTACCGATGTTTCCCTGAGCTTCCCGGGTTCTCTGGGTGGCTTGAACTGGGGCAGCATTTCGACCGATCCGGTACATGGCTTCATCTTCGTCAATGACATGCGCCTGGGCCTGTGGATTCAGATGGTCCCGCAGGAGAAAGACGCCAAGGCCTCGTCCGGTGGCGAAGCGCTGAACACCGGCATGGGTGCAGTACCGCTCAAGGGCACGCCGTATGCGGTGAACAAGAACCGCTTCCTGTCGGTGGCCGGTATTCCTTGTCAGGCACCGCCTTTCGGCACCCTGACTGCCATCGACATGAAAACCCAGAAAGTCGCCTGGCAAGTGCCGGTTGGCACCGTTGAAGACACCGGCCCCATGGGCATCAAGATGCATTTGCCATTGCCGATCGGCATGCCGACCCTGGGCGGTACGCTGTCCACTCAGGGTGGACTGGTGTTTATCGCCGGTACTCAGGATTACTACCTGCGCGCCTTCAACTCCGCCAACGGCGAAGAAGCCTGGAAAGCCCGCCTGCCAGTAGGCAGCCAGGGCGGCCCGATGACGTATGTTTCGCCCAAGACCGGCAAGCAGTACATCGTCATCACTGCCGGTGGCGCACGCCAGTCGCCGGACCGTGGCGATTACGTGATCGCTTACGCGCTGCCTGACAGCAAGTAAGCCGCGCAACACCCGAAACCCGCTGTCGCCCGCTCAGGGTGGCCGCGGGTTTTTTATTGTCTGCCGGATTTGCCCCCTAGCTCTGCCTCATGGACTCGTCTAGGCTAATCGTTGCCGATGCAACTCCAGATGAAGGTCGGTAACGAGCACTGCCGTGAGAACGGAGCCCAGAGAACCAGCGGGCTCTGTATATGCCATAGACATCATCTGTCGCGCCCGGGCTTGAGGCCTGGCCGGATAGCAGGATGCAGACCAAGAGGTAGCAGTACATGTCAACCGAATCAAAATGTCCGTTCAACCATGCTGCGGGTGGTGGTACAACGAACCGAGACTGGTGGCCTGAGCAACTCAATCTGAAAATCCTGCATCAGCATTCATCCTTGTCCGATCCACTGGGCGAGGCATTCGATTACGCTGAAGCGTTCAAGAGCCTCGACCTTGAGGCCGTGAAGAAAGACCTGCACGCCCTGATGACCGATTCCCAGGACTGGTGGCCTGCCGACTTCGGTCATTACGGGCCGCTGTTCGTGCGCATGGCCTGGCACAGCGCCGGGACTTACCGCACCGCCGATGGCCGTGGCGGCGCCGGTGCGGGTCAGCAGCGCTTCGCACCACTCAATAGCTGGCCGGACAACGTCAGCCTGGACAAGGCCCGTCGCCTGATCTGGCCGATCAAGCAGAAATACGGACGCAAGATTTCCTGGGCCGACCTGATCATCCTCACCGGCAACGTGGCGCTGGAGTCCATGGGCTTCAAGACCTTCGGTTTCTCCGGCGGTCGCCCGGACGTGTGGGAACCTGAAGAAGACGTGTACTGGGGTTCCGAAAAGACCTGGCTGGGTGGCGACACTCGCTATGGCAAGGATACTCAACCACCGGGCGAGGGCGTCCTGGTTGCCGAGCCTGAGCTGCATGGCAGCGAAGAGAAGCGCACCGACAGCGAAGGGCGCAACCTGGAAAACCCGCTGGCCGCCGTGCAGATGGGCCTGATCTACGTAAACCCTGAAGGCCCGGAAGGCAATCCTGACCCGATCGAGTCCGCCAAGGACATTCGCGAAACCTTCGGCCGCATGGCCATGAACGATGAAGAAACCGTTGCCCTGATCGCGGGCGGTCACGCCTTCGGCAAGACCCACGGTGCCGGTCCTGCAAGCAACGTGGGCGCTGAACCTGAAGCCGCTGGCCTGGAAGAGCAGGGCTTTGGCTGGAAAAACAGCTTTGGCACCGGCAAGGGCGCTGACACCATCACCAGCGGTCTGGAAGTGACCTGGACGTCCACGCCAACGAAGTGGAGCAACGAATACCTGGAAAACATGTTCCGTTTCGACTGGGAGTTGACCAAAAGCCCGGCAGGCGCGCATCAGTGGACGCCGAAGAACGGCGAGGGCGCTGGCACTGTGCCTGATGCCCACGACCCTTCCAAGCGCCATGCACCGAGCATGCTGACCTCCGACCTGGCGCTGCGTTTCGACCCGATCTATGAGCCGATTTCTCGCCGCTTCCTCGCCAATCCGGATCAACTGGCCGACGCCTTTGCCCGCGCCTGGTTCAAGCTGACCCACCGCGACATGGGCCCGTTGGCTCGTTATCTCGGGCCGGAAAACCCCACCGAAGAACTGCTCTGGCAAGACCCGCTTCCAGCCGTCGACCATGCCTTGGTGGATGACAGCGACGTTGCCGCCCTCAAGAGCAAGATCCTGGCGTCGGGCCTGTCGGTCTCGCAACTGGTGTCCACCGCATGGGCATCGGCTTCGACCTTCCGTGGCTCCGACAAACGCGGTGGTGCCAACGGTGCGCGTATCCGTCTGGCTCCGCAGAAAGACTGGCCGGTCAACCAGCCCGAGCAACTGGCGAAAGTACTGAAAACCCTCGAAGGGATTCAGGCCGAATTCAACGGTGCGCAGGCGGGCGGCAAGAAGATTTCCCTGGCCGACCTGATCGTGTTGGCAGGCAGCGCAGGCATCGAAAAAGCAGCCAGCAATGCCGGGCAGAGCGTCAAGGTCCCGTTCACACCGGGCCGCACCGACGCCTCGCAAGAGCAGACGGACGTGGAATCCTTCGGCTTCCTCGAACCTATCGCCGACGGCTTCCGCAACTACCTGAAAGGCAACTACAAGGTTTCGGCCGAAGCGTTGCTGGTGGACAAGGCGCAACTGCTGACCCTGACCGCACCGGAACTGACCGTGCTGCTGGCAGGCCTGCGGGTCCTGAATATCAATGCCGACAATAGCCAGCATGGCGTGTTTACCCAGCGGCCAGAAGCGTTGACCAATGACTTCTTCGTCAACCTGCTCGATATGGGGACGGCGTGGAATGCGACTTCAGGCACTAACGACACCTTCCAGGGGCGTGATCGCAAGACCGGTCAGGTGAAATGGACCGGCACTCGTGTCGATCTGGTCTTCGGTTCCCACGCTCAACTGCGTGCAATCTCCGAAGTCTATGCAAGCGCTGATGCTCAGGAGAAGTTCGTCAGCGACTTCGTTGCCGCCTGGACCAAAGTGATGAATCTGGATCGTTTCGACGTCTGAAGCTGGTCTTTCAAGAGTCAGCCTGAAGCGGTGTGAGCCGCTTCAGGCCAGTCTCTGGGCTGTTATGGTTTCTGCTCGCCCGGGCAGTTCGGCTTGTTCGATACCTCATCCATGGCTTCACGCAGCATGCGCTGCACCTCTACGGCATTGTTTGCCGCATAGACGCGACCTCCGGTGTTTTCGGCAATACAGTTGGACAGGGCGCTGTCGCTGATATTGACCACGTTCACTCGCAGTCGTGGCTGCTGGCTGGCGATACGTGCCGATACCTCGCAAGCGTTCTGCTCACAGCCATCTTCTCCGTCGACAAACATCACCACGACCGCATCCTTGAAGCGCCCGTCGACCTTGCTGGCTGCATCGGCAAGGCTGGCCGCCAAGGGTGTGCCGTCATCCGCCTGGAGCTGGTTGACGCCAGCAATCAGCTGTGGCCGCGCGTTGCGCCCGAACAGGCCCTGATCCACCGTATGGGTGCAGCCCTTGAAGGTAATCAGGCGGGTATCGATGTCCGGGTGCAACTGATCGATCATGGCGGCAAAGGATTGCTTGGCCACTGTCATGCGGGTGGGCTCTGCCAGCAGGCTGGCCTTTCTCGGATTGGTTTCAGGCAGGTTTTGGCCTGTCTGAGAAAGCCATTCCTCGTCTGCAGCCGTGGCATTGATGTTGATGTTCATGGAGCCGGAGGTGTCCAGCACCACCACAAAGTCCGGTTTGGGCGTGTTTGCGGTGCAGGCATAACTTTCTACAGGTGTCGGGTAAATCAGGTTCCACACGCTACCGCGCCAGGTCCAGAGCAGCCACAGCAACAGAAGCAGCAAAGGCAATAACAGCAGCCACAGAGGGATGCGCAGCCACCAGCGTGTTGAGGGCACGATGGGCAAAGGCACCGGTGGAGGCGTAGGTGCTGCACTGGAAACGGGCGGTACAGCTTTGGGTTTCAGGCCCCAGCGAACCACTACCGGTTCGTCGTTCAGGCTGTAGAGATTGTCCAGATCCGGCGCACCGATCAGGGTGTCCAGGGCCTGAGACTCCTCAGTCTTGCCGCGAGCCTTCAGTTCATCCACCAATTGCCGGATGGCCTGTTGGCGTTGTTCGTAGCGAGCCAACAATGCTTGTCGGGCTGTGGAGCCAAGGCTTTCATAGGTCAGCGGCTGGCCTCCGAGTTCCGACCACCATTGCAGCGTGTCCTGGGTTCCGGCACGTGGAGTGGCGTAAAGGCTGGCAACACTGGGCGGGAGATGACGGTGCAGCAGTTCGACCTTGTTTTCCAGGCTGCGCAGCAGTTCTGGAGACGGAGATGTGGCGTCGCGGGTGATGCGTTGCATGGCGCAGGTCCAGAACAGGACGAGGCCCCGCAGGGCCTCAAGAAAGGATCATTCGTAGCCGAGGCTGAGTTGCAGCCTTGAAACCTTTTGCTGCAGGGTCTTGAGTTCCTGCTTTCGGGCTTCGACCACTGCCGGGTCGGTGCTGGCGGTGAGTTTCTTCTGAGCGGCCATCTGTTTTTCCAGGTCAGCGATCTGCTGCTGAACCTGGGACTTGTTGGCATGACGGGTCTTGAGCTGACCCAGCAGTTTGCTCATGGACGTGTCCAGCACGGCCTGTTGGCGTTGCTGCTCGGCCAGGCTTTTGCTGGTGGCTTGCTGCTGGGCCACCAGGTTGTCGTAGACCTCGTGGAACGCAGCGTTTTCGTTACGTGCCGCCACCAATGCCTGCTCACGCTGGCGGATCTGGTCGCTGTAGCCACCCGAATGATCGCAGTTCATCTTGGCGATCAGGCTGGCCTCGGTATTGTTTGAGTCGCAGCTACCCGGTTGAGTGGCACAGCCACCCAGCAGCAACAGCCCGGAGCAGACCAGCAATGCGCGAATGATCATGTCCACCTCAACCCAGAGTGATAGCCGAGCGTTGGCTGTAAAGGCCGTCGACTTCTTTTTGCAGGGACGCGACCTTGGTGTTCATCTTGGCGATTTCACCCTCGATTTCGGTAACTTGCTTGCCACCGCCGTTGGTGCGCTCAAGTTGCGCGGTTTTCTGGTACTCGGTCACTTTGTTGCGCATGCCATCCAGGTCCTTGCGCATTTGCGTCAGGTTGCTGTCGACGCTGGCGATTTCCTGTTGGGCCTTGGCCTTGTCCACCGTCTTGTTCTGGATGGACTTCTGGATATCGGCGATACGGCCTTTGTCGTCGCTGATCACCTGCTGCAGGGTGGCGGTACGCAAGGCGACTTTATCGGTGTCGGCTTTGACTTCGTCATTCATCAACTGCAGACGCTGGGTCGTGTTGGAGTACTGGCTGCGGCGATAGTCGTAGTAATAGTTGGCACCCATGGCCACGCCGCACGCGGCGATACCGGCTACCACCATGCATTTGACCTTGTCGTTGGGGTTGGCCACTGCGCACGCCAGAATGCCCACTCCGGCAGCGCCGGCACAGGCTGTCAGGCCCGAGGAGGAGAAGAACTTGGCGTCAGCGCTCTGGGTCAGACGCGGGTCAGGTGCCGTGCCGGTCTCGCCAAGCAGGTTACTGCCGGTGTGAGCGCAACCGCCCAGTACCAGACTGACGGACAGAAACAGGCCCAGCATGGCCTTGGGAAGATAATCACATACTTGTTTCATGCTACAGCTCCTGGTGGTAAACGGTGCATCGAATTACTGACTGACGGCCTTGCAGCGGCCAAGCCAGGCATCGGTGTCGATTTTCTGGGTTTTGAGAAAGGCCTGCTGATTGACCCAGTGGGTCTGCAGATACGGCTTGAGCTCTTTGAGCTGTTCGTTGCGGGCGACGATTTCACCCATGACCGGTACTTGTCGGGCCAGCAGCGGTTCGCCATAAAGGGTGCCTGAATCCACCAGACTGCTGGCGTAGTAGCGGCTGAGCTTGTGCAGGCGATCTTTCTGTTCGTCGAGCTTGCCTTTGCGCATCGGGCAACTGCTGTCCTGCTCGCTGGCCGAACAGTTGAGGTCGTAGTTTTTCTGCAGGAAGTCCAGGTATTTACCGTCGTCGAGCATCTTGGTGCACAGGAACGCACCAAGATTGAGGCTGGCGCGTATGGCCTGATCGCGGGTTTCTTCCTGCTGCTGATTGCTGGCGCGCAGCTGGTTTTCCAGAGTCTTGAGCTGTTCCTTCAAGGCTTCGTCGGCAACCCCTGAAGCCAGAGTGCCAAGTGCCTGCACGGCACTCTTGTCTTTATCCTGAGCCGTTTCGCCACTGCCGGTGCCGAGTTTTTTCCAGCTGCTTTCGATACTGCTGACCCGCTCGCGGGAGGTGAGGGTGCTGGACACCATTGCCAGACGCAGACCTGTGGTCTTGCTGGTGGCAGCGGCCTTGTCTTCGTAGTAATTGCGCTCCTTGCGCAAAGCGCTGCGCAACTCACCCTGAGCCGTGCGGTAGTCGCCACCGCGCACCACATAGCCACCGGCCTGGCCGTGCTGACGGTCGAGCTTGTTCAGGCGGAACGGCTCGAACATCATCTCGTCGACGTTGCCGAGCATATCGTGCAGGCCAAGGGGGTTGGGTTTTAGCAGGCCTGCCAGTTGCAACTTGCCGTTGGAGGACTGAGCACCTGCGAACCATTCATAAGCGTTCAGCCCGTCCGGCATCGGATAGCGCAAGTCCCTGAACTCCGCAGTGCTGACGTTCAGTCCGCCGCGAGCGGCAAACTCCCACTCCACTTCGGTCGGCAAGCGCACGAAGCCAGCGACGCCGTCTTCCTTTGGCAACTTGTCGGCTGCGTTCTGGCGCAACCACAGGTTGTATTTGTCGGCGGCTTCCATGGCCTGCATCCAGCTCAGGGAGACTGCTGGGAAGCGTTGCTTGTTTGAGGGTTTCGGGCACTCTGCCTGCGTCAGGGCGCTGTATTGCAGGTCCGTCATCTCGTATTTGGCCAGCAGGTAGTAGCGCGACTTGGCGGTTTTCTCTGCGGTGAAGCTGCCCGCGATAAAGGCAGGGTGAGTCTGTTCCACATAGCCCCATTCGCTGTTGTCGCCACCGATATTGATGGGGTAGTCGTCCAGCGGGCCGGCCAGGGGGATGAATACTTTGCGAAACACCATGGCGCCATCGCAAGGCATGGGCAGTACCACGTCTTCGGCAGCGGGCATGGGGTTGTAGAGTTTCTCTTCCCAGGCAGCCGAAGCCTGAAGGCTGGCCAGGGCCAGTGGCACAAACAGCAAGTGGCGCCAGTGTCTAGAGTTCACGAAGACTCTCCGCAGGTTGGATTCTGATAGCCCGTGTGGCACCGACCAACGCGACCAGCGCCGCGACCGCAAGGGCGAGCGCCAGCGCTGTCAGGCCGTGCAAAGGGGTGATATGGCAAACGAAACTGCCGGTGATGCGCTGACCGCCCAGCAACTGGTTGAAGGCCTGGCTGCCCGCAAGGTAGAAACCCAGGCCGCCGAGGTAGCCTGCCAATGCCAGCACCACGGCCTGCAAGACCACGTAGCCTGCAACGGCCGGGCCGGTAAAACCCAGCAGTCGCAACAAGGCCAGGCTGCGGCGTTTGCGGTCGATATTGGCGAGAAAGGCACCCACCAGCGAAGCGATGCAGCCCAGCAAGGCTGCACCGGCAATGACTCCGAAGATCACGCCCAGCACATGGTTTATCGCTTTGACATTCTCGATATCGGCCAGTCGACTGCCGGTTTCGATGTGCTGCGCGTTCAGCCAGCGCTCCAGCGGCGCAACACTTTCGATGTCCCGTGCATACAGGCGGGCGCGGGCATAGCGGGGTGTCAGGCGTTCTGCTGACTGACCGCTTATGGCACCCAGGGCATCGACCGCATAGCCGTCGCGAAAGCGCTCCAGTTGCAACAGAAGGTCGGGATGGACGAATGCTGCCGGCCGCGAAAAAATCGCAGCAGGGAGTGTGGCAACCAGCGTCAGTGCGGTTTCGCCTCTTTCAAGAGCGCCGTCCAGACGCCGCTGCACACGCAGGCGCAGGGTGTCGCCGGTCATCAGGGAAAGGCGTTCGGCTGCCGCAGCGCTGAGAATCACCTGGCCAGGCAGCAATTCGCTGGCAGGCATGTTCAATAGCGGGTCTGCGACAGCGGTGGGAATGATTTCGGCGTTGTCGACAAAACGGCCTTTGCTGCCGATCAGATCGGCCTGGGTATTGAGAGAGCGGGTCATGCCAAGGGCGAAGCCGGTTTCTGGCCGCTGTTGCAGTGCGCTCAGCCATTGCTGGTCATAGTTGCCGCTACTCAACAGTTTGATTTCCAGATTGCGCGGGTCGCGCAGCAGTTCGTCCTGCAACTGGCTGACCACGCCATGCTTGAGCCCGAACAGCAACAGCAGGGGAGCGATCACCGCTACCAGTGAGGCGGCGATGCACAAGGACACCTTGCGGTCATGCCAGAGATCGGCCAGCGCCAGGCTTGCCAACAAGCCGAGGCGTTCAATGGACCGTTTCAAAGCGCGTCTCCCCTGGCAGGTTGACGGCATTCAGGCGCGGCAGGCCGAAGCTGTCCACCAGGCTCCAGTCATGGGAAACCACCAGCGCGCTGAGGCCCAGTTCGTCCACCAGCCCCAGCAATAACTCGAACAGTTGTCGTGCATTGTGGGGGTCGAGTGCTGCTGTGGGTTCGTCGGCCAGCAGGAGTTGCGGCTGATGGGCGATGGCGCGCACGCAGGCAACCCGTTGCCGTTCACCGATGGAGAGTGCCTGAGGAAGCTTGTCCAGCAAGGGCTCAAGATGCAGGGCAGCGATGGCCCGTTCCACATGAGCGCTTTTGTTGCTCAGGCCCAGCAGGCGTCTGGGCAGGTTGATATTGTCCCGGACCTTGAGGAACGGCAGCAGCCCACCGCTTTGCAGCACAAACCCCAGTGAGCGGGCGCGCACATCGGCCAGTGCCACTTGATCGTCGACGGCCAGCAGGGCAGCGATGTCCTGATTGCCCAGTCGATACTGTCCAAGCGCTTCGGGAGCCAGCAGCAAACCCAGGGTTTCGAGCAGTGTGCTTTTGCCGCAACCGCTCTCACCGGTAATCGCCAGCACTGTGCCGCGTGCCAGATTCAGCTCGGGCACATGAACCCGGTGCGCGTTTACGCCGCTTCCTCGCTGTATTTTCAGTCCCTTGATCCGAAGCATGTCAGGGCATCATTTCCAGCGGTACGGGGTAAACGTTGTCACGGGCGTCGCTGCCCTCTGCCAGTGATACCCAGCGGTCCACATCGGCGTTGTACACCTGGTAATGGCGCAGTTTGGTCGACAGGGTGCGGATGAATTTCTCCTGAGCCAGGCCATCCCAGCTTTTCCAGGTTTCTTCATCCAGGTTCAACACTTCGCTGTGGTAGGGCAGGTCTTCCAGATATTCCCCCAGCATGCCGAGTTCCGACAGTTTGGCGGTGCCATTCTGCTTGAGCTGGTTGGGGTCGGTGCCCATGGTGGCGGCAACCGAACGCAAGCGGTCGAACATTTCGCTCGGGGAGATCAGGCCTTCGTTGGCAGCGTCGAGGATCTTCTTCAGCACGTCGCTCAGGTCGCTGAGTTGCGCCTTGGTCAGCAGCACCCGCACGTCAGTGGTCGGGACGTTCTGCTTGATCGGGTCACGGTCAGCGATCCATGCCTGGAATACTGGCGGTGCCTGAGTGCCGCTTTTCTCACCCAGGTAGGCGAGGCGCATGGCATGGCCGATCAGCGCTGCATCGTCGAGCATCTTCTGCTCGGCGGGCGTTGCCTTGGCGTTCATGGCACTGCCAATGGCATCGTCGCCCATGTAGGCGGCTTTCACCTGGCTGGTAATCGCACTGGCCAGGGTATCGACCTTGCTGCCAAAGGTATTCAGGTCGCCTGCATCCACCGGGTAGTACAACGACGTGTTAGTGCCGGTGTAGGTGGACAGCGCCTGATACTGGGCTTCGGCCTTGGCGTGATCCTTGACGCCAGCGGCGGTTTTCAAGTGCAGGGTGTAGATCGCCACGCCCGGGTTACTGGCTTCGATGCGGACCTGCTCGGCATTCAGGCCTGTCTTGGACAGTTTGTCGTCGCCTTCCAGAGCGCCAGCATCGGTAATCAGCACCACATAGCGAGCGCCGAAGGGGCTCCAGTCCACCTGCTCGATGGCCTGCATGACGCCGGCATAGGAGTCTTCGTCGAAGCTTTTGCTCGACACTTTCGCCTGCTTGAGATCGGCGGCTTTGGCCAGGAAGTCATCACCGTCTTTCACGGTATTGGGGTCGGCGTACATCTTGGTCACGTATTCCAGGCCCGGTACTGCCTGTGTGCTGGAGCGGAACGCGACCAGACCGAACTTCACCTGGCGACCAAGGTTTTCCTTGGCGATTTCTGCATAGACCTTGCTGATTGCTTCGCGAGTGCGCTCGATGTAAGGGTCCATGGAAATGGTCGAGTCGATCACGAACACGACTGCGGCGCTGAACTCCTTGAGCTGGCTGGCGGCGTCTGCAGGCGTCTGGCCCTGACCCTGTGCTGCTCCGGCCTGGCCCGCTTGCCCGGCGTTTGCCGGATCAGCCTTGCTGACCGAGGCGACATTGAGAATGCGGGTGCGAAAGCCCGCCTCGGTCATGACTTCTTCGCCACTGAGGACCGGCAGCAGGTAGAACTGCTTTTGCATGTCGATGAAGTATTCCGGCTCCTGGGCCAGTACACCCGGCGCAAGGGTGTTCTGCTTGAGCTTGGCCCGCAGCGGGGCAACATGGCTCACCGGGTCCGGCGCGTCGAGGATGCCTTCAAGGGTCTTGCGCTCCTTGAAGAACATCAAGCGGTCGCGGTTGGCCGGGTTGGTGAAGGCCAGGGTCAACTGCATCTTCCAGTCCACGGTGCAGGCCGCAGGCAGCCAGCCGCTGGTCTTGCCGAAACTGTCTGGCCCGACCTTCAGCCACTCTGCATTGCCTGTGCTGGCATGCTCATAGACATAAAAGCGGCTGAACGCCGGTTGCTCCGCGCCGGGGGCGCCACCCGCGGCGGTGCTCAAGTGGCATCCGGGCGTGGTGAGCACCCGCTGGAACAGGGTTTTCTTGCCTTCCTGCAACAGTGGTTTGTCGGCGGCCAGGGCGTAGCCGCTGCTCAAACACAGGCAGGCGGCGAGAGTCAGGGAAACATTGCGCAGGCTCACGGCTTGAGTTCCTTCAGGCGTTGTGCGGCTTCGGCGTTGTCGGCCTGATAGCTGAGGATGGTCTCGTACCAGTAAACGGCAGTGGCATTGTCCGCAGCAGCGAAGCAGGCGCTGGGTTGCAGGTACTTGGGGTCGTACTCGCGGGCATAGGCCTGAGCCACTTCGACATTGCCGGCCTGGGCGCGATTGGCGTACAGCCGCTGCGCGACGCCGCATTGTTTGTTGGCCTTGGCCAGCTCGATGACCTTGAGCAGCGCGGCGCTGTCCGGTGCCTGCTTGATACAACTCTGGACAAAGTTCAGTTCAGTCTCACTGCTCAATGCTTCGACGCTGCAGGGCACCGCGGCCACTGCCGGGGCAGGCGCAGGTGGTGCAACGGTCGCCGCAGTGGCCGCAACGGCAACGGGTGCCGGAGCGGCGGGCTGCTTGAGCCAGAACCACAGGCCTGCCGCGATAGCCAGCAAGACCAGAAGAGCGATCAGCAGCAGGGCCGTGCGGCTTTTGGCGGGTGGCGGTGCCGGTGGCGCTGGTTCAGTGACAGGTTCGGGCAGCGGTTGTACTTCTTCTGGCTGTTCTGCCACGGGTTCTGCAACCGGTTGTGGCGGCGCAAGGCTGACCGTGGTTTCAGCGGCACCGGCACTGCTTGCGCTCACCGCCAGGGATGAGTTCAAGCCAGGAGCAAAGGTCATGGGGTTTTCAGCTTCGGCGCTATTGTCCGGGCTGCGCATATGAAAGTTGAACATTCCGGTGGCCGAGCTCAGCAGTAACGGGTCGACGATTTCCGGCCCGGCCTCATAACGGATCAAGCCGCCATCGGCATCTTCCACGAAATGCTGGACGAACCAGCAAGGCGCATTGCCCCATTGCTGGTTGTGTTGCAGGTAGTGGTTATCCTGGTTGCGCTGAATGGTGAATTTCAGGTTGCCAGCATCATGTTCCCAACCACTTACTTGAAGAAAGGCGCGCCCGGGAACCGGGTTGGCCAAGGGAGTGAGCGTGATCTTGATGGGCATGAACTATCTCGCTTTGAAGGCCTGGATGACGCGGCCCAGGGCCTCGTTCTGCTCGGGCGTGATTTCTTTGCCCTTGCGATGGCCCACGTTGTTATGGGTGTGAATGGCAATGCCGGAAATCCAGTCGTCGGCGAAGATCACGCTTTGGTCATCGGCCTGCGGTGCCAGAAGCGGGAAGCGCCCCGGCATTTCCTTCTGATAAAAGGAGAACAGCGGTTGCTTTGCACCCAAGAGGCCTGCGGGCCGCTGACTGGCTGGCTGTGCGGTATGACCGAACCAGGCGGAAAAGTCGTTGAGCAGCAGTTGTGCAGTCAGCACCTGGCGCTGAACCAGATTTTCCCTGCGCACGCCGCTCTGGGCCCGCTTGAGCAGGGCCTGGCTGAGTTGCAAAGGCAGGTCCAGGCGTTCGGCGCAGACCACCAGTTCCTTGACCAGCAAGGCAATGGCGTCGGACGGCAACTCCAGCAGGTCCAGCAAATGCTGGCGACGGCTCAGGCCGCGCAAGTGCGTTGCCCACAGGTTGAATGCTGCGCGGGCAAAAAGGTGTTCATGGCTCTGGTATTGCGGCGCGGCCACTGCGGCAGGTGGCGCTTCAGGGGCCGGTGCCGGAGTAACGGCGTCGCCGAAAATGTCGTATTCCACTTCCGGGGCGTTGTTGGCCGGTGCCGCTTCGGTGGTTTCGGTAGCCGGGCTGTCGAAGTCACCGTTCAGATAAAGGTCACGCAACTGGTCTTCCGGCACTGCCATGTAGGCGAGCAGTTCCCCCAGTACGTATTTACCGTGCTTGGTGGTGGCGAAGGGGCGGGCGATCAGGTTGGCGATGGCTTTTTTCTTGGCCCGTTCGTCTTCGCCACCGGCTTCGTAGTACTCCTCAAGGCGCGGCAGCAACTTCACCATCAAGTCATCCAGTTGCTCTTCGATACGCTGCAACTTGAAGTTGATATCAGCCACTGGCGTGAAGGCGGTACTGAAGCGGCTCATGCCGCCATCGTTGATCTTGAGCATCGCCTGCCAGGCATCCAGCGGTTCGGCGACATGACGCTTGACCAGTTCGTTATTGCTGAAGGCTTCCTGCAAAGCCTGCAAGGCGGCTCTGGATGATTCATTGAAGCCGAGTTCTTCACCACTTGTTGCCAGGTCGATGAAGCTCGTCTTGAAGCGTGGCTTGCGCACCAGATAGGTATTCTTGAACGGCGTATTGCCCCACTGTTTCATCCACTCTTCGTTGCCGAAGCGCTCGATCATGGTCAGCTTGAGCATGTTGTCGCAGGACTCGGGGAACTGCACGATCTCGCCGTTCAGCGCGCCGCCGATGAAGCCGTCACACATGGTCAAGGCCCAGATCAACCCGCTGGCACGGCCATCACGCTGTTGGGCGGTGGTGCCTTGGGTCTTGTCGATCCAGCTCTTGAGCACGGGCCCCACGCTGACCACTTCGCTCTGCTTGAAGCTGCTGGTGCACATGACCAGCGCGTTCATTTCCTGTTCATTGGTGTAACGCTCGAACAGGTAGGCGACCTTGCCGCGCAGCAGCAGTTTTGCAACCGGGTTGTTGGTCGCGCCGCTGCTGTCCACTTCGCTGGCTTCGTCGATGCTCATCAGCTTCTGGCGGCTGCGATAGCCTGGGAAGTCCAGCAGATCGACACTGTTGACGATGGCGTTGGCCGGTTCGTTGTCCAGACGGAAAATCAGCTCGTTGGTCAGTGCCGCCAGTTCGGCCCTGCTCACCGATACCGGCGCACGCAGGTTGCCTTCATGGGCCGGACGGACTTCCAGTGCACTGTCCCCGCTGCCGCCCAGGCGGCTGAGGATGTCTACGTTGATGATGCTGTTGGTCTGGATCATCTGCCCGTCACGCTCGCTGACCAGCGCGGTGATCGGTGCGAAGACCGTTTCGGCCAGACCAAGACGGTGCAGGGCGACTGTCAGTTGCTCGTAGGTTTCGGTCATCTTGTTGATGCCGCCCCACAACAGCGAGAACAGCTGGGCGCGTTCGCGAACCGACAGCCTTGGAGCCAGCTTGACCACCCGTGGCCAGTAGCGGGCATTCAGCGGGCGCACGGCGTTGGGGTAGTTGTGTTCCAGATAATCCCAGAGCAGCACGACGTCGTCGCTGTTGACGCCCGGTGTCGGTTCGCTCGCCGCGTGATCTTCAAAGCGTTGCAGCAGAGCGTCGATGTGCGCGTCGGTGATCTGGCTGTTCAGGCGCTGATGGTCGAAGTCCTCGAACCAGGCATTGGCCAGAATAATGGCGATCTCGACCTCTCGGAACAGCCGCAATTCCACCGGAAACTGTGGGTCCTTGCCGGGTTCTGCACGGCGCGTGAAACGGGTCACCAGGCCGGTGGCCTCCTTGCCGCCGCCCACCGGGTTTACATGCTTGATGAAGTCCAGTGACTGGGTACCGAACTGGGTCAGAAGCTGGCCCTTGCTGTCGGCAGCCAGGGCGGAAATCAGGTAGCTCTTGCCCGCCTGGGACAAACCGAAGAAACCGATGCCCATGGGCGTGGTGGACACGCGACCCAGGCTGCGAGCCAGGTTGCGGGCTCGGTGCAGGTCGCGGTTGAGCGGTACGGCCTTGGTCGCCACTTCCTCGACTTTACCGGCCACTTCTTCCACCCAGTCCAGGGCCATGCCGGCGCCCTTGTGTACCGATGTCCATGCGTGTGCGAGTTGAATCTGTCCGCTGGTCAGAGTAGTCATTTCGGACTCACGCTCCCGCTGTCGAGCCAATAGTTGGAGGCACCGCCTTCAGCGCTCAACATGGTGTAGAGCTGCAGCCTTACGTCCTTGCGGTCGAAGGATTGATCCAGGACGTTGCTTTCGATGTTGTCGTCGATCACCAGTGTCTCGGCGATGATGTCGGCGTCGCTGCGGTCTGCGTCTGCGCTCTCTACGCGAAAGCGCAACAGCAGGCAGGCTTCTTTACCGTCGGTAGTGGGTTTACCCACCAGTTTGCGAGTGCCGCGCTCGGTGAGTTCGATCAGGTACAGCGGTGCCGCGACCCAGCGCTCTGCATTCAACTGGCGATAACCCAGACGGGTCTTGCCCAGTACCCGCAGTTGCGGGCCGTCCAGTTGCGGTTCGTGCAGTTGCAGGAACTCATTGCCTTGGGCGTCGCTCTTGATCACGTCCCGGTAGAGCATGTCGTGGTCGATGACCAGATTGTTTTCGTCCAGCTTGCCGATATGACGCATGGTCGAGTACGGCTTGAGGCGGCCAACGCTGAAATAGAAGTTCGACACTTTGCGCTGCTCGCTGAGCAGGCACAGCATGGCACCAACGGCTGCCGTGCTCTTGGGGTCATCGATCTGGCCATTGCGGTGGAACGGGTACCAGCCGCCGGTGCGATAACCGTTCATGGGCACGATGCGTCCCGGTGGCAGTGGCACTTTGCGGCGGATGTAAGCCTGCACGCCCGGCAGACGCGAGGGTCGGCCAGTCAGCAGCAACGCGTCGCAAGGGTACTGGAACACCACTTCGCACAGGGCATCGAGAATCTTGCTGAGGTTGATCTGGCCTTTCAGGAAGGCCTGATGAATGGCTGGCAAGTCGATGCGCAGCACGACCTTGCCCAGCTCAAAGCCGTCGCGGCCACCGTCGATGCGGCGTACACCACCGGCCACGTATTCTTGAATGCGTTCGCTGATCGCGTCTTTTGCCAGCAACTCGGCGAAGCTGTAGTCATGGACCGGGCTTGGCAGTTCCGGGTCGTATGCCTCGTAATCCTTGAGCAGGCGCAGGCCCAGGGGAACGAACACTTGCAGGTTCAGTTGCTGGCGCAGAATGGCGTCCTGAGCACTGGTGCTTTCATCGCCGCACAAGCGCGAAAGCAGCGAGCGGGGCGATACCACGCCAAAGTCCTTGAGGGCCTGTTCCAGCGGCGGTAGTACGAAGCGCTGAATGATATCCAGCAGGATGTCGTCACCGGCGACCTTGAAGCTGTCCCGAAAACGCTGCTCGGGAATGATCGACACGTTACTGCCGCTTGCATGCTCGGCACCGCGCTCCAGCGTGTAATCGGTGATGACCAGATCGGTGGTGCCGCCACCGATATCGATGCTGGCCAGGGTGATCTGCTCCCGATTGGCCTTGTCCGGGCGAGCCAGAGTGTCGAAGAACTCCTGGGCATGACCGGCAAAGTTTTCGCGAATTTCGGTATACAGGTAAACCAGTTGGCCACAGCTGGCTTCATCCCATTCCACTTTTACCCGTGGTAATGGGACTCGTGGTGCCGGTACCGGGGAGTTCAGGCCCTTGGCCTTGCTCGGATCAAGGTCGCCTTCGTGCCAGCCCATGCATTTCCAGACCAGCGCCAGGGCTTGCAACAGACGGTCATTGAGCAGGCTGCGCTCGACCTGTGGCATGCCCGGCGGCACGGTCAGAGTGATGCTGGACAACTGGCGTGGTCGCTGGGTGTGCCCCATGCGGGTCCGCTGCGCCGGGCTGTTGATCTGCGACAAGGCCTGAGTCAGCACCTCGGCGAGCATGAACGTCATCAGCGAGCTGCGAGAATACTGCGGGGAGAACGCGGGCAGGCGATCGTCCTCGTTCTTGAGCTTGTAGAACGCTTGGCCGAGTTTGGTGATCTTGTGCGAGAAGGGCGCAGCGGTGGCTTTGGGCTCGCTGTCGGTCTGCACGTAGGAATTGTTGAAGCGCCAACCGTGGGTGTAGGCGTTTTCATCCCAGAGGTAACGCTTGGGGCTCGACAGACCGGTCGAGCCCTCGGTGCCACGGCGGCGTGCGGACAAACGTCCTGCTTCGACCCCGACGCGGGCGATGGTCGGCCACTGGAAAGCGTCGTGGCGACCGCTTTGTACCGAAAAGTTTTCCTTGCCGAAGGCTGCCTGGGAAAACTCGATCCGGCTTTCAAAGGGTTGGTTGTAAACCCGTTCGGAGCGTACGAGATCGCGAATCTGCAGGATGTAGTTGTGCTTCATCCCGTCGCCGGATTGCCCGTGATTCTCGATCAGAATGCCGCAGGTACGTGAGTTGCCGACGTCCAGCACCAGATCCACCGGGATGGGCGGATCAATGGAATCGACGCCGTTGGCGGTGAGTTTGACCTCCGGCACTTCGATGCGGGCGGGCTCGCTGGTGCGCTGCTCCGGAATCGGCCGGGCCATCAGGCTCAGGAGGTTCAGGTAGTGACCAATGTGGCGCTGCTCGACCAGTTCTTCGTCGATGTCTTCGCTGGGGCGATGCTTGTTGCTTTCGCGATAGATTTCCGCCAGCCAGTCCTGCACCCATTTTTGGTCCAGAAACCAGCGGCTCTGGCGTGCGTGGCAGGCCAGGCGGAAAGATGAACCGGCATTGATGTCGTCACGGGTGGGTGCCAGGTACTGCATGCCTGCTGCCGAGGCCATGGCGCGGGTGTCGAACGCCAAGGTCAGGCGGTGAGTGTTGCCATCTACATCGGCTTGCTCAAGTTCGACCAGGCGCGCTCTTGCCCAGTTGGTCGGGCCTTCGTCATAACGCTCTGGTGGCAGGAAACGAAAGAAGGGAACGGGCAGCCACAATCCATCAAGCAGCCTGAGGCTGGTCTGCATGCTCAGGGTCAGGTCTTCGTCGTCGACTTCACTGATCAGACGTTCCTGAGCCTGTGACTGTGCCAGCCGCTCGCCGGACTGGCTGGCTGTGCCCACCGGGCCGAAGTGGAAGTACTGTTTGCTTTCCTGATTCTGCAACAGGCGTGCGATCAGGGTGTTGCCCATCCTGGCAAAGCGCCCCGCGGGCTCGTTACGCAGATCAAGCTTGACCGCGAAGTCCATGAACTGGAGCCCGCTGTCATTGATCAGGTGGACGGTTTCTTCAAATTGAGTCAGTTCTGGCAGCATGGGTCCAGCCTTTATTCGCGCCGCATGGACATGGGGAATTGAGTGTTGCCGTAGTTGCCCTGGCAATCGGCGATGCTTTGGGCACCCGGTTTGCAGGACACTTGTGGCATGTCATAGCGACTGCCGTCGGTGCAGTTGGCCTGATCCTGGCTGTTGATGCCCAGGCTTGCGCCATTCATGACGGCATTGACCGCACCTGTGCAGGACACACCGTCAGGACGGCGGATAGTGACGTTGCCCTTGCCTTTCTCGAACTCATACTGGAGGCGCAATGGTCTGGAAGTCTTGGCATCCATGATGCCTGCGCCTGCACGGTACTTTCCGTCGAGAAAGAAGGCCGGGCCTTCGGGGGTATCCTGCGGAATGCTCAGTTGTTCACCTGGCGTTCCGGGTTGCGGTGTCTGAGGCGCGGCTGTCGGTTGTTCGGCTGGCAGTTCAGGCGCAGCGCTGGATTCGGGTACAGCCGTTTCGCTGGCTTGAGACGGTGGTGGCGATGTAGGTGTAGGCACAGGCACTGTCGATTCAGCCACCGTCGATATCGGCTCGGCAGTTTGTTCCTGAGGCACAGAGGGGCTGACAGTTGTGCTGCTCGAGGACAGTGCTGAGCCATTGAGCGCCACGCCATCTACAGGCGGGTTACTTGCATTGATGGCGTTTGTGGTTGTGGAGATACCCGTGGACGGCACGGAAAGATCGCCAACAGGTAGCGTGGCCGCAGGCAGGCAACCGCGAAGCAGACCAAACAACAGCAAGGCCAGCACCAACAGCAGCAGTGGCCATAACCACCAGAAACGACGCCACCAGGGACCAGGCAAAACAGGAGTGGCTGTCAGTTGGGGCGTAGTCGGATTTGCAGACGGTGTCGAGTCGAGCAAGGGGGCAGTAGTCTTTGGCTTGGGTGCCAGAAAATACAATGGCTCACGATTACGATCCGTTTCGGTCTTTACGAAACCCCAGAATGTCAGCACCGGCTGCATGTAGGATTCTTGATCGCCGTTGGCATGGGTGCGTGTTGTCTGGACCAGATGCAGATAGCTTTCGTCTGGTGCATGAGAAACCAGTCCCAGCAATTTGCCAAATATGGTCTGGTCGCTTTGCCCATCCCTTTTACCGGCCTGCACCAGAGCCTGGCTCATGGCTGCGATGCTTTCCTTGAAGCGGGACAGCTGAGCCCGTGCTGCATTGCGCTCGTCTTCGCTTGCCGAACTCCAGGGCACGACATCGCCTGGAACCGGGCTGTACCAGTCGATGACACTGCCCTGTTCGTTGCTTTTGGGCACGGCAAGGAATCTGGCCAGTGAGGGATCTTTACGGGCGAGTGCTGAAATGAGCTGCAAGGCAGCTTTGTAGACCGCTTGCCCGGTTTCGCCCATTGCTATGAGTTCGTCAGTTTTGCCTGTGCGAAGCAATGCATTGGGGGCGCCAAGTATAACGGGTGAGGATGTCATCTGCGGCTTTGCCCCATTTGCAGCAGGTGCCGGATTCAGTGAGGGCGAGAGGTCAGAGACAATCGGCCTTGAGGTCAGAAAATGCAGTGGATCACGATTGCGGTCGGCTTCGCTCTGTACAAAACCCCAGAACGTCAGCACCGGCTGCATATAGAGTTCATTACCGTCGCTGGCATTGGGACGAGTTGTCTGGACCAGATACAGATAGTCTTCGGCAGGTGCATGGGGAATCAGCCCCAGCAATTTCCCAAAGATGATCTGGTCTCTTTGCTCATCCTTGTTTGCAGCCTGAACCAATGCCTGGCTCATGTCGGCGATGGCGTTCTTGAACCGGAGCAGTTGCGCTCTGGCGTCGTCGCGCTCGTCTTCGCTTGCCGAACTCCACGGCACCACGTCGCCCGGGACCGGGCTGTACCAGTCGATCACGCTGCCTTGCTCGTTGCTTTTGGGCACAGCAAGGAATCTGGCCAGAGAGGGATCTTTGCGGGTGAGTGCTGCGATCAACTGCAGGGCGGCTTTGTAAACGGATTGTCCGGTTTCGCCTACAGCGATGAATTCGTCACTTTTGCCCGTACGAAGCAGCGCAGCCTGCATGCTTTACATTCCCTTGTAATTCAATCCGTTGGCGAAGCAATGACGCTGCCGCAAGGCGCAACAGTAATGGCAAAGTGACGCTTTCGTCAATTTTTATACAAAAGGTTTCCGGGCTGACATAAAAATCATGAGCCAGTTTTTAGTGCGGTTTTATAGAGTGCAAGATTCGTTACAAGAGGAGGCCGTGTGCAGCGATAAAGTGTTTATTGCAGTGTTTTTCCAGGCGTAACTCAATCCGCCAACGCCATCCTCAACGCCACCGCCACTTCAAGCAACTTATGCGCCTGCTGGCCGACTTTTGCGGCCAGTTCGTCATTGCCGGCTTCCTTGAGCATGGGCACCAGATCCAGCAGCCGGCCGACTTCGTTTTCGATGCCACGAATGGAATCTGACACCTGATATTGAAGTGAATGAGCCATCTCTTTCCTCGGGTCTTGCACTGTTCTGGATACATGCGAGCCACGGGATGCTACAGGCTCTGCTTTCATAACTGAACCCGAAAAAAGAAACACCCTGCAGAATTCTCAATGATCTGCAGGGAGTCAGTCCAGGGGGCAGAAGAACGCCTTATGCCTCGTTATCAGAAGCGTAGGTGTCGGTTGGCTGACTTAAAACACCGCAAGATGACTATTAAGAATATCCGTCACCACCATATGTCCCGGTTTATGAGTAATGGCGAATGAGGGGCGTGCGCTGCGGATCGCTTGTTGGGGGGTTACGCCGCAGGCCCAGAACACCGGGATTTCGCCTGGGCGGATAATCGAGCGTTCGCCGAAGTCGGGTGTGTCTACATCGCGGATGCCGATCTGGGACGGATCACCCAGATGAACGGGCGCTCCATGTACGCTCGGAAAGCGGGAAGTGACCTGCACTGCGCGGATCGCCTGTGCCGGTGTCATCGGACGCATGCTGACCACGGTGGTTCCGCCGAAACGTCCTGCCTTGCCATTTGCAATATTGGAAACGTACATCGGGACATTGCTGCCCTGTTCGATGTGGCGAATCGGTACGCCAGCATCCAGAAGCGCGCCTTCAAAGGAGAAGGAGCAGCCAATGACAAAACCTACCAGATCGTCGTTCCACAGCCCTTTGAGATCCGAAACTTCATCGACCTGCTCGCCATCGCGGAATACGCAATAAGCGGGGACGTCGGCCATCAAATCCACGCCGCCCAGTTCAGGAACCCGGCTGTCTCCCGGTTCGGTCATCCCGATAATCGGGCAGGACTTCGGGTTGAGGCGGGCGAATCGCAAGAACTCATCGGCGTATTCACGAGGCAGAATGGCCAGGTTTCCCTGTGTGTAGCCAGGGCAGACGTCAGCGGTGGGTCCGGTATGACGGCCTTCTCGAACAGCTGCGCGAAACTCGGCGGGGTTGGTCCAGGACGTGCTCATCGTGAAGACTCCAGTATTACGAAGTAGGGGAGTCATTCTTTGAACAGCTTGCAGGCAGTGTCTATCCAACAATAATCGTCATGTCTGTTCAATTTAACTGAACAGATGCTTTACCCATGGCTGATGATCCAGTGCTCTCCCTGGCGTTTACAGTACGTGCGGCAAACCTTGTGTACGATGTCTGCGACCCCTGATACCAGCGCAGGTGCATTTTTCATATGGGACGTAGCGATTTTGAACGAGGGTGGACTGGGTAGCGGGAGCTCTTGCAGCTCGCCCTGTTCCAGGCTGTCCTTGACCAGAATGCCCGGCATGATTGCCACGCCTACACCTTCTTTCACCAGCGATACCAGCGCGGCCAGGGAAGGAGAGCCGGATATGCGCAGCTCACTGGCCAATACGCCATGCTCCGAGGCCAATTGCTGCGCAATGGAAACCGCCGATTCATAGGGGGCCGAGCCACGCATTTGCGTCAGCATTTGCTTGCTCAATACTTTGCGCACCATATCCCGTGCCGGTACAGCGCGTGGGCGTGCCACCCAATGAATGGGCAGTTCTGCAATCGGCCTGGTCACCGCAAAAGGATTGTCGCCGTCATCGGCAGTGACCCGGATGATCAGGTCGACTTCACGCCGCATCAACTGCTCTTTCGAGTTGGAAGTCAGTTCAACCGACAGGTCGATGATTACATCAGGCATTGCCCGGCTCATGAATTTCATGAAGTCCGGCAAAAAGGTATGGACTACCGTCTCGATGACCGCAATCCGTATCCTGCCTTGTTCTGTCGCGGGAGAGCTGGCGGCACGTTGAAATTCCTGTGTGGCGGCCACCAGACGCTCGGCATGAGGCAACAGGCTGGCACCTTGCGCCGTGATCTGAAGGGTCTTGTGGTCCCAGTTGAAGAGCACGATACCCAGCTCGGCTTCCAGCTTGCGCACACGCATGGAGATAGCGCCCGGTGTGGTGTGCATCTGCTTGGCAACCTGACGAACACTGCCCACATGGGCCAACAGGATGAAGGTTTCAACGAATCGCGTATTCATGAATGTCACAACCTTGTGCGGACAATCCCGCATGCACACCACATGGCCTCTGTTCAGTAAATATGAACAGAGGTAGCTGCCTGTTCTCTGCTGCCGGGCTATTGAAACATGAAACCCATGATCGGGTGAGGGGTGAGAACTCCTATCGACGTATCAGCACTATGAAAAACACACCGCCAATTGCGGCAGTGGCGATGCCGATGGGCAGATCCTGCGGCGCAATCAGCGTGCGGGCTGCGACGTCCACCCAGATCATGAACACTGCCCCAAGCAGGGCACTGACCGGCAGCAGCCTGCGGTGCTCGGCACCGACCAGACGGCGCGCCATGTGCGGCAGCATCAGGCCGACGAAACCGATGGCTCCCGAGAGCGACACCAGTACGCCTGTCAGCAGTGAAGTGCTGACAAACACCTGCCAGCGCACATGCCGGGTATTGAAACCCAGGCTCACGGCAGTCTGTTCGCCACTCATCAAGGCATTGAGGGCGCGGCTCAGGCTGAGCAGCACGATGAAACCACCCGATACACAAGCGACCGGCAGCCACAGCAGTTCCCAGCGCGCCAGCCCCAGGCCGCCGAGCATCCAGAACATCACCGAGTTGGCGGCATGCTGATCGCCGGTATAGAGCAACAGGTTGACCAGCGCCATCAGCACGAAGGACACCGCGACCCCGGCCAGCAACAGGCGCTCGCTTTCCAGGCGTCCGTGCCTGCTAGCGATGGCCAGAACCAGCAGCATGCTGCCCAGTGCGCCAACAAAGGCGGCCAGCGGCAGACTGAATACGCCGATGAACTCACCCAGATACAACACCGCGATCACCGCCCCGAGCGCCGCGCCGGAGCTGACGCCCAACAGGTGTGGGTCAGCCAGCGGATTGCGGGTCACCGCCTGCAGGGCGGTACCGACCAGCGCCAGTCCCGCGCCCACCAATGCGCCGAGCAATACCCTGGGTGCGCGGATCAGCCAGATGATGTGCTCCTGGCCCTTGCTCCAGTCCACCACGGCATCGAAGCCGACCTGTTGCAGAACAATGCCCACTACCTTGGCCAATGGCACCCGTGCCGAGCCGAACCCCAGAGATATCAGGCATGACAGCGCCAATAGAACGAACAGTCCGCCGATCAGCCAGCGATAGCCAGCCACACTGCGTACAGGCTTCACTGACTGGCTCCGTTGAACTGTTCCGGATGCAGCGCCGCGGCCAGTTTTTCAATGGCTTCGGCGTTATCGACCGAAGGCGTGACGGCGACATAGGGCAGGACCACGAACCGTTTCTGGCGAATGGCTTCAACACTGCTCAAGGCTGGGTTCTGCAACAGGAAGTCACGTTTGTGCTGCCAGGAGGTCGGGCCGTAATCGACGATCACGATGACCTGAGGGTTACGTTCCACCACGCTCTCCCAACTGACCTGCGTCCAGCTGGCGGCGATATCGTCCATGACGTTCTGCCCGGCAGCCGTTGTGATCAAGGCCTGAGGCATGCCCAGTTTTCCTGAGGTGGCAGGCCGATCTTCGCCGCTGTCATAAAGGAACACCCGAGGATGTTGCTGAACCTGGGTCAGTCTGGTCGTGACCTGTGCAATCCGTTTTTTCAGCCCTTCGATCAGTGTGTCGGCGCGTTCCTTGACGTCGAAGATTCGCCCCAGGTTATGCAGGTCGCGGTACAGATCGTCCAGGCTGGCTTCGCGCTGGGCCATGATTCGCGAACAGGATTCGCTCAACTCGTAGACGGGAATGCCGAGCGGTTGAAGGGTTTGCGGCGTCACCGGGCCACCGACGCGCATGCCGTAACTCCAGCCTGCAAAGAAGAAGTCGGCATTGGCGTCCAGCAGGTTTTCCACCGACGGGTAACGCTCTGCCAGTTCTGGCAGGCCGTCCAGTGCTTCGCTCAGGGCCGGGGCGAGGGTTTTCCAGCCGGTGATGCCGGTGTAGCCAACCATGTGTGGGCGCAGGCCGAGGGCAAGCAGCATGCCGGTCAGGTTGATGTCATGGCTGACTGCCCGTTGTGGTGGATGATCGAATGTCACCTCGCGCCCGCAACTCTGCACGGTCAGGGGGAAATTATCGGCGGCAGCGGCCGGGGGCAGGGCGGCAAGCAGCATCAGGCAGGCCAGGGCTCGGGTCATGATGGGCTGATCCAGGTAATGCGTGGATGAGGAGCGAGTGGATGGGTATCCACCAGCGCGTGGACGCCGAAGATTTGAAGCAGTCGTTGCTCGGTCAGAACCTCGGTCGGTGTGCCACTGGCAACGATCTGGCCGTGGTGGATGACATACAGCCGGTCGCAGAAAGCCGCCGCCAGATTGAGGTCATGAAAGCTGGCCAGCGTGCTGAGTTTCAGTTGCCGCAAAGAGTGCAGCAGCTCCAGTTGATAGCGTGGGTCAAGGTGGTTGGTGGGCTCGTCGAGTATCAGCAGACCGGGCTGCTGCACCAGTGCGCGGGCCAGCAATGCGCGCTGTTTTTCGCCGCCCGACAATGACTCGAACGAGTGCTCGCTGAGCCCTTGCAGGCCCACCTGGTTCAAGGTTTTGTGGATCAGCTCAAGGTCTTCGGCACTTTCGCCGTCGAACCAGCCCTGATGAGGCGTACGTCCCATGGCCACCACATCCTGTACGGTCAGGCCGAATTCCTGAGGGAATTCTTGCATCATCACCGCCATGCGCTGAGCGCTCCAGCGGGGTGTCTGTTGCCAGATATCCTGCCCGTCGAGGTGCAGCGAGCCGCTGTCCGGTTCGTTGAAACGGTAGGCGCAGCGCAGCAGGCTGGTCTTGCCGCTGCCATTGGGGCCGATCAGCCCGACGAATTCGCCTTGCCCGATGTGCAAGTCGATGTCTTCAAGCTGCCAGTGTTGGCCCTGACCCTGTGGCGCAGCCCAGTTCAGGCGGTTGATATGCAGGGTGGACATGCTCGATCTCCGGGTTGGCTGGCGACAGGTTGTATGCCTGCCGCCAACAGGATCAGAAGCTGTAATCAGCCGTGACAAAGAACGAGCGAGGCTCGCCCATCAGCCATTGCTGCCCGTTGTTGTATTGCGAGGCGGCGTAGCGGCGGTCGAGCAGGTTGTTCAGTTGCAGGCCCAGGCGCACATCGCGCTGCACCTGCCAGCCCAGATTGGCGTCCAGCACCGTATAGCCCGGTACTGAAGTGGTATTGGCGGTGTTGGCATAGCGTTCGTCTACATAGCGCAGGCCCATGCCGGCATCCAGGGTTTCGTTCAACGCCTTGCTCAGCCACAGATTGGCGGTGCGGCGCGGGACGTCGGAGGGGCGATTGCCGGCGCGGGACACGACCTGCCCGGAAACCGTCTCATCGAAATCATCGTACTCGGCACGTACCACCGAGGCGTTGGCCGACACATGCCAGTCATTGGCGAGGGCCAGTTCCAGAGAGGCTTCCAGGCCGTCGGACGACTGCTGGCCGACCTGTTGCGTGACGCGGGTCACCGGGTCGATGGTCAACAGCTTTTTCTTGACGATGTGATAGGCCGCCAGGGTCCATTCGCCACGTCCGTCCCAGAACTGCTGCTTGAGGCCGAACTCGGTCTGTTTCGCTTCGGTCAGGTCCATCTGCTGCTGGGTCGGAGTCATGCTGATGAGGTTGCTGACGCCGTCTTCACTGGTGGAATACTGGCCATACAAGGACAACTGGTCGGTTACGGCGAACACCAGCCCGGCGCGCCAGTTGCCGCCGGTGAGGCTGCGGTCGCTGCGGCTGTCGGCGCGCTGGTCATAGCGGTCGATATGGTTCTGGTCGCGGCGCACGCCGGTCACCAGCGACCAGCGCTCGGACAGTTGCAGGCGGTTTTCGGCAAACAGGGCAAAGGTGCGCGTGGTGCTTTCGGCCAGTGGCCGGAATGCCGACTGGCTCTGGAAGTCGCCGGATGCCGGGTTCCATGGGTCGATAAAGTCGCCGCCGACATCGTTGTAGGGCGAGTTGTTGCTGACGTCGAAGCGGATTCTGTTGTACTCGGCGCCGACCACCGTGCGGCTGTCCAGGCCGAACAGCGAGTGGTTGAAGGTGAAGCTCTGGCGGTCGCCGATCTGTTCCTGATCGTGCTTGATTTCCAGGTAGTCGCCACGCAGCAACTGGCCTTGTGCGCTGCTCCATGTATAGGTTTCAGCGTTGCGCCAGTGGCGGCGGCTCTTGATGTAGTAGAGCTGGTTGCTGGCGCTGACGTTGTCGCTGATGGCCCAGTCGGTGTTCAGGCGGGTCCATTCATCGTTGTAGCGTTGCACGGCATTGCGCAGGTTGTAGTTCTTGTCGCGCAGGCTGTCGCGGTAGTGGCCATCGATCAGCGGCGTACCGAAGTAGTTCATCGGCTCGCTGTCGCCACGCTCGTGGGCGAGGGTGAAGCTCAGGTCATCGGTGGCTTGCCAGCGCAAGGCGGCGCTCATGGCCAGGCTGCGGGAGTTGCCGTTATCGACCCAGCCATTGCTTTCCTGCTGGTTCAGAGTAAGGCGATAGCTCAGGGTATCGCTCAGCGAACCGCCGCTGTCGAGGCCCAGTTGCTGGCGGTCATTGGAGCCGTAGCCCAGGCGCAGGCGATTACGGATCTCGCCCTCGAAAGGTTTTTTCGGCACCACGTTGATGACGGCACCTGTTGCGCCCTCGCCATACAGCACCGACGCCGGGCCGCGAATCACGTCGATGCGCTCGACCATGAACGGATCGACCGGGAAGGTCTGAGTGCCTGCGCCGGTATACAGACGCGAACCGTCGAACAGGGTCATGACCGAGGAATGCCCGGTGAAACCACGGGCAGACAACGCGGTATTGCCATCACCGGGCGTTGCGATGCTGGTGATACCCGGCGAACGAGTGACTGCATCCTGAACGGTGAGGTTGTTGCGGCTCTCGAGGGTCTGGCTGTCGAGGCTACTGGTGCTGGCGGGTGTTTCCAGCGCCGTGAGGTTCAGGCGCGAACCGCTGGGTGTCGGGGTTGCCAGATCGGTTACTGGCGTATCGGCGCTGCCGGTGATGGCGACCGAGGGCAGTGCCAGGGTTTGCGAGTCAGCGGCCCATGCATGGGACGAAAGCGCCAGGCAGGGAAGCAGGCTCAGGGATTGAAGCAGAAAAAAACGGGACATGCGATTCCAGCCAATCAGGAATGAATGAATCCCGGAGGGAACAACGCATAGGGAATCGCAGGCGCAAAAAGCCCGCGAAGACCGGCCTGCGCCCGCCCACCGCGGGTTTGCCAAACAAGGTTGCAGGCCGGTCTCCGGGCTTGCGAGGGTCATGAAGCATTCACCTTCCCATGCCTTGGCACAGTGGTATGTCGAATGCTTCGCTCGCTTACCGTTGCGGGGGCAGCGCCGGACTGATCACGGAGAGTGACGCACCGGCTTCCCGTTTAATCCCATGCACGGCGGCAGGGGACACCTGAAACTGGCGCGCATCAGATCATTGAAGCTGGAAAGCGTCAATGGCTGATGTTGGTCGGGCGTGAGGGTTTTCGCGAATGAATTCGCTCCTTCACATCTCGCGTAGGAGCGAATTCATTCGGGAAGAGATCACCACCGATAACTGACAGCCCCCACCAGGCTGCGAGTATCGCCATACCGGCATGAATTGGCGCAGTACAGATATTTCTCGTTGGTGAGGTTCTGTGCCTTGGCGCTGATTTGCCAGTTGTCGTCCAGGTCATAGCTGATCCGGGCGTCGAACAGAGCGTATGCCGGGATCTTGCGATCCGTGACGCTGGGCGTGGTGTGGGTGGTGCCGACGTAACGCACGCCGCTGCCGACTGACAAACCTTGCAGGCCCGCCGAGGCGAAGCGGTAATCCAGCCACAGCGAAGCATTGTGATAAGGCGTGCCTTCGATGCGTGATCCTTCGAGCACTTCATCGTTGTCCTTGATGATATGGGCGTCGGTGTAGGCGTAGGCAGCGTTCATGGCCAGTTGCGGGGTCAGTTGAGCCTTGGCTTCCACTTCAAAACCGGTGCTGCGTTCCTTGCCGGTCTGCTCGTCGAAGTCCGAGCCTGCAATGGAGGTGATGACGTTACTCTGGGTCAACTGGTAGACCGCCGCGCTGATCATCATCTCGCGACCCGGAGGCTGGTAGCGGATACCGATTTCATACTGCTCGCCCTCGGTGGGCAGGAAGGCATCGCCATTGGCATCGGTGCCGGAAGAGGGCAGGAAGGACTGGCTGTAGCTGATATAGGGTGCCAGACCGTTTTCAGCCAGGTAGACCAGGCCGATGCGCCCGGTGGCCTTGCTGTCGTCGGTGCTGCTGCGCGAGTCGTTGCGGTAGTTGCGGGTGCTGTTGTCGGCCCAGTCCTGACGCATGCCGATCATCAGCAGCCAGCGATCATCGAGCTTCAGTTGTTCCTGCAGGTAAATGCCGAGCTGATGGCTGTGCAGGTCCGAGCCGCTGTCGATGTTGCGGTTCACGTTTGGCAGGTTGCCATAGACCGGGGTGGCAAGGTCAAGTGCCGGTGCGCTGCCGCTGAAACGATGGCTGTCGTAGGTCTTGCGGTAGTAGTCCAGGCCGCCCAGCAGGGTATGTTTCCAGCGCCCGCTTTCCAGATCCAGTTGCAGGCTGCTGTCGCTGGTCCAGCCGGTGGCAATGTCTTCGCGTGAGTTGTAGGTGCGCGACAGGCTCGACAGGTTAGCGCCGCTGATCCGGCTGTTGTTCAGGGTGATGTAGTCATAGTCGGAGCGTGACTCGAAATAGCGGGCGGCGTGACGCAGTTGCAGGTTGTCGTTCAGGCGCTGCTCGAACAGATAGCCGAAGGTCTGCAAGGTGCCGTCGTAATCATCGAAGTCCGGCTCGCTCGCAAACAGGTCATAGGGCACTTTGTAGCCCGGCGTTGAGCTAAAGGTGGTGATGTCATAGCGCATGGGCGGCGTCAGGGTGGTCTGGGTGCGCTGATGGCTGGCGAGCAGGGTCAGGCGGCTGTCGTCGTTGATCTGCCAGGTCAGCGCGGGGGCGATGTAGTGTTTGTCATCGTCGATGGCGTCGTACTGGGTGCCGCTGTCACGCACCAGGGCTGTAAGGCGATAGCTGAAGCGACCTTCTTCATCGAGGCGTCCGCTATGATCGGTGGAGAGTTGCTGCCGGTCATGGTTGCCGTATTCCAGATTGATTTCATGCAGCGGGTCGAGTGTCGGCCGTTTACTGATGGTGTTGATCAGCCCGCCGGGTGCCAGTTGGCCATAGAGCACCGATGATGCGCCCTTGAGCACCTCCACACGCTCAAGGCCATAAGGCTCCTGGCCTCCTTCAAACTGGGTGCTTTGCATTTTCATGCCGTCGCGCATCACGCCACCCGTGCGCGGGCCGATATCGAAACCGCGCATGCGGTAGTCGTCGGCCACGCGGCTGTAGCCGTTCGGCTGGCTGATCACGCTGGTGTTGTAGTTGAGTGCATCGGCGAGGCTGTCGTGCTTGCGCGCTTGCATTTCTTCACGGGTGATCACCGACACCGACTGGGGGATTTCCAGCAGGGACGTGTCGGTCTTGCTCACGGTCGCGCTGCGTTGCGCGACCCAGCTGTGTGCCGGTCCCCAGGCGTCCTGTTCGTGGCTGGCCGCACTCACATTGATATCCGAAAGCTCCATGGCCGAAGTCTCGGGGCGCGGCTCGATGCTCAAGGTGCCGCTGGGCGTGATGCTCAATTGCAGGGGCAAACCGCGCAGTACTTCGCTCACGGCCTGCTCGACGCTGTAGCGACCGCGCAATGGCTTCGCCGTCAGGCCGCGAGTCAGGGTGGCATTGAAGGCAATGTTGCGCCCGCTTTGGCGAGCGATGCTGGTCAGGGTTGTATCCAGAGGGCCGGCTGGCAGGTCCAGATCCATGAGTTGCTGGCGGGCTGTCGAGGGCTGGGCCGCGCCATCGGCCGCGCTCTCCAGGGTGGTGAACGCCAGGGCAAATGCCAGCGGTGTCAGGGTCAAGCGCAGTGGTCGGTGCATGGCAGCATTTCCCGTTTGGGTAGTCGATGCCAGCTATGTGACGCGAGCGGCCTGGAAATTAAGGGGGTATGAAAAATATTTTCAGCGCAGGCTGATGTGCGTCCACCAGCCGAAGCGTTTTTCGACCTTGACTGGCAGTACTTCCTGCAATGAACGCAAGGTCTGGTCAGTGTCATCCAGGGTGAAGACGCCAGTGACCCGCAACGCGGCGGCATCCGGATCGATACGTAACAGGCCCGGGTGATAGTTCTGCAAGGCTTCGATGATACCGGCCAGTGACTGGTCATGCACTTCCAGCAAGCCCTCTTTCCAGGCGTTTTCACTCGACAGACGCGGGTCCAGTGGGTGAATGCGCCCGCCATGCAGTCGAGCGCCCTGGCCAGGACCAAGCGTTTGAGTCGCACCGCCGGGCGTCGTGAGTTGCACGCGGGATTCCTGTACCCAGACATGCGTACCCTGTTCGTGCAGGCTGACCGTAAAGCGTGTGCCCAAAGCTCTGGCTTCGCCGAAGGCGGTGCGAATGACCAAGGGGCGCTGCGGGTCTGAAGCGACCTGAATGCTGAGAGCGCCTTCATGCAGAATGAGGGTGCGTTGCCGCTCATCGAAAGCCATATCCACACGGCTTTTGGCATTGAGCAAGAGTTGGCTGCCATCCTCCAGAGAGAAGGGGCGCCGCTCGGCCAGCCCGGTGTAGAGATCCCCGCGACTCCATGGCAGCAGCCCGTTGCGTTGCAGCCACCAGCCGCCGATGCCCAAACCGGTCAGCCCCAATGCGCCGCGCAGCCATTGACGGCGGGTTTGCCCGGACTGGTTCAGGACCTGGCGCGACAATGGCGGAAGCCCGGTGAATGCTTGCCCGACACGCTGCTCAAGCTGAGCCCAGGCATCGCGATTGTCCTGGCTGGTCTGTAGCCATTGCTGAAAGCGCTGACGTTGCGTGTTGCTGATAGTGCCGGAGCGTTGCAGGGCCAGCCACTCGATGGCTTCGGCGACAGAGGGCGACAGTTGCTGGCTGCTCATTGTTGCTCCAGCGCCAGGTAGCAAAGGCCCAATGCCTTGACGATGTATTGATGAACCCGTGGTGCGGAGATGCCCAGAGTACGGCCGATTTCGGCATAGGTCATGCCGTCGAGCTGGCTATACAGAAAGGCGCTGCGGCCTATGGGCGACAAGCCATCCAGTATCTGATCGAGGGTGCTCAGGGCTTCCAGTGCCTGTACCTGTTCTTCGGCAGAAGGTTCGTAGCCCTGAGGCTGCTGGGCCAGCACTTCCAGATAGGCTCGCTCCAGATCCCGGCGTCGCCATGAGGCAAAGATCAGCCGTTTGGCGATGGTGGTCAGCAGCGCCCGCGGTTCACGAATGGCCTGAGGTTCGGGCAGGGCGACCACTTGGGCGAAGGTTTCAGCCGCCATGTCCGCCGCATCGTGATGGCAACCCAGACGAGCACGCAATCGCTCCTGCAACCAGCCATGATGGTCGCCGAACAACTGTTGCAGAACACGGTTACGCACGCTCAAGCGTCGGACATCGGGAGAGATGGGCGGCATGTCACTAAAGTTAATGAAAATTATTATCAAATGATGCCGATTCGCTGCATTGATTGCAACAAACGGCTATCGTTCGAGAGGTGAGCAAGCCTTTGATTGCAAAGCCCGACATTGCGTCGGGCCTGATTCCAGCGTGATAACGAGGTTATTCGTCACCCTTGGCAAAACTCAGCAGCGCGTCGCCTTCCATGCGATACCTCACCCACTCGTCCTGAGGTGCCGCACCCAGTGCCTTGTAGAACTTGATGGCCGGTTCATTCCAGTCCAGCACGCTCCACTCGAAGCGTCCGCATTCATTGGCGACGGCTTCACGGGCAATGTGACGCAACAGTGCGCGTCCGGCACCGATGCTGCGGTTTTCCGGCGACACGTACAGGTCCTCAAGGTAAATACCGTTGCGGCCCAGCCAGGTGGAATAACTGTAGAAATACACGGCGAAACCCACCGGCTTGTCGTCATACAGGCAGATCAGGGCCTTGGCAGGTGCATTGTCGGCGAACAGCGAGCGGTGAATGTCTTCGACCGTGGCAATCACTTCATGGCGGGCGCGTTCATAGATGGCCAGTTCAGTGATGAAGGCAAGGATCTGGCTGGCGTCGTCGGGGCGGGCAGGGCGAATTTCGAGCGGCACAACGATTCTTCCTTATTGGTATGAGCCGGCATCATAGCTCAGGCATCACGCAACAAGTCATGGGCGTTGAGCAGTTCCCAGGCGATTTCCGGGCGATTTTCCAGGCCACGGCGAATGGCCGCCGGAATCGACTGGCGAGTCTTGCGGCACAGGCCGGTCTTTTCGGGGACAGAGATGCTGATACCACGCATGGTGCGCACCTCATTGAAACCCGGCGCGATCTCCACGCGGATGCCCAACTGGTCGTGAATCTTGCCCTGCAAGCGCTCAAGGTCGCCGAGGCTTTCGATACGCTCCAGCCGCTCAAGCAGGCGTTTTTCTTCTTCACGGGTCAGAAGCAGAATGCGCCGATCTGCATCGGGAGCGTCCAGCCGTTCGCGCTCGCAGATACAAGCACCGGGCGGGCAGGGGTTGCGGATCGGAGGCGAGGTGTTCATGGGCGCAGCATAGCCATTCGCGAGTGCTTCTGGCCATAGGTGGCACAGCCTTCTGTCGAGCGTCATTGCTGAACCTCATTCATAACCGTATCAAGTAATAGGGTCTGGTTGGATACTCGTTCTCCCCCTAACATCGCTGGCAATTTTTGAATGTGGCCAGAGCCAAGATGAGAAAAATCCTGTTGCGAACATTGGCTGTGCTCACGGCTATCGTTGCCGTGCTGGTTGCAGCGGTCTTCCTCTATATGCGTCAGCCGGTTTTCGGCCAGTTGCCGCAGGGCGAGCGGCTTGCCCGTATTCAGGCATCGCCGAACTACGTGAACGGAGCCTTTCAAAACCAGGAGGACACGCCCTTCCTGACCAATGGTGCTACCCAGTTGTCGATCCGCATCGATAATTTTTTCGCGGAGAAGGGCAAGCCTCGGCCTGCCCATGATATTCCCACGCAAAAAACCGACCTGCGCGCCCTGAACCCGCAGGATGATCTGGTTCTGTGGCTCGGCCATTCCTCGTGGTATGTGCAACTGAACGGCAAGCGCATCCTGATCGACCCTGTTTTCAGTGATCATGCTGCTCCTTTGCCCGGATTCGTTACAGCGTTTGATGGCACGACTATCTATTCGGCCCAGGACATGCCATGGATCGATGTACTACTGATCACTCACGACCATTACGATCACATCGATTACCCGACGGTTCTTGCCCTCAAGCCTCTGGTCAAGCAGGTGGTTACCGGACTGGGCATCGGTGCGCATTTCGAGTCCTGGGGATATGACGCGGCCCGGATTCACGAGCTGGACTGGTATGACAGTCATGAAGTCGGCGAGGGCCTGCGGCTGCATGCGACACCTGCGCGGCATTATTCGGGGCGCACATTGACCCGCAATCAGGCGTTATGGGCCGGTTTTGTACTGGAGTCACCGCAGCGGCGACTGTTCTTCAGTGGAGACTCCGGCTATGGCAGCCACTTTGCCGAGATCGGCAAGCGCTTCGGGCCGTTCGACTGGGTGTCCCTCGACAGCGGCCAGTACGACCAGCGCTGGGCGCATCTGCACATGAACCCCGAAGAGGCTGCTCAAGCTGCTGTCGATCTGGGCACCCGCGTATTGACTCCCGGACATGTGGGACGCTTCTCCCTCGCGTCCCATGACTGGAACGATCCTTTCCGGCGCCTGACTACAGCCAGCGAAGGGCGCGGCTATGCCCTGTGGACACCGATGATCGGCCAACCCGTCCATGTCGACGGCAGGGCTCAGTCCTTCGAGTCCTGGTGGAACCGCGTCGACTGAATCAACCCTGATACCTGACCGCCTCTACAAATGCAGTAAAGGCCGAAGAGGCCTGGCGGCGATTGGGGTAATACAGGTGAAAGCCCTGAAAGTAAGGACACCAGTCAGCCTGTACTTCCTTTAGCTGACCGCTTTCCAGATAGGGCTTGGCCATGAAGTCGGAAACATAGGCCAGGCCAATGCCATCCATTGATTTTCGGTGCGTGTCGACAGCACGCTCCGGCGCAGTCGCTGACTGCGGTTACAAGCATCAGTCTCAACAGGTAGAAAACCGTGAATACACTGGAAACCCGCTCAGAGCGGCAAACGCTCCATGGCCATCCTCCGGCATGGGGAGCCGTATTTTCAATGGCGCTCTGTGTCGTTGTACTCATTGCATCGGAATTCATGCCGGTCAGCCTTCTAACGCCGATTGCCCAGGACCTTGGAATCAGCCAGGGCCAGGCCGGCCAGGCGATTTCGATTTCCGGCTTTTTTGCTGTTCTTACCAGCCTTTTGAACACGCCGCTGACCGGGCGATTCGATCGCAGGAAAGTGCTGCTGGGCTTCAGCCTGCTGCTGGTGATTTCTGGCGCAATTGTTACCTGGGCGCATAACGGCATGCTCTTCATGACCGGGCGTGCCTTGCTGGGTATCGCGATTGGCGGTTTCTGGTCCATGTCGACTGCGACCGTCATGCGACTGGTGCCCAAGGACTCCGTTGCAAAAGGTCTGGCCCTCATCAATGGCGGCAACGCGCTGGCCGCCACCGTTGCTGCGCCATTGGGCAGCTATCTCGGGCAATTCATCGGGTGGCGAGGCTCGTTTTTCCTCGTGGTACCACTGGCCGTACTTGCATTCATCTGGCAATGGCTGAGCATTCCCGCGATGCGCAGTGAAGCGACGACTCGCTCCAGCAATCCTTTCCGTCTGCTGGGTAATCCCCAGGTCGCGCTCGGGATGCTGGCAATCATGCTGCTGTTCATGGGGCAGTTCGCGGTCTTCACTTACCTGCGCCCGTTTCTGGAAGTCATCACCGGCGTGAGCGTCACGACACTGTCGTTCATGCTTCTGCTGCTCGGAGCGAGCGGCGTCGTTGGCACCTACTTGATTGGCACACTGCTGCAAACCCGCATGTATGCCTACCTCATCGCCATTCCACTGGCGATGGCTGTTCTCGCTGCACTGCTGATCGAGATGGGCAGCTCAATGTGGGCAGTGGGAATCCTGCTCGCGGTATGGGGCCTGGTTGCCACGCCGGCTCCTGTGGCGTGGGGGCTGTGGCTGAGCAAGACCCTGCCTGACGATGCCGAGGCGGGAGGCGGCCTGATGGTCGCTACCATTCAAATGGCGATCACTGCCGGGGCAGGGCTTGGAGGCACGCTGTTCGACAGCCTGGGCTGGTGGAGTCCGTTTGCCCTGGGGGTGGTGGTCCTGCTCGCGTCTTCAGCGTTTGCGTGGGCGGCGTTGGGGCAGGCGAGTCGGCAGGAAGGTATCGATGGGGACGTCATGTCGAGCCGGTAATTGAGGGCCGGTATGCCTTTTTGCTGCCGGTGCTGTCCAGGAAAATCAAAAGAAATTGTTCAACATGATTCATGTCTGTATTCAGTCTTGAGCCATACGAAAATTAAATTATCGCCCTATAGTCGCCTTCAATAATGCAGCCCATCCTGCTTCTTGCAAACGAATCTGAAGTAACGGGTGGGTTGAGGTTTTTCATGCATATCTGAAGGAGAACCTGTATGGGCCCTCTTTTTTTAATTGCCGGTACGCTGGCCCTTACATTTACCGCAGGTACCGTCTTGGCTCAGGAACAGATTTCGATCCACTCAGAATGGGGTAATGTGACGGCCACTCTGAACGACAACGAAGCTACGCGGGCGCTTTTAAAGCAACTGCCCGTTACCATAGAAATGAGTGACCACCTGCGACAAGAGAAGACGGGCGATCTTCCGGCTGGCCTGCCGGAATCTTCTCGTCAGCGAGATTTCTCTACAGGCACCTTGGGGCTTTGGGGGCCAGACCACTTTGTTATCTACTACCGTAGCGGTCGAGTCCCTCTGCCTGGAATCGTGATACTTGGAAAGGTCGAGGGCGATGTGTCGATATTTGACAGGCCTGGCCCGATCAAGGTGCTGGTAGAGCGAGTTAAATAGCCGTCGGGTGTTTTTGCGGTGCGAAATTGACGCCTTGTTCCGCATCAGTGAGCGCCACATTGGAATTGAACGAGGAGACTGGCCCGGCTTCCTCGGCAATCGCGGCGCTGGAGCAAACGCCATTGATGGTCCTTTTTAGCGCTTGGAAAGTCTGCTGCGCCTGCAGCGCTCCGAGCAATAGCGCACGTCCTCCCAGCAACGAGCCCATTTCTTGCGCCATGCGAAAGGCAGGCCGCACGTCATGCAGGTTTTAACGGGGAGCGTGCTCTTGTTCAAAATGAACCCCCTTCATCTAATCGGGTGAGCAGCAATTGACCGCGCTGCCAAAGCGCCTCTTGTCTGGATTCAGGCATGCGGTCGAGGTTTTTGTAAATCATGCCCATGCGATGATTGCCGCGCAGACGGTCGCTGTGACGCATCAAAAAGTGCCAATAAAGCGAGTTGAAAGGACAAGCATCCTCAGTGGTGCTTTCGCTCACCTTGTAGGCGCAGCCGCGGCAGTAGTCGGACATCCGCTTGATGTATTGGCCACTCGCACAGTAAGGCTTGGAACCCAGGTAACCGCCATCGGCGTGCATGACCATGCCCAGTGTGTTGGGAAGCTCCACCCAGTCGAAGGCGTCCATGTAGATTGCCAGATACCACTCACAGACCTGGCTCGGTGCAATACCGGCGAGAAGCGCAAAGTTACCGGTCACCATCAGCCGCTGGATATGGTGAGCGTAGGCATGCTCAAGGCTTTGGCTGATAGCTTGACGCATGCAGTTCATCTTCGTTTCGCCTGTCCAGTAGAATTCTGGCAGCGACCTCGTGTTACCGAACACATTGCCATCGGCATAGTCAGGCATCTTCAGCCAGTAGACACCCCGCACGTACTCTCGCCAGCCGATCAGTTGGCGAATGAAGCCTTCGGCAGCATTGAGCGCAATGCTGCCCGACCAGTAGGCTGACTCCACATCGCTGCATAGCTGACGAAGGTCGAGCAGGCCAATATTCAGTGCAGCGCTGATACGGGCGTGGAAGAGAAACGGTTCATCGCTCGCCATGGCATCCTGATAGTCGCCGAAGGCAGCCAGGCCCCAGTCGAGGAAGTACTCCCACAACGCCTGAGCCTGCGCATGAGTGACCGGATAGTCGAACGTTTCTAGGGTGCCATAGTGTGTGGCGAAGTGTCTGGACACCAACTCAAGCACTTCCAGAGTGATTGCATCCGGCGCGAAACGGGCTGGCGCAGGGGGCCGCACGCCCTTGGGCAATGCCTTGCGGTTTTCTGCATCAAAGTTCCAGGCACCACCGACCGGGCTGCCATCGCCATTGAGCAATAACCCGCTCTTGCGCCTCATTTCTCGATAAAAGAACTCCATGCGAAGCTGCTTTTTGCCCTGCGCCCAGTTACAAAACTCGGTGCGTGTGCACAGAAAGCGACTATCGCAATGCCACTTGATCGCTAAGCCACTGTCTTTGAGAGACTGTTCCAGGCGCCAGTCGCCGCACTCGGTGATGTGTATCTCATCGGGCTGCATGAGTGTCTGCCAACGGTGCAACTCGTTGGGCACCGACCCGGTATTTTCCGGGTCATCAAGCGCCACGTACTGCACTCGGATTCCGCGCTGGCGCAGGGCTTCTGCGAAATGGCGCATGGCGCTGAAGATCAGGGTGATTTTTTGCGGGTGATGGGGGACATGGCTGGCTTCCTCCATGACCTCGACCATGAGCACCGTATCGCTATGGATATCCATGCCCTGCAGTGAGGCGAGATCGAAAGACAGCTGATCCCCCAGGACCAGGCACAACCGGTTGGATGTCTTCATCGCGAGCAACTGTCATCGCGGCAACGGCGGCTGCCATCGGGATGAGGCAGCCATGCCAGATAAGGACGCGAGCGGCAAAACAAGCGATACCCGAGATTAAGCAGCGGCCTGGCTAGCCGCCACGATAATGGCGCAGCCCAGACGCCGAGACCGGCGGCTCGCCAGCTCCAGAGCGTCGCGTCCAGGCCTGTGACCCAGGTTCCGTCGTCGAACCTGGCGTGCAGTGATGACGTCATCTGCTCAAGCGTAAACCCCAGAGCGTTTGCGTCGAACGCATCCGCGCTGATGTCAATGAATTGAAGGCGATCTGCGGTGGCTCGTGTACGTAGAAGCTTGATTTCGCGGGCGCAGAGCGGGCAATCACCGTCAAAATAAAGCGTCAGTGGCCACTGTTCTTTCTTGTACAATGACGAGTACCTTGTATAAGTTTTTTACAAGATATTCTTAAAAGGCCTCACTGGCAACGGGCGATGATCCTGGCTGTGGGTCTGGTTTTTTTGCAATGCCTGCTTGGCCGTTCTGAGATTGGCATTCAGGTTGGATTATCCAAGGTATTCCACGAACACCAAAGAGCGCACCGATTCTGCAGCGTTGGCCAAGCAGTTTTTCAAGTAACTTCCCGAGATTTGGCAGGGCTGGGTCAGTGAAGCGGCGGCCAGAAAGGCACCGGATTTGACGGCTACAGCGCTTGATAAGCCCTGCGCTGCTCCGGTTTGATTCAGAGACTGTCAGGATCGCCAAAAAACATCTGAATCCGCGACCTCAACCACCGCTCCCCCGGATCATTATCCTGCGCCCCGCGCCAGGCCATGTGCAGTTCAAACGTCTGGGTTTCAATGGGCAGATCCTCTGATCGAACCCCGCCAGCCGCCGTCAGCACCTGTGCGGCGTAGTCCGGGACGGTGGCGATGATGTCGGTGCCGGTCAGGAGGGTGGCCAGGCCGTTGAACTGCGGGACGGCCAGGACGACGTGGCGCTTGCGGCCTACTGCTTCCAGATATTCATCGATGAAACCGCTCAGGTCGCCTGCAAATGACACCAGGGCGTGAGGGCGTGAGCAGAAGTCGTCCAGAGAAAGGGCACCGGGGATCGAGTCGGCACGCAGCAGTTGCGGCTTGCTTCTGCGCAATACCTTGCGTTTGGCGTTGGCGGGCAGGTCCTGGGTGTAGCTGACGCCCACGGAAATTTCGCCAGAGGCCAGCAGGGCTGGCATCAGGATGTAGTTGACGCGCCGGACCACCAGCACGATGCCGGGTGCTTCGGAGCGCAGGCGTTTGAGCAGGGTCGGCAGCAGGGCGAACTCCACGTCATCGGACAGGCCGATGCGGAAGACGTTGGTGCTGGTGGCCGGGTCGAACTCCGATGCCCGGCTGACCGCGGTGGAAATCGAGTCCAGCGCCGGGGACAGGAGGGCGAAGATTTCCGTGGCGCGGGCGGTCGGCTCCATGCTGCGGCCGGTGCGCACGAACAGCGGGTCGTCGAACAGGCCGCGCAGGCGCGAGAGGGCTGCGCTGATTGCCGGTTGCCCGAGAAACAGTTTTTCGGCCGCGCGGGTCACGCTTCTTTCATGCATCAGGGTTTCGAAAACGATGAGCAGATTGAGGTCAACGCGACGCAGGTCGTTGCGATTCATGCGGAGTTTCTCGGGCCATTTGTCGATTTGGTGCTTTGAGAGGCTGCGATAGTACGAGCAAACGCTGATGGCGCGCATCGAAAAATTTCGTGGCGCTGTCTTAAATGTCCACACAGGTTGCAATGTTTCGTCGACATGCCAACAATGGCCGCCCATGAATGCATGGGCCTTCAGGGAGTGTCAGGCGTTGTCGCCCGGCCCATGAGGCACAATCGATGACAGGCATGTCGACTATTAATAGCCACTGATAGTGTTGTCGGCAGAGCCCGGATAGAGTTCACGGCATCAAGGTATACAAGGCGAGGTTCTAAATGTCCCGCACGATCCGTTTTCACCAGTTTGGCCCGGCCGAGGTGCTCAAGGTCGAAGAGCATCCCGACGCGCTGCCTGCACCCGGTGAGGTGCAAGTGCGTGTCCAGGCAATCGGTGTCAGTTGGTATGACGTTCTCTGGCGGCAAAATCTTGCTTCCACCCAGGCGCGTCTGCCTGCTGGCCTTGGCTATGAAATGGCCGGTGTCGTAACCGCTCTGGGTGATGGCGTCAGCGATCTGGCCTTGGGCGACAAGGTCGCCAGCTTTCCGGCTGCCGATGCCAACAGGCATCCGGTCTATGGCGAGTCCATCGTATTGCCGCGCTCGGCATTGACCCGTTATCCCGATGTATTGACGCCTATCGAAGCCAGTGTGCATTACACGCCGTTGCTGATTGCCTATTTCGCGTATGTCGATCTGGCGCGGGTCAAGGCAGGGCAGACCGTGCTGGTCACCGATGCCAGTCATTGTGCCGGTCCATGCTTTGTCCAGCTTGGCAAGGCGCTGGGCGCTCGGGTTATCGCGGCGACCAAGACCGACGATGCGCGTGATTATCTGTTGGCTCAAGGCGCTGACAAGGTGGTGGTCACCGAGGAGCAGGATTTGCTGATGGCCATCAACAAGTACACCGACAATCGCGGCGTCGATGCTGTGTTCGACGGCCTTGGCGGCCCACAGATGTCGATGATGGGCGATGTACTGGCTCCGCGTGGAAGCCTGGTGTTGTATGGCCTGCAAGGTGGCAACCAGACGCCGTTCCCGGCCTGTGCGGCTTTTCAGAAGAACATCCAGTTCTTCGTGCACTGCCTGGGTAACTTCACCGGCAAGCCCGAGTTGGGCATAGTTCCTGACACCGAGGCCTTGCAGCGTGCCTTGCGCGATATCAACCAGTTGACGGCTGACCGGGTGCTGGTGCCGCTACAGACGCGCAACTTCCCGTTTGAGCAAGTGGTCCAGGCTCACCGCTACATGGATGCTTGCCCGATTGGCGGACGTGCCGTGCTGGAAATCACTCAGGCCTAGTTTGTCACCAGTCTGTTAAGTCTTACTTGAAGCCTTCCTTTTCAGGAGGGCTTTTTTATACGTGAAAGTGGGTGGGCTTGTACTGCAAGGCAGGCATCAGAAAGGTGATGTTAGTTGTTTGATATTTTTCGGTTTTACGGATGAACGGTTATGTGGGGGTCGTGATTCTTAAAATAGCCATAATGAATAGTTGTGTTTAAAGTGTCTGACGGATGTTGGCTTGAATGAACAGGGTTTCCTACGGTTGAAAATCCATTTTTTGTCGGCTGCTTCGGGGGGCTTGATGTGCAAACCCTTTCCAGAGCCTTCGGCCTGACCGGATTGGCATGCGCTACGGGTGGCGCGTGACGGGAGCAGGATCATTACGGTTTGAACGGGATGTTTATTATCGGCGCCTGTTTAAACGAGGTGTATTTCTTTTGGTGTCGATCTGTACCTTGTAATTGTTTTAGGGATACCGATAATAGTTTGGTAATTCTTACTCAGGGAATGAGTCATGATCGATTATAAAATCGCGTATAAGCCCGATATTAAATGCCGCCCTTACATCATGTGTTGTCTTGATAGCGGGGTGGGTGAAAAAGTATGAGCTCCATTCACGAACAAGCCATGAATTATGTGTACCAGCAAGTATTGCAGCGCTTGCTGGGCTATTTCACGAGAGCTGAGCGCACGGCCCTGCAATTGCTGATTCAGCGACTGATCGTGGCCGCGGGTGGTATCGAGCGAATCTCCAGCTTCAAGGTGCTGGTCGCGTTCGGTGGCGGCAAGGACAGTGCCTATACACTGGCTTTCCTGAGAGCTGCGCAACTGAGCATTGCAGGCAGATCCCCCGGCACTTTCAATCTGCGGGTGGCCAACATGCGCCATGTAGGGCTGACCCAGGCCGTGATGGATAACATTCATCGCACCTACTCGGCGTTGTTTCTGTATGACGACCCGCGGGTGGAAATGCTCGTGGTCGATAACCAATATACCCAGACATTCGAGCCGGACCTGCCGTTTTCCAGTGCCGGGCGCGAGCAGAATCGCTCGGACATGTTGCTGGCCGGCCATCTGACCGGCGGCGATGGCCGCACCACTTTCTGCAATCGTTGCTATCTGGGGCTTTCGGAGTTTCTGGGGCGGGCTTCTAGCTGGGGCAGCGGTGTGGATGCCGTGGTCAATGGCGACTCCCGAAAGGAGCAGAAACACTACGTCACCTGGGCGATGCGTCTTGCCCAGCGAACGGGGCAGGGCAAGGTCAGCTGGGGTGGCCAGAATCTCAATGGCATCCTCAGGTCCATCGACACGATCGGCCAGGCTTATTTCCATGAGCTCTATGGAGAGGGCGATGAGGCTGCCAGGTCGCCGCGGGCTGTGGCTTACCCCAATCAGGCGATTGTGCCGGCCTTCATCAGCATCTGTGATCTGGTCAGTTGCAAGGTCGAGGAGCACTGGAACCTGCTGACCGAGTTCCTGGGCTTTCGCTTCGATGACCTGTCGTTCGCTTTCAGTGAGTCAGACTGTGCCAATCCATTGTTGATGGCCCACATCCGGGGTCTCAAGGCGCAATACCTGCAAGGCCGCCGCTATGCCGACGGGATTGCCGAGTACCTGGCACTGGCCCGGATGCTGATGCGCAGGAAGCAGATGCCGGCGCGGCTGATCAAGCTGGCCATGGATGCCTATGACGGGCCTGAGCGTATCGAGTCGCGGCGTGAACTGGCCGCCAGCTACGCCCTGGATGGGTTTGGCCTGAATGAGTCGCAACTGGTCTGCATGACTTTCTCGCCCTTTGTGGATCGCGGGCGGGAGCTGGAAGCATTTCTGCGTTCTTGTCATCCGGGCATGCTGGTGGCGTTGCCGGACCTGCACAAGGTGCTTTCGGGCCTCACGGCACCTGAGCAGGTGGTGCAATGGCTGGTGGATATCAGCGGCCTGAGTCTCAAGGGGTTGCAGAGCCTGTACTGCAAGTCGCGGGTCAACTTTGACAATGAACACTCGATCATCGCCAAGGTTCGCGCTGCTGACCCGGACAAGTGCCGGGTCGTGACGGTCGATCCTGAAACCGGCGGCGTCATGGCTGAAGTGCTCTCCGGACGCTGAGCCTTCTTGTCTGGCTATGGCTGTTGCCGTGGACTCGGTATCAGCCATGTCGCTATCGCCTGGAAAATCTTTTGGCCTTGCGCCGGATTGTCTCCCCATGAAAAACAAAACGGATTTCGCCTATCAGGCGGTCTACCGCTATCTCGTTCGTCTGATTGACGAAGTGCAAACCGATTCAACGACCAGGATGCCCTCCTTGCGGCAGTTGTCCCGGCGCCTGCGAGTATCGATCTCGACGGTGCAAAGCGCCTATTCGCTGCTGGAAAAGGAAGGGCGGGTGTGTTCAATGCCCAAGTCCGGTTATTACGCCTTGCCTGGCGGGGTCGGCGATGAGGCTCCTGAGCCGGTATTCGAGAATGACAACCTGCTGGAAACGTTTTACCGGCATGTCCGTCGCCCGGGTGGATGGGTATTGGGCAACGACGAACCCACCTTGCTGCAGTCCATGGAAAGCCCGCTGCTGGCCATGGAGCGCGAATTGCTCAGGTATTACCCACGCCCGCTGAATGCCGTATTTCAGCCGTTTGGCGATATTGAACTGCGCACGGCCCTGGCGGCTCGTCATACCCGTGATGCCCAGCACTGCTGGCATCCGGAAAATGTCTATATCGGGCCGGACGTGCCCGGCATGCTGACAGCGGTTATCGATGTTCTGAACCTGCGCGGTGGAACCGTACTGGTGGCGTCGCCTTGTACCTGGACGTTTCTGCGCCTGCTGCAATCCTTCGACATCCGGGTCATCGAGATACCGCTGGACGAAACCGGCGGCATCAATCTGGCAGCGCTGGACCAGGTGTTGCTGACGGAAAACATTGGCCTGGCGTTTTTACCCTCGCTGTTGAACCCGGTGCAGTGCAGCCTGTTGCCGCTTGCCAACCTCCAGGCCGTCGCCCAATTGCTCAATCGTTATCGGGTCTGGGTGCTGGAACACGACAGTCACGGCGAACTGCTCTTTACGCCTGAACCCACCCGCTTGCGTGATCTGATCGATCCCCAGCGCCTGCTGATACTCGGCAGCTTCGACAAGACCCTGGGGCCGGAAGCTCCTTATGGCTATCTGTTGTGCAGGCACTTCGACGTCCAGTGGCAGCAGTATTTCCTGCTGCGTGCCTTCGAGTTGCCGCCGATTCGCCAGAAGGCTATCGCCAGGCTCTGTAGCAGCGGGCGGCTGGATGCCCATCTGGTTGAGTTGCGGGGTTTGCTGGTGGAGCGCATGAAAATGATGGTGCAGTTGCTGGATCGACATCTGGGGCAATTGCTGCGTTATGACCTGCCAGAAGGCGGCTGCGGAATATGGGTGCAAAGTGTGCATCCCGTTAACATGCGCCAGGTATTCGAGAGCCTCTTGCAGCAGCGCATAATCATCACCCCCGGCGAGCTGTTCAGCCTCCAGGGCTTGCATCGGCAACACCTGCGCATCGGCTACGCCATCGACTGGACTCAGAATATTCCCCGTCTTCTGACTGCACTGGCCGAAGCCTTGAGGCAGGCGCGACAGCATTGAATGTTCATGCAAAAGGCCGCTGATCCATTTGTATTTGCCAGAGCCGGGTAAAGGCTGTTATCTGTATACCTATCCAGTATTGGCAATCAACAGTTCCCCTGTGCAGTGACCCTGACGATTCCTTCCAGCCCTGACCTGAAACCGCCACCGACCAGCGCAGAACCTTTGCGCTATGTCGTGGCGGTGCGTGCGTTGTGTGAGTTTACGGCCAAGGCTGGCAGTCTTGACCTGCGCTTCACGCCTTCGCCCACAGCCCAGGAAGGCATCGCCGGGCATCGCACCGTGGCGGCGCGGCGTGGCGCGAGTTATCAGGCCGAGCTGTCCCTGAGTGGCGACTATCGGGAATTGACGGTCCGGGGCAGGGCCGATGGCTACGATGCGGCGCTCAATCAACTGGATGAGGTGAAGACCTACCGCGGCGAACTCGATGCCATGCCGGCCAATCATCGCCAATTGCACTGGGCCCAGGCGAAGATCTACGGCTGGCTGCTGTGTCAGCATCTGAACCTGAGCGACGTCACCCTGGCGCTGGTCTATTTCAACATCGTCAGCGAACAGGAAACCGTGATCCGCGAGCCTTTCAGTCGCGAAGCGTTGCAGGCGTTTTTCGAGCGGCAATGCGAGATATTCCTGTACTGGGCGCAGCAGGAGCTGGCGCACACCTCGTCGCGTAACCAGAGCCTGAAGACGCTGGTATTTCCTTATCCCGCATTCCGCACCGGGCAGCGGATGCTGGCCGAGTCGGTTTACAAGGCTGTCAGCACCGGCTCCTGTCTGATGGCCCAGGCGCCGACCGGGATCGGCAAGACCGTGGGCACGCTGTTTCCCATGCTCAAGGCCGCACCGACTCGAAAGCTCGACAAAGTGTTTTTCCTGACGGCCAAGACGCCGGGCCGCAAACTGGCGCTGGATGCCCTGCAAGTGATCGGTCGCAGCTCGCCTGAGCTTACGCTGCGTGTGCTGGAGCTAGTCGCACGGGACAAGTCTTGCGAGCACCTGGACAAGGCTTGCAATGGGGATTCCTGTCCGCTGGCCAACGGTTTCTATGATCGTCTGCCTGCCGCTCGCAGTGCCGCGCTGAATGCGCCATGGCTGGATCAGGCTGGCGTGCGGGAAGTCGCCTTGCAGCATCAGGTCTGTCCGTATTACCTCAGCCAGGAGCTGGCGCGCTGGGCCGACGTGGTGGTCGCGGACTACAACTACTATTTCGACCTGAGCGCCTTGTTGTTCGGCCTTGCCCAGTTCAATCAGTGGCGTGTGGCGGTGCTGGTGGACGAAGCCCATAACATGGTCGAGCGTGCCCGCAGCATGTACAGCGCCAGTCTCGATCAGCAGAGCCTCAATGCGCTTCGTCAGGCGGCTCCGCAGCCCTTGCAGAAAATCCTGCAACGGCTCAGTCGCCAATGGAATGCGTTGCACAAGGAGCAGGCTGCCGCTTATCAGGCCTACGCCGAGGTGCCGGGCAAATTCCTCAGCAGCCTGAACCTTTGTGTAGCGGCCATAGGCGATTACTTCAACGAGCATCCCCATGCCGTCGATGGCGCGCTGCAAAGCTTCTATTTCGATGCCATCGGTTTTGTGCGGATTGCCGAGCTGTTCGACGAGCATTTCATCTTCGATATCGCCGTGCGCGAGTGGGGCGCAAAACGCCGTTTTTCCCGGCTGACATTGCGCAATGTGGTGCCGGCCCGTTTCATTGCGCCGCGCCTGAGTGCAGCGCTGGGTACTGTGTTGTTTTCCGCCACGCTGAGGCCGCAACGCTACTACGCTGACTTGTTGGGGCTGCCAGAGAAAACAGTCTGCATCGATGTGGAGTCGCCGTTTCATCACGAGCAGCTGGATGTGCGGATCGTCAGCCATATATCGACCCGCTTCACCCATCGTCAGGCCTCGCTGGCCCCAATCGTCTCTTTGATGGGAGAGCAGTTCCAGGCGCAACCGGGCAATTATCTGGCGTTCTTCAGCAGCTTCGATTATCTGCAGCAAGTGGTTGATCTGATGCGCCAGACCTGGCCGCAGATCGAGTTATGGCAACAGGAGCGCGGGATGAGTGAAGGCGAGCGACAGGCCTTTCTCGACCGCTTCACCCTGAGCAGCAGAGGCATTGGTTTTGCGGTACTGGGCGGTGCATTTGGCGAAGGTATCGACTTGCCGGGAGCCAGGTTGATCGGCGCCTTTATCGCGACCCTTGGCTTGCCTCAGTTGAACCCGGTCAACGAACAATTCAAGCAACGAATGGCTGCCTTGTTCGGCGCTGGCTACGATTACACCTATCTTTATCCCGGCGTGCAGAAAGTCGTGCAGGCAGCCGGACGAGTGATCCGCAGCCAGAACGATCGCGGTGTGGTCATGCTGATCGATGACCGTTTTGCCGAGCGTCAGGTGCAACAACTGCTCCCGACCTGGTGGCAGCTCGCTAACTCAGAGACTTAGGGATCGATAGCCAAGCATTCCGGTCAAACTGCCAGTAAACTGCCGCACCATAGCTGTTTTCGCCAAAACCGAATTTCCTGTCCCCATTTACGTGGAGGTTGTATGAGTCTCAGTCCTTTCGCCGGCAAGCTGGCACCTGCGCAGTTACTGGTCGATATCCCGAGACTGGTAACGGCCTATTACGCCGGGCAGCCGGACGCTTCGATCACAACCCAGCGCGTGGCTTTCGGTACTTCCGGCCACCGTGGCAGCTCTTTCGAGCTGAGCTTCAACGAGTGGCACGTTCTAGCCATCAGCCAGGCGATCTGCCTGTACCGCAAAGCCAACGGCATCGATGGCCCGCTGTTCCTGGGCGCCGACACCCACGCGCTCTCGACGCCTGCCAGCGCAACGGCCCTGGAAGTGCTGGCTGCCAACGGCGTGCAGGTGATGATCTCCGAGGGTGACGAATACACGCCGACTCCGGCGGTATCCCACGCGATCATCTGCTACAACCGTGGCCGTACTTCCGGTCTGGCCGACGGGATCGTGATCACGCCGTCCCACAACCCGCCGCAAAGTGGCGGTTTCAAGTACAACCCTCCAAATGGTGGCCCGGCGGACAGCCATATCACCAAATGGATCGAGAACAAGGCCAACGAGCTGCTGGCCGATAAACTCCAGGGCGTGCTGCGCATCAGCCATGAAAAAGCCTTGCGTGCCGACACCACCCATCGTCATGACTACGTCAACACCTACGTGGCCGACCTGAAAAGCGTCATCGACCTGGACGCCATCCGCGATGCCGGTCTGCGTCTGGGCGTCGACCCGCTGGGCGGAGCCGGGGTTCGCTACTGGTCGGCCATCGGCGAGCATTACGGCCTGAACCTGGACGTGGTGAACCAGTTCGTCGATCCGACCTTCCGCTTCATGAGCGTGGACTGGGATGGCCAGATCCGCATGGACCCATCGTCCAGCCATGCGATGCAGAGCCTGATCGGCCTCAAGGACCGCTATCAGGTTGCCTTTGCCTGTGATCCGGATCATGACCGCCATGGCATCGTGACCCCGACTGGCGGGCTGATGACGCCCAACAGCTATCTGGCAGTGTCCATCGATTACCTGTTCCAGAACCGTCCTGACTGGCGTGCCGATGCAGCCGTCGGCAAGACCGTGGTCAGCAGCGGCATCATTGATCGCGTTGCGGCGCGTCTGGGACGTCGTCTGTATGAAGTCCCGGTGGGCTTCAAGTTCTTTGCCGAAGGCCTGTTCGAGGGTTCGCTGGGCTTTGGTGGCGAAGAGAGCGCCGGTGCTTCGTTCCTGCGTCGCGACGGTACAGTCTGGACCACCGACAAGGATGGCCTGATCCCGGCCTTGCTGGCTGCCGAAATCACGGCCCGCACGGGGCGCGATCCAAGCGAACGCTACAAGACCATGACCGATGAGCTGGGCGAGCCGTTCTCGACTCGCGTCGATGCCAAGGCCAACCCGCAGCAGAAGGCGCTGCTGGGCAAGCTGTCGCCTGAGCAGGTCACGTCCACGGAACTGGCGGGAGAAAAGATCCAGGGCATTCTCAGCCATGCGCCGGGCAACGATCAGGCCATCGGTGGTCTGAAGGTGATGACCGAGAACGGCTGGTTCGCCGCACGTCCATCCGGGACCGAAGACATCTACAAGATCTATGCAGAAAGTTTCCTGGGCGAGGACCACCTCCAGCGTCTGGTGGCTGAAGCTCAGGTGCTGGTCGATGGAGCCATTGCGCCGAAGTGATAGCGCAGGTTTCGGGCTACGCTTGCCGTTGGGCTTGAGTAGCCTGGAGCCAGGTCAGTCGCGGTAGAACACCTGAACCAGGTGATAACCGAACTTGCTTTTGATCGGCCCGTGTACGGTACGTAGCGGTTTCTTGAAGATGACCTGATCGATGGCACCGACCATCTGGCCGGGTCGCACTTCACCCAAGTCGCCGCCACGTTTGCCGGACGGGCAGGTGGAATGCTTCTTCGCCAGTACGTCGAAGGCCTCGCCCTTGGCGATACGCAGCTTGAGCTGTTCGGCTTCTTCGGCGGTCTTCACCAGAATATGGCGGGCTTGGGCTTTCATGTCGCATTATCACCTGTCAGAAAAGGCTGCCATTATGTCGTTGTCGTCGCGTTTAAGCAGCCAAGTGTTTTCTCTTATTTTTGTGCGGTGTTGATTATGGATTTTCCGGCGTTGTTGAAGATTCTGGCCAGCCAGGACGGATCGGACCTTTATCTTTCCACCGGAGCGCCACCGTGCGCCAAGTTCAATGGCGTGCTCAAGCCGCTGGGCACTGAAACCCTCAAGCCCGGTGAGGTGGCGACTGTCGCCCAGGGCCTGATGGATGAAGAGCAGAAGCTCGAATTCCAGCGTGAGCTGGAAATGAACCTGGCGGTGTCTCTGGCCGGTATCGGGCGTTTCCGGATCAACATCTTCATGCAACGCAACGAAGTTTCCATCGTTGCGCGCAATATCAAGCTGGATATCCCGCGTTTCGAGGATCTGCACCTGCCGCCGGTCCTGCTTGATGTGATCATGGAAAAACATGGGCTGGTGCTGTTCGTAGGCGCGACGGGCTCGGGTAAATCCACTTCCCTGGCGGCCCTGATCGATTACCGTAACCGCAATGCCAGTGGCCATATCATCACCATCGAAGACCCGGTGGAGTTCATCCATCGCCACAAGAAGTCCATCGTCAACCAGCGTGAAGTGGGGGTCGATACTCGCAGTTTCCGTGCAGCCCTGAAAAACACCCTGCGTCAGGCACCGGATGTGATCCTGATCGGCGAGATTCGTGACCGGGAAACCATGGAGCATGCGCTGGCCTTTGCCGATACCGGCCACCTGGCCATTTCGACCCTGCATGCCAATAACGCCAACCAGGCCCTGGACCGGATCATCAACTTCTTCCCGGAAGAACGTCGCGAGCAACTGCTGCATGATCTGGGCAACAACCTCAAGGCGTTTGTCTCCCAGCGTCTGGTCAAGACACCGGATGGCAAACGACGTGCGGCTGTTGAAGTGATGATGGGCACGCCAACCATTCGTGATCTCATCCAGCGCAACCAGTTGACGGAACTCAAGGGCATCATGGAGAAGTCCGGCAGCCTGGGCATGCAGACCTTCGATACCGCGCTGTTCAATCTGGCGGCAGAAGGTGTCATCAGCGAAGAGGAAGCCCTGAAAAACGCCGACTCGCAAAACAACGTGCGCCTGCGCCTCAAGTTGCATGGCGAGGGCGGGGTCAGCAACCTCACAACACCTCCGCCTGCACCTGTCGGGACAGGTTCGGTAAAGATGTCCGATTGGGGGCTGGTGGACGAGAACGAAGAACCCCGGTCCTGACTGCACAAACTGTGTGGGAGCGGATTTATCCGCGAATGATGCGAATGAATTCGCACGCAGCGTTATTGTGCCAGCCACCCACCATCCACATTCCAGGCCGCACCGCGCACCTGAACCGCCGCCTCGTTGCACAGAAACAACACCAGCTCGCCCAATTGCTCGGGCGTGACAAAACCCAGCGAAGGCTGTTTTTCGGCCAGCAGGTCACGCCGTGCCTGATCCGGGTCGCCCTGGCGATTGTCGATCTGTTGTTGCACCAGCGGCGTCAGGACCCAGCCGGGGCAGATGGCGTTACAGGTGATATTACTGCGGGCTGTTTCCAGGCCCACCACTTTGGTCAGACCGATCACGCCATGTTTGGCTGCGACATAGGCCGACTTGCCGGTCGAGCCCACCAGCCCGTGAACCGAGGCGATATTGATGATGCGTCCCCAGTCCTTGCTGCGCATACCGGGCAGGCACAGGCGGGTGGTGTGGAATACCGATGACAGGTTGATGGCGATGATCGAGTCCCAGCGCTCGACGGCAAAGTCCTCCACCGCATCCACGTGCTGAATGCCAGCGTTATTGACCAGAATGTCGACACCGCCGAATTCGCGTTCGGCATAGGCGATCATATCGGCAATCTGGGCCGGGTCGCTGACGTCCGCAGGGTGATGGCCAACGCGGCCGCCAGACTGCTGCACCTGGGCGGTCACCGCCGAAACGTCACCGAAACCGTTGAGGATCAGGTTCGCACCGGCTTTTGCCAGCACCAGAGCAATACCCAGACCGATGCCGCTGGTGGAGCCGGTGACCAGTGCGGTTTTTCCTTGCAGATTCATAATCGATTCCTTAAACGATGCCAGTGGCGTAGAACGCTGCGATCACGACGAAAACCGCCAGTGTCTTGATGATAGTGATGCCGAAAATGTCCAGATAAGCTTCGCGGTGGGTCAGCCCGGTCACGGCCAGCAGCGTGATGACAGCGCCGTTGTGGGGCAGGGTGTCCATGCCGCCGCTGGCCATGGCGGCCACCCGGTGCAGAACTTCCAGTGGAATATTCGCGGCATTGGCGGCTGCTATGAAACTGTCCGACATGGCCGCCAGGGCGATGCTCATGCCACCCGAAGCCGAGCCTGTTATCCCGGCCAGCAAGGTCACGGTGATTGCTTCATTGACCAGCGGGTCTGGAATGCTTTTCAGGGCGTTGGCCAGCACCAGAAACCCTGGCAATGAAGCGATGACAGCACCAAAGCCGTATTCGGATGCAGTGTTCATGGCCGCCAGCAACGCGCCATTGACTGCGCTTTTACTGCCTTCGGCCAGTCTGGAACGAATGGCGCTTAAGCCGAATATCAGTACCATCACAATGCCGGTGAGCAGTGCGGCTTCAACCGCCCAGATCGCTGTCAGCCTGGCGACTTCGGTCTGAATCGGCGCCGCCATGCCCGGCAAAGCCAGGGTGTGAGTCTTGCCATACCACTGGGGAATCCACCAGGTGAATAGCAGGTTCATGACTCCCACCAGTATCAGCGGCGACAGTGCGATCCATGGGTTGGGCAGCTTCAGGTCTGCTGCCGTCTCCGGCTCGTTGCGCAGGTCATGACCATAACCCTCGCCGGTACGTGCAGCCTTGTTGCGCTGACGCTGCAGATACAGCATGCCGACGCTGAATACGAACACCGTGCCGATCAGGCCCAGCCACGGCGCTGCCCAGGCAGTGGTGTTGAAGAAAGTCGTGGGGATGATGTTCTGGATTTGCGGGGTGCCGGGCAATGCATCCATGGTGAATGAAAACGCGCCCAGTGCGATGGTCGCCGGAATCAGGCGCTTGGGGATATCGCTCTGGCGAAACATCTCGGCGGCAAACGGATAGACCGCGAACACCACGACGAACAGCGATACGCCGCCGTACGTGAGCAGGGCGCAGACCAGCACAATCACCAGCATGGCCTGGCGCGTACCGAGCACGCCAATGGCGGCTGCGACAATGGAGCGGGAAAAGCCGGACAATTCGATCAGCTTGCCGAACACCGCGCCGAGCAGGAACACCGGAAAGTACAGCTTGATAAAGCCGACCATCTTGTCCATGAACAGCCCGGTAAAGGCAGGCGCTACCGCCGAAGGATCGGTCAGCAACACGGCACCCAGTGCGGCAATGGGGGCAAATAGGATAACGCTGTAACCACGGTAAGCCGCGAGCATCAGCAACGCGAGCGCTGCCAAAGCAATGAATACGCTCATGGGTATCTCCTGTTGTTATTGTTTTATGGGTGCGGTCATGCCGCCGCAGGGCTATAGCGGGATTCGTGCCAGATATTCAACTTATTGAAATTAAAGGAAATTATTCAAAGGCATGCAGCCGGCAGTCTCACAACAGAGACTACCGCCGCCCCGTAGGAGCGAATTCATTCGCGAAAACCAATCTTTCGCGAATGAATTCGCTCCTTGCAGGCTGTTTTCAACGCAGCCTGACCGAGCGCAGTAGTTTTCACACAGCCTGTACGGGGGGCTTGTCTCTTGAGGGAGACTCGGCTCTCTCTATTGAGACTCGACAATCCCCAGCAGCGCCATCTTCTTGTAGAGGGTCGAGCGGCCCAGGCCCAGTTGATTGGCTGCCTGCACCACATTTCCCCCACACTGCAACAGCGTGCTTTCGATCAACTGTCGATCACTGCGCTGGCGGGCCTGGCTGAAGGTTTCGGGGGCATGAGTCTGGCTATCGCGGTTGTTGCTGGCGCTGACCGGCAGCAGGGTGCCGATGGCGCTGTGGATGTCCTGAGCCGTGAGTTGCAGGTCGTCGCTGAGCAAGGCCGCACGCTCCAGCACATTGCGCAATTCCCGGATATTGCCGGGCCAGGCATGTTGGGCCAGCAGCTTCAGCGCTTTGCCTTCCAGTTCGTGCTGGCTGTGCAGTTCTTCGAGGATGGTTTCACTCAGGACCGGCAAATCCTCCAGGCGCTCGCGCAAGGGCGGAACCTGAATGGGCAGGACGTTCAAACGGTAGTAGAGATCGGCGCGAAACTCGCCCCGTTTGATGGCCGCCTCCAGATCAGTGGAAGTGGCGGCTATCACGCGCACATCGCTCTGGAACACTTCGTTGGAACCTACGGGTTCGTATTCCTTTTCCTGCAACACCCGCAGCAATTTGCTTTGCAGCGCCAGCGGCATGTCGCCTATCTCATCGAGAAACAACGTGCCGCCCTGGGCGATTTTCAATTTGCCTGAGCGTCCTTTGCGCACGGCACCGGTAAAGGCACCGGGAGCCGTGCCAAAGAACTCGGCTTCCAGCAGCGCTTCCGGGATTGCTGCACTGTTGATGCTGACGAAGGGCTTTTCGGCACGGGGCGAGGCGTTATGGATGGCATGGGCCAGCAGATCCTTGCCGGTGCCGGTTTCACCCAGCAGCAAGACCGGGGAATCGGTGCTGGCACTGCGTCGGGCGCGGCGTTTGACTTCCAGCGTCGCCTCACTGATGCCGATGAAGTGCGCAAAGCTGTATTTTGCCTGCCGGGCCTTGAGCAGCGAGCGCGTGCTGGCCAGTTCCTGTTGCATGCTCAGGTAGCGCTTGAGCAGGGGTGACAGCGTCTGCAACTGGTCGAACAGGGCAAAACCGATGGCACCAATCACCGAGCCGGCGTTGTCGTGGATCGGCAGACGCATGACCACCAACGGATCTTTGGCCGTGTCCATCATGTCCAGCAGAATGGGCTGTCCATTGCTGGCCACCTGACGCAACAGGCTGCCGGGTATCACGCTTTCGCAGGGCTGCCCGATCGCCAGACTGGCATCCTGCAAGCCAAAGCGGCGGGCATAACGTTCATTGATCCAGACGATGCGCGCATCTTTGTCGACGATCACGGTGCCTTCGCTGGACTGTTCGATGATCTCGAACAGCGAGCGGGTCGCAAGGCGCTGGATGTGTTGGTAGTCGCTGAGATTATTGTTTTTCATGGGGATGTTCCGTCATTTAACCCCGGCGTCTGGCCGAACAGAATGCCTGTTTTTATCCTGGGTGCGCTGCCGCCAGCAATTCCCTGGTGTAAGGGTGCTGAGGCGAATCAAAGATATCGTGACTGGCTCCACGTTCCACGACCTTGCCATCCTTGACCACGATCAGATCATGGGCCAGTGCCTTGACGACGGCCAGGTCATGGCTGATGAAAAGATAGGTCAGGCCGTGTTTTTCCTGCAGGTCGCGCAGCAAGGCAACCACTTGTTTCTGTACCGTCCGGTCCAGCGCCGAGGTCGGTTCGTCGAGCAGTATCAGTGCTGGCTTGAGCACCAGCGCCCGAGCGATTGCAATACGCTGGCGCTGGCCGCCGGAAAACTCATGGGGATAGCGATGGCGGCTTTGCGGGTCGATGCCGACTTCTTCCAGCGCCCGGATCACTTCGGCCTCACATTGCTGTGCGTCCAGTTGTCGGTGGACTTCCAGGCCTTCGCTTATGATTTGCGCCACTGACATGCGCGGGCTGAGACTGCCGTAAGGGTCTTGAAACACCACCTGCATCTCTTTACGCCATGGGCGCATCTGCTTCTGACTCAAGCCATCCAGAGCCTGTCCCCGAAAGCGGATACTGCCACGAGACTCCAGCAGGCGCAGGATTGCCTGACCAAGTGTCGATTTGCCCGAGCCTGATTCGCCGACTATCCCGAGCGTCTTGCCACGCTCGATGCTCAAGCTGACATCATCGACGGCCTTCAGATACTCCTTGTGCCGACGCAGGATACCGCCTGCGAGGGAAAACCAGACGCGCAGATTCTCGACTTCAAGCACCTTTTCCCGGGTATCCCGTGGCAGCGGCTCGCCCGCAGGCTCAGCATCCAGCAACAGTCGGCTGTAGGGGTGTTGTGGCGATTTGAACAGTGACTGGCAATCGGTCTGCTCGACGATTTCACCGGCGCGCATCACGCAAACCCGCTGGGCGACGCTATGCACCAGATTCAAATCATGGCTTATCAATAGCAGCGACATGTTCAGGCGCTGTTGCAGTTCCTTGAGCAGCAACAGGATCTTGCGCTGTACGGTCACATCCAGTGCGGTGGTCGGCTCATCGGCAATCAGCAGTTCTGGCTCGCAGGCCAGGGCCATGGCGATCATGACCCGCTGGCGCTGGCCGCCGGACAGTTCGTGAGGGTAGGCCTTGAGGCGCTTTTGCGGCTGCTGGATGCCCACCAGTTCCAATAACTCGATGATCCGGGACTCAGCCTCGCGTCCACTGATGCCGCGATGCAGGAGCAGCGTCTCGCCGATCTGCCGGGCAACGGTGTGCAACGGGTTCAGGGACGTCATGGGCTCCTGAAAAATCATGGCAATCCGATTGCCCCGCAATTCACGCAAGGTCCGGTCGCTGGCACCGATCAGTTCCTGGCCGCGATAGGTAATGCTGCCGGTGCAGGTCGTGCCTTTTTTGGGTAGCAATTGCAGGATCGAGTGGGCCGTGACGGATTTACCCGATCCGGATTCGCCCACCAGTGCCAGGCATTCCCCCGCGCAGATATCGAGGCTCAGGTTGCTGACGACCTTCTGCTCACCGAAGGCGATGTTCAGGTTGCGTATTTCGATCAGCTTTTCTGACATTTCAGGGTCTCGAATCAAATCGGGGGATCAAGATCGGGGATCAAACGCATCACGCAAGGCTTCACCAATGAACACCAACAGCGTCAGGATCAACGCCAGGGCGAAAAAGGCTGTCAGCCCGAGCCACGGCGCTTGCAGGTTCTGCTTGCCCTGAGCGATCAGTTCGCCCAGCGACGCACTGCCGGCCGGCATGCCGAAGCCCAGGAAATCCAGCGCGGTCAGGGTCGAAATAGCACCGGTCAGGATAAACGGCAGGTAGCTCAGGGTTGCAGTCATGGCGTTGGGCAGGATATGCCGCACAATCACCTTGCGATCACCCAGCCCAAGGGCGCGGGCCGCCTTGACGTATTCCAGATTGCGCCCGCGCAGGAACTCGGCGCGCACCACATCCACCAGGGTCAGCCAGGAAAACAGCGCCATGATGCCCAGCAGCCACCAGAAACCGGGCTCGACGAAGCCTGAAAGGATGATCAGCAGGTACAGCACCGGCAGGCCTGACCAGACTTCCAGCAGACGCTGACCGATCAGGTCGACCCAGCCGCCGTAATAACCCTGCAAGGCCCCGGCTGCGATGCCGATCAGGGCACTGATGGCGGTCAGGATCAAGGCAAACAGGATCGACACCCGCGCCCCGAAGATGACCCGCGCCAGCACATCCCGAGCCTGATCGTCGGTGCCCAGCCAGTTGGTGGGCGAGGGCGGGCTGGGGGCCGGGAGCGCCAGGTCGTAATTGGGCGTGTCGTCACTGAACGGAATCGGTGGAAACACCATCCAGCCATTTCCCTTGGCGATGAGCGTGTGCACGTATTCGCTGCGGTAATCGGGCTGGAAGGGCAGTTCCCCGCCGAATTCCTGCTCGGTATAACGCTTGAAGACCGGGAAGTAGAGATCGCTCTGGTAACTCACCAGCAGCGGCTTGTCATTGGCGATAAGCTCGCCACCCAGCGTCAGCGCAAACAGCGCACAGAACAGCCACAACGACCACCAGCCCCGGCGGTTGGCGCGAAAGCGTTCCAGGCGGCGCTGTGCCAGCGGAGAAAGTCTGCGCATCAGGCATTCCTCGCGCTGAAGTCGATTCGTGGATCGACGAGTGTGTAGCAGATATCGCCTGCCAGCTTTATCAGCAGGCCAAACAGGGTAAAGATGAACAGCGAGCCGAACACCACCGGATAATCCCGCGAAACAGCCGCTTCGTAGCTCATGCGCCCGAGGCCATCGAGAGAGAAAATAACCTCGATCAGCAGCGATCCTGCGAAGAACACCGTAATGAATGCCTGAGGAATGCCAGACACCACCAACAGCATGGCGTTACGAAACACATGGCCGTAGAGCACGCGACCCTCGCTCATGCCCTTGGCCCGTGCAGTGGTGACGTACTGGCGGGTTATTTCATTGAGAAAGGCGTTCTTGGTCAGCAGGGTCAAGGAGGCGAACCCGCCGATGACCAGCGCTGAAACCGGTAGCACCAGATGCCAGAAGTAATCGGCGATCTTGGCCCATGTCGATAGCTGGTCGAAATCATCCGACACCAGGCCGCGCACCGGAAACCAGTGCAACGAGGTGCCGCCGCAGAACACCACGATCAGCAACATGGCAAACAGAAAGGCCGGAGTGGCGTAGCCGATGATAATGGCGGTGCTGCTCCAGATATCGAACTGGCTGCCGTGCCTGACCGCCTTGCGAATGCCCAGCGGAATCGAAACCAGATACGTCAGCAGCGTCGCCCAGAGCCCGAGGGAAATGGAAACCGGCATCTTTTGCAGAATCAGGTCGGTGACCGTGCTTCCACGAAAGAAACTGTTGCCGAAATCCAGGCGTGCGTAGTTCTTCAGCATCAGCCATAGCCGTTCGTGCAGCGGTTTGTCGAAACCGTACTGGCGCTCGATCTCCTTGATCAGTTTGGGATCGAGGCCACGCGAAGCCCTTGATTGGCCCGTGCTGGCGGTTTCTGTTGCACCAGCACCCACACTGGCGCCGCCGATGCCTTGCAGTCGGGCGATGGCTTGCTCTACCGGCCCGCCGGGAGCGGCCTGCACGATAAAGAAGTTGACCAGCAGAATGCACAACAACGTGGGAATGATCAGCAGCAAACGGCGAAGGACATAACCGAGCATTCACTGCATCTCCGAAACAAGGGCTGAAGCGCCACGTTTTGCTGCGAACTGTTCATTGGTCAACGGTGTCGGGCTGACTTCCCACCAGGTTTCGATGGCTTCGCTGTTGCTGGCCTGGATTTTCGGGATACCGAAACGATTCCACCAGACAGTGGAGGAGCCCGGCGGGTAATAGTTGGGAATCCAGTAGTAGTTCCATTGCAACACCCGATCCAGGCTGTGGGCGTAATCGGTCATGGTCGCCTTGTCGCCAGCCTTGATAAGCCCCTCGATCAAGGTGTCCACGGCGGGGTCCTGCAACGCCATGTAATTGCTGGAGCCGGGGTCGTTGGCCACCTTCGAGCCAAAGCTGTTATAGAGGTCCGCACCCGGTGAAGTCGACACCGAATAACCGGTCACGATCATGTCGTAATCACGGGCCATGACACGGTTCAGGTACTGGGCCGCATCGATCCGTCGCACATCGAAGTGGATACCGATCTGCGCCAGATTGCGCTTGTAAGGCAGTAACAGGCGTTCGAAACCCGGCTGGCCATTGAGGAAGGTAAAGCTGAACGGCTCGCCCCGGGCGTTGACCAATTCATCACCCTTGGGTTTCCAGCCAGCTTGCTGCAATAGCGCCAGGGCTTGCAGTTGTTTGTCGCGGATAAACCCCGTGCCATCGGTTTTCGGGTTCTTGAAGACCGTCGTAAAGGCTTCGTCGGGAATCGAACCGCGCAAGGGCTCGAGAATCTTCAGCTCTGCGGGAGTCGGCAATTGTGTGGCTGCCAGTTCCGAGTTCGAGAAATAACTGTCCTGGCGAATGTACATATTGCGCATCATTTGCCGGTTGGCCCATTCGAAGTCCCAGAGCAGAGACAGCGCCTGACGCACGCGGCGGTCCTGAAACATCGGGCGATTCAGGTTGAAGACGAAGCCTTGCGTACTCTGGACCGCTCCCTTGGCCAGATGCGCCTTTTGCAACAGGCCCTCGCTGAGCGCCGGGCTGTCGTAGCGAATCGAATAACCGGTGGCCGAGTATTCGCGGTTGTAATCGTAGGCGCCTCCCTTGAGCACCTGCCGCGCTACATCGGTATCGCCAAAGTACTCGATACTGAATCGGTCGAAGTTGTACATGCCTCTATTGACCGGCAGGTTCTTGCCCCACCAGTTCGGGTCACGCTCGAAGGTGATGCTGCGCCCCGGATCCACATGGCTGATCCTGTAAGGGCCGCTGCCCGGTGGAACCTCGAAGCCTGCGCCACCGGCAAAGTCACGGGTTTTCCACCAATGCTCGGGGAGCACCGGCAACGAGGCCAGATCCAGGGGCAGGGTACGGCTGTCGTTATTCTTGAAGTCGAAGCGAATCCGGCTTTCGGATTCCACTTCCAGGCCTTTTACCGCTTCAAAGCGGGTGCGGTATTGCAGGCTGCCTTGAGTCATCAGCAGCTCATAGGTGTATTTCACGTCACTGGCGGTGATCGGCGTGCCGTCGGCAAAGCGGGCGCGAGGGTCAAGATAGAAGCGCAGGGACATGCCGTCTTCCAGGCGCTCCATTTTCTGTGCGATGAGCCCGTATACCGTGTAGGGCTCGTCCAGGGATTTGACGGCCAGGGGTGAATACAGCATGCCGCTGATCTGTGTGACCCCTATGCCTTTATCGATATAGGGAATCAGATGGTCGAACTGGCCGATGTCCGTCGCCGAGCGACGCATGCTTCCGCCTTTGGGCGCATCGGGGTTCACGTAGTCGAAGTGCTGGAAGCCGGCAGGATAGCGCGGTGGCTCGCCATAGACGGTCAAGGCATGCTGCGGCGCCGCCAGCGCCTGTTGAGAGCCCGTGAACAGCGCCAGCATTACAGTTATCAGTGATAAGAAAACAGAACGCATTACTTGAATCCTGATTGACGTTCACAAACGAACATCAGGGTTGAAGGCATGCGCCAAGGTACCGGATCGCAAGGGGCTTTGTAACCGTAATTGTCAATAAAGACGGGAGCTTGTGATAGCGGCACAAATGAAAACGGCCCATCCAGAGATGAGCCGTTCCATGTGCATCAGCGAGTCAGGATCAGTCCTGACGGCTGGTCACTTCCAGCAGGTGATAACCGAACTGGGTTTTCACCGGGCCTTGTACGGTATTGACTGGCGCGCTGAATACGACGGTATCGAATTCCTTGACCATCTGGCCTGGACCGAACGAACCCAGGTCGCCGCCCTGACGGCTCGACGGGCAGCTGGAGTTGGCCTTGGCGATTTCAGCGAAATCAGCGCCGCCTTCGATCTGAGCCTTGAGTTCGTTGCATTTCTCTTCGCTCGAAACAAGGATGTGGCGGGCAGTGGCTTTAGCCATGGGAAAGTATCTCCTGTGAAAAAAAAAGAAAGAGCCTACCGGAATCAAGGCTGCATTTCCTGATAAAAGTTCATCGCAAACCGATTACCTGTAGCGCAACCGGTCCACCGCCTGACGCAGCAACTGCTCACTGCCTTCCCAGCCCAGGCAGCCATCGGTCACCGAAACCCCGTACTGAAGCGTTTCGCTCAAGGGCTGGCAGCCATCGAACAGGTGACTTTCCAGCATCATGCCGATCAGCGATTTTTCGCCCTGCAAGCGTTGCTCAAGCACGTCATTGAACACCTGTGGCTGACGCAGCGGGTCTTTGCCACTGTTGGCATGGCTGCAATCGACCATGATTCTTGGCGAAATCCGGTTCTTCTCAAGGCTGGCGCGTACCTGGGCAACGCTCTGGCTGTCGTAGTTGGGGCCGCGATGGCCGCCGCGCAGGACGATATGGGTGTCCGGATTGCCCTGAGTCTCGATGATCGCCGGATGACCGTGACGATCCATCCCGAAATGGCGATGAGGGTGAGCTGCCGAGCGCATCGCGTCGCTGGCCACTGCTACACCGCCATCGGTGCCGTTCTTGAAGCCGACCGCCATGGGCAGGCCGCTGGCCATTTCCCGGTGGATCTGGGATTCGGTGGTGCGTGCGCCAATGGCCACCCAACTGAGCAGATCATCGAAGTAGCCTGCCGCCATGGGTTGAAGGATCTCGGTGGCAATCGGCAAACCCATCAGCAGCATTTCGCGCATCAACTGACGTGACAGCGTGAGGCCAGCGGCCATGTCGTCACTGCCATCGAGCTGCGGATCGTAGGCAAGGCCTTTCCAGCCGACCGTGGTGCGAGGTTTCTCGACGTAGGCGCGCATCACCAGCAGCATCTGATCGCTGACTTCGGCGGACAGGCTGGCCAGGCGTTCAGCGTATTCCAGGGCCGATTGCGGGTCGTGAAGAGAGCAGGGGCCTACGATCACCAGCAGGCGTGAATCTTCCCCGGTCAGGATCGAGCGCACGGCACGACGGTGGGCTGCGACCTGTTCGTTCAGGGCTGCGGTCAGTGGCAGGCGGCTTTTCAGCTCTATGGTGCTGGGCAGGCGCGTTGGAGCGGGAGTGTTGTCGAGCAGAGTGACATTGCTGGACAGGTCGGACGGTTTTACGGCAACGGACGAGTTCATGATCTGGTTTCCTGGGCTGGCGGGCATGTTCCCGCGCAAGACCCTATCGGGGTGTTCGACAATTGGCCTGACTGGCTGTGCGTGTGAGGTTGCCACCTGGCAGTGACCGATCGGAGGCGGCTGGCTGTCCCGAACGGAGGTTGCTAAATCGCCAGGCGAAGTCGATGTCGTTGCGGTAATAGAAAGTGGTGTTCATGTCGTATTCCTCATGTGGATTCAATCGGGCTTTCGAGAGCCCCAAAAAACAAAACCCCCGGTCGGGTAGCCGACCGGGGGTAGAGAATTCTCTGGTTGGCGTCCCCTGAATCTGGGCGCCTTTTGGGTATCAGGCGCGCCAGTGGCTAAACCAGTACCCGTAATAAAAGTTGGCCGGCAGGCAGGCAGCAGCCGAAGCAATCCGCGCAGCAACGACCGCTACCGAGCGTTCAACGCTGGCAGGGTGCAGAAGCTGTGATGAGGCGGATCGCAACATGATGTGTCTCCATAGGTTGAGCGCGAGCTTACCGTAGGCGAATGGCCTGATTCAATTGGAAAATTCAATCGACTCAATTGGCGGCTGTGTGCTGATCGCAATGAGCGCGGGGCCACGAAATGTGGCCAAGGTTTAAACAGCTTTTTTTCTATGGACAGGTTCTGTCAGAAAAGTCGACACCGACAGTCGGATTGTTTAGTTATTAATTGCAGATGTTGGAGTGAGAGATATTCTCAGCTTTCAGTTTCTTGTGCCGGGTTACTGCTGTTCGAAGGGATGACGCCTATCTTCATACCCAGTAGAACCGCCACTTTATGGGCTTCTCCGCGACGGCCTTTCTTGCGACCAGCCAAGACTTGGTAAGTAGTTGCCGGGTCAATGTCGTTTTCCCGAGCAAATTCTTGAACCGATTTTCCCTGTTGTTCGAGCCAAGCCTTGGCTTGTGCAGCAGTACGTATTCCGGGCATAGTTCAAAACCGTTCAAATAAGTTTAATTCTGTCTGGATTCTACCATTCGTAAGGATGGGGTCAACAAGGTTATGCATTCAAATGAGTGGAATCGGTTATCGATTGAGAAAAGAAAGAGAGCGTCTTGGGCTCTCTCAGCGCGCCTTTGGTGAAATCGGTGGCGTGGAGGCTAATGCTCAGGGGAAATACGAGAGTGGCGATCGTGCGCCAAAGGCTGATTATCTCGCAGCGGTAGCGGCCAAGGGTGTCGATGTCCTTTACGTGTTGACCGGGATGCCTACGCCTGTTCCCATCGATAATCTCAGTAGCGCCGAAGAAAAAGTATTGGGAAGTTACAGAACCTTGCTCAAGGAGGATCAGGATGCAATAAGCCGATTGACCATCACTCTGGCCGAACTGTCGGCGTCCTACACCATTCACAACAAGTCGTTGCCTGATGATCATTGATGGCAGATCTGCCAATCAAGCGCTTTTGCGAAAAAACACTGGCGTCTTAAGAGGTTAGTGATAGTTTGTTGGCAACGCTTTCCACGTATCCGTGTGAGGCGGATCTTGTCCTGTGCTGCCGTTTCTGCACGATTGTCCCCCACTTCCTGGTCTGCTGGGATTGGTGCGGTAATCGGCTTTGTACTGAAACGGCAACAGGCGCTAGGTCTGACTCATGGTTTTTGTTATGGTGGCTGGCATTCGTTATGACTGTTGCGTGAGGTGTCTGCTTGATTAGGGTGCTAGTTGTCGATGACCATGATCTTGTCCGCACAGGCATCACCCGCATGCTTGCCGACATAGATGGCTTGCAGGTTGTCGGTCAGGCTGACTCTGGCGAGGAGTCCCTGAAGAAAGCCCGGGAACTCAAGCCTGACGTCGTGCTGATGGATGTCAAGATGCCCGGCATCGGAGGTCTTGAAGCGACTCGCAAGTTGCTGCGCAGCCATCCCGAGATCAAGGTCGTTGCCGTCACGGTGTGCGAGGAAGACCCTTTCCCGACGCGCCTGCTTCAGGCTGGCGCAGCTGGCTACATGACCAAAGGGGCAGGGCTTGCGGAAATGGTGCAGGCCATTCGCCTTGTGTTTGCCGGTCAGCGCTACATAAGCCCGCAGATTGCTCAGCAACTGGCATTGAAGTCTTTTCAGCCACAGGTCAACAATTCTCCGTTCGATCTGCTTTCCGAGCGCGAAATCCAGATTGCCCTGATGATTGTCGGCTGCCAGAAGGTTCAGACCATTTCCGACAAGCTATGCTTGTCACCCAAGACCGTTAATACCTACCGTTACCGGATTTTCGAGAAGCTTTCGATCAGCAGCGATGTCGAGCTTGCATTACTGGCTGTACGTCACGGCATGGTTGATGCCAGCGCCTGAACATGACCCAATCGTTTGATCCAAGTGCGTTTCTTGCAACATGCAGTGGCCGTCCCGGCGTCTATCGCATGTTCGATATTCATGCCCAGCTTCTTTATGTCGGCAAGGCCAAGAACCTCAAGAAACGCCTGGCCAGCTATTTTCGCAAGACCGGCCTTGCACCCAAGACCAGCGCGCTGGTTGCCCGCATCGCCCAGATCGAAACCACCATCACGGCCAACGAAACCGAAGCGCTGTTGCTGGAGCAGACCCTCATCAAGGAGTGGCGGCCTCCTTACAACATCCTGCTGCGCGACGATAAATCCTATCCCTATGTCTTTTTGTCCGACGGTGCGTTTCCGCGCCTGAGCATTCATCGCGGTGCCAAGAAGGCCAAGGGGCGATACTTCGGCCCTTACCCAAGCCCTGGTGCGATTCGTGAAAGCCTGAGCCTGCTGCAAAAGACGTTTCTGGTTCGCCAGTGCGAGGACAGCTACTTCAAGAACCGCAACCGGCCTTGCCTCCAGTATCAGATCAAGCGCTGCAAGGGGCCATGTGTCGGGCTTGTGGAGCCGCAGGTCTACGCTGAGGACGTACGTCATTCGGTGATGTTTCTCGAAGGGCGCAGCAACGCCCTGACCGATGAGTTGAACGAGTCGATGGAAAAGGCCGCCATGGCCCTGGATTTCGAGCGGGCTGCCGAGCTGCGTGATCAGGTGGCCTTGCTGCGTCGGGTTCAGGATCAGCAAAGCATGGAAGGCGGAACCGGCGACGTGGATGTGGTGGCAGCGTTCGTGAATCCAGGCGGTGCCTGTGTTCATCTGATCAGCGTGCGCGGCGGACGTGTGCTGGGCAGCAAGAACTTCTTCCCGCAAGTGGGTATAGAAGAGGAGGTCGGTGAAGTGATGTCGGCCTTCCTGGCGCAGTACTTTCTCGGCGGAGTCGACCGTGAACTGCCCAGTGAGGTTATCGTCAATGTGGTTCACGAGGACTTCCCGACGCTGATCGATGCCATCGAAGAGTCCCGTGGCCGCGAGATGACCATCAGCCACAGGGTTCGTGGCACTCGTGCGCGCTGGCAACAACTGGCGGTGACCAATGCCGAGCAGGCGCTGAGCGCACGTCTGGCCAATCGTCAGCATGTGGCTTCGCGATTCGAGGCGCTGGCCAAGGTCCTCAAGCTCGATGAGCCGCCTCAGCGGCTGGAGTGCTACGACATCAGCCATTCCAGCGGCGAAGCGACCGTGGCGTCCTGCGTGGTCTTTGGCCCTGAAGGCCCGATCAAGTCCGATTACCGGCGCTATAACATCGAAGGCGTCACGGGAGGCGATGACTATGCCGCCATGCATCAGGCTCTGACCCGGCGATTCAGCAAGATCAAGGACGGCGAGGGCAAGTTGCCCGATATCCTGCTGGTGGACGGCGGCAAGGGGCAATTGTCCATGGCTCGCGATGTACTGAACGAGCTGGCAGTCCCTGACCTGATTCTGCTCGGCGTGGCCAAGGGCACGACCCGCAAGGCTGGTTTCGAGACTCTGTACCTTAATGACGCCGCTCACGAGTTCACCTTGCCCGGCGACTCGCCGGCCTTGCACCTGATCCAGCAGATTCGCGACGAGGCTCACCGCTTCGCCATTACCGGCCACCGCGCCCGACGCGGCAAGGCACGCCGTACCTCGACCCTCGAAGGTGTGGCAGGCGTTGGGCCGACGCGGCGTCGCGATCTGCTCAAACACTTCGGTGGATTGCAGGAATTGGCCCGTGCGAGCATCGATGAAATAGCAAAAGCACCCGGAATTAGCAAAAAGCTGGCAGAGTCGATTTATGCAAACCTGCACAGCGAGTAGAATGCCCGCTCACCTCGTAGCCAGTTGTGCCGATGAATATCCCTAATCTGATTACCGTTCTGCGCGTTTTACTGATCCCGATCTTCATTCTGCTGTTCTATTTGCCCTATCACTGGAGCTACATGGCGGCCAGTAGCGTGTTCGCATTTGCCGCAGCGACTGACTGGCTCGACGGCTATCTGGCGCGTCGTCTCGAACAAAGCACACCATTTGGTGCCTTTCTCGATCCGGTGGCAGACAAGCTGATGGTGGCGGTTGCGCTGGTGCTGCTGGTGCAGACTCACGCCAACCTGTGGCTGACCCTGCCGGCTGCCGTCATCATCGGTCGCGAGATCGTGATCTCGGCATTGCGTGAATGGATGGCCGAAATCGGCGCTCGCGCCCAGGTGGCCGTGTCCAACATGGGCAAATGGAAAACCGCCGCCCAGATGCTGGCGCTGGTTATCCTCCTGGCCAACCCTCCGGCTTTCGCTTTCTGGGTTATCGTCGGTTATGCATTGCTGCTTGTCGCGGCAGGGCTGACTTTGTGGTCGATGGTTCAGTACCTGAGAGCTGCCTGGCCTCACCTGAAAGCTACCGCAGAAAAGAAATAACTTTTTTGAATCAAGGGCTTGACGAATAAACGCCAGCGTATAGAATGGCGGCCATCACCAAGCGGGAATAGCTCAGTTGGTAGAGCACGACCTTGCCAAGGTCGGGGTCGCGAGTTCGAGTCTCGTTTCCCGCTCCAAATATTGTTCTGCAGGCTTCAATTGAGGTATGCAGAAATTGAAAAAAGAGGCTTTGGCCTCTTTTTTTCGTTCTAGCAAGTTCAATGCGTACATTCGCAGAATATCTGCCGGTTTTCAGGTCTTTTTCGCCAGCAAGCTGCCTCCTGCAAGTTTGTGTGGGCCTTAACTGATCGGCATTGGTACAAACCTTCTCTGTTCAAACGAGATGGAGTTTGTACGATGGCTCATACCTATCCCGAAATCAGCTTACGAGATGCTCCCCCGAGCAACCGCCGCAGCTCTGGCCCAAGGCTATTGCTGACCGCTCTAAGCTAAGCGCTAAATGTTATTGGTTTTATATTTTTTATAACCATAGATTCCTTACCCTCTAGTGCAGTGGTGGCGCTCAGGCGCCTGTAATAAACCGCAGCCGTGCCATTTGCGAGGAATCTACTCTGAAACGCACCATCAAAGCTCTGCTGCTAGCTGTCGCTGCAGCAACCGCCGTCCAGGCGCATTGCGCCGATATCGTCATCGGCTACCAGACCGGTGTGGACCCGTCCAAGGTCGCCCAGGCCGACGGTGCCTACGAAAAAGCCATTGGCCAGAAGCTCGACTGGCGCCGTTTCAACGCAGGCCCGGAAGTGGTAACTGCACTGGCCTCCGGTGATGTGCAGATAGGCAATTTAGGCTCAAGCCCTTTGGCAGCGGCCGCCTCGCGCAAACTGCCGCTGGTGACCTTCCTGGTGGCGGCGCAGATCAACTCCGCCGAGGCGCTGGTGGTGCGCAACAGCAGCGGTATCGAAAAACCCGAGCAACTGATCGGCAAGACTATTGCCACGCCGTTCGTATCCACCTCCCATTACAGCCTGCTCGGTGCTCTGAAGCACTGGAAGATCGATCCCACCCAGGTGAAGATCGTCAACCTCAGTCCGGCCGAAATCAATGCCGCCTGGAAGCGCGGCGATATTGACGGTGCTTTTGTCTGGTCGCCGGCTCTGGGTGAAATCAAGCGTGACGGCAAGGTGCTGACCGACGCTGCCGAAGTGGGCAAGTGGGGCGCGCCGACTTTCGAAGTCTGGGTCGCCCGCAAGGATTTCGCCGAAAAGCATCCTGAAGTGCTGGCCAGGTTCGCGGGTGTGACCCTGAGCGCCTTCGCCGACTATCAAGCCAATGCCGCCAAGTGGACTGCTGACTCAGAACAAGCCAGAAAGATCGCCAGGCTGGTCGGTGCCAACGCTGCTGACGTTCCCGAGCTGCTGGCCGGTTCCGTGTACCCGAACGCCCAGCAACAGCTCAGCGCCGACCTGCTCGGTGGTGGCACTGCCAAGGATATCGCCGCTACCGCGCAATTCCTCCAGGAGCAGAAACGCATTCCCGCCGTGTTGCCGGACTACTCGGAGTACGTGAGCACCGAGTACGTACGCCAGGCCCAGTGATATAGAGAAACACCTATGACCATCGTATTTGAACGCATCGGCCAGGCTCTTGGCGCGCGCGTGAGCGGTGTCGACCTGAGTCGCCCGCTGAGTGCAGAAAGCTATACCACTTTGCGCGAAGGGCTGATGGAGCATCAGGTGCTGTTTATGCGTGATCAACTGCTGACGCCGCGCCAGCAGCGGGACGCGGCAGCCCTGTTCGGCGATCTGCATATACACCCAATCTATCCGAAGATCGAAGACCAGCCGGAAATCCTCTTGCTGGATACCGACCTCAACGACCTGCGCGACAACGCTCTGTGGCATTCCGACGTGTCCTTCATCCAGTCGCCACCCATGGGCTCGCTGCTCAGCGCACGGCATGTTCCTCCTCACGGTGGAGATACCCTGTGGGCGAGTTGCTCGGCTGCTTATGAGGGATTGTCCGCCAGGATTCAGCATTTGCTCGATGACCTGACCGCTGTGCATGACCTGACCCTTTCGTTTCCCCTGGAGCGCTTTGGCAATACGCCCGATGCACTGGAAAAATGGAACGCTGCTCGCGCTGCCAACCCGCCCGTGACCCATCCCGTCGTGCGCGTGCATCCGGAAACAGGCCGCAAAGGGCTGTTTGTCAGCGAATCCTTCACCACCCGCATTCTTGAGCTGGAACCCGACGAAAGCGATGTGCTGTTGAAGATGCTGTTCAAGCAGATCGCCAAGCCGGAATTCAGCGTTCGCTGGCAATGGCGCCAGGGCGACCTGGCCTTCTGGGACAACCGCCTCACCCAGCACTACGCCTGCGACGACTACCGACCGCAAAGGCGCATCATGCACCGTGCGACGATTCTCGGGGATCGACCGTTCGGGCCTTGATGATTGTTACAGGGCACAAGCCTGACTTGATAGTCGATGACAGCTTGAAACGCTTGGTAGCGCTGTCGCGGACCGGATACTCATTTGAATTAACACCACGCTCCTTGGGCGTGGTGTTCTTTTTAAAACTCCTGACACTGTTAACGATGCCTTAATCGGGCTCCCTCAAAGTGCAGCGACTTGAAGCAGACGCCCTTGGCGCTGCAAGCCTGCCACCCTTGAGAGATATACCCGATGATTACCAAGAAAATTATCCTGGCCTCGTTTCTTACCCTTTGCTGCGCCACTGCCTTTGCCCAGGATGGTGCCGACATGATTCAAAAGCGTCAGGAGGCGTTTGCCCTTGAGCGCCAGCAGGCGCGTGAAAACCTGGCCAAGGCTCAGGAAAAGACCGAAAAGAATCAGGCCGCCGCCAGTGCTTCCCGGGAGAATGCAAAGCCTCAGGACATGGATGAAAAGCCTGCCAGTTAAGTTATAGGCATTTTGCTATCTTCTTCAGATCCCGAAATGCTGCTTGCGCGTTATTGTGGCAAGTATGAAATCCTGTCCTCCAACAGAGTCGGCCATGCACGTATTGCTGTGTGAAGATGATGAACTCATTGCCAGCGGCATCGTCGCCGGCTTGAACGCCCAGGGTCTTAACGTCGACCGTGTGGCTTCGGCATCAGCCGCTTATGCCTTGCTGGATGTCGCGCAGTTCGATGTGATGATTCTGGATCTGGGCTTGCCCGATGAGGACGGGATCAGTCTGTTGCGGCGTCTGCGGCTTATGGGTCAGGCGATACCGGTATTGATTCTGACCGCACGCGATGATGTGGATGACCGCGTGAAAGGGCTGCAAGCGGGTGCTGATGATTACCTGCTCAAGCCTTTTGATCTGAGAGAACTCTATGCTCGCCTGCATACGCTGGTGCGCCGCGTTGCTGGCCGGGCGGTCAACCTCATTGAGCATGGAGCTGTCACCCACGATCCCAGCACCCGGGAAACCTGGCTGGCGGGTGAGGCCATCGATCTGTCTCGTCGTGAGCAGGCATTGCTGCTGGCACTGCTCAACAACCGTGGCCGGGTGCTCTCCATCGAGCAGTTGAAAGACAGTGTGTATGGCTTCGGTGATGAGGTCGAAAGCAACGCTTTGAACGTCCACATCTTTCATCTGCGCCGCAAGCTGGGTAACGGCATTGTCGAGACTGTGCGCGGCTCGGGTTATCGGCTCGGTGCGCTGGTGACAGAATCATGAGCCTGCGCCTGCGCCTGAGCCTGATTCTCGGGGTTGCCTTTGTCGTGGTCTGGACGCTGGCGGCTACCTGGATGTATCAGGACCTGCGCACCCAGATGATGTTCTCCCTTGATCAGCGGCTCGCGGCGTCAGCGCGCATGGTCGCCGCCCTGGTCGATCAGTTGCCCGAACCTTTGTCGACGAAGGAGGGTGGTGCTCACTTCAGCGCCAACCAGTTGGCCATTCCCGATGGCATGGCCTGTGAGGTGAGTTCGTTGCGTGGCGAAATCCTGGCCAGCAGTCATGGCAATGTCGCCAATATCATCGCCAGTGCCAATGGCGGCTTTCATGATCAGGAAATCGACGGCGAGCATTGGCGCACGTTTACCCTTGTTCAGGGCGATGTTCGTATAACGACGGCTGATCGAGAACAGGAGCGCGAATCCCTCAACCATTCTGTCCTGCTGTCAGCATCCGTTCCTGTGCTGGTAGCACTGCTGGCATGCGTTGCAATGCTTTGGCTGGGGATAGGAAAAGGTTTGTCACCGCTCAAGCGCATGCGAGACGAGCTGAAAAAACGCAACATTGATTCCCTTGAACCCATGCAGCTTCGCATGCTGCCCAACGAATTGCAGCCGCTGCTGGAAACGCAAAACCATCTGTTGGTGCGTATCAGCCAGGCAGTCGAGCGTGAACGCCGCCTGACCGGGGATGCCGCCCATGAACTGCGCAGCCCGCTCACCGCGATAAAAACCCATTTGCAGGTTGCGCAGATGACCAGCGGTGAAGCCAGAGAACTGGCATTGGTTCGCGCCGAACAGGGGACTGACCGGTTGCACAACACCCTTGAGCAATTGTTGTTGCTGGCCAGGGTTGAAGGCAGTCTGTCATTTGATGACGGCAGCCAGTGTAATGTCGAACAGGCTGTTTCCCTGGCTATCCAGGATGCAGGCAGCAGTACGGAACGCATCCAGCTGAGTGTCCAGGCAATGACGTCTTCGTCAGCCCTGGACATGCCCTCGGTACTGGCAGTGGCTGCGCTTCGCAACCTGCTGGACAACGCCTTGCGGCATAGTCCTGCCGATACGCAAGTTGCCGTTCGAGTGACAAGTAACAGGGAATTTGCGTTTGTCAGCGTCAGAAATGCCAGCTCAGGAATACCCGAAGATAACCTTCGTCACATGACCGAACGCTTCTGGCGCAGCAGCTCAAGCACGGGTAGCGGGTTGGGTCTGGCAATCGTTCAGGCGATTGTGCAGCGTTGCGGTTGCACGATTGACTTCAATAGTACCAGTCAGGATTTTGTGGTGACGTTGGGGCTGCCATTGTCTGCAGATACTGGTCGGGAGCACTAGACAGTACCCATTACCAGAAGGCGTCAAGGAAAGACACTACCTTAAGAGAGGATCGAATGTTCGTACAATGGCTCCCGATTCATCTCTGTAACCTGTACTTGGATCTGTTGCAACACGAACATCGAATTGCCCATAGCGATTATCTGCTAGAGCGTGATTGATCAGTTCTTGGGATCCCAGAGGTGGAAGTTTCATTTTCTCAAGCTTTTTCTCAAGCGCTGCAGTTCCGAGCACCTCGATCTTGGTCAGGCGCTGTGCGTCTTGCGGGCTTACTGATGCATGATAAATCTCATGCCTGTAATCGTTCATCAGTTGCGTTATGGGAGCATGGGTATTTCGTGTGGCGTCATGCAGTATTGCCTGGTCCAGAGTGCAGGCGCTGGGGTAGCTGGGCCATGGGTCGACGACAACAGTATTTTTCTCACCGTATTTTGGGACTCGCGGATCTCCCAGTAATACAAATTCATGGGAGTTGCCGTCTGGTAGCTTCATGCGTACCCGGTTTATGGGAGCATCCACTCCTCGGCTCTGAAGAGCAGCAATTGCAATGCTGGCGTGTATCGAACAATTGCCACCCTGGAATTTCTGTGCGCGTTTGAGTTGAGCAGCACTTCCGCCCGCTGGATATTTCTGATTGGCCAAATGCAAACGAGCCCAGCTTTCTCCGCCAGACTCTATGATGTCCGTACGCTGATTGCCTGATCCAGAGGCGATCACACTTTTGGCTACGCGGTTGGCCCAAGTGGCATCCGCCAGTGCATTCAGAGTTCCTGAGCTAACAGTTACCGTCTTGCCCTGATAATTATGCAGGCCCAACTTGTCGGGTCTGACGGTATCGTGCACGGTCTTGCCAGACTCATGGTTCTGGACAGTCGCGTCGTAATGCTGAGTGGATGAGCTGCCATGAAAGAAACTGCTGATTTTTGGCATGGACAGTCTCCTAACTACGTAGCGATGAGCTTTGAATCGTCATCGTTGCGAAATTGGTCTTGCTCAAGGCATCCTGCTTTGAGCTGGATGGGATTTGGGCTGGAGGAAGTATTTTCCCGGAGTGAAAATCAACTGCCCGTTGAGCAAAACTTTCAACGAGGTGCAGAATGTTGTTTTCATTCAGTTCTGCCAACGGTTGGCGCAATGAGATCACCATATTTCCACTCATTGTCTCCAGGCCGAACATCAGTGCAGGATGGAAAAGACTGAAGACATTTTCCGCCAGTAAAGCCCTCATACCTTCAGGTGCAAGCCACTGAGGGGGCGCAGGAAATGTAGCTACCAGATTTAAATAACCGGGCTGGCTGCCAATCAGATGAATATCTACCTCAACACCAAACGTCAGTAGATAGACAGGATGATGTCTATCGTCAGGAGTTTGTGATGAGTCTCGGTACTTTTGAACGACATGTCGTGCAAGCGTCTGAAAATGATCTGACTGCATAGCTCTGATCTTGATAAAAACATGTAACTGAGTGGTCGCGAGTTTCGGATCGGTTCCAGCAGGAAGCCTTAATATTTCAATGAAAGCTTCCCGATTCTGCTCGTGTCTTGTCGGGATACCTTATATTCCTGCGATGATGCCCAGACTTTGTTAGGCCTGGGCATTCCCGAATACCTCACGCCAGCTCTACAACCGCCGAAACATGATCCTGAACCTGCAGGCTATGGCGATTGCGCGGTACATCAATCCCCAGATGGCCGCGCAGGGTGCTGGTTGTATATTCACTGCGAAACAGCCCGCGTTCACGCAGGATCGGCAGTACTTCGTCGGTAAACCGGGCGAAGCTGGCTGGTGCGCCGACGTGGATGTTGAAGCCGTCCACTGCGCCTTCGTTGAACCAGCGTTCGATTTCGTTGGCGACAGTCAGTGCTGAGCCGGCGAACCCGGTGAAGGGGCGTGCAAAGCGCAGGGCGGTTTCGCGCAGGGTCAGGCCTTGTTCCCTGGCGACGCGTTTGATTTTTTCGGCATGGCCGCGATAGCCGTTGCTGCCCAGTTCGCCCAGCTCGGGGAAAGGCGCATCGAGGTCGTACTGGCTGAAGTCGTGGTAGTTGAACGGGCGGCCCAGTTGCACCAGTGCCTTGTTCAGATCTACCTCGCCTTCGCGCCCCAGCAGAATCGCCTGAGCCTGTTCATCGGTGTCGGCAATGATTGGTGTAATGCCGGGGAACAGCAGCACCTGTGCCGGGTCACGGCCTGCGGCTGCGGCACGGCGTTTGATATCGTCGTAGTACTCCCGGGCATCCTCGAAATTGTCGACACCGGCAAAGATGCCTTCGGCGATTTCCGCCGCCAGCTTGCGTCCGGACTCGGAAACCCCGGCCTGGAAAATCACCGGCTGACCTTGCGCCGAGCGGGAAATGTTCAGTGGCCCGGTGACCGAAAAGAACTCGCCACGGTGGTCCAGGCGATGTTGTTTGCTCGGGTCGAGAAAGCGCTTGTTGGCCTTGTCCCGAGGGAAGGCATCGTCTTCATAGGAGTCCCATAACCCCTGAACCACCGCCACGTGCTCGCTGGCCCGGCGATAGCGCTCGGTGTGATCGATATGCTGCTCGCGGCCAAAGTTGCCTGCTGCGCCTTCAAGTCCTGTAGTGACCACGTTCCAGCCTGCACGACCGTGGCTGATCTGGTCCAGCGAAGCGAACTGCCGCGCCACGTTGAATGGCTCGGTGTAGGAAGTGGTCAAGGTCGCGACCAGGCCGATCTTGTCAGTGGCACCGGCTAGCGCCGAGAGCAGGGTCAGTGGTTCCAGCCGGTTGAGAAAGTGCGGTGCCGAGTCCGGGGTGATGTAGGGGCTGTCGACGATAAATACAAAGTCGAAATTCGCCGCCTCGGCCGCTTGGGCCTGTTGCTTGTACCAGTCGATATCGATGCTGGCGTTGCCGGGAATATCCGGGTGTAACCATTCCTGCTGGTCAGTACCGACGCCGGTCAGAATGGCACCAAAATGCAGTTGGCGTTTGCTCATGGGTTCAAGTCCTTTCGGTGGAATAGAGAAAGTCCGTGGCCGTTATGTCCGTGCCTGTCGGGCGGGTTGCAGGTCGGCATCCAGTGCAGCGTCCACGGCATCAATGATGATTTGTGCCTCGCTTCGTACCAGCCAGTCGGGGCTGACTTCGGCGAAGTGAACGCGACGGTCGCGGCCGATCACTACCACGGTCGGTTGTGGCAGCTCCCAGGTCCCGGTGCCGGTGATTTCGCCGATTCCCAGGCCTTTGGCCAGAGAGGCCTGACGCGATGCTTCGTCGAAGCTGTAGAGAATGCCGAAGCGCTGGCCCAACTGGTTGTCCTTGTCGCTGGCCACTTGCAGACTCAACTGGTGTTTGTCCTTGATCTCCACCAGACGCTCAGGCACCTGCGGGCTGACCGCCACCAGCGGCACGCCGCGCTGGCTCAATGCCGGTTGCAGGTTGCGCTCGTAGTAGGGAATGGCAATGTTGCAGGCCGGGCAACCGGCAAAACGGAAGAACACCAGCACTGCCGGGCCGTCAGCCAACAGTTGATCGAGGTTGAGTGTGCCGCCTTCGACCTTGAACAGTTCAAAGGGCGCAACGCTGTCGCCAGTCTTGATGAAGGTGTCTGGTCGTGCTTCATCGACCAGCCGCTGACGCTGGTCGATATTGACCTTCAGGGCCTCGGGTGCCCAGGTGCGCACGCGTTCGGCATGCAGTTCGGCCAAAAGATGGTTGAGGGATTCGCTCATGAAAGACTCCTGGCGAAGGTCGTTGGGGAGACGGCCTCCGCCAGGAAAGGGGTCGGACTGAGATAGACGATAGGCTCCTGAGAAACGCCTGTGAAAGTCTTTTTCGGTCTAAGCTAATTATGTATTTTTGTTATGTTGATGATTTTTAAAATCATATTTATATATTTTAAGCCCGCTTCGGTAGGAGCGAATTCATTCGCGAAGAGGCAGCGTTCACGAATGAATTCGCTCCTGCCGAGTCTTGAGAGGTTTCATGAAACTAAAACCGCAGGCCATCGGTCATTAACCTCGCAGAGGTTGGTCATGTCGCAAAACCTCAAATATTGAAGATGTCAGCCTTGGCCAGTCTCTCGGATCGCCGCAACGCTATGTCCCTCGATAGTCTCAATTTCTTTCTCGCGGACGTACGCGACGGGCTTGGGCCTTATCTGGCGATTTACCTGTTGGCCGTTCACCACTGGGAGCCCGCCAGCATTGGTGTGGTGATGACGATTGCCGGGATCGCCGGGCTGATTACTCAAACGCCCGCCGGAGCACTGGTGGACAGTTCGCGGGGTAAACGGGCAATCATTGCAATAGCGGCACTGTTGGTGACGGGTAGCTGTCTGCTGCTGCCTTTCGTGTCTTCATTTACCCTGGTCGCCCTGACTCAGGCCCTGAGTGCCGTGGCCGCATCGGTATTTGCTCCGGCCATTGCCGCGATTACCCTGGGAATCACCGGGCCTCGGGCGTTTACCCGTCGTACCGGGCGCAACGAAACCTTCAATCATGCCGGTAATGCCTGCGCGGCCTTGTTGGCTGGCGGTTTCGCCTACCTGTTCGGTCCTGTTGCAGTCTTCTATCTGATGGCGGTCATGGCGCTGGGCAGTGTGATTGCGGTCAGCTTCGTTTCGGCGGATGCCATCAATCATGATCTTGCACGTGGTCTGGATACCAGTGGTGCCAGACATGCTGAGCCGCCTTCGGGTTTTTCTGTGCTGTTCACTAACAAACCGCTGCTGCTGTTCGGCATTTGCTGTGCGCTGTTCCATCTGGCAAATGCCGCGATGCTGCCGCTGGTGAGTCAGAAACTGGCCCAGGTCAATCTACAGATGGCCACGCCACTGACTTCTGCCTGCATCGTTGCGGCGCAACTGGTCATGGTTCCAGCGGCCTTGCTGGTGGGCGCCAAGGCCGATTTGTGGGGACGCAAGCCGTTGCTGCTGATCGGCTTCCTGATCCTGCCATTGCGCGGCGCGCTTTATACCCTGTCGGACGACCCTTACTGGCTGGTCGCCGTGCAACTGCTGGACGGTGTCGGCGCCGGTATTTTCGGTGCTCTGTTTCCGGTGATCGTCAAAGACCTCACGTATGGCACCGGGCATTTCAATATCAGCCTTGGCGCACTCTCGACGCTCTTCGGCCTTGGCGCGGCATTGAGTAACAGCCTGGCGGGTTTTGTGGTTCAACAGGCAGGTTACAGCGCGGCATTTCTGACCCTGGCTGCTGTGGCTGCGGCAGCGTTGGTCCTGTTGTGGGTGGCGGTGCCTGAAACCCTTGGCGCCAGCAAGCTGCCCACCACAACAGCGGATGGACATTATCCGCCCGCCATATAACTCAAGGTCATCCGGCTCAGCGCCCGAATCCCTACGGCAAGGCTTGGGTCATCCACGGTAAACCCCGGTGAATGGGTCGGCCACACGGCCTTGCCTTCCAGTGCCGGTGGCGTGACGCCCATGCGCATGAATATTCCCGGAATCTGCCGTGCGTACTCGGCGAAGTCGTCTGCGCCGTAGGTGCCGTTGTCGATTTTTACCGGTGTGGTGGAGACTTCTTGCAACACCGGCAGCAAGCGGTCGACCAGTGCCGTGTCGTTATGGCCAGCGCGGTAGTTGCCTGGCAGGTACTCGATCTCTGCCGTGGCACCGGAGGCTTCGGCGATTTTTTCGGCGCTGCGGCGCATGCGCATCAGCACGTCTTCACGCTGTTCGTCGCTGACGGTACGGATCGAGCCTTCCAGGCGTACTTCGGCAGGGATGATGTTGTGGCGGTCGCCGGCTTCGATCCGGCCTACGGAAATCACCGGAGCAGGCAGCAGGCTCAGGTTCGATTGGCGACTGGGGATGGTCTGCCAGGCGAGGATGGTCTGGGCGGCGACGGGCACCGGGTCGATGCCGGTCCAGGGAAATGCGGCGTGGGTCTGGCGACCCTTGATGCGTGCGACGAAGGTATCGGCCGCCGCAGTGGTGCGCGTACGGCTGAGGGTAAAGGTGCCCGCAGTACCGGCAGTGACATGCAGGCCGAAGATCACAGCGGGCGCCGGGTTGGTCAGCACACCTTGTTCGATCATCAGTTGCGCACCGCCTTTTTCGCCCAGCGGCGGACCTTCTTCGGCTGGCTGGAAGATCAGTTTGAGCGTGCCGGGCAGTTCGCTGCGATGGGCGGCCAGCACTTCGGCCACGCCGAGGGCCATGGCCATGTGCGCATCGTGACCGCAGGCGTGCATCACGCCGACTTCCTTGCCTCTGGTGCGAAAGTCGCCGCTCTGGTCCTGAACGCGCACGGTCGAGGCGTAGGGCAGGCCGGTCTGTTCGATCAGGGGCAGGGCATCCAGTTCGGCGCGAATGGCCACCACCGGTCCCGGTTTGCCGCCGCGCAGCACGCCGACCACGCCGGTGTGGGCGATGCCGGTCTGCACCTCAAGGCCCAGCTCACGCAGCCGTTCGGCGATGCGTTTGCTGGTGTTGAATTCTCGATTGCCCAGTTCCGGGTGTTGGTGAATGGCATGGCGCAGTTCGATCACGCCGGGCAGGGCGCGGGCGATCTGTGCATCCAGGTCGGCCCAGGCAGCCGGTTCAGCGGCCCGGACCTGGCTCGACAGCAAGGTCAACAACAAGGAAGCGCCCACTAACAGAGGCGCGCAGGGCTTGTGATTCGGCTGCATGTGAAACCCGTTCTGTCAGTAGGTAAAGGCAATCGGCGGGTAATTGCCGTTGAGCAGGTAGTCACCGATGGCCTTGTACTTGTAGGCCACCGCATCGTGGGTGGTGTGGGTCCGGGCATTGCGCCAGTGGCGGTCGAAGTTGTACCTCGATTGCGTGGTGGCAGCACCGCCCACTTCGTACAGCCGCTCGCAGACATGCAGCGAGGCGCGGGTCGAGGCGATTTTGGCCTCGGCCACGGCAATCGAGGAGCGCGCCAGCAAGGCGTCCAGTTCTTCACCGGCAAGCAGGCCCTGTAATTGAGTGCGTGCCGCCAGATCGACACTTAGCGCCGCTTTTTCAACCAGCGCTTCGGCACCATGAATCGCCGCCGAAAGGTCGCCGATGGTGTGCAGGATGTACGGATCGTTGCGGGCCTTGTCGACACCGCTTTCGCGAACCGGGCGCGAGCCGTTGCGTGCCCACTGCACTGCGTCGTCCAGTGCCGCCAGGCCAATGCCGATATCGATGGAACAGTGGATCAACTGGGCGCTGGCACCCACGTAGTTACGGCGCTGATACCACTGAGCCAGAGGGATCACCTGCTCCGGTTGCACGATGACATTCTCCAGCAGCGTGCTGCCGCTGGCGGTGCTGCGCTGGCCCATGCCGTCCCAGTCATCGAGCATGGTGATGCCGGGCGTGTTGGCCGGCAGGATCACGTAAAGCGCATTGCCGTCCTCGTCCACCGCCTGAATCTTCAGCAGGTCGGCAAACAGGCAGCCGGTGCTGTAGAACTTGCTGCCATTGAGAATCAGCTGTTCGCCACGGCGCTCAAGGCGTGTGTGGATCTCGCCACGAAAGGTGCCGCTGCGCTCGGCGACCGCGCCAGAGGACAATTGCCGATCGGCAAAGGCGCTGAGGTAGCGGCGCTGCTGTTCCGGGTTGGCGATCAGGCGCAGGTGCTCGACAGTGGCGAAATGCGGAAACAGCGCCTGGGCCACGCAAGGGTCGGCCTTGCCCAGCGCGATGAAAATCTGCGCCACTTGCAACTGGCTGATATCGCCGCCGCCAAGCTCGGTGGGTACGCGAGCAGCACCCAGGCCTGATTCGCGGATCAGGTCGAGCTGGGCGTAGGGCAGTGTGCGGTTGGCATCGCGTTCCGCTGCGCCGGGTTGGATGTGGGTGGCCAGTTCATGGGCCAGTGCCAGGTAATCAGTCATGTGCAACTCTCGAAAAGGGTTCAGGGTGCATCGCGCAAGGCATTGCGTGAAACGCCGAGCAAAAGGATCAGGGTGCCGCTGGCCACCAGGGCCGCGACTATGTAGAGCGCCAGGCTGATGCTGCCTGTGTTGGTTTTGATCGAGCCGATCATGATCGGCGTCAGCAGGCTGCTGACTTGTCCGCAGCAGTTGACCAGCGCCAGACCCGCAGCCTTGGCGCCGTCCGACAGGTAATAGGTGGGGATGGTCCAGAAAATAGAGGTGGCTACCAGATAGCCGCTGGTCATCACGGTCAGTACTGCAATCGCCGACCACGGGCTGAACAGCATTTGCGGCATGATCGCCATGGCCAGCGCGGCCGTCAGCCCGCCCAGCGCGAAGTGCCAGCGGCGTTCCTGATGCAGGTCCGAATGACGGCAGGCCCAGAGCATCATGCACACACCGACCACATAGGGCAGGGCCGAGAGCATGCCCAGATGCCCGAGGTTGCTGACCCCCGAATCGCGGATGATCGACGGTGCCCAGATATTGGTGACGTTGCCGGTACACATGATGGTCAGGCAGTAGGCCAGGGTGATGAACCAGACCTTGCGGTCCTTCAACGCTTCGACGAAACGCTGATGGCCACCGGGTTGGCGCTGCTTGCGCTCATGGGCCAGTGCGTCGGCGATGGCCTGTTTTTCGGCGTCGCTCAACCATTTCGCGTTGGCCGGTTTGTCGTCCAGCCAGTACCAGGCGAAAAAACCGGCCAGTACAGGCGGAATGCCGGTGACGACAAACAGCCATTGCCAGCCGGTAAAGCCGCCAAGGCCGCCGAAGTGGCTCATGATCCAGGTCGACAACGGACCGCCGATGATCCCGCAGACCGCAATCGCCATGATGAAGCGCGAGGTGATCCGCGCCCTGTGGCTGGCCGGAAACCAGTACGTCAGGTACAGGATCACGCCGGGGAAGAACCCGGCCTCGGCCGCGCCCAGCAGTATGCGCAACACATAGAACTGGGCGGGCGTCTGGGCGAAGGCGGTGGCGATGGTCACCAGGCCCCAGAGGATCATGATCCGGGTCATGGTTTTCTTCGCGCCGAACTTCTCCAGCAGCAGGTTGCTGGGAATCTCGAACAGCAGATAACCGATGGAAAACACCCCGACGATGATGCCGAACGTAGCGTCGCTGATGTTCAGGTCAGTCTTGAACTGCAAATGGGCAAAGCTGATGTTGACCCGGTCCAGCCAGTTCAGGACAAAACACAGGAACAGGAACGGCATGATTCGCCACGCCAGTTTGCGGTACAGGCGTTGGTCGAAAACCACTTCCGGGTTTTCTGCGGCTGGTTGCGTGTTCGCGGGTACAGCGCCGGGAGTGCTCATGGGTGTTACCAGCTCACGTCAAGTTTGGCGAAGTAGTAGGCACCTTCCAGCCCGTAGGGCGAGTACCAGCTATAGGTCGGGTTATCGGTGGGGAAGAAGTAGAAACGCTTGGCTTCTTCGTTGAGCTGTTGGGGCCTGCGATCAAAGATGTTCTCGCCACCGACGGTCACTTTGATGGCATCGCTCAGCCAGTAACCCAGACTCAGGTCGGTGATGAGTGCCGGACGGATTTCCTCGTCGCGGCTGGCGGAAACCTGATTGCGTCCGGTGACTTTCGAGTAGCGGGTGCCTTTGAGCGTGACGTCGAAATCCCCCAGTTGCCAGGCGGCGGTCAGGGACGTGACGTTCTTCGGGTACGCCGTGGTCAGGTTGCCCTGGCGATCACGGCCCACGGCGCTGACGCCAGTGCCGGCCAGTGATTCGGGCTCCTTGATTTTCTCGATGGTCTGCAGGCTCTGGTTGCTCAACAGGGTCCATTTGGTCTTGCCGTAGCGGCCCAGGTCATAGCGGTAATCGGCCACCAGATCGATGCCACGGGTGCGGGTATCGGCCAGGTTGCCGAAGTAGGACACGATCTGGTTCGGGTCCAGGCCGTTGGCCGCCAGCAGGTTGGAGACGGCGGTGCCTTGCAGGTTACTGGTCTGCAGGATTCGGTCCTTGATATCGATCTGGTAGAGATCGACGGTCACGTCGAGGTTTTCCGTTGGAGTGGCGACAAAGCCCAGGCTGTAGTTGGTCGAGCGCTCGGGTTTCAGTTCCTTGGCGCCGAGTGCCTGGCCGGCCGCGTCGTCCACCGTCACGTAGCGGGTCACCGCTTGTTCCAGTTGGCCGGTCAGCGGGCTGGTGCGCCAGGCGGTGAGCGATGAGGAGTAATACTGTTGTTGCAGCGATGGCGCACGGAAACCGTTGCTGATGGTGCCGCGTACAGCGAACTGTGGCGTGAAGGCGTAGCGCGTCGAGAACTTGCCGCTGCCGGTGTCACCAAAGTCGCTGTAGTGCTCGAAACGTCCGGCCAGGCTGACATCCCAGCGCTCGGTCAGGCTCTGGCTGAGGTCAATGTAGCCAGCGGTGTTGGTGCGCGAATAGTTGTGTGCATCCTGCGGCGTGAAACCCACCAGTCCCGGCGCGCCAGGGTTCGGACGTTGTCCGGCCAATGGATGGCCTACGGGGAAAATGTAACCGCCATCGGCATAGGACGCATATTCGCCCGCTTCGATGCCAAAGCCGTCGCGGCGGAATTCCAGCCCGGTGGAGACATTCAGCGGCTTGGCGAACAGCCCGGTATCGAAACCACGGGTCAGGTCCAGGTTGTTGGTCCACTGGCTGGCAATCAGATGGCCGCCATCCATGTCGCGCGGGCTGTCCGGGCCCAGCGACGGGTTCAACGAGCGCTCGTTACGGGTGTTGGCATCGTTGCGGCCATAGCTGGTGCTCAGGTCCCAGCGCCAGCCGAGCAGGTTTTCATGACGTGCGCCGAACACGGTCTGGAAGTCGTCTTCTTCCACCACAAAGCGCGGCGAGAAACCGTCCGGGTACACCGAGACGATGTTCTGCGGCGAGTTGGCGGTGCGGTAAGTCCCCCAACTGGTGGAGTTGCGGTGGCTGAGGGTTGAGAACGAGTACAGGCTGACGTCGTCGTTGAGCGGCAGTTCGGCGTTGTAACCGAAGTTGTAGGTTTGCGAGCGGGGCTGGCCGAGTTGCTGGCGATAGCGGCTTTCGCTGGTTTCCCGTGGGTCGGCACTGCCGTTCTGCGGGAAATAGATGCGCGTGCGATCAGGCACCGCGCCCGCGACGTTGGAGCTTTCCTGAATGCCGATATCGGCGCTGAGGCTGAAGAAACCGTCATTGGGCAGCTCGAAACCCTGGTTGATCTGGCCCTGGCCACGTGCGCCAAAGTTGCCCTTGCCGCCGACCCGTTCTTTATATTGCCCGTACAACGCGCTGGCGCTGCCGCCGGAGCGGTTGGTCTTGAGGATGATGTTGATCACCCCGGCGATGGCGTCCGAGCCGTATTGCGCAGCAGCACCGTCGCGCAGCACTTCGATATGGTCCACCGCGCTGACCGGGATCAGATCCAGATCGGCAGGTGACTGGCCACTGGAAGTGGCGGCGGTCTGCACGAAGATCAGCGAAGTGTTGTGGCGGCGTTTGCCGTTGACCAGCACCAGCACATGGTTACCACCCAGGCCGCGCAGGGTCGCGGATTTTACCGACAGACCCGTGCCGCCGGTAAAGCCGGCAGCATTGGTGTAGGACGGCACGCTGGCGGCCAGGGCATCGCGCAAGTTCTGCTTGCCCGAGCGGGCCAGGTCGTCGGCGCTGATCACGTCAATGGGCGCAAGGCTCTTGGCCACGGTGCGGCCTTCATCACGGGCACCGGTCACGACCACTGTCTGCAGGGCTGTATCGGTATTGCCGGTGGGGCTTTCGGCGGCGAATGCCAATTGGTTGGCGCAAAGGCCCAGGGTCGCTGCTGTCAGCAGGTTCAGCCTGGGCTGGAAAGTGTTGGGGCGAGACATGGTGAGGCTCCGATGCGGGTGCCGCTTTCCATTCCTGGTGGTGGGTGTTCCTGACAGTACTGGCGAGGCGAAAAGTGTTGGTTATTGTGGTTATCGGTAAAGCATGACGTCCTGGCGGGCCTGATCGACCAGCGCCATGTGTTGCTTGAGACGGGCCTTTCTCTGGGCCAGCAGCAGGGTCTTGGTCCATTCCACCGCCTTGGGCGAATGAGCCGCCAGGCGTGAGGCCAGTTCCAGCGCGCTGGCATGGGCATCGTCCGCAAGCTGGTTGACCAGCCCCATGGCCAGTGCCTGGGAGGCATCGAACGGGCGGGCGCTGAGCATGATGTCCAGCGCCGCGGCCTCACCTATCAGCCCCGGCAGAGTGATGGCGCTGAAACCCGACAACATGCCGTGCTGCACTTCCGGAAAACTGAAACGGGTGTCATGGCGGGCAATACGAAAATCGCAATGAATCGCCAGGCTGATACCCAGGCCCAGGGTGTGACCGTGCAGCGCGGCAATCACCGGCTTGTTCAGATCGAATCCGACGCCGGGCAGGGCGCGGGCGAGCAGTTCGCTGCTTACGGCTTCGCCCGTGGCCTCGATTTCCTTGAGATCGGAGCCGGCACAGAACGCTCGCTCGCCTGCGCCATGCAGCACGATTGCCCGCACAGCCTGATCGTCTGCGGCGCGTTGCCAGATCTCGCCCAGTTCACGTTTGGCCTGGCTGTCCAGTGCGTTCAGGCGTTCTGGCCGATTGAGAGTGACCTGCAGGACGCCTTCCCCAAGGTGTTGATACTCGACTGTCATGACTTCGATTTCGCTAAGTGTGAAAGAAAGACGCATTGCCTCTTGAGGTCCGCGTCAAAGTGGGGAAAACTTAATTGATGTTCATAATGCAAACAACATGTTTGTTATATGAACATATTCTTAGTGGGTCACTAATGGTTATAAAAAATGAAAGCGATAGTCCTGAAAGCCTTCGGCGGGCCTGAGCAACTGCAAGTCGAAGAGGTGCCTACGCCGCAGATCGGTCCGGGCGAAGTGCTGGTCAAGGTTCACGCTGCGGGCGTCTGCCATCACGATTTGCTGCACCGTGCCGGGCATCTGCCAGGTGCGCATACCGGCGTGGTGCTGGGCCATGAAGTGGCCGGCGAGGTGGTGGAAGTCGGTGCGGGCGTCCTGCAACTGGCGGTGGGCGCAAGGGTTGTGATCTATCAGCGACGTTTCTGCGGCCAGTGCCGCGATTGCCTGCGCGGACGCCAGGACTTGTGCCGGGCGCTGGGCCTGCCGTCGGTGGACACCGAAGGTGCCTACGCCCAATACCTGCGGATTCCGGCGATCTCGGCAATCGAATTGCCTGACGGCCTGGATTACACCCTGGCGGCGCTGGCGTCCTGTCCCATTGCCACGAGCGTGCGGGCCTTGCACGGCGAGGCGGCGCTCAAACCGGGTGAAACTGTTTTGATCAACGGTGCCAGCGGTGGCCTGGGCGCGCATCAGATCCAGCTGGCGCGGGCGCTGGGGGCGCGGGTGATTGCCGTCACTGGCAGCGCCTCGAAACGCGACTTTCTTCACGAGCTGGGTGCCCATGATGTTGTGGTTTCCAGCGGTAGCTACAGCGCTGAAGTCTGGAAACTGACCGGCAAGCGCGGCGTGGATGTGGCGATGGAAAACCTCGGGCACACCCTTGAAGACACCTTGCGCAGCATGACCCTTGGCGGTCGTGTGGTGGTGCTGGGCAATGTCCAGCCGGGGAGTGTGCCGATTCCGCCGGGCTTGCTGATCGGTCGACGGCTCAAGGTTCAGGGTTCGGGCAGTGCCACCGTTGAAGAACTGCGGGTTGCTCTGGCGCTGATTCATAGCGGGCAGGTGCGGCCATTGATCGACCGGGTGCTGCCGTTTCAGCAAGTAAGCGAGGCCCATGCGCTGCTGGAGTCGCGTCAGGTCAATGGACGTATCGTTTTGAGTGGGTGGTAGATATGGACATCAGTACCTTGTTGGCGCAGGCAGCTTGTAAATGGCCTGATCTGCCAGCACTGAGCGAGCCGGCCAGCGCTCGCAGCCTGAGTTTTCTTGAGCTCGACCGCGCCCTTACCGCGTTCGGCCAAGTGCTTGACCGGCTCGATATCGCGCCGGGTGCGCGGGTGGCGTTGCTGGCCGACGCCAGTATCGATTACCTGATCGCTGACTACGGCTGCATGGCCAACGGACGCGTTCGTGTGCCCCTCGATCCCGCATTGGCACCCGATGAACTGTTGGCCCAGCTACGCGATGCCGGTGCGGCCATGCTGCTGTTTTCCGAGCAGTACGCGGCGGTTGCCGAAGGCCTGACGCTGGCGGGTATTGCCTGTCGTGCTCTGGATTCGGTTATCGAAACAGCGCCTGCCGATATCCCGCCACGCGCCGCGCAACCGGCCCAGGCCCTGGCTTCCCTGAACTACACCGGCGGCACCACCGGCGTGCCCAAGGCTGTCATGCATCGGCATGCCAGCCTCTGCGCCGTTTTGCAGAACATCGTGATGGGCCGTGGTGCGGCGTTGGGCGACGTGCTGCTCAATGTTCGCCCGTTATGGCCGATTGCGGCGGTGGCGGTGTTGGCGCATCTGCTCAGTGGCGGGCACGTGGTGCTGGGTGGTCGTTTCGACAGCAAGACCTTTCTGGCGCAGTTGAGCGAGCAGCGGGTTGCCTTCAGTTCTCTGGTGCCGACTCAACTGTTGCGGCTGTTGCGTGAGAACGGCAGTGAGCCCGCGCAGTTGCCAGCCTTCAAGAGTCTGGATATCGGCGCAGCAGCCTTGACCGGTGAAGTGCTTGAAGGCTCTTTCAGTGTGTTCAGCGGGCGAATCAGTGTGCTTTACGGCATGACCGAAGCGCCCTGGAGTTGCTACCTCGCCGCCGCGCAAATGGCTGCGCTGCGCAGTGCTGGAGAAAGCGCTGAAGGCGTTGTGGGGCGACCATTATTCTCTGCTGCAATCCGCATTCACCAGCCGGATGCCACTGGCATGGGCGAGATTCTGCTGGGCGGGCCGCAATTGATGAGCGGCTATTGGCAGCAGGAAGCCAAGAGTGCCGAAGTGCTGGACAGCGGCTGGTTGCGCAGTGGCGACCTGGGCCGGATTCGTGACGACGGGCAACTGGTCGTGCTTGGCCGTTGCAAGGACATCATTCGCAGCGGCGGCAAGTCGGTGCAGCCCGGTGAAGTCGAGCAAAGCCTGCTGAGCTACCCCGGCGTCAAGGAAGCCCATGTGTTCGGTCTGGCGGATATCGAGTGGGGTGAGCAGGTCTGCGCGGCAGTGGTAGTCGATCCGGCGAGCCCGCCATCGTTGCAGCAACTGACCGAGCATTGTCGCGCCAGCCTGTCGCGGCACAAGGTTCCGCGACAGATCTACTTCATCGATGAGCTGCCGCGTTCCCACTACGGCAAGGTGCAGAAGAACCGCCTGCTTGCGGCACTGGGGCCGCAGTTGCCGGTTTAAAGATTGCCGAGTTGCGCGGCAATGCCTTCGCAGGCGCGACGCACATGGCTGGCCAATGGCGAGGCGGGATGGGTTTCATCCTCCATCGCCAGGCCCGCTACCACCACGGCACCCAGGGCCAGACCGGCTTCCAGGCGGATCGGAAAGGCCACGGACGACAGACCCGGCTTGAACTCGCCATGACCGAAGGCGAAGTCTTGCTGGCTGCGGATCTTCTCCAGTGCGGGCAACACGTTGGCGTAGCGTTCCTGGCCCAGAATGTTCAGCGCTGCTTCTTCACTGTAGGTGGACAACACGGCGCGGCCACTGGGGCTGCCATCGATGGGGTACTGATCGGCCAGATCGACGATGACGTTGAGCGGCGTGGTGGGTGTCCACATCCGCTCGATCAGCACCACCTGGTCACCCACCGGCACCGACAGCGAGACGATTGCCTGACGCTCGCCGATTACCCGTTGCAGCTCGATGGCATAGGGCAGGGCGATTTTGCGCAGGTTCATGCGGTTCAGATAGGCCGCCGAGTAGATCAGGCTCTCAGGCCCGATGCGGTAGGTTGCGCCCTGGGATTCGATCAGGCTCCAGTAGGTCAGGGTCTTGAGCAGACGATGGATGGTGGAGCGATCGATGCCGGTCAACCGCGCCAGGTCCAGCGCGCTGGCACCGTTCTTCAGGCCAGCCAGGGTGCGCAGCAGAACAATCGAGCGGTCAATGACCTGAACGCGCCCGCCGCCAGCGTTTTCCTTGCTGCTGTTGAGTGCGGGGTGAGTCGAAGAGATATCCATCGTGGCAGTGTTTTCCGAGAGCATTTTGATCGGCTGGCGCGAAATGTTGGCCTGACCGGTCGCCAAGGTTAGCTGTGATCGGAAGCGGGGTGAAGTGCCAACTGACGTTGACCGGGCTTTGTACCAGGTGCTGCCTGAGCATTTATTTGCGAAGCGTTTAGATCAAATATGCATTTGGGTTATGAGCATGGAACCTGTGGCGATATCCATTGCGTGGAATCTGTCGTTAAAAAGTAATCATCAGATGCAATGACGTTCATTTATCTGCTGCTACAGTTCAAGCGCCGGTAATCGGCGCAAAACCGTTTGCCCTGGCAGCATCCGGTGCTGTTTTGCCAGCATCTTGCCGTGCGCATGCTTGAGCCTAGAATCGGCACCCATCAGCTCCACACCCTATCGTCAAATTGAAGAGGATTTCACCATGATGAACGCGATGCAGATGCCAATGAGCGCCAACATGCCGATGATGCCAATGATGGGCATGCCGATGATGATGGCGACCATGACTTGCAAAATGGTCGAAGACGGCATGATGTGTACCATGAAGCCGGCGGCTGGCATGGACATGGCCATGTTCAAGAACAACGCCGAAATGATGCAGATGATGATGAACTGCGGCATGCCGGTCATGATGCAGTGCGCCAACATGTCGATGATGTGCATGTCCGAAGCGGCCATGGCAATGTCCATGAACATGCCGATGATGGGGATGTCGATGCCGATGATGGGCATGCCGATGATGAAGTGCATGATGGAATGCACCATGATGGCTGACGGCATGACCTGCAAGATGATGCCAATGGCTGGCATGAGCATGGACATGATGAACAACTGCTGCATGCTGATGATGAAAATGATGAACGATTGCAGCATGCCGATGATGATGAGCTGCAACGGCATGCCGATGATGTGCTGCACCTGCTGATCTGATGCGGGACGCCGCGAACCTCAGTCGCGGCGCTCGGGGTGGGTAACCACCAGATAAGCCACAGCCTCGCTGTCTACCGGATTACGGTAGCGGTGGGGCTGGTCGGCATAGAACATGATCGAATCACCCGTTGAGAGCAGGAAACGCTCTTCGTTCACACTGATCTCCAGCGCACCCTGCGCGACCACCAGATTCTCCTGCACGCCCGGGCCATGCTCGGCGGAATGTTCCTCCCCCAGCGGGCTGATCCGCAACTCATAGAATTCAACGTGACGTGATGTGTCGTACGGGTAAAGCGCCCGGCTGACAAAATCGCCGCTGGGACTGACCAGACGCTTGCTGTCGCGCGCCGGCATTACGGTCACACCTTCACATTCGCGGTTTTCCAGGAAGGCTGCAACCGAAACCCTGACACCCTTGGCGATCTTGAACAGTACCTTGATCGAGGGCACGCTGCGCCCGGATTCGATCTGCGCCAGCATTGCCCGGCTGACCCCGCTCAATCTTGCCAGGGCATCCAGTGACAACTGGCGCTTGCTGCGCAGGCGTTGCAGATTCTGTGCGACGCGCGAACCGATAAGGTCGTCTTCGTTGGTGGCCGTCTCTTGTGCAAGGTCCAGTGGGGTGTCAATCGATGTTGCCAGAAAACGGTCCGATGTCGTCATGGCGTTACGCTTGGCGAGGTGTTTTCGGCGACGCGAGGCCATCGCTCCCCGGTTGCGTCGCAATCCCTGCCTGATGCGCGTACATCGCCCACATCAGACGGCCCAGCTGCTGTGCATGCTTGCGTTTGCGGAACAGGCTTAAGTCGACGATCTGTGCGGAGTGGCTCATGGGGAAATCCTTGTTTGCGAAGCTGGGCATGGGTTGAGACTAAGGGCTTTTTTATAGAACGATAAATACTTTGTTTTCATGTGTTGATTCGATTCTGGAATAAGAGATTTTCCCCGATGCCTGCATCGACATTTACTGTGTCGATACAGGCTGACCTCGCTTGCCATTACAGGTCGTAGCGCACGCTCAGGGTGAGGGTGCGTGGGTCGTTGACCGCGTAGTACGCCGTGCTGCTGGCCGCCGAATAGGCGATGCTTTGGGGATAGGCGCGGTTGAGCAGGTTCTTCACTGCCAGGGTGGTGGTCCAGTGACCGTCGCCGCTGCTGTAGCTGGTGTTGGCGTTCCAGAAGCTCTGCTGAGGGACTTCGTAGATATCGCCATTCACGGCGTTGGCATAGGACTTGGTCTGGAACTGCCAGTCGGTGCCCGCTACCAGAGCGCCAGGTACATTCACCGGCACAGTCCAGTTCAGGCCCAGCGACGCGTTCCAGCGCGGGGCAAAGACCATCCAGTTGCCATCGGCATCCACGCCTGCGCCCGCCGCGTTCTTGAAGTCGTCGTACTGAGCCTTGAGGTAACCCAGGTTGGCGGTCAGGGTCAGGTCACGGTTGAGCAGTGCGGTGTTTTCCAGCTCGATGCCGTAACTGTGGGCGCTGCCGACGTTGGTGCGCAGGTTGGCGCTGATGGCCGGGTCCCAGGCGTTGGTCTGCAGGTCGCGGTAGTCGTTGTAGAACACTGCGACGTTGCTGCGCAGGCGGCCACCGAGGTAATCGCCCTTGAAGCCGGTTTCATAGGTGATCACGTTTTCCGGCTCGAAACCCTGCTGGGCGGCGGCTAGGGTCGGTGCGCGGTTGTCGAAGCCACCGGCCTTGAAGCCCTTGGCCACATAGCCGTACTGGGTCAGGCTGTCGCTCCAGGCATATTCCAGACCCACTTTCGGGCTCACAGAGGCCCAGCTATCGCTGGTTTCTGCGCTGAAGTTGAGCCCGGTGATGTCTCGTTCGGTGGTGATCCGGTAGTTCTTGTAATCGAAGTTCTTGTGTTCCTTGGTATAGCGAAGGCCGGCGGTCAGCGACAGGCGCGGGGTCAGCTTGTAGTTGCCCTGGCCATAAAGCGCGTAGCTTTCGGTGTCTGTGGTGCTGTACTGGCCGCTGGCATTGACCCGATCAGCCGCGACCGAATAGGTCAGGCTGTCGCGTTCGGCACGGAAGCGCTCTTTGTACAGGTAGACGCCCAAGGTGTAGTTGAAGCGCTCGTAATCGCCATTGAGCTGGAATTCCTGAATGGCGTAGCGCTGTTTGTAGTGGATCAGGTTGTTCTGCACCGGCGCGGCATTGCCGCTGTTGGCTTCGCCGGAATTGTCGTAGTCCACGGGTTGATCGAAGGCCGACCAGCCGGTGACCGACTTGAAGTTCAGGTGATCGTCAAAGGTGTAGATGGACCGCAGTACGGCACTGCCCTGATCGAGGCGGTTTTTCGGATCGAGGCTGCTGTAGGTCTTGAACTTGTCGAAGCGGCCGGTGGCCGGGTCGAAGGGCGTGTAACTGGTGGTGTCGCCACGGTCGAAGGTGCCCGCCAGAGTCAGTTGCGTGTCCCAGGGCGAGTCCAGCGGTGCCAGGCGCAGCTTGCCGCGATAGGACTGGATATCGACATTGTTCACATCGGTATCGCGAGTGCGGTTGCGTACCGTGCCGTCGCGACTCAGGCGCAGCGCGGAAAAACTGCCGAACAGGGTGTTGTCCACCAACGGCCCGCTGATCAGCAGTCGGCTGCTTTGAGCGTTGTAAGTCCCGGCACCCAGTTCGACGAAACCACGGGTTTCCTGAGTCGGATCACGGGTGATCACCCGAATCGCACCGGCCGCGCTGTTGCGGCCATACAGCGTGCCTTGCGGGCCGCGCAACACTTCGACGCGCTCGACATCGTTGAAGTCGAGCATCGAGGAAATCGCTCGGGGGATATACAGGTCGTCGGCATACACCGCGACGGCCGCTTCCTGGATCGGATCGGTTTCGCCGATGCCGCGAATGCCGTAGGTCTGTGCGCTGTAGGAGATCGACTGACGGCTGAGGGTCAGGTTCGGCACCCGCCCGGAGAGGTCGCGGATATTGTTGATCTGCTGGTCGCGCAGGGTGTTTTCATCAAAGGCGCTGATGGCCAGCGGCGTCTTCTGCAGGTTTTCCTGGCGGTGTTCGGCTGTGACGGTAACGCTGGGCAGGCGCTCTTCCGGCAGCGGGTCGCTGGCGGCGAAGGCACTCAGGGGCAAGGACAGCAGGAGCGGGGAAATACTGTAACGCAAGGTCGGTTTGGCCATGGACAAAGTTCCTGACGGTCAACATGCTCGGTTGGTGTGTGCAACCTGCAACCGTCCACGGGAACGCACGAGAGCCGGGGAGGGTGCAGGAATCCTGTGCCTCCGCCGGGTCGGGGTCGGTCAGTCTGTAAATGGGCAGTATTTTTTATGGGGTGGTCTGGTTTTTGGCAAACGTCAGTAACCGCGCTGGTGGTCCACCAGGTTGTTCAGCGGCAGGCCTTGGCGGTAGCGCTTGAAGTTCTCGACGAAATCGTTGACGAAGCCGTGAATGCCATCGGTGGACAGCGCGCAGGTATGCGGTGAAATAAACACCCGAGGGTCGCTGTACAGCGGGTGGCCGGCCGGCAGTGGCTCGGGTTCGGTCACGTCCAGTGTGGCGCGGCCAATCCAGCCGGCTTCAAGAGCTTCAAGCAGCGCCTGCTGATCGAGCAACCCGCCACGGGCAATATTGATCAAGTGCAGACCGGGCCTGGAGCTGGCCAGTACTTCACGATTGATCAGGCCACGGGTCTGTGAGGTCAGGGGCGCAGCCAGCACCAGATGGTCGGACTCGGCAAACAGGTGATGGAGGTTTTCAGCCACTTCGATCTGTGGCAACTCGGTCAGCGGCTGGTCTGGTCGGCCAAGGGCAATCACGCGCATGCCCAGCGCCGAGGCTTTGGTCGCCAGGCTGCGGCCAATACTGCCCAGCCCGAGAATCCCCAGGGTACGGCCACGTACCGGTTGCAACTGGCTGAAACTCCAGTCGTCATCCTTGACCCAGATATCCGGCAGGCGCTTGGCAGCGGAAAATACCGCCGCCAGCGCGAACTCGGCGACCTGCTCGGCATTACTGCCCTTGCCGCTGGTAACCGGTGGCCCCTGAAACAGCCAGTCGGGGTAGAAGTCGATGCCCGAAGACACCAGTTGCACCCAGCGCAGCGACCACGGCCAGCCACGCGGCGGTTCATCCACGCGGCGACCACGCACGTTGACCGGGCGCAGTATCACCACATCGGCACGTTCGGCATTGAACTGATCGGGAGTCAGGTCCAGAACCCGGTGCTCAGGCAATTGCCGACGGATCAATTCGTTGGACTGGGCATCCAGTTGGCTGGCGATCACGCTGACAGTGGTAGTAGAAGGTTGATTCATCAGGCACTCATTACAGGAAACACGGGGAATGCCCAGATTGGGCGATGCTTATGACCGTATTCTTGGTAATGTCTGCTGTAAAATTCTTTTTCGATATAAGCTAATGGCGATAATTAAAAATATATGCATATTAGGATATTACTAAAATGCATTTCACTGATTATTAGCATGCCGGTACAGTCACCCTCCAGAACCTGACCACAGGCTACCTCAGCCACGGAGAATGTCCGCGATGCCCCCTTTTGCAAGAATCCTGGCGCTTGGCGCCGCCCTGCTGCTGGCAGGCCCGACCCTGGCCGAACAACGTATCGAACTGCGCATCGGTGACCAGAAGGGCAATATGCGCGCCCAACTGGAAGCAGCTGACGCTCTGCGTGATTTGCCTTATGACATTCGCTGGGCGGAGTTTCCGGCCGCTGCACCGCTGGCCGAAGCCTTGAATGCCGGGGCGGTGGACGCTGGCATCATTGGTGATGCGCCGCTGCTGTTTGCGCTGGCTTCCGGGGCGCAGGTCAAAGCCATCGCCGTAGACAAGTCCGACGCTTACGGCACAGCGGTGCTGGTGGAGCCCAAGTCATCGTTACAAACGGCGGCAGACCTGAAAGGCAAGCGCATTGCTACAGGGCGTGGCTCGATTGGTCACTTCATTGCGCTCAAGGCGCTGGCCAGCGCCGGCTTGAATGAGAAGGACGTGGAGTTCCGCTTCCTCGGCCCGGTGGACGCCAAGGTCGCGCTGGCCAATGGTTCGGTAGACGCCTGGGCGACATGGGAACCCTACACCGCACTGGCTGAACTCAGCGGTCAGGGCAGGGTGCTGGTCAATGGTCGTGGGCTGTCCAGCGGCAACAGTTTCCTGGCCGCCACCGACAAGGCGCTGGCTGACCCGGCGCGTCGCGAGGCGTTGCAGGATTATCTGGTACGACTGGCCAATGCGCAGGTCTGGGCTTACCAGAACCTCGACAGCTATTCAAAAACCCTGGCGCAGATCATCGGCTTTCCCCAGGAGGCAGCACGCCTGCAATTCGAGCGTCGGAAACTGCGCTGGCAGGCCGTGGATGCCAAGACCATCACCGAACAACAGGAAACCGCCGATTTCTACCAGGCCCATGGCTTGATCGCCAAGCCACTGGACGTCAAACCGACCTTCGCCACAGGCTTCGTACTGCCTGCGGCTGATGCGGTGACGCAGAATCCTTGATCTGCTAAACCTCCCGCGTAGGAGCGAATTCATTCGCGAGAGGCCGGTACATCCAACACAGGTATGTCATTTGGAATGCCGTCTCGCGAATGAATTCGCTCCTACTGGGGCGGTTGTGTTCCCTGCACGATGTAAACGTTGGTGTTGCCTGCCTTGTGACGGATCGGTTTGATCGCTACTCATGGCAAGGCTGGTAACGGCCAGCGTCAGGCAGGCAAGCTTCTTCATGTCGTTCTCCAGGTGATAAACCGCTTGATGATTTATTTCGCGCTCAATTGCACCGGTGTCGTCTCGATCAGCTTGCGCGAGACAATCATCGTCTTGGTGGCTTCCACATAGTGTTTGAAATGCGCTGAGGCGATATGGGACAGGTAGGCCTGCTCGTCGGCATAGATTTCAAAGAAGTGCAGCTTGTGGGGCTGGTCTTTCTCGGCCACGGAGTAAATGGCGATCACGCCCGGTTCGTCCCGTGCGGAAATTTCCATCTCTTCCTTGACGATCTGCGAGTAGCGTTCCAGTTGCTGTGGGTCGATCTCAAGCTGTGCGACACGCACTACCACCGAAGGCGGGAATTGTTGGGCGCTGGCCCAGCCTGATGCAAGCAGACAAAGCGCGATGGAGCAGGTGGAAAACAAGCGGCGAAGTTTCATGGTCGGTCCTTGATGTCATGGGTGGTTTTCCAGAAGCTGGACGATTGAGCCCGAGCCTAGACGATCACATGCCAGCCAGCCGATCCCCATTCCGGCTTCGACCGCATCGGCGATTGAAGACAGATCATCCAGTCGGATGCGCGGTGCAAGTGTCCTTTCACAGGTGACATGTATGCCTTAACTGATCGGCATCGGGATGATGCTGGCCTTTTTCGCGAATGAATCCGCTCCTGCCGCAGGAGCGGATTCATCCGCGAAGAGGCTTACCTCATCTGCAGAATGATCACATTACTGCTGGCCGGATTGGTCCGTTCTCGAAGGTCCTGCACATCCTTCACGCCGACCGGCCCGCCCTTGTTACCCCATGACGTGCGGATAAAGGTCAGGACGTCTGCGGTTTCCTGATCGGAGAGCTGGTTGCGGAACGGCGGCATGCGGTAGGCATCCGGCACGCCATTGGCCACGATACGTCCCGAGCCGTTCAGGGTCACGTTGATCGACGATGCATGTTCCTTCGCCAGTGAGGATGAGGCGCCTGCCAGAGGCGGTACCCATTCTCCCTGGCCTCGTCCGTCAGGACCGTGGCAGGAGCTGCACTTGGCCATGTAAGTGCGTGCGCCCGGTACCTTCAACTGTTCGCTGACGGTCAGGTTGGCATTGGATTTCGCATCGTATTGCCACGGTTCGCCATCACGCTTGGGATCCCCCGGCAGCGATTTGAGGTAGTGGGCAACGGCCTTCAGGTCTTCGTCAGTCATGTACTGCGTGGAGTTGTTGAACACGTCGGTCATTGAGCCGAAAACAACCGCATGCTGGTTACGACCTGTCTTGAGGAAGCGTGCAATGTCTTCCTCGCTCCAGCGGCCAAGCCCGGTGTTTGGATCGTTGCGCAGGCTTGGCGCATACCAGCCATCCAGCAGTGCGCCGGAAACGAACGCCGGGCTGCGTTCGTCGAGGGCTTTCTCGTTCATGGCAAGGCCACGCGGCGTGTGGCAACTGCCACAATGCCCAGGGCCTTGAACAATGTAGGCACCGCGAAGCCAAAGCGGGTCTTTTGCGGTTTCAGCCTTTATATAGCTCCCGGAGTCGGTGAAGACCGTATTCCACAAGGCCAAGGGCCAGCGCATGTTCAGGGGCCACGGGATTTCGCTCGGCTGGTTTTCCTGCTTGACGGGTTTTACGCCCTGCATGAAGTAGGCATAAAGCGCGCGTATATCGTCCTGGCTGAGCTTTTCATAGGACGGATAAGGCATCGCCGGGTAAAGCCGATGGCCGTCACGGGCCACGCCCAGGCGTAATGCCCGGTCGAACTCTGCCAGGTTGTAGTTGCCGATCCCGGTTTCCTTGTCGGGCGTGATGTTGGTGGCGAAGATCGATCCTAATGGGGTCGCCATCTCCAGACCGCCAGCGAAGGGCGCACTGTTGGGTGTGCTGTGGCAGGCCACGCAGTCGCTGAGCCGGGCAACGTATTCGCCACGCTGGATCAGTTCCGCCGGTGCGGTCTGAGGGCTGGCCACGCCGTCGAAGGGCGAGGCGGGTGTGCGTGTCACGAACCACGCGACACCCGCTGCCGCCACGACACACACCGGCACCAGGACGGCAGCAACTTTCTTGAATCTGCTTGTTGTCATCTGTGATCCCTGGACCTGAGGCGTCATGCTTGTTGGTCTTTGAAGGTGTATCGAGACAGCGGCATGCTGCGAATCCGCTCGCCGGTCAGCCGGGCGACCGCATTGGCCACGGCGGGCGGAACGGCGGGCAGCGGTGGTTCGCCGATGCCACCCATTTTCGCGCCGCTCTCGATGATCTTCACGTGCACGCGGGGCATGCGATCAGGTGGCAGGATCGGGTACATGTCGTAGTTGCGGGCGGCGGGGATGCCGTTCTCGTACACCGCTTCTTCAAGCAGGACTTGCGAAAGCCCAAGGGCAACAGCGCCATTGACCTGCGCCTCGATGATCGCCGGGTTGACGATGCTGCCCGGATCGATGGCCTGCCAGATGTCGTGCACCTTGACCTGGCCATTCTTGATCGAGACTTCCGCGATGACCGCTGCCTCGGTGCCGAAAGGCGAGGCCATGGCCACGCCACGGGCGCGGAGTGTTCCATCTTCAGCCTTGAACGGGCCGCGCTTCCAGCCGCCGGCCAGATCACCAACGGCGCGCAGCAGGTTGGTCAAACGCTCGTTGCCCTTGAGCAAGTGCAGTCGCAGTTCGTAAGGGTCCTGACCGCCTTTGTCAGCCAGCTCATCGAGGAAGGTTTCATACAGGAAGTCGTTCATCGAGTTGCCGACCGATCGCCAGTAACCCAGCATGACCGGGCTCTTCACATACAACTGGGCAATCCTGCGATTGGGGATCGAATAGACCTTGCCAGCCAGCCCTTCAAGGGCTGTGGGGTCAATTTTCTCTCCCTGTTTGTTGCTGATGCCTTCGGTAGGGCCTTCAGTGGCGCTCACGGCTTCCAGTGCCACAGGCATGCCTTTCGCATCGAGCCCGCCACGGAAACGCACGACGGCCATGGGGCGCAGCACATCGCGCAGGAATTCTTCTTCGCGGCTCCAGATCAGTTTGATCGGACGCCCGACTTCCTTGGCCAACTGGATGGCCTGAGGGTAGGGCGATGCACTGTTGTAGAGGAAGTGCCTGCCGAAGAAACCGCCCAGTACCGGCGAATGAAGTTTGATCTGCGACGGCTCAAGGCCTGTTCTCTTGGCCACGTCGGCCAGGAACAGGTCCGGCGCCTGGTTGGGCAGCCACAGATCCAGCGTACCGTCCGGGTTGAAACGCGCCAGTGCAGAAGGCGGTTCCAACTGTGCATGATGGACAAACTGGCTGTAATAGGTGGCGCTGACAACGGTATGAGCGCTGTCCAGCGCCTTGCCGGCTTCGCCTACAACCTCGTCGTCCTTGCCTGCGCCTGGCTCGTTGGCCAGTCGTTCGCTGAAGGCCGCGGTGGAGAAGTCCGCTGGCATGTAGCGCAGGTCCGAGTCGGGGCCTGGCTCTTTCCAGTCGACCTGTACGGCTTCTACCGCACGTTTGGCCGTCCACCAGCGCTCCGCCACGACAGCCACGGCACCCGGCAGACGATGCACGGAGTGAACGCCTTTCATGGCCTTGATCTGGTCTTCGTTGCGGATGGAACCGACCGTCAGGCCGAGTCGCGGGGCGTGTTGTACGGCCGCGTGGAGCATGTCATCGACACTGCAATCGATGGTGTAGATGGTCTTGCCTGTAGACTTTTCGTGGCCGTCCAGTCGTTTTACCGGTTTGCCGATCCAGCGGAACTCGCTTGGGTCCTTGAGTTTGACGCTGTCCGGGTCGGGTACCGGCAGGTCCATGGCGCGAGAGGCCAGTTCGCCGTAGCTCAACGTTCTGCCCGAAGCCGCATGAACGACCTGGCCGGGCTGGGTGGTGAGTTCACTGACCGGCACACCCAGACGTTCCGAGCCCGCCTGCAATAACATCGCCCGGGTCAACGCGCCGAGCCGACGCATGGTCGGATAGCTCATGCGCACCGACATGCTGCCGCCGGTGATCCGCATGCCATTGCTCAGCACTACGTACTCACTGCCGGGGGAGGCGTTTTCCACGATAAAGGTGGCCGGATCTGCATCCAGTTCTTCGCCGACAATCTGCGCCATGGCAGTAAAAATGCCCTGGCCGCCTTCGATGAAGGGGCTCTGCAGCCGGATGGTGTTGTCCGGACGGATTTCGAGAAAGGCGGGGACTCGCGTTCCCGGAACCTCTGCCGCCACTCGAGCCTGGGCACGGGCCTGGCCCATCGGCAGGCCGAAGCCAAGGACCAGAGCACCTGCCATGGTGCCGGCCGATGCCACCAGAAAACGACGCCGAGAAATGTTGATCGCTTCCCCTGTCGGAAACGCCTCGCTTGTGTCGGGACTGTCCGCCAACTTTGTCATTATGATTTCCTCTGGATTCCATCCCTTTCGAGACGCATCCACGCTCAGGTTCTGATCACGATTGTTGAAGCTCGATGCCGAGGTCTGCGCCTCGTGCCGTCCTCAAGCCTTGCCGGGAGTCGCTGCCGGTTCGAACAGCGCGACCTTTTCTTCAGCCACTTCATGCACCGCTGCATTGATGAAGTTGTAGGTGCCACAACGGCACAGATTGACCATCGCCGCGCCGATTTCTGCATCCGAAGGGTGGGCGACCTGCTTGAGCAATGAGGTCGCGGCCATGACCTGGCCGGACTGGCAGTAGCCACATTGCGGGACTTGATGCTTGACCCAGGCGGCGACCACTCGCTTGCCCACGTCATCTTCTTCGATGGCTTCGATCGTCGTGATCTTGCGCCCGATCACACCCTGGACCGGAACGACGCAGGAGCGCGCAGCCACTCCGTCGATCAGAACGGAACAGGCCCCGCATTGAGCGAGGCCGCAGCCGTACTTGGTTCCGGTCAATCCGAGTTCATCGCGAATGACCCACAGCAGCGGGGTATCGCCTTCGGACTGGACCTGATAGGTCTTATCGTTGATTTGCAGTTCCATGATTATCCAGCCATCTCGTGGGGGGAATGCCCTTGTGTGCCAAGCGTTTCACTTGCGCAACACTGCTGAAACGGTAGCACGGTCTCGCGCGCACTCAATTGCGTGTGGTTTCTAGGCTATATGAGTGAAATTGATTAATGGCTTCAATGACGCCCAGGCTGGGGCCATGTTCTGGCCACAGCCTGGGCGCGGCGCGCTTAATTCAGGTTGGTCTTGAAAAAGCTGTCCAGTTTGGCCCAGGGAATGAGGTCTGTGCGGTCATAGAGATCCACATGGCCTGCACCCTTGATCCAATAGAGTTCCTTCGGTTGACCGGCAAGCTTGTAGGCCTCTTCGCTGAACTCACGGGAGTGCGCCTGATCGCCGGCGATGAACAGCATCGCACGAGGGGAAATTGTCTCGATGTCATTGAACGGGTAGAAGTTCATGAACTTGATGTTGCTGGTCAGCGTCGGGTGCGTGGTCAATTTGGGCGATGAACTGGCAGGCGTGAACTCGCCACGCGGAGTGCGATAGAAATCATAGAACTCGCGCTGGATCGGATGAGTATCGGCCGTCAGTTCGTGCACTGTGCCGCTGGTGTATTTGGTTTCGCCACCTGCGAACTCTACGTAGCGCTGCTGCGCTGCTTCGGCGATGATTTGCTTGCGCTGTTCCAGGGTCTGCGAGTGGTTCAGGGCATCGCGGTTGGCTGCGCCCATGTCGTACATGCTGACGGTCGCGATGGCTTTCATGCGCGGGTCGATCTTTGCCGCGCTGATGACAAAGCTCCCGCTGCCGCAAATACCCAGGACGCCGATCCGCTCGCGGTCAATGAACGATTGGGTTCCCAGGTAATCGACTGCCGCGCTGAACGCTTCGGAATAGATCTCCGGTGCCACGACATTGCGCGGCGAACCTTCGCTCTCGCCCCAGAACGACTGGTCTATGGCCAGGGTTACAAAGCCGTGCTCGGCCAGTTTTTGTGCATACAGGTTTGAGCTCTGTTCTTTGACGGCCCCCATCGGGTGGCCGACGATGATTGCCGGGCTTTTGCTGTTCTTGCCCAAGTCCTTGGGAATGAATAGATTCCCTGCAATCTTCATTTTGTACTGGTTATCAAACGTCACCTTCTGGGTGGTTACTTTGTCACTCTTGTAGAAATTATTTGCACCATTGGACATGTCTTGGGCCATCGCATTAAGTGAGCCGGTCAAAAAGGTGAGCAGCACAATGAGTGTTTTCATCGAGCGATCCTTTGTCTAAGTGAGTTGAATCAGGCGTTGGCCAGGGTCGTGTTGTCGATCACGAAGCGGTATTTGACGTCGCCCTTGATCATGCGCTCATAGGCTTCGTTGATCTGGTCGGCACGTACCAGCTCGATGTCCGAGACGATGTTGTGCTCGGCGCAGAAGTCCAGCATTTCCTGGGTTTCAGGGATGCCGCCAATCATCGAACCGGTGATCGAGCGACGCTTGAAGATCAGGTTGAACACCTCGGGCGATGGATGTGGCGAGGCGGGCGCGCCGACCAGCGTCAGGGTGCCGTCACGCTTCAACAGCGCCAGGAAGTCATCAAGGCTGTGCGGTGCCGCCACGGTGTTGATGATCAGGTCGAAGCTCTTGGCATGGGCGGCCATTTCTTCGGCGTTGCGCGAAATCACGACTTCATCGGCGCCCAGGGCTTTCGCCGCTTCACGCTTGGATTCGGAGGTGGTGAAAGCCACCACATGTGCGCCCATGGCATGGGCCAGCTTGATGCCCATATGGCCAAGGCCACCGATACCGACAATCCCGACTTTCTTGCCGGGGCCAGCCTGCCAGTGGCGCAGCGGCGAATAGGTGGTGATTCCCGCACACAGCAGCGGTGCAACGGCAGCGAGTTGTTCGGCCGGGTGACGGATACGCAACAGATAGCGCTCGTGAACCACGATCTGTTCCGAGTAACCCCCAAGTGTCCAGCCGGGAGCGTCTGGAGTCGGGAAGTTATAAGTGCCGATCATGCCATCGCAGTAGTTTTCGAGGCCCGAATCGCATTCTTCGCAATGCTTGCAACTGTCGACGATGCAACCGATACCCACCAGGTCGCCATGCTGGAAGCCTTTTACGTGCTCGCCGATTGCGGACACACGCCCGACAATCTCGTGGCCCGGTACGCAGGGAAATTGAGTGCCCGCCCATTCGCCCCGCACCTGATGCAGGTCGGAATGGCAAATGCCGCAATAGGCGATATCGACCTGAACATCGTGAGCACCCGGAGCGCGGCGGGTGATTTCCAGTGATTCCAGAGGCTTGTCGCCAGCGTAGGCCCCGTAGGCTTTGACTGTCATGGGTTCTCCTTCATGAGTGCATGAGCCCTTTGGGGGCTGAGGAGAACGAGTCTAGAGTCGTAGAATCCATCGATATATTGCGTAAATCTGCATGCCGACATGAGCCAGATTGGATAGTGTCGGCAATCAGGACGGTTGACGTTGTTCGTATGTCTACCTGACTTTAATGACCACCTTGCCTTTTGCGCGCCCCTGTTCCACATCTCTCAGAGCCTCTGATGTCGACTCTAACGGGAAGGACCGATCTATCACCGGCTTGATTGCACCGGATTCGACAAGTGTGCTGATTTCACGCAGTTGGGCACCATTTGCCTGCATGAAAACGAATGTATAGCTGACGTCGAATTCGCGTGCTTTCTTCCTGATGCCATAGCTTAGAACCCGCATGATCTGCTTGAGTCCCCAGGACAGTTTCTGCTCGTCAGCGAACAGGGGAGTCGGTGGCCCGGAGATGGAAATGAGCTGACCACCAGGCTTCAGAACCTTGAGTGTTCAGACGCTGAAAATGTGTTGCCTTCAAGCGGGTCGTCGCGGCCAAGGCCCCTCCCACAGGTGATATGTATGCCTTAACTGATCGGCATTACTCCGTAGACGAAGGCATAACGCATGTTTTTCAGGGTGCCGGCGGGGGCGAGCAGTTCCGGGGTAAAGGGTGTCATGGCGGTGTCGGTCGCAAAAAGTCGCGAACGGTAATCGCCTTGCCTGCCGGGTTTATTGACCTGGATCTATGAAACGCTGTGTACAGCGTTCTTTGATTCCTGAGCCCTGTCGATGCAGGGCTCAGGAAGGGATGCGCGGATACCGTCAGGCATCCACTTGATTGATCAGCGTCTTCAGGTAGGCAAGGCCTTTTTCGGTGATCGCATTGCGCAAGGTCCGTTCGGCGGCGGTCACTGCGTTATGGCTGGCAGCCCGGCAGAAGCGGTAGACAAGGTCCACGGTCTGTTGTTTGTCCGGCGCCAACTGGTTGGTTACATCGCAATGCGCAATCAGCAGGTTGCGCAGGGTCAGGGTGCGAATGGCCAGGGTGGTTGCCCACTCGGTCAGGTTCAAACCGTAATCCTGCCCGGCGCTGGTGTTGGAAATGAACGGGAAGCCGGTGCGGGTCATTTCGGCGGCAATGAAACGCTTCAGGATCAGATCAAGGCTGTGTTGCAGCTTGTCTGTGTACAGGTTCCGATACTCGGCCCGCAGCGTCCATTGCGCCTGTGCCGGGGTTTCGCCGGGCACGATGAGCGAAGAGGTGAGTAGCTGTTGGCGCAAGGAGGAGGGCGCACCCGGTGCATTCAGGACGTTGATCAGTACGATCAGCAATGGATCGGCAAGAATCGGCTCGCTGGTATCTTCCTGAAGGTTGCTGGTGTTGTCGGCCAGCAGCGGGATTTCCTCGATCCAGCGGGCGTGAGGCAGTTCCGACAGTTGCGCAGAAATGTCGTACAGGCGCAGCAATACCTGGCCAACCGGCAGTTTCTTAGACAGGGTGATTTGCAACAGAGATTCCACCACCGAACGCCACTGGGCCTGATCGATCCCCGGGAACTCCTGATTGGCAGCGGCGTAGAGATGATGGTCGTCCTGCGGACCTTCTTCGATCTGGAACGGCGATTCGCCAAACAGCCCGATACGGGCAACTTCGGGGCAGCTCATGGTTGCGGACTTCACCAACGAGTTATTGATGCGGCGATACATGCGAGGGTAGTTGGCGCAGGTATCGGTGAGCACTTCTTCGCCCTGTTGGGCGTGGATCTGGCAACGTCCGCCCTGCAGCGCGCCGCACTGGCCGCCGGCCTTGTCCATCTGGTAGCCCGAATCGTCTTTGACGATCAGGTTCAAGAGTTCGGGAAAGTCCCGGCTGTACAGCTCGTGGCTGCGATTGCTGACTGCAATGCGCCAGTTACCCTTGCAGCAGTTGTCTTCACAGCGCTCGGCAATGCATGAAAACTCTTGTACGTATTTGAAAGCCCTGGCGGACTGAATGCCCATGAATTCTCTCCCGCGGTCTTAGGTTCGTTTGAACCTGAGTGGCCGTTGTGCGGGAGTTGTTCCATGCAGAAAGGGAAATGGTGATGCGGATGTAAAGGCTCCCGAGCCGCTGGCGGTCGGGAGCCTCAGGTTTTACTGGGCCATCTTGGCCATGACCGACGCATAACCGGCGGCAGAGCCCAGTACATCGGCTTTGCCCTGAGCAATCAGAATGGAGTCGGAAACCTCACGGAATGCACCGGTGCCACCTGCGCGTTGTAGCACATGGGTGGCTTGCTGCTGCACGTATATCGGTGCATCGGCCACGGCGAACGACAGGCCGCAGGCCGCAAAGGCGGGCAGGTCGATGGAGTCATCGCCGATGCAGGCTGTTTGCAGGGCCGTAACGCCTGCGGCAGCCATCAACTGCTCGCAGGCTGCCTTTTTATCCTTGATACCGAACTGGCAAAGCTCGACGCCCAGATCTGCCACGCGTTTGCGCAGTGTCGCAGAATCCCGTCCCGACAAGACCGCCACCCGCACGCCGTTTTCTTCCAGCATGCGCATGCCCATGCCATCGCGGACGTGGAAGCGTTTCAGGCATTCGCCGGTGGCGTCGTAGAAAATGCCGCCATCGGTCAGGACGCCGTCGACATCCGTGATCACCAGACGAATATCGGCCAGTGCAGGCAGGCTTGGCAGTGAGCGGCCTTCGATCAGGGCGCGGACTTTTTCCAGGCATTCAGGGGTATCGACACCAGGGCCAGTGGGCTCGACCACCCAGGCGCGAATGCAGTAACCGGCGGTCAGCAGGCGCAGTTGTTCCAGTTTTTCCGCGTGCTCGATCATCGGCTGGGACAGACCGGAGTAGCTGGCCAATACTTCGCGACGGTAGGCGTAGACCCCGACATGCTTGAGGTAGGTGGCCGTTTCAGCCTCGCGAGGGTAAGGAATCGGCGAGCGACTGAAATACAGCGCATTGCCGTTGGCGGCCAGCACCACTTTGACGGTATTGGGGTTGCCTGCCTCGGCCGAGTCTATCGGATGGCAAAGCGTGCCGACCTGAACGGACGCATCGGCGAGCATGCCCTTCACCAGCGTGACAATATCCGCAGGCCTTACCAGAGGCTCATCGCCTTGCAGGTTGACGTAGATGTCGGCGTCGATCTGGCCCATGACTTCGGCCAGACGATCAGTGCCCGAAGGGTGGTCCGGTGATGTCATGACGCACGCCGCGCCAAAGCAGCGGGCCGCATCGGCCACACGCTGATCGTCGGTGGCAATCACTACCGTATCGGCAATCGCGGCTTCCAGAGCGCGCTCATACACATGCTGCACCATGGGTTTGCCTGCGATGTCGGCAAGCGGTTTACCGGGAAGGCGAGTGGATGCGTATCTTGCCGGGATGACGATGGCGACACGTTGCGGATGGCTGGCCATGAAGGGTCCTTAAACGGTTTCAGCGGTGCAGGGCGAAAAGCGGATCATACCAGTGACGGGGCTTGCGCGAGTCAAAGTTCCAGTGTGTAGCCCACGCTGTACAACGACTGTATGGAGTGGCCCGGTGCGCGGACGAAGGTGTTGAGCAGGCGCAGCACGGTACATCCGACAGGGATATGTCGTCTGTAGTACTGTCTTCGCGGATGAATCCGCTCCGAGGTCCTGCGTCTAGAATTTTGCACTCACGGTCGCGACCATCGATGCCGGTGCGCCAGCATAGTTACCATCGGTACTGGCCACGGTTTCGATGTACTTGCGGTCGGTCAGGTTGCGGCCATTGAGCGATACCCGGATGTTTTCATCGATGTCGTAGAACAGGCTGGCGTCGATCCGGGCATAGCCGCCCACGTCATAGGTATTGTCGATATCGCCCTGACGCTCGCCGACAGCGATCACCCCGGCACCAAAGCCCAGCCCTCTCAACGCACCTTCCTGCAACTGATAGCTGGACCATAACGAACCACTCAGGGTCGGCACGCCTTCAAGCTTGTTGCCGACCTGGATGGTGGTGTCCCTGGTCACTTCGGCGTTCAGCGCGCTGATATTGCCGATGATCTCCCAGCCTTCCAGCGGCGCGCCACTGACGTCCAGTTCGACACCGCGTACGCGCTGCTCACCAGTCTGCACTGAATAGTTGTCGTCTTCGGGATCTGTCGCGGGAACGTTCTGGCGGGTGATCTCGAAGGCTGACAAGGTAGCGCTCAGACGGTCCGGGATCAGATCGAATTTTGCGCCCACTTCATACTGAATACCTTCTTCCGGGTCCAGGAGGCTGCCGTCACGCTGGATATCACTCTGCGGGGTGAATGACGTGCTGTAACTGGTGTAGAGCGCAAGCCAGTCGGTGGGTTGATAAATCAGGCCGATACGTGGCGAAACCTTGCCGGGGTCCACGTCGGTGCGGGTAATGTCGGAGGTGCCCACTGTAGTGTTTCGCTGGCGGGTGTCATCGTAGCGGGCACCGAGGATCAGCTTCCATTGTTCGTTCAGATCTATCTGGTCTTGCAGGTAAAAGCTGTAGGCGGTCAGGTCGAAACTGGCCTTTTCACTGAATGCAAAAGGGCCGGGTGTGGCGCCGTAGACCGGATTGAAAATATCGATGGAAGTCAGGGGGGCGCGGTCGCTGCGGCTGCGACGTTTGCCGTCGATGTACTCGAAGCCGGCAAGCACCGTATGGTTCAGGCCGCCGGTGGCGAAACGGGCGATGGCCTCGAACTGCATGTCCAGGGTCTTGATTCGCTCTTCGCCGTCAGTGGCGCGGCGGGCGAGGGTGCGGCCATCCGAGCCCAGGCCGCGTAGATCGACGACATAGCGATCCTTGTGCGACTGATCCCAGCGAGTCATCTGGCGCAGGGTCAGCCAGTCATTGACGTCATGCTCGGCGCGATACCAGACCGCAAACTTGTTGGCCTTGTCACGCGCCCAGGGTTCGCCGAGGTAGCGGTCGGCACTCATATCGATCTTGCCGTTGACCGGAATCAGGCCCCGATCGAACGGGCTGGTCTGATCGATATATTCCATGCCGCCGTCGACCCGTGTGGTATCCGTTGGCTCCCAGCGCAGGCTCTGGGCCAGGTAGGTGCGTTTGCTGTCGCGGAAGGTGTCCCGAAAACCCCGTTCGGTCTGTGTAGCGACTGTCATGCGCCCGGCCAGGGTCTTGGCTTCGTTCAGCGGCCCACTGGCATTGGCTTCCAGGCGGTAGAAGTCGTAGGAGCCTGCCTGGAGTTTGACCTGTGCTTCGGGCGTGAAGCTGGGTTTGCGGGTGACCAGATTGATCAGGCCGCCAGGGTTGCCCCGGCCATAAAGTACTGATGCCGGACCCTTGAGCACTTCAGCACGTTCGACGTTGGCCAGGTCGCGCAAAGCCTCGGGCCTTGAGGCCAGCGGGTTGATCAGCATTCCGTCCACCGCATAGCTGGTGGCTTTGAAGCCACGGATCACGAAGCTCTCGGACGAACCGCCATGGGAGTTACTGCGCTGCACACTGCTGACGTTGGTCAGGGCGTCGGCGAGGTTATTGGCCTGTTGATCCTCTATCACCTTGCGCGACACCACCTGGATCGACTGCGGCATGTCGCGCAGGGCCGTGTCGGTCTTGCTGCCGGTGGCGCTGCGAGTCGCCCGATAGCCTTGCACCGGGCCGTCAGCCTGTTCGATGAATGAGCTGGAGGTGATGAGTGACGGCGCCAGATCAAGCGAGCCGCTGGCAGGTTGCGGGAACAGCAACAGGATGCGGTCGTCGGTCAGCGACCAGCTCAATCCCGACGCCTGGAGCAGCCGGGCCAGCGCTTCACGCTCACTGAGCTGCCCGTTCACTGCCGGGGCCATCTTGCCTTGGGCCAGCGCGGCATCGAAGCTCAGTTGCAGGTTGTTCTGTCGGGCAAACTGTGCCAGTGCCGAGGCCAGCGGTTGTGCAGTGATGCTGTAACGTGCAGTGCGCAGGTTCTCGGACGTTTCGGTGGCCCGGACGTTGTCCATCGGCAGGAGGATGGCCAGTGCCAGTGTCGGCAATGCAGGGAAGCGCGACATCGATTTAATCCTTCATACGACTTGATTGCATTTGAGATAAATTCTCAAGTTGGTCATGAAAGACGTAGGACTCCGGGATTTTTTCCATCTTCCGGATAAAAAATCAGAAATTTCCCAAAACATGCACCCATGGCGACACCTGCCGTGCTTCAACCGCCAGCGATTGCGCCAGGGCTTTAAGGGCTCGATCCGGGTTATTCAGGTCGAACACGCCCGTGATGCGTCGCTGTTTCAGGGCCGGGTCTGCAATCACAATCCAGCCGCTGGTATAGCGTTGCAGTCGCTCAGTGATTTCGGCCACCGTCTGGTTCTCGACGAATAACGAACCGCTACGCCATGACGCAACCTCTGCCGGATTGAAGCGCGAGCGCTCGACTGAGCCGGAAGGCCAGCTTAATTTCAGGCGCTGGCCCGGCATCAGGCGTTCGCTGAGCGGCGGCTGGGTGTTTTCGGCCTGCACCTGGCCATGTTCCAGAGCAACTTCGGCGTGGTGTGCCTGAAGGTCCAGCTCGAAGGCCGTGCCCAATACCCGCACCGAGAGCTGACCGGCCTGAGCAATGAACGGATGTTGCGGATCGGGAGCGACCTGGAAATAAGCCTGGCCTTGCAGCAATTCCACCTTTCGAGTATCGCCGCCGACCAGACTCAAGGCACTTTGCGGGCTGAGGGTGACAGTGGAACCGTCCGCCAACTGGACGGTTCGGGTTTCTCCAACGCCCGTGTGGTAATCGGCGCGCAATGTGAGGCTGGCTTGAGGCGCAAGTAACACCGCGACTGCCGCCAGCCCGGCTGCCAGCGCCAGGCTGGTCCAGAGGCGATTGCCTTTGGGCTTTGGTTTGGAACGGGGGGCAGGCGCAGTTGTCACGACGGGCAATTCACCCAGCGCGCCCCAGAGTTTTTCCATCTTGAGCCAGGCCGCACGGTGTTCAGGGCTGGCCTGTAACCACTGCTCGAAAGCTTCCCGGGCCTGAGGATCTTCCTGCAGGCGTATCTGCCAGTCACCGGCCTGTTCCAGTGCATCGTCCTCATGACTCACAGGGAAACATCCCTATCGTCATCCGGGTTGTCCACTTCACGGGCCAGGCGCACCAATGCATCGCGCAGCAGGCGATGGGCCGTGGTCATAGATACGTTCAGATGCCCGGCGATCTCGGTCAGGGTGCAGCCGCCAAAGCGATGCATCTCAAGAGCCCGACGATTGTTTTCAGGCATTGCTTCAAGGGTACGGGAAAGACGCTCCAGCGTCATGTTGTGCTGGCACAGTTCGGCAGGATCACTGATATGTGCTGGCAGCAGCCAGGCAGGAGGGGAAACCTGATGCGCCTGCTCCCGGCTGCGGCTGCGTATGAGGTCCAGCGCCAGATTGCGCACAATCCGATACAGATACGCTGCCGGTTGCTCGGCGCTGGCCTGCTGCGGAATGAAGCGAATCCAGGCCTCCTGAACAATGTCTTCGGCCTGTATGCGATCACCCGTTATCTTTGCCGCGTAGCTGACCAGTTCCCGGCGAATCCCCAGAAACGTGTACAGATGGCCGGATGAGTCGCTCATTGCAGTGATCTCGAACCTGAAGAGCGGTTCTGTCGACCCGCTGAAAAGGGCGCAGTTTAAACGTGAACGATAAACATTTTCAATTGTGCTCGCGGTTCTGATCAGAGGGTTGAATCTGCAGGGACGTGTAATTCTCTTTTCACGAATTCAGCGATTTTGACTAGACTTGATGGGTCGCTGAATCGTTTAATCAGATTCAGTTGTCCCCATAATTCCAATAAGGACCACCCCCATGAAATCGCTCGCCTGGCTTCTCGGTGCCACTGCCATCGTCTCGGCTACCAACGCCTTCGCCTGGGACTATGTGCTGCTCGATACCGACAAGGCCGCCCAGAACCAGCAGATCACCAGTGCCCAACTCGGGATCAAGACCGACAAACCCTTCTCCGTCACCCTGCGCACCTTGCACGGCGGTCGTCAGGAAGGCGTGAGCATCATCGAGATCGACAACGGCACCATGAAGCTCTCGGTTGTGCCCACTCGCGGCATGAACGTATTGCAGGCCTCGGTCGGTGATGTACGCATGGGCTGGGACTCGCCGGTGAAAGAGGTGGTCAACCCTGCCTTTATCGAGTTGAACGGGCGCGGCGGATTAGGCTGGCTGGAAGGCTTCAACGAACTGGTAACCCGCTGCGGTTATGAGTGGGTGGGGCATCCGGGCATCGACAATGGCGAACTGCTGACCCTGCACGGCCGCGCAGCGAATATCCCGGCGAACAAAGTCACTCTGCATATCGACGAAAAGCCGCCTTATGCCATTCGCCTCAAGGGTGAATTGAAAGAACAGGCGTTCAAGAAAGTCGATTTTTCGGTCCAGACCGAGTTGGTCACCGATCCGGGTAGCACCCGCTTTACCCTCAATGACACCCTGACCAACAACGGCGACTATCCGAAGGAGTACCAGGCGCTGTACCACAGCAACTTCAGCACGCCGTTCCTGGAGGAGGGCGCACGCTTCGAGGCTCCGGTGCAGCAGGTATCGCCCTTCAACGAAAAGGCCAAAGGCGACTTGCCTGACTGGCAAACCTACCGCGGTCCTACGCCAGGCTACGACGAAACCGTTTACAACGTAGTGCCTTACGGCGACGCCAAAGGTGATACCCTCACTGTGCTGCACAACAAAGCCGGCAGCCTCGGAGTAGCAGTGGGCTTCAACACCCGTCAACTGCCCGTGTTCTCCTTGTGGAAAAACACCGACACCCGTGGCCAGGGCTACGTCACCGGCCTTGAGCCAGGCACCAGCTTCTCCTACAACCGCCGCTACCAGCGTCCTCTGAAACTCGTGCCGACCATCGCCCCGAAAGAACAGCGCCAGTTCCAGATCAGCTACAGCCTGCTGGCAGACAAAGGCGCAGTCGACACCGCACTCGGCCAGATCAAAACCATCCAGGGCGGCCGGGCAACCGAAGTGCGCAAGGAACCACTGGTGGACCTGAGCAAAGAATAAAGCCTGACTCGTTGACCGGGCGTACATGGAATTATTTCATTCTCGTTCTTGACATGCCCGGTCAACCAGTCCAGAATTGCGTCCATTCCTGATTCAGGAACGAGAAAAAACCCTTAAGATTCAATGGGTTGAGGATAAAGCCAAGGCTTGATCCAAAAGAGTTCAAAACGGTTGATGTGGTTGTAGAAGCATCAGTCGTCTGAGGCCGAGTAGCAAAATGGTTATGCTGCGGATTGCAAATCCGCCTACGCCGGTTCGATTCCGACCTCGGCCTCCACTATTGAAAACCCCGTAGATTAACGTCTACGGGGTTTTTTATTGCCTTTGATTTTCTTGGGAGTTCAGAAACTTTTAGGTCTGACGCGTTTTGTCTGCTGATCAATACTGGTTCAGTGTCCAGGCGCAAAAGAGCAAGACGTGAATGGCGAGCCATGCTGTGATGTACTTGGGCTTTTTAGAGCCCAGGTTCAGTAGGATTGGACCGACATAGGTCAGCAACAGGTACAGCGTGACGATAGTAGGGCTAGGCATTTTTTGTTCCTTGATGAATGAAATGCCTAACCCATTCTTCACATTTTTAAATCGCGTTCCACCGAACTCCTTGTAGTTACTTTGCTCTTCTTGTTGCAGGAGTTGGATCTACAATTCAGATCATGCCCGTCTACACACATTAACTCTACGCATTCAGAAAATCTGCAATCCTCTCCCGCAGTTCCCCATGCACTTCCTCTGCATAGGGTGTAGCCGTTTTCCAGTCATAGAACCATGCAGGCATCCTGCGATGCTTTTCCGGTTCCGAGGCGTAACGAGGAAAGATGTGGCAATGCAGTTCGGGCTCTGAATTGCCCAGAATTTCGTAATTCATACGAAGTGCCCCGGTTGCCTGCAGCACCGCATCTCCGATTCGGGCCATGTCGAGCAGGTATGTCGTTCTGGCTTCTGCATCCAGATCGTTCAGGCTTGGAACGACAGGGTCGGGGAGTAGCAGGCAGTAACCAGGTAGAAACTGCACGTCGCCCATGACCGCCCAGCCGGATGCCATTCGGCAAATGACCTTGTCGTTGGCTCCGTTGCGGGCCAGTTCTACGCGTTCAGTGATCAGGGGCATTTATCGTCCTAGGATTCCAGAGTTGGGATAACTGTAAGTGATAATCACTTTCGTTGCGTTTTTTACAGCTATATGAGGCTCTTGCCAAGTGTCTGCCAGACTCAGGGCTATTCGATAGGCCACAATCATGGAACCACCCCCGCCAAACACCCACTCACCCTCCAAGCCGGTCTGCACACTTATCTCGCCGTTGAAAACTCATGCGCATGGCAATGCCGAAGGTGCGACCAATTTATTTATGACAAAGGAGGGTTGTATGAATCTGTTTGCACTATCTGCCTTGATCGTGGGTGCGTTGGGGTTGGGTATGCTGATTGGTGGGATTGTTCTGATGCGCAGTCCGGCAGTGTTCATTGTGGCGGGTATGGGGTTTCTGAGTTGGACGTATGTGGTTTCCAAGGCAACTGATCGCAGACAGCGCAGGCAGGCGGTAAGAGGCTGATGAGAGGGCGGCCATGCTTGCACAGGGCCGCGCAGCTCTCTGAATGATTCCTTGAATGCCTGTTTTCAGAATCGAGTTTTAACGTCTATGGCCACCATGTTCTCCATCGCATCCCGACATCTGTGGGTTGTCTGTGCAATTGTCTTCCTGAAATGAAAAATAGCTACAACCAGATATCGCAAGGGCAAATAGCAACAGCAGCATGATTCTTTTCATGAAGGCTCCGGATCAGGTTTTCTTCTGCATACAGGCATTTTCACGGTAGTACAGAGGATCGGGATTCGCCATCTGCGTTGATCCATTTGACCTTTCATAAGCGGGCTTGCTTTTCATCATCCATTACCGAATAGCGCATCGTCGTCACTTCATCTTGAATGCTTGCCTTCATTGCGGGCGGTTTTCTGCGCCGTTGAATCCTGTTCCGTTCCGGAAGAACCGTCTGGACGATGTGCATCGTTATCGCGCTCGACTTCGCCTGACTGGTCTGGCGACGGCACTGCTTTTTTCTTTGCATCGGTGTTCTTTTTCATTACTGCCTCCCAGCCTTGGCTGTCCATCCGAATGGTTGCTTAAAGGTGGAGGGTCTGCTGCCGGGTTGGTTCAATCGGATTGCCTGTGAATGGTTCGGCGGTCAGATCTTGCGACACATCATGTGATGGGCGATATTCGGCACCTCTGCAGCTTGGCTGCAGAGGGAAGCATGGAATGTTATCGATGATTCGACCAGGAGGTTGCAAATGAAGAAAGTGATGTTTGCTGTAGTTCTGCTGTGTGGTTTCTCCCTGAATGCCCAAGCCGCGTGCCCGGTATTCGGCCCGTCCCCAGACCCATGCAGCGGTCCGGTGTTTGGTCCGACTGTCTGCGTATGTCCTTAAGATAGATTGTCTGGCAGGTTCGGCGGATGTCGGGCCTGCTCATGATTTGTGTACCAAGAAACTTGTACATCCTCGATAGTTCTACCGCCATCGATACTGCCTTCCCGGATAAATCCGGTCCTACAGTTCATCACAACCTGAGTGTGGCTTTGACGAAACTTCATTGCGATCATGAAGCTATTCGGAGTTGATCGAGCAGGTGTATCTAATGGGGCTGTCACCAAAAAGAAAAGTGATCAGGCGCGAAGTTGTCCGCAAAGCCTGGCAAGACAATTCGCACTGGATCAAACAGTACGGCTTTTCTGAATACGCACTCGAAGCGGTGTGCGATGACAATGAAGAGCTGCGTATCTGTTGGTGCTGTGGCGATCAGGGATATCAGGAAGTTGCGCATATCATTCCGCATTCCCTGGGAGGCGCGGACACCGTAGAAAATCGTTTCCTGCTCTGCGCCGAATGCCATGTGGCGTCACCGGACTGCTACAAGAGCGAGTATTTTGTTGGGTACGTAAACAGAAATGCTGGCAGATTCAGCCGTCTCATGGAGGAAGCCCTACACAGGGCCAGCGCAAGGCTTCTGGCATTTTTGAACGAGCATCCTCAACTATCTGATGTAGTTGAAGCCAGGCCACTTCCATCTTTTTCAGAAAACTGTCTGTATCGACGAACCACTACTCATGGTTCGAGTATTTCACTGAGTACCCGACTGGCTCGTGCAGAAATGCATGTAGATGAGCTTATCGAGTACGCCCGAAGCCACTTGGATCAAGAAAATATGCCGACGATCGGCAACAAGCTGGCGTAATACTTGTCTAGTATTGTCGGAAAGATCTGATCAGTAGAGAGTAAATCATGTATTCAAAGCCCGAGCTTCAGCGAGTCTTGGAAACGGCCTTTCTGCCCAGCAAATGCGAATGCGTCATTTCGGCGAACGACAGCTTTTCGGTGAAGCTCACCAACGCCGAATCAGGCGAAATCGAGCTGTACGTAACGGGTATGCCTTTGTCTGATCTGTCATCCAGCAGGTCCATCGCGCATCTGGTGCTTTCGTTGAGAGAGCAGCGAGATCTGATGGCTAAGATGGAATTGTCCATGAGACGGTTGGCTTAAGGCCTGAAACGACAAGCCCGGCACCAAGTCGGGCTGATGTATCCGCTTTGCCGCAATTGCGGAGTGCCGTAACTTTCGTACCCCCCCAAAAACACCAAAGGCCTGCCGAGTCACCCCGCGCAAGCCTTTGATTCTTATATGGTGCCCCGAGCCGGGGTCGAACCGGCACGTCCAGAGGACGAGGGATTTTAAGTCCCTTGCGTCTACCAATTTCGCCATCGGGGCGGTAGCGCCAAGGCAGGGAATATATACATCCCGTCCCCATGAAGCAAGCGTGCAAGTCCTTCAGATGGCACAAGATGTTACTTTTTCCGTTAAATAAAAAGTCTCTGTAAATCATGAGGCTACGGAATCTACCTGCCATCTACCTCACGATTTCTTCGTGGTCGCGACGTCTTCCATGCTTTGCGCCAGGCTGTGCAGGTAGTGGGCCAGTGCCACTTCTTCAAGGTGGAGGCCTTTGCGTTGCCGGCTGCGGGGCAGTTTCGCCAGGTTGCCCAGCAGGAAACCCTCCAGCACTGCGGGGTGGATGTAGCATTTGCGGCAGATGGCGGGGGTGTTGCCCAGTTGTCGTGAGACGGCCTTGACCATTTCAACGATGTGTTTCTTGGCATCGGCTTCCGGCTCCCAGTGCAGCTTGCGCAGGGTTGCCAGTGCCAGTGCGCTGGCGGCCCAGGTCCGGTAGTCCTTGGCGGTGAAGTCGGACCCGGTCAGGTCTTGCAGGTAGGCGTTGATATCTGAAGAAGTGACGGTATGGCGTTCCCCGTTATCGTCCAGATACTGGAAGAGGTTTTGCCCCGGTAATTCCATGCAGCGCTTGATCACAGTGGCCAGGCGTCGGTCTCTCACGCTGACGCGGTGTTCTATGCCGCTTTTACCCCGAAACTCGAAGACGATTTGCGTGCCATGCACTTCCACATGTTTGTTGCGCAAAGTGGTCAGGCCGTACGAGCGGTTTTCCTTGGCGTAGCGGCTGTTGCCGATGCGTATCAGGGTGGCATCCAGCAGGGAAATGACCGTCGCCATGACTTTTTCGCGACCGATGCCGGGTTGGGCCAGTTGTGCTTCGATCTGTTTGCGGACCTTGGGCAGCGCATGGCCGAATTCGATCAGGCGCGAGTATTTGTCCTGATCGCGGATTTCCCGCCATTGCGGATGGTAGCGATATTGTTTGCGGCCTCGGGCGTCGCGACCCGTGGCTTGCAGGTGTCCGGCCGGGTCGGCGCAGATCCAGACGTCGGTGTAGGCGGGTGGAATGACCAGCGCGTTGATGCGCTGTATTTCTACCTCGTCGCGAATGCGTTGGCCATCGGTATCGAAGTAGGCGAACTTGCCTCGCAGTATCTTGCGGGTGAACCCTGGCTGAGAATCGTCGACGTAATGAAGTCCAGGCACTGCTGATGAACTGGCGGTCGGAGAAGGCATGGTCATGTTTCCAGGTCGGTTAACAACACTGACCACGCCTGCTCGAGCGGGTGCCAATTATTTCATGCCAGTACCGCTACGGCCTTGATCTGCGCCCAGAGTTGCTGTCCGGGGTAAAGCCTCATGTTGTCGTAGGAATAGCGGGTGATACGCGCCAGCAACGGTGTGCAGCCAGCATCGAGCCGCACCAGCACATGTGCCGTATTGTCGGCGGCAACTTCGCTGATCACGGTCACGGGTAACCGGTTGAGAATGCTGCTTTGGTCATCGGCCTGCAGGTTGAGGCTGACATCGCGTGCCTGCACCTTGACCCGTAATGTCTTGCCCTTTGCCAGTTCGGTGTGAGCAACGGTCAGGCGCAGGTCGCTGTTGGGCAGGGTGATGGTCAGCAGTTGGTAATGACTGTCGTAGGCGCTCACCGTGCCTTCAATCACGACACCCGCATCGTCGCCCATGGCCAGCGGCAGATCGAGTCTGGCGAGGGTTTCCTCTATGGGGCCGCAGGCCAGGACGCCGCCTTCCTCAAGCAGCACCAGATGATCCGCCAGACGTGCCACTTCATCCTGGGAGTGGCTGACGTAGAGCATGGGTATTTCCAGCTCGTTATGCAGGCGCTCCAGATACGGCAGGATTTCGCTTTTGCGCTTGCTATCCAGTGCGGCCAGCGGTTCGTCGAGCAGCATCAGGCGCGGGCTGGTGAGCAGGGCGCGGGCAATGCCGACTCGTTGGCGTTCGCCGCCGGAGAGTTTGTCTGGCTGGCGATCAAGCAGGTGGTCGATGCCCAGCAAGACCGTCGCGTGCTGCATCTGGATGCTGCGCTGGTTCTTGGGGATGCGGTTCAGGCCGAATTCCAGGTTGCCGCGTACCGACAGGTGCGGGAACAGGCTGGCTTCCTGAAAAACGTAGCCGATGGAACGTTTATGCGGCGCAAGGAATATGCCGTTGGCCGAGTCCTGCCAGACCTCGCCATTGACCTGGATAAAACCTTGTTGGGCTTTCTCCAGGCCGGCAATGCAGCGCAGGCAGGTGGTCTTGCCTGAGCCGGACGGGCCAAACAGCGCAGTCACGCCTGTGCCCGGCAAGTTCAGGTCAACATCCACTTTGAAGGTGGGAAAAGCCATCTGCAGGCGAACGGCGATGGGCGATGCCATGAATCAACTCCAACCTGCTTTGGACTTGCCGCTTGAATAGAGCGCCAAAAGAACCAGAAATGAAAAAACCAGCATGGCACCCGCCAGCCAGTGGGCTTGCAGGTACTCCATCGACTCGACGTGATCGAATATCTGCACCGACACCACGCGGGTTTTCTCGGGGATATTGCCGCCAATCATCAGCACCACGCCGAACTCGCCCACGGTATGGGCAAAGCCCAAGATGGCGCCGGTGATGAAGCCAGGTTTGGCCAGCGGCAGGATCACATGGAAAAAGGTGTCCCACGGACCGGCTCTCAAGGTGGCAGCCACCTCCAGCGGGCGCGTGCCGATGGCCGCGAAAGCATTTTGCAAAGGCTGCACGACAAAGGGCATCGAGTACAGTACCGAGCCGATCACCAGTCCGGTGAAGCTGAACGTCAGGGTGCCCAGGCCAAGGCTCTGAGTGAACTGGCCGACAAAACCGTTAGGCCCCAGCAGTATCAACAGGTAAAAGCCGATGACGGTGGGCGGCAGCACCAGAGGCAAGGCCACCACTGCGCCGACCGGGCCTTTGAGCCAGGAGTTGGTTCTGGCTAGCCACAGGGCGATGGGCGTGCCGATTACCAGCAGGATGACGGTGGTCAGCGACGCCAGTTTCAGCGTCAACCAGATCGCCGCGATATCGGCACTCCCCAGCGGCATTTACAGTTGATACCCGAAGGATTTGATGACACTGGCCGCTTGCGGGCCTTTGAGGTATTCGACCAGCGCCTTGGCGGCCGGGTTGTCCTTGCCTTTGTTGAGGATGACCGCGTCCTGTTTGATCGGGTCATGCAGCTCGGCAGGGATGATCCAGGCCGAGCCGCTGGCGAGTTTGCCATCCTTGTAGATCTGCGAAAGGGCGACAAAACCCAGCTCGGCATTGCCGGTGGACACGAACTGATAGGCCTGGGTAATGTTCTGGCCTTCGACGATCCTGGCCTTCGTCGCATTGATCAGTCCCAGCTTGCCCAATACTTGCGTGGCTGCCAGGCCGTAAGGTGCGGTCTTGGGGTTGGCGATCGACAGGTGCTGATACTGACCGGCCTTGAGCACGTCGCCCTTGCTGTCGACATAACCCTCTTTGGCCGACCACAGCGCCAGGGTGCCGATCGCATAGGTGAAGCGCGAGCCTTTGACGGTATCGCCTTCCTGTTCAAGTCTGGCCGGGGTGGTGTCGTCGGCAGACAGGAACACCTCGAAAGGCGCTCCGTTCTTGATCTGGGTGTAAAACTGGCCGGTCGAGCCAAAGGCTGCGACCAGCTTGTGTCCGGTGTCTTTCTCGAAGTCCTTGGCGATGGCCTGGATCGGCGCCGTGAAGTTAGCAGCCACGGCAACCTGGACCTCATCGGCAAAGGCGGAGGTCATGCCCAGAGCTGCTATGGCTGCAACCAGTGATCTGAGGGTGATGCGTGGCAGGAACGCTCGCATGAAACGGCTCCGGGATATTTTGAGGGGAGAATTGACGCGACAGCCAAAGGCAGCCATCGCTATATATTTAAATATATAGCGATGGCGCATTCCCATGGAAGCGCTGTTTCACTTACCGGAGAGTATTTTCAGCGCATTATCAGCCAGTTGCCGGGTCAGTTCGGCTGCCGACAGCTCATGCTTGATGCCTACAGCCTGGCCTGCCCACAGGTTCATGAAGTCGCCGTTACCCTGTGGCTCGGCTTTGGCACGAAGGGGGATCAACGCACCGCCAGCCAGAGGGAAGGCGGGCGCAAGAGGGCTCATGGGGCCGATTTCGCTCATGATCCGGTTGACGATGCCCCGTGCCGGGCGACCCGTGAAGATGTTGGTCAATGCCGTCTGGCTGTCCGTGGCGCTGCGCAAGGCCTGATGATGCGGCTTGCTGACCTTGGCTTCGGGGCAGAACAGATAAGCCGTGCCCACTTGCACCGCCGATGCGCCAAGAATGAAGGCCGCTGCGACGCTTCGACCTTCTGCAATACCGCCCGCAGCAATGACCGGTACGCTGACGGCATTGGCAATTTGCGGGATCAGGGCAAAAGTACCGACCTGGGTATGGAGTTGCTCGCTGAGGAACATGCCGCGATGGCCGCCTGCTTCATAGCCCATGGCAATAATCGCGTCGCAGCCGTTGCGCTCAAGCCATATGGCTTCTTCCACTGTCGTGGCCGAAGAAATGATTTTGGCGCCGGTCGCCCGGACTCTGTCCTGCAAGGCGCGTTCAGGAAGACCGAAATGGAAGCTCACCACTTCAGGTTTCAGGGCTTCGACTAATGCGCAGTTATCGGCATCGAAAGGTGCCCGGCTCGAAACCGGTGTGGGTGCATCGTAATCGGCACCCAGTTCCTGATAGTAAGGCTGTAGCGCTTCTTTCCAGCGTGCGTCCCGCTCAGAATCGGCAGCAGGCGGCGTATGGCAGAAGAAGTTCAGGTTCAGCGGTGCCTGGCTGTATTGGCGGATCAGCGCCACTTCTTCGCGGATCTGCTCCGGGCTCAGCATGGCACAGGGCAGCGATGCCAGTCCGCCAGCATTCCCGACGGCAATCGCCATGGCCGATCCCGTGGCTCCGGCCATAGGCGCTTGCAGGATGGGCAGGGTGATGGAGAGCAGATCAAGGATGCGGTTGTCAGGCCATGAACTCATGCCAGGGGCTCCATATCGAAGGCAGTAAAACTGCTATTGAGCGCGCAGCCATCGCCTTTGGCAACCCTTCAGGCGGATGGTGGCTCACATGGATTTGACTTTAGAGACGGTCGGTCTAATATTGCCGCCATGACGACATTATCCGATAAGCCCAGACGCCCCGGTCGCCCACCCAAGGTGGACCGTGAGAACCTGGAAACCCGCGAAGCCCTGATTCGCCGAGGCCTTGAGGTCCTGACCGAGCAGGGCTACATGGCCACGGGCATCGATTACATCCTCAAGGAAGTGGGTGTGCCCAAAGGCTCCTTCTATCACTATTTTGCCAGCAAGGAAGTCTTTGGCCGTGCGGTACTGGATAGTTACGCCAGTTACTTTGCCCGCCGCCTGGATCGCTGGTTGCTGGATGAGTCCCTGTCGCCGCTGGAGCGGCTGGTGGGTTTCGTGCAGAGCGCCAAGCATGGCATGGCGCGCCATGATTATCGACGCGGTTGCATGGTGGGCAATTTAGGTCAGGAAATCAGTGTTTTACCTGAGTCTTTTCGCGTTCAGCTTGAAGATATTCTTCAGGGTTGGCAGGCCAGACTCGCCCATTGTCTGAAAGCAGCCCAGCAGGCTGGCGAGCTGGCCAGGGATGCGGATTGCAATGAGCTGGCAGCTTTTTTCTGGATCGGCTGGGAAGGCGCGGTGCTGCGTGCTCGGCTGGTCAAAAGCGACAAACCCTTGAATATCTTTATTGCGGGCTTTCTTCGCGGCTTGCCGCAATGATTGCTCGGGCCTATTTAAAGACGATCGGTCTAAATTGGAGGTGCATATGTTCAAAGGCATTTTGATCAACAAGGACGAGCAGGGATACCGCGCCAGCCTGGCCGATATCGATGAAGCCTCGCTGCCGCCGGGCGATGTCACGGTGCAGGTGTCCAGCAGCACGCTCAACTACAAGGATGCCCTGGCTATCACCGGTTCCAGCCCGGTGGTGCGCAGTTTTCCCATGGTGCCGGGGATCGATCTGGCGGGAACGGTCGAAAGCAGCGAGTCGCCGGAATTCAAGGTGGGCGATCAGGTCCTGCTCAATGGCTGGGGCGTGGGCGAAGCACATTGGGGTGGTCTGGCTGCCAAGGCTCGGCTCAAGAGCCAGTGGCTGATTCCGCTGCCCGAAGCGTTCACACCCGCCCAGGCCATGGCCATCGGCACGGCGGGTTATACCGCGATGCTGGCGGTGATTGCCTTGCAGAAACATGGCTTGACGCCGGACAGTGGTGACGTGCTGGTAACCGGTGCCAACGGTGGCGTGGGCAGCTTTGCGGTGGCCATTCTGGCAAGGCTCGGTTACCGGGTGGTGGCTTCGACGGGGCGTGCTGCGGAAAGTGAGTACCTGAAGCAACTGGGCGCTGCGCAGATCATTGATCGAGCCACCTTGTCCGAACCCGGTCGCCCGCTGGCCAAAGAGCAGTGGGCGGCAGCCATCGATTCGGTCGGCAGCCACACGCTGGCCAATGTCTGTGCCGGCATTCGCTATCGCGGCATAGTTGCAGCCTGCGGTCTGGCCCAGGGCATGGAGTTTCCGGGATCGGTCGCGCCGTTCATCCTGCGCGGCGTAACCCTGGCCGGGATCGACAGCGTCAATCGCCCGCGAGTCGACCGCCTGGAAGCCTGGGGGCGGCTGGCCACTGATCTGGATGTTTCGCTGTTAACGCTGATCAGCCGTGAAATCGGATTGAGCGAAGTCATCGACATAGCGCCACAACTGATTGCCGGTCAGGTGAGGGGAAGAGTGGTGGTGGATATCAACCGCTGATTAAGAGTGAAGTCCGTGACCTCCATAATCTCGATCCGCTGCGCTGCCGGATGCAGCGGATTGAGCATGATGTTGCGGGCCTGAGGCAGGGCCGAGGACGGTACGATCAGCCCTAGCTGCTGACCACGCCTGAGCCAGGCCGTACCGAAATCCATACTCTGGATATCGGCAGGATTGCTGGCCCATGCCTCGCCAAGTTCTTGCAGGTCGGGTTCGCAGTAAAGCTGCGGCTCGTCCGGCAGCTTCACGCGCACGAGTTTCAGTGCGATGCGTGGCACTTCGGTGCAATGGATAACCGCTTCCAGCGCGCAGATTGCTGCGGTCATGCCGAAATACAGGGCTTTGTGCTCCGGGTGATTCCAGCGCCCGCCAAACAGCGCTGCACCCTGGCCGCTCAGGTCTGTAGCGAACGGTGCCGTGGTGATTCTCCAGGCGTGCATCAGACAACACCGCCATAGGCGAGAGCCGCGAGGGCGCGGCGTACTTGCTGGGCACCGATCTCTGTCTCACACAAACGCAGTGGATGCTGATCACCCAATGCTGCATTGGCGGTCAGCATCCACTGGCTGGCGCGTTCGGGTGTCTCGAATATGTCCATGGCCTGGGTGGCAATCATGGCGATCCGGTCAAGGCGCTCTGAGGCGATCCGGTCCAGCGGCTGTTGTTGGCGTTGACGCCGTTCCAGGGTGGAAGTCGAGGCATTGAGCAATTCTTCAAGGTGTTCATTACTGAGCCTGAATGCCTCGCGAACCGAGCGTATCCAGCCGGGTGCAAAGCCTGAATGGATATTGCTCAGACGTTCGCTTTCGCTGCGTTTGCTGACCTGATTTGCAAGGAGCCAGAATTCGGCACCGGATTCGGTGCTGCGAAGAGAAACTGCGGGGGTGTACATCAGAATGCCTGTTTTTGCCGTAAGAAAACGTTCAAAAAACTAGCGCAAACGGGACATTCATCAAGTTGAAAGTTGTTACTGCCGATTGCCCTAAGTCACGGGTGCAGACTTCAAATCAAAAAAAAAGCCATCGCACTCACGTGTGATGGCTTAAAAAGATCTAACCAAAGGACTGATGAAGTGGAGCAAGTATTCAGGCCTGCGATGCGGTTTCGCAGGCTATCCACATGTTCGTTTCATCGCCGGCAACGGTAACACTGCTTTGATGCATTCAATTATCAGCAACAATGATAGTGATTATCATTGTTAGCCCCTTGCGCGCCAATGCCTTGTAGCGTCTGCCATGCCGCTGTTTTTTGTTTGAAATGAAATGCTTTGAATTAAGTTCTCGACTGGTTGTAAGAAATATTTCTCGGAAAAACGGGTTTCAGATCATTTGAAAGCCTTATATACAGCCATCCAGAAAATCGATTCTGCACGCCTGACTTATCAGGCGATCCGATAGCCAACGATTTTCACCAAATCCATGCTTTGTCCCTCTACAACGCACGGGTTTGAGCATGGAAAAGTTCGATATTCACCGTAAAACCAACTTCGACGCCCTGGTCAATGAATACGGGCTTGATGGCAGCCGTTTGCTGCCATGGGATGGTTATCCGATGCCATTCGCCGGCGGTTGGTGCGTAGTACGTCCCGGCACCCGCAGTGAAGCCCACACCCAGATCGATCAGGAAATCTTCATCGCCATCAAGGGGCGTTCCAGGCTGGTCGTAGGGGAGCGGGAAATGGAATTTGCCGTGGGTGACATTGCGGCAATCCCCAAACATACCAATCACTACGTCATCAACGATTCCGATGAGGACTTTCATTTCTATGTGGTCTGGTGGGACATGAACTACGTGAATGCCTTCGTCGAGCAACACAACGAGACGACGGGGTGCCTCAATGGCTAAGTTCATTGTGACCATCACGCCGCCCACGCCCAACGGTGACCTGCACATCGGCCATATTGCCGGGCCGTTTCTGGCGGCGGATGTATTCACCCGCGTCCAGCGCCAGCGCGGCCATGATTGCGTGCTGGTTTCCTACTCGGACGACTATCAGTCCTACATGTTGCGCAAGGGCATGGAGTTGGGTGTCGATCCGGTGGAACTGGCCAATCGCAACTCGGACCGCATCGAGGCGTCACTGGCGGCCATCAACATCAAGCCCGACAACTGGATGCGTCCTTACCGGAACCCGTGGTTCGAGCAGGCAGTTGGCGAGGTGTTCGGCAAGGTTCGCAAGTCCGGCTTCATCGAGTTTCGCGATGCCGAGGAGCCGTATTGCCCGGACTGTCGAGTGTGGGGCTATGAAGCCTTTGCCAGGGGCAATTGCAACTATTGCGGCGCCGAATCCGACGCCAGCCAGTGCGAAAACTGTGCTCAGGCGCCTGATGCTGCGTTGATGACCGAGCTGCACTGCAAGCTGTGCAAGCAGCCGTCGCAATGGAAATCCACCCATCGTGCCTTTATGAAGCTGGCAGCGTTCAAGCCGGTTCTGCGCGACAGGTTGCTGAGCCGAAAATGGCGCAAGCCGCTGGATAACTGGCTGCGCGACACCGTTGAAAACCTGCATGACTGGGGCGTGACGCGTCCTGAAGATGGCGGGCTCGATCTTGAGGCCGATGGCTCCTGCCGGGTGCATACCTGGTTCATGGGGCTGGCCGGTTACATGGCGGCTTTTCGCGAGTATGCGGATCAGGCCGGACGTCCAGAACTGTTCCGCCAGTACTGGCAATCGGGGCAGGGGACGCTGGTGCATTTTCTGGGTTTCGACTGCGTATTCAGCCATGCCATCGTTTACCCGGCGCAGCTTTCTGCAATGGATGACATCAAGGTCAACCAGCGTTTCATTCCCAATCAGTTTCTCAAACTCGACGGCCTGAACCTGTCCACCAGCCGCAATCACGCCATCTGGGTCGGGGATCTGGCCCGCGAGGCCTGCGCAGACAGTGCTCGCTTGTATCTGGCCAGCATCGCGCCTGAAGAAAGCGAAGGCGATTTCCGTTTGCAGCACTTCCTGCAATGGCGTCAGCGCGTATTCAACGAGTTTTTCCCGGCCTTGCTGGAGGCTGGGCAGCGCTGCGATGACTGCTGGTGGAGCGGCGTCTGCGGCCAGGACGCCGGTTTGCTGGAGGCGCTGCGCTTGCAATGGATCAAGGCGTCGGACCCCGAACACTTCTCGATGAAAGGCATGGCGCAGGTGCTGCTGGATGTGATCGCCATCACTGCTGCGCGCCTTGCCGAAGGACGCTCGGTGATTCACCTGGCGGCGTTCCTGGCGGTGATCGGCAAGGCGCTGATCCCGCAGATGTCGGCGCACATCGTCACGGCATTCAAGCTGCCCGAAGCGCGGGTCAACGCCACGGTCATGTCCGGCTCGGCCGCTGAATACTCTATCTGAGCAGGAACATCTCGATGTTCATCGATTATGAAATTGCGGTGATCGGCGCTGGCATCGTAGGTGCCAGCATTGCCGCAAAACTGAGCAGTACGGGTGTTTCCGTGGCGCTGATCGACAAGGGCACTGCCGGTGCCCTGGGTTCTAGCGGCTATTCCGGCGGGCTGGTGCGGCTATACGACACCGACCCGCTGTTGATGGAGCTGGCGGCGTATTCCATCGGTTTGATGGATGAGGGCATCTTCGCCACGACGTACTCCAACGCCTTGCGCCGCACCGGCATGATCTATCGCGCCGCGCCGGATCAACTGGAAAACATCTGGAGCGCGATCCGCCAACACGCCAAGGTACGTTACCCGATGCATCTGGTCGGCACCCACGAGCTGGATGGCGTGCATTATCCCCATTGTCACAAGGACGCACGGGTCAATCTGTTCGAGCCCCGTGCCAGTGTTGGGAATGTGCGTCAGGCCGTGGCCCTGTTGAGTAATGTGGTCCGCCAGTACGGGTTGTTGCTGGAGCACAGTGAAGTCAGGTCCATCGACTGCCGTTCCAGTCATGACGTCCGCATCGAACTGGGCAGCGCCACCTTGCGCTGCCGGGCGGTGGTGATTGCCGCTGGAGCCTGGAGTCCGGATCTGCTGCCAGGCATGGACTTCGGACTTGAAACCCGCTCGATCCCTCTGGCACGAGTGATGACCGAAAGCACCTGGTTGATGCCGGTGATCGATGCCGTCACCCAGGCTTACGGCATTCCCCTGACCCGTAATATCGTCCAGACCGGCTGTGGCCTGCGAGAGGCGGGTGCCTGGCCTGAAAGCCTGGCCCTGCCTGATGAGCGTCATGCTCTGGACGCCAGCCAGCGGGTGCAGCAACTGTCGGCCTCCACCGGCCTGATCAGCGTGCTGGATGTACTGCCGGGCTTTGACAGCTACAGCCCGGATGGCAGGCCGCTGGTTGGGTTTTGCGGTGAGCACAGCCCGATTTACATGGCCACCGGGATGTCCGGGCTTGGTTTCAAGTTTGCGCCAGCGATTGCGCAGATAGCTTTCGATCAGTTGCGCAGCCATCTGGCGGGGCAGGCGTTGAGCGGTGACTGGTCGGCCCTGTCGCCAGCCCGCGCCCGCAATGACTCCGCCGACTCGAGCGTGCAGCCATGATCTCAGTACAGAGGCCCCGAGCTCTGCGGGTTGGCGTGAGTGCGTTGTTCGACCCCAATGACACGCCTCATGCACGAACCTTTCTGCGGGCGCTGGCTGTAGCCCGCAACTTCATTGCCGGGCTGGACCGGGTGGAGTGGCGTTTTCTCGATGATGGCGCCAATGCCGCACGGGGGGCCGAGGTTGCGCGACAAATGATCGACTGGGAGGTCGATCTGGTGGTCGGGCATTTCTCTTCCGATGCCGCGCTGAGTGCCGCGCCACTCTATCAGCAGGCGGGAATCCCCTTGTTGACGCCTGCCGCGACCATTGACTGCCTGACTCTGGAACATCCCAACGTCTTTCGCTTTTGCCCGTCGGATCGGCAACTGGCCAGTGATCTGCTGGCCTGGCTGAAAACCCGAGACTGGCAGGTTCTGCATATCGATGCCGACGACAGCGCCCACGGCGAGGCATTGGCCAGTGCCATCGCCGTTGCAGCCAGACAGGCTGGGCTGCGCCAGGTTCTCGAGCCCGATCAGGCCCAGGTGGAAGTCTTCGCCGGACGCTTGCAGGCCAGTCGCGAGCACTGGCTTGCACGACGCCAGTCGGGCAGTACGCGACCTCTGGTGCTCACCGACGACGCCGCATCGCCTTATCTGGGCAATGCGCAGGCTGATGACCGCGACACCTATGTCATCGGTTTCGGTGTAGCCGGCCTGGCTGAAGAGCCGGAAAGCTCTTCGGGTCAGGCAATGGACTTTCATCAGCAACTGTACGGTGCAATGCCGCAAACCTATTACCGCGAAAGCCTGCTGATGTTTTACGTGCTTGGGGTATTGGCCAACAGCACCTTGCGCAAAGCCGAACTGTCGGCCGCCTTGAGCAACACCATTTTCAACACGCCGCTGGGCCTTGTCAGTTTCGACCGGGGCGAATGCCGGGGTGCGTTCAACAGTGTCTGGAAACTGGGCGAGGGAGGGCTCGCTCCCGTTACCGAATAACGCAACACGTCTATCTGCTTACTGCCATTTACTCCAGTTCTAAGGATGGTTATTTAATGGGTAACTTAGCACCACACACGTTTAATACCGATGCGGTCTGTATTGGTTTCGGGCCTGCTGGTATTGCACTTTCCTGTGTGTTTGAAGATGCACGGGAAGTGGATGACCCGCTGGCGAACCTGACAGTCCGTTATCTTGAAGCCGCGCCGGATACTCAATGGCATCGCGAACTTCTGCTGGCCGGGACCGATATCAATCACCATGTCTTTCGCGATCTGGTAACGCCGCGCAATCCCCGCAGCCGCTTTTCATTCGCCATGTACCTGAAAAGCCAGGGCCGCATGTTCGACTTCGGTCTGCTGGGTCGCCCGGCCAGCCGCCATGAATGGTCGGACTATCTCGCCTGGGTTTCCCGGCAAGTCGACAGCTACACCCGCTTCAATGCGCCCGTCACTGAAATCCTGCCGGTCATTCGTGACGGTCGTTTGTGCGAGGTGCAGGTCAAGACGCCGGATGCCAGCTTTAACACGCGCAATATCGTGCTCTCCAGCGGCAGTGCGCCAAGAGTTCCGGTGGAGTTCCAGGCGCTGCTTGGCCCGACGCTGTTCCATACCTCGCAGTTTCTCACCCGCCTGAAAGCCTTTGGCGACAGGCTGCCCAAGCGCTGGCTGGTGCTGGGTTCCGGGCAAAGCGCCAGTGAGTCAGTGCTGGAACTGACCGGTCGCGACAGCAGCCTTGAGGTGCATTCGGTCCATCGCTCCGCAGGCTTCAAACTGACCCAGCTGGGCCAGTTCCCCAACCGGGTTTTTGCCCCGGATCATGTGGACTATTTCCATGACTTGAGCCCTGCTGCACGCCACCGTTTTCTCGACTGGAGCCGGTCGACCAACTACGCCGGTATCGATCCGGATGAGAGCCAGAAACTGTTCTCGATGATCTATGAAGACACCATTGTCGGTCGCAAGCGTCTGCAGACCTATGGCTACCGGGTCATTTCCCAGGTGGAAAAGATCGACCAGGGCTATCGCGTGGCATTGACCGACACCTTCAGCCAGCGCACCGAAGTGCTGGAAGTGGACGTGATCGTGCTGGGCACGGGCTACCAGCAGTATCTGATCCCGCCGTTGCTGAGCAACTTGCAGCCCTGGCTCAAGGCTGATGTGGACGGTGGGCTGGTCATCGACAGGGATTACAACGTCGCCACTCAGGGCGAGTGCGACGTGAGCGTGTGGGTCAACGGGCTTTCCGAGCGTACCCACGGCATCAGTGACAGCCAGTCGTTTTCCTTGATGGCGTTGCGCGCCGAGCGCATCGCCAATGCCCTTGGACAAACCCTCGACTCCCTGGCCGATGCCCCGCTCCTGACACAGTGAAGTGATCCTCATGTACGACAATATCTGCGATATCGTTCACGACCAGACCTTTCTCAAGGTCGCAGGTCTGGGGCAAGATTTTTTCCTGAAAATGGAATCGCTCAACCCGGCAGGCTCCATCAAACTCAAGACCGCCGTGGGCCTGGTAGATGATCTTCAGGCCCGCGGCCTGATCGGCCCGGACACCATTCTGATCGAGTCTTCGTCCGGCAACCTGGGTGTGGCCCTGGCGATGATCTGTGCCGAGCGCTCCATCAGGTTCACCTGTGTGGTAGACCCCAACAGTTCCAACCACAACATCCGCATGATGCGCACTTATGGCGCCGAGGTGATTCAGGTCGATACACCGGACGCCAATGGTGGCTTTCTGGGCACGCGGATTGCCCTGATCCGCGACAAGGTCAACAGCGATGCGCGCTATGTCTGGCTCAACCAGTATGAAAATGCGGCCAACCCCCGAGCCCATGCCCGCACGACGGCGCGTTCCATCGGCCGACATTTCGGGCATGTGGATTACCTGTTCGTGGGGGCTGGCACCACCGGCACCCTGATGGGCTGCGTGCAGTATTTCCAGCGTCATCACCCCACGACCAAGATCATTGCCGTGGACAGTGTCGGCTCGGTGACTTTCAACACACCCGCCAGTCGGCGTTTCATTCCGGGGCTGGGCACCAGCCAGCGACCGCCGATTTTCAACGCCGAAGGCATTCATGCCCTGGAAATGGTGCCCGAATCGCGCACCGTTGCCATGTGCCGGGTATTGGCCCGCAGCAAAGGCTTGCTGGTCGGTGGTTCGACCGCCACGGTGATAGCGGCCGTGCATGCCTGGCGCGAACGCATCGAGCCGGGCTCGGTGGTGGTGGCGCTGTCGCCGGACTGGGGCGAGCGCTATCTGGACACGATCTACGACGATCAATGGGTCGAGCAGCGTTTTGGCAGCGAAGTGCTAAGCCTGACCCTGGCGGACATGCCGATCGTACCCGAGTGGACCACTTATCTGGCCGCCGAACGCCTGCGCCAGACGCCGTTTCATGTGGTGGATGGCGAAGCGGTGGCACGGATTCTGGCGGACGATCCGCAGGCCTGCATCGACGATGTGCAACGGGCGTATCTGGAGCATGAAGCGGGGCGCTCCATCAATCCTGACAGTTACTTTCTGCGCTTTCCCCAGGCACCGGCCAATCGCATCATCGCCTTGCCGGCCAGCCTGTCGGGTGAGCAGCCGGTCAGTGGCATCAAGTGGATTTCCAGCTTTCCCGGCAATATCGACACGGGCTTGCAGCGTGCCTCGGCGGTGCTGATCCTTAACGATCCGCTGACCGGCTACGCCTTCGCGTGTCTTGAAGCTTCGCGCATCAGCGCCATGCGGACAGCGGCTTCGGCCGTTCTGGGGGCGCGCTGGTTGAACCGGCAGCAACGCAGCGTCCGGCGAATTGCCTTTATCGGCGCAGGGTTCATTGCCCGCACGATTCTGGACATGTTCGTCAGCGATGGCTGGGCGATGGATGAAGTCAGCGTGTTCGACAAACATGTGGAATCGGCACTGGCCTTGATTGAACACGCTTCAAGCCGTCATCAACTGACCAGCCACCCTGCGGATCTGGAAAGCAGCCTGCAGGCCGATGTGGTGGTGTTTGCGACAACGGCACCGAGCCCTTATGTGGACGATTATCCGTTCCGTCCCGAGCAGGTCATCCTCAATATCTCGTTGCGTGACCTGGGGCCAAAGGTCATTGCCAGCGCCAACAACATCCTCGATGACGTGGAGCACTGTCTCAAGGCCCAGACTTCGCCGGATCTTGCGGTGCAGCAGTATCAGGATCGCTCGTTTATCACCGGTACTCTGGCGCAACTGATGCTGGGCCAGATCGATCTGAAGCCGGACCGGGCGACGATCTTTTCGCCGTTCGGGCTTGGTGTGCTGGATCTGGCCGTGGGGCAGCGGGTGTATCAGCAGGCGATCACCGACTGCACGGCATTGTCTGTACCCCGATTCTTCTTTGAATCGAATCGGTGGTGACGGTCATGCAGACTCTTTCCATCGAGCGTTTTGTTGATGATTCCGTTCCTGTTGCCGAGCCTGAGACACGCAAGATCGCCATTATCGGTATGGGCTCCAGAGGGCTGAGCATTCTCGAGCAACTGATTGGCACGGCTCGCCATGACCGGGAGCAACACTGGCTGATCGAAGTGTTCGACCCGCAAGCGCCCGGCAGCGGCCTGCACCTGGCCGAGCAGCCGGACTACCTGATGCTCAACACCATGGCCGGGCAGCTTTCGGCGTTTTCCAGTGCCTTTCCCGTTTGTGAGCCAGCGGGCATGACATTCCTGCAATGGTGTACAGCCCATGGCGTGCGTCTGGATGAACGTGGCCACATCAGTGACGACGAGCATGCCCGGCCCATCGAGTTTGGGGATTTCGTGCCGCGCAAGTTGCTGGGTCGCTATCTTCAGGACAGCTATCGGTTCCTGCTGGAACAGTGCCCGGCCCATGTTCAGGTGCGGCATTGTGCGCAAGAGGTGATCGCTTGTCAGCCATTGCCGGATGCGCCGGGCTTTCGCTTGCAGACCGCCAATGGCCGACCGTTCACGACCGAGGCGGTTTTTCTCACCAGCGGGCATGTGCCTGAAATGTGCGCAGAACAGGCAACAGGTGAACGCGTTGCCATCGAAGGTCTGGGGCTGACTGCCATGGACACCGTGGCGGCTTTGACTCAGGGACGAGGCGGGCGCTACGAGCGTGACGCGGGCTTTGCTGGCTGGCGTTATCTGCCATCAGGGCGCGAGCCGCAGATCTACCTGTTTTCCCGTTCGGGGCTGGCGTTCCATGCCCGACCGCAATGGAGCCCGGCCAGCGGTGCGACATTGCCCAGGCTGTTTTTCACGGCCCAGGCCATCGAAACCTTGCGGCAACAGAGCGCGACCGGGCAACTGGATTTCCAGCGGGACATCCTGCCGCTGATCGAAGACGAAATGCGCGGGGTGTTCTATCAGGCAAGAGTTCGGCTCGAAGCCCCCGAGCAACTTGCGTCTTTCCAGCAACGGCTGCGGGACGCGGATGAGCCTCAGGTTCGGGACAGGCTATTCGCTCGTCTGGCCGGAGAGTGGGGCGAATTCGAGCCTGAGCAATGGCTGCCAACCCGACGCTGGGCGGGGCAGGCCGACGATTACAGCCAGTGGTATCGCGACTGGATCGAGCATGACCTGGCGCTCAGCCGTCGAGGTGCGGCGCAAAGCCCGGTCAAGCAGGCGCTGGAAGTCTGGCGCGATTATCGTGACCTGCTACGAATGCTGGTGGACCGCAACGGGCTGACGCCAGCCTCGACCCTTGAGTTCTATGGCACCTGGGCCGGGCTTTCAAACCGGCTGGTCGGCGGCCCGCAAAAAGAGCGTTACGAAGACCTGCTGGCCTTGATGGATGCCGGTGTGGTCCAGGTATTGCCGCCGATGGAGAAGGCAGGCTGTTCTGATTTCGGCAGGGTCATCAATGCCCGGGTCCCCCATAGCGGCCTGTCCCGCAACCCTCAGGGCTTGATCGGCGATTTGCAGCGTCAGGGGCTGGTTCGCGCTGCCCATGCCTATCCCGCCGACGGCATCGAGACGGACAGCGTCGGTCGTGCCTTGAGCGCCGATTGTTCTGCGCAGCAAAGGCTCTGGGTGCTGGGGCCTGCTGTCGAGGGCTGCACCTTCTACAACCATTACGTTCCCACGCCGGACCCGAGCTGCCGAGCGCTTATTGAAGCGCGACTGGCTGTCGAGTCCTGCATGAGTGAATTGGGCGTTAAAGCCTCAACTGTCACCCGCCACATTATTTATTGAATCGACAAGGATAACTCTTCATGTACGAGATCACTTTATTGACCGCGCTCGCCGGTGCTTTCATCGTTCTGATTATCAGCCCCGGCCCCAACTTTCTGGTCATTACCCAACTTTCATTCAGTCAGTCCCGACAGCAAGGTATTTGCGCCGGCTTGGGCGTGGCATCGGGCAGCATTATCTGGGCATTGTTGGCGGCCACTAGTCTTGGGCTGATCTTTCAACAATTGCCCTGGCTTCAACCGGCTCTGCAATTGCTCGGTGGTACTTACCTGACCTGGCTCGGCAGTAAAAGTTTGCGCAGCGCCGGCAGCCAGCCCAAGCCACGTGATATCCAGGCCTTGGGCATTGGCAGCCTGGGCCGTGCTTATCGCTTTGGCCTGCTGACCAATATGACCAATCCCAAGGCACTGGCTTTCTATACCAGTGTATTTACCACGGTCACTACGCCGGGCATGCCGATGTGGGTGCGTACTGCCGGGGTTTCGATCATCGCGATCCTGGCCATTTCCTGGTTTGTTCTGTTGGCGACGCTGTTTTCCATTCCGGCTGTTCAAGCGCGTTATCAGCGCATGAAGAAGACCATCGACATCATTACCGGGCTGTTCATGATCGTTTTCGGTCTGCGACTGCTGATTGGTTTATTGCCTGCCGGTTTTATCGGCTGAAGCAACTATCGCCTCAATAAGGAATAGACCTATGCACACTAACGACTGGAACTATCCCACTTCGATTCGGGTGGGAGCGGGGCGTGTCAGAGAGTTGGCCGATGCCTGTCGTGCCACAGGGATCAAACGCCCTTTGCTGATTACCGACACGTTTCTGGGCGGCACCGACATGATCCACAGCGCCATGGCCGATTGCCGCGAAGCGCTGGGGCATTGCGGCCTGTTCGATCGGGTCAAGGGCAACCCCACCGGCGACAATGTTGCCAATGGGCTAGAGGCTTATAAATCCGGTGGTCATGACGGCGTCATCGCCTTTGGCGGCGGCTCGGCGCTGGATGCGGGAAAGGCCGTGGCGCTGATGTCGGGCCAGACGCGCCCGCTCTGGGATTTCGAGGATATCGGCCAGAACCACTTGCGGGCCGATCCGCTGGGGATTGCGCCGGTGATTGCCTTGCCCACGACGGCAGGTACGGGTTCAGAAGTCGGACGGGCGTCGGTGATTACTGACGAGGAGGCGCGGGTCAAGCGCACCATTCTGCATCTGCGCATGATGCCGCGCATTGCCATTCTGGATGCCAACCTGACCCTGGAGCTGCCCACGCACCTGACCGCCGCCACTGGCGCCGATGCCCTGACTCACTGCATGGAAGCCTATTGTTCGCCGGTCTATCACCCGATGGCCGAGGCGGTGGCGGTCAAGGGCATGCAACTGATCAAGGTCCACTTGCCCAGAGTCGTGGCGGATGGTCAGGATCTTGAGTCCCGCCAGCACATGCTGGTGGCCTCAAGCCTGGGCGCAGCCGCCTTTCAGCGCGGGCTGGGCGGCGTGCATGCCATCGCCCAGAGCCTGGGTGCCTTGTATGACTTGCACCACGGTTTGCTCAATGCCATTTTGTTGCCCTATGTGCTGCAAGCCAACGAGTCGGCCCTGACCACGCAAATGGATGACCTGGCGGTTTACCTGCGTTTGCCCGTTCCGGGTTTCAAAGGGGTCATGGAGTGGCTGTTGCAACTGCGCGAACAGATCGGAATTCCCCACACACTGGGAGCCATTGGCATCGATGAGCGGGATGCGGAGCTGGTAGGGCGTATGGCCTTTGCCGACGGTTGCTCCCATACCAATCCGATCCGCCATTCGGCGCAGGTTTATTCGCAGATATTCAGCCACGCGGTCAGAGGGCTGTAGCCTATGCCGTCTATCGATGCGCGGGTTATCGAGCGTCTGGCCGAAGTCTGGCATGGGGTTGTCGATCAGGGCTCGATTGTCGGCGGCGTCCTGCTGGTGGCGCAGGAAGGCGAGATTCGCTATGCATCCGGCCGCGGCTGGGCGGATCGTGAAAGCCGGATAGCGGTGCAGCGCGATACGCGGTTTCGTCTGGCCTCGCTGACCAAGTTGCTGACCTCGGTGACGGCCCTGCGCCTGTGTGAGTTGGGAGTCCTGTCACTGGAGGCTCCGGTGACAGCCTGGCTCAAGGACTTTCGCCCGCAACTGGCGGATGGTCGCGAGCCGGTTATCACCTTGCGGCATTTGCTGTCCCACACCGCTGGCTTGAGTTATGGCTTCGAGCAACCGCCGGGGAATGCCTATGCCTTGGCCGGTGTATCGGACGGGCTGGATCTTGTCGCCATGGACTTGCAGCAGAACCTGCAACGTCTGGCCAGCGTGCCTTTGTTGTTCGAGCCGGGCACCGCTTGGGGGTATTCGCTGGCCACGGATGTGGTGGGCGCGGTTATCGAGCAGGCTACCGGCCTTGCACTGCCCCAGGCGGTCGCCCGTTGGGTGACGGAACCCTTGGGCATGAGCGCGACGGGGTTCAGTCCGGAGAATGGTCAATTGCTGGCCAGCGCCTACAAGGACGGGGTTTATGGCCCGCAGCGGGTAGGCAGTCATGATCGGCTGGTGCTCGACAGCGGTCATGCCTGGCTGTCGTCGAGCCGGGCTTATGAGCCAGAGGCCTATGCTTCGGGGGGCGCGGGGATGCTGGGTTCGGCCGATGATTATCTGCGTCTGCTGGAGTGCTTGCGGCTGGGTGGTTCACCGGTCCTGAGCGCTGCCAGTACCGCCAGCCTGTTGGGCAATGCCATTGGTGATGTCGGGCTGGCGGGCAGGGGAGCAGGCTGGAAGTTCGGGCTGGGTCCGGTGGTCCTGACCGATCCTGAACTGGCCCGGCATCCCCAGGGTGCCGGCACCTGGTCGTGGTGTGGTTTGTATGGCTGCCATTACTGGGTTGATCCGCAAGCCCGGATCAGCATGGTCGCCCTGACCAATACTGCCGTGGCCGGAGCCTGGGGGGCGTTTGCCGATGGGCTGGTCGATGCGATCTACGGTTAGAATGGGCCAGTATCAGGCCCTGGCAAACTGCTTGCGGTAGCTGCTGGGGCTGATACCCACCAGATTGCGGAAATGTCGGCGGAAGGACTCTTCCGAGCCAAAGCCTGCTCTGTCTACCACCTCATTGAGGCGAATTCGCGAGGATTCCAGCAATTCCTTGGCGTAGGCGATGCGTTCACCCAACAGCCAGTCATAAGGCGTCAGCCCGGTGCTTTCCATGAAGCTGCGGTGCAGGGTGCGAGTGCTGACGGCAGCGCGGGATGCCATTTCCTTGATGGTGTGCGGGCGCTGCAAGTCGCTGCGGATCCAGTCCATCAGGTTCGAGATCGGCCCGTCGACGGCTGCCACCAGTTGCCGTGAAGCGTATTGCGATTGTCCGCCTTCGCGATGGGGCGGGATCACCATGCGTTGCGCCACCATGTTTGCGACCCGTGAGCCGTGATCGTTGCGCACCAGATGCAGCATCATGTCCAGGCCAGCAGCGGAGCCGGCAGCGGTGACGATACTGCCCTGATCGACATACAACTCGTTGGGCTGGATGGTCAGGCCTGGATACATGGTTGCCAGCAGGTCGGTGTAACGCCAGTGAGTAGTCACCTTGTGCCCGTCAAGCAAGCCTGCTGCCGCCAGCACAAAGGCACCGGTGCAGATCGAGCAGATGCGCGCCCCGCGAGCATGGGCTGCCTGAAGCTGCTCGATAAGTCGTTGCGGGATGGCAGATTCCACTCCGCGCCAGCCGGGAACGATGATGGTGTCGGCGTTTTCCAGCAGCACGTCACCGGGCGTCGGCACGATGGTAATGCCGCCAGCGGCCGTGATCGGGCCATCATCCACTGGAAAGGTTGCGAACTCATACCAGTTGACGCCCAGCTCAGGCCGTTTCAGGGCGAAGACTTCCACCGTGCAGCCAAATTCGAAGGTGCAGAGCTGGTTATAGATGAGGGCAACGACGAGATGATTTTTCATGGCGCGATGTTACCGGATATTGGCATTACCGACAGTAGTTCGGTGTGATGCTACTGGGTAATCTGACGGCTGTCACCAAGTACTCTGGAGCCCCTTCATGTCACTCAATATCGGTATCTACGTCTATGACGACGTCGAAGTCCTTGACTTCGCAGGGCCCTATGAAGTGTTCACTACCGCAACACGCATGCACGCACGCAAAAGCCGCGACGAACGGCCATTGTTCAACGTCTTCACCATCGGCCGAAGCATTGCTTCGGTTCGCGCCAGGGCTGGCCTGAAGGTTGACCCGGACTATTCGATTCACGATCATCCCGCCATGGATTGCCTGATCGTACCGGGCGGCGTAGTAAATGCCGAACTGGAAAAGCCTGATGTCATCCACTGGATCAGCGACCAGTCCGTGCCCGGTCGTGTGGTTGCCGCCGTCTGCACCGGTGCCTTCATGCTGGCCAAGACCGGCAAGCTGGCGGGCAAGCAGGTCACCACCCACTGGGAAGACATCGCCGACCTCAAGGAAATGTTCCCCTCCATCGACGTCCTGAGCACCCTGCGCTGGGTCGACGAAGGAGCTTTCGTGACTTCGGCGGGCATTTCCGCCGGTATCGACATGAGCCTGCACCTGGTTGAACGTCTGCACAGCCGCGAACTGGCGGAACGTACTGCTCTGCAACTAGACTTCGACTGGACCGAAAACGACTGAGTCATTCCGCCATCCCGTCTTTTTTCTGTTTTTTCAGAAGCCTTTCTCGAAAAATGCAGCGGTCGCTTTACCCCGTCTGACACATCCTTCTGTGCTGCCTTGTGGCAGCCAGCGGGATTGCGTTTGCGGGGCTTCTTGTATTCCCTTCACCAACCTGCTCAATTGCAGGCCCGCGCCCATTTCGCCACGTCCAGAGTGCAGGAAATATGAAAACCCATTTCTTCAAAGTCGTTCAAGCCGTTGCATTGCATGGTTCTTTCTCGGAGGCTGCGGCCATTCTGGGTTGTAGTCAGTCCAATATCAGTTACGCCATCAAGGAGGTTGAGGATTTTTTCGAAAAACGCCTGTTCATCCGCAGCCGTACCGGCTGCACCCTGACCCCGGAAGGAAAAGTCATTACCCAGACTCTTGGAAGCATCGTCGCGACGCTTGAACAACTAAAAAAAATGAGGCCAGCGGTACCGTAACGATTCACTATTTCACCCACATTCTCGAAACGAGCCTGGATACATCCCTGGATTTCCTGGCACGGATTTACCCCGATATCCATTTGAGCGTTGTACACAGCAACGAGCAGAACCCTTCCCTGGACCCCTTGAGAAAAGAACTGGCCGATATCCTGATTCTGCCCAGCACCGTGCTGAGCGAGCACTATATCGAGCACCATCACTGGTCCGACCATTACGTGCTGGCGTGTGCCAAGAGTCGGCAGCCTTCCATGCGCAGTTTCACCGAGCTTTCCCAAACCGTGCGCTATGTCGCCTGGCGGCATCCAGGTCTGGAGCGGCTGCACAACCAATTGGCATCCGCCCAGTTACGCCTCAGCCATCGCGGCGAACTCAGTTGCGTGCAAACGCTGCTGGACCTGATCGCCAAGGGGCACTGCATCTCGATCCTGCCCAGCGCCTTGCTGGCCGGTCGTTTCAGGGATCTTGAGCTCGTTGCGCTGCCGTCGATGATCATGCGCCATATCAGCGTCGTCGCACGGCCCACATCGCTGCTGTCCAATGCGTCCAATGCGGTGCTGCAGACCCTGAAAAAGCCGTCTCTTGCTCCGGTTCAACGCATGGCCACGTAAAACCGGATGCAACGTTTTCCATCGCTGGCGCTCATACCCATAGGTAGTGAATTCGGGACAGGTCGCCTGCGGTCTGTTTTGAGCTAATGGACGTGGGGATGACTGAACCTATGACGACACCGGACAAGCAATACCTGGACTGGCTGGTTGAACAATCGATGCTCAATACCGCACGGCAGCGTGCCAAGACCTATGGCGGGCAGGGCAGGTTATGGCAGCGACCTTTTGCCCAGGCCCGTCCCAGGGATGCTTCGGCGATAGCCTCTGTCTGGTTCACGGCGTATCCGGCGTCAATCATCACCCGCGAGGGCGGTTCGGTTCTGGAGGCTCTGGGGGATGAGGCGCTTTGGCACTCATTATCCGAAATCGGTATCCAGGGTATTCATAACGGACCGCTCAAGCTTTCCGGTGGCCTGCAAGGCCGAAATCTCACGCCCAGCATTGACGGCAATTTCGACCGGATCAGTTTCGGGATCGATCCGCAACTGGGGACCGAAGCTCAGTTGCTGAACCTCAGCCGCATTGCTGCCGCGCACAATGCGGTCATCATCGATGACGTGATTCCGTCACACACCGGCAAGGGGGCTGATTTCCGTCTGGCGGAGATGGCTTACGAGGATTATCCCGGCCTTTATCACATGGTCGAGATCCGTGAGGAAGACTGGTCTCTGCTGCCGGATGTACCTGCGGGACGGGATGCGATCAACCTGATGCCCGAGGTGGTCGATCAGCTTCGGGACAAGCATTACATCGTCGGACAATTGCAGCGGGTCATTTTCTTCGAGCCGGGCGTCAAGGAAACCGACTGGAGTGCCACGGCTGTGGTTCATGGCGTGGATGGCAAGGCCCGGCGCTGGGTCTACCTGCATTACTTCAAGGAAGGCCAGCCATCGCTCAACTGGCTGGACCCAAGCTTTGCCGCGCAACAGATGATCATCGGTGACGCGCTGCATGCCATCGATGTCATGGGCGCCAGGGTTCTGCGCCTGGATGCCAACGGTTTTCTGGGTGTGGAGCGCAAGGCTGAAGGCACGGCCTGGTCGGAAAGCCATCCGCTGTCGATTACCGGAAACCAGTTACTGGGTGGCGCAATCCGCAAGGCGGGCGGTTTCAGTTTTCAGGAACTCAACCTGACCCTGGATGACATCGCAGCCATGTCCCATGGTGGCGCTGATCTGTCTTATGACTTCATTACCCGGCCTGCCTATCAGCATGCGCTGGTAACCGGCACGACCGAGTTTCTGCGCCTGATGCTGCGTCAGGTGCATGCGTTCGGCATCGATCCGGCATCGTTGATCCATGCGTTGCAGAACCATGATGAGCTGACCCTGGAACTGGTGCATTTCTGGACCCTGCATGCCCATGACACCTATCACTACCAGGGCCAGACCTTTCCCGGCAATATCCTGCGCGAGCACATCCGCGAAGAGATGTATGAGCATCTGGCGGGTGAGCATGCGCCTTACAACCTCAAGTTCGTCACTAACGGCGTGTCCTGTACCACGGCCAGTATCATCACGGCGGCCTTGGGAATTCGTGACCTGAACACCATCACCGAGGCAGACATCAAGCAGATCCAGCACATTCACTTGTTGCTGGTAATGTACAACGCAATGCAACCCGGGGTTTTTGCCTTGTCTGGCTGGGATCTGGTGGGTGCATTGCCACTGCCTGCCGAGCAGGTTCAGCACCTGATGCAGGATGGCGACACCCGCTGGATTCATCGCGGGGCCTATGATCTGGTGGACCTTGACCCGGATGCAGAGTTATCCGCGGGTAATATGCCTCGCCCCAAAACCTTGTACGGCAGCCTGATCAGCCAATTGCAGCGCCCGGACTCGTTCGCGTCGCAACTCAAGAAAATACTCGCTGTGCGCCGCGCCTACGACATTGCGGCCAGCCGCCAGATATTGATTCCCGATGTGGAACATCCCGGCCTGCTGGTGATGGTTCATGAGTTGCCCGCCGACAAAGGCATTCAGATAACGGCTCTCAACTTCAGCTCGCAGACCATTGTCGAAACCCTGCACCTGCCGGATATTGCCGCAGGCCTTGTGGTGGACATCATCAACGTGCGAGTGGAAGGGGATCTGACCCAAGAGGGTGAATTCACTATTACCCTGGATGCGTACGAAGGATTGGCATTGCGCGTGGTCAGCACCATTTCTTGACGAAATCATGACATCCGCTTCCCGATAATCACTCATGCCTGAAGGCTTGAGTGATTTCGGGTCGTCGAGCATTGTCCTGATGTCGGAAAGTACATGGAAAACAAACACAGTCTCAAGCAACGCATCGTTACCGTTTTTGCGGTGATGAGTGCTCTGATTGCCGGAGTATTTGCGGTCGGTGTCGTTGCTACGGTCCATGTGGTGGAGAAAAAACTGGCCATCATTACCCTCGGCAGTGACCTGCACCGACTCTTGATGATGGAGAGTGCAGATGACTGGCGACACCGGCCTTATAAACGTTCGCTGTTCTACGTTCAGGGCGGGGCGGGTGATCTGGCGATGACGCCGGCTCTTGAAGAGCTGGACGAAGGCTTTCATGAGCTCACTTGGGAAAACCGTCCTTATCACGCCATGGTCGAGTTGGTCAGCGGCCGCAAGTATGTGTTGTTGCGCGATCTGTACAGCTCCATCAAGCGTGAAAGAATCCTGCTGGTCGTGGTTTTCATCAGCTTTGTATTGAGCGTGCTGCTGGCCATTCTGCTGGGGCGCCTGCTGGCCCATCGCGTGATTGCGCCGGTGGTACGTCTGTCTCGTCAGGTCCGGCAGCGGGAACAATTCATGGGCCAGGCGCCTGCACTGGCCCCCGAATATGCCCAGGATGAAGTGGGCACCCTGGCCGTGGCGTTCGACAAGACCATGGACCAGTTACGTGCGGCATTGGGGCGCGAGAAGCTGTTTACCAGTGATGTCAGCCATGAACTGCGCACGCCCTTGATGATTCTGATCAGCTCCAGCGAACTGCTGCTGGAAAACCCGAGCCTGGACAAACGCTCCCATTCACAGGTGGTGCGCATTGCCAGGGCCAGTACCGCGATGCAGCAACTGGTGGAAACCTTTCTGCTGCTGGCCCGTGCCGAAAGCAATCAACCCAGTCAGGGACCCCGTTCCACACTGTCGATGGTGGCCAGGGAACTGGTCGAATTCTGGGGTGAACCCATCAGGCAAAAAGGGCTGGAACTGATCCATGAACCCTTGGAAACATCGGACACCCTGTACAACGCCACTCTTCTGCACTCGGTCATGGGTAACCTGCTGCGCAATGCCTGGCACTACACCGATCAGGGCTTCATCCGCCTGACCCTGAGAGCGGACAGCTTTGTGGTGGAAGACAGCGGCATAGGGATCCCTGCCGAGAAGCAGCAAGCAATGTTTCAACCCTTTGTCAGGGGCGACGAACAACGAGGCAATGGTCTGGGGCTGGGGCTTTCACTGGTGCAGCGCATCTGCGCCAACCAGCAGTGGCAAGTAATGCTGACCAGTCGGGAGCCACATGGGTGTCGGTTTGAGGTGCGGTTGAAGGGAGAGGGGTAAGCGGAAAGCTACAAGCTACAAGCTACAAGCTACAAGCTACAAGTCAAAGGCTTGAGGCTTGAGGCTTGAGGCTTACAGCTTGAAGCTTACAGCTTGAAGCTTACAGCTTGAAGCTTACAGCTTGAAGCTTACAGCTTAAAACTGCCTTTCCCCCATCGCGCTTCGCAGTAGCGGCGTCAGTTCGTCGATCAGCACCTGAACCGAGTGCAATGCCCGGCAATCGGGGCGTGTCAGTAGCCACAGGTCGGTGCTGCAGCCTTCCAGTGGCGGGCTCAGCACTTCGCTGCCTTGCAGGTTGCGGGCGGTGAAGTCAGGCACGGCCGCCACGCCAAGCCCGGCTGACACCAGTTGCGAGACGGCCGACATGCTGCTGCATCTATAACGTGGCACGACGGCAGGGAGTGCCTGTTTGCGCCAGATCACCGAGGTGTGGTCGGGCATTGAGTCGTCCGGGCTGATCCAGGGTACGGACGTCGGTGAGTCCAGCAATGGATCGCGATAACCCGGGTGGCCGCAAATGACGTAGTGGGCAGTGCCCAATTGACGGCCTATCAGGTGTTCGGGCGGCGTATTGGTCAGGCGCAGGGCGATATCTGCATCGCGGCGGCTCAGGTTGGCGAAGGTGTTGGAGGTCGCCAGTTCCAGAGTCAGTGCCGGGAAGGACGGCATGAAACGGGCGAGGGCAGGTAACAGCAGACTGTGCAAGACGGCGTCTGTGCAGGTCAGGCGTACCGTGCCGCTGACCACATTTTCACCTTGTTGCAGGGCCACTCGGGCAGCATTGAGGGCCAGCTCTGCTCGTTCTGCCTGTTCGGACATGGCCTGTGCCGTGTCGGTGGGAATATAGCCGCGACGGTTTTTCTCGAACAGTGCCGTACCCAATGACGCTTCGAGCCTTCTGATGGAGCGGAATACCGTGGATATATCCACCTGCAGCAACTCTGCGGCCCGCGCCAGCGTGCGTCCGCGCACCAATGCCAGCACCAGTGACAGGTCTGCGTGAGTGATCTCATATTGCATCGCTGCATACTTCCATTGCCAGAATGCCCATGCCCATTGCAGTGATGACTATCTTAGACTCATGACCATCCAGCGCGATAGCGGCTTTACAGACCCTTCGCGTGCATCGTCAGAGAGGCTGAGTCATGTCGAACCTTCCAATGATTGGCGTTACTGCCTGCCGTCAGCAACTGGGCAAGTATTCGTCCCACACTGCGGGTGACAAGTATGTCGAGGCAGCCGCGTTTGCAGGTATTCCTGTGGTCTTGCCTGCGCTGGCCACACCAACCGATCCTGCGCAGTTGCTTGCCCATCTGGATGGTCTGCTGTTTACCGGCTCGCCTTCCAATGTCGAGCCTCGCCACTATCAGGGCGCGCCCAGCGCCGAAGGCACTCAGCATGATGTGTTCCGCGATCGCAACACCTTGCCGTTGCTGCGGCAGGCCATTGCGCAGGGCGTCCCGGTTTTCTGTATCTGCCGGGGCTTCCAGGAACTGAATGTGGCCCTGGGTGGCAGCCTGCACCAGCGTGTTCATGAACTGCCGGGTTACATGGACCATCGCGAGCCGAAAAGCGAGCTGCTGGACGAGCAATACGCCCCGCAGCATGGTGTGCAGGTGCAATCCGGTGGGGTGCTCGATTCCCTTGGCCTGGCTCCGGGCTTCGAGGTCAACAGCCTGCACAGCCAGGGCATCGACCGGCTGGCAGGCGATTTGCGCGCGGAGGCGCTGGCACCGGACGGTCTGGTCGAAGCGGTGTCCCTGCCAGATGCGCCCGGGTTTGTGCTGGGCGTGCAGTGGCACCCGGAGTGGCAGTTTCTGGACAATCCGGTGTCGTTGCGTCTGTTCGAGGCATTTCGTGAAGCCTGTCAGGTTTATGCGCAACGCCGCAGCCAGCGATAGCCGGAGCATGTTCCGTACGCTGGCAAACGTGATTTAATACGCGGCTTTTGTGGGGTTGTGGTGTCTGCCAACAATCGCGCCTCATTCACCCAATATTTCTCATGTAAGGCGGCTATGGACACGGGAGCACGACTCAAGCTGGTACGCGAAAGCTACAAGTTGTCTCAGCGCGAGCTGGCCAGACGCAGCGGTGTGACCAATGCCACGATCTCTCTGATCGAGCAGAATCGGGTCAGCCCTTCGGTCAGCTCCCTCAAGAAACTGCTTGAGGGCATTCCCATGACCCTGGCGGATTTCTTCACCTTCGATCAGCCGCCGGGGCAGGACCAGTATGTGTTCCGCGCCAGTGATCAGCCCGATCTGGGTCGTAACGGGCTACGGCTCTTGCTGGTCGGCGCGACTCTGCCTAGTCGGCAGATGCGCTTTCTGCGCGAGCAGTACGCGCCGGGTGCCAGTTCCGGTGACGAACCCATCGTGCATGCCGAAGGCGAGGAGTGCGGGCTGGTCACTCGCGGGACGATCGAGCTGACCATCGATGGCCAGACCAATATCCTCAGCGCCGGGGATGGCTACTATTTTCCTTCCACCTTGCCTCATCGCTTCCGCAATATCGGCCAGGACGAGGCCGAAATTATCAGCGCCAACACGCCGGCAAACTTCTGACCGGCCCCCATCGCTTGCCCAAGGCAAGCCGATGGGGAGCACGTCATCTCAGCGCAGACTCCAGGAAACCCCGGCATAGACGCCCATTCCATCGCCCGGAGTCGAGCGGGCTACATCCTGCTCACGATCGTCATAACCCGGCGTTACGGTGCTGGCGTAACGCTTGTTGGTCAGGTTGCGCAGGTCCAGCCAGGTATGCCAGTCATTCTTGGGCGAGGCATAGCCCAGTGTGGCACCCAGCAGCGTGTACTGATCTGCGTAATATGAATTGGCGTAATCCACGGCAATCTTTGATGCATGCTCGGTGTTCAGCCCGACGTAGAAGCCGGTGGGATGGCTATAGCGCAGTTCAGCCTGGTAATAGTGCTTCGGAATTCCAGCCAGCTGGTTGTCACCGAAACGATCATCATCGCGGTAGTGGAAGTCGCTGTAGGTATAGGCCTGACGCAAGGCCAGCTTGCCGGTCGCACCGCCTTGCCATAGCGTGCTGTCCAGGCTGGCCTCGACTCCTTGGTGAATGGTCGGGCTGGCATTGGATTCCGCAATGATCTGCGAGGTGGTCTGGGTGGCAGCCTGGGTTTCGACGCTCAGCAACTCGTGGCGAACCTGCGAGTAATACCAGGCCAGATCCCAGCGTCCGATTCCGCTTTCACCGCGCCCGCCCAGCTCCAGGGTGGTTGCGGTCTGGTTTTCAAGCTTCACGCCTGCCATTTGCAGACCGGTCGCGGCTCCGCTTCCTATCGGGAAAAACCTGTTCGAGCCCCAGATCATCGACCACGCGTGAGGCGGCTCCACCGAACGGCTCAGGTTGCCGTACACCTGCAATTGCGGCGTGAAGTCGTAGCGCAGACCGAGGCGGGCGGCGTAGTCCCAGTCATGGATACTGACCGGGTCGTTGACCTCAGGATAAGTGACTTCCGTCTCGCGGCGGGTATAGATGGCCGCGACACCGGTGGTCAGCCACAAGTCCGGCACCAGTTCCAGATCGTTGCCAAGGTGCAGGGCCGTGTCGGAGCCCAGGTAGCTGTAATCCCGGGTCTTGGTGCCGACGGCAAAACCTGCGGTGTTACCCGTGGGAATCCGCACGTATTCGGAAGCGCCGTTGTTCGGAAAACCCTTGGTGGTGCGCAGGCCGATGGTGGTGATGCTTTGATGGCCGGCCAATTGGTCCTGACGAATGTAGTTCAGCGTGCCGCTGATGTCGGTGTAGGCGACTTTCAGGCGGTTGGTGCCTTCGCGCAGGTCCATGGGGTAGTCGTGATAGACCAGACCGGCTTCCACTCTGGAATTGTCATCCAGGTAGAACGTGGTCTTGTTGGCCAGCCACGTGCTGCCCGGTTGCAGACGTTTTGAGTCGCGGGTCACATTGAGCGAGTTGGCTGCACGCGGGTCGTGCTGGATCTGGTTTTTGGTGAGCCGGCCCGGCGTATCGTTATCGGTTTCCCGGTAGCGGAAGTAGAAACGGGTTTCGATATTCGGGTTGAAGCGGTAGCCGACGTTGGCGGCAATGCCTTTGCTGCCACCGGAACTCTGATCCTGAAAACCGTCATAGTTCGAGTCGGTCAGGCTGACGTAGTAATCCAGATCCCCCAGCACCTGCCCGGAACTGATCTGGCGCTTGGTATAGCCATGGCTGCCCGCTTCATAGCGCAATTGCAGTCTGGGCGCGTCATAGCCGGTGCGGGTCAGGTAATTGATCGAGCCGCCCAGAGCCAGTGATCCCTGATCGAAACCATTGGCGCCGCGCCGTACGTCCACGTGGCTCAGCCACAGAGGTTCCTTCAGTTCATAAGGCGTACCGCCGGGGCCGGTCAGCGGCAGACCGTCGAGCATTTCAAACAGGCCGGAAGCATGCGCGCCCGGCGCCCGGTTGATGCCCGAGCCGCGAATGGAAATCTTCGCGCCTTCGCTGTTGGCGGCCTTGGCATAGATGCCGGGCTGGTATTTGAAGACATCTTCATTGTTGGCCACACGGCCTTGCTCGACATCGTTCAGGTCCACGACATTGGTGGCTCCTGGCACTTTCTTCGCTTCCTCTCGCGATGCCTCGGCCGCGCTGACCGTACCGGCCGACACCTCGATATTCTCCAGGTTGACGGTATTGGCAGCCTGAACAATATTGGCGCAGACGAGGGCGGCGCTGAAACCAAGCAATCTGGCCGAGTTCAGGCGCGAGAGAGGGAAAGGTGGGGAGTGTTGCAAGTGCATATGCCTTGTTCCTTGAGAACGACCACTGTGCCGCAGAATAGGTATTCGATGCCGGACAGGGGGATGGCGTCACTTACACGTGCTGCAAGAGAGTAGGAGCAACTGTCTTCAGTGCTTTTTTTTCTCGATTGATTATTTTAGGGCGTCATAAACCCCGCCCTGTCGAGCAAGTCGGTGTCTTTCTGGT
>NZ_JAIGPJ010000020.1:0-100680 GCF_019719005.1 Pseudomonas cichorii
GCAACCGGGTAGCGGTGTTCAAAAGCAAAGCGGGTTGACAGTGGGGGCGAGTCCATACATAGGAGCGAATTCATTCGCGAAAGGCACTGACACATCAAACCTCTTCGCGATTCTGCCCCAGCAGGCTATCCACGGACGGCACGCGGGTCTCGGACTCCATCTGGGTGTCATGTTCAATCTGATGACTGAACCGCTCCAGTGAAGTCTGGGCCGGTTTGGCGTCGCTGGCGAATACCGGTGGGCTGAGCATGTAGGCGCCCAGCAGTTTGCTCAGGGCCGCAAGGCTATCGATATGCGTGCGTTCATAACCATGGGTGGCATCGCAACCAAAGGCCAGCAGCGCAGTGCGGATATCATTGCCCGACGTCACCGCCGAATGGGCATCGCTGTAGTAATAGCGAAAGATATCCCGACGCACGGGCAATTCGTTTTCGACACCCAGGCGCAGCAGATGCCGGGACAAGTGATAGTCGTAAGGTCCGCCCGAATCCTGCATCGCCACGCTCACCGCATGTTCGCTGGAGTGCTGGCCGACTGCGACCGGAGCGATGTCGATGCCGACGAACTCGCTCACGTCCCAGGGCAATACGCCTGCTGCACCGGTGCCGGTTTCCTCGGTGATGGTGAACAGCGGGTGACAATCGATCAGAGGTTCGGCACCACTCTCGACAATCGACTTGAGCGCCGCCAGCAAGGCTGCTACACCGGCCTTGTCATCCAGGTGGCGGGCGCTGATATGGCCGCTTTCAGTGAACTCCGGCAGCGGGTCAAAAGCCACGAAGTCACCGATATTGATGCCCAGGGATTCGCAGTCGGCGCGGGTGGTGCAATAGGCATCCAGGCGCAGTTCGACATGCTCCCAACTGATGGGCATTTCATCCACGGCGGTATTGAACGCATGACCGGAGGCCATTAGCGGCAACACGCTGCCACGGATCACGCCGGTATCGGTGAACACACTGACCCGGCTGCCTTCGGCAAAACGGCTGGACCAGCAGCCCACAGCCGACAGTGCCAGGCGCCCGTTATCCTTGACCTCGCGAACACTGGCGCCAATGGTGTCCAGATGCGCCGAGACGGCCCGGTCTGGGCTGCTCTGCTTGCCTTTGAGCGTGGCGCGAATGGTGCCGCGTCGAGTGAGCTCAAACGGAATGCCCAATTCTTCCAGGCGTTCGGCGACATAGCGCACGATAGTGTCGGTAAAACCCGTAGGGCTCGGTATGGCCAGCATTTCCAGCAGGACTTTCTGCAGGTAGTTCAGATCCGGATCGGGAATTTTTTCAACAGGCATCAAGGGCTCCTTGAGGTAGTTACAAGCCTCAAGCTGTAAGCGGCAAGATCAGGCCGGCTTGTAGCTTGAGGCTTAAAGCTTGCAGCTACGGTTCACCCATGCACAGGCAAGCTGTGCGGAAACAATAGATCGACAAAGCGTTCGGCAGTGGGTTGAGGTTCGTGGTTGGCGAGGCCGACACGTTCGTTGGCCTCGATGAACACGTATTCCGGCTGGTCGGCGGCAGGCACCATCAGGTCCAGGCCAACCACCGGAATGTCCAGCGCCCGGGCGGCACGCACGGCGGCGTCGGTGAGGACCGGGTGCAGCGTTGCGGTGACGTCTTCAAGGCAGCCGCCAGTGTGCAGGTTGGCGGTGCGGCGCACGGCCAGGCGCTGGTCCATTGGCAGGATGCTGGAATAGTCATAGCCCGCGTCGCGGACCGTACGTTCGGTTTCTTCATCCATCGGGATCTTGCTTTCACCATCGGTGGCAGCAGAGCGACGACGGCTTTGAGCTTCGATCAACTGGCGGATGGTATGGCGACCGTTGCCAATGATTTCGGCAGGGTGGCGAATCGCAGCCGCCACCACTTCAAAACCGATGACCACGATGCGCAGGTCCAGGCCTTCGTGGAAGCTTTCCAGAATGACCCGGCTGTCGAACTGACGGGCACACTCGATAGCGCTCTGCACTTCATCGAAGGTGCGCAGATCCACGGCCACACCGTTGCCTTGCTCGCCATCCAGCGGCTTGACCACGATCCGCCCGTGTTTTTCGAGAAACGCCAGGTTGTCGTCGGCATTGCCCACACGTTGCTGGGCAGGCACATGCAGGCCAGCGGCCTTGAGGGCCTTGTGGGTCAGGCTCTTGTCCTGGCACAGGGTCATGCTGACCGCGCTGGTCAGGTCGCTGAGCGATTCGCGGCAGCGAATGCGGCGTCCGCCGTAACTCAGAGTGAACAGGCCCGCATCGGCATCATCGACCTGCACATCAATGCCGCGACGATGGGCCTCTTCGACGATGATCCGCGCATAAGGGTTGAAGTCCGCCTGAGGCCCAGGCCCCAGAAACAGCGATTCATTGATGCCGTTCTTGCGCTTGATGGCGAAGGTCGGCAGGTTGCGAAACCCCAGCTTGGCATACAGCGCCTTGGCCTGTTCGTTGTCATGCAGCACCGACAGGTCGAGATAGCTCAAGCCACGGCTCATGAAGTGCTCGATCAGGTGACGCACCAGCACTTCACCCACACCGGGGCGCGTGCATTGCGGATCAACCGCCAGGCACCACAGGCTGCTGCCGTTTTCCGGGTCATTGAACGCCTTCTGGTGATTCAGGCCCATGACGCTGCCGATCACCGCATTGCTGCGTTCATCCTCTGCCAGCCAGTAGACCGGCCCGCCTTGATGACGTGGTGTCAGCAAGGCCGGATCGATGGGCAGCATGCCCCGCGCCAGATAAAGGTTGTTGATGGCCTGCCAGTCGGCTTCGTTCTGGGCACGACGGATGCGAAAGCCCCGGAAGACCCGCTGCGCCGGACGATAATCGCTGAACCACAGGCGCAGCGTATCGGACGGATCGAGGAACAACTGCTGCGGCGACTGCGCCAGCACCTGCTGGGGCGCAGCCACGTACAGCGCGATGTCGCGTTCACCGGTTTTTTCGTTGAGCAACTCCTGGGCCAGTGCAGCGGCGTCGGGGTAGGTATGACCGATCAGCAAGCGGCCCCAGCCGCAGTGCAGAGCCAGTGGCTCGTTGTCCGGCTGGCTGCCGTCTTCGGCAAAGCGCGCTTGCAGACGTTCATAGGAGGGCGACTGTGTGCGCAACAATCGTTGGCTGTAAGCCGTCGCATTGTGTTTCATCGATCAGAGTCCTTGTTCGCTGAGCCACAGATTCAGCGCTGCCAACTGCCACAGCTTGGAGCCGCGTAACGGCGTGAGTTGGCCTTGAGGGTTGGTCAACAGGGTGTCGATCATCGACGGGTTGAACAGGCCTCGATCCTGACTGGGGTCCAGCAGCAAGTCGCGCACCCAGTTGAGGGTATCGCCCTGCAAATGCTTGAGGCCCGGCACCGGGAAGTAGCCTTTCTTGCGGTCGATCACCTCGGAAGGGATGACCAGTCGCGCTGCTTCCTTGAGGACATGTTTGCCGCCATCCGGCAGTTTGAACTGACCGGGAATGCGTGCAGACAACTCGACCAGGCGATAGTCGAGAAACGGTGTACGAGCTTCCAGGCCCCAGGCCATGGTCATGTTGTCCACCCGCTTGACCGGGTCTTCAACCAGCATCACGGTGCTGTCCAGGCGCAAGGCCTTGTCGACGGCAGCAGTAGCGCCGGGTTGGGCAAAGTGGTCGCGTACGAAATCACCGGCCGCGTCAGTAGCGGTCAGCCACTGCGATTGCACGGTTGCGGTGTATTCGTCGTAGCTGCGGTCCACGAACGCCGCACGATAGGCCGCCACGGGATCGCTGGCGCCATCGACTTGCGGGTACCAGTGATAACCGGCAAACAGCTCGTCCGCGCCCTGGCCGCTCTGCACCACCTTGCAATGCTTGGCCACTTCCCGTGACAACAGATAGAACGCGATGCAGTCATGGCTGACCATCGGCTCGCTCATGGCCCGGAAGGCCGCAGGCAATTGCTCGATGATCTCGCTTTCCTGAATGCGCAACTGATGGTGACGGGTGCCGTAATGCTTTGCGATCAGGTCCGAATACTGGAACTCGTCGCCACGTTCGCCACCGGCATCCTGGAAGCCGATGGAAAAGGTCGACAGGTCTTCGACGCCGACTTCACGCAACAGGCCCACCAGCATGCTCGAATCGACACCACCGGAAAGCAGCACGCCGACATCCACAGCCGCACGCTGACGAATAGCAACCGCTTCACGGGTGCTGTCCAGCACGCGGTCGCGCCAGTCTTCCAGCGTCAGGTGTTTCTCGTCGTCATGAGGACCATAAGGCAGGGTCCACCAAGTCTGCTGCTCGATCGTGCCGTTGGCGTAGACACGCATCCAGGTGGCGGGCGGCAGTTTCTCTACGCCGGCCAGCAACGTACGCGGTGCAGGCACCACGGCATGGAAGTTCAGGTAGTGATTGAGGGCAATCGGGTCGAGCATCGGGCTGATATCGCCACCCTTGAGCAGGGCTGGCAGCGTCGATGCAAAGCGCAGGCGCTTGTCGGTGTGCGACAGATACAGCGGCTTCACGCCCAGACGGTCACGGGCAATGAACAGCTGCTGAGTGTCGCGCTCCCAGATGGCAAACGCGAACATGCCATTGAGCTTGGGCAGCATATCCGCGCCCCAGGCATGGTAGCCCTTGAGCAACACCTCGGTGTCGCCCCCGGAATGGAACTGGTAACCCAGACCTTCCAGCTCGGCCCGCAATTCGGGGAAGTTATAGATAGCACCATTGAAGGCCATGGACAGGCCCAGGTGGCTATCGATCATGGGCTGCGCCGAACCGTCGGACAGGTCCATGATTTTCAGTCGTCGATGGCCCAGGGCAATCGGCCCCTGACTGTGAAAGCCCCATGCATCCGGGCCACGAGGCGCCAGATTGTGGGTTATGCGTTCAACAGCGGCCAGATCCGCTGGTTGTTGGTCGAAACGTAATTCACCTGCTAATCCGCACATAATTCCTTACCGGGTTTCCGTTGGGGAGGTGACTGAAAAAGTGCAGTCACCCAGAAACTGACCCGGAGGAGTTATGGGAGTTTTAGATCAATCGGTTATAAGCAAGCCGGTGGCGAAAATAAAACGCCTAATACCCTGTCATCTCCAGATACCCGACCCCGCTCTGACTCCCGCTGACCTTCACCGGCCCTTCCCAGTAGGGAATACTCACGCCCATCCATGCCTTGGGGTTCAGGGCGTCGGTGGTGATGTCCAGATTCTTGCCCGGAATCTTGATCGACCAGCGAGTAGGCAAGCGTCGCTCGGCGACTTCGGTTTCGTTCAGGGGCTTCATGTCGATGTCTTGGGCATGCAGGCTTTGGGTCTTGCCGTCGGCGTTGATCCAGGTGCCGCTCAGGTAAGGCTCGCCGCTTTTGTGGCGCATGCGATACAGCATCACTTGTTCGCCATCTGCCAGATGCAGGGATAGCCAGTCCCAGCCGGACTGGTTGGCGGTCAAGGGCTGGCTGCTCCATTCCCGGTCCAGCCAGGCGCGACCGCTGACCTGATGGGTCTTGCCATCCATTTCCAGGCTGCCACTGGCCTCGAAAAAGGGCTGGCTGTAGTAATAGGAGCCCTGGCCCAGATCGGATTTCTGGCTGTAACCCTGTTCACCTTGCAGCACCAGAGGCTTGCTGGATGTGAGTTGCAGGCGGTAGCGGAAGTCCTTGCCACTGGCCTGTAACTGCATGCTGGCCAGCGGGTTCTGGTTTTGCGAGTCGCTGCTCAGCGACCAGTCATCGATCCAGGCCGAGAAGGGCGCGAGCCTGACGCCAGCCTGCTCGACGCCGCCGCGAGCGTAGCGCTCGGCGGCATGATGTCGGGTCGCGGACGTTGCGGCGGCATGGGCCATCCAGATCGTGCTGTCGCCCCAGCCCGTTGCTTGTGCGCCGGGCCGCAGTGCGTTACGGAAAAGAGTCCATTGCACGCCGAAATCCTGACCCTGTTCATCCTTGAGAGTGGCGGTGATGTACCACCATTCGATACGAAAGCCGGGATGCGGGCCGTGATCCTCAGGGAACGAAAACACCCGACCGGGCGTGACCTGAGCAAACTCGTCGGCCTGATTGCCCATTCCCGCAAAGCCTTTTTCAGGAGGCGATTGCTGGTCGCAGGCCGTGAGCAACAGCGTGAAGGCGACCAGTCGCAGCCAGTCAGTTTTCATTGGCGAATGTCCTGAGCAAGTCGGCTGGCCGGGTCCTTTGCAGCTTCAGCAAGGGCCAGGCCGATGCCAGCAAGGTGGCCAGTAACGCCAGCCCCATCAATTGCAGGAGTTGCAGAGGGAATACCTGCAAAGGCAAGCGCCAGCCGAATGCCTGGACATTGATCACGGTATTCAGGCACCAGGTCAGCATCAGCCCGAGGGGCAGGGCGAGCAGCAATGTCAGCGTCGCCAGCAACCAGGTCTGGCCCAGATTGAGCAGCATCAACTGGCGGCGCGTAACCCCCAACGCCCAGAGCGGGGCCAACTGCCCGAGTCGACTCTGGCTCTGGGTCAGCAGGCCAATGAACAACGCCACGCCCGCGACGCCCAGCGTCAGGCTGTTGAGGGCGGCGGTGGCGGCGAAAGTGCGCTCGAACACCTGATTCGACCACTGCTTGAGCTGGCTTTGATCGATGACGCGATTGTCGTCGAGGGCAAACCGGCTTTGCAGTTCGCTTACCAGTGGCGGTATGGCTGCGTGATCGATTCGCAGGTTGAAACGAATGGGTGTCAGATTCGGCCAGTGCTCAAGCAGGTGGTTGGCATTGACCAGCAGATGACCCTTGGGATTGCCGTAGTCGGCATAGATACCGACGATGCGTGGCGACCATTTACCGACCGGGACGGGAATGCTCAGTGTGTCGCCCAGTCCGAGCTTGAGACGTCTGGCCAGTTGCTCGCTGAGCATCAGGGTGTCTTCGTGGGCGAGCTGATTCCAGGGATCTTCAGTTGTCGATTCCAGCAATATCCAGTGCTGGCGATACGTCTCATGCTCGATGATCCCGAACAGGTCCGCAGGCCAGCCTTGCAACTGGATCGGCACCTGCCAGTTGGGCAGCACGGCCGTGATAACCGGTTGCTTGCCCAGCCAGGTCTGCATCTCGCGGGCCTGATCCTGGGTGTGTGGCGTGACGTACAGTTCTGCGCTCAGGCGTTGCTCCAGCCAGTGACTGAAAGTCTGGCGAAAGCCCGACGTCATGCTGCCTGCGCCGATATTGGCTGCCATGGCCAGCAGCAGGGCCATCAACGCCAGGCTCAAGGCAGGCAATTGCTGTTTGCAGTCAGCCAGAAACCATTGGCCCAACACCGAACGGCTGCGTTTCAGCAAACCGCTCAGCAACTTATCGAGCACGACCGGTAAACCCAGCGCCGCGCTCAGCAACAAGGCAGAAATCAGCACAAAACCCCAGGTCAGGCTGTTGCCGAAAATCCAGGCTCCCAAGGCCGCGACCGCACTGCCTGCGGCAATCCAGGCCTGACGCCGCAACCAGTTGGCATGTGCCTGGTGCCAGGCTTGTGCATTGGCCAGAGCCAGCAATGGCAGACGTGCAGCCCGCAACAGACTGTTGGCCCCGGCCAGAAACGCACCGGTCAGGCTCAAGGCAATGCCGCTGATCCACCAGCCGATATTCAGGTTCAATTGCCCGCCCACCTCGGCCCCGTAAAGCCCCCGCAGGCTGGCCGCGATATCCGGTAATAGCAGACTGGCCAGCAGATAGCCGCTGACCACGCCCAGCAGCCCGCCGAGCAAAGCCATTGCTCCAAGCTCCAGAGCCAGAGCAGTGATCAGCAAGCGAGCACTGACCCCTGATGCACGCAAGTTACGCAGCAGACCTCGACGTTGCTCCAGTGCCAGGCCAATGGCGGCATGCACGATAAACAGCCCGACCACGAAGGACAGCACACCCAGCGCATTCAGGTTCAGATGAAAGCTTTCAGTCAGACGTTGCAGATTGTTTTCTTCACCGCTCTTTTTGATCACCAGTTGTTCGCCGAGAGCTGGAGGCAGAACCGGATTGTCAGCAGCAAAATCCTTGGGCAGCAGCAAACGGGTCACTTGATCGGGCAAGTGCAGCAGCGGTTGGGCAAAGCCGATATCAGTCAGCAAGACGCCTGGGGCCATATCTGCCTTGATGTGCAAAGGCGGCAGTGCCAGACCGTCATGGGTTTCCGGGCGCTGGCCTTCTTGCAGGCCCAGTGCTTGAAGCGTCTGAGGGGCAATCCAGGTCGCGCCCGGCGGGGCTAAAAAGTCGATGACTTGTTGGGTATCCAGCGTTTGCCCGGCCACTGCGGAACCACCGGGCAGCGTCACCGGTTCGATCCCGATCAGTTGCAGGCGTTGATCCTCCAGCCCTTTGAGCGTGATGCGGCCCTGCACCATGGGCGATACCGGCCAGCCAGCTCGTCGCAGCTCGATGAATAGACTCTGGGGGAAGGCTGCGCCGTTGGGCGCTGTCAGGCTGGCTTGCGGCTCGCCACCGATCATCTGACTGGCCCGCTGATAGCTTTCCCGTGCCTGGCTGTTCAAGGCCTGAACGCCGGTCAGCAGGCTGGTGGCCAGCCAGAGCCCGGTGATGAGGCTGAAAAACTGCACCGGATGGCGACGCCAATGGCTGAGCAGGGCGCGTAATGTCCAATAAAACACTCGCATATCAGTCTTCGCCTTTAACGACCAGGCGCCCCCTGTGCAAGGTGACCTTGTGTGCCAATCGCTCAGCGACACGAGAACTGTGAGTGACCATCAACAGGCTGGTGCTGCTGTCACTCAACAGATCCAGCAGCAATTGCAGCACTTCATCGCTGGTGGCTTCGTCGAGGTTGCCGGTGGGTTCATCGGCCAACAGCAGAGCAGGGCGCGAAGCAAGGGCGCGACCGATGGCCACACGTTGCTGCTGACCGCCGGACAACTGCTCGGGATAACGATTGAGCAAGTCACCCAAACCGAGGCGTTCAACCAGTTGCGCCTGCCAGATCGGGTCATGACGCCCGGCCAGACGTGCCTGAAACGCCAGGTTATCTTCGATCTTGAGGCTTTCGATCAGGTTGAATTGCTGGAACACCAGCCCGATTTCGGTTCGTCGCCAGTTGGCCAGCCGGGCTTCGCTCATGTTGTTCAACTGCTGCCCGGCGACAGTGATGGTGCCGCTGTCGATCTGATCCAGCCCGGCGACCAGATGCAGCAACGTGCTTTTGCCACTGCCCGACTCACCCATCAGCGCCAGACTGCTGCCACGCTCCAGATGCAAATCGACACCCCGTAACACTTCTACCGGGCCTTGAGCCGAGGCGTAGCTCTTGAATACGTTTTGCACATGCAACATCGGTATGCCCGGTTGGAAGAGGTCATGCCTTGAGGATAACGGCTATCGCCTGTTGATGTGGGAACGAATTCATTCGTGACGACGGCGTTTCATACGACATTTCTCTATCAGGTCTTCGCGAATGAATTCGCTCCCACAGAAAAATTGTAGGAGCGAACTTATTCGCGAAGAACACAGATCATTTCCCCTGCCTGCGAATCAACCCCCGCAACGCAAAACGGTTTGGGTGGCAGGCTTCTGCCACGCTGCGGGGCAATGGCAGCGGTTCGTTATCCAGCCAGGCGGCGATCAGTTCGGCGGACAAGGGCGCGGTAATCAGGCCCCGTGAACCATGACCGCTGTTGACGTACAGCCCGTCCAGCCACGGGCAGGCGGTGTCCGGCACTTGCCGCGCATCTTTGCCCAGCGCCGCATACGCCTGAATGAACTCTTCCCTGTCCGCCAACGGCCCGACAATCGGCAGGTAATCCGGGCTGGTGCAGCGGAAGGCCGCACGGCCTTGCAGTTCTTCTGGTGACAGGTGAGCTGCACCCAGACGGGCGGTCAGGTCGTCAGATATCTCCTGCAACAATTGCAGGTTGCTCAGGTGATCGGCGGTATTGGTATTCAGGTCGTCACTGTTGAAATCGAAGCTGGCACCCAAAGTGTGCTCACCCATCCTTGGCGGAGCGACATAACCCTCAGCGCAGACCACCGTGCGCAACACCTGACTGGTTTCAGTCTTTGGCAGACGAGTGATCTGCCCGCGAATACGCTTGAGTGGCAGGTCGGCGCTTTGCGCAAACTGCTTGATATCCGCAGCACCTGCCAGCACCACGACCGGCGCGCTGTCGATCAGTCGCTCCTGATCCCAGGCCTGCCATTGGCAATCGACGCGACGCAACTCCAGTGCTTCGTGATGCGCAATCAGTTTGATACTCGGGTGCGCTATCTGCGAATGACACAGCGCTGGCGGATGAACCCAGCCGCCTTCAGGGAAAAACAGCCCGCCCCAACGCAGGGTTACACCGCTGCGTGCCTCGGCAGAAGGCTGGTCCAGCCGATGCAGCAGCTCTTCGGGGAAAGCCTCGGCCAGTTGCTGCTGGCGCTGGGCTTCCTTGTCGTCGAAAGCCAGTTGCAGCACGCCGCAATTGTCCCAGTCGACACCCCGTTGCAGACGCTCAAGCAGCCGTCGCGTGTGGCCGAAACCACTGAGGATCAACTGCGACAAGGCCGTGCCGTGTGCCGAAAGCTTCAAATAGAGCACGCCCTGCGGATTGCCCGAGGCCTCTTGCGCCGGTTGGGCGTGACGCTCCAGCAGGCTTACTTGCCAGCCGCGTCTGGCAAGGCTCTCTGCTGTGGCACAACCGGCCAGCCCGGCACCGATCACCAGCGCCTTGCGTTCACCCTCAAATGCCGCGGGCCGGGCGAACCATGGCTTGATGGGCGAGGGCAGTGGAGCCTCTTCAGGCCAAGCAATGAACTTGCCGCGCAGCACTTCCCATTTATGGCCGATGCCCGGCACACGCTTCATCTTGAAACCTGCCGCGTTCAAGGCGCGGCGAACCCAGCCGGTACTGGTGAAAGTGCCAATGCTGGCGTCCGGCGCAGACAAACGGGCAAGCTCGCTGAACAGTTCCGGCGTCCACATTTCGGGATTCTTGGCTGGCGCAAAACCGTCGAGGAACCAGGCATCGATCTGCCCGTCCAGTTGCGGCAGCATCTCCAGAGCATCGCCGATCAATAGCGTCAGTGTGACACGCCCTTCGTCGAAGACCAGCCGCTGAAAGCCTTCATGCACGGCGACGTATTGAGCGAGCAACGGCTCGGCAAAAGCTGCCAGCTCCGGCCATAAGGCCAGGGCGCGTTGCAGGTCGGCGTGGTTGAGAGGGAATTTCTCGACACTGACGAAATGCAGCCGCGCCTCGGGGTGAGCGCATTCCTCAAACAACTGCCAGGCGCAGAGAAAATTCAGTCCGGTGCCGAAACCTGTTTCACCGATGACCAGTCGCTCGCCCGCAGGCAAAGCCGTGAAACGCGCGTGCAGGTCGTTCTGCACCAGAAACACATGGCGCGTCTCTGCAAGACCGGACTCGGTGGAGAAATACACATCGGAGAAGGCGCGGGAATGCGGGTTGCCTTGTTCGTCCCAGTCGATCTGGGCGTGGCGGGTAATGGTCATGTTCGGCTCGGCGGTGGCAGAGGCGGCATTTTACCCGTGTATGCAGACAAAAGCGGTGCAGATTAATAGCCGGACAAGCCCTGTAGGAGACCTGTCCGGCAGGTTTTTCAGTTCTGGACGACCGGGCTGCCCGCATTCTCAGGCTGCTTGCGTGGCCACAGGGTCAGGCCGTAATACAAGACGCCACCCAGGAAGCAACCGGTAAACCAGGCAAAGTTGGCAATCGGCTTGAACCACGGGATGAAGGTAAAGCACAGGCCCACCAGCGCGCTCAGGAGCAGAGCGGTCACGGCCACACGGTTCACGCCATTGGTGTACCAGTAACGACCGCTCGGGGTGTCGTTGAACAGGGCATCGACATCAATCTGTTGTTTCTTCACCAGGTAGTAGTCCACCAGCAGAATCCCGAACAGCGGGCCGATACAGGCCGCCAGGATATCCAGGGTGTAGTGAATCACTTCCGGGTTATTGAACAGGTTCCATGGGGTGATGAAGATGGACGCGACTGCCGCGATCATCCCGCCTGCACGCCAGCTGATACGGCTGGGTGCCACGTTGGCGAAGTCGAAGGCCGGCGAAACGAAGTTGGCGACAATGTTGATGCCGATGGTGGCTGTAACAAAGGTGAACGCGCCGAGCAGCACGGCAGTGGTGTTGTCGATACGGGCCACAGTGGCGATAGGGTCGTGGATCATCTCGCCGAAGATCGGCAAGGTGCCGGAAACGATCACCACCGTTACCAGCGAGAACGCCAGGAAGTTAACGGGCAGGCCCCAGAAGTTGCCGCGACGCACGTCTTCCATGCTCCGGCAGTAGCGGCTGAAGTCGCCGAAATTCAGGGTAGGGCCGGAGAAGTACGACACCACCAGCGCAATGGCCATGATCACCTGACCAAAGGCCGCCCAGCCGGACAACTCTTTTTCCGCCAGGGTGAAACTGATGTTGTCCCAGCCCGCACGCCAGACGATCCAGCCTGCCAACACGAACATCACCGCATAGACCGCAGGGCCAGCCCAGTCGATGAAGCGACGGATCGACTCCATGCCCGACCAGAACACAATCGCCTGCACCACCCAGAGCGTCAGGAAGCCGAACCAGCCCAGATAGGAAAGCCCCAGGAAACTCACGTCTTGATAAGCGGCCAGTTCCGGGAAGAAGCGCAGTACCACAATCACCAGGGCGCTGGACGCCAGATAAGTCTGAATGCCATACCAGGCCACCGCGATCAGGCCGCGGATGATGGCCGGGATATTGGCCCCGAAGACGCCGAAGGCGAGGCGACAGATGACCGGGTAGGGCACCGCAGCCTGCTGGCTGGGCTTGGCCACCAAATTGGCGATCACCTGAATGATGCAGATGCCCACCAGCAGCGCGATCAGCACCTGCCAGCTTGCCAGCCCGAGGGCGAACAGACTGGCGGCGAACACATAACCGCCGACGCTGTGCACGTCGCTCATCCAGAAGGCAAAGATGTTGTACCAGGTCCACTTCTGGGGGATCGGCCCCAGATCCTCATTGTGCAGGCGCGGGCTATAACCGGCTGGGCGTTGGTCTGTCATTGCATTCCCTCCCTCGTTTGGGCCATCGCTGTAGCTGGGTACGCGTAATGGCGTTTTTGTATACGATCCTGTACGCAAGACGTATGCCATGGCCTGAATTGTTCGGGAAAAAGCCCGCAGAGTGTTGCCGGGCATGAGTTCAAGGAGGGGACGTGAGTGTGGCGGATCAATACCCGGTGGCGTTTGCAGTGCACGATAAAAGGGCGATTTTGCTCGATTGGAGTGCATTCAGGGCATGAGCAAAGGGCATATTCAGGCAGACGGGATTGGAATCGGGCTATCTGATCGGTAATCCAACATGGCACTATTTCTGTATACAATCCTGAGTGCCGATAATATTCATGGCATTTTCAAACGGCGCTGAAGGAGGCCCTGTGCGTATTCAAGTGATCAATCCCAATACCAGCGATGCCATGACCCACAAGATCGGGCTGGCCGCACAAGCCATCGCAAGGCCGGGCACGCAAATCATCGCTTGCAGCCCCGACGATGGTCCTGTGTCCATCGAAGGGCATTTTGACGAAGCGATTGCCACGCTGGGCGTGCTGGAGGAAGTGCGCAAGGGAAGGGAGCAACAGGTCGACGCCCACATCATCGCCTGCTTCGGCGACCCCGGCCTGCTGGCCGCCCGGGAATACGCCACGGCACCGGTCATCGGCATTGCCGAAGCTGCCTTTCACATGGCGGGCCTGATTGCCACCCGCTTTGCCGTCGTCACCACCCTGAGCCGCACGCGGATCATTGCCGAGCACTTGCTACAACGTTATGGCTTCAGCGAACTCTGTACCTCGGTGCGCTGCATCGACCTGCCGGTCCTGGCCCTGGAAGAAAGCGGCCCGGAGCTGATCGAACGCATGATCGAACAAGCCCGCCGCGCCCGTGACGAAGAAGGTGCCGGTGCCATCGTGCTGGGCTGCGGCGGCATGGCCGACCTGCCTCGCCAGCTCAGCGAAGCCATCGGCCTGCCCGTGGTGGAAGGCGTCAGCGCCGCCGTGAAACTCGCCGAATCACTGGTGGACCTGGGCCTGACCACCAGTAAGCATGGCGACCTGGCCGACCCGATCGGCAAGCCGTTCAAGGGGCGTTTTTCGTATTTGAGTCGGTGAAAGGCGCTCAATACTTGCCAAAGGCCGCCAGGTTATACAGCGTCCACATCCGGTCATAGCCGTTGTCTACGACGATGAAATCGTTACTCAATTGCTCGGGTTCTGCCCGGGCGGTCCAGTGTTGTTGCAGGGTAGCCAAGGCGTCGATCCAGGTCTTGGCCGGCTCGCTGATCTCGCGCCATACAGGTTTGCCGCCCCCGACTGCGGTCAGGCGTGGCAAGGTCTTGAAGTAGTCTTCAGCATCGGTCCAGGCTGCCAGTAATGAGCTGTGCAAGGCCTGAACCTGCTCGGGAGTCAGACGCTGACTGCCGGCCTGCTCATCCAGTTGATTGATGGCCTGACGCGCCACCAGCATGAAATTGAGCGTGTGCCAGTGCTGATCGCGCCCGAGGCGTTGTTCGATGGTTTCGAGTTGGTTGCTGCGTAATTGCAGCATGGGTTGTTCGAGCGCCTGATTGAAGGCAGGCGCACGTTCGTACAGCTCGTCCATTCTTTGGGTGATCAACTCATTGAGCTGGCGTGCGATCGGTATTTCGGGGTAGCGCTCAACGTACAACTGTTCGACCTTACGGGCTTCAGGGCGCAGATTGTCATAGGCCTGGACGTAATCATGGGTTGCTATGTCCAGAGGGCTGGACCCTTCGTAAAGGCTGCTCACATAAAAGGAGCAGGGACTTGCAGAGTATTTTTCGCCAGTACCCATGCCGAAGCCGCTGAAGGTCCGGCTTGGAGAGGGATTGCGAGCGATCACGTCGTCGTAACGGGTCTGGTAAAAGTGATAACGAATGCGCAGCAACGTATCGCTGTAAGCCAGGCATTTGTTCATGTTCAGCAATCGGCTTGATTCATACTCGGGTTTTGCGCGAGAAGGCACGAGTGTCTGGTGCAGCCAGGCAATCCCCAGAAACACGCATACGGCCACAACAAAGGCGCGAGTACTGATCATGGTCGGCCTCCTTGCGTGGAAGGTGCGTACCATTGCTGACGTGTCACCTGTATCTGACAGGGCGGCGAAGTGTCATCCAGAGTTGCGCACAGGCGCAGTGGCCAGGGTTGCATGCCCTGATCTTCGCCGAGCGGGCGGTAGTTGATGATGGCGAGGCCTACCCAGAGCGAAGAGGCCAACAGTCCGAAGACTATGCCGACTCTTATTTCCCGTAGCCATGACCCGGGCGGTGATTCTGTAAACACCTGCCTGCAACGGTCTGGCCAGGACGTGCGGCTCAGCAAGGCCAGGCCCAACTGGACTGCCGTGTAGACCAGCAGTGCGCCAATGCCACCTGCCAGAAAGGCCGGTATCGCAAGCAACCACCCCGGCAGACTTTCACGTAGCGGCAATGGCGTGGGACGTCGTAGGCTCAGCCAGTGGCCGCAACGCTCTCTCAGAGCCTTGTCCGTGCGCCAGGCATTCAGGGCAACAGCTCGACACACTCGGTTCACGCACCAGGCCAACAAACCGAACAGTGCGGCCATCTCCAGCATCGTGCTCAGTGTTTCAAGCAGGCTGCTGCCCAGACGAAAGTAATCGTTGAAGGCTATTTCCCCGGTTGAACCGAGTATTGCAAGGGGCAGCGCCCATACCGCCGGGCTGCGTTGCAGCGGACGCCAGAAGTAAGGGTCCATGCCCGGCATTTCGTTTGCCAGTTGTGGATAGCGGTGCTCAACGATATGGGCCAGTTGTTCGCACATCTGCCAGTCAGCCTTGTTGAATGCAGCCGTGAGCTGCACTCGGGCATCCTCTTGCATGGGCTGAAACAACAGGCGGGCGGCTCTGGAGTCCGGACTTTCGCTTTTCTGGGTGGCGAGACGCCGTTGCTCCTCCAGAAAATCGGTGTTGCGACTGCGTAGCAGCAGTTCGCTCCAATAGGGCTCCGGGCAGGGCGTAAGGTTGCCTGTCTGTTTCCAGCCTTGCCGGGCACACACTGCGTCGAACAACGGATTGGACCAGAACGTGGCATTGAGCAGCAGCCGGGCCAGACACTCATTGAGCCACTGGCGACGGTCGAGAGTCTGTAGCCAGGCTTTTTGTTCAAGGTTACGGCACAGGTCCAGCAAGCGCTGGATGTTTCCTGTGTCCAATGCGCCATGCAACTGGCGTTCGGCATGGCTCAGCAGATAGTTCAATACGGGTTCGGTGGCAGCGTAGTGAATATCCTGACGTTGCCATGGCGTCAGCCAGTAAAAGTGCTCTACGCCAGGCTCTGCCAGTTCCTTCATGACTTCCGGGTTCGACAGGCAGAGGTGCAGCAAACGCTCTTCAAACTCCGCTTCGCAATAACTCGTGCGAGCCTGTTCCATGCGCTCGACCAGGTTATCTGCCGTGATGCCCTCAAGCAGTTGCTCGGACAGTTTCCAGCCTGGGGTCGAACCGTCGTTCAGCGGCAGGACATCAAGCGGGGTAAATGTCGGGGCCGGATCGAAGGCCTGCACTTCTTGCCATTCGGCAGACCAGTTCAGCGCCGCCTCATAGGCATCGCGCAGACGTTGAAACCCCTCAGGATCTTCGTCTGGCCGGTGTTGTTTGAGCAGGGTTGCGTACTGACGCTTGATGCTGCGGGTATCGGCATCGGGTTCCAGTCCCAGCACAGACCAGCAATTCATTCCTGCACATCCAGCGCAAACAACGGGCTGAATCCTGGCAGGCTGAGGGTTATGCCGACAGTCATGGTGCGTGGAACTCCTTGGACACAGTACGAATCGTGAAGATGACTCGCTGTATCGGCAGGTATTCCACAAACTTGCGTGTACTCAGGTGGTGCACATCAACGCATTCCGTAGGAGATCACCCGCCGCCTTGGCACCGCGCTGTCGCACAGCAAACAGAGGACGGTGTAGGACCGTGCTTGCCCTGGGCGGCATTCCGACGATCGAGTGCGAAGCGCTCGCAAATTTACGACTGCTACGCAGCCGGTCGCGGGCAAGCGCGCTCCTACAGAAAAGCGTTTTAATTCATGATGTTGCGTTTATTTTTGATGAGAGCGAATTCATTCGCGAAGGTATTTCAAACGACCTATCTCTGTCGGATGTACTGACCTCTCGCGAATGAATTCGCTCCTACTGCCTGCGTTTTTACCCCTTGCTATGCTCCGACGAAGTCGGCCCTTCAACCACGCCCCGTGGGCCGGCGATGCCCCAGATACCGGCACCGATCACCGGCAGCACCACGACCAGCGCACTCCAGCCTGCCTTGGTCGCCCGGCTTTTGCGTGAGCGCCAGACGCTGTTGATGACCCAGGCGTCGAGCAGCGCGACCATGACCGCCACGGCGATCCAGAACACGGTAGACATTTCCATTCGGCACCTCCGTACCAGTCATGTCGCAGGGAGTACGATCGTGGAGTCAGGTTCCGGCACGTCGATGGCATTGTTGCCCGGCGTCAGAATCACCTTGCGACAGTCCTCCTGCCCCTTGTCAAAAATCTTGTAACCCGCGGCGGCCTCTTCCAGGGACATGCGGTGAGTAATGATGGCTTCAGGAGACAGCCGGCCGGTTTCGATATGCTCCAGCAGTTCCGGCATGAAACGCTGGGCATGGGTCTGGCCCATCTTGAACGTCAGGCCCTTATCGAACGCATCGCCAAACATGAAACCGTGGATGAACCCCGAATAAACCCCCGGCACACTCACCACGCCGCCGCGTCGCACAGCAGCGATGCACTGGCGCAAGGCTTTGCCGCTGCTGCCTTCCAGCTTGAGGGTCGCGAGCACGGTTTCCGTGGTGCTTCCCTTGGCCTCGAAACCCACCGCATCCACCACGCCATCCACGCCACGCATGCCGGGTGTCTGACGAATGATGGTGTCGGCCGGATCATCGTCGTCATCGAAATTGATCGGGATGGCACCGTAAGTCTGCTGCGCGTACGCCAGTCGGTAAGGGTAATGATCGACGATGAAAATCCGTTCGGCACCCAGCATTTTGGCGCAGGCAGCACACAGCAGCCCGACCGGGCCTGCGCCATAAATTGCAATGCTGGAACCCTTGCCAATGCCGGTATTGAGCACCGCCTGCCAGGCCGTTGGCAGAATGTCGGAGAGAAACAGCACCTTCTCGTCCGCCAGCGTGCCCGGTACCTTGAACGGCCCGACGTTGGCTTTCGGCACCCGCACATACTCGGCCTGCCCGCCGGGAATGCCGCCATACAAATGGCTGTAGCCGAACAGCGCGGCACCCGGCGGGATGGATTTCTTGTTGAGGATCGCGCCTCGGCCGGTATTGGTCGTTTCGCAGGCAGAAAACAGATCCAGCTGACAGAAAAAACATTCCCCGCAGGCAATCACGAAAGGAATGACCACCCTGTCGCCACGCTGCACGGCGGTCACCGCCGGGCCTGTTTCTTCGACGATCCCCATGAACTCGTGGCCCAGGATATCGCCATGCTCCGTTGCCGGAATCTTGCCGTGATAGAGGTGCAGGTCGGACCCGCAGATGGCCGTGGCCGTGACTCGCAGAATGATGTCGTCGGCTTCCTGTAGTTCCGGGTCTGGCACGGTATCGACTTTTACATTGTGCGCCCCGTGGTAGGTCAGTGCTCTCATGGTTAGCCCTCGGCTGTGCCAGAAGAAGTCTGGACTTGCTTCAGATGAACAGGGGCTTGCGGGTTTGGTTCAGAACAATGGATTAACGGTTACAGGCCATGGGCAAAGGTGGGTAATAGCCACTGTTACTGTTCGTCGGCTTCTCTTTCATCGCCCTGAACGGCTCTTGTTACGGCCCGGTCGACCCCAGTGACGGGTAAGCAGTCGACGCCCTTCAAGGTACTCAACCTGAAGCAAGACTCACTCCACGAGGTTCCCGATGAACAAAGCATCAAGCAAGAGCAGAACGACGATAGAAGATCTGTTCATTCACGAGCTTTCCGATATCTACAGTGCTGAAAAACAGATCACCAAAGCCTTGCCAAAACTGGCTCGGGCTTCGACCAATCCCAAACTGGCCGAAGCGTTCAATGCGCACCTGGAAGAAACCCAGGGCCAGATCCAGCGTATCGATCAACTGGTCGAACAGGCCGAGATCAAACTCAAGCGCGTCAAGTGCATTGCCATGGAAGGGCTGATCGAAGAAAGCAGGGAGCTTCTGGACGAAATCGAGAAAGGCCCGGTGCTCGATGCCGGCCTCATCGCCGCGTGCCAGAAGGTCGAGCACTATGAAATTGCCGGCTACGGCACGCTGATCGCCATGGCCAAACACCTGGGCCTGGACGACGCAGCGAGCTTGCTGGGCGAAACCCTGGCAGAGGAAAAATCCGCCGATGAAAAACTCACAGCGATTGCCGAGGAAGGCGGTACTCAGGCCGCCACGCTGGATCTGGAGGGGCAAGAGTTAGAGGGTGATCAAGAGGAAGAGCAGGAAGAGGAAAAACAACCCCGCAAGAAAAGACAGGCCTGAGTTTTGAGGCGTGAGAAAGCCGGTATTCGTGACTGACTTCAGCGCACAGGGTTTTCTCTGCCTTTTTATTGATCCACGAGGATAGCCAGATGGCATGAGTGGTCTACATTAGCCGCAGATCATTTGAAGGATGCCGCTAATGTTTGAGTCCGCTGAAATAGGTCATGCCATCTCCGATGAAACCTACGAGGCTGAAGTCCCTGCGCTGCGCGAAGCCTTGCTGGAAGCCCAGTACGACTTACACGAGCAGGCCGGACGTCAGATCATCGTATTGATCAACGGTATTGAAGGGGCGGGCAAAGGCGAAACCGTCAAACTGCTCAACGAGTGGATGGACCCGCGCCTGATCGAAGTACGCACCTTCGACCGACAGACCGACGAAGAACTCGCCCACCCAACAGCCTGGCGCTATTGGCGACAACTGCCTGCCAAGGGCCGCATGGGCATCTTCTTCGGTAACTGGTACAGCCAGATGCTCCAAGGCCGTGTGCATGGCCTGTTCAAGGATGCGGTACTCGACCAAGCCATCAGCGGTGCCGAACGCCTGGAAAAAATGCTCTGCGACGAAGGCGCACTCATCTTCAAATTCTGGTTTCACCTGTCCCGCAAACAGATGAAATTACGCCTCAAGACCCTCAAGGACGACCCGCTGCACAGCTGGCGCATCAGCCCGCTGGACTGGCAGCAATCGAAAACCTACGGCAAGTTCGTGCGCTTCGGCGAGCGCGTACTGCGCCGTACCAGCCGCGAATACGCACCCTGGCACGTCATCGAAGGCGTGGATGCCAACTACCGCAGCCTCACCGTGGGCCGCCTGCTGCTGGAAGGCATGCAGGCCGCGCTGAACACACCCAAGGCCGAGCCCAAACCCTTGACCTTCGGCCCCTTGCCCGCCAACCACGGCGAACTGACCCTGCTGGACAGCCTCGACCTGAGCCGCAGCCTGAGCAAGGACGAATACCAGGAAGCACTGATTGCCGAACAGGCGCGCCTGTCCGTCAACCTGCGCGACAAACGCATGAAAAAACACGCCCTGGTGGCCGTCTTCGAGGGCAACGATGCCGCAGGCAAAGGCGGCGCCATCCGCCGAGTCGCCGCCGCACTCGACCCACGCCAATACAGCATCGTCCCCATCGCCGCCCCCACCCAGGACGAACGCGCCCAACCCTACCTCTGGCGCTTCTGGCGACAAATTCCCGCACGCGGCAAATTCACCATCTTCGACCGCTCCTGGTATGGCCGCGTGCTGGTCGAACGGGTCGAAGGCTTCTGCAGCGACTCCGACTGGGCCAGAGCCTACGGTGAAATCAACGACTTCGAAGAACAACTCACCGACGCCGGCATCGTCGTCGTCAAATTCTGGCTCGCCATCGACGAACAGACCCAACTGGAACGCTTCCAGGAACGCGAAAAAATCCCCTTCAAACGCTACAAAATCACCGAAGACGACTGGCGCAACCGCGAAAAATGGCCGCAGTATCGCCAGGCTGTGGGGGATATGGTGGATCGCACGAGTACCGAGATTGCGCCGTGGACGTTGGTTGAGGCGAATGATAAGCGGTGGGCGCGGGTTAAGGTTTTGCGGGTGATTAATGAGGCGTTGGAGGGGGTGTTTGGGCGGGGGAGGAAGGGGTAAGTTTATAGGGGGCTTGATGACGCCGGGGGCGTTTTGCGAGGTTAGGTTGTTTGGTTGTGCTGTTGTGGCTGGCAGAAATCGGCACAAAGCAGGCTACCGGAGTGCCGACTTTCGCCCATAGTGATCAATCGGGGGCAAGAAATTAAAGAGTATTCACTATGTGGCGACGAGGTGAGATTTAATACATAATGCTTTTACTAAAATCACCTGTATGCATTAATACTACGGACGAATGATATGTCTAGCACTCCACAGACCTATACAGTGTCTGACTTCATCGAATGGAACGCCAAAAAGCAGTTGAATTTATCACCAGACTTTCAACGTGGTTCTGTCTGGACTCCTAGTGCGAAAGTTTTCTTGATTGACACGATCTTGAATGATCTCCCTATGCCTCAAGTGTTTTTTAGAACAAAAATTGATGCTGCAACTCAAACGATGACTCGAGAGGTTGTTGACGGCCAACAGAGGCTAAGGACTATACTTGAGTTTGCTGCTGGTAAGCTCAAGCTTTCTTCTAAGTCTCCTCGATTCAAAGGTAAAGTATATGTAGATTTAGACGTCGCTGATCAAGAGAGTTTTTTGTCCTATAAAATACCATGCGTGCAACTTATTAACTCCGACAACTCCATGGTGCTGGAAATTTTTGCCAGACTCAACTCCTATAGTGTTAAAGTTACTCCAGCAGAACTTCGGCACGCAGAATATATTGAGCCTATAAAGTGGGCAATTTATGATGCATCTCGAGATTGGAAATATCTTTGGAATGAGCTAGGAGTGGTGTCTGTTAGAGATAGCGTTAGGATGAAAAATGTCTCCCTTATGGCGGAGTTTTTCATGACCTTTGACATGGGGTTCGGGGATGGTGGTGAACCCACAATAACTAAATTTTATAAAAATAAAAAAAACGAGTCGGAAGAGTATTTTATACCCATTAGAAAGAAAGTTGATGCTGTACTGGACGAAATTATTGATAATTTTGAGGGTGATTTTTCGGAGACAACTTTCTTTGATGCTCCCAATTTTCTTGTCCTGTTTGCAGTAGTGGCATATCTCAAGTACGGGCTTCCAGATACCCGGATCACGGAAGGTGTAGAGGAGCATAAAGCGGTTGGTATCAATTGGGATAGTGCCGTAGAAACATTAGCAGAGATATCCTTAGAGTTTGAAGCAGAACACAATGATGAAAGTGCAGATGGCCGGCATGCTGAATTTATCGGCGCTAGCAGAAGTACTACGCACCGAATATCTTCAAGAAAACCAAGATTTCAGTTGTTAGTGAAAGCGTTTAGCAATGATGCTGCTTAATCGACACTGCACTCGACTGGAACAAAGAGTTTCTCTAATTGAGAGAGAAATGGACGAACTCTCTGCTAAAGGAGTACTAGCAAAAAACGAGATGTTGGCACTCGAAAAGTATCTAATACAACTTCAGATTGAATGGGAACATTTTGTCAGAAGGTTGATTTTAGATAGCGCCACAGGGCAGCATCAGGGCAGCAGCGGGCCAGTATTTTCTACATTGCCCAACCCACCCAAGACTAGGGAACAAGCTCTTTATGTGCTCCTCTCCACTTTCAGAGGTGGCAATGGTGGTCGCGAACCTGAATGGAGTCACTCAAGTAAAGCTATCGATGCAGCTACACGATTACAGCTATCAAATCTTACTACTATCTCAAGCTATCTTGGCGTCACTCCATGGCCACTGGACGAGATGCGTTTTTTGAGAAATTACATTGCTCATCAGTCCAAAAACTCAGCTGTAACATTAAGGCGTCAATCAATGACAAGCTCGTCAGGTAAGATTTCGGTGGCCGAGATAGCTTTTGATTACACTCCACTAGGAGTTCAGAGATACAAGTCTTGGCCTGCGTTTATGAGAACTATCGCTCAGCAGATCGTCTGATCCCGTTAGCGTCCTAGACTATTTTGGATCGAGGGCAGCCTGTGATCTTATGAGCAAAATCAGATTTTTGAAAGGTGCGTGAAGGCGCTATACGTAGAGTGCTGCAACTATCGGCCAATTGCAGCCGCTCACGAGTTTTTAGAGAAACGCGATTCTTTTTATCCAAGAAGAGTATCTGAATGAAACCGCTGATTGAATACTGTCATGGTGCTGTTAAAACATTAAATGCTCAATACGAAATGACTAATGTACTTGGACATAATGCCACGGCTGGAACTGTTCGAGAGTGTCTCGTCATAGATTTTCTTACAGCGCATCTTCCCGAAATGACTAGCGTCGTGAGCGGAATTATTGTCGATTCGAGCGGCCGACGCTCAAAACAACAGGACATTGTGCTTATGTTGAAATCTATGCCTCGACTGCCGTTCGCTAGTGGCCACGATCTAATTTTTCAAGAGGGAGCAGTAGCAACCATAGAAGTCAAGACCGAAATAACACCAGTTGTTCTTGACGCTATCGCTCTAAATATTGAAAGCGTAAAAGCCCTCGTGCCTAGTACGCTGGAGAGCGTCGAACTGGGAGACCTAACTTGGCCTCATGCTAGAATATTAAGCATTGTTCTCACATACGGAGGATCTGCCCTAGATAGTATTGAGCAGAAACTAATAGATCTTCCTGACGAATGTCGACCAGATGTTTATTTGGATTTGACAAAAGGAATACTTATCAAGAATGAAGGCTTCTTGCTTAGTAAGGATGGCTTTAGCTCGTACCTTCGATTCAATGACCCTGCGATAGGTCTTGCACGTCTGCTTGCGCTATTATCCAAAGTAACTGGGCGTTTAGTTATGCGGGGTCTACAGTGGGATGCTTATATTTCATGATAGCCATCAACCGACTGCTAACGCTATCTGTGATAGCTGGAGCTGCCTGTCACAATCCAGCTAGCAGAGAGGAAATAGGATCTGGCTCATCTTAACTTGGCTATTGATAGAAAGTTGTGTGCCTGTGACTTAACAAACTATTAGTACTAGATAGTACTCATGATGCATACATAATGAGAGATATAATTGTAATGTAGTAGAGATCATCATTAGATGCTGGCTCCGAAAAAAAACGGAACACAGCATCGCACTTTTAATGAACAGCCATGAATGAACGGTTACGGTATAAAGTCATATATGGCTTCCTGAACTAGCTAGTGGTGTTGCGGCGTTTTTGAACACAACTTGGTGAAGTTTGGTTGTCTGGCAGTGAGATTGAACCAAGTCCTTTTCCTCCATCTATAAAGTTGATTTTTTGAAAATTATTTTCTATCTCAACACTAGATATAGCCTTTCCGGGAGCCCTGTGAAATACCTTTCCTGCTATTAATTCAAATCGTTTGCTTCCGCCGTTAGGCATCAGTACGGTATGAGAAATTTGTAGCTGACTCTCTATGCCTCCCTCCATATTTGAATTTTCCTTAAACCCGTAGTAGGGCAGGCGAACGGTGTAAAATTTATGAACAGTATCTCCAGGCTTAACAATTATGGGAACAAAGCAGTCCTCCATGAAGTCAGCCCAAGCCATATTTGAATCAGTATTTTCCTGAAGAGACGCCGAGGCATCTGTAATCGTCTCGGTGTAGTCACCAGTGTTATTATAAATAACTCCAAAGGTTATTTTTTCACCGCCAGGATCAATGGATGATAAAATAATGTTTAAATCATGTTCTTTTCCCAGGGTTTGTAAGTAAAGGCTAGTTAACGCAATTACTAAGCCAACCCACCCTACAATATTTTGTGTTCCTTTCCAAGTCCATTTGATGTAATTTAAAATGCGTATACGTGCTCTTGTAGATAGGATCATTATAATTTCCATTTATTTTTTGTGAATGAGTCTAGATTCTTTTTTGATAGGGTGTGTTTAGTGATCATGATGCTGTCTCCATCGATATTGTCGCGGTTTCGCAGGAAGATAATATTTGATAGCTGGTTTTTCGTAGCTTTCAGTTGTTTGGTGAAATAGTATTGGTTTGTGATTGTAGTGTTGGATAAATTTTGTGGGCTAAGGTTTTTAGTTTGTTAAATGAGTGGTTCGTTTCTAGGTTGTGCGGGAGTGTAGTCAAAGTTGGTTTCGGTTATTTCAGTGTCGAAGAAGAGCTTTGGTTGCGCTTGCCATATATTCAAAGCTTTTCGTAGACGGTATTCATATAATTCCCTAAAGCGAGAGCGATAATAAACTAAATAAGGATTTCACTCGTTAGACATCAACGCCTCTTCATACTCACTTATAAATCGCGGCAGCTCATACCCCAGCACCGCACACAAATCCCGCAACTGTACGATATCCAAGCGTCGCGAGCCCTTTTCTACATCGCTCATAAATGACTGTGGGCGACCCAGCGCCATGGAACATTCTGTTTGAGTGAGGCTGGCATTCTCTCGGATCGTTCTCAATAGCTTGATGAGGACCTGATGTTCTCGTCGGTAGGTTGCTCTTGCCATAACGCCACCCTCGTTGAACCGCCTCACACGATATAACTGATTTTCAGATATTTGATATGCATAGATATTCTTGCCCGGAACCCGAGCAGAGCCACGGCCTTGCTCGGCCCCAAGAAACCCGGAAGCCCTATCTGAAAGGACACAACAGATGAAAACGCGAACCCACCCCCGCAACCCCAGGCAATCATCCCGCAATACCCGACCGCGCTTCCCCAGCCGCGCAGGATCTACCCTGAAGCCCCCGTCGACTCAACTGCAAATCGTCAGCTCCATGTACGCCTACCTGATGACGAGCTGGGAGGAGTTGCCCGAGGAGAACAAGCGGGCCTTGGGTTTCGATTTTGTGGCGGGCAGTGAAGGGGAGGAGAAGGCGCTCAACCATCTGGCGCGGCTTTTTCTGGACTATGCCGATTTGTCATTTCGTCGGGCGTTGGTCGCTCGTCGCAGGCGGCTTGGGATTGATGAGACGAGCAGGGCTGTTGAGTGAGTGATGCCGCGCAGGCTCAAGTGCATGGCTGAAGTCGAGGCGCGTTTGTGGCCGGAGCTGCCCCGGGCGAGGGCAGCCATCGGCCTGTTGTGTTGAAACGTCATGTCATGCAGCGCAATGCCGCCTATCAATGACCGGCGACGATTTGGCCGGACTGCCTCTCACCGCTTGCAAAACCATGGGCTCGCGCGCTCGATGCAATGGCCAGACTGAGCAGTAACAACATCAGCAAGACCCAGGGAAATGCACTCACGCCCCATTGGCCGAGCAACACGCCACCCAGTAGCCCGCCGCCTGCGATGGCGCTGTTCCAGACAACGACGTTCATGGACAGCGCAACGTCTGCGCCTTTACCTGCGGAGTCGGCGAGGGCGGTTTGCAATAGCGTGGCAGCGCCGCCAAAGGTCAGGCCCCAGATGGAAACCCCGACGTAAATGGCCAGAGCAGAGCCTGAAAACAAGCCCAAGAACACCGAAACCGCTGCGAAGGTGGCGAGGCTGGCCAGCACGGTCTTGCGCAGATGGCGATCAACCAGCCGGCCCGTGACCCAGATACCCGCCAGCGCGGCGACCCCGAATGCCAGCAACACCAGATCAACGTCACTCGCCAACCCGGCCTCGGCAACGAAGGGCGCGACGTAGGTATAAAGAATGTTGTGAGCCAGCATCCAGGTGAAGACGACGCCCAGCACCGAGCGCACGCCAGGCGTAAAAAAGACCTGACGCAACGCCATGCGCTGTGAGGAGGATTGGCCAGGGTAGTCCGGCACCTTCATCAGCACCCAGACGATCAACAGCAGGGTCAGCCCGGACATCAAGCCAAATGCCATGCGCCAGCCCATGAGCCCACCCAGCCACGTTCCCAAAGGCACCCCCAGCGACAATGCGATGGGCGTTCCGACCATCGCGACTGCCAGTGCGCGCCCCTGCAATTGCGGGACAACCATGCGTCGCGCATAACCCGCGATAAGGCTCCAGGCCAAGCCCGCAGAGACGCCCGCGAAAAACCTCGCGATCAAGGTCAGCCAGTAATTGGAAGAGAGCGCCGTGATGGAGTTGAAAATCAGAAAGCCGACAATCGTCAGCAACAAGACGGTTCTGCGACGCCAGCTTTGCGTGGCGATGGTCAGCGGAATGGCTGCCAGCAGCGACCCCAGCGCGTAAACCGTCACCATCTGCCCTGCAAACGATGCCGAAACGCCCAGACCGCTGCCGATCTCGGGCAGCAAACCCGCAGGCAGCGTCTCGGTCACGATGCAAATGAACCCCGTCATCGCCAGTGCCAGCAATGCCCCGAACGGAAGCTTGTCGCTCTGTTTCTCATCTGTAGCCATTGGATTTCCCCTACTAATATACTGATCGGTATAAATATAGGGTGTGAGCAGCCGACTGGTCAATGACTTATGTATCGATTAGTATTTAAGTGACTCTGGAGGAGAACCGACATGGCACAAATGGGACGCCCGCGCACCTTTGACCGCGACGTAGCAATCACTCAGGCACTGCATCTGTTTTGGGAGCATGGATACGATGCGACATCCCTCAGCCAGCTCAAGGCGAACATAGGCGGCGGCATCACCGCGCCCAGCTTTTACGCTGCTTTTGGCTCAAAACAGGCGCTGTTCAATGAAGTCATGGAACGCTATCTGAATACCCATGGCAGAGTCACCGACAGCCTGTTTGATACGACCCTGCCGCCCAGAGAAGCGATTGAACTCACCCTTCGCCGCTCAGCGAAAATGCAATGCGAGCCCGATCATCCCAAAGGGTGCCTGGTGGCGTTAGGCCTGATGAGCGCCTGCTCGGAAGAGAGCAAAGCCATCTCCGAGCCTCTTGCACGGGCGAGGAACCTGAACCGTGCAGGTATGGCTGCTTGTATCGAACGTGCCATTGATGCAGGTGAATTACCTGCGACGGTGGTGCCGGAGACACTTGCGGCTGTGTTCGACAGTTTTCTCCTGGGCTTGTCGACACTGGCTCGGGATGGTGTGGCGCATGAGACGCTGGATGCAGCGGTGGGTCAGGTGATGGGGGTTTGGGATGGGTTGTGTGTTGCTGCTGAGGGGCAATGAGTTGGCAGCTTAAGGCGTAGGATTTTTCATGAGGCGTTGTGCTGGCATGAGCGTTTTCCGATGAGCCATCACGCTATCTGTCGTCAAGGTAAACAACCTGTTTGACGATTTCATGTATTTGACGATAATGTAAATCGTCAATCATGAGGCGGAGGTGCTTTATGGAATCGCAAAGATCAATCCAGGATGTCATCGATACCCTGGCGGCTACCATCGAGAAGGCTCAGGAAACCCCGGTGCGTGTGCTGAAACTCTTGACCAGTGTGTTCCAGCAGTGGTCTGAAGAGAAAAAGAGTGAGAATCTCGGGTCCCTGACGGATGCAGAGCTTCTCCAAAAGCTTGCGGCCAGTGGGTCTGTTGTCGGAGCCCTGAGTACTCGAGAGACTCGAAAGCAAGCTCGCCGCGTTGCCGCAAAGATCGAGTTCTTTGAACAACTCAAAGAATTTGGTGGCGTATTAAAAAGTCAGAATGTAGCCAGCATCTTGAGTATGACCAGGCAGACTGTTAACAACCATGTCAAGAAAGGTACTTTGATAGCCATACAGGAAGGTAACGATCACTTATATCCAGCATTCCAGTTTGTCGGGGACGAGAAGCTGCCTTATCTCGAAGAAATTCTGGTGCTGCTAAAAAATGTCAGTGCTGAGGCTCAATGCACTTTCTTCCTGAACCCAATTGCCTTTGACGATGGGAAGGCTGAGTTGCCGTACGTTATTTTGAGAGACGGAGCTACTGAGAAGCAGTTGAATGTGATCAAGCGCGAAGCTGCACTGTTCATGAATTCGACGCCTGCCTGAAAAGCAGCGCACCCAAGGGTGGGGCGCTGTGTGGGTGGTTAGCGGAGCTCAGGAGCCAAGCACTTTGTAGCCTAGGATTTCTGTCATGATCTCCTCTGCATCGATGCTGTCACCCTCAAAGCCTTCCGGAAGTTCTTTGTTGTACTCAAACTCCGAAAGCTTCGTCATCTCAATGGTCTTGACCGTGGTTATCTCTCCCGGCGCAGTCCACAACGCATAACAGCTATGGTTGTCTGGATGATGGCGTGACTCGTAAGCGATACCGTCGAAAGGGATACCAGGCAACCTTGCCACCGCCGCGACAATTTCTTGTGTGAGCGTGTAGTCAGGGCCGGTCACTTCGTCCACTGTCCTTGCCAGCCTGGACAGGCATGGCTTCAGATCCAGCAGGTTCAATTCGCGAGTCGTTTCAACTACGCACATATCCCTGGAGTCGAGATCTGCTGTGTTGATTACGATGCCGATCCCTTTCGCTTCCTTGGGCCGAAGCCTTCCGAAAGTCTCGGCCAGCGCTCCACTGGGGTGTTCAGCCCCATACCAGATCCCGATTTCTTCTTTGGGATCATTATACCTCCCAAGTTCTTTAGGATTTGTCGGACATCCATAGTACTCGGCACTTACATGCCCGGTGTCCTGAACTCTGTAGGCAGTCGAACCGTGTGGTAGCAATTTTTTGTTTAACTTACCTTGAGCGTGCAGCTTCTGAACCCGTTGTGCGGTGTGCTCAATGTCGTTGTTGTTTGTACTCACTATCAATTGCTCTATAAAAGATAAGTCTTTTCATAAGTTCACCAAAGAAAACGCTGAAAAACCAGCGGCACCGACACCCGTCGAGCGCGCAGGGATTTTAGCAGAGGCTACGTCAGTGCCAGGCGTTGCATGAAACGCCTTGAAACATCAATTCCAGTAAAGTTCGCCGCCATTAATGGCAGGAGGCCGTGATGGCAAAACGGTAAAAACTCCTAAACGCTGCTTGGGATCGGGTCGCAGATATTTTCACTGAAGCGCATTTCTGAAGTCGATGTTCGTTTACGGCCGGAGCTGCCCCCTGCGGGGCTAGGTATCGGCCTGTTGTGTTGAAACGTCATGTCATGCGCCCAATCACCACGAGATTTCTAATGGGCGATCTGTTCTGATAAGTTACGACGCGCACAAGGATTGTTGACAGGAGGTCATCATGGCTAAGCCAGCAGCGCGGAAAAGTGATCCATACAGCTGCCCCCTGCCGGGGCACGGTACCAACCCTATAGCATCAGGATCTCCTGACGTATTCTTCGACGGCCTTCCCGCAGCGCGTCAGGGTGACACCTGCACTTGCGGTAGTGCGCTTTCTTCAGGGTTGTCTGCGACCGTGTTCATTAACGGCAAGAATGCGGCGACCATCGATACCAGCGGCACCCACGGCGGTATCGTGATTGGTGGTTCGGGTACGGTCATAATTGGCGATATCCATACACCCTGCGAGTTTGTTCCTCCTACGCCGTTAACGGGTTTCGCGAGCTGGATCGGTTTCAGAATTCCTGCTGACGAAAGCTATGAGGGCTTATCGTGCACTGCTCATTTTGAGGATGGGTCATCACTGCCAGGTGTATTCAATGAAGACAATGCCGTTAAGTTTTCAAATCCGTCTGGTAAGACCTGCGTGATGCTCAAGTTTGAAGAACAAGTATCCGCAGAGGAACCCTCTCTCACTGAGAGCCTATTGAACACAATTTTAGGATGAGGACCATCCTATGACAGAGCCGTACATTGTCACCGGCAGCTATGTCGTTCAGCGTGAGCACGCCTTGCAAGATTCTCCGCTCGACAGGGCGTTGGAACTGATGGAAGGTTCTGCGCTGAGATTTTCACTGGATGCGATCTCTGATGAAAAGGTCAGATCGAGCTATACCAAGAACATCAAACGCATGTCTCAGCAAGTCCGAGATGACGTGAAAGCGGGAAAGATTACGGCGCAAGAAGGGGTGAAGTTCAGCCATGAGATGCGAAACAAAATCATGATGGAGCATCGCAAATTTACTTCAGCGCAGGGGTTGGCAATCGTTCAGAAGAAGAAAAAAGACGGGAAGGGACTCAAAACACTTTTGGATATGTATTCGGAAAACCTGTTTCAAAAGGGTTATGACAGCCTTTCAGAAGTAGAAAAGAACAAGGTTCACTACGCCATCCTGGAGTCTTCGGGTCGTGATAATGCGAAATTCACGACCGGCACCAAAAAAATGCTGATCATGGGCAAGCTTGGTGTTCTCGTGACAGCGGCCCTGGCAACCTATCAAATATTGAATGCTGACAACAAACCCAAAGAAGTCGCTCGCCAAGGCATCATCGTCGGTGCTGGTGCGGTCGGCGGTATTCTTGCGGGGATGGGCGTTAGCGCATTGTGTGGCCCAGGTGCCCCCATTTGTGCAATAGCCGTTGTCTTGGCAGGGACAATCGCCGGTGGTGTCGCAGGTGAAGCGGTGGCGAGTTCACTTGACGAAGAGTTAGAGGAGCTCACACATTGGGACATCTTCTGACTGAACCACAACTGACGAAAGTCAGAGCCGCTCTTTCCGAGCCATTCAATGATTTTCCCGTCGAATATGACTATTTGGCGAATAAGGTGAGAGGCGTCGATCCTGAGGTACTTTACACAATCCTCTATTCAGAGGTCGCGCCGGTGTGCTTTACCAATCTCGTGGCAGCTGTACCTCCAGTATGGACGGGGTTCGACCCCGACATACTCAGAGAGTCGATAGAAGAAAGGTTGGCAGCTAGAGAGCGTAACTGGTTTCGTAGGCAGTTCGATAAAGTGCTGGTTCGCTGGCTGCAATACAACTACGCCTACATCTGGAAGGAAATCGCCAGTAGGCTTTGAGCCCGAATCCACAATCGAGTAGCGACTCGCTGAACAGTATAAGAAAGCTCTGACCATTTCTGGCTGTTTTTTGCTCATATTCATTGGCAGTGTTTGGCGACTCTTGCCAGTCAGGCACACTTGGTGTGCTGGTCAAGTCCGATGCAGCATGTGGTCATGTTGAGTTCAATTACCCAGCCTGCCTGATGACGAGCCAAGAAGTATTGCCCGAGGAGGACAAGCGTGCCTTGGGGGGGCGATGTTGCTGCGGCGGGCAGTGAATTCGAGGTTGGCGGGGCTGCCGTTGGTTTAGAGACAGGGCCAGGTGCTTTTGTAAGTGGTGCAGTCGGCGGAATCATATTGGGCATTGCAGGTTACCTGGAAGCTACTTGGCTGACTGACTACCTTTAGGAGTAATAGTGTTATGAGTTTTTTAGTCGCGTAAAAAGTCTTTTTAAAAGTGCTTCTGATGAGCAAATCCTGGGGTATTCCGTTTCAGAGCTAAAGTCTGTTTTTGGAAAAATATTGTCTGAGGATACGAGGGAGATTTCTGGTTATCCCTCTCGTACGTTGCTGGTTTCAGTAGGGATACAAGCATATTGCTCCGGTTTTATTATGGATAAGGCAGATGTTGGCGAGCTGCAAGAGCTCATTGATGAACGTTTTTGAAGGTTGATGAAATAACTTTCAATGAGTTGGTTGTAACACGCTATCAGCATCAGGTCACGAGGGATGAGCTCATCTTTTCTGTTTCGTACAAAGAGTTCAATGTGGCAACGATTCGGCTCGCTACGAACAGTGTGGAATTATTACGACTGATAAAGGAAAAGAGATTTGCTGTTCCTCCGTCGTGGATTGCCTTTGAAGGTTATGAAGCGTCTTGGTGGGGCGGTGATATGCAGGGAGCTCAAGGTTTTTATAATAATTATTATTTCTTTCCGTTTTTTTTTTTTTCAATCCTGAATGCAGTAGATAAAAGCGATTATTATGTAAGGTATTCGGCAGGTGATGAATGGGTTGAAGCTTTAGAGTTGACGTTGGGGCTTTGATGTGACTCACATAAAAGACCCAGCAATCAAGCAGGCTCGCTCTTGTGCTTGCTCTTCCATTCGATCTGCTAGAGTGTAGTCTCTATGGATTCGATTTTTCCATATCAATTAACTTTCCGACACTGAGATGGTTCAGGATTGCAAGCGTCTGTTCTTCACTTTCGGGTTCAATAACATCATATGTATACCACTGCATTGGGATCTCGCCCTCTGCAATCTGGTGAGTACTCTGAGTTTCTTTCAGCGATGCGGAGTGAACCTCAATAATTGTAGGAAGCATTGCATAGCTTATGAACGCTTGCTCTGCTTCTTCTAGAGTTTCGTATAAGGTAACTGCGTATCGGTAGTCGGAAGGGCTCGTTGCAAGAAATTTGACTCTACCATCTTGAAGGAAGTGTTTCAGTAAATGTTCGTCTAGCACTGGAACATTGTCACAGGGGAATCCTGCATGAAACTGGTCGTTGATGATTACAAGTGGGTGCACTGTCACATCGTCCAAGCAGTCGTTTAAATGAGGATAGTGCTCTGTGCAAAAACGTGACAAGTAATTCTTAATGTAGTGCGTCTTTCTTTTGGCTTGATCTGCTTTTTTGTAGATGCCACCCTCCTTTTCATGCAGAGCATTGTGATAGTCCAGTGGAGTAATCGGAATTCTTCGGCTACGCAGTTCTACCACAACTATGGTTTTACCGAAGCTGAACGTAAGATCAACTTCTTCTCCTTTTCCACCATACTTCAGATCGATCGATCCGGTCCACTTCAAATGCTTGCATACAGGGCCGCTTCCAGCTTTACACTCCTCCATCACCCTGACCATGTATTTCTCAAAATGGCGACCACGGAGATTCGCCTTAGGGTCTACCAGAGGGAGCCACATGTCCACATTCCTACGGAGGTTAGCGGAGAGCAGTGCACTGAGGGATAATGCTACCTCTCCTTCAATGGCGAGCAGGGGTTTCAGCCAAAGATCATCTTGAAGACTTGCGGCTTCGTAAGTGAGGAAGCTCAGTATTGAGTTGATCAAAGACTCATCAAACGACGTGACTTCAGCCAATGTCCTAGTCAACTCTACATGTTTGAGCCAAACGCAGTGTTCCAAGAGTCCTATCAAGTCAGTGGCAGAGGGATCTTCCTTTTGATCCATCATTTGATGGGCAATTAATGTCAGGTGGAACCATACAAGTAAGATATCTCGCACTGAGTAGCTTTGTCCATGTGCATTTTCAGGGCACTTTACTTTCATAATGCTGAGTAGGTGTTCCTCAACTCCTAAAAATTGCTCAACCCATCTGCTGCTTATGTAATGGTTAAAATAATCATTGAAGTGGTCAGCTCTATGAGTGCTTAACTTTTTATGGTTGCTAAGCTTTATGAATTTCTTCGGTGCGGCAGAACCCAGTGAGAAGTTTGGGTTGTAAATTAAATTATTGGATTGAAGTGTTTTGGTGCCATTTTGATGGTCTCTGCGATAGTCGCAAATTGCTTTTAACTTTCCTAAATCATTTAGTTTGGAGACTAAAATTATTTTTTTATTGGGGATGAATGTGAAGTATGCGTCACCAAAGAGTACTTCCTGCCAGAAAACTGACCCGTTATGATAAAGTTGAGAGCAGTTAAGTTCACTCAGTATGAAGCTGGGTTTGTCAACTCCTGGTGAGGTTTCTTTAGAGGTTTTGTACGCCATTGTTAAGTTTTCTTTATTTTTTAAAGCATCGTAAATTGCCGGGCAGATGCTATCTAGTCTCATCATTACAAGTTGATTGACGTTTACTTTTACACCATCTTGAGTTAGATCTGTCTTGTAGCTAATCATTTGTTCAATGGATAGTATTTTTTCTGGGTTTAATTCGCTCATTTGTTGTGCTGAGATTTTCGCAAATCCAAAGTTTGCGGCTGCAAGGTGAGCATGAAGGATATCTTTCAAATCTAGGCTTTCATACTCTCTCAGCTTATGACGCTCACGAGTTAAGGATATTCGCTTGAAATGAAATCCCAACCAGCTGGCGGCTTCTATTGTTGAGCGATCAATTGGGTTGTTGTCCGTCAGGCCTTCAAAGATTTTCTGCCACTGTGTTATATCAAAACCAGTTTCGGATGTTGGATGGGAAAGCTGGCGCTTTCGGGCCATACTCAGCATTGTACTTTGGTGCAGTCTCATGTATGCCTCATGCATAAAAAATGAATACTGATGCATAATAAGAGATACAAGCCGCAGCCGCAGCCGCATTAGCTTTTACCTCTCCCTCAACGCCTCACTCCCCCCCTTCAACACCGGCTTCAACAAATAATCCATCACACTCTTCTCCCCGGTAATAATATCCACCGTCGCCACCATCCCCGGAATAATCAGCAGTGGCCGATCATCCCCACCCAGATGATTCCTGTCGGTCCGTACCTGTATCAAATAAAAACTATTTCCCTTGTCATCCGTAACCGTATCCGCCCCGATCACCTCCAATCTGGCAGGCAGCCCGCCATAAATCGTGTAGTCATAGGCGCTGAATTTGACCATCGCCTTTTGTCCCGGATGCAGGAAGGCAACATCTTGCGGACGCACTCTGGCTTCGATGAGCAGGTTGTCTTCCAGTGGCACGATTTCCAGCAGGTCGCTGCCGGGTTGGACGACGCCGCCGATGGTGTTGATCTTGAGGGTTTTGATGATGCCGCGTACCGGGGAGGTGACGGTGGTGCGGGTCATGCGGTCGTCGATGGCGATGCGGTTGGCGCTGATTTTTGCGAGGTCGGAGCGTTTTTCGTTGAGTTCCCGGGAGGCTTCGCTGCGGAAGGTGAGTTCCGATTCCTGGGCTCTGCTTTTGATTTCGTTGATGGCGGCTTCGGCGCGTGGGATGGCCAGGGTATTGGCGTTCATCGAGCCGCGCATCTCCACGGCGTTGCGTTTGAGGCGCAGGATTTCCACGGGCGAGACGGCACCTGAGCCCACCAGCGGTATCGACATGTCCAGCTCCTGCTGCACCAGCGCGAGGCTGTTGCGGAATTGTTCCTGGCGGGAGCGAAACTCGGCCAGTTCCTGGGTTTTTTGCCTGAGTTGTTCGTTGAGGGTGCGTTGTTCTCCGTTCAGTCGCCGTTGTCGGGATTCGTAAAATGCACGTTCATCGGCGGCCACTTGCGGGGCTTTTTCGATCACTTCTTGTGGCAGGAGCAAGGGCCGTCCTTCGGCTTCGGCGGCCAGGCGTTCGACCTGGGCTGTGAGGGTCAGGCGGTCGACTTCACTTTCGCCCCGGTTGGACAGAAAGCGCGTGTCGTCCAGGCGCAGCAGGGTATCGCCCTTGTTCACCACCTGGCCTTCGCGCACGAATATCTCGGTGACGATGCCGCCCTCCAGGTTCTGGATCACCTGGACCTTGCTGGACGGGATGGCCTTGCCTTCGCCAGTGGTGACCTCTTGCAGCACGGCATAGTGTGCCCAGATCAGCGCGGTCAGGATCAGCGCCGTGGCCACCCAGACCGTGAGGCGATGCGAGTCTGGCGAGTCTTGTTGGAAGGCGCTGTTGCGTTCGTTCATGAACCCGGCCTCGGGGCTTAAGCGGCGGCGCAATCCGTAGGTGACTGACATGATAATGCTCCTCAAATAGGGGCCGGGCCCTTGCGCAGCGCTTCGATCACGGCCGCTTTCGGGCCGTCGGCCACCAGCTTGCCGTTGTCCAGCACCAGCAGGCGATCCACCAGGCTCAGCATCGACATGCGATGGGTGACCAGCAGCAGGGTCTTGCCGGGCATCAGTGCGTGAAGGTGCTGGCGCAAAATGTCTTCGCTGGCGTTGTCCATGTGGCTGGTGGGTTCGTCCAGCAGCATGATCGGCGGATCACGCAGCAGCGCCCGCGCCAGCAACACGGCCTGGCGCTGACCGCCGGACAGTAACTGGCCGCGCTCGCCCACGGGCCGGTCGAAGCCTTGGGGATGTTTGAGGGCCAGTTCGTCGACGCCGGTAAGGCGTGCTACTTCCAGCATGCGGGCATCGCTGGTGTGGCGTGCGCCGAGGGTCAGGTTGTCGCGCAGGCTGCCCGCCAGCAGCGGCAGGTCGTGGGCGACATAGCCGATCTGTTGTCGCAGGGCGGTGATTTCCAGTTGTCGCAGGTCGAGACTGTCCAGCAGCAACTGGCCTTCGTCGGGTGTATAGAAGCCCATCAACAGCCGCGCCAAGGTACTTTTGCCTGAGCCGCTGCGACCAATGATGCCGATCCGTTCGCCCGGTTCGACGCTGAAGCTGATGCCGTTCAGTGCGGGTGCGCTTTGCTGGCCATAGGCAAAGCTGACATGGCTGGCGGTCAGCGCGCCCTTGAGGGGCGGGCATTGCAGCGGACGCTGGCGGGTGTCTCGCTCTTGAGGCAAGGCCATCAGGGTGTCGGTGCTTTTCATGGTCAGTTGCGCTTGTTGATAGCGGGTGATCAGCCCGGCGATCTGGCCCAAGGGTGCCAGCACGCGACTGCCCAGCATGTAAGTGGCTACCAGCGCGCCGACGCTCAGGCTGCCCGCGATGATGCTGTAGACCCCGGCGACGATGGTCGCCATGCCGCAGAACTGCTGGATGAACAGCGTGCTGTTGCTGGCCAGTGCGGCCAGATGCCGGGCGTGGTTGTCCAGACGGGTGAGGGCACCGTGGGTGCTTTCCCATTGGTGTTGGCGCTCGCCTTCGGCATTGCAGGCCTTGAGGGTTTCCAGGCCGCCGAGGGTTTCCACCAGCAAGGCTTGTCGTGCTGCGCCCAGGCTCAGGCTTTTTTGCACGGTGTCGCGCAACAGCACCTGAATCGTCCAGGCAAAAGCCACAGTCAGGGGGAAGGCGATAATCGGGATCAGCACCAGCCAGCCACCCAGCAAACCGATAACGCCGAGCATCAGCAAGGCGAATGGCAGGTCGATCAGGCTGGTGAGGGTGACGGCAGTCAGAAACTCCCGAAGCCCCTGAAAGTCATGAATGCTCTGGGCAAAGCCACCTACTGTGGCCGGGCGGTTTTGCAGGTGCATGCCGATGATGCGTTCAAACAGGGTCGCGGACAGGATCAGGTCGGTCTTGCTGCCGGCCTGATCCAGCAAGCGGGCGCGAATCAGCCTTAATCCCAGCTCGAACAGGGTGCCGACCAGCAGCCCGATAGCCAGCACCCATAAGGTCGCGGTTGCCTGATTGGGCACGACGCGGTCGTAGGTCTGCATGACAAACAAAGGCACCATAAGGCCCAGCAGGTTGATCAACAGGCTGGCGAGGATCGCATCGCTGTAGAGCCCGCGAGACAGTTTCAGGGTGTCGCGAAACCAGGTCTTGACCCTCGGCAGCAATGGCGCGCGCAGTTGTTCCAGCTCATGCAGCGGACGGGCGAACAAGGCCTGGCCGGTGTAGCGGCGGGCCAGTTCTTCCCGGCTGACCCATTGCTCGCCGCCCTCGTTTTCACTGGGCAGGATCAGTGCTTGTCCGTCGTCACCCCAGCGGCTCAGGACGGCGCAGCGCTGGTGGTCGAGCAACAGCAGGACTGGCAGGTTCAAGCTGTCGATGGCGTTCAGTTCGCGTCGCAGCCAGCGGGCCTGCAATCCGGCACTGGCGGCGGCCCGAGGCAATTGCGCACTGCTCAAACGCTGCTTGGCCAGTGGCAGACCGGCACTCAGGCTGGCACGGCTGGTGTTGCAGCCATGCAGGTTGCAGAGGATCAGCAGGCCATCGAGCAAGGGATCGTCGTCGTTCGGCACAGGGTCGAGGGCGGCGGACAGTTCCATTTGATTCACAGGCAGGTTTCCTGGGTGGTTGCGGGGTATCGTCATCGCGAATGAATTCTTACTTCAGCGAGGGCAAACGCGCCTGGTTTTCCACTTCGTTCAGCGCCACCGCTTCGGCTGGCAGCACCACGCGCTGTTTGCGCAGCAGTTCTCCTTCGCTGGCCAGTACGCGGTACATGGCCAGTTCTTCGGTGTAACGCACTTCGGTGTAGCGGCGGCTGGCGTTGTACAGCTCGTTTTCGCTATCCAGCAGGTCGAGCAGGGTGCGTTGGCCCAGGCCGAACTGGTCCTGATAGGCTGCGCGCACGCGGGTGGTGGAGGTCACGTAGTCTCGGGCAATCGGGGTTTGCAGGCGGGCGTTGTCCATGGCGTTCCAGGCCAGCGACATGTTTTCGTTGAGCATACGCAAGGCGTTGTTGCGGATGTCCAGGGCCTGGCCGGTCTTGTAGGCGTTGGAGCGCAGGCGCGACTTGTCCCGGTTGCCGTTGAACAGGTTGTAATTCATGACTACGGCGGCTCGCCATTCGTTGTCATGGCCTTCCTCACCTTGCAGGTTGTCATTGGCACCCACGGCCAGTTCTGCATCGAAGCGCGGGTAGAAGGGCGACTTCGCGATTTCGTACTGCTTCTCGGCAGCCTGCACATCGGCCTGGGCCGATTTCAGATAAGGATTGTTGAGCAGCATGCTCTGCTGGGCATCCGACAGGCTCAGCGGCACCTCGCCCTTGATGGACGGCGGCGTTTCCAGTTCGTCAGGCAAGCGGCCCACGGCACTGGCAAAGCTGGCTTCGGCGTCCGCCAGTTCCACCTGGGCGGTATGGAAATTGTTCTGCGCCAGTGCCCGACGAGCCAGGGACTGGTCGCGATCTGCCTTGCTGCCGACACCACGTTCGCTGCGCAGGGTGATCTGGTCATTGATGCGCAAATGCGCCTGCAGATTGTTGCGGGCCAGGGTCAGCAGTTCACGGCACTTGAGCACGTCGAGATAAACCTCGATGGCGCGCAGGGCCAGGCTCTGGGACGTGCCTTGCACGTAATAGGCGCGGGAGTTGACCACGGCCTGGGTTCGGCCCACTTCGTTGGGGGTATTGAAGCCGTCGAACAACAACTGGCGCAGGCGCAGTTCGGACTGGGTGTAATTCAGAATCCGCGAGTCATGACCATAAAGGGCGCGGGTGCTGGGGCTGTCGGTCTTCTGCCGACCGTAGGTGGCCACCACATCCACGCTTGGCAGATAGCCGCCTTTGGCGACGTTCAGTTCTTCACCGGCAGACAGCCTTTCGTTCTTGCTGGCCTGGATTTCCGGGTGATGATCAAGGGTGTTCTGGATCGCTTCGGTCAATGTGATGGCTTGCGCTTGCGCACAGGCCACCGCAAGCACGACGGCGCTGTAAAGCGGAGTCAAATCGCGCATGAATACGTCTCCCTTCGTAAAAGTGTTCTGCTGGTCAATAAAATGACTTTTTCGTGCAGTCAGCCGTGTCAGGCTTGTAACAACACAGCTAAGAACAACTTTTGAGAAAGCTCAGACGTTTATTTCATATGCCTTATGCCGAAAAAAACTTATGCCATTTCTGGAATACAGACGATGGTTGTTTTTGTCAGGCCCTTTTATTCAGCCACTTAAGTGCGATTTTTTAGCTTTTTTGGCTTTTGACGGAATTATGTCGGCATGTGAAGCGTATGAAATTGCATGTGAAAACCACAGATTGATCAGTCGACAATTTTTTGTCGTTAAAAGGTTGTCGGGGTTTTACCTGTTGCATGGGCGAGCCAATTCAAGAGCAGATCCGAGGATTCTCGGGCTCGATCATTATGAAAAAGGGAGGGAATATGGCCAGGGTGATCGGTACGGTACGACAAGCGGTGGGCGATGTTGTAGCAGTGTCGAGCAGTGGTACTCAGCGGGTGTTGAGTGAAGGTGATCGTGTGTTTGCAGGTGAGCAGCTACAGACCGGTACAACAGGCGCGATTGTCGTGCAGCTTGAGGGTGGCGGTGAGCTGACGCTTGGGCGAGAAAGCCGTCTTTCGCTTGAGCCGTCGCTGCTCGACGGCCAGCCCGCCCATGTGGAAACCCTTGACCCGCTGACCCCGAAACTCGGGCTGCTGGCGGCTGTCGAGCAGGCCACAGGGCTGGAGGCAGAGCCTGTGCAGAGCGGCGATGAAGTGGTTGGCGCAGAGGGCGGTGGGCATAGCGCCGTGATCCTCAGTGAAACGGGCGCAGAAGTGACGCCCGTTACAGGCTTTGTGACTGAAGGGCTGATCATGGTCCCGCTGTTTCCCGAGGGGCAGGCCGAATTCCTGCGTGGCGTGGCAAGCGATCCGCCCGGCGCGGTGGTGATACCGCCGATTGTGGAACCCACTATTCCCGAGCCGCCTGTTGTGGCGCCGCCTGTCGAGCCTCCTGTAGAACCACCGGTCGAGCCTCCAATCGATCCGCCAGTGGAGCCTCCCGTCGATCATTGCGTCAAGGTTTCGTGCAGCGCGCTGACACTTAATGAGGCCAACCTGTGTGGCGGTTCGCAACCCGATGCCGGGAAGCTGACTCAGCAAGGTACGTTCACGGTCAGCGCGCCTGACGGGCTGCAATCCCTGACGGTCGGCGGTATCGAGGTGGTGGTTGCCGGTGTCGTGATGGGTTTTCCCCTGTCTGCCCTTACCGCTCTGGGCAACAGCCTCAGCATTACGGGTTACGATCCGCAGAGCGGGGTGGTCAGTTATAGCTACACCTTGCTCGACTCGCTGGAACACCTTGAAGGCGAGGGGGCCAATAGTATCGGTGAGCAGATCGAGGTGATCGCCACGGACCGGGACGGTGATTCAGGTTCGGCCCATCTGGATATTTCCATCATTGATGATGTGCCGATGGCTGCCGATATCGAACTGTCGGTGCCGTGCCCGCTGCCTGGCTGCGAGGTCGCGCCGGGCCGGGTGGTCAGTGGCAGCCTGTTGACTGGCGGGACGTTTGGCGCTGATGGTGGGGTCGTCAAATCCATCACGCTGGAGGGCGTGACCTACATTCATGATCGCAGCGGCATCAGTGTCGTGGACGAAACGGGTTGTGGCGGCTCCACGCTGATCTGTTTCGATCCGGTCACCCACGAACTCACCCTGCTCAGCAGCACGGGCGGGACGTTGCTGGTGAACATGGACAGCGGCGCTTTCAGTTACACGCCGGGCGCTGTCGGAAGCTCCATGACCGAGCAGATCGGTTTTGTGCTCAGCGACAATGATGGCGATCTGTCCGGCGCTGATCTGTCGATCCATGTTCCGGCGTGGCAGGGGCCGCATGCGGTGGCGGACAACATCATCACCAACATTCTGGCCCCTTGCATCGAGGTGCCTGGCGCAGTCTTGCTGGCCAATGATCGCTCGCCTCAGGGCGACCCGCTGACCGCGACGCCGACGGTTTTCCATACCGGCTGGCGTGCGCCCGGTGCGGATTTCACGGCCTGCCTGCCCGGCACCATCGAGTTCAAGGGCTCTCGGGACAAGGTCGAGAATCAGGTTCGGGACCTGAGCCGCAGCGACTTTTACGTCAACAGCGCCGTGACCGCGACCGTGCTGCTCAATGGTTATCTGGGGGCCTGGCAGATCGATACCTATAACCACCAGGACATCCTCAATATCGAACTCAAGGCCGGTGAAACCCTGACGGTCGATACCCGCTATCTGTCCGATCAGGTGGGGCTGGCCTGGAAGATGGACAACGGCGAGTATCAACCGCTGGACGCGAGCGGCACCATCACCGCCACCGAGGACAATGTCTATCGGCTGATTCTGATCCATCAGCCTGATCCGGGTGTGATCAATAAAGGGCTTACTTATCAGGTCGGCCTGACCATCGACTACAGCGCCGTGGACACCACGCCGGCTTACCACGGCACTTACACCGCCAGCGACGCCCATGGCAGCAGCGATGTGGCACCGGTCAGCATCAGTTATCAGCAAGGACATTCACTGATCGGCACTGAGGGCGATGACGTGTTGCTGGCAGGGAGCGGAAATGACTGGCTGCATGGCGGCGCTGGCAACGATCTGCTGATTGGCGGTGCTGGCAATGACACGTTGATCGGTGGCACCGGTCAGGACACGTTCATGTGGCTGGCCGGTGATACCGGGCATGACCGTGTTGTGGATTTCACGTTCGGTGCCGACAAGCTCGACCTGTCGCAGTTATTGCAGGGCGTAGGCGATTCGCTGGATGACTACCTGCACTTCAAGGTGTCGGGCAGTGGTGCAAATCTGGTGTCGAGCATCGAGATTGGCACCAGCGGCAGCCAGACCATCGATTTGGCGGGCATCGACCTGGCCGGGCATTACGGGGTGAGCACCGGTGCGGGCGGCTGGGTGGCCAGTGGCGCGGATACGGCTTCGATCATCAACGGCATGCTGGGGGATCATTCCCTGAAGGTCGATACGGTCTGACGCTCAAGGCTTGTGCAGGGTTTTCTGACGAAGGATATAGATCGTTACCAGCACTGCGCAGGTCAGCATGAAGCCGCGAGCCCAGGGCAAGGGCACCAGATAGCAGGACAGGCTGATGCTGGCCCACATCAGGCCGATGGCGTAGACCTTGCCCTTGAGGGGAATGCCATTACCCGCCAGATAATCACGAATCCACGGCCCGAGCCGTTTGTGATTGACCAGCCAGTTGTAGAAACGTGGCGAGCTGCGTGCAAAGCAGGCAGCGGCCAGCAGCAGGAAAGGCGTGGTGGGCAGCACCGGCAGGAAAATCCCGATGACGCCCAGACTTACGCTGGCCCAGCCGACGGCCACCAGAAGATAGCGCACCAACCGGTGACGGCTGGTGCGCGGCAGGTCGTGCGCCATAGGCGCCGACTCAGTGGTGACGAGGCTTGAGGATCGCCGGTTTTTCGTCCGGAGCCTGGCACAGCAGGTACAGCGCGGTGAGGGCTTCGGGGATCTGAACGATCATGTCGTCCATCAGGTTGGCGTCCGAGGCGATGTCGGAAAACTCCGGTTGTTCGTCGAACAGGCCCGAGCCGACCATGATTGGCAACAGCATTTCGCTGACTTCTTCCTCGGCGCTCTCGAACCAGGCATTTTCACGCAGGAACACGCCTTCCATGAAGCCGATGCACCAGCCGCGCAGGTCGGAATCGTCCGGCTCATCGCCCAGATCCAGGTCGCATGGCAGCTCGAATTCTTCGTCGGAAGCCAGTTGGCGGGCGATGTGCGCCTGCAACAGGCTCAAGGTGGTTTCGATTTCGACGCGCTGGGCTTCGCTGGCGTAATGCGGCGGTTCTGAGAACAGCGCATCGATCCACTCGCGCTCCGGAACCTGCTCGGAACAGATGGAAATGGCGGTCAGATAGCCATGAGCGGCCACGTAGTCCAGTGCTTCTTCATGCAGTTCATCTGCATCGAGGAAGACTTGCAGGCGGGTGAGTTGCTCAGCGAAGGACATGGACGGACTACCTTGGAAAGAAAACAATGCTGAATTCTAGGCCCTGCGCGTCCGGGGCGCCAGCGTAGAGGTCGATCACAGTTAATTTTGACCACTCATGTCCCGGTCATCCTTTGCCGTTGATCGCTCGGGTATACTGCCGGGCTTTGCAGTGCAGCAGGACAATCTGGGGTTTTTATGCTCGAACAGGCACAACGCGTACTTAAAGACATCTTCGGCTACGACAGTTTTCGTGGCCGTCAGGGTGCCATTATTGAGCGCGTGGCCAGCGGTGGCGATGCATTGGTTCTGATGCCGACCGGTGGTGGCAAGTCCTTGTGTTTTCAGGTTCCGGGCCTGTTGCGTGATGGTTTGTGCGTGGTGGTTTCACCACTGATTGCCCTGATGGAAGATCAGGTCTCGACCCTGGATGAGCTGGGGGTTTCGGCTGCTTCGTTGAACTCGACCCTGAGCCCCGAACAGCAGCGCGATCTGGCCAACCGGATCCGCCTGGGCGAGGTCAAGATGCTCTATCTCGCGCCTGAGCGTCTGGTTCAGCCGCGCATGCTGGCGTTTCTGCAGAATCTGCAGATTGCCCTGTTCGCCATCGACGAGGCCCACTGCGTTTCCCAATGGGGCCATGACTTCCGGCCTGAATACCTGCAACTGGGGCAACTGGCCGAGCTGTTTCCCAATGTGCCGCGCATCGCCCTGACGGCAACCGCCGACAAGCGCACCCGTGAAGAAATCGTCACGCGCCTGCACCTGCAGAACGCCGAGCGTTTCCTGTCCAGCTTCGACCGGCCCAACATTTTCTACCGCATCGTGCCCAAGGAGCAGCCCCGCAAACAGTTGCTGGCGTTTCTGTCCGAGCGGCGCAGCGATGCCGGTATTGTCTACTGCCTGTCGCGTAAGAAAGTCGACGAAGTGGCGGTTTTTCTCAGTGACAACGGCTACCCGGCGCTGCCTTACCATGCCGGTCTGCCTGCCGAGACTCGTGCCCATAATCAGAGGCGCTTCCTTAATGAGGAAGGCCTGATCATGGTTGCCACCATTGCCTTCGGCATGGGGATCGACAAACCCAACGTGCGCTTTGTTGCTCACATGGATTTGCCCAAGTCCCTTGAGGCGTATTACCAGGAAACCGGTCGCGCCGGCCGTGACGGCCTGCCCGCCGATGCCTGGATGGCCTACGGGCTGCAAGACGTGCTGATGCTCAAACAGATGTTGCAGAACTCCGAAGGCGACGAGCGCCACAAGCGTCTGGAGCATCACAAGCTCGATGCCATGCTGGCGCTGTGCGAAGAAACCCGTTGCCGCCGCCAGACGCTGCTGGCCTATTTCGATGAAGACATGCCCAATCCTTGCGGCCATTGCGACAACTGTGTCGACGGCGTGCAGACCTGGGATGCCACCGAGCCTGCGCGTCAGGCCCTGTCGGCGATCTATCGCACTGGCCAGCGTTACGGTGTGGGCCATCTGGTGGACGTGCTGCTGGGCAAGTCCAACGACAAGGTGGAAAGTTTCGGTCATCAGCATCTTTCGGTATTCGGTGTCGGCAAGGCGCGTTCCGAAGGCGAATGGCGTTCCCTGTTCCGGCAACTGGTGGCCCGCGGGCTGGCGGACATCGATCTTGAGGGCTACGGCGGCCTGCGCCTGAGCGACACGTGCCGCCCACTGCTGCGAGGCGAGGTCACGCTTGAACTGCGTCGCGACCTGAAACCGCAAACCACTTCCAAAGGCAGTTCCGGCAGCCCGGCCAGTCAACTGGTGCGTGGCGAAGAGCGCGAACAGTGGGAAGCCTTGCGTGCCTTGCGCCGCAAGCTGGCCGAAGAACATGGCGTGCCGCCTTATGTCATCTTCCCCGATTCGACCCTGCTGGAAATGCTGCGCAGCAAGCCTGAAACCATGTCCCAGATGGCTCGGGTCAGCGGTGTCGGTGCCCGCAAGCTGGAGCGTTATGGCGAAGCCTTTCTTGAAGTGCTGGGCGGGGCGGCAGAAGCGCCTCGCGTGGTGGCTGATGTGCGCCACGAACTCATCAGTCTGGCGCGCGCCGGCATGACTCCCGCGCAAATCGCCGGGCAATTGCAGTGCTCGGAAAAGAATGTCTACACCATGCTCGCCGAAGCCATCGGCAAGCAGCAGTTGTCACTGGAACAGGCTCTGGACCTGCCCGAAGACCTGCTGGGCGAAGTTCAGGATGCCTTCCTCGATGGCGAAGGCGAACTGCCTGCCGTTGCGGAAATCGCCGGGATGTTCACCGGGCGAGTCCCCGAAGGTGTCCTGTATTGCGTAAGGGCAGCCTTGCAGTCCGAATTCGAGATGTAACGCTCACGATGAAACATCACAGTGTCATGCTTGCCTGAATATCTGGAGCATGATTAGCTCGCTAATAATTAGTTTTAGATATGAGTTTTTTATGCCGCTGACTGATGAACATCGTTTCGGGATGCAACTGGCGCATCTCACCCGAGGCTGGCGCGCCGAACTGGACCGCCGCCTCGCCGACCTGGGGCTGTCCCAGGCGCGCTGGCTGGTCCTGCTGCATCTGGCGCGCTACGAAGAGCCGCCGACCCAGCGCGAACTGGCCCAGAGCATCGGCGTCGAAGGCCCGACCCTGGCGCGTCTGCTCGACAGCCTGGAAGCTCAGCAACTGGTGCAGCGTCAGGCTGTTCTCGAAGACCGCCGCGCCAAGAAAATCGTCCTCAGTGATGCGGCACGTCCCCTGATCGAGAAGATCGAAACCATCGCCAATGCGTTGCGTATCGAGCTGTTCGAAGGGGTGAGCGAAGAAGAGCTGCGAGTGTGCATGAGCGTACACGCACGGATTCTGGCCAATCTGGAAAGATCCTGAGGCGAGGCCACGGGTTCTCGCTCATACTGCTGACGGACAGTGAAGTCCATTACCGATTACGCCAAGCTTTCCATAAGGGTTCGCATGCTGAAGAGTTCTCAGGCTGCTTTCGAGAGTGCCGGTGGCACGCCGCGCAAGGTTGCAACCAGTGTTCACAAGAGCCTGCTGGCTGCCTCTCTGGTCGTGTCGTCGCTGTGTTATTCGACACTCGCTTCGGCTCTGGGGCTGGGCGATATCACTCTGCATTCGGCCTTGAACCAGCCACTCGATGCCGAGATCGCTCTGCTGGAGACCGGCGGCCTGGGCCCTGAAGATGTCGTTGCCAAGCTGGCTTCGGCCGAAGCCTTCGCCAAGGCCGATGTCGAACGCTCGTTCTTCCTCAATGACCTGCGCTTTACCCCGGTCATTCGTGGTAATCGCGGTGTGATTCGCGTGGTATCGAGCAAGCCTGTCACCGAACCCTACCTGAACTTCATGGTGCAACTGGCCAGACCCAACGGCGACCAGTTGCGCACCTATACCTTGTTGCTTGACCCGGCCACGACGCCTGAAGGGCAGGCCGCGATCCGCAGCCGGAAACAGGAACGCGCCGCCCAGCCAGCGCCCGAGACGCGCATGCCGGTTGCTCCACCTGCTGCCCGGGAAGGCAAGCGTTACACCGTGGCCGAAGGCGATACGCTCAACGCCATCGCCCGGCAGGTTCAAGAGCCTCAGGGCAAGGTGTCTGCCAGCCAGTTGGCCGAGGGGATCCGCGCACTCAATCCGCAGACCTTTGCCGGTGGTGCGAACTCTGCCCTGAAAGTGGGGCAGGTGTTGCTGCTGCCGGATGCTGCGGCATTGCCGACTGCCGCCGCAGCCGCGCCGGCGGCAAAGCCCTCATCGACCGACGCCCAGGCCGTCGAGGCCCAGCGGACTGCCGATCAACTGGCCGCGGCTGCCATTGAGAGTCAGCAGTTGAACAGGGCCGTGGAAGACCTCAAGGTCACGACCCAGGAACTGCAAGCACAGCTGGCAGGCAAGGACAAACAGATCACGGCCCTGCGCACCGAGTTGGCACAGGTCCAGACCAGACCAGCGGCCAATCCGGTTGTTGCTCCGGCTGCGCCCGTACCTGTGGCAGCGCAACCCGTGCAGAGCGATTCTTTCATCAGTTGGCCCCTGTTGCTGGGGACGGTCGTTATCGTCCTGCTCCTGCTGGCATTTGCCTATTCCAAACGCCGTCATCAGGCCAGGAAAGACCTGGAGCCCATCGTGGCGCCGGAAGAGCCGCTGATCAAACCCGCCCAGTCGACCATCCTCCCGGTGTTCGAGGTGCCGACCATTGCCGAGCCGCAACCGGTGGCGGCTCCTGCGCCGGCGATCAAGGCATCTGTTACGCCACGTCTTGCGGGCGCCGCCCCGGATGCGCTGGATGGCGTCAGCATCTATATCGCCTATGGACGGTTCAGCGAGGCATTGGGCATCCTGCGTGATGCTCTGGTCAAGCAGCCGGAGCGTGAAGATATCCGCATCAGAATGCTTGAGCTGCTGGCCGAGCAGGGCGATGTTGCCGGCTTCGCCAAGGAAGAAGAGGCAGCCCTGCGACAGGGTGTCGATGCCGAGAAAATCCAGGAAATTCATGCGCGTTATCCGCAGATGAAAGTCAGCGAGCCACCTGCTGTTACGGCAGCGGTCATCGCCGCCGTCGCTGCGCCGCTGATTCTTGAAAAGTCGTCACAGCCCGAAGCGCCAGCGGCCCAGCTCGACGAAACAGCCGCCGCTGCGCTCAATCCCGAGCAGATCGACGAGTTCCAGTTGAACCTGGATGACCTGTCGATGGATGCCAACTGGGATCTGGTCGATCCTTTCGATGCTCCACCGACCCGTAGCAAAACGACCGCGCCAGCAGAACCTGCCGCCCCGGAAGTTGACCCGGCCTTCGCTTCGAACCTCACCCAGTTACCTGAAGTGTTCGAGCTGCCTGAAGACCAGTTCCTCAGCGATTACGCCGAGCCTGAAGTCATCGAGCCGATTGAAGTCATCGAACCGGCCGACAGCGACGCCCTGAGCGACGAGTTTCTCGACAGCTTCATGGACGACGATTCGGAGTTCGACCTGCTGGATCTGGACGAAGCCCCCTTGACCCGCATCAACGAGGCCCAGGTGCTGATCGATGAGGGCGATACGCAAGCGGCGCGTGAAATATTGCTGCAAGTCATCGAAGAGTCCGACGAGCAGCACAAACAGATGGCGCGGGAGTTGTTGGCGGGGATTAGCTGATCATTATTCGCGAATGAATTCGCTCCTGCACAGACTGTGTGAAAACTACTGCGCTTGATCATGCTGCGTTGAAAACAGGCTCGGAATGCTCATTTACAACACGTAAACTCCGCTTCCTCGCCTGTTTTCGCCTTGCCTGATCTTCGCTCGCTACGTTTTCACACGGTCTGTACGGGCGGTGTAGGAGCGAATTTATTCGCGAAAAGCACTCAATGCTTGCTGCTTTGCTCCGACATGGCCAGCAGCTGTTTTTCCTGGTTCCAGTCGAAAGGCTCGTCATTCTGTTCGGCTTCGTAACGGCGCTCTTCGAGTGCCTGATACATGTCGATTTCGTCGTCCGGCATGAAATGCAGGCAATCACCGGCAAAGAACCAGAGCAGGTCGCGGGGCACCAGATGGGCAATCTGCGGGTAGCGCTGGATGACCTGACAGATGATGTCCTGGCCCAGGTACTGGCTTTCGATAGGGTCTTGGGGCAGAAGCGTGATCAACTCGTCGAAGCGTTCCAGGAACAGCGCATGGCTTTCCTCGGGAACCTGGTCGGCCTCGCCCAGCGCGACCAGAATACTGCGCAGGTGCGTCAGCAGGCTGAGATGGTGGTCGAGAGTGGCGTCGGCCATGATGTGATCCTCAAAGACAAAAACGAGCGCGAGAGTATAAGGCTCTGCGCGCTCGCTGTGGGAATGGACTGACGCTTATCGAGTCTTGCCCGGCGCCAGCGTCAATTGCTCCTTGTCGAAATCATCCACGTCTATCACCTTGCGACGTGCGGCTTCTGCAGTCTTCAGGCTTTGTGTTTCGCTGGGCATCAGGACGCCAAGGCGCAGGGCGGCATCGATGATGTTTTCGCCCGGCTCAGGCTTGACCTGTCCACTCTTGACCGCCTTTTGCAGCTTCTTGTGCAGCGGTTGGGCTTCGCTCAGCAGATCGCAGGCCTGTTGCAGCGCTGCAACCGGATCACCTTCCGCCTGTGGGCGATAGCAACCGGCCAGAAGCTCTTCCAGCGTAGCGTCACCCTTGGCGCGGCCCAGCACTTGCGCGACTTCGGCACCCAGCTTGTCCGACGGCCCTTTGTGGCGACGGCCGAACGGGAAGACCACCACTCGCAGCAGGCCGCCCAGCAGGCGGTTGGGGAAGTTGCTCAGCAACTCGTCCAGTGCCCGCTCGGATTGCCCCAGACTTTCTTCCATGGCCCAGCGCAGCAGGGGACGCAGATGCTCGGGCGAATGCTGATCGTAATAGCGCTTGAGTGCGGCCGAACCCAGGTACAGGTGGCTCAGCACATCACCCAATCGCGCCGAGAGGCGTTCACGGCGTTTCAGCTCGCCGCCCAGCAGCATCATGCTCAAGTCCGCCAGCAGGGCGAAGGCAGCAGCCTGACGGTTGAGTGCGCGGAAATAACCCTGGCTCAGGCTGTCGCCCGGTGCCCGCTCGAAATGGCCCAGCCCAAGATTGAGCACCAGGGTGCTGGCCGCGTTGCTCACCGCAAAACCGATGTGCTTGAGCAGCAGGGTGTCGAACTCGGCAACGGCGTTGTCCTTGTCTTCACGACCGGCCAGGGCCATTTCCTTGAGGACGAACGGATGGCAGCGAATCGCGCCCTGGCCGAAGATCATCAGGTTACGGGACAGGATGTTGGCGCCTTCCACGGTGATGAAGATCGGCGCACCTTGCCAGTTGCGGCCCAGGTAGTTGTTCGGCCCCATGATAATGCCTTTGCCGCCATGGACATCCATGGAGTGGCTGATGCATTCGCGGCCGCGTTCGGTCAGGTGGTATTTGAGGATCGCTGACAGGACCGAGGGTTTTTCTCCCAGGTCCACCGCATTGGCGGTCAGGATCCGGGCGCTGTCCATCAGCCAGGCATTGCCGCCGATACGTGCCAGCGCTTCCTGAATACCCTCGAAGGCCGACAGCGGAACATTGAACTGCTCGCGCACCTGCGCGTATTGCCCGGTCACCAGACTGGTGTATTTGGCGGCACCGGTGCCCACGGCCGGCAGCGAGATCGAACGGCCCACCGACAGGCAGTTCATCAGCATCATCCAGCCTTTGCCGAGCATTTCCTGGCCGCCGATCAGATAGCTCAGGGGGATGAACACGTCCTTGCCGGAGTTGGGGCCGTTCATGAAGGCCGCGCCCAACGGCAGGTGGCGGCGGCCGATTTCCACGCCCGGTGTGTCGGTGGGAATCAGGGCCAGGCTGATGCCCAGGTCTTCTTCGTCGCCCAGCAGATGTTCCGGGTCATGGGCCTTGAAAGCCAGACCCAGCAAGGTCGCTACCGGGCCGAGGGTGATGTAGCGTTTTTCCCAGTTCAGGCGCAGGCCTGTCACTTCTTCACCCTGCCACTGGCCTTTGCAGATGATGCCGGTGTCGGGCATCGCGCCAGCATCGGAGCCGGCCAGCGGGCCGGTCAGGGCGAAGCAGGGGATATCCTCGCCACGGGCCAGACGCGGGAGGTAATAATTGCGTTGTTCGTCGGTGCCGTAATGCAGCAGCAATTCAGCCGGGCCGAGGGAGTTGGGGACCATGACCGTGGACGCCAGGTCACCGCTGCGGGTGGCCAGTTTCATGGCGACTTGCGAGTGGGCATAGGCCGAGAAGCCCTTGCCGCCGTATTCCTTGGGGATAATCAGCGCAAAGAAGCCATGTTCCTTGATATGTGCCCAGGCTTCTGGCGGCAGGTCCATGGCTTGACCGATTTCCCAGTCGCTGACCATGGCGCAGAGTTCTTCGGTCGGGCCGTCGATAAAGGCTTGTTCTTCTTCGGTCAGGCGAGCCTTCGGGTAAGCCAGCAGTTTGTCCCAGTCCGGGCGCCCGCTGAACAGTTCGCCGTCCCACCAGACGGTCCCGGCGTCGATGGCATCGCGCTCGGTCTCCGACATGGGGGGCAACACTTTCTGGAACCAGGCAAACATCGGCGCTGTGAAATACTTGCGGCGCAGATCCGGCAGTGCCAGCGGCAGCATGACTGCCAGCCAGAGCACCCAGAAAACGGTCAGCAACCAGCCCGGTGCATGGCTGAAAATACCCATCGCCAGCAGGTAGACCGCAACGATGCCTAATGCAGGCAGCGGTTCGGTACGTCGATGGGCCAGCCAGGCAATGCCGACCACCAGAACAACAATCCACAGCAACAGCATAAGTATTCCTCCGTGATGACATTGGCTTCTGGCAAAGGCTGTTCGCCTGGCCGATCTGCGCCGACATCGTTAGTGACCTTTCATGGTCAAGGAAGTTGCGGTGTTCTCAGGTTAGACTGGCGTGCGAACATTTTTCAGAACAATTGCCGAGGGAATGCAATGCTCAAGATCTGGGGCCGCAAGAATTCCAGCAACGTGCGCAAGGCACTGTGGATTGCCGAAGAAGTGGGTGTGCCTTACGAAACCCAGGATGCCGGTGGTGCATTCGGGCTGGTGGACGGGGCCGAATACCGGGCCAGGAATCCCAATGGCCGTATTCCCATGATCGAAGACGGCGATTTCGTGCTTTGGGAGTCCAATGCCATCGTGCGTTATCTGGCCGCTCTGCATGCGTGCGGCACGCCTTTGTATCCTGCCGACCCGAAAGTGCGTGCCCAGGCCGATAAATGGATGGACTGGACCACGTCGACCATTGCCGCTCCTTTCAGCCCGGTGTTCTGGGGCGTGGTTCGCACACCCGCCGAAAAACAGGACTGGGGCAAGATCAAGGAAGGTATCCAGACCCTGCACAGCCTGTTGAAAGTCGCTGACGACGCCCTGTCCCGACAGCCTTACCTGTCTGGCGAAGTGTTCGGCATGGGCGATATCCCCCTGGGCTGCTTTGCCTACGGCTGGTTTGAAATGCCGATTGAACGTCCCGAGTTGCCTCACCTCAAAGCCTGGTATGAGCGTCTGAAGACGCGACCGGCTTATCAAAAGGCGGTCATGACACCGTTGACGTAAGTGCAGGGCACAGTATTGCCCCGCTGTTAATAGTGACTATCAATGGATGTATCTGTACTTGTGCGACGCAGCCAAGCAACATGGCCGGGCTGCGTTAACGTGTAAGCAGTTATTTCAAACTACAATCATTTCTTTTTTCCCAGATTGGTGTGTTTTTCGATATGAGTTCTGCTCTGTCCATCCGGCAGCTAACCAAAACCTACGGCAACGGTTTCCAGGCCCTGAGTGGTATTGATCTGGACGTCGCCGAAGGTGATTTCTTCGCCTTGCTCGGCCCCAACGGTGCTGGCAAATCCACAACCATCGGCATTATCTCGACCCTGGTCAACAAGACCAGTGGCACCGTGAATATCTTCGGTCACGATCTGGATCGCGAGCCTGCCGCACTCAAGCGCTCCATCGGCGTGGTGCCCCAGGAGTTCAACTTCAACCAGTTTGAAAAGACCTTCGATATCGTCGTGACCCAGGCCGGCTATTACGGCATCCCGATGAAAGTCGCCAAGGAGCGTGCCGAGCAGTACCTGACTCAGTTGGGGCTGTGGGACAAGCGTGACGTGCCTTCGCGTTCGTTGTCCGGTGGCATGAAGCGTCGCCTGATGATTGCCCGTGCGCTGATTCACGAGCCGCGTCTGTTGATCCTCGATGAGCCAACGGCGGGTGTGGATATCGAACTGCGTCGTTCGATGTGGACCTTTCTCACCGAACTGAACCAGAAAGGCATCACCATCATCCTCACCACTCACTATCTGGAAGAGGCTGAACAGCTGTGCCGCAACATCGGCATCATCGACCACGGCGTGATCGTGCAGAACATGGGCATGAAGCAATTGCTCAACACGTTGAGCGTCGAGACCTTCGTGCTGGACTTGAAGAATGCCTACCAGACTGCGCCGCAACTGATCGGTTATCCCTGCAAGTTGCTGGACAGCCACACTCTGGAAGTGCAGGTGGACAAGAGCGTTGGCATCACTGCCTTGTTCAGCCAACTGGCCCTGCAGAACATTGAAGTGCTGAGCCTGCGTAACAAATCCAACCGACTTGAGGAACTGTTTGTGTCTCTGGTGGAAAAAAATCTGGCGAAGGTGGCTCTATGACCGGCCAGAGCGGTGAATTCCGTCCCAACATGGTTGCCCTGAACACCATCGTCTATCGCGAAGTCCGACGCTTCATGCGGATCTGGCCACAGACATTGCTGCCGCCAGCGATCACCATGGTTCTGTACTTCGTGATCTTCGGTAATCTGATCGGTCGGCAGATCGGCGATATGGGCGGCTTCACGTACATGCAGTACATCGTGCCCGGCCTGATCATGATGTCGGTGATCACCAACTCCTATGGCAACGTGGTATCGAGCTTCTTTGGTGCCAAGTTCCAGCACTCCATCGAAGAGCTGATGGTTTCGCCGGTTTCCCCGCATACCATTCTGGTGGGCTACACCCTGGGTGGCGTATTGCGCGGCCTGATGGTCGGCCTGATCGTGACACTGCTGTCGATGTTCTTCACCGACCTGCAGGTGCATCACCTGGGCGTGACGGTGGTTGTGGTGGTATTGACGGCGACCATTTTCTCGCTGCTGGGCTTCATCAACGCAGTCTTTGCACGTAACTTCGACGATATCTCGATTATCCCGACCTTCGTGCTGACGCCGTTGACCTACCTGGGCGGCGTGTTCTACTCCATCAGTCTGCTGCCGCCGTTCTGGCAGACCGTCTCGCTGGCTAACCCGGTCCTGCATATGGTCAATGCCTTCCGCTACGGCATCCTGGGTGTCTCCGATATCCGGATCAGCATTGCCCTGGCCTTTATGATCGTGGCGACCTTCGTGCTGTATATCGGTTGTGTACGCCTGCTGGTAAGCGGGCGCGGGATGCGGCAGTAACCTTTTCTCACATGTGTACTCCCTCCGTAGGAGCGGATTCATCCGCGAAATTGCCTTCGCGAATAAATTCGCTCCCACACAAATGAGCCTCCTACGCAGGTGTGGTGCCGCTAAAGAACAAAACCGGTAACACTCCATCCCGCCCATTTTTCTCTGTAGCGCCCATCCTTGAGGCCTCACCGCTTTGAGGGATGTCCATGCGCACAGGGATGATCGCGCTTGCTCTGGGTCTGTTGGCCCTGCGTTTCCTGCCAATTCTGCCGCCTGTCTGGCTATTGCTGCTGATGCCGGTGGTGGCGCTGATGCTGCTGCCGTTTCGCACTTATCCACTGGCACTTTTTCTGTTCGGGCTCACCTGGGCCTGTGTGTCGGCGCAGTCGGCGCTGGATGATCGTCTGTTGCCGCGTCTCGACGGGCAGACGCTGTGGCTGCAAGGCAAGGTGGTCGGCTTGCCGGGTTCCGCAGAAGGCGTGGTGCGTTTCGAGCTGGAGGATGCAACATCACGGCGGGCCAGGTTGCCGCAACTGATTCGTGTGGCCTGGTATGGCGGCCCCGAGGTGCGCAGTGGCGAGCGCTGGAAACTGGCGGTCAAGCTCAAGCGTCCGGCCGGGCTGGTCAACCCCGATGCTTTCGATTATCAGGCCTGGTTGCTGGCCCAGCGCATTGGTGCCACCGGCACGGTGGTGGACGGGGAGTTACTGACGCCAGCCCGCGCCGCCTGGCGCGACGGGATTCGCCAGCGGTTGCTGGCTGTCGAGGCTTTTGGACGTGAAGGCGGGCTGGCGGCGCTGGTGCTGGGCGATGGCTCCGGTTTATCGACGTCCGACTGGCAAGTGTTGCAAGACACCGGCACCGTGCATCTACTGGTGATTTCCGGCCAGCACATCGGCCTGTTGGCGGGCGTGGTTTATCTGCTGGTCGCGGGGCTGGCTCGATGGGGATTATGGCCACGTTTCCTGCCCTGGCTGCCGTGGGCTTGCGGTCTGGCATTCGGGGCCGCGCTGGGCTATGGCTTGCTGGCCGGGTTCGATGTGCCGGTGCGTCGCGCCTGTGTGATGGTCGGCATGATTCTGCTCTGGCGTTTGCGCTTTCGGCATCTTGGCCTGCTCTGGCCGTTGCTTGTGTCCCTCAATCTGGTCCTGATCTTCGAGCCTCTGGTGAGTTTGCAGCCGGGCTTCTGGCTGTCGTTCTCGGCGGTGGCGATTCTGATCCTGATCTTTGGCGGGCGTCTCGGGGCCTGGGGCTGGTGGCAGAGCTGGACGCGGGCTCAGTGGTTGATCGCCATTGGTCTTCTGCCGATGCTGCTGGCCTTGAACCTGCCGGTCAGCATCAGCGGCCCGCTGGCCAATCTGCTGGCGGTGCCTTGGGTCAGCCTGATCGTATTACCTCCTGCATTGCTCGGGACGCTCCTGTTGCCTATCCCCGTGGTTGGCGAAGGTCTGCTCTGGCTGGCCGGTGCAGGGCTGGAAGGCTTGTTCGTTGTTCTGGGCTGGATTGCCGATATCCGGCCTGCCTGGCTGCCAGGCACAGTGCCAGTCTGGGCCTGGGTCATGAGCCTGCTGGGTGCTCTGCTTCTATTGATGCCCCATGGCATGCCCATGCGTCTGCTGGGTTGGCCGCTGTTATTGCTGTGCGTTTTCCCGCCGCTCAAACCGGTGCCTCACGGGCAGGTCGACGTGCTGCAACTGGATGTCGGGCAGGGGCTGGCGATTCTCTTGCGCACCCGTCATCACACGTTGCTGTATGACGCCGGGCCGCGTTTCGGGGAGTTCGATATCGGCCAGCGGGTGGTGCTGCCTGCCATTCGCAAGGCTGGCGTGCGCACCCTGGACCTCATGGTGCTCAGCCATGCCGATGCCGATCATGCGGGCGGCGCGCTGGCGATCCATCGGGCGATGCCGGTTCTGCGGGTCTTGGGTGGCGAGCTGGCAAGGCTCGATCCTCGACTCGATGCCCGGCTTTGTCGCAACGATGAAACCTGGGAGTGGGATGGTGTGCGTTTTGCGACCTGGCGCTGGGAGCAGGCCGAAGAGGGCAATCAGTCGTCCTGCATGTTGAGTGTCGAGGCCAATGGTGAGCGACTGCTGCTGACCGGAGATATCGATGTGCAGGCCGAGCAGGCTGCGCTGAACAGCGATTTCGATCTGCGCGCCCACTGGTTGCAGGCGCCCCATCATGGCAGCCGGACCTCTTCCTCCAAGCTGTTTCTGCGCGCCGTGGCGCCGGTGGGCGTGCTGATTTCCCGTGGACGCAACAATGCCTTCGGCCATCCTCATCCACTGGTGATGGCGCGTTACCGATGGCACGGGATCAAGAGCTACGACAGCGCCGAACTGGGGGCTGTCGGGCTGCAATTGGGGACTTTCGGCCACCCCCGGGCAGAGCGGGGCGAGCAGCGCTTCTGGCGTGACTGAATGCGCGGATGTTCATCTCGGGCTTCGGACAGCCGCCGAGCCTATGTTAGAGTGGCGCCAATTTTTCAGGGAGTGGTCATTGTGTGGGAACTGGTCAAATCTGGCGGCTGGATGATGTTGCCGATCATTTTGAGTTCCATCGCCGCTGCCGGCATCATCATTGAGCGTCTATGGACGTTGCGTGCCAGCCGCATAACGCCGCCGCACCTACTGGGGCAGGTCTGGCAGTGGATCCAGGAAAAGAAACTGGACAACGAAAAGCTCAAGTTGCTGCGTGCCGATTCGCCGCTGGGTGAAATCCTCGCTGCGGGGCTGGCCAACTCCAAGCATGGTCGCGAGATCATGAAAGAGTGCATCGAAGAAGCCGCCGCACGGGTCATCCATGATCTGGAACGCTACCTCAGTGCCCTGGGTTCCATCGCCGCCATGGCTCCCCTGTTGGGTCTGCTGGGTACGGTGTTGGGCATGATCGATATCTTCGGCTCGTTCAACAGCTCGGGTGCCACGGCCAATGCCGGTGCGCTGGCGGGCGGTATTTCCAAGGCGCTGATCTGTACGGCATCTGGCCTGATCGTCGCGATTCCTGCGATTTTCTTCCATCGCTTCCTGCAAAGCCGCGTCGATGAGCTGGTGGTCGGCATGGAGCAACAGGCCATTCGTCTGGTGGAAGTGGTGCAGGGCGATCGTGATGTCGATCTGGTGGATGCGCCGGTCGATCTGAAATCCCAGGCCCGTGCCGGGGGCAAGAAGAAGTGAAATTTCGCCGCCGCAAGCCTCGGGAGAACATCGACATCAACCTCGTGTCGTTGATCGACGTGGTGTTTATCCTGCTGCTGTTTTTCATTGTCACCACGACATTCACCCGTGAAACCCAGCTGCGCGTGGATCTGCCCCAAGCAGTGACCGGCACTCCGGATACCGAGGCCAACCTCAAGCATCTGGACATCGCCATCAATGCCGACGGTCTGTTCTCCCTCAACAACCAGTTGCTGCCGAAAAACGATCTGGCGACCCTGATCGAAGCACTGCAACGCGAGTCTGCGGGTGATACCAGCCTGCCGCTGTCGATCAGTGCCGATGGCAAGACTCCCCACCAATCGGTCATTACGGCCATGGACGCCGCAGGCAAGCTGGGTTTCAGCCATCTGCGCATGACCACGGTCGAGGCCAACCAGGCTAACTGATGGCACTTACCGATCGCTTGCTTGATGCCTGGTACAAAGGCCATCCGGCGCTTGCGCTGTTGCGTCCCCTTGAGAGTCTTTACCGGCGTGTCGTGAACGGCAAGCGCGAGCGCTTTCTGGCCGGTGAGGGCGATATCTACCGGGCACCGGTGCCGGTGGTGGTAGTGGGCAACATTACCGTGGGCGGTACGGGCAAGACGCCGCTGATCCTGTGGATGATCGAACACTGCCGAAGCCGCGGGCTGCGGGTTGGCGTGGTCAGTCGTGGCTACGGTGCCAAGCCGCCGAGCCTGCCTTGGCGGGTCTTGCCAGAGCAGAGCGCCGACGAGGCGGGCGACGAACCGCTGCTGATCGTGCAGCGTTGCGGCGTGCCGCTGATGATCGACCCTGATCGCAGCCGTGCCGTGCGCGCCTTGCTGGCTGCCGAGCCGCTGGACCTGATCCTCAGCGATGACGGTTTGCAGCATTATCGTCTGGCCCGTGATCTCGAACTGGTGCTGATCGATGCTGCACGCGGGCTGGGCAATCGCCGTTGCCTGCCTGCCGGCCCGTTGCGCGAGCCGATCGAGCGGCTGAACAGTATCGATGCCTTGCTTTATAACGGTGCTCTTGAAGATCGTGACGACGGCTATGGCTTTGTGCTCAAGCCCTCGGCACTGATCAACCTGCGCAGCGGCGAGCGTCAGCCGGTGGGTCATTTTCCGCCCGGTCAGGCGTTGCATGCCGTGGCCGGCATTGGTAACCCGCAACGTTTCTTCAATACCCTCGAAGGATTACACTGGCGGCCCGTACATCACCCTTTTGCCGACCATGCGGTCTACAGCGCTCAAACGCTCACTTTCACGCCATCGCTGCCCGTGGTCATGACCGAGAAGGATGCTGTGAAGTGCCGATCCTTCGCCGCCGATGACTGGTGGTATCTGGCGGTGGATGCGGTGCCGGGCGCTGCTTTCGTCAACTGGTTCGATGAGCAACTGACACGTCTTTTTCCCTAATTGCTTCAGGAGTCTCCATGGACACCAAACTGCTCGATATCCTCGCTTGCCCGATCAGCAAGGGACCGCTGAAGCTCAGCGCCGACAAGACCGAACTGATCAGCAAAGGCGCAGGCCTTGCCTACCCGATTCGTGATGGCATCCCGGTGATGCTGGAAACCGAAGCGCGCACCCTGACGGCCGAAGAGCGCCTGGATAAATGACAACGGCTTTCACGGTGGTCATCCCGGCACGTTTCGGCTCCAGCCGCTTTCCCGGCAAGCCCCTGAAAACGATTGCAGGCAAGCCGATGATCCAGCATGTCTGGGAGCAGGCCTGCAAAAGCAGTGCTGAACGTGTCGTGGTTGCCACCGATGACGGACGTATTTTCCAAGCCTGTCAGGCATTCGGTGCCCAAGTCCTGATGACACGTGACGATCACAACTCCGGTACCGACCGTCTGGCCGAAGTGGCCGGGCAGTTGGGGCTGGCGGCTGATGCCATTGTGGTCAATGTCCAGGGTGACGAGCCGATGATCCCCCCAGCGGTCATCGATCAGGTAGCGGCCAATCTTGCGGCGCATCCTGAAGCGGGGATTTCGACCCTGGCCGAGCCCGTGGACGATGTGGCTGCACTGTTCAATCCCAATGTGGTCAAGGTGGTCGCGGATGTAAACGGTCTGGCCCTGACGTTCAGCCGGGCGCCATTGCCCTGGGCGCGTGATGCTCTGGCCAGCAGCCGGGAGGTATTGCCTGAAGGCGTGCCTTATCGCCGACATATTGGTATCTATGCCTACCGTGCCGGTTTCCTGCATGACTTCGTCAGTTGGGGGCCGTGCTGGCTGGAGAACACCGAAAGCCTGGAGCAGTTGCGAGCGCTCTGGAATGGCGTGCGCATTCATGTGGCCGATGCCGTGGAAACGCCGCCTGCCGGTGTCGATACGCCAGAAGACCTGGAGCGTGTAAGGCGCTTGCTGGAGATTTGATGTCAGTCTGTCTTGTTCAATCGAAGGTAAACCCATGACCTTGCAGGTGCAGTCCGGGGTTTCCCTCAAACCCTTCAATACCTTTGGCGTTGATGTACAGGCGCAACTCTTCGCCGAGGCCCGTGACGATCAGGAAGTGCGTCAGGCTCTGGCGTATAGCGCCGAACATGATGTGCCTTTGCTGGTGATTGGCGGCGGCAGCAACCTGTTGCTGACTGACGATGTCCGGGCGCTGGTGCTGCGCATGGCCAGTCGCGGGATTCGCGTCATCAAGGAAGATTGCGCTCAGGGCATTATCGAAGCAGAGGCGGGCGAGCCCTGGCATCCATTCGTGCAGTCATGCCTGCAACTGGGCTTTTCCGGTCTGGAAAACCTGAGCCTGATTCCCGGTACGGTGGGCGCTGCCCCCATGCAGAACATCGGTGCCTATGGCGTCGAGATCAAGGATGTTTTCCATAGCCTGACGGCGCTTGATCGCCAGAGCGGCGAGTTGTGCGAGTTTTCCCTGGAAGACTGCCGGTTCGGCTACCGCGACAGCGTATTCAAGCAACAGCCTGATCGCTGGCTGATCCTGCGGGTGCGCTTTACCTTGCAGCGTGCGCCTTCCCTGCATCTGGAGTACGGGCCGGTTCGCCAGCGCCTGGACGATATGGGCATCAAGGAGCCAAGCCCCTTTGATGTCAGTCGTGCCATCTGTGCGATCCGCAGTGAGAAGCTGCCGGACCCTGCGGTACTGGGTAATGCCGGGAGCTTCTTCAAGAACCCGTTGGTGACGGCCGGGCAGAGCGAAGCCATCAAGCGCAATTATCCGGGCGTGGTGGGTTATCCCCAGGCCGATGGTCGCGTGAAACTGGCGGCTGGCTGGTTGATCGAGCAGGCTGGCTGGAAGGGGTTTCGTGAAGGTGACGCTGGCGTGCATGCGCTTCAGTCGCTGGTGCTGGTCAATCATGGACAGGCCACAGGGCTGCAATTGCTGAGCCTTGCCCGTCGCATTCAGGCGGACATTGTCGAGCGTTTTGGCGTGGAGCTGGAGATGGAGCCCAATCTGTATTGAGGCTTTGCTTTCGCAAGAGCGTGCTGCGCTGAAACGGCAGATACAAAAAAGCCCTACCTGCTCACACAGGTAGGGCTTTTTCATGGGAGAGGATCAGACGAGCGGTTTAGGCTCGGTCTCTTCCTCGGCTTGAGGCTGTTGCTGTGCAGCAACGGCTTCTTCAGCCTTTTCTTCGGTTGCCGCCTGGGCAGGTGCCGCAGCCTGTTCGGCTTCCTGGCGACGACGCTCTTCTTCCTCGCGCTTGCGGCGACGAACTTCGCGTGGATCGTTCGGTGCGCGACCATTGCTGCTGACCGGCAGGGCTGGAGTTTCAGCGACTACGGCAGGAGCAGGCTCTGCTTGCGGTGCCGGCTCTGGCTCCACGGCCTGTGCTGCTGCATAAGGAGCAGGCTCCTCCTGAACAAGCACAGGCTCGGCGGCTGGTGCGGGCACTGGCAGCTCGGCGGATTCGGTAGCGGGTACTTCTGCCGGAGCAGGCGCTTCTACCGCAACTTCCGGGGTCGGCTCTGGTGTCGGCGTGAACGGCACGACATTTTCAGTCTTTGGCGCTTCGAACAGTTCAGCCTGGGCCGCACGTACCGGGGCTTCGACTGCTGCTGGTTGCACTTCGACTTCAGGCGCGGCTTCGGCTTTTACAGCGGTTTCGGCAACAGGTGCTTCAACGGCCGGGGCTTCTACAGCCTGAGCTTCTGCAGCAGGTGCTTCGACAACAGGCGCCGGTGTTTCTTCGGCAGTTGTCTCGGCAGGTGTTTCAGTTGCTGCGTTGGCAATTTCTGCCTGGCGGTTGGCTTGCGCCTCGGCCGGAGCACTGATTACGCCAGCAGCGACCGCAGCAGTCACGACCTGATCAGCATCGTCATTGCCTTCGTTTTCTTCGGAGCCTTCGATCACGTTGCCGTTTGCATCACGCTGACGCTCGCGACGGTTGCTGCGACGGCGCTGACCGCGGGAGCGACGACGAGGGCGTTCGCCTTCGCTGCCTTCCTGGTTGTCTTCGCTGGCCAGTTCTTCGTTGTTCAGCAGTTCTTCTTCGCTGACCGCTGCTGCGGCCTGCTCTTCGCGTGGCTGACGCTCTTCACGAGGCTGGCGTGGCTGGCGTTCTTCACGTGGAGCGCGCTCAGGGCGTTCTTCACGGGCGGCGGCTGGCGCTGCATCCAGAGGTTCACGCAGTTCGCGTACCGGACGGTCTTCACGTGCTTCGCGTGGCTTGCGCTCACGAGGTGCGCGTTCTTCGCGTGGTGCGCGAGCCGGACGCTCTTCGCGTGGCGCCGAATCGTCACGGACTTCGCGAGGCTCGCGTGGAGCGCGTTCTTCACGAGGGGCACGTTCTTCGCGTGGGGCGCGCTCGGCACGCTCTTCACGTGGCGCACGTTCTTCACGCGGCTTGCGCTCTTCGTCGCGACGATTGTTGCGGCCACGGCTCTGTTGGCGACCGTTGCGACGCTCTTCGTTGCGGGCAGGGCGCTCGGCGGCCGGTTTTTCCACGACAACCGGTGCGGCAGGCTCTTCCTTGGTAGCGAACAGGCTCACCAGAGATTTCACCAGGCCCTTGAACAGGCTTGGCTCGTGAGCGACAGGTGCTGCAACCGGAGCGGCAGCCTGGGCTGGAACCGGTGCATTGGCGCGGGCTGGTGCAGTCTTGACCGCTGCTTCCTGGCGAACCAGGGTGCGGGTGGCAGCAGCTTGTGGTGCAACATCTTCCACTTCGGCAGCGGCAGCGGCGATTTCGTAGCTGGTCTGGTTGTTGTGGGCTTCCGGGCTGTCATCGCGCAAACGCTGGACTTCGAAGTGCGGCGTTTCCAGATGATCGTTCGGCAGGATGATGATGCGGGCGCGAGTGCGCAGCTCGATTTTGGTGATCGAGTTGCGTTTTTCGTTGAGCAGGAAGGCGGCGACCGGGATCGGCACCTGGGCGCGTACTTCGGCAGTACGGTCTTTCAGGGCTTCTTCTTCGATCAGGCGCAGGATAGCCAGCGACAGGGACTCGACGTCACGGATGATGCCGGTGCCGTTGCAACGCGGGCAGACGATGCCGCTGCTTTCACCCAGGGAAGGGCGCAGGCGCTGACGGGACATTTCCAGCAGACCGAAACGCGAGATGCGACCAACCTGAACGCGGGCGCGGTCGGCTTCCAGGCTTTCGCGGACTTTCTCTTCCACGGCGCGCTGGTTCTTGGCAGGGGTCATGTCGATGAAGTCGATGACGATCAGGCCGCCGATGTCGCGCAGGCGCAACTGACGGGCGATTTCTTCGGCGGCTTCAAGGTTGGTCTGCAGGGCGGTTTCTTCGATGTCGCTGCCTTTGGTGGCGCGCGCCGAGTTGATGTCGATGGACACCAGGGCCTCGGTCGGATCGATGACGATGGAGCCGCCGGAAGGCAGTTCGACAACGCGCTGGAAGGCGGTTTCGATCTGGCTTTCGATCTGGAAGCGGTTGAACAGCGGAACGCTGTCTTCGTACAGTTTGATCTTGCTGGCGTACTGCGGCATCACCTGGCGGATGAAGGTCAGGGCTTCTTCCTGGGCTTCGATGCTGTCGATCAGGACTTCACCGATGTCCTGGCGCAGGTAGTCGCGGATGGCGCGGATGATGACGTTGCTTTCCTGGTAGATCAGGAATGGCGCGGCACGGTCCAGGGACGCTTCCTTGATGGCGGTCCAGAGTTGCAGCAGGTAGTCGAGGTCCCACTGCATTTCTTCGCTGCTGCGGCCGAGGCCGGCAGTGCGAACGATCAGGCCCATGTCGGCCGGTGCGATCAGGCCGTTGAGGGCTTCACGCAGTTCGTTGCGCTCTTCGCCTTCGATGCGGCGCGAAATGCCACCGGCACGCGGGTTGTTGGGCATCAGGACCAGATAACGGCCAGCCAGGCTGATGAAGGTGGTCAGGGCGGCGCCCTTGTTGCCACGCTCTTCCTTTTCGACCTGGACGATGACTTCCTGGCCTTCGCTCAGGACGTCCTTGATGTTCACGCGGCCTTCAGGAGACTTCTTGAAGTATTCGCGGGAGATTTCCTTGAGGGGCAGGAAGCCGTGGCGCTCAGAGCCGAAATCGACAAAGGCAGCCTCCAGGCTTGGCTCGATGCGGGTGATCCGGCCTTTATAGATATTGGCCTTCTTCTGCTCGCGTGCGCCGGACTCGATGTCCAGGTCGTAGAGGCGCTGGCCGTCTACCAGAGCAACACGCAACTCTTCGGGTTGAGTTGCGTTAATCAGCATTCTTTTCATGTAGTACCGTCGGTTTCCGGGCTGCCGGAAACGGCGTTCGGCACACACGACTTCTCACGGTCGGTGTCAGGGCGCGTCAAGAGTGTGTGGACACTCCATTGTCTAGCGATGTTCTCGATAAGGAATCGAAGAGTCGCGACGACGTTTCCTGTTTGCTGGGGTGACAAAAGGCACCCTTTACAGCAAAAACTTTGTCAGGAGGAGGAATCGACCATCGGTAGCGGACGAGATGAAGCGTCTAGAACAAGCCTTGTGCTACACAGTCCGATGGTTGTGCATCTCCACCCTACACGTATCCCTGATAATTCGGGTGCTGCCGTGCGCAGAATCCGCAGCGGGTTGGCATTTACCGCGAGCTTCTATGGGAAGTTCGCGCATCATTGCTTGAGGCGTTGTTCCCGAAACATTCGCTCGTAGCGTCTGGAAGCGACTGCACTTTGTGAACTGGCCGTGAATTGTGCGCGCGGAAGGCGAGTGGTTGCTCTGCGATCTGGCGTGTTTCAGGCCTCATGTCACCTGCGCTCGTTACGTTTCCAGCGTGCTCCGTTGTCACCGAACGCCTCGTAGGACGGCCTCCCGTCCTCGTGAATTGCGTTGGTCAGGGCCGGTTGTCAACCGTTTGTCCGCTGTCCGGCCGCTTTTGGCGGCGTTCGCGACTATAGCAGCAATCATTAAGTGCTTCAAATCCATAAAAAATTGTTATGATTTGCCGCATGACGAATATTGCCCCCCCAACCCCCGGCGTTCAGCTGGTAGAGGTTGCCCCGGAACTTGCCGGTCAACGCATCGATAACTTTCTGATCACTTATCTCAAGGGTGTGCCCAAGACCTTGATTTACCGCATTTTGCGCAAAGGCGAAGTGCGTGTGAACAAGGGGCGGATCAAGCCCGAGTACAAGTTGCAGGCGGGCGACATCGTGCGCGTTCCGCCTGTGCGTGTGCCTGAGCGTGATGAGCCTGTACCGGTTGCACAAGGTCTTTTGCAGCGCCTCGAGGCAGCCATTGTCTACGAAGACAAGGCCCTGATCGTGCTCAACAAGCCGGCCGGCATTGCCGTGCATGGCGGCAGCGGCCTGAGTTTCGGTGTCATCGAAGCCTTCCGCCAGTTGAGACCCGATGCCAAGGAACTGGAGCTTGTACACAGGCTGGACCGCGACACTTCCGGTCTGCTGATGATCGCCAAGAAGCGCAGCATGTTGCGCCACCTGCATGCTGCCCTGCGCGGCGACGGTGTCGACAAGCGCTACATGGCGCTGGTTCGCGGGCACTGGGCGACCGCCCAGAAGCAGGTCAATGCGCCGCTGCTCAAAAGCAACCTGCGTTCCGGTGAGCGCATGGTCGAGGTCAATGACGAAGGCAAGGAGGCCCTGACGATTTTCAAGGTCCTGCGCCGTTTCGGTGACTTTGCGACCATGGTCGAGGCCAAGCCTGTCACGGGGCGTACCCACCAGATTCGTGTTCACACATTGCATGCCGGGCATTCGATTGCCGGCGATACCAAGTATGGCGATGAAGATTTCAGTCGCGAGATTCGCGACCTGGGCGGCAAGCGCCTGTTCCTGCATGCCTATATGCTTACCGTGCCATTGCCCGATGGTGGCGAACTGAAGTTGCAGGCTCCGGTCGATGAGATGTGGGCCAGGACCGTGGAGCGTTTGAGTGCGTCGTGATTATGATCTGCTGATTTTCGATTGGGACGGTACGTTGGCCGATTCGGTCGGTCGTATCGTTCAGGCCATGCGTACAGCGGCAGAGCAGGGCGCGATGGAGGTCCGTGACGATCCGGCGATCAAGGGCATTATCGGCCTTGGCTTGCCGGAAGCGATTCGCACGCTGTACCCGCACATCACGCCGAGCGATCTGCTTGAGTTTCGCCAGCGCTATGCCGACAGCTACATGGAAATGGACAAGGTGCCGTCGCCTCTGTTTGAGGGCGTGCGCGAGTCCATCGAGGCCTTTCGCGAGGAGGGCTATCGCATTGCCGTTGCCACGGGCAAGGCGCGTCGCGGTCTTGATCGGGTCCTGAAGTCCAACGACTGGCTGGATTACTTCGATATCACCCGGGCTGCCGATGAGACCGCCAGCAAGCCGGATCCGTTGATGTTGCATGAGATCATGGCTCATTGTGGTGTGGGGCCGGAGCGTTCGCTGATGGTGGGTGATTCGTCCTTCGATCTGCTGATGGCGCGCAATGCTGGCATGGATTCGGTGGCGGTCGGTTATGGCGCTCAGTCCATGGCTTCGCTGCGCGAGTTTCAGCCGCGTCTGTCCATTGAGAGTTTTCCTGAGTTGCGCACCTGGTTGAGTGGGCGTGGCGTTTAGTCTTTGCGGTTGGAGTGAGTGAGATATGTCTGACGAATGGAAAGCGCCTGCCTCGCAAAAAGCGGATGACGCCGCTGGCAAGGAAGATGCAAAAAGCTGGAAGCTACTGGAAAAGACGCTGCTGGCGGGTGTTCAGGAGCAGCGTCGAGCGCGCCGCTGGGGCATCTTCTTCAAGTTTCTGACCTTTACCTATCTGTTCGGCATGTTGCTGCTGTTCACGCCGCTGCTGGATATGGAAAAGAGTGCTTCGCGCGGGGCAAGCCACACCGCACTGATCGAGGTGCAGGGCATGATCGCGGACAAGGAGTCGGCCAGTGCCGACAATATTGTCGGCAGCCTGCGCACCGCTTTCGAGGACGCCAAGACCAAGGGTGTGATCCTGCGCATCAACAGCCCGGGCGGCAGTCCTGTGCAGTCGGGTTATGTCTACGACGAAATCCGTCGTCTGCGTGCCGAGAAGCCGAATATCAAGGTCTATGCGGTCATTACCGATCTGGGCGCTTCGGGTGCCTATTACATTGCCAGTGCCGCTGACCAGATTTACGCCGACAAGGCCAGTCTGGTGGGCTCCATTGGTGTGACGGCAGCCGGTTTCGGTTTTGTCGGAATCATGGAAAAGCTGGGTGTGGATCGTCGGACCTATACCTCGGGCGAGCACAAGGCATTTCTTGACCCGTTCCAGCCGCAGAAGGCTGACGAAACGCAGTTCTGGCAGAGTGTGCTGGACACGACGCATCGCCAGTTCATCGCCAGCGTCAAGCAGGGGCGTGGTGACCGCCTGAAGGACAAGGAGCATCCTGAGCTGTTCTCGGGGCTGGTCTGGACTGGCGAGCAGGCTCTGGCGCTGGGTCTGATCGACGGCCTGGGCAGTTCGAGCTATGTGGCGCGTGAAGTGATTGGTGAGAAAGAGATCGTCGACTACACCATTCAGGAGTCGCCTTTTGACCGGTTCTCCAAGAAGCTGGGCGCCAGTATCGCGGAGCGGATTGCAATGTGGGCCGGCTTCAACGGGCCGACGTTGCGCTGATCCCTGATGTGCCAGACAGCCCGGCCAATGGTCGGGTTGTCTGTTTCTGGCATCAGGGAATGCTCACGCCTTCATTTATAAGCATGTCCACCAGGCGAATCAGTGGCAGGCCTATCAGGCTGGTGGCGTCGCTGCCTTCGGTGCTGCGAAACAGGCTCACCCCAAGCCCTTCGGCCTTGAAGCTGCCTGCGCAGTCGAAAGGTTGTTCGGCGTGCAGATAGCGCTCGATGCTGGTCTGGTCCAGGTTGCGCATGTGGACGCTGAATGGCACGTAGTCGATCTGGCAGTGGCCGGTCCTGCTATTGAGCAGGGCCAGGCCTGTGAAAAAGGTGACGGTGTTGCCGCTGGCGGCTGACAGTTGTTCCAGGGCGCGCTCGAAGGTGTGAGGCTTGCCCAGAATCTGGTCGCCGAGTACGGCAATCTGGTCGGAGCCGATGATCAGGTGGTCCTGATATTCGCTGGCAAGTGCCTGTGCCTTTTCCCGGGCGAGACGCTGTACAAGGTCGATTGCGCGCTCTTCGGGATGACGGCTTTCGTCGATATCCGGTGATTTGCAGACGAATGGCAGGCGCAGGCGACCCAGCAGTTCGCGGCGATAAGGGGAGCTGGAGGCGAGAAGCAGGGATGGCATACGGTTCTCCTTGGGCTGAGTGCCAATTCTAATGAGAGGCCTGAGTTGCGAACAGGCCTGAATTTCCTTTGACATGCCAAGGGGGCATCCCTAGAATGCTGCGCCTATGTTGAATGACCCGATTCCACCTCACGTTGACCCGCGCAAATTGGCTGATCGTGGCACTACCCTTCAAGGTGAAGTGCTTCTGGCCGATTTGGAGAGACTCTGCGACCCGCTTTCCGACAATGTCGGTACGGTGCAGGCTAAATTCGTTTTTGAGCGTGACGAGCGCCGGTCTGTGGTTATCCACAGTTCCATCGACGTCTCGGTCAAGATGGTTTGCCAGCGTTGTCTTGAGCTGGTCACCCTGCCGATCCACAGCGAGTGCAGTTACGCTGTAGTGAAGGAGGGTGCGAATACCCAGTCGTTACCGAAAGGTTATGACGTGCTGGAACTGGGCGAAGATCCATTGGATCTGCTGGCATTGATCGAGGAGGAGCTTTTGCTCGCCTTGCCGATTGTGCCTGCTCATCATCCGGAAGAATGCCAGCAACCGGCGGGTCTCGATGAGCCCGAACCGAGCGTGGACGAGGTAACGCGGTCCAACCCGTTCAGTGTATTGGCGCAGTTAAAGCGTGACCCAAACGTTTAGGAGTTAATCATTATGGCTGTTCAGCAGAACAAAAAATCCCGCTCTGCCCGTGACATGCGTCGTTCGCACGACGCTCTTGAGGCAAGCACTCTGTCCGTAGAAAAGACCACTGGTGAAGTTCACCTGCGTCACCACGTATCGCCAGAAGGCGTATACCGTGGCCGTAAAGTGATCGACAAGGGCGCTGACGAGTAATTTCTTGTCCGCTCCGATCATTGCGATCGACGCAATGGGCGGGGACTTCGGTCCCCGCAACATTGTTCAGGCAAGCCTCGCGTGTCTGACTGCTACGCCCTCGCTTCATCTGGCCCTTGTCGGCCAAGCTCCCTTGATTGAAGAACTGATAGCCCGCCATTCCGGTGTGGATCGCTCGCGCCTGCATATTGTCCATGCAAGTGAAGTGGTCACCATGGATGAGCGTCCGTCCCAGGCATTGCGTGGCAAGCCTGATTCCTCGATGCGCGTGGCGCTCGGGCTTGTGGCTGACGGTCAGGCTCAGGCCTGTGTCAGTGCGGGCAATACTGGTGCATTGATGGCGCTGTCGCGTCTTGTGCTCAAGACCTTGCCGGGTATCGACAGGCCGGCAATGGTCGCCGCCATTCCCACGCGCAGCGGCTATTGTCAGTTACTGGATCTTGGGGCCAACGTCGATTGTTCGGCCGAGGCTCTTTACCAGTTCGCAGTCATGGGTGCTGTCACGGCCGAGGCGCTCGGGGTTGCAAGCCCCAGGGTCGCCTTGCTCAATGTCGGCACCGAGGACATCAAGGGCAATCAGCAGGTGAAGCAGGCTGCCGTCTTGTTGCAGGCAGCCAGAGGAATCAACTACATCGGTTTCGTCGAGGGTGATGGCCTGTATCGCGGCGAAGCTGATGTGGTGGTCTGTGACGGCTTTGTTGGCAATGTGCTGCTCAAGTCCAGCGAAGGGCTGGCGACCATGATTGTGGCGCGAATGGATGAGCTGTTCAGGCGCAGTCTGATGGCCAAGGCGGTCGGGGTTCTGGCGATGCCTTTATTGAAGCGTCTGCAGACCGAGCTGGCGCCTGCAAGGCACAACGGCGCAAGCCTGCTGGGTTTGCAGGGCATTGTGGTCAAGAGTCATGGTTCGGCGAGCGCCCAGGGGTTCGAGAGTGCGATCCAGCGGGCGCTGATCGAGGTTCGGGAAAACCTGCCGCAACGCCTGCGAGGGCGGCTTGAAGTGTTGCTGCAAAGTAGTGATTCCTGAAAATGTGACGCAATTGACTGGCCAGTCATCCAAACGTGCAGTCATGCAAATTTGAATTCCTGCGTTCGGCATGCCCGGACGCCTATTTTTCGACGACAACAATTCAGGGGCCTGTTACATGTCTGCATCCCTCGCATTCGTCTTTCCGGGTCAAGGATCGCAATCGCTCGGCATGCTCGCCGAGCAGGGCGCACAGCATCCGTTGATCCTCGACACTTTTGAACAGGCATCCGATGCCCTGGGCTATGACCTCTGGGCATTGACCCAGCAAGGTCCGGTCGAGTCTCTCAACCAGACCGACAAGACCCAGCCTGCCATCCTGACGGCGTCCATTGCCCTGTGGCATGTGTGGCTGGCCGAAGGTGGTGCGGTTCCGGCGTTCGTGGCCGGTCACAGCCTGGGCGAATACAGTGCGCTGGTTGCTGCGCAGAGCCTCAGTCTTGCCGATGCGGTCAAGCTGGTGGAGCGTCGCGGTCAACTGATGCAGGAAGCGGTCCCGGCCGGTCAGGGCGGCATGGCTGCCATCCTGGGTCTGGACGATGCCGATGTTATCGCGGCCTGCGCCGAAGCTGCGCAGGGCGAAGTGGTCAGTGCCGTGAATTTCAACTCGCCAGGCCAGGTCGTCATTGCCGGTGCCGCCGAGGCGGTGAAGCGCGCAATGGAGCTGTGCAAGGCCCGTGGCGCAAAACGTGCATTGCCTTTGCCGGTCAGCGTTCCTTCCCACTGTGAGCTGATGCGTCCGGCGGCCGAGCGCTTTGCCCAGTCCATCGAGGCTATCGAGTGGCAAGCGCCTGTCATCTCTCTGGTGCAGAATGTCAGCGCCGCTGCCGTGAACGATCTGGCTACGCTCAAGCGTGATCTGCTGGAGCAGCTGTACAAGCCGGTACGCTGGGTGGAATCCATCCAGAGCCTGGCGAGCCATGGTGCGACCCAGTTGGTGGAATGTGGGCCGGGCAAGGTGTTGGCTGGTCTGAACAAGCGTTGCGCCGAAGGCGTGATTACCTACAACCTGGATACCCCGGACGCCTTTGCCGCCGCTCGTGCGGCACTGGCCTGATTAGGAGAAGCTTGCATGAGCCTGCAAGGTAAAGTTGCACTGGTGACTGGCGCCAGTCGTGGAATTGGTCAAGCCATTGCCCTGGAGTTGGGCCGCAATGGTGCAGTCGTTGTGGGTACCGCGACCTCTGAGTCCGGTGCCGAGCGCATCTCTGCTACATTCAAGGAAAACGGCATCGAAGGCTTCGGCCTGGCGCTGGATGTGTGCAATGCCGAGTCCGTGGATTCGGTGCTGTCCACCATTCAGGAGCGTGTCGGTGCGCCGCTGATTCTGGTGAACAATGCCGGTATTACCCGGGACAACCTGATGATGCGCATGAAAGATGACGAATGGCATGATGTAGTAAACACCAACCTGAACAGTCTGTTCCGCCTGTCCAAGGGCGTATTGCGTGGCATGACCAAGGCTCGTTGGGGTCGTATCATCAGCATTGGTTCGGTTGTCGGTGCCATGGGTAACGCAGGTCAAGTAAACTACGCATCTGCCAAGGCCGGTCTGGAAGGTTTCAGCCGTGCTCTGGCTCGTGAAGTCGGCTCCCGTGCTGTGACCGTGAACTCGGTAGCGCCAGGCTTCATCGATACGGACATGACGCGCGAGCTGCCTGAAGCTCAGCGTCAATCCCTGATCACTCAGATCCCTCTGGGACGTCTGGGTCAGGCTGAAGAGATTGCACATGTTGTCGCTTTTCTTGCGTCGGAAGGCGCAGGCTACGTTACCGGGGCTACAATCCCGGTCAACGGCGGGATGTACATGAGCTAAGAGTGGATGTTCGTTTCAAAAAGTGTCATGCGAGCTGTCTAAAATCCGTTGTAAAACTGCAATCTACAAATAGGCAATTGGCGGGTGAGGTTCGGTGGAGGAGCGTGAAGCTTGAAATCAGCAAAACCTCTTCTATACACTTACCCTCTGGCCAGATGCCTGAATATTTCCACTAGGAGTTAAAACTAGGTATGAGCACCATCGAAGAGCGCGTCAAGAAAATCGTTGCCGAGCAACTTGGCGTCAAGGAAGAAGAAGTCGTTAACACCGCTTCCTTTGTTGAAGACCTGGGTGCTGACTCCCTGGACACCGTTGAGCTGGTAATGGCTCTGGAAGAGGAATTCGAGACCGAAATCCCTGACGAAGAAGCGGAAAAGATCACCACCGTTCAAGCTGCTATCGATTACGTCAACAGCCACCAGGCTTAAGACTTTGTAATCGTTGTTGCTGTGATGTGAAAACCGCACTGCTCTTACCGGCGTGCGGTTTTTTCTTTGAAAAAGCGATGTTTTGTCAACAATAGAGAAGGAGAGTCCTGTGTCGCGTAGACGCGTCGTGGTCACCGGGATGGGCATGCTTTCGCCATTGGGCAATGATGTGCCCAGCAGTTGGCAAGGGATTCTGGCGGGCCGCAGTGGCATCGGCCTTATCGAGCACACTGACCTTTCGGCCTTCACCACCCGTTTCGGTGGTTCGGTCAAAGGCTTCAATGTCGAAGAATACCTGGCGCCGAAGGAAGCGCGTCGGCTCGATCTCTTTATTCAATACGGCCTGGCAGCCAGCTTTCAGGCTGTGCGCAATGCAGGTCTTGAGGTCACGGATGCCAACCGCGAGCGCATTGGCGTTGCCATGGGTTCGGGTATCGGTGGTCTGACCAACATCGAAAACAGCAGTCGTCTGCTGCACGAGCAGGGGCCAGGGCGGATTTCTCCGTTTTTTGTGCCGGGCTCGATCATCAATATGATTTCCGGGTTCCTGTCCATCCATTTGGGGGCACAGGGTCCTAACTACGCCATTGCCACGGCTTGCACCACGGCTACCCACTGCATCGGCATGGCGGCGCGCAATATCGCTTACGACGAAGCTGACGTCATGATCGCCGGTGGCGCCGAAATGGCAGCCTGTGGTCTGGGCATGGGCGGCTTCGGTGCTGCACGTGCGCTGTCTACCCGCAACGACGACCCGGCGCGTGCCAGTCGTCCGTGGGACAAGGGGCGCGACGGTTTCGTCCTCTCCGATGGTGCAGGTGCTCTGGTACTCGAAGAGCTTGAGCATGCCAAGGCGCGTGGCGCGACCATCTATGCCGAGCTGGTTGGCTTTGGCATGAGCGGTGATGCTTATCACATGACTTCGCCACCCGAGGACGGTGCCGGTGCGGCCCGTTGCATCGCCAATGCGCTGCGCGATGCGAAGCTCAATGTCGAGCAGGTCCAGTACATCAACGCTCATGGCACTTCGACGCCAGCTGGCGACCTGGCTGAAGCGTCGGCGGTCAAGTCGGTATTCGGCGATCACGCCTACAAGCTGGCAGTCAGCTCTACCAAGTCCATGACCGGTCACCTGCTGGGTGCCGCTGGTGCGGTCGAGGCGATTTTCAGTGTCCTGGCGATTGCCGATCAGGTTGCGCCACCGACCATCAACCTGGATGAGCCGGACGAAGGCTGTGATCTGGACTTCGTGCCTCATGAGGCGCGTCGCATGCCGATCGATGTTGCGGTCTCCAACTCCTTCGGATTTGGCGGTACCAATGGCTCGCTGGTGTTCCGTCGGTTCAGCGAGTGATGCTCGCCTGGGTTGACGGTTGCCCCGAAGATTCTCTGTCCCTCAGGGACAGAGGTCTGGCTTATGGCGATGGAGTGTTTGAAACCATCGCCGTCAGCAAGGGCCAGCCGTTGCTGTTCGAGCGGCATCTGCAGCGCCTTGAAACATCCTGTGACCGTTTGGCCATCCCTGTCGATCAGGTGCTGCTTCGTACTGAAATGACCCGCTTCGCTGCGCAACTGGGCGAGGGAGTCATGAAACTGATCCTGACCCGCGGCGACAGCCAGCGCGGTTACGCGCCAGCACCCGATACCCAGTCGCGACGCATTCTGCAGGGCTCTGCGGCTCCCGCGTACCCATCGGCCCATGCCGAGCAGGGCGTACGTCTTTTCCCGTGCAAGACCCGTTTGGCTGAGCAGCCGTTGCTGGCCGGTCTCAAGCATCTGAACCGCCTGGAGCAAGTGCTGGCCCGCTCCGAGTGGCAGGACAGCGAGCATGCCGAAGGCCTGATGTGCGATACCTCCGGCCGCGTGATCGAAGGCGTCTACAGCAATCTGTTTCTGGTTCGCGGCGGTGCTCTGCTGACGGCTGATCTGAGTCGTTGCGGCGTGGCAGGTGTGATGCGTGCCGAATTGCTGGATCAGGCACGAAATCAGGGGATTGCTGTCGATATCCGTGACCTGCACTTGTCCGACCTCGAACAGGCGGATGAGCTGTTTCTGTGCAATAGCGTTTATGGCGTGTGGCCGGTGCGTGGCTTTTCAAGGCTGAACTGGCCGGTTGGTCCGCTCACCCGTAAACTGCAAGATATTGCTCGAGCACTTCTGGATAACTGATTCGTGATCCGAAAAATACTGGTGTTGCTGGAAATCGCTGCAGTCCTGGCAGGCCTGACGCTGGGCTTTGCCTGGTGGAAGCAGCGGGAAGCGTTGAACCAGCCTCTGAATGTCACTCAGGAACAGCTGCTGGACGTACCTGCCGGATCGTCGCCTTCTCTGGTTCTCAATCGCCTTGAGAATGACGGCGTGATCAAGGACGCCTTCTGGTTGCGTGTTTACTGGCGTTTCAATCTGGCCGAACAGCCGCTGCACAGTGGCGAATACCGCATGACGCCGGGCATGGACGTGCAAGCCCTGTTTGGCGTCTGGAAGCGCAAGGAAGTCGTGCAGTACAGCCTGACGCTGGTGGAAGGCTGGAACTTCCGTCAGGTTCGCGCCGCACTGGCCAAGCAGCCCAAGCTCGAACAGACCCTGGCTGGAGTGAGCGACAAGGACTTGATGGTCAGGCTCGGGCATCCCGATGTCTTCCCTGAAGGCCGCTTCTTTCCCGATACCTACCGCTATGTGCGCGGCATGAGCGATGCCGATCTGCTCAAGCAGGCCTACAACCGTCTGCAAGATGTGCTGGAGGAGGAGTGGAGCAAGCGTGCTGCAGATTTGCCTTACAAGGATCCTTACGAGGCCTTGATCATGGCTTCGCTGGTGGAAAAGGAAACCGGCGTGCCTCGCGAGCGTGGTGAAATTGCCGGTGTGTTTGTCCGTCGTCTGGGGTTGGGAATGATGCTGCAGACCGATCCGACGGTGATCTACGGCATGGGCGAGCGCTACAACGGCAAGCTGACCCGCGCCAATCTTAAAGAGGCGACGCCCTACAACACCTACGTCATTTCCGGCCTGCCGCCGACACCGATTGCTCTGGCCGGACGCGAAGCCATCAATGCGGCCCTCAACCCCGTATCGGGCACCAGCCTGTACTTCGTGGCGAAAGGGGATGGCAGCCATGTATTCTCCGACGATCTGGATGCCCATAACGCCGCGGTGCGCGAATACCAGCTCAAACGCCGTGCAGATTACCGATCCAGCCCGGCACCGACTCCGGTAGCGCCTGCCGGGTCCGGCTCGACTCCCACAGAGTCCGAACCCGCGGCTGCGCCCGATGCGCCGCCCGGCGATTCAGCCTCGCAATGAAAACAACTAAGGATTGCCTGTGACTGGCTTGTTCATCACCCTTGAAGGCCCGGAAGGTGCTGGCAAAAGCACCAATCGCGATTACCTGGCGGCTCAGTTGCGTGCCCAGGGCATTGAGGTGCTGTTGACCCGTGAGCCCGGAGGTACGCCATTGGCCGAACGTATTCGCGAATTGCTGCTGGCGCCCAGCGACGAAGCCATGTCTGCCGATACCGAGCTGCTGCTGGTCTTTGCTGCACGCGCCCAGCATCTTGCCGAAGTCATTCGTCCTGCTCTGGCCCGTGGTGAAGTGGTCTTGTGTGATCGTTTCACGGATGCGACCTATGCCTACCAGGGCGGCGGGCGCGGCTTGTCCCATGAGCGTATTGCCGCACTGGAAAGCTTTGTCCAGGGTACCTTGCGGCCTGACCTGACGCTGGTGTTCGACCTGCCGGTCGAAGTGGGTCTGGCGCGTGCCGCTGCACGAGGCCGACTGGATCGTTTCGAGCAGGAAGGTCGTGCGTTCTTTGACGCCGTGCGTAGTACTTATCTGGCGCGGGCACATGCCGAGCCTGCGCGTTACCGGTTGGTGGATGCGTCTCTGACACTGGCTCAGGTCCAGTCGTCCCTGGATGCGTTGCTGCCCGAGTTGCTGGAGCGGCACCGTGGCTGAAGCCTATCCGTGGCAGACGTCTCTGTGGCAACAGATGGCCGGTCGTTCCCAGCATGCTCATGCCTATCTGTTGCATGGTCCTGTGGGGATCGGCAAGCGTGCGCTGGCCGAGCGTCTGATGCACACCTTGCTGTGCCAGCGCCCCGAGGGGCTCGATGCCTGCGGGCAGTGCAAGTCCTGTCTGCTGCTGGCGGCTGGCAGCCATCCTGATAATTACGTGCTGGAGCCGGAAGAGGCAGACAAGCCCATCAAGGTCGATCAGGTTCGCGATCTGGTGAGTTTCGTCGTGCAGACCGCACAAATGGGCGGGCGCAAGGTAGTGCTGGTCGAGCCGGTCGAGGCGATGAACATCAACGCGGCCAATGCGCTGTTGAAAAGTCTTGAAGAGCCTTCGGGCAATACGGTCCTGCTGCTGGTCAGTCATCAGCCGAGCCGGTTGCTGCCGACCATCAAGAGCCGCTGTGTCCAGCAGGCCTGCCCGCTGCCGAGTGGGCAAGCCAGCCTGGAATGGCTGGCAACGGCCTTGCCGGACAGCTCAGAAGAAGAGCGGGTGGAGTTGCTGACCCTTGCGGCCGGTTCGCCTCTGGCAGCGGTTTCGCTTCAGGCTCAGGGTATTCGCGAACAGCGTGCCCAGGTGGTGGAAGGCGTTAAAAAGCTGCTCAAGCAGCAGCAATCGCCGACCCAGCTTGCGGAAGGCTGGAAGGATATCCCGCTGTTGCTGCTGTTCGACTGGTTCTGCGACTGGTCGCACCTGATCCTGCGTTACCAGTTGACTGAAGATGAGGAAGGCCTTGGCTTGAGCGATATGCGTAAGGTCGTGCAGTATCTGGCGCAAAAGACGCCCCGCACCAAGGTGCTGGAAATTCAGGACTGGGTGCTGGCGCAGCGACAGAAAGTCTTGTCCAAGGCCAACCTCAATCGCGTGCTGCTGCTCGAAGCCTTGCTGGTGCAGTGGGCAGGTCTGCCCGGACAGGCGTAGACTCGCAGACTTGGGAACCTATGAGGAGTAGCAATGAGCTTGCCACCTAGTACAGGTCCGCGGAACGGCATTCTGTCCCTGACCATCAAGGACAAATCCGTGCTGTATGCGGCTTACATGCCTTTTATCAAGAATGGCGGCCTGTTCATTCCTACCAGCAAAAGCTACAAGCTGGGTGATGAAGTGTTCATGCTGCTCAATCTGATGGATGAGCCGGAGAAGGTTCCGGTGACCGGCAGGGTGACCTGGATCACTCCCAAGGGCGCACAAGGCAACCGGGCCGCCGGTGTCGGCGTGCAATTCAACGACGGTGACAATACCGCTCGTAACCTGATCGAAACCTATCTGGTTGGTGCTCTGAAGTCCGACCGTCCCACTCATACGATGTAGTTGCCTTTTTACCCATGCTTGTAGATTCGCATTGCCACCTCGACCGCCTTGACCTCACCCAGCACGATGGCTCTCTGGACGCTGCCCTTGAAGCGGCGCGTGGCAGAGGTGTCGGGCATTTTCTGTGCATCGGCGTCAGTGCCGATAATGCCGGCGCTGTAAAAGCCCTGGCCGAGCGTTATGACGACGTGGACTGCTCGGTGGGCATTCACCCGCTGGATCTCAAGCCCGGCGAAGCGCCTGCTCTGGACTGGCTGCTGTCCGAGCTGAATCACCCGCGGGTAGTGGCCATCGGTGAAACCGGCCTGGATTATCACTATGAGCCTGAGGCTGCCGAGCTTCAGCAGGCTTCCTTTCGTCTGCACCTGCAGGCGGCCAGTGTCACCGGCAAGCCGGTCATCGTGCATACACGCGGGGCGCGTGCCGATACCCTGAATCTGTTGCGTGAGGCTGCACTGCCGCAGGCAGGTGTGCTGCATTGCTTCACCGAAGACTGGGAAATGGCAAAGGCAGCGCTGGATCTGGGTTTCTATATCTCCCTGTCGGGCATCGTGACCTTCCGCAATGCCGATGCGCTGCGTGATGTGGCGCGTCAGGTGCCTGCCGATCGCCTGCTGGTCGAGACCGATTCCCCTTATCTGGCGCCGATTCCTTATCGCGGCAAGCCAAACCTGCCGCAATACGTGCGTGAAGTGGCCGAGTTCCTGGCGATGTTGCGCGGCGAGCCTTATGAGCGTTTTGCCGAGCAGACCACAGAAAACTTTGCCCGGCTGTTTCCTCTGGCCCGGGTATCGAAGCCGTGACACACCCTTGAATCGCAGGCAAAAAAAACCCGGATTCTGGGGGGTGAAGCCGGGTTAAGACCATTAGGAGTAAAACAAAGGCACACGGTCCTTTGGCGCCTCTACCGGCAGGTCACTTGGGGGATGTATGACATGCCAGCGCTTTAAGTATCGATCAGTATTGTGACGCGTCCAGTACAGGCTGTTCGTTTTTTAAACAGTTTTGGAATACTAAACCGGTTATTGATTGCTCAATGAGCGGCGCTGTTCAGGGAGATTTTATCTCTTGGCTGAAAGTCCCTGATTTGAATGAAATTGATCTTTTCCTGTCCTGATTGCCTGTATTGCACGGCAAGAGCGGTTGGGTTTTCGAGGGTTTAAATGGAGTTTTCCAACGGCTTTTTGCTGAGTCTTTCGCTGTGCCTGGATATCGGGCTGGCCAATATCGCGATGATCACGCTTTCCATGCAGCAGGGCTTTTCCCGGGGCTTGTGGCTCGGCTTGGGGACTTGCATCGGTGATCTGGTGTACGCGGTCCTGGCAATGCTGGGCATGGCTGTCCTTCTGCAATATGAAGCGGTGCGCTATGTGCTCTGGCTGGGAGGCTCGGCGGTTCTGGCTTACCTGTGCTTCAAGATGATGAGAAGTGCAGTGGGCGTCAGTGCCGGTATCGAAAGCCAGGGCGGGCAATGGGGCAGGACGGCGCCCTCGCTGTTCTTTCGCGGCATCTTCCTGGCCATGTCATCCCCCAGCGCTATCCTGTGGTTCGCGGCGGTTGGCGGGGCGTTGATTGCCCGGCAGGGCTCGGACATGTCGAGCGCCTCGTCCTTTCTGGCGGGGTTCCTCGCGGCAGGTGTGGTCTGGTCTATTACCCTGTGTGCGCTGGCCCATCAGGGCGGGCGGCTCATGGGCGAGAAGATGCTGAAGTGGTCCTATATCGCCTCGGCGTTGATCTTTGCCTATTTCACCCTGTATGTCGTGATTACCGGCTACATGGAGTTCGTAGGGCAACCTGCGCTTTCGTAACCAGAACGGCCATTTTGGTCTGAATTACTCCATATGCGTTGAGATGGTCGGATGATCCGTGCAATCTGTCGCCATTTGGGCATAATACGCGGCTTCGATTTTGATCCCTACAGATCTCCTTATGCAGAAAGAACCTCGTAAGATCCGTGAATTTCGCCGCCGTGAGCAGGAGATTCTCGACACCGCGCTAAAGCTGTTCCTCGAACAGGGTGAAGACAGTGTCACCGTCGAGATGATCGCGGATGCCGTGGGCATAGGCAAAGGCACGATCTACAAGCACTTCAAGTCCAAGGCCGAGATCTACCTGCGCCTGATGCTCGACTACGAGCGCGACCTGAACGAGTTGCTGCACTCGGCCGATGTCGACAAGGACAAGGAGGCGCTGTCGCGTGCCTACTTCGAATTCCGTATGCGCGATCCTCAGCGCTATAGACTCTTTGATCGTCTGGAAGAGAAAGTCGTCAAGGGCAATCAGGTTCCCGAGCTGGTCGAAGAGCTGCACAAGATCCGGGCTTCCAACTTCGAGCACCTGACCCTGCTGATCAAGGGCCGGATCACCGAAGGCAAGCTGGAAGACGTGCCTCCCTATTATCACTATTGCGCGGCCTGGGCGTTGGTGCATGGCGCAGTTGCGCTGTATCACTCGCCTTTCTGGAGCAACGTGCTGGAAGATCAGGAAGGCTTTTTCCACTTCCTGATGGATATCGGCGTGCGCATGGGCAACAAGCGCAAGCGCGACAGTGATCCCTTGCCGGATGTAAAACCAGCCGAGTAGGAGCGGATTTATCCGCGAAACGGCATTCCAGACAGATACATCTGTATGAGGTGTACTGGCCTCTCGCGAATGAATTCGCTCCCACGTTGACTCTCTCGCGGCTTGTTTGGCGCGGAAGCTGCATCCGACGACCATTCGCCGGTTTTCCGTCACCGGCATCTGGGAGGATATGATGCGTAGCCTGGTCTTATTGCTGACGCTGTTGGCGTTGAGTGGTTGCATGAAAGTCAGTGATATGGGGGAGGGCGTTCGTGAGCAATTCAGTGATGCTGGCCTGCTCGATCACAGCGAAACCCGTCGCCTGGGCAACTGGCGCGTTCAGCCGGACTCCTTCATCTATATCGCCCAGGGCCCATTCGTACCGCCAGGCCGTGCTTATCCGCGTCCCAATGTGGTCGCCGAAGAGGCGTTCAAGGGTTTTGTCGAATACTTCCCCATGGTCCGCCGTGCTGCTGCGCCGGTAGGCCTGGACGACGCCATGATCGAAGCCCGTAGCGCCGGCGCGCATTACTTGCTCTACACGCGCTTTGCCAAGGCCGATGACCGTATCGGCACCACCGATGAATGGTCCGATCAGGAAGCGCTGGATCGCCTGGGCATAGACAGCGGCGTCATTCAGTTGATGCTCATCGAAACCAGCACCCGTTATCTCATCGACAGCGCTCGCATTCGCAGCCGTGGCGGATTGCTGACACTTTACGATACCAAACCTCAGGATTTGCTTGGTCCGCCCCTTCGGGACTACGCTCGTAAACTGTTGGGTGTGGAAAACTAGGGGCAGGACATGAGTGATTCAGGCAAGGCCACCGATCTGCTCTCGCAGATTCCTGCAAGCAAAGGGCTGCCGCCTGTTCATTTGTGGAATCCGGATTTCTGTGGCGATATCGACATGCGTATCGCCCGGGACGGCACCTGGTACTACCTGGGTACGCCGATTGGCCGCAAGCCGATGGTTCGCCTGTTTTCCACGATCCTGCGTCGCGATGGCGATGACTACTTCCTCATCACTCCCGTGGAGAAGGTGGGAATCAAGGTCGATGATGCTCCTTTCGTAGCGGTTGGCCTGCAAGTGAGTGGTGAAGGCGAGGCGCAGATCCTGCGCTTTATCACCCATGTAGAGGATGAGGTCGAGGCCGGGCCTGAGCACCCGATTCGGGTCCTGATCGATCCTGTCACCCAGGAACCTTCGCCCTATGTGCATGTGCGCAGCAATCTTGAAGCCCTGATTCATCGCAATGTGTTTTATGAACTGGTCGAACTGGCGGTTTCACGTCAGTTGAACGGCCAGACCTGGCTGGGTGTATGGAGCCATGGCTCATTCTTCCCGATTGGCCTGGAACCCTGAGACTGTTTGCCTCTGCAGGCTTGATTGCCTGCTGGCATCGCGACAGTTAAAGTGCCGCTCCCTGTTTTGCCTGAGGTTTTTGCATGAGTCAGTCCTTTGATATCGCCGTAATTGGTGCCACCGGTACTGTCGGCGAAACCATCGTCCAGATTCTGGAAGAACGCGATTTCCCGATCGGCAATCTGCACCTGCTGGCCAGCATCGAATCTGCCGGCCATTCCGTGCCGTTCAGGGGCAAGAACGTACGTGTGCGCGAAGTCGATGCGTTCGATTTCAGCCAGGTTCGCCTGGCATTTTTCGCCGCCGGCCCAGCCGTCAGCCTGAGTTTCGCTTCCCGCGCCATTGCCGCCGGTTGTTCGGTGGTGGATCTTTCCGGTGCGCTGCCTGCCAGTCAGGCGCCGCGTCTGGTTCCCGAGGTCAATGGTGACCTGCTTGTCGAGAATGCCGGACCGCATCTGGTGAGCAGCCCGAGTGCGTCGGCCACGGCGCTGGCGTTGGCACTCGCGCCTTTGCGCAGTGTTCTGGATATCGTGCGAATCAACGTCACAGCCTGTCTGGCTGTTTCTACGCTGGGGCGCGAAGGGGTTGCCGAGCTGGCACGCCAGACCACCGAGCTGCTGAACGTTCGCCCGCTGGAAACACGTTTCTTTGATCGGCAGATGGCATTCAACCTGTTGGCACAGGTCGGCACACCGGACGAGTCGGGCCATGTCCCGCTTGAGAAGCGCCTGGTTGAAGAAGTGCGCGAACTGCTGGCGCTGCCTGAACTCAAGGTGTCTGCCAGTTGCATCCAGGTGCCGGTTTTCTTCGGTGACAGCTTCAGTGTTTCGGTCCAGGCCGCAGGCCCGGTGGATATCGCGGCGATCAATGAATTGCTCGATTCCGCGCCAGGTATCGAACTGGTCGACGCGGGTGATTACCCGACGCCGGTGGGTGATGCCGTAGGTCAGGACGTTGTTTATATAGGTCGTGTCCGTGGCGGAATAGACGATCCAGAGCAACTTAATTTGTGGGTTACTTCCGATAATGTTCGAAAAGGAGCCGCTTTGAATGCTGTGCAGGTTGGCGAATTGTTGATAAAAGGCTATGTGTAAAAGATACTTGGCAACAATTTGAAGAATATTTCTAGCGGCGCTATGCCTTACACCCAATGCAGGACTACCTCCCCGGATGCCGGGGGATCTTTAAACAAGGGATGGGCTATGGTTCAGGTTCGTAAACTGGTATTAGCAATTGCTGCGGCTTCGGCGCTGTCATCAGGTATGGCGCAGGCGTTGGGGCTCGGGGAATTGTCGGTAAAGTCGACCCTGAACCAGCCTCTGGTAGCCGAGATTGAATTGACTCAGGCACAGGGCCTCGATGCTGCACAAGTTGTCCCGAGTCTGGCAACTACTGCAGATTTCGCTCAGGCGGGTGTCACGCGACAGGCATTTCTCAATGACCTGACTTTTACCCCGGTCATCAATGCCAGTGGTAAAAGCGTGTTGCGCATTACTTCCAGCAAGCCGGTGCGCGATCCCTATGTGAAGTTCCTGGTTCAGGTGCTCTGGCCTAATGGCCGGTTGCTGCGTGAATACAGCCTGTTGCTGGATCCGCCGAAGTTCTCGCCAGAGGCCGCCGCGGCTGCTGCTGCCGCAGCTCCTTCCGCCCCGGCAGCAGCGCCTGCGCAATTGCCAGCGGTTGCGCCGCCAGCCGCCGCACCTGCACCTGCTGCGCCGCCTGCTCCAGCCCAGACACCTGAAGCCGCCTTGCCGCCTCCTGCTGCGGACAAGCCTGCGCAATACGTCACCACCAATAACGATACCTTGTGGGAAATCGCCGCCAAGGTTCGTACGGCGGGCACGGTTCAACAGACCATGCTGGCGATCCAGGCGTTGAACCCCGATGCGTTCATCGGCGGCAACATCAACCGCCTGAAAAAGGGTCAGGTGCTGCGTCTGCCGACGCCTCAGCAAACCACCGCTCTGCCTCAGCCTCAGGCTCTGGCGGAAGTTTCCCAGCAATATCGCGCCTGGCGCGAAGGGCGTCGTCTGCCTGCGGGTACCCGTCAGGTGGATGCTACCCGGCGTACGCGAGCCGGTGAGGCTCCGTCGCAGGTTGAAACCCGTGACAACCTCAGCCTGGTTTCTGCCAGTGGCAAACCTGCTGCCAAAGGTGCGTCAGGTGACGCCGATCTGAGCAACAAGCTGGCTGTGGCCCAGGAAGCGCTGGATACCTCGCGTCGTGACAATGCCGAGCTGAAAAGCCGCATGAACGATCTGCAAAGCCAGCTCGATAAACTGCAACGCCTCATCGAACTCAAGAACGATCAACTGGCCAAGGTGCAGGCCGGGGCAGCAGCGCCTGCCGCGCCCGTCAATCCGGCAGTGCCGGCTGCACTGGTCGACGCCAATGGTGCGCCGCTCAAGCCTGCGGGCGAAGTGGCTCCCGAGGATGCATTGGCCGCTCAGGTGGCGATACCGGCTGCCGATCAGCCTCTGGCCGTTGAACCTGTCGCAGCCCAGGAAGAAGATCCACTCAACGCCATCCTCAACAATCCGGTCCTGCTGGGCCTGATCGGTGGTGGGGTTCTTCTGATCCTGGCGCTGTTGCTGCTGTTCCTGGCTCGTCGTCGCAATGCCAAGGCCGAGGCTGAAAAGCACAAGCGCATGGCACGTGCCCTGGCAGAAGAGTCCGACTTCGTTTCCGATATGGACATGGACGTGCCTCAGGCCAGCTTCGACGGGCTTGATGTGCCGCCGCCGAACGTCAAGATGGGCGCAGCTCCGGCCGCCGCCGCTGCTGCCTCCCGTGAGCGTCCGGCCGATCCGCTGGTTCAGGCCGAAATCCATATCGCTTACGGTCGCATGAATCAGGCGATCGAGCTGCTCGAAGAGTCCGTCAAGGAAGATCCTTCGCGTGACGACATTCGCCGCAAGCTGATGGAAATCTACGCCGAGCAGGGTAACAACAAGGCCTATGCGGCCCACGAACGGAAGCTGGTGGCTGCGGGAAAGCGTAATGCTGAGGTCGAGCAGCTAAAGGATCGATACTCGACCGAGAAGGCCCCGGAACCTGTAACGGCACCGGTGGCTGCTGAGCCTGTTCAGGCACCGGCTGCGCCGCAGCCTGCTCCAGCACTGGAGCCAGCGCCTGCAGTTGCTCCTCAGGTTGCCGTTGCAGCCGCTGCGGCAGCGGTCACGGCGGCTGCCGTGGCGGCGGAGCTGGATGCCAAGTATGTCGAAGAGCTTCTGGCCGAGGATCCCGAAGATCCAACGCCTGTGCTTGCTCCTGAACCAGAGCCAGAGCCAGAGCTTGAGCTGGAACCCGAGCCTGAGCAGCCTGCACCTGTAGTGGCTGAACCTGTTGTCGAAGAAGACAATCCGTTCGATCACGATTTCGATCTGAGCCTGGATGAGTTCGACGAAACGCCTGTGGCCGAGGTTTCCACGATCAACGATCTGGACGACCTGTTGCTGGATGAACCGGGCATTTCGGCTGCAAGTGACGACGAAGAATTGAGCTTCGAGTCGATCATGCAGCAGCAGAAAGATGCCCAGGCAGCGGCCGGTGTCGATGATCTGGCCGATTTCGATCTGGATCTTTCGTCGCAAGAGCCAGCGCTCAAGGCCGAGGATGATCAATTGCTGAGTCTGGGTGACGATCCTCTCGATCTGGGTGAGCCCGTACCTTCAGTCGAGGAGGATCTGGAGCTGCCTGAAGATTTCGATCTGTCGCTGGCCGATGAGATTGAAACCGATCAGGCGACCCAGGCGTTCGCTTCCGAGATCGAAGACGTCAACGCCGAGCTGGATCGTCTTTCCCAGAATCTGGAGCATCCACCGCTCGATGAGCCTCGCTTCACGGCTGAAGATGCTGCACTGGAAGACGAACCTGAGTTCGACTTCCTGTCGGGTACCGATGAGGCGGCGACCAAGCTGGATCTGGCGCGTGCCTATATCGACATGGGGGATGCCGACGGCGCTCGGGATATTCTCGATGAAGTGGTCAGCGAAGGGGATGACGGTCAGAAGAGTGAAGCACGCGAGATGTTGTCGCGACTGGCCTGATTCAACCTGCGCTATACAGCAACGGCCGCTTTTGCGGCCGTTTGCTTTACTGGCGTCTTTTTTCGGCGCCCGTATAATGGCCGCCTTTTCGCGGACTCACAGGCTGTAGCACCTTGGCGAACATAGATAACCCGGCCGCCGAGATGGCCGCCGAGGGCTTTTCCCGAATCGCGCTGGGCGTGGAATACAAGGGTTCGCGCTATTGCGGCTGGCAGCGTCAGGCGTCTGGCGTTCTGACGGTGCAGGAAACCCTTGAGGATGCCTTGTCCAAAGTGGCGGCCTCACCTGTTTCGCTGATGTGCGCCGGGCGTACCGATGCGGGTGTGCATGCCTGCGGCCAGGTTGTGCATTTCGATACAAAAGCCGAGCGTACGATGAAGGCCTGGGTCATGGGGGCCAATATCAACCTGCCCCACGATATCAGCGTCACCTGGGCCAGGGTCATGCCGTCCCATTTCCATGCGCGCTTCAAGGCCATTGCCCGCCGCTATCGTTACGTGATCTACAACGATCAGATTCGCCCGGCGCACCTTGGCCAGGAAATCACCTGGAATCACAGGCCGCTGGATGTCGAGCGGATGGCCGAGGCTGCCGCGTATCTGGTCGGCACCCATGACTTCAGCGCCTTTCGTGCCGGGCAGTGTCAGGCCAAGTCGCCGGTCAAGCAATTGCATCATTTGCGCGTCACCCGGCATGGCAAGATGATCGTCATCGATGTGCGGGCCAATGCCTTCCTGCACCATATGGTGCGCAATATCGCGGGCGTGTTGATGACCATCGGGGCAGGGGAGAGGCCGGTGGAGTGGGCGCGTGATGTGCTCGAAAGCCGTGTCCGTCGCACCGGTGGTGTCACGGCGCATCCTTACGGTCTGTATCTGGTGCAGGTGGAGTACCGGGACGAGTTCCCGTTGCCGGAGCGCTATATCGGCCCGCACTTTCTTACAGGCTTCAGCGAACTTGGCGGCTGACGTCCGGAACAGCATTTGCTAACATCCGGGACTTTCCGAAAGGTCTGAGGTTTTCACCACATGTCAGCCGTTCGCAGCAAGATCTGCGGGATTACCCGCATAGAGGATGCATTGGCGGCCGTCGAGGCGGGTGCCGATGCCATCGGTCTGGTGTTCTACTCCAAAAGTCCCCGGGCTGTGAATGTGCAGCAGGCGCGAGCCATCATTGCCGCCTTGCCGCCTTTCATCACCACTGTCGGCCTGTTCGTCAACGCCAGCCGTTGCGAGCTCAACGAAACCCTGGATGCCGTGCCTCTGGACCTTCTGCAGTTTCATGGCGATGAAACGCCTGAAGAGTGCGATGGCTACCATCGTCCGTATATCAAGGCTCTCAGGGTCAAGGCGGGTGACGATATCGCAGCGGCCTGTCGTGCCTATGGCAAGGCCAGCGGAATCCTGCTTGATACCTATGTAGCCGGTGTGCCCGGTGGTACGGGTGAAACCTTCGACTGGGCGCTGATCCCCGACAACCTGGACAAGCCGGTTATTCTGGCAGGCGGGCTGACTTCGGCTAACGTGGCACAAGCCATTGCCCAGGTCCGGCCGTATGCCGTCGATGTCAGTGGCGGGGTCGAAAAGAGCAAGGGCATCAAGGATCGCGACAAGATTCTTGCCTTCATGAGTGCGGTCCACGGCGCCTGATGTGACGGTTGTCGATTTGCCGCCGTCCATAAGCCTGTCCCCGCCATAAGTATGCGGGTCGGATTGAACAAGCGATTGCACCTGCGTGCGTCGCCGATTAACAGCGGGGTCGAGGGTAATGCAGGTCAGGCTGACCGCTGCCCGTCAATCACCGCCACCTATACGAATTTAAGTCAAGGGCGTGCGCCTGGTGTTGATCGCCAGGTGCGGGAGCCAAACCGGTACTGGAGAAATAAAGCATGAGCAACTGGTTGGTAGACAAACTGATCCCTTCGATCATGCGTTCCGAGGTCAAGAAAAGCTCGGTTCCCGAGGGGCTTTGGCACAAATGTCCTTCCTGCGAAGCGGTGCTTTATCGCCCTGAGCTGGAAAAGACCCTGGACGTCTGCCCCAAGTGCAACCACCACATGCGTATTGACGCCCGTGCCCGCCTGAACATCTTCCTGGATGTCGAAGGCCGTGCCGAGCTGGGTGCCGATCTGGAGCCGGTGGATCGTCTGAAATTCCGCGACAGCAAGAAGTACAAGGATCGTCTGGTCGGTGCCCAGAAGCAGACCGGCGAGAAAGACGCCCTGATTTCCATGAGCGGCACCCTGCTGGGCATGCCGGTCGTGGTTTCCGCGTTCGAGTTTTCCTTCATGGGTGGTTCGATGGGCGCCATCGTGGGCGAGCGTTTCGTGCGCGCTGCCAACTATGCGCTGGAAAACCGCTGCCCGATGATCTGTTTTGCTGCTTCCGGCGGTGCCCGGATGCAGGAAGCCCTGATTTCCCTGATGCAGATGGCCAAGACTTCGGCTGTTCTGGCGCGTCTGCGTGAAGAAGGCCTGCCGTTCATTTCCGTACTGACCGACCCGGTCTACGGTGGTGTATCTGCCAGTCTGGCAATGCTGGGCGATGTCATCGTTGCCGAGCCGAAGGCTCTGATCGGTTTCGCAGGTCCCCGCGTCATCGAGCAGACCGTTCGCGAAAAACTGCCTGAAGGCTTCCAGCGCAGCGAGTTCCTGCTGAACCATGGCGCCATCGACATGATCATCGCGCGCAGTGAGCTGCGTCCGCGCCTGGGTAACCTGCTGGCTCAGATGATGAACCTGCCGACTCCCAAGTTCGTCGCGCCAGTCATCGAGCCAGTCGTCGTTCCACCGGCACCGGCCACTGTATGACCCCTGCAACCCTGGGCGACTGGCTCGCCTATCTGGAGCAACTGCATCCTTCTGCCATCGACATGGGGCTGGATCGTTCGCGACAGGTGGCGCAGCAGTTGGGGCTTACCCGTCCTGCGCCCCGGGTAATCACGGTAACCGGCACCAACGGCAAAGGCTCGACATGCGCATTCGTCGCAGCCTTGCTTCAGGCCCAGGGTCTGAAAGTGGGTGTCTACAGCTCTCCACATCTGCTGCGCTATAACGAGCGCGTGCAGGTGCAGGGCGTCGAAGCGTCCGATGCCCAATTGTGCAAGGCCTTTGCCGCTGTCGAAGCGGCGCGTGGCGATACCACCCTGACGTATTTCGAGATGGGCACGCTGGCGGCTTTCTGGCTGTTCGAGCAGGCGCGCCTGGATGCCGTCGTGCTGGAAGTCGGTCTGGGCGGGCGTCTGGATGCGGTGAATCTGGTGGATGCCGATCTTTCGCTGGTGACCAGCATCGGTATCGATCATGCCGACTGGCTGGGCGATAGCCGTGAGTCGGTCGCTTTCGAGAAGGCCGGTATCTTCCGTGAGGGCCGTCCGGCGCTTTGCGGTGATCTTGATCCTCCTGCGCCATTGCTGGAGCAGGCGGATAAGCTAGGCTGTCCCTTGTCATTGCGTGGTCGCGATTTCGATCTGACCGTGACCCGTGAGGCGTGGAACTGGCGTGGTCGTGACAAGGCGGGGCAGGTGGTCGAGCTTTCCGGTCTGCCTTTGCTGGATCTGCCCATGGAGAATGCCGCTCTGGCGCTTCAGGCTTATCTGTTACTGGATATGCCATGGCAGGCCGAGGTCATCCACTCTGCGCTGGCAGGTGCGCGCATTACCGGTCGTCTGGATCGGCGTGTATTTCAGTGGCAGGGCAAGACCCTCAATCTGTTGCTCGATGTTGGCCACAACCCCCATGCTGCGCAGTTTCTGGCGCAGCGCATGGCTCAGCGGCCAGTGGTCGGCAAGCGCCTTGCGGTGTTTGGTCTGCTGTCGGACAAGGATCTTGACGGGGTGGTGAGCGAGCTGGTTTCCAGTGTCCAGGACTGGGCCGTGGCACCTTTGCCGACACCTCGTACCCGGCCTGTCGCACAATTGCAGTCGGCCTTGCAGAACCTTGGCGCTGAAGAAGCGTCTTACGACAGTGTTGCGCTGGCGCTTGAAGCGCAATGCGCACGTGCGACGGCTGATGACGAGATTTTGCTGTTCGGATCTTTTTACTGTGTGGCCGAGGCCCTGGAGTGGTTGGCCCGGTACACCGATGAGGAAGCTGCAAATGGCTTTGCTGGATAAAGTATTCAAGCAGCGAATGGTTGGCGCCCTGGTTCTGATTGCGGTGGCGGTCATCTTCCTGCCGATGCTGTTTACCCGTCAGGATGAAGTGCGTCAGGTGCAGGTTGAAGCACCTGCTGCGCCACAGGCTCCGGTTGCCCCGCAGGTCAAGGTGGATCCGGTGCCGGTTCCCGAGCCGCAGATCCTGCCTCAGGAGCCGGTACCCGGTGAAGAGGACATGAGCACTGCCAGCCAGTTGCCGCCTTCGATGCCGATCGCGCCTGCTCCATCTGTCGCTTCTGCCCCGGCGCAAGCACCGGCACAGGCAGCAGCGCCTGCGCCAGCACCCAAGCCTGCCAAACCGGCTCCGGCCACAGCGCCTGCTGCTCCTGCTCCGGCAACAACTGCCAAGGCAGCGCCGAGCGGTGTCGATGCCAACGGGCTTTCGGTGAGCTGGTCTGTTCAGTTGGCCAGCATGTCCAATCGCGCCAATGCCGATAACCTGCAAAAGACTCTGCGTGCCCAGGGTTACAACGCCTACATTCGTACCGCCGATGGTGTGAATCGGGTGTTTGTCGGACCGTTGATCGAGCGTGCCGAGGCCGATCGTCTGCGTGATCAGTTGGACAAACAGCAGAAACTCAAGGGTATTGTGGTGCGCTTTCAGCCAGAGCGTGGCTAAAAGTCGCAACGCATCGCGAATCGCAGCTTACCGGCAGGCGGGCGCTCTGCTAAAATGCGCCGCCTCATCAGTCTGTAGGCTGCACCGTGCCATTTACTCCGGTTGACTGGGCGATTATCGGAATTGTCGCCATTTCCGCTCTGATCAGCATCAAGCGCGGCTTCGTCAAGGAAGCCCTGTCTCTGCTGACCTGGATCATCGCGGGCGTCGTGGCCTGGATGTTCGGTGCGGGGCTGTCCCTCTATCTGGTCAATTACATCGATACACCTTCAGCCCGCGTGATCGCGAGCTGCATCATTCTGTTCGTCGCCACATTGCTGGTCGGCGCCATGGTCAACTTTCTTATCGGCGAACTGATTCGCGTCACCGGGCTTTCCGGGACCGATCGTTTTCTGGGTATGGTCTTCGGCGCTGCGCGCGGAGGGCTGCTTGTCGTGGTAGCGGTCGGGCTGCTGAGCCTGGGCCCTGTACAACAGGATCAATGGTGGCAGGAATCAAGGCTGCTGCCGCAATTTCTCATGGTTGCTGACTGGTCGAAAAACCTGATTCTCGGGATGTCCAGCCAGTGGCTCGCCAGCGGCATCAGCATTCCTGCTGAGCTGCCGTTCAAGGAGCAGATCCTGCCGGCTACCATGCCGCAGGAAGTGCTTGGTAAATCAAGTTCCACTAAGTAGGGGTTGTGTCGCATGTGTGGCATCGTCGGTATCGTCGGTAAGTCGAACGTCAATCAGGCGCTGTATGACGCGCTTACCGTCCTCCAGCACCGCGGCCAGGACGCTGCCGGTATCGTGACCAGTCATGAAGGCCGGTTATTCCTGCGCAAGGACAATGGCCTGGTGCGTGATGTGTTCCATCAGCGCCATATGCAGCGTCTGGTCGGGCACATGGGCATTGGCCATGTGCGTTACCCGACCGCGGGCAGCTCGACTTCGGCCGAAGCCCAGCCGTTCTACGTCAACTCGCCTTACGGCATCACGCTGGCGCACAACGGCAACCTGACCAACGTCGAGCAACTGGCAAAGGAGATTTACGAATCCGACCTGCGCCACGTCAACACCAGCTCCGACTCGGAAGTGCTGCTCAACGTCTTCGCCCATGAACTGGCAGTGCGTGGCAAGTTGCAGCCTACCGAAGAGGATATCTTCGCGGCCGTGACTGACGTGCACAACCGTTGCCGTGGCGGCTATGCCGTGGTGGCGATGATCACCGGTTACGGCATTGTCGGTTTCCGCGACCCTGACGCCATTCGTCCTATCGTGTTCGGCCAGCGTCATACCGACGAAGGCGTCGAGTACATGATCGCCTCCGAAAGCGTGTCCCTGGACGTGCTGGGCTTTACCCTGATTCGCGATCTGGCGCCGGGTGAAGCGGTCTACATCACTGAAGACGGCAAGCTGTTCACCCGTCAGTGTGCGGCCAACCCCAAATATGCTCCGTGCATCTTCGAGCACGTCTATCTGGCGCGCCCCGATTCGATCATCGACGGTATCTCGGTCTACAAGGCGCGTCTGCGCATGGGCGAGAAACTGGCGGACAAGATCCTGCGCGAGCGCCCGGATCACGATATCGACGTGGTCATCCCGATTCCGGACACCAGCCGTACCGCTGCGCTGGAGCTGGCCAACCACCTGGGCGTCAAGTTCCGCGAAGGTTTCGTCAAGAACCGTTACATCGGCCGTACCTTCATCATGCCCGGTCAGGCTGCACGCAAGAAGTCCGTGCGCCAGAAGCTCAATGCCATCGAGCTGGAATTCCGCGGCAAGAACGTGATGCTGGTGGACGACTCCATCGTGCGCGGCACCACCTGCAAGCAGATCATCCAGATGGCTCGCGAAGCGGGCGCCAAGAATGTCTACTTCTGTTCGGCTGCGCCAGCAGTGCGTTACCCCAACGTCTACGGCATCGACATGCCGAGTGCTCACGAACTGATCGCCCATAATCGCTCCACCCAGGACGTTGCCGACCTCATCGGTGCCGACTGGCTGGTCTATCAGGATCTCACCGACCTGATCGAAGCGGTCAGCGGCAGCAAAAAGATCAAGATCGATAACTTCGACTGCTCGGTGTTCGATGGCAAATACGTCACCGGCGACATCGACGAGCATTATCTGAACAGGATCGAGCATGCGCGCAACGACGCTTCCAAGGTAAAAAGCCAGGCAGTGAGCGCTATTATCGATCTGTACAACAACTAATCGAGCAAGGAGTGACGGCATGACTCAGGAATGGGATGCCGGTCGGCTGGACAGCGACCTTGAAGGCGTGGGTTTCGATACCCTCGCCGTACGTGCCGGGCAACATCGCACGCCGGAAAGCGAGCATGGCGATCCGATGTTCTTTACCTCCAGCTACGTATTCCGCACGGCTGCCGATGCAGCCGCGCGTTTTGCGGGCGAGGTGCCGGGTAACGTCTATTCGCGTTACACCAACCCGACAGTGCGCTCCTTCGAGGAGCGCATCGCCGCTCTGGAAGGCGCAGAGCAGGCCGTTGCCACGGCAACCGGCATGGCCGCGATTCTTTCGGTGGTCATGAGCCTGTGCAGCGCGGGTGACCATGTACTGGTGTCGCGCAGTGTGTTCGGTTCGACCATCAGTCTGTTCGAGAAGTACTTCAAGCGTTTTGGCATCGAAGTCGATTACGTACCTCTGGCGGACCTGTCCGGCTGGGATGCGGCAATCAAGAGCAATACCAGGATGCTGTTCGTCGAGTCACCGTCCAATCCGCTGGCCGAGCTGGTAGACATCGCCGCACTGGCAGAAGTCGCCCACGCCAAGGGTGCGCATCTGGTGGTGGATAACTGCTTCTGCACGCCGGCACTGCAACAGCCGTTGCGCCTGGGTGCGGATATCGTTGTTCACTCGGCCACCAAGTTCATCGATGGCCAGGGCCGTTGCATGGGCGGTGTGGTTGCTGGACGCAGTGGCCAGATGAAGGAAGTGGTCGGCTTCCTGCGCACTGCCGGGCCGACGCTGAGCCCGTTCAACGCCTGGATTTTCCTCAAGGGGCTCGAAACCCTGAGCCTGCGCATGCGCGCTCATTGTGCCAATGCCCAGGCCGTTGCCGAGTGGCTTGAGCAGCAGGATGGCATCGAGAAGGTTCACTACGCCGGGCTCAAGAGCCATCCGCAACATGAGTTGGCCCAGCGTCAGCAAAAGGGTTTCGGGGCGGTGGTGAGTTTCGAGGTCAAGGGTGGCAAGGAAGGCGCATGGCGTTTCATCGATGCCACTCGCCTGATTTCCATCACTGCCAACCTGGGTGACAGCAAGACCACCATCACTCATCCGGCGACCACGTCCCACGGTCGCCTGACGCCTCAAGAGCGTGAGTCGGCAGGCATTCGTGACAGCCTGATCCGGGTTGCGGTCGGCCTGGAAGACGTTGCTGACCTTCAGGCTGACCTGGCACGCGGTCTGGCGGCGTTGTGAGCGATTGGGCGATGAAATTCGCCAGTACCAACAACGGCCGTGTGGCTCTGGTGACCGGAGCGGCACGCGGGATCGGCCTGGGCATCGCTGCCTGGCTGATCACCGAGGGCTGGCAGGTGGTGCTGGCTGACCTTGATCGTGCCCGTGGTGCGAAAGTGGCCGGTGTGCTGGGTGACAATGCCCTGTTCATTGCCATGGACGTTGCCAGTGAGGATCAGGTAGCCGCGGGTGTGGCCGAAGTGCTCAGGCGCTTTGGTCGCCTTGATGCGCTGGTGTGCAATGCGGCCGTTGCCGACCCCCATAACACCACTCTCGAAAGCCTCGATCTGTCTCACTGGAATCGAGTGCTGGGTGTGAACCTCAGCGGTCCGATGCTGCTGGCCAAGCATTGTGCGCCCTATCTGCGCGCTCATTGCGGCAGCATCGTCAATCTGAGCTCGACCCGTGCCAGACAGTCCGAACCCGATACCGAGGCCTACGCGGCGAGCAAGGGCGGTCTTCTGGCCCTGACTCATGCACTGGCCATCAGTCTCGGTCCGGAGATTCGCGTCAACGCCGTGAGTCCTGGCTGGATCGATGCGCGGGATCCTTCCCAGCGTCGTGCCGAGCCGTTGACCGATGTCGACCATGCCCAGCACCCGGCGGGGCGTGTAGGCAGCGTGGAGGATGTCGCTGCGATGGTTGGCTGGCTGCTGTCGCGTCATGCCGGTTTCGTTACCGGGCAGGAGTTCGTGGTGGACGGTGGTATGAGCAAGAAGATGATTTACGCCGACTGAGTCCCGATCACCGCGGTTCGCGACCAGGATCGCTCCTATCCCATTTGCCGCATGCCTATTTGCGGCATGCTGGCCTTGCCCGGTACGGCAGGAGCGAGCGGACGGCTATTCGCTTTGCTTACGAAGCACGGACGAGGTCATGGTGCTGCCAGGCGGCGAGCATCACTGATCGTCCCTGGCGGCGCTCAGGGCCTCCGTTTGTCTTGGCTGTGTTGAAGACCGTTGTTGTTCGGAGCAGCATCGGTGCAGGGGCGAAGACGCGGCTGTACTGCGATGAATGGCATTCCCCGGAGTTGTCGATTTACCGGTAGTTGATACACCGTTTGAACGGTGAACGACGAACAGTTGAATGGACTCACGTACGGTGAATAACAATGGAAATGTCAATCATGGCAGGCCTCAGAGCGCTATCTGTAGCGGTACTGAGTGCAATGCTCAACCCTGTCTTCGCAGTATCTCCAGCTGTCCAGGCATTACAGGACCAGGATGCCAGTGATGCACCTGCACCCGCGCAGATCGAGTTTCCGGATCGGGTCAGGACCGGGCTTGTCAACGAACGCGCTGGGTCCAGGTTGTGCATGGACCTGTCCGCCAATAACCAGGTCGTGATTTTCAATCCCTGCGATCAATCGGTCAGGCAGGCATGGATCATCGAAAAACAAGTGGGTGAGCTCAGCACGATCAAGAACGTAGGTGCCGGCGATAACCTGTGTCTGTTCAGCTCGACCGATGCCAGTGTCGTCAACATGACTGCCTGTAACAGCGAGAACTACACCTCGCACGTCTACTGGACCCGGATACTAAGGCCCTCCGGTATGTATTCATTGGTCAGTAAAGTGCAGAACGACTACGGTCGACTTGGCGAGCTGGCCCTGCGCGCCGACAACAGTTTGACCGTTACAGACCCGGATGCAGCATCGGGAACGTGGGGCTGGCAACTCAATGGTCGGCTGCCTGAGGGTATCGCTTCAACGCCGATCTTCGCTGACGAGTTCGAAGGCGATCAACTGGATGGCGCCAAATGGAGTCATCGGTTACCGGGCATTCGTAACAACTGCAAGAATATTCCGGAAACGGTCAGCGTCAGGTCAGGGTATCTCACCATCAAAACCTACAGTGGGCTGAGCAACGGGATACTTCAGAATTACTGCGGCATGATTTCCACGGCTGACACTTTCCTTTCAAGCCAGGGTTACTGGGAGGCGTCGGTCCGGTTCAAGCGGGCTTTCGGTGTACAGGTTGCTTTCTGGGTTCAAACCCCAGCCATGGAAGTGGGCAAGCCGGAGCAGGGCGTTGAGATTGACGTCTTTGAGCATGGGTCTGGTGCAGAAAGTAAAAACTATAACCATGCCATTCACTGGGATCTCTACGGGGAGCATCACAAGTATTGGGCCTGGGCCGGGTTACTGGATAGTCTGGACGACGGGAAGTTTCACAGGTTTGGCGTGTTGTGGGGCAGGGACCGGTATGAGTTCTATGTGGATGGGGTCATGACGAAAACGGTGCCACCTTCGGTCGCGCCGATTTCACTGGGTGACGAATTAGTCATCCTGAGTTCCGAAGTGCCCAGGCAGTTTCCTCCTGAGGGGTTCGGTGACCAGTACAGCGCTCAGACCGATTTCAACGTCGACTATGTCAGGGTTTATCCATTGAGCGACTGACCGCCTCAATGGATTCGCGAAAGGTTCTTCACAAATCAGACAGGAGCAGGCTCTCTCGTGCCCCGGCCCAACCTCGAATGCTGAATCCCTATTTTAAGTTTTTTGGAAAAAATTCAATGGGGGTATTGACTTAGGTACGGTAGGTGCGTAAATTTCGCGGCCTCAGCGAAGCAAAGGGTGATTAGCTCAGCCGGGAGAGCATCTGCCTTACAAGCAGAGGGTCGGCGGTTCGATCCCGTCATCACCCACCATCGTTGAGTCTGGAAGCTGTTTCACGAGGGCTTTCAGGATTGAAGCAACACATGCGCAGCGGTAGTTCAGTCGGTTAGAATACCGGCCTGTCACGCCGGGGGTCGCGGGTTCGAGTCCCGTCCGCTGCGCCATATTATCCAGATCCGGTTTTCCGGGTCCGGGATTGAAAAACCAGATGGTTGTTCAATCAGGCAGTGATTCAAACTACCGAAAGTTTGTTTCAGGTCGATTAAAAGAGTTTCACAAGCGATACGCAGCGGTAGTTCAGTCGGTTAGAATACCGGCCTGTCACGCCGGGGGTCGCGGGTTCGAGTCCCGTCCGCTGCGCCATACAAAGCTTCAAGGCCTTGAACTCCTTGAAGCAAAAGAAAAAGCGACCTTGACCGGTCGCTTTTTTTTTTGCCTGCGATTCATGCAAAAAAAAGCTGCGCTCATTACAAGCGCAGCTTTGTCATTCATTCACCACTTCATTTCGCCCTTGGCTACTTTGGCACTCAACTCCAGTGAAGATTCTTCACCCAGTTTCGGGTAATGAGCTTTCATGGCCTTGATCAGTGCTGCGGAATCCTTGGCCTTGGCGGTTTCGGCATCGAAGGTCTTGATGTAGTTCGCGGTAAAGGCGGGCGCCTGTTCCGATTTCAGTTCGCCACTCAGGAAATGACCGGGAACGATGGTTACAGGTTTGAGCTTCTCGATGGTGGCCAGTGTTGCCAGCCAGTCCTGATGCGACTTGGTGCTCTGGGTGTCGGCCATCCACACATGAATGTTATTGGCCAGTACCACGCCGCCGATCACCGCCTTGATGGACGGCACCCACACGAACGTCCGGTCAGGCTGCGGGCCGTCAAGGCCGACGATCTGCAGGTCCTGGCCTTCAAGCTTCAGATTGTTGCCCTGAATGACTTCGGGAACGATGATCTTGCTCGGTGCGCCATCGCCCAGCTTGGGTCCCCAGTAGGCCAGCTTGCCTTCCATGGTTTCCTTGATGTGAGCGACGGTTTCGGCGCTGGCAACGACCTTGGCTTTTGGGTAGGCCTCGGTAATGGTTTGCAGGCCGAAGTAATAATCCGGGTCGCCATGGCTGATGTAGATGGTGGTGAGGTTCTTGCCGCTCTTGCGGATCTTCTCCACGACCTGTTCGGCCTGAGGCTTGCCAAACTGTGCGTCCACCAGGATTGCATCTTTCTCGGCAGTGACCAGTACCGATGACACCGGGAAGATGGCCTCGGCTCCCGGGTTGTAGACATCCAGCTTCAACGGCTGGGCCGCCAGGCTGGTGCCAGCGAAGCTGAGCAGGGCGATGCTGGCAACAAAGCGTCGTGCAAATAGCGGTAGCATGAAAATCTCCATCCGGGCTGTATTGAAAGAAGGCCAGATTAGTTGAGATTTATAGTCTGAAAAACGCTAGATTAGGCCCATATTTGTTGCGTAAACCGGTCGAATAATGGACAAATTACAGGCCATGCAGGCTTTCGTCACAGTCGTCGACTGCGGCAGTCAGACTACGGCAGCGGACAAGCTCGGTCTTTCACGACCGGTTATCTCCAGATTGCTCGCCGAGCTTGAAGAGTGGACCGGTGCGCGGTTGATGCACCGTACGACCAGACGACTGAACCTGACTGCGGCGGGTGCCGAGGTTCTGCCGCTGTGTCGGCGCATGCTCGACCTGGCAGACGACATGCGCGCTGTTGTGGCTGCGCCCGAGAGTGAGCCCAAAGGCTTGCTGCGCATTACCTCCAGCACCTCGTTTGGCCAGTCCCAGCTCACCCAGGCCGTCACCGAATTTGTGGGGCGCTACTCCCAGGTGCGTATCGACATGGTGTTGCTTGATCGCACGGTGAATCTGGTGGATGAAGGGCTGGATCTGGCGATTCGCATCACCAACGACCTGGACCCCAACCTGATTGCCCGCCGCCTGACGACCTGCCGGTCGGTGGTCTGTGCTTCGCCTGCTTATCTGGAAGAGCATTCGATCCCTGACAGCCTTGAAGACCTGGCCTTGCACAACTGCCTGACCCATACCTATCACAGCAGCAGCCTCTGGCATTTCACCCGCAAGGGCGTGCCCCATAGCGTGGCAGTGAAGGGCAATCTCAGCACCAATGACTCCATCACCACTCTGCAGGCGGCTCTTTGCGGAGCGGGCATTGCGCTGCTGCCAACCTATCTGGCTGCGCCGCTCATCAAGAGCGGGCGCCTGGTGCCGTTGCTGATGCGCTATGAGCCCATGGAAATGAGCATTCATGCGGTCTACACCTCCCGCAAACATATGTCATCGGCCTTGCGGGCGCTGCTGGATTTCCTGGCCGAACGCTTTGCGCCTGAACCGGTGTGGGATCTGGCTTGATGCGGCTCGCCACGCCTCGACACGAAAGTTTTGTCATTTGTATCAGCATCTTTTCACTGTCTGCGTTGATCCTGTGCTGGCCTTGTTGCAGACTTACCGACGTTTTCCCGCTACAGCCCTGCTGACAGCTATCTTCCCCAGGATCCTCGATGTTTAAGTTACTGAACCTTCGTACCGCATGCTGGACGTCCGTCCTGCTGGTCATGGCTGGCTGTTCGTCGCCCAAGCAGGCTGTTTACGATCACGAGCATTTCGATGACGCCGGGACTTTCTCCAGAAGCTATCCGGCCAGCGATGATTCGTCCTGTGAAGCGGGGCGGCGTGCATTGCTGAGCCAGGGCTACATCATCACCAGCAACGATCCGAAAATGATCAGCGGGCGCAAGAGCTTCCAGCAGACGGGCGAGACGCATATCGAGATCAGCTTCAATCTGGTTTGCGCAGCCGATGTAGGGGGCGCTGGTTCAACCATGTTCGCCAACGCCCTGCAGGACCGTTACGCGCTGAAGAAGACCAATAACTCGGCCAGCCTGGGTGTGGGCGTGCTGGGTTCGGTATCGATGCCGATCGGCTCGACCGACGATTCCATGGTCAAGGTTGCCAGCGAAACCGTTGCTTCGGCCAAGTTCTATGAACGCTTCTTTGCGCTGGTGGAAAATTTCCTGCCGCCAGAAGTGAAGCAGGCTGCGCATATCGTCGAGAAGCCCAAGGCTGATCTGGGTGTGCCTGAAGTCGCTCCAGCGCCAGTTCCGGCACCGGCCCCCGTAGCGCCTCAACCGGTCGAGGCTGAGCCAAAAGCCGAAACTGTTCCGCCTGAGTCTCCTGCTACGCCTGTCAGCAGCGAACCTGTTGCTGCACCTGCGGAGCCAGCGACTTTCAGCGCTGAAGATCAGTAATCCCGTAGGAGCGAATTCATTCGCGAAAGGCTTCGCGAATGAATTCGCTCCTACAGTTTGTTTACCCCATAAAGAGCTTGTACGCCGGATTCTGGCTCTCATCCCAATACGGATAACCAATCTCGTCCAGCGCTGCACCCACCAGATGCCGTTCTTCTTCCGGCACCACCAGCCCGGCCACCACGCGGCCATCTGCTGCGCCGTGGTTGCGGTAGTGGAACATCGAGATGGTCCAGCGCCCGCCCAGTTTGTTCAGGAAGTTGAACAGCGCACCTGGCCGCTCCGGAAACTCGAAGCGCAACACCACTTCATCGCTGACCCGCTCGGCATGGCCGCCGACCATATGGCGGATATGCAGTTTGGCCAGTTCGTTGTCGGTCAGGTCCAGCACCGGGAACCCTTGTTCTGTCAGGCTTGAAATCAAGGCGCTGCGCGGGTCGTTGTCCGGGTGGGTCTGCACGCCGACGAAGATATGAGCCTCGCGGTCGGTGTGGTAGCGATAGTTGAATTCGGTGATCTGGCGTTTGCCGATGGCCTGGCAGAACGC
>NZ_JAIGPJ010000021.1:0-100107 GCF_019719005.1 Pseudomonas cichorii
TCTGTCAAGCGGTTATTTCAACAAGTTTCAAAGTTTCCTTTGCAACTTCAACCACTTGCGCTTCGATCAACTTCAAGTTGCTCGTCAGCGGGAGGCGAATTCTACAGGACCCGAAGGCTGTGTCAAACGCTTTCTCACACCGCTGTCGACCCAACCACGACCTAAGCACTTCCCGCTCGACTCCAGAACCGCTAAACACCTGCAAACTATTGATTTACAAGGCTTTTTCAGTTCCGTCTGCGCCGGAAGTGGGGCGAATTATAGAGAGATTAAATCGCCCGTCAACACTTAATTTCAGAATACTGTCATAAAACTCTGCTACCCCAATAAACACGGGGACTGTCTTAACAAGACGATCCCCGGGATTGATTATTTAGAGGCTCGGGAAAGCAAACTGCGATGCCTCATGACTTGCACGCTGCGGCCAGCGCTGGGTAATGGCCTTGCGGCGGGTATAGAAGCGCACGCCATCCGGGCCATAGGCATGCAGGTCGCCAAACAGTGAACGCTTCCAGCCGCCAAAGCTGTGATAGGCAACAGGCACCGGCAGCGGAACGTTGACCCCGACCATGCCGACTTCGATTTCATCGCAGAACAAGCGTGCCGCTTCACCATCGCGGGTGAAGATGCAGGTGCCGTTGCCGTATTCATGCTCGTTGATCAGTTGCATCGCCTGCTCAAGACTGTTGACGCGCACGATGCACAGCACCGGACCGAATATCTCTTCCTTATAGATGCGCATCTGCGGCGTCACGCGATCAAACAGGCAGCCGCCCATGAAGAAACCTTCTTCATTACCCGCAATGCGGATATCGCGCCCATCGACAACCAGCGTTGCACCGGACTGAACACCATCCTCTATATAGCCACTGACTTTATCGCGATGCTGCCCGGTCACCAGTGGTCCCATGTCCAGACCACAGCTGGTGCCAGCACCGATCTTCAGGCTCTTGATCTGCGGGACCAGCTTGGCAACCAGCGCATCGGCAATCTGATCGCCCACACAGACGGCAACCGAAATCGCCATGCAGCGCTCGCCGCATGAACCATAGGCCGCGCCCATCAGCGCACTGACAGCGTTATCCAGATCGGCATCGGGCATCAGTACCGCATGGTTCTTTGCACCACCCAACGCCTGGACACGCTTGCCTCGCGCAGCGCCTTCTTTATAGATGTACTCGGCAATCGGCGTGGAGCCCACAAAACTCAGTGCCTTGACCTCCGGCGCCTCGATCAGTGCATCAACGGCCACCTTGTCGCCATGCACAACGTTGAGCACGCCATTGGGCAAACCGGCTTCGTGCAGCAACTGGGCAATCAGCAGGGTAGAACTCGGATCACGTTCCGAAGGTTTGAGGATGAAGCAGTTGCCGCAGGCAATCGCCAACGGATACATCCACAGCGGCACCATGGCCGGGAAGTTGAACGGCGTGATGCCGGCAACAATCCCCAACGGCTGAAAGTCCGACCAGGCATCAATGTTCGGGCCGACATTGCGGCTGTATTCACCCTTGAGGATTTCCGGCGCGGCACAGGCGTACTCGACGTTTTCGATCCCGCGCTTCAATTCACCTGCCGCGTCCTCCAGGGTCTTGCCGTGCTCTTCGCTGATGAGCTGGGCGATACGTGCCTCGTTCTGCTCCAGTAATTGCTTGAAGCGGAACATGACCTGGGCACGTTTGGCTGGTGGCGTGTTGCGCCAGGCCGGAAAAGCGGCCTTGGCCGAGTCGATGGCTTGTTGCACGGTTTCGCGACTGGCCAGCGCGACCTGGTGAATCGCCTGACCTGTCGACGGATTGAACACATCGGCAGTACGTCCGTTATCGGAAGTCAGCTCACCGTGGATCAAGTGTTGGATACTGCTCATGCAAATGGCTCCAGAAAATTCTCGTCCATCACCGGTATAAAGCCCCGGCAATCAGTCAATCAGGTTAAGCGCTTCACCTACGGCATCGAACAGTCGATCCAGGTCTTGCGTCTTGCAGTTGAAAGTTGGCCCGAACTGCAGGGTGTCGCCGCCAAAGCGTACATAGAATCCGGCCTGCCACAGCTTCATCGCAGCCTCGAACGGACGAACGATCGCATCGCCATCCCGTGGCGCGATCTGGATGGCGCCTGCCAGACCGTAGTTACGGATATCGATGACGTTCTTCGTGCCTTTGATGCCATGCAACAGGCTTTCAAAGTGCGGTGCGGTTTCAGCGACCTGCTGGACCAGATTTTCACGCTGCAACAACTCCAGCGCCGCCAGACCTGCGGCACAGGCAACCGGGTGAGCGGAATAGGTGTAGCCATGGGGGAATTCCACGGCATATTCCGGCGTGGCCTGATTCATGAAGGTTTGATAGATTTCGCTGCTTGCAATCACCGCGCCCATGGGAATGGCACCGTTGGTGACCTGCTTGGCAATGCACATCAGGTCTGGCGTGACGCCAAAGCTGTCGGCACCGAACATGGAGCCCGTGCGACCGAAACCGGTGATGACTTCATCGAAGATCAGCAGGATGTTGTGCTGATCGCAGATTTCACGCAGGCGCTTGAGATACCCCTGAGGAGGTACGATTACACCGGCCGAACCGGCCATCGGCTCAACGATGACGGCGGCAATATTCGAGGCATCATGCAATTCGATCAGCTTGAGCATTTCATCGGCCAGTGCGATGCCTCCGGCCTCGGGCATCCCTTTGGAAAATGCATTGCTGGCCAGCAAGGTGTGCGGCAGGTGATCCACATCCATCAACTGGCCAAACATCTTGCGGTTACCGTTCACACCCCCGAGGCTGGTACCCGCGATATTCACGCCATGATAGCCACGAGCACGACCGATCATTTTGGTCTTGGTCGACTGGCCTTTGAGGCGCCAGTAGGCGCGAACCATTTTCACGGCGGTATCGGCGCACTCGGAACCGGAGTTGGTATAAAAAACGTGGTTCAGATTGCCCGGCGTCAGGTCGGTGATTTTTTCCGCGAGCTGGAACGACAGCGGATGGCCGAACTGAAACCCTGGTGAGTAATCCAGAACACCCAATTGCCTGGAAACCGCTTCCTGGATTTCCTTGCGGGTGTGTCCGGCGCCACAGGTCCAAAGCCCGGAAAGCCCGTCGTAGATCGTGCGTCCCTTGTCGTCAGTGAGATGGCTGCCATGTGCCGCAACGATCATCCGCGGGTCACGCTGAAAATTGCGGTTGGCGGTATAAGGCATCCAATGAGCATCTAGCTTCAATTGGGTGGCTGAAGGCACATCAGACACTTCGAACGCATTCATTGCAACGAGCCTCACAAGGTGTGTTATTGGAGCAATTACAGTCAAGGTGACATGACCATAAGGTTTAAAAAACCCAACTTTTACGATCTTTAGTTAAGCGATTACTAAACAATGAGCATTCGCCGCCCCGATCCCTTGGCACAAGTCAGTGACTTCGATATCCGTCTGCTACGCATTTTCAAAAGCGTAGTCGAAGCCGGTGGTTTCTCGGCAGCAGAAAGCGTGCTCGGCATTGGCCGTTCGGCCATAAGCCAGCAAATGAGCGACCTGGAACAGCGACTTGGTTTACGCCTGTGCCAGCGAGGACGAGCCGGTTTCTCGGTGACGGATGAGGGCCGCGAGGTCTATCAGTCGTCGTTGCAGTTGCTCAGCGCACTTGAGAGTTTTCGCACCGAGGTCAACGGCCTGCACCAGCACCTGCGCGGAGAGCTGAATATCGGCGTGACAGATAACCTGGTGACGCTACCGCACATGCGCATCACCAATGCCCTGTCGCAACTGAAGGAACGCGGCCCGGACGTGCATATCAACATCCGCATGCTCTCCCCCTCGGAAGTGGAGCAAGGCGTGCTCGATGGCAGCCTGCATGTCGGCGTCGTTCCGCAGACCAATGCCCTGCCCGGCCTCGAGTACCAACCTTTATATAGCGAACGCTCCCTGCTGTACTGCGCGGTCGGCCACCCTTTGTTTAACGTGAAAGATGCAGAACTCGGAGATAAGTGCATTGCACTTCAGGAGGCCATCGCCCCCACCTTTCGCTTGCCGGTCGATATTCAGGCTCACTATCAGGCACTCAGGTGTACTGCCAGCGCTTCAGATCGCGAAGGCATGGCCTTTCTGATCCTGACCGGTCGTTATATAGGCTATCTGCCGGATCACTACGCCGATGTCTGGCTCCAGCAAGGCAGGCTGCGCACCTTGAAACCGGACTCACGGTTTTACGATCTGAGCCTGGTCTCCGTCACCCGCAAAGGCCGTCGCCCTCATTTGGTGCTGGAGAGCTTTCTGGAGAGCCTGGCTGCTACGCGATAACGCACCGAGGATGAAAAAAAGGTTGAATGGGGCTGGTCAAAAAAACCGTGGAACAGCTTATCCCCTTGAAATGGATATGCATTTAGCGAGAGAACAAAAAATAAACTGAGCAAGTGGACAGGTTTTTGCAATGTGCTTGGCCAAGACGTAACCACACCTCATTCCGAGCGCTCGACATGCAGCCTGATACCTCCGATAACAATGACCTGCTCTACGGCCTCAATGATCGTCCCAAGCCGGTAACGGCCATACTCGCGGCTCTGCAGCATGTGCTCGCCAGTTTCGTCGGCATCATTACCCCGCCCCTGATTATCGGTTCGGCACTGGGCCTGGGCGCTTACATGCCGTACCTGATCAGCATGGCCCTGATGGTTTCCGGTGTCGGGACGTTTATTCAGGCCCGTCGCCCGTTCGGCATCGGCGCAGGCATGATCTGCCTGCAAGGCACCAGCTTCGCCTTCCTCGGCGCTGTGCTGTCTGCCGGCTTTATCGTCAAACAGCGCGGCGGCAGCCCGGAAGACATCATGGCGATGATCTTCGGCGTCTGCTTCTTCGGTGCGCTGGTGCAGATCGTGCTCAGTCGCTTCATTGGCCAGTTGCGTCGCGTCATCACCCCGCTGGTTACCGGCATTGTCATCACCCTGATCGGCATCAGCCTTATCAAGGTCGGCGTCACGGACCTGGGAGGCGGTTTCAACGCACCGGACTTCGGAGCACCCGTCAACCTGGCGTTGGGTGTATTCGTACTCGCAATCATCATTGCGCTCAACCGCTCCCGAACACCCTGGATTCGTTTGTCAGCGATCATCATCGGGCTGGCCGTGGGCAGTGTCGCCGCGTGGATGAGCGGCAAGCTGGTCCCGCAACCCATTCATGACTTGCCACTGATCAGCGTGCCGGTCCCGTTCAAGTTCGGATTCAGCTTCGACTGGACCGCTTTCCTGCCCGTCGCGCTGATTTACCTGATCAGCAGCATCGAAACCGTCGGTGACCTGACCGCCAACTGTATGCTGGCCCGCCAGCCCATCAGCGGCCCGAGCTATGTGTCACGGCTAAAGGGCGGCGTACTGGGCGACGGTGTCAGTTGCATGATTGCCGCCACGTTCAGTGCCTTCCCCAACACCACCTTTGCCCAGAACAACGGCGTGATCCAATTGACCGGTGTCGCCAGCCGCTATGTCGGCCTCTATATAGGTGTGGTGCTGTTCATGCTTGGCCTGTTCCCGACCATTGGCGCAGTGGTGCAACAGATTCCCAAGCCCGTGCTTGGCGGCGCGACCCTGGTGATGTTCGGCAGCGTCGCGGCAGCGGGTGTGCGCATTCTTGCCCAGGCGCCGCTGGACCGGCGCAGCATGCTGATCATTGCCACCTCGTTCGGCGTCGGCCTGGGCATCGCAGCGCAACCTTCGCTGCTGCACCACATGCCACAACTGGTGCAAAACCTGTTCGACTCGGCAATCACCAGCGGTGGTATCACGGCCATCGTCATGTGCCTGCTGATTCCAGAGGAAAAGGCTATCGCCATCAGGGAAAACAACGAACAGCCAGCCAAAACCCTTGAACCGCAGGAATAATTTTCCTGCATGAGCGCTTGTCGGATTCACGCGGGTGCGTTATCTGTTCACCCGTTGCACCCCATGACCCTGTCCGGACCTGCACATGACCCTTGAAGTCCCAGCCCACAGCTCTCACGGCACCAAGCCTGCAAGCCGTATTCGCCAGAAAAACGAAGAAGCCATCATCAAGGCCGCCGAAGACGAATTTGCCCGTCATGGTTTCAAGGGCACCAGCATGAACACCATCGCGCTCAAGGCCGGACTGCCGAAAGCCAACCTGCATTATTACTTCACCAACAAGCTGGGGCTGTACGCCGCCGTATTGAGCAACATCATCGAGCAGTGGGACAGCACCTTCAACAACCTGACGGTGGAAGACGATCCGGCAGAAGCGCTGGCACGCTACATTCGCGCCAAGATGGAGTTCTCCCGCCGCAACCCGCAGGCCTCGCGGATTTTCGCCATGGAAATCATCAGCGGCGGCGAGTGCATGAGCGAGTATTTCAGCCAGGACTACCGCCTCTGGTTTCAGGGTCGCGCCGCCGTTTTCCAGGCCTGGATCGATGCCGGAAAAATGGACCCGGTGGATCCGGTCAACCTGATCTTCCTGCTCTGGGGCAGCACTCAGCATTACGCCGACTTTGCCACCCAGATCTGTCGGGTAACCGGTCGTACACGGCAAACCAGACAGGATATGGATGATGCCAGCGCCAATCTGATCCAGATCATTCTCAAAGGGTGTGGGCTTACGCCGCCGGTCTTGTAATATTCGGGCCTTGTCGTCTGCTGGAAACCTCCATGCCTTTTACCCTCACCGGTCCTTGCGAATATCGGGAAGAAATTCGCAAAAGCCGCTTCATCACCCTCGCGGCGCCCATTGCCAGCCCGGCCGAAGCACAAGCCTTCATCGAGCAGCACAGCGATCTGGATGCGACGCACAATTGCTGGGCCTGGAAGCTCGGCGCTCAATATCGCAGCAGTGATGACGGCGAACCCGGCGGTACGGCAGGCCGACCGATACTGGCAGCCATCGAAGCCCAGGAATTCGATCAGGTCGTAGTGCTGGTGATTCGCTGGTATGGCGGCATCCAGTTGGGCACCGGAGGACTGGCCCGGGCTTATGGCGGCGGCGCCAACAAATGCCTGCAACAAGCCGAGCGCCTGCCACTGATCAATCGCGAGCAGTTCAATCTGGAATGCAGCTTCAGCGAACTGGCGCTGGTCAAGGTACGCCTGGCCGAATGCAACGGGCTGATCGAAGCCGAACACTTCACCGCCAATGGCGTGGAAATGTCGATTGCCATCGGTCCGGAACACCTCACCTCGCTGCAACGGCAACTGGCGGACTTGAGCCGCGGCAGAATTCTCCTGCATGCAGCGTCAGCTCAGTAATTCGACGTTCCCGGATTTTAAGCATGAGTTGCCCACATCTACTGTGCATCCGGCTGTGGATAAGCTGAGCACATCAGGCTGAAAGCCTTACCGGACGTACGGCGCAGACAAGTGATCGTTTTTTGCACAACCGCGACTTAACCGGATAAAAACAATGCTAAAACAGCGTCTTAACGCTCTTTAGCACCATTGGAAGCTACCGCAGATCCCTTTATTACCCGGTTTTCGGCTTTCGCACAGTTACTGTGGAACAACCTGTGGATAACAGGTGCAAGGGTCGCGCAATCGCTTGGGGTATCGCCCTCCGGGCCTGCTGTACATTTTTTGCACAACCCCGATGATCCATAATGGCACTTGCCCTGCACAGGGACGCCCCGAACTGGTGCCAAAGCGCTTTCGGTATCTTCGCCAAAGGCTTGGAAACACGCTGCACATGCCCGCCTGACAACATTCGCCACAAACCTGACTCACTGGCCAGGATTTTGCTTTATCCACCGGCGACCCACTCCATGATCCGAGCCTGTCATGCCAAACCACGCGCCGCCCCCGCGCCTGCAACTGCGCCATATCACCAAGCGATACCCCGGCTGTCTGGCCAACGACGCTATCGACCTGAGTATCCAGCCCGGCGAAATCCACGCCTTGCTGGGTGAAAACGGTGCTGGCAAAAGCACGCTGATGAAGATTATCTACGGCGTGACCCAGCCGGATTCAGGCTCGATCATCTGGCAGGGCGAAGCGCTGTCCATGCGCAACCCGGCGCAAGCCAGGGGGTTGGGGATCGGCATGGTGTTTCAGCATTTCTCTCTGTTCGAAACCCTGACCGTCGCGCAGAACATTGCCTTGGCCATGGGCCGCTCGGCGGGCACGCCAAAACAACTGGAACCGCGCATTCGCGAAGTATCCCAGCGTTACGGCATGGCGCTGGAACCGCAGCGACTTGTCCACAGCCTGTCCATTGGCGAGCGCCAGAAAGTGGAAATCATCCGCTGCCTGATGCAGGACATCCGTCTTTTGATTCTGGACGAACCCACCTCAGTGCTCACGCCTCAGGAGGCCGACGAGCTGTTCGTTACCTTGCGGCGTCTGGCCGAGGAAGGCTGCAGCATTCTGTTCATCAGCCACAAACTGGGCGAGGTCCGGGCCTTGTGCCACAGCGCGACAGTGCTGCGTGGCGGCAAGGTTTCCGGGCACTGCATTCCTGCGCAATGCACCGATCTGGAACTGGCGCGCCTGATGGTCGGCGATGCAGAAGGACTGACCGCTCAATACGAGAAAGCCAGTGGCGCAGCGCCGTTCCTGAAGGTCGAAAAACTCTCCTGGCATAACCCCGATCCCTTCGGCTGCTCGTTGCAGGACGTTGACCTTGAAGTGCGCAGCGGCGAGATCGTCGGAATTGCCGGCGTCGCGGGCAATGGCCAGGACGAACTGCTTGCCTTGCTCAGCGGTGAACAGACACTGACCAGCGCACAGGCTGCGACTGTTCGCTTTGCCGATGACAAGGTCGGCAACCTGCGCCCGGATGCCCGTCGCAAACTCGGCCTGGCCTTTGTGCCCGCCGAACGTCTGGGCCATGGCGCAGTCCCCGAACTGAGCCTGACCGACAACGCCCTCCTGACGGCCTTTCAACAAGGTCTGGTCAGCAACGGGCTGATCCAGCGCAGCAAGGTCCGGGCGCTGGCCGACGAAATCATTCGCCGCTTTGCGGTCAAGACTCCCGATGCCCAGACTGCTGCGCATAGCCTGTCGGGCGGCAATCTGCAGAAATTCATTCTGGGCCGCGAGATTCTGCAAAACCCGAAACTGCTGGTGGCCGCTCACCCGACATGGGGCGTCGATGTCGGCGCAGCGGCGGCAATTCATCGAGCCCTGATTGCCCTTCGTGATGCAGGTGCCGCGATTCTGGTGATTTCAGAAGATCTGGACGAACTGTTCCAGATCAGCGACCGACTCGCGGCCCTGAGCAGCGGCAAGCTTTCGCAACTGATCCCAACCGAACAGACCAACGCCGTGCAGATCGGCGGCTGGATGGCGGGACAGTTCGATCATTCTCACCCCCAAGCCGTCGCGCTGGGTTAACGGAGCCAAACATGCTGCTTTCCCTGGAACCGCGCGGCCAGCAATCGCGCGCCATGTTGTGGTGTTCGCCCTTGCTGGCTGCCGCCCTGACGCTTGTCTGCGGCTCGCTGCTGTTCATCGGCCTGAAGCTCGATCCGTGGGTGACGCTGCATACCCTGCTGATCGCGCCGGTCAGTGACTGGTATGGCGTGTCGGAACTGATGGTCAAGACCTTGCCGATCCTGCTCTGCGCCCTCGGGCTGGCGGTCGCCTATCAGGCCCGTATCTGGAACATCGGCGCGGAAGGCCAATTGCTGCTGGGCGCACTGGCCGGCAGCGCAGTGGCAGTCAACGTGATCGATATGCAAAGCCGCTGGGCGCTGGTGATGATTCTGATTGCCGGCACGCTGGCTGGCGCTGCATGGGCTGGCGTGACGGCCTGGCTGCGCACCCGCTTCAATGCCAATGAAATCCTCACCAGCATCATGCTCAACTACATCGCCCTGAACCTGCTTCTGTTCTTTGTTCACGGGCCACTCAAGGACCCGGCGGGCATGAACTTCCCGGAGTCGGCCACCTTTGGGGATGCCAGCCGCTTGCCGCTGCTGATGGAGGATGGTCGCGCCCATGTCGGTGTGTATTTTGCCCTGCTGGCGCTGGTGGCGGTCTGGGTCCTGCTGCAACGCAGCTTTGTCGGCTTCCAGATAAAAGTGCTGGGGCTGGACAAGCGGGCTGCGGGATTCGTGGGCTTTCGCGAAAAACATCTGGTCTGGCTGGCGCTTTTGATCAGTGGCGCATTGGCCGGTCTGGCGGGCGTCAGTGAAGTGACCGGCCCCATCGGCCAACTGGTTCCGCAGGTATCGCCAGGATATGGCTATGCGGCAATCACCGTGGCCTTTCTCGGACGCCTGAACCCCATCGGCATTCTGTTTTCCAGCCTGCTGATCGCCCTCTTGTACCTGGGCGGCGAGCAAGCGCAAATGACCCTCAACCTGCCACTGGCCATTACGCAATTGTTCCAGGGGATGATGCTGTTCTTCCTGCTGGCCTGTGATGTGCTGATCCTTTATCGCCCGCGCCTGAAACTGCGCTGGGCCAAACGCCAGATGGCGCCTGTCGCGGGAGCCGCATGATGGATATCGACCTGCTGAGCAATATTTTCTACGCCATGATCCGATGCGGCACGCCGCTGTTACTGGTGGCCCTGGGCGAACTGATCTGCGAAAAAAGCGGCGTCATCAATCTGGGCCAGGAAGGCATGATGCTGTTCGGCGCGGTGATCGGTTTCATCATCGCCCTGAGTACCGGCAACCTTTGGCTCGGCGTGCTGCTGGCCATGCTGGCGGGCATGTTGCTGTCGGCGTTGTTTGCCGTTGTTGCGCTGGTATTCAACGCCAATCAGGTTGCCACAGGGCTGGCGCTGACCATTTTTGGTGTGGGCCTTTCGAGCTTCGTCGGCGCGGCCTGGGTGGGCAAACCGCTGCATGGTTTCGAGCCAGTGGCGATTCCTTTCCTCAGCGATATCCCGCTGATCGGCCGCATGCTGTTTGCCCAGGATCTGCTGGTGTACCTGTCCTTCGCGCTGTTTGCCCTGGTGGCCTGGGCACTGCTCAAAAGCCGCATCGGTCTGATCATCCAGGCCGTCGGCGAAAACCCCGATGCCGCCAGCGCCATGGGCTTGCCGGTCTTGCGGGTGCGAACTCTGGCCGTGCTGTTCGGCGGAGCAATGGCAGGGCTGGCGGGCGCTTATCTGTCGCTGGCCTACACACCGATGTGGGCCGAAAACATGAGCGCCGGCCGCGGCTGGATCGCGCTGGCACTGGTGGTATTCGCCAGCTGGCGAGTCTGGCGTCTGCTGCTGGGTGCGTACCTCTTCGGCCTCGCCAGCATCCTGCATCTGGTTGCACAAGGCATTGGCCTGGCGATCCCCTCCAACCTGCTGGCGATGCTGCCGTATGTGGCGACCATCATCGTCCTGGTGCTGCTGTCGCGGGATGCGCTGAGAAAACTGTATGCGCCGGTTTCATTGGGGCAGCCGTGGCAGGCGGGGCATTGAGGCATTTCGTGACTGAAGTCACTCCTACGCCGAACCGGTAGGAGCGACTTCAGTCGCGAAGACGGACGAGATCATCCAAACAAAGCCTGCTGCCAATGCTCTTCACTGACAATGGCAATAGGCACACCCGTCTCTCGAAGTTCTACCGCTTTCTTTATCTTGAGCCCGTAACTGCTGTGCAACCATTGATCGTTGCCAATACTACCAATGACCAGAAAGTTGATCTTCTTACTGAGAGAGCCACCAATCAGCCCCCCACGCTCCACGACTAATGCCTCGCAATGTTTCCTTGGACCGTAAGCCATCGTGCCAGTAAACATGAAAACGTTATTTTCCCAGCTGAAAGCAGGAAGAGGATTGTTGAGCGGCAGAGTGCTCGGCGTCGAAAAATTCATCGACGAGGTCTTTTGAGCACCGCCGAACTGCTTAAGCAGACTAAAGAGCTCCTGAGACTCTTCCTCATCAAGAATCCCGTCGCTCAACATGTTTTCCAGTCGACCATAGAGAAGGTTAACGACCGGGTCGTCAAGATGAGCGAGATTGGCCTCAATCCACTCCTTGAGAAACAGCGCCTCCATCTGATTGATCTTGCCGTCAGCACACATGCCCGCACTGATACCGATCAAGGCATCGACAGACCGTTGATCGATACGGGCTGCACTAAAAAAGCGACTGTTCTGAAACTCCTGATGCAAGTCGACCATCGACCGTTTCTCCATCGTTGATTGCTGCAGTGGTCTTACTGAGGTACTTCGACTGATCAGAGGTAAAGGTGACAATCATGCCGGTTGCGGAACATGTCAGCCTGTACTCCCTGGAGAGATCAATATCAAGGTCATCTCCCCTCAACCCCTGCCATTGAGCCAGATACTTCAGAGACCCGAATTTTTCGCGCTTTTTCAAGGCGTGCGAAACTCCACCTTTCCATCCCAGGATAGGCAATTGGTTTGCCAGACACTGGGCTGCCAGTTCCGGCAGTACTGCGGCACGCTCACGCCCGTTTTCCCAACACTGAATCAGCCCTTTATCGTCGTCCTCCCAGATTTGGGCATGGGTCAGTCCCGTTCTGACTGGCTCACTAATCTTGCGATAAACATGAGTCGTCATACTGGCTCATTACCGTTTTCAGAGGGCGGAAACTCGGTTCCGTAACGCAGATATGCGATAACGGCACTTTGGGTTGTTTCCAGGATTCGTTCATTTTTCAGACCGGTTTTCGCGTCATTGAGGCTATATAAAGCCACTTGCGCGTAACCGTCCTTTCCCTTGGAGGCACGAGAAATCTGGATGGCCCGCAGCTCTGTTTTCAAGGCAGCATTCCAATCACTGGATGCGAGCGGAGTATTGAAAATGAGTGAACGACTGGATAAGGAGAAACTTTCTTCGTTCAACAAGTGCTTGTAACCCTTAACCCCTGACTTGTTGTCAGGCAGAAGGCTGTAACCCAGAGCTGCGGTGTGCACACGGTGGACTGCGAATAGCCATCCACGGAGGAAGTCACCGTCGTAAAAGTCATCGTGGGCAACCCAGTCATGCTTGGGTTTGGCAGAACGTTTCTTTGATGGGTTTTCGGGGGCAGGTATCGACATCGGCCTCTCCATGGCCAGGAATATCCATGCTTTCTACTGGCCGCAAAAAATGATGTCAAGATGATTGCTCGACACCGCTCCGCACCGGCCACAGCTGCACGACCGCCCAAACCAGCTCCATCACCAGAATCCCGATCAGCAGGCTGCTGGCACCATGTATCAGCGCATAACCCTGCCAGGCGGCAAACAGTAATCGTCCCGCCGCGTCATAACGGCCGAATACCTGCTGCGGATCACGGATGCGCAGTACGGCCCACACGCAGACAATCGAGCCCAGCAAATTTGCCATCAACATGTGCATGGGCTCGAACGCTGGTAGCTCTCCCGGCAGCCCCCATTGCTGGCTCAGCGTCGATAACATTCCGTGCAGCGCCATGAACGTCCAGGGTGTGGCGAAAGCGGCGGTGACGATCAGGTCGTACCAGGCGCTGGCACGGACTACTTGGCGGTATTGTCGGGTTTTCCACATAAAACAGGTCCTGTCGATTGAGATACCAACAGGCTAAAGGGTGGAGTACGCTCCAGGGTCAAGCCCTAAAGGACAGGATTGCATGCGTATTGGTGAACTGGCTCAAGCCACCGCCGTCAGTCGCGACACGCTGCGTTTTTATGAGCAGCGCGGCCTGATTTCCGCTCAGCGTACCGACAACGGCTATCGTCATTACCCAGTGGAAACGGTGCAACTGGTGCAATTCATCAAGGTTGCCCAGCGTCTGGGCTTCAGCCTGAACGAAATCGGCAATAGCGTGGCCGAACTATGGAAGGCACCTGCACCGGATATCGCAATTGCCCAACTGCTTCGGGACAAGCTGACGCTGATCGACACGCGCATTGCGCAACTGGGTGAGCTGCGCAGCGAGCTTCAAGAGCGCCTGCACCAGAGTTGCCCGCTGAGCCCCTGAGATATTTTTCTTTTAACTGCCAAGGAGTTTTTTCATGACCGCTACCAAAACCGCTCTGATCATCGGCGCATCCCGTGGCTTGGGCCTCGGGCTGGTCCAGCGTCTGACCGAACAGGGCTGGAATGTGATCGCCACCGTTCGTGACCCGCAAAAGGCCGACAACCTCAAGGCCATTTCCGGTGTTCGCATCGAAGCGCTGGATATCGACGAAATCGCCTCACTGGAAGTACTGGTCCAGAAGCTCAAGGGCGAAGTGTTCGATGTGCTGTTCGTCAACGCCGGCGTGATCGGGCCCAAGCATCAAAGCGCAGCCCAGTCCACCGCCGCCGAACTGGGCCAGTTGTTCCTGACCAACGCCGTCGCGCCTATTCGTCTGGCCGAGCGTCTGGTCAGCCAGATTCGTCCGGAAACCGGCGTACTGGCGTTCATGAGCTCGGTGCTCGGCAGCGTCGCCTGCCCGGACGGAAACGAAATAGCCCTCTACAAGGCGAGCAAGGCCGCACTCAACTCCATGACCAACTCCTTCGTCAGCCAACTGGGCGAACACAGCCCCACCGTCCTCTCCCTGCATCCAGGCTGGGTGAAAACCGAAATGGGCGGCGAAAACGCAGAAATCGACGTCCTGACCAGCACCACCGGGCTGGTCAAACAGCTCAATGACTACGCCGGCAAGGGCGGGCACTACTTCATCAACTACAAGGGCGAGACGATTGTCTGGTGAAGCAACACACTGATGGATGAACGGATTCTGCTCTGGCTTTCAGAGCAGGACCACTCATGAATGTCGGTGGCTCACAATCGTAAATGGCTGCGTGATTTGATGAGAAGTTAACCATGAACGACGAACACACATTTGCCAGTGTCTGGGATGCCCTTGCCGATACCACTCAAGAGGCGGCTCGCTTGACGTTACGCTCGACACTCATGATCGAGCTGAACGAATCCATCAAGAAATGGCCTGGCACCGATACCGAAAAAGCGGCTCGCCTTGGGATTACCAAGCCACGTTTTTCCAACTTGAAGTCCGGGCGAGTGGATCTGTTCAGCCTTGACGCTCTGGTCGATCTGGCGGCAAATGCAGGGCTTGTTGTTTCCATGCGCCTGGATGCAGCCTGATTACATGCTCGGTGTTGATGTTTGATTGTGAGTTGAGCGAGTAATACACTTCTTCGCCTTGCCCGTGCATTGTTCACAATCACCGGCAACCCTGGATCAGCAGACAGGGAAAAACTGAGCTGGCTAACCTGAACCCACTTTCAGAGGAGCCGGCCTATGCCTGCGATCCGTATCTGGTTGAAAAATCCCCTTGCCGTCTTCACTGCCAATGACCTGGACGCCCGTGGCGGTCTGGTGGTCGAAGAGGGTGTGATCGTTGAGCTGCTGGCCGCTGGTCAGCACCCTTCCCGCCCCTGTGATCAAGTGTTCGATGCCCGCGAGCACGTGCTGTTGCCGGGGCTGATCAACACGCATCATCACTTCTATCAAACCCTGACTCGCGCCTGGGCACCGGTGGTAAATCAGCCTTTGTTCCCGTGGCTCAAGACCCTGTACCCGGTGTGGGCACGCCTGACGCCGGAAAAGCTCGCGCTGGCCAGTCAGGTCGCGCTGGTTGAATTGCTGCTGTCGGGCTGCACCACTGCGGCGGATCATCATTATCTGTTTCCCGATGGCCTGGAGCAGGCCATTGATATTCAGGTGCACAGTGTTCGTGAGCTGGGCATGCGCGCCATGCTGACCCGAGGTTCCATGAGCCTGGGCGAAGCCGATGGCGGGTTGCCGCCGCAACAGACCGTGCAACAAGGCGAGGTGATTCTGGCCGACAGCCAGCGCCTGATCGAGACCTATCACGAGCGTGGAGATGGCGCGCAGATCCAGATTGCCCTGGCACCTTGCTCGCCGTTTTCGGTGACGCCGCAGATCATGGCCGAGAGTGCCGCGCTGGCAGAAAAACTCGACGTGCGTCTGCATACCCATCTGGCTGAAACCCTGGATGAAGAGGACTTCTGCCTGCAACGTTTCGGGCTGCGGACGGTGGATTATCTGGACAGCGTCGGCTGGCTCGGACCGCGCACCTGGCTGGCCCACGGCATTCATTTCAACCCGGATGAAATCGCGCGCCTTGGTGCAGCAGGCACCGGGATCTGTCATTGCCCCAGCTCGAACATGCGCCTGGCTTCGGGCATCTGCCCGACACTGGACCTCACCGCCGCCGGTGCGCCATTGGGCCTTGGGGTCGACGGTTCGGCTTCCAACGATGCCTCCAACATGATCCTCGAAGCGCGACAGGCGCTCTATCTGCAGCGATTGCGCTACGGCGCGCAGGACATTACCCCGGAGCGTGTACTGGGCTGGGCAACCCACGGCTCGGCGCAGTTGTTGGGGCGTACCGATATCGGTGAACTGGCCGTGGGCAAGCAGGCGGATCTGGCGCTGTTCAAGCTTGATGAGCTGCGCTTTTCCGGCAGCCATGACCCGCTTTCGGCGCTGCTGCTGTGTGGTGCGGACAGGGCGGATCGGGTGATGATCGCGGGCCGTTGGCGGGTGACAGATGGGCAGGTCGAAGGCCTGGACCTGAAGAAACTGATCGCCGATCACCGCCAGGCCGCACACCAGTTATTGCACTCCATGTAGGACCGGATTCATCCGGGAAAGGGCCTGTACATTCACAGCACCTCTATTGCCTTGAATATCCTCTTCCCGGATAAATCCGGTCCTACAGTCCCAGGCACGAGAGCATGATGAAGGTCGCGAACAGCACGAAATGTGTCATGCCCTCGATGGCGTTGGTTTCTCCGTCATTGAGGTTGATGGCGCAGACCAGCAGGGTGATAAAGACCATCACCGTCTGCACAGGCGTCATGGCCATCTGGAACGGTTGCCCGCTGTAGAGCGCCATCGCCTCCATTGCAGGAACCGTCAGGATCACGGTGGACAGCGAAGCGCCCAATGCAATATTGACCACCGACTGCATGCGGTTGGCCAAGGCGGCGCGCAAGGCCGTCAGGATCTCCGGCGCAGCAGAAATCGCCGCCACCAGAATCGCCGTAAGCACGGGCGGCGCACCACTGCCTTCCAGCCCAAGATCGATGGTCTTGGACATCACTTCCGCCAGCGCCCCGATCACCACCACGCCCAGCACCAGTGTCCCGATGGAGCGTGTCAGGTTAATCGATTCGCCTGGTTCTTCAGGCTGATCCTTGCGTCTGTTTTTCTCGGGATAGCTGTAGCTGAAAAAATAACTGTGCGGCCCGACCTGCATGCGCAGAAACAAGGTGTACAGCACAATCATCGCGCCGATGGTGAACGCCGAATACAGCTTCCAGTCCGCCTTGGGAATGAACTCGGGCACCACCATCGACACGCCCATGGCTGTCAGGATCATCACGCTGTAGGTGCGCGCCGAATTATCGTTGTAGGCCTGCTCGCCATGCTTGAGTCCGCCCATCAAGGCCGCCAGCCCGAGGATGCCATTGATATCCAGCATCACGGCGGCGTAGATCGTGTCGCGCACCAGGGTCGGGGATGGTTCGTTGCTCATCATGATCGCCAGGATCACCACTTCGACCAGCACCGCCGACAGGGTCAGGATCATGGTGCCGTAGGGGTCGCCGACTTTTTCCGCCAACTGCTCGGCATGATGCGCCACCCGCAGCGAAGCGCAGACGATAAAGCCCACCAGCGCCAGCCCGGCGACCAGCGCGACCGTCTGGCCATTGCCCAGCAGCACATGCTCCAGGGGATAGGCGATAAAGGTGGCAATGATCGCCAGCAACAGAAACTTTTCTTGCCTGAGTAATGAGCCCATTAGAGTCCATGCCCTTGCGACCTATTGTCGCGTGACATCCTTGAAGGTCAGCATTGATGAAGTGGTTGAGAGTGCGCTTTGTGACAAAAGGTTTCATAAAGCGGGACGGACGAGAACCAACCTCATGGGCAAATGACTTTTGATCCTGCCGCTTCGATATGAAATAGTGCCCGCCGTTTTCTTCGTGCCCTCTGGCGCGACTGTTTCCGCTACAAAGGTATTGCCATGCGTACTTCCCGCCTCTCTCGTTTGCTGGCTTGCGGCCTGCTGGCTCTCTCGGCCAGCATCGCTCAGGCCGCGCCCATCGATATCGATGACGGCCAACACAAGGTTCATCTGCCGGACGCGCCCAAGCGCGTGGTGGTGCTGGAGTTTTCCTTTCTCGACGGCTTGGCCTCGGTAGGCGTGACCCCGGTCGGTGCTGCCGATGACGGCGATGCCAACCGCGTGCTGCCCAAGGTGCGCAAGGCTGTAGGCGAATGGCAGTCGGTTGGCCTGCGCTCGCAACCCAATATCGAAGTGATTGCCCGCCTCAAGCCGGACCTGATCATTGCTGACCTGGGCCGTCATCAGGCGCTCTACAACGATCTGGCCAGCCTCGCGCCGACGCTGATGTTGCCGTCGCGTGGCGAGGATTATGAAGGCAGTCTGAAATCCGCCGAACTGATTGGCGTCGCGCTGGGCAAAGGCCCGCAGATGCAGGCGCGGATTGAGGAAAACCGCAAGCACCTCAAAGAGGTCGCGGCGCAGATTCCGGCCAATACCAAAGCGCTGTTCGGCGTTGCCCGTGAAGACAGCTTCTCGGTCCATGGCCCGCACTCTTATGCTGGCGGCGTGTTGCAGGCCGTCGGTTTGCAAGTCCCTGAAGTACGCAAGAACGCGGCACCGACAGAGTTCGTCAGCCTTGAGCAATTGCTGGCCCTGGACCCCGGCTGGCTGCTGGTCGGCCATTATCGTCGTCCCAGCCTTGTCGACACCTGGAGCAAGCAGCCGCTCTGGCAGGTGCTGAGCGCGGTGCGCAACAAGCAGGTCGCCGAAGTCGATGGCGATAGCTGGGCGCGCAATCGCGGCATCATGGCCTCCGAGCAGATCGCCGATGATGCCCTGGCCATTCTCAAGGGCGGCAAGGCCGTACTGAATCCATAAATGCGCCGCTGGCTGATGGCGGCAGTGATTGCCGTAACGTGCCTGGGCCTGTTCTGGATGTCGCTGTTCGCGCTGTCGCCTTTCAGCATCCGGCAGATCGATGCCTGGAACGGCCTGTTCACTCTGGGGCTCGAAGGCGGCAACATCGCTTACATCGTGGCGCAACTGCGGGTGCCCCGAGCGGCCTGCGCAGCACTGGTCGGTGCCTGTCTCGGCGTGGCCGGTGCATTGATGCAGGGCATCACCCGTAATCGGCTGGCTTCGCCGTCTCTGTTTGGGGTGACAGCGGGCGCGGCATTGGGGCTGGCATTGTTTTCCACAGGTCTGGTCGCGCCGCCCTTCCCCGGCGGTGCCTTGTTGATGACGGCAATCGGCGGCGCGCTGGCGTGGATCACCGTCTTCAGCCTCGGCGGCGCCTGGTCGCCTGCCACGGCTCAGGGCCGACTGGTACTGGCCGGCGTGGCAGTGGCTGCACTGTGTGCGGCACTGACCCGGCTGACCGTGATTCTGGTGGAAGCCCAGGCACAAAGCGTCCTTAACTGGCTGGCCGGCTCGCTGGCCAATGTGGGCGCAGAACAATTGCAGTTGCTCTGGCCTTGCACCTTGATCGGCGTGGTACTGGCGATTACCTGCGCGCCACGCCTGAACCTGATCAACCTGGGCGAAGATGCCGCACGCTCGCTGGGTGTACGGATCGGCGCGCTGCGCTTTCTGGTGTTCGTTGTCAGCCTGTTGCTGGTGGGTGCCAGTGTCTGTGCCGTAGGGCCGATTGCCTTTGTCGGCCTGATTGCGCCCAACATCGCCCGCCAATGGCTGGGGAACGATTACCGCTGGCTGATCCCCATCAGCGCCGGTCTGGGTGCGGCGATTGTGCTCGCGTCCGATCTGATCAGCCGCGCCGTGGCCTTTCCGGTGGAGACGCCAGCCGGTGTCGTCACTGCGCTGATTGGCGCGCCGTTCTTTCTGTTTCTGGCAAGGCGCACGCTATGAATCAGCCACGTTCAAGATTGCTGATTCTGCTCGCGCTGTTACTGCTCGCGCTACTCCTCAGCCTGAGCGCAGGCACGGTCTGGCTGACGCCCGGCGCGGTGCTCGATCATTTGATCGCCCACGACAGCAAGGACTTCGAGGTCTGGAACCATCGCCTGCCACGGGGCCTGATCGCCATTCTGACCGGGAGCGCCTTCGGGCTGGCCGGTGCCATCGTCCAAGGCGTTATCCGCAACCCGCTGGCCTCGCCGGAAATCCTCGGTGTCACTCAGGGTGCCGGGCTGGCGCTGACCATCGCAATCATAGGTTTCCCACAGATGCCGGTGGCCTGGCTGCCGCTGGTGGCTTGCCTGGGTGGTGCAGCCGGCGCCTTGCTGCTGGCGCTGTACAACACCGGCGTGCAGTTTTCCGGCGTACGGTTCGCGCTGTCCGGGGTGGCGATTGCGGTCACGTTGTCGAGCATCACCGAGTTTCTGATCCTGTCCAATCCGCTGGATATCAACACCGCGCTGCTGGCCCTGACCGGCAGTTTGTGGAGTCGCAACTGGCACCATGTCTGGCTGGCACTGCCGTTTCTGGTATTGATCCCGGCCTGCCTGTTGCTGGCCAAGCCCTTGAACCTGATCGGCCTGGGTGACGAAGCCGCACAAAGCCTCGGCACCGGCTTGAAGCGCATCCGCTGGCTGGCCATGGGTGGCGCGGTGCTGCTGACCAGCGCGGGCGTAGGCATCATCGGCCCGGTGGGTTTTGTCGGGCTGGTTGCGCCACACATGGCCCGGCGTCTGGTGGGCGGTCATCACCAATATCTGTTACCTGCTTCGATGCTGCTGGGCTCGCTGTTGCTGGTGCTGGCCGACACCCTGGGACGCACGCTGATCGCACCCAGCGAGATTCCTGCCGGTATTCTCACGGCGGTGATCGGTGCCCCGTATTTCCTCTGGCTGCTGGCAAGATTCAAAGGTTGATTCCATGAGCATTCTCCAGGCACAGCAACTCGACATCGGCTACGGCGATACCCGTATCGTGCAGGCGCTGTCGTTCAGTCCGCCGCCGGGCAAGGTCACGGCATTGATCGGCCCCAATGGCTGCGGCAAGTCCACCTTGCTCAAGGCGTTCGCCAGGATTCTCACCCCGCAGTCAGGCACGCTAAGCCTTGACGGTCAGGCCTACGCGCAGCTTTCGCCACGGGAGCTGGCGCGCAAGATTGCCTTTCTGCCGCAAGTGTTGCCGATTCCCGAAGGCGTCAGCGTGCGGCAACTCGTGGCCTACGGGCGCAGCCCCCATAACAGCCTGTGGGGACGTTTGAGCGGTGCCGACCGCAGCAGTGTCGATCAGGCCCTGCAGCGCATGGAGCTGGAAGCACTGGCCGAGCGCCCTTTATCCGATCTGTCGGGCGGGCAGCGCCAGCGAGCCTGGCTGGCGATGGTCCTGGCGCAGGATGCCGCCATCGTTCTGCTGGATGAGCCGACCACCTATCTGGACATCAGCCATCAGGTCGAGCTGCTGGACCTGATGCGCCAGCTCAGCGCAGAGGGCAAGACGGTTATCACCGTGTTGCACGACATCAACCAGGCCTGCCGTTATGCCGACCATCTGGCGGTGATGCAGGCGGGACGTCTGGTAGCCAGCGGAACGCCCGATGAAGTACTGGATGCCGAACTGGTGAGCCGGGTTTTCGATGTGCAGGTGCAGATCATGCGTGAACCGGTGGCAGGCACGCCGATGTGCATTGTCGAACGCAGCACCCGCTGCACCAGTTAGAAGCGCGGCAAGCGCTTCTGCACCTTCGGGCTGCATGCCTTGAAGGGCCTTGAGCCCGGGAACCGGCAGCCCGTCACAAGTTGTCTTTGTGGTCAGTTTTTTGCATTGGCTGGAGGCATACCCCGCTTAGTCGGTCATGCCAACAAGATTGCAAGGAGCTAGACCCGATGCACCTCACCAACCCACGTCGTCCTCTGAAAAAACTGCTGTGTGCCATGGCTGCCGTTGTCGGCCTGGGTTCCAGTCTGCTCGCTTCGGCTGCCGATCCTCTGAAAGTCGGCTTCGTCTACATCGGCCCCATCGGCGACCATGGCTGGACTTATCAACACGAGCAGGGCCGCAAGGCGATGGTCGCGGCGCTGGGCGACAAGGTCAGCAGCAGTTACGTCGAGAACGTGCCGGAAGGTGCGGATGCCGAGCGCGTGATTCGCAATATGGCCAAGGGTGGCTTCGACCTGATTTTCAGCACCTCTTTCGGTTACATGAACCCGACGCTGAAAGTCGCCAAGCAGTTCCCGAAGGTGAAGTTCGAGCACGCCACCGGCTACAAGCAGGACAAGAACATGGGCACTTATCTGGCCCGCACGTATGAAGGTCGTTATGTCGGCGGCTTCCTGGCGGCGAAGATGACCAAGACCAAGAAGATCGGTTATGTCGCCTCGTTCCCGATTCCTGAAGTCCTGCGCGATATCGACGCCATCCAGCTGGCACTGAACAAGTACAACCCCGGCACTGAAATCAAGGTGGTCTGGGTCAACTCCTGGTTCGATCCGGGCAAGGAAGCCGACGCCGCCAACGCGCTGATCGATCAGGGCGTGGACGTGGTGTTCCAGCACACCGACAGCCCGGCCCCGATCCAGACGGCCGAGCGCCGTGGTGTCTACGCGGTTGGCTATGCTTCGGACATGGCGCACTTCGGGCCGAAGGCGGTCCTGACCTCCATCGTCAACAACTGGGGCCCGCATTACATCCAGGCCACCGAAGGCGTGATTGCCGGCACCTGGAAACCGCAGGATTACTGGGGCGGCCTGAAGGAAGGCACGGTTGAGCTGCCGATCAGCGATATCGTCCCGGCTGACGTGAAAGCCGAAGCGCAGAAGATCATCGCCAGCATCGAGAGCGGTGAATTCCATCCGTTCACCGGCCCGATCAAGGACCAGACCGGCGCAGTGAAGATCCCGGAAGGCAAGGTCGCCACCAATGCCGAGCTGGCCTCGATGAACTACTACGTTGAAGGGATCAAGGCAGAACTGCCGAAGTAAGCTGCTCGTTCGCGAGCAGGCCGTTGTACGCCCGCCTGCTCGCGCCTCTCAGGCAACACAACGAACACTCAGGAATGGTTCATGAACCCGCTTCCCATCATCGACATCGCCCCGCTCTACACACCTGACGAACAGGCCTGGCAGGCGGTTGCCAGCCAGATCGATCAGGCCTGCCGCGAGTGGGGCTTTTTCTACATCAAGGGCCACCCGATCACGGCCCAGCGCATCGAACAGGTGCTGAGCACCGGCAAGCAACTCTTTGCTCTGCCTCAGGCTGAGAAACTCAGGATAGACATCACCCAAAGCTCGCATCATCGCGGCTATGGTGCCATTGCCACCGAGCAACTGGACCCGAACCTGCCCAGCGACCTCAAGGAAACCTTCGACATGGGCCTGCACATGGATGCCGGCCATCCCGATGTGCTGGCTGGCAAACCCTTGCGCGGACCGAATCGCCACCCCGACATACCGGGCTGGGAAAGCCTGATGGAGCAGCATTATCTGGATATGCAGGCCCTGGCCCAGACGCTGCTGCGGGCCATGACCCTGGCCCTGGGTATCGAACCTGACTTTTTCGATCAGCGTTTCAAGGACCCGGTCAGCGTCTTTCGCATGATCCATTACCCGCCACGCCATACCGCAACCTCCACCGAACAGCAAGGTGCCGGAGCCCATACCGATTACGGCTGCATCACGCTGCTGTATCAAGATGCGGCCGGCGGGCTACAGGTACGTGATGTTCGCGGCCAGTGGATCGATGCGCCGCCGCTTGAGGGCACGTTCGTGGTCAATATCGGCGACATGATGGCGCGCTGGAGCAACGACCGTTATGTGTCTACGCCGCACCGGGTCATCAGCCCGCTGGGCGTCGATCGCTACTCCATGCCCTTCTTCGCGGAACCGCATCCGGACACCCGTATCGAATGCCTCCCTGGCTGCCAGAGCGAAAGCAATCCGGCACGCTATCCTGTCACCACCTGCGCGGAGTTTCTGCTGTCACGCTTTGCCGACACCTATGCGTATCGACGCGAGCAGGAGGCCATTACCTGAACTGACGGTCAGGTTTTACCCTGCCGGAGCGCTGCATCTGTAGAATGCCGCCATCTGCACCTGATGAGAAAAGAACATGTACGACTGGTTGAACGCCCTGCCCAAGGCAGAATTGCACCTGCATCTGGAAGGCTCCCTGGAGCCTGAGTTGCTGTTTGCGCTGGCCGAGCGCAACAAAATCGCACTGCCCTGGAACGACGTCGAGGCCTTGCGCGGGGCTTATGCCTTCAACAATCTGCAAGAGTTTCTGGACCTCTACTATCAGGGCGCGGACGTGCTGCGCACCGAGCAGGATTTCTACGACCTGACCTGGGCTTACCTGCAACGCTGCAAGGCGCAGAACGTCATCCATACCGAACCCTTCTTCGACCCACAGACCCACACCGACCGGGGCATCCCGTTTGAAGTGGTTTTGGCGGGCATCACCGGAGCCCTCAAGGACGGCCAGTCGCAACTGGGCGTCAGCAGCGGCCTGATCCTGAGTTTCCTGCGCCACCTGAGCGAAGAAGAAGCCGAGAAAACCCTGGATCAGGCGCTGCCGTTCCGTGATGCATTCGTGGCCGTGGGCCTGGACAGCTCGGAAATGGGCCACCCGCCCAGCAAGTTCCAGCGGGTGTTCGACCGTGCTCGCAACGAAGGCTTCCTGACCGTGGCCCATGCCGGTGAAGAAGGTCCACCCGAGTACATCTGGGAGGCACTGGATCTGTTGAAGATCCAGCGTATCGATCATGGCGTGCGTGCCATCGAAGACGAGCGCCTGATGCAGCGGATCATCGATGAACAGATTCCGCTGACCGTCTGCCCGTTGTCCAACACCAAGCTGTGCGTGTTCGACCATATGTCCCAACACAACATTCTCGACATGCTGGAGCGTGGCGTGAAGGTCACCGTGAACTCCGATGACCCGGCCTACTTCGGCGGTTATGTCACCGAAAACTTCCACGCGCTGCACACCCATCTGGGCATGACTCAGGATCAGGCAAAACGTCTGGCGCAAAACAGTCTGGATGCGCGTCTGGTCAAGCCGTAATCAACAGCATCGCGGGCAGGCGCACAAGGCGCTGCCCGCCATTGCGCAGCATCAGGCCGCCGAGGCTATCTTGCCGATTTCACGCTGCCCGTTGGACGAAACCTGCAAGGTGCTGGACTCCTCGGTAGTGCGCAGCCAGCCCATCTGAATGAACAACTGCAAAAGCCCTGCACCCAGCGCGCCGCCAAGATGCGGACTTCGCTCGCTCCAGTCCGGGCAGACACAGACCGTCTCCCGTTGTCGCAATGCCAGCGCCGGGACGTAAATGCCTCGCTCGGCGAACTTGGCCATTCCCTTGCTGGTCACCTCGACCCGCTGCTCCATCTGCTCGATCCAGCCGGCACCCAGCAAGCGCTGGTAAAGCTCGGCGGCCATTTCCCCTCCCAGGTGATCGGAACAGATGCGTGCGCGACGTATGGGCAACGGCGGCATGGGTTGCGCCACATTGCGGCTGATCTGGTCGGCACTCACCATCGAGGCATTGGCCAGCGCTTCCACGGCGGCCCCGATTTCAGGCGCTGCCAACCGGAAGAAACGTGTGCGCCCACGTGCCTCCTGTTTCAACAGTCCGCCACTGGCCAGTCGCGCCAGATGCGCACCTGCCGAAGACGTCGAGAGCCCCGCCATTAATGCCAACTCGTTGGCAGGACGAGCGGTACCATCCATCAATGCCCAAATCATTGCGCTACGCTTGGGGTCGGCCAGCAGTGTCGCAATCTGACTGATGCAAGGTGCATATTCCATGTATTCACTCCCTGTTGAAACATTCGTCTATAGCGATGGCATATTGATAACAATCCCGCTCCCGTAAAGTTGAAACGTGGATCCAACCTGAAATGACAAGTATAAACTCTATGTCCTGCAACCCGATCAGGTAAAAGTTACATCAACCCGATCAATACCAGACATATTTGTAACGCAATGCCCGAAGTTTGCAGGACCTTCCTGAAGATGAAAACCCTAATATTTCCGTGTAGACGTCGCAACTCAAAGCCTTCCGTTCCATGGCCTCCAGAGCACATCGCAAAAAAACGCAAGCCCTTGGTGCCAAGGCACCGGAAACACTCCATCGCAGTCGTTTGCAACGCCTGTCCTTATGTTGGCACTTTGAAATTGAAAACTGTATTTACCTCTTATATTTTCCGAAGTATCCGTCAGTCTTTTCCTAAAATTCTTTAGTCATCCAAACAACTAACGACTTGCAAGTGCAGCATGTCGCGCACATCGGGCACGAAGCATTTCGAGCAACAGATTTACCGGTTTGTTCAGTTGTACTCGATGAGCACATAACAGATTCAGCGGCACGGCTTCGCCGCGCAAATGTGGCATCAATACTTTAAGGCGTCCGGCATGGACATCGGCGGCGATATCCAGCCATGAGCGGTACGCCACTCCCGCCCCCGCCAAGGCCCAGCGGCGCACAACGTCACCATCGGGGCTGAAGCGGTTGCCGCCCACCGTCAGGCTCACTTCCCGCTTGCCATCGTGAAAGGTCCAGTGATCGTGAATCCGGTCACCGAGCATGAGCAACAGGCAATTATGCTGCGCCAGCTCGCCCACCTGCTGCGGTTCGCCATGGCGGGCCAGATAGTCGGGAGCCGCGCACAGCACCCGCCGATTGTCAGGTGCCACAGGTCGTGCCACCAGGCTCGAATCCCCAGGTTCGCCATAACGCAGGGCCACATCCACAGGTTGGCGAAACAGATCGTCGACCCGGTCGCCCACCAGCAGGCGTACGGACAATTGCGGGTGTTGCTGCTGAAACTCGTCGAGCCAGGGCAGCAGGACATTGCGACCGAAATCCGAAGGTGCCGAGAGTTGCAGGACGCCATTGCAGCTTTCCTGATTACTGGCCAGCAGGCGTCGACCGTCTTCCAGACTGCCAAGGGCTGCACGGGCATATTCCAGAAAACCTTCACCGTCGGCGGTCAGGCGCAAACTGCGGGTGGAGCGTGCCAGCAGGCGCACGCCAAGCTGCTGCTCGATGCGCTTGAGTGCCGCACTGGCCACTGCCGCCGACATGTCCATGCTGCGTGCCGCCGCAGACAGACTGCCCAGATCAGCCGCTCGCACAAACAACTGCAAATCATCGAAACGCAGCATTCCAGCCCCGGATTATCAAAATAATATTGAAAGAGAGTGCCGTTTTAGCGGGTTTTATCTTTAATGGAAATGACGAATCATCTGTTCATCCACTTTCCCGACTCAAGGAGCCTTGCATGAAAGCCATCGCCTATTACCAGTCACTGCCCATCAGCGACCTCAATGCGCTACAGGACATCGAGCTGCCAGAGCCGGTTGCGGGTGCTCGCGATGTATTGGTGGAGGTCAAAGCGATTTCCGTGAACCCCGTGGACACCAAGGTTCGGCAAAACGTCCAGCCCGAAGCCGGAGCCGCCAAGGTTCTGGGTTGGGATGTGGCGGGCGTGGTGAAAGCGGTCGGCAGCGAAGTGACGCTGTTCCAGCCAGGCGACAAGGTGTTCTACGCCGGCTCGCTGACCCGGACCGGTGCCAACAGCGAATTGCATGTGGTGGATGAGCGGATCGTCGGGCACATGCCCAAGTCCCTGAGTTTTGCCCACGCGGCGGCTCTGCCCCTGACGGCGATTACTGCCTGGGAATTACTGTTCGAACGTTTGCAGATCGCAGAGGGCCAGGCTGATAAAGAGCAGAGCCTGTTGATCGTCGGCGCAGCGGGCGGTGTCGGCTCGATCCTGACGCAACTGGCTCGCCAACTGACTTCGCTGAAAGTCATCGGTACTGCATCTCGCCCGCAAACCACAAGCTGGGTGCGCGACCTGGGCGCTCATGACGTGATTGATCACAGCAAACCGCTGAGTGAAGAACTCAAGCGCATCGGCCAGAATCAGGTGACTCACGTTGCGAGCCTGACTCAGACCGACCTGCACCTGGACCAACTGGTGGAATCGCTACAGCCTCAGGGCAAGCTGGCACTGATCGATGACCCCAAGGCGCTGGATGTTTCCAAGCTCAAGCGCAAGAGCCTGTCGTTGCACTGGGAGTTCATGTACACCCGCTCGATGTTCGAGACGCCCGACATGATCGAACAGCACAACCTGCTCAACCGGGTCGCCGAACTGATCGACGCCGGAACCCTGAAAACCACCTTTGGCGAACACTTCGGCACCATCAACGCCGAAAACCTGCGCCGCGCCCATGAGTTACTGGAAAGCGGCAAGGCCAAGGGCAAGATCGTGCTTGAGGGGTTCTGATAAGCAAGATGCAGGAGTAATGCCGTTCATTTGTGGGAGGCAGCTTGCTGGCGACTTCAGACGCAAAATATCTGCCGGTTTTCAGGCCTTTTCGCCAGCAAGCTGCCTCCAACAAGTTTTGCTCAGGCCTTAACTGATCGGTTCCTGCCTGGATGCATCCCGGCGAGCCTGCAGGCGGCGGGTATACAGCGCAACCACCGTTGCAAGCACACCGCACAGGCTGATCACGAGCGCCATGGGCGTTGCCGTGCCGTCATGCAGCACACCCACCAGACTCGCCGCGCCCGCCGCGACACTGAACTGCAAACAACCCAACAACGCCGAAGCACTGCCTGCCCTTGCCCATTGGCCATTCATTGCGCAAGCCGAAGCATTGGGGATGATGCAACCCAGGCTGGCAATGCAGATGAACAGCGGGACCAGCAACGGCCAGAGCTGTTCGGTGCGCAGGCTGGCAATGCCCAGCAGTGTCAGGGCTGCCGCCAGATAGACCCAGATGGTACGCAGCAACAGGAAAGCCGGGCTGCGCTTGCGCAACAGACGTGCATTGACCTGAGCTACCAGAATGAACGCCGCCGCATTCATGCCGAACAGCCAGCCGTAATGCTCGGCTGGGACGCCATACAACTTGATGAACACGAAAGGCGAACCGGCGATGTAGGAGAACATCCCGGCCATGACAATGCCGCCGGTCAGGGCATGCCCGATGAAGACGTGGTCCTTGAGCAGATTACCGTACTGCTTCAATGCACCGCTCAGCGGCTGACGCGGCACACCGGCCGGCATGCTTTCCGGCAACCCCATCGCCACGGCCGCAAGGCACAGCGCACTGAAGATCGTCAGGCACAGGAAAATCGATTGCCAGCCAGCGACATTGACCAGCACGCCCCCCAGCATCGGTGCCAGAATCGGCGCAAGCCCCATGACCAGCATCAACTGCGAGAAGACCTTGGCCGACTCCACGGCATTGCATTTGTCACTGACAATGGCCCGCGCCAGCACCATACCGGCACAACCACCGAGGGCCTGAACGAAACGCGCTCCGATCAGCCAGTCCAGGCTCGGCGCGAAGGTGCAGGCCAGCGAAGCCAGCGTGAAGAGCGTGACACCGACCAGCAACGGAATCCGCCGACCAAAACGGTCTGCCACAGGTCCATAGGCCAGTTGCCCGATGGACAGGCCCAGGAAATAGGCTGCCAGGGTCAACTGCACGTGCTTTTCGTCGGTTCCGAAATACGCCGCCATGGCGGGGAAACCGGGTAGATAGAAGTCGATGGCCAGCGGGCCAAAGGCGCTCAAGGCACCAAGAATGAGGATGGTCTTGAAATTCATTGAGGGTCCAGACGTGTGCAAGGCAGCTGGTTAGTCTAACCGGCTTGCCTTGCCCATAACGCCGGACAGGGAAAAATTAATTCAGGACTTTTCAGCCATCAGGCTGTGCCTGATACCCCTCTTCGCCGATCAATTCGATGAGCCGCTCTGTGGATAACGCACTTTGCACACGCACTTGCGAACTGGCCAGGTCGACCTGTACCTCGGCGGACGGATCATCGTTCTTGATGGCTTGAGTCACTGCACGGACACAATGCCCGCACGTCATGCCTTGTACCTTCAATAGCTGCATGCCGATGCTCCTTGAGTGATGGATGACACGCATCTTCAACCTTGTCATGGTGGCAAGGTCAAGTTTCTGTTTTTCCTGCCGGGCTGGTATTAGTTGCAGGCCTGAGCCAAGCTTCGTCATCGACGTCTACAGCAGGAGTATCAGCCATGCGCTGGTCAGTATTGAGCCTCTTCGGCATTCTCGGTCTCTTGGCCGCTTCCCCCAGCGTTCAGGCCGCTCAGGACTACGGCATCCTGATCATTTCCCGAGAGCGCCTGGAAGTCGCAACTTCCTGCGAAATCGGCATTTATATCCAGGACCAGCTGGCTGGCCGCCTGTTCCAGGAAGACTCCGTATCCTTCAACCTGCCACCGGGCGACGTTTCGGTGCGCCTGCGCAGGCTGCCAGGCAACGTGGTCGGCTGCGCAGCCGGAATGGAGGCCCAGAGCAGCACCAAGATCAAACTGCGCGCCGGAGACATCCTCAAATACCGCATCGCCACCGACCTGAATGGCATGTACCTGAAGAAAGCCGACCTGAACTATTGATTCGCACTTGACCTTGCCCATGTGGCAAGGTTGACCCTTGTAGGCATCAAGCCTTCAGGGAGTGAAAAGATGCAAGAACCCACCACCTTCGACCTGCCGATCACCGGCATGACTTGCGCAAGCTGCGCAGGTCGGGTCGAGCGTGCCCTGGCCAAAGTGCCCGGGGTCACCAGCGTCACAGTCAACCTGGCCAGTGAACGCGCCCATGTACAGACCGGGAACGGAACCGACCCGCAGACGTTGATCGACGCCGTGAGCCAGGCAGGCTATGGCGCGACACTGCTGCAGAACGAGCAGGCCGATTCCGCCAGCAGGATCCGCCAACTGAACCGCGAACGCTGGGCCCTGGTACTGGCGCTGGTCCTGGCCTTGCCGCTGGTCATGCCGATGTTGCTGAGCCCTTTTGGCGTGCACTGGATGTTGCCCGCCTGGGTTCAGGTTGCACTGGCCACCCCGGTGCAATTCATCCTCGGCGCACGCTTTTACGTCGCCGCCTGGAAAGCCTTGCGGGCAGGCGCTGGCAATATGGACCTGCTGGTTGCCATCGGCACCAGTGCCGGATACGGCCTGAGCCTCTATCAATGGATCAGCGCAGCGCCCGGCAAGACGCCGCACCTGTATTTCGAGGCCTCGGCCGTGGTCATCGCGCTGGTGCTGCTGGGCAAATACCTGGAGAGCCGTGCCAAGCGTCAGACTGCCAGCGCCATCCGCGCTCTGGAAGCATTGCGACCGGAACGCGCCCTGCAAGTGATTGACAGCCAGGAGCACGATGTCGCCATCAGCGCCTTGCGCCTCGATGATCTGGTGCTGGTCAAACCCGGTGAGCGCTTCCCGGTGGATGGGCAGGTCGTGGAAGGCCGCAGTCATGCCGATGAAGCCCTGATCAGTGGCGAGAGCCTGCCGGTGGCCAAACAGCCCGGCGACAACGTCACCGGCGGCGCCATCAACGGCGAAGGCCGGTTGCTGATCAGGACCACGGCCCTGGGCACCCAGACGGTACTGGCGCGCATCATCAAACTGGTCGAGGACGCTCAGGCGGGCAAGGCGCCGATCCAGAGACTGGTGGATAAAGTCAGCCAGGTGTTCGTGCCTGCGGTGCTGGTCATCGCGTTTTTTACCCTGACAGGCTGGATGCTGGCCGGAGCATCGCTGGAAGTCGCCTTGATCAATGCTGTCGCCGTGCTGGTCATCGCCTGCCCTTGCGCCCTTGGCCTGGCAACGCCCGCCGCGATCATGGCCGGAACGGGCGTGGCGGCGCGCTACGGCATTCTGATCAAGGACGCCGAAGCACTGGAGCGCGCCCATGAAGTGGACGTCGTGGTGTTCGACAAAACCGGCACACTGACCTGCGGCACACCACGCATTACCAACATGATTGCCGTGAAAGGCAACGAAGAACAGTTACTGGAACGGGCGGGCGCCCTGCAACGCGGGAGTGAGCATCCGCTGGCCAAGGCGGTGCTGGATGTGTGTCGCGAATGGCAACTGAAGCTGGACAACACCGAACACAGCCAGGCACTCACCGGGCGCGGCATCGCCGGTGACGTCGAAGGACATCAACTGGCCTTGGGTAACCGGCGTCTGCTGGAAGAAAACAACTTGCAGATGGGCGAACTGGCCGAGTCCGCCAGAACCTGGGAAGCCGAAGGCAGAACCCTGTCCTGGCTGATCGAACTGGGCCCTCAACCGGTGGTGCTGGGCATGTTCGCGTTTGGCGACACCCTCAAGCCCGGCGCGGAACAGGCCATGCAGCAACTGGGCGCACGAGATATCAGTTGCCACTTGCTCACCGGCGACAACCCCGGCAGCGCCAGAGCGGTCGCTGATGCCCTGGGTATCCGCAATGTACACGCCGAAGTGATGCCCGACGAAAAAGCCTCGATCGTTGAAGTCCTGAAAAGGAATCATGTGGTGGCCATGGTCGGTGACGGCATCAACGATGCACCTGCCCTGGCGGCTGCCGATATCGGTATCGCCATGGGCGGCGGCACCGATGTGGCGATGCATGCCGCCGGGATCACCCTGATGCGCGGCGATCCGCGCCTGGTGCCCGCAGCACTGGAGATCAGCCGCAAGACCTACGCCAAGATCCGCCAGAACCTGTTCTGGGCCTTTGTCTACAACCTGATCGGTATTCCGCTGGCAGCCCTGGGTTATCTCAATCCGGTGCTGGCAGGAGCCGCCATGGCCTTGTCCAGTGTCAGCGTGGTGAGCAATGCCCTGCTGTTGAAAACCTGGAAGCCGGATGACGTGGGAGACGCGCAATGAACATCGGCCAGGCAGCCAGTAAAAGCGGCTTGAGCGCCAAGATGATTCGTTATTACGAGTCTATCGGCCTGTTGCGGCCTGCCAGTCGCAGCGACAGCGGCTACCGCCTGTACAGCGCTGACGACCTGCACACTCTGGCGTTCATCAAACGCTCCCGGGATCTGGGGTTTTCACTGGAGGAAGTCGGCAAGCTGCTGACCCTCTGGCAGGACCGTCAGCGTGCAAGTAGCGATGTGAAGGCGCTGGCTCATCAACACATCGCCGACCTGAATCAGAAGATCGAAGAGCTGGCGAGCCTGCGCGATACCTTGCAGGAGCTGGTGGAACACTGCCACGGCGACGACCGCCCCGATTGCCCGATCCTCAAGGACCTGGCGTCGGGTGGTGGTTGTAGCTGAACATACGCCCCTTCGCGAATGAATTCGCTCCCACACAGCAGGAGCGAAATCAAACTACTGCATCCAAGGCGGTGGCGGTTCTTCGTTGGGTTTGCCCGGGGGGGCATCGTCGGCGGCACGGGCAGCCTGACGACGGGCTTCATCCAGACGCGCCGCTTCGATCTCGCGCAGCACACCTCTGACGTCAGCCGCTTCCTCATCATCCTCGAACTGGCCTGTGAGCACCGTAGACGGTGACAGCGTACCGGCCTCGTAATACGACCACATTTCCTTGGCGTAACGAGTGGCCTTGAGCTCAGGCGCAAAGCGGCCGAAGTAGGAAGCCATGTTGCCCACATCCCGCTCCAGCATACTGAAGGCGTGGTTGTTGCCAGCCGCATCCACCGCCTGAGGCAAGTCGATGATCACCGGCCCGCTTGGCCCCAGCAGCACGTTGAACTCGGACAGGTCACCATGCACCAGACCGGCACACAGCATCAGCACGATCTGCTCGATCAGGAATGCGTGGTATTCCCGCGCCTGATCCGGCTCCAGCACCACATCGTTCAGACGTGGCGCTGCATCGCCGTACTCGTCGGCAACCAGCTCCATGAGCAGCACGCCTTCCAGAAAGTCGAAAGGCTTGGGAACCCTGACGCCAGCACTGGCCAGACGGAACAAGGCTGCCACTTCGGCGTTCTGCCATGCGTCTTCGGTTTCCTTGCGACCGAACTTGGAACCTTTGGCCATGGCCCGGGCCTGTCGGCTGTTGCGTACCTTGCGGCCTTCCTGATACTCGGCCGCCTGACGGAAACTGCGTTTGTTCGCCTCCTTGTAAACCTTGGCACACCGCAGCTCCTTGCCACAGCGCACCACATAAACAGCTGCCTCTTTCCCACTCATGAGAGGGCGCAGCACCTCGTCGACCAGACCGTCTTCGATCAGGGGTTCAATGCGTTTAGGAGTTTTCATCAGCTTTTATTGTGGGTCCTTTGTTGCCAGATACGCGATTGTTGCCGTTATACGGCAATCCTCCGCCAGCGAGTAGGGGTAATGGCCGTCGGGATTGAATAGTTTTCGTGGAAAACGGCCTCAACTCCTTGATTCAAGCACCTTTCGTGCCGCATGAGCGGTGAAAGATATTACGAATTCAAAAACTCTTTCTGTAGGAAAAAGCAGCAATCAGCCGCGCTTTCATGCCGAAATCTACTTGAACAGTTCCCCCGGCGTGTAACCGAACAGCCCCTTGAAAGCCGCAATGAAGGCTGAAGTGGAGTCATAACCACATGCCAGGGCAGCGTTGGTCACGCTGTCACCCTCCTCCAGCGCGCTGAGCGATGACAGTAACCTCGCACGCTGACGCCAGCCTCGAAAGCTCAGGCCGGTTTCCCGCTGAAACAGGCGCATCAGGGTTTTCTCCGACATCCCGAGACGTGCAGCCCAGTCATGCAGCGTGATCACCCTGGCAGGGTTTTCAATCAGCTCATTGCACAAGCCCAGTAACCTGGGGTGCCGGGGCAACGGCAGGGAAAATCCCACCTCCGGCAGTTGCGACAACTGATCCAGCAGCACCTGCACCAGACGCGCCTCAGGGCTGTCATCTTCCGGGTAAGCCACGGGCAGCAGGCAGAAAGTCTTTATCAGCTCCCGGGCCAGCGGGGTCACTTCCAGCACCCGGCAACGCTCCGGTGCCCAACCGGAATCCTGGGTTCGCACATACAGGCTGCGCATCTCGGCCTGCATGGACGTCACCACCTGATGCTCCAGCCCCGCTGGAACCCACACCCCCCACTGCGGCGGCGCGAAGAAACTGCCCTCAGCGGTATGTACGCCCAGCACGCCACTGATGGCGTAGGAAAACTGCACCCAGTCATGGCGATGAGGCGGCGTCCAGGACCCGGCGCTCAGGCTTTCGGCACGGGCATAAAGCGGACGCGGCAAATCCTGCAAGACCGGTATGTGCCGCTCGCCCGTAGGAGGATGTGACGTGTTTTGTCCGTTACTCGGCATCTAATGGCCTTATGTCGCAAGACGGCTACAAGACAACAGAGTAGCCTGCGGACATTCACTTTTACAAAGAATGCACGAGCCTCTTATGCAAGCACTCAAACACCTCAAGCGCGTCGTGACCGACTGGTTCCTCTGTGGAATGGTCCTGGCGACGGTTCTGGCCTATTTCTTCCCGCACTTCGGCGCCACAGGCGGCGGCATGCATGCCGAATACGTCATCAATATCGGCGTGTTCGTGGTGTTCTTCCTGCATGGCGTCAATCTGTCCAGCGAGCAGATCAGGAACGGCCTCAAGAACTGGCGCCTGCACATCATGATCCAGGCTTTCACCTTTGTGGTGTTCCCGGTTCTCTGGCTGATCAGCAACAAGCTGTTGAGCGCCTATGTCCCTGCCCTGTTGATGCTGGGTTTCTTCTACCTGTGCGCACTGCCCTCCACCATTTCTTCGTCGGTTGCCCTGACCGGCAGCGCCAAAGGCAACGTGCCTGCGGCGATTCTCAACGCCAGCCTGTCCAGCGTACTGGGGATTTTCATCACCCCATGGCTGGTCAGCCTGGTGGTGGGCACAGGTGCGGGCGGGATCGACCTGGGTTCGACCTTGCTGGACCTGTGCGGCATGTTGTTGCTGCCACTGGTTCTCGGCCAATTGATTCGCCCGCTGGCAGGCAAGTTCTTTGCCCGGCACAAGAAGTACACCAACCTGATCGACAAGATTGTGATCCTGTTGCTGGTCTATGCGGCGTTCTGCAACTCGATGATTTCAGGCATGTGGCAAGCCCAGGGCAGCAGCGTGATTCTGACCGCCTTTATCGGCACCGCCGTGCTGTTGGCCGTGATCCTGTTCATGACGACCCGCACCGCACGCGCCCTTGAGTTCGATCATGGCGACCGCGTTGCAGCCGTGTTCTGCGCCACCAAGAAATCCCTGGCCGCCGGAGCGCCCATGGCAGCCCTGATCTTCGGCGCCAACCCGGGCCTGGGCCTGATCCTGCTGCCGATCATGATCTACCACCCCATGCAGTTGATCGTCTGCTCGGTCATGGCCGAAAACTACGCCAACCGCCACAACCAGCAACTGTCCGCCGCAGCCTTGGAAGAAGCACGAGCCGCCTGACCAGAAAACAAAAACGCGGTGCCAGCCCAAAGCCAACACCGCGTTTCACTTGAAGCTTAAAGCTTGTGGCTTACCGCTTGAAGCTCACGCCTTCTCGCCCGCCGTCTGCTCCGCCAACGCCACCGCCCGGAACATCGCACGCCGCTTGTTGATGGTCTCCTCCCACTCAAGGGCTGGCACCGAGTCGGCAACGATACCGCCGCCCGCCTGCACATGCAGTTCGCCGTTTTTGATGACCGCGGTACGAATGGCAATCGCGGTGTCCATATTGCCGTTCCAGGCCATGTACCCCACCGCACCGCCGTAGACGCCACGCTTGACGGGCTCCAGCTCGTCGATGATTTCCATGGCTCGGATTTTCGGCGCACCGGACAACGTGCCTGCCGGCAGGATGGCGCGCAGGGCGTCCATGGCCGTCAGCCCGCTTTTCAGTTGGCCAGTGACGTTGGAAACGATGTGCATCACATTGGAATAACGCTCGATGACCATCTTCTCGGTCAGCTTGACCGAACCGATTTCCGAGACGCGCCCCGTGTCGTTACGGCCCAGATCGATAAGCATCAGGTGCTCGGCGATTTCCTTGTCGTCGGACAGCAGGTCTTCTTCCAGGGCACGGTCGGCCTCTTCGGTGGCACCACGCGGACGTGTACCGGCAATCGGGCGAACGGTGACCAGATTGTCCTCGACCCGCACCAGCACTTCCGGCGAACTGCCGACCACATGGAAGTCGCCGAAGTTGAAGAAGTACATGTAAGGCGTCGGGTTGAAGCAGCGCAACGCCCGATACAGGTCGATAGGCGCGGCCTTGAAGTCGATGGACATGCGCTGCGACGGCACGACCTGCATCACATCCCCGGCGAGGATGTATTGCTTGATGGTGTCGACAGCCTTTTCGTAATCGTTCTGGGTGAAGCTGGAACGGAACACAGGCTCTGCAGCTGGCGGTCTGTCCAGCTCCAGGCCACGGCGTGGCGTGATGGGCTGACGGAGTTTTTCCATCAGTTCATCAAGGCGCGCACGTCCGTTTTCATAAGCGTCCTGCTGGGCCGGATCGATCAATACAATGGCGTGCATCTTGCCCGCCAGGTTATCGAATACCACGACCGCATCGGAAACCATCAGCAGGATATCCGGCACACCCAGCGGGTCCGGATTAGGGCAGTTGGCCAGACGCTTTTCGACATAACGCACACAGTCATAGCCGAAGTAACCCACCAGACCACCGTTGAAGCGTGGCAGACCGGCAATGGTCGGGACGTTGTAACGCGCCTTGAACTCTTCGACGAAGGCCAGCGGGTCTTCGACGTCGTGGCTTTCGATTTCAACGCCGTCATGGGTCACGCTGACATGGTGACCATGGACGCGCATCACGGTGCTGCACGGCAAGCCGATGATCGAGTAACGACCCCACTTCTCGCCGCCCTGTACCGACTCCAGCAGGTAGGAGTTCGGCTGGTCGGCCAGTTTCAGGTAGATCGACAGCGGCGTGTCGAAGTCAGCCAGGGTTTCGTGGGCAAGCGGGATGCGGTTATAGCCAGCAGCAGCCAAACGCAGGAATTCTTCACGGTTCATGAGCAGCCTCGTGGTTTGAGGGTAAAACGGTCAGGTAGGCAAACGTGCCGCGCAGGCGGCCGGGATCAAGTCAGGCGCGCCAACGCCAACGGGCCAGGGCCTTGATGACTTTCATCCAGAGTTTGCGAGTGACCACCACGATGGAATCTCTAAGGGAGGGACGTTGAATATCGGGCAACAGTATCTCAGCGTCCTGATCCAGGCAACCGGGAATCAGCTTGCGCAGATCATCGATCACCAGCGCCGGGGATTCTTCAGCGATGGGCCTGCCATGGTTGTAGCCATAGGTCAGCCCTACACAGGCCACGCCAGCCGCCTTGGCCGCCTGCACATCAGAGCGTGAGTCCCCGACGAACAGTGATTGGGAGGCAGGAATACCGGTCATTTTCATGACAAAGAACAGGGCTGCCGGATCCGGCTTTTTCTGCGGCATGGTGTCGCCACCGATGATCCAGCGAAAGAAACGTCCCAGTTTCATTTCATCCAGCAGCGGAGCGACGAAGCGCTCCGGCTTGTTGGTGATGAGGGCCATTTCGACGCCCATCTTCTGCAACCATTTCAGGGTTTCACGAACGCCGGGGTAGACCACGGTGAACTCATGCTTTTCGGCATAAGCCTGCATGAAGATTTCCAGCGCCTGCTCGGCCAGGGCGTCATCGACGCCGCTGTGGTCAATGTCATTGGCCAGCGCACGACGCACCAGTACCGGTGCGCCATTGCCGATCCATTGCCGAACCGACTCAAGACCGGCCGGCGGGCGACCGAGTTCGAGCAGCATCTTGTCGACGGCCACGGCCAGATCAGGCCCGGAATCCACGAGGGTTCCGTCCAGATCGAACATGATCAGCCTGGGCAAATTGCCCGCAAACAACTGCTCGAAGCCGCTCATGCGCGGGCTGACGCCAGTTCGTTGCGCATTTTATCGATTACTTCTTTGTAGTCGGGGGCATTGAAGATAGCCGAGCCGGCAACAAAAGTATCGGCACCTGCAGCCGCGATTTCACGGATGTTGGCGACGTTGACGCCACCATCGATTTCCAGACGGATGTCACGCCCCGACGCATCGATCAAGGCCCGCGCTTCGCGCAGCTTGTTCAGCGTACCGGGAATGAACTTCTGACCGCCGAAACCCGGGTTGACGCTCATGAGCAGGATCATGTCGACCTTGTCCATGACGTATTCCAGCAGGTTCAGGGGCGTCGCCGGGTTGAACACCAGACCTGCCTTGCAACCGCCTTCGCGGATCAGTTGCAGCGAACGGTCGATGTGCTGAGTGGCTTCAGGGTGGAAGGTGATGTAGGTGGCACCGGCTTCGATGAAATCGCCGATGATGCGATCCACCGGGCTGACCATCAGGTGCACGTCGATGGGCGCAGTGACGCCATACTTGCGCAACGCGCTGCACACCATCGGACCGATGGTCAGGTTCGGGACATAGTGATTGTCCATGACATCGAAGTGAACGAAGTCGGCACCCGCGGCCAGTACAGAGTCGACGTCCTCACCCAGACGGGCGAAGTCAGCGGAAAGGATCGATGGGGCAATAACGAAGGGCTGCATGGCGCACCTGTTTGAGCTGAATCACGGTGGCGCGCATTGTAAGCGCAGAAGCAGCGAGGAGAAAGCGACAAGCTTCAAGCTGTAAGTCGCAAGCTCCAAGCTCCAAGCTTTTGACTTGAAGCTTAAAGCTTGAAGCTTGCCGCTCCCACCTATTCCCCCGTCGTCCTCAACTTCTCGCTGCGCCCGCGCAGCCACTCCAGCACCAGCAGCAACGCCACCGAGAAGGCGATCAGCAAGGTCGCGGCGGCGGCGATGGTCGGGCTGAGGTTTTCGCGGATGCCGCTGAACATCTGGCGCGGCAGGGTCGCTTGCTCAGGGCCGGCGAGGAACAGGGTGACGACCACTTCATCGAACGAGGTCGCGAAGGCGAACAGCGCACCGGAGATGACGCCGGGCGCGATCAATGGCAGGGTTACCCGACGGAACGCCGTCAGTGGCGAAGCGCCCAAGTTGGCGGCGGCGCGCACCAGGTTGTGGTTGAAGCCCTGCAAGGTGGCCGACACGGTGATGATCACGAACGGCACACCCAGCACCGCATGCACCAGGATCAGCGAGGTGTAGCTGTTGCCCAGTCCCAGCGGCGCGAAGAACAGGTAGCTGGCAACGCCCACGATCACCATCGGCACGACCATCGGCGAGATCACCAGCGCCATGACCAGCGGCTTGCCGGGGAAGTCGCCACGGGTCAGGCCGATGGCGGCCAGTGTGCCGAAGACCATCGCCAGCAGCGTGGAAGCGGGTGCGACGATCATGCTGTTTTTCAGGGAGCGCATCCACTCGGCAGAAGCGAAGAAGTCCTGATACCACTGCAATGAAAAGCCTTGCAGCGGGTAGACCAGAAAGCTGCCCGAGTTGAACGACAGTGGCACGATGACCAGCACCGGCAGCACCAGAAACAGCAGCACCAGCGCGCAGATGATGCGCAGTGCGTAATACCAGATGCGCTCGATGGGCGACGAATACGAATTCAGCATGATGATTCCCCTCAGCTCAAGCGCAGGCGGCTGGCGCCGACCAACCAGCTATAGATCAGATACAGCACGATGGTTGCCAACAGCAGCAGGCCGCCCAGCGCTGTCGCCATGCCCCAATTGATGCTGGTGTTGGTGTAGAAGGCCACGAAATAGCTGACCATCTGGTCGTTCGGGCTGCCCAGCAAGGCCGGGGTGATGTAGTAGCCGATGGACAGGATGAAGACCAGCAGGCAGCCTGCACCGATCCCGGCGTAGGTCTGCGGGAAGTACACGCGCCAGAAGCTGGTGAACGGATGGCAGCCCAGGGAAATGGCGGCACGCATGTAAGTCGGCGAGATGTTTTTCATCACGCTGTAGATCGGCAGGATCATGAACGGCAGCATGATATGCACCATCGAGATGTAGACGCCGACCCGGTTGAAGACCAGCTCGATAGGCTTGTCGATGATACCCATGGCGATCAGCGCGCCGTTGATCAGGCCACTCGATTGCAGCAGCACGATCCAGGCCGCGACCCGCACCAGAATCGAGGTCCAGAACGGCAGCAGAACCAGAATCATCAGCAGGTTGCTCTGACGAGCAGGCAGGCTGGCCAGCAGATACGCCAAGGGATACGCCAGCACCAGGCAGATGGAGGTGATGACCAGGCCCATCCAGAATGTGCGAGTGAAGATATCCAGGTAAATGGCCTGGTCAGGAGTCGCAGCGGCCACTTCACCGACATCGTCGATGCGATGGTCAACAGCGGCCAGCAGGTAATAAGGGGTGACACTACTGGTATTGCGGCGAATCGCCTGCCAATAGGCAGGATCGCCCCAACGCTCGTCCAGCGCTTCCAGTGCATCTTTATAAGAGGCAGGCTCGGTCTTGAAGGGCAAAGCACGAGCGGTCTTGCTCAGCAGGCTGCGATAGCCGGCCAGTTCCATGTTCAGACGCTTGGACAGATCGCCCAGGGTCGAATTCTTGCGGGTTTCAGCCAGATCCAGGCTCAGTGCCTTGTAAGTCGACTCGGGCGGAAGCCCTTTACCGTCCCATTTCCCGACTTCAATCACGGTACTCGGCAGTGCTGAAACGACTTCCGGGTTGCTGACGCTCTTGTAGAGCAGCGCAGCGATGGGCACCAGAAAGACCAGCAGCAGAAAGATGACCAACGGAGCGATCAGAGCCTGTGCTTTCCAGCGGTTGACCCGCTCGGCGCGAGCCAGGCGTTGCTTCAGGTTGGGGCTGGCGCCTTCAGTCAGGGGCACGGCGGTGGCCATATCGAACTCCGAAATCTACTAACGAGGGGAGCGTTTCCTGAACCGGAAACGCTCCTGGATCTAACTCAGGTTGACGCGATTACTTGGCTGCCCAAGCGGTGAAGCGCTGCTCCAGCGACTCGCCGTTGTCAGTCCAGAACGTCACGTCCATCTGCACCTGATCCTTGATGTTTTCAGGAGTGGTCGGCATGTTCTGCAGGGTTTCCTTGTCCAGCAAAGCGACCGCCTGGGTGTTGGCCGGGCCGTAGGCGATGTTCTGCGAGTATGTCTTCTGCTGCTCCGGGCTCAGGATGTAAGCGATGAACTTCTTCGCCGCTTCAACGTTTTTCGAGCCCTTTGGAATGGCCCATGCGTCGAAGTCATACACGCCGCCGGTCCAGACCACTTTCAGGTTGCTTTCTTTCTGCACGGCAGCGATACGGCCGTTGTAGGCCGAGCTCATGACCACGTCGCCTGAAGCGAGGTACTGAGGCGGCTGAGCGCCTGCTTCCCACCATTGAATGTTTGGCTTGAGCTCATCGAGCTTCTTGAAGGCACGGTCCTGACCGTCCTTGCTGGCCAGCACCTTGTAGACGTCTTTCGGCGCGACGCCGTCGGCCATCAGGGCGAATTCCAGGGTGTATTTGGCGCCTTTGCGCAGGCCGCGCTTGCCCGGGAATTTCTTGGTGTCCCAGAAATCGACCCAACTGGTCGGAGCGGTGCTGACCTTGTCGGCGTTGTAAGCCAACACGGTGGACCATACGAAGAAGCCGGCGCCGCAAGTGGTCAGCGCGCCCGGTACGAAGTTCTCGGCCTTGCCGAACAGCGCAGGGTCCAGCTCTTCGAACATGTCTTCGTCGCAACCACGGGACAGTTCCGGCGATTCGACTTCTACCAGATCCCAGGAAACGCTCTTGGTGTCGACCATGGTCTTGATCTTGGCCATTTCACCGTTGTACTCGCCAGCGATGATCTTGCCGTTGCCTGCTTTCTCCCAAGGGGCATAGAAAGCCTTTTCCTGAGCGGCCTTGTTGGCGCCGCCGAAAGAGATAACGGTCAGATCAGCGGCCATGGCTTGGGACGCGCACATCATGCCCAACGTGATAGCGGTGAACTTCAATGATTTCAGCATTTATTCTTTTCTCCACGAGCAGTGTTGGTAAGCGATTGGGACGGGCGATCGTTCGCCTCTGTTGTTGCTTTTATCGATAGATCAATGCACTTGCTGCAAGGGATCGAGCGCGCGAGCGTGCTCGACTTGCCATCCAAGGGGCACGACATCGCCAACGCTCAAGGCCGCATCCAGTTCGGCGATAGGCTGCTTGACGAAAAAGTCGGTCTTGCCTGCCACTTCCAGACGCACACGAACGTGGTCGCCCAGATAGATGAACTCGGCAACACGGCCCGAGAAACGGTTTACACAACTTTCGCTACGGCCATTGAGGCTGATGCGTTCCGGACGGATAGAGAGGGTGACCGGCTCGCCGGTCTGGCCGACATTGATTGCCAGTGCCTCGACCTTCTCTCCCCGTTCCAGCTCGACGACGCAGCGGTCGCCGTTCTGGCTGACCAGGCGCCCGTTGAGACGGTTGTTCTCGCCAATGAAGTTGGCGACGAAGGTATTGCTGGGTTCTTCATAAAGGGTACGCGGCGGTGCGATCTGCTGGATTTCGCCCTGATGGAAAACCGCAACCCGGTCGGACATGGTCAGGGCTTCGCCCTGGTCGTGGGTCACGTAGACCACGGTCACGCCCAGACGCTGGTGCAGGTGCTTGATTTCCATCTGCATGTGTTCGCGCAATTGCTTGTCGAGTGCGCCGAGAGGCTCGTCCATCAGCACCAGTTGCGGCTCGAAAACCAGCGCACGGGCCAGGGCCACACGCTGCTGCTGACCACCGGACAACTGCGCCGGGTAGCGATGCGCGAAGGCATCCAGTTGAACCATGCCCAGTGCGCGCTTGACCTTGTCGCCGATCTCGCTCTTGCTCATGCCGCGCACCGAAAGCGGGAACGCCAGGTTCTCGGCGACCGTCATGTGCGGGAACAGTGCGTAGTTCTGGAACACCATGCCAATGTCGCGCTTGTGGGGCGGCACGTTGTTGATGGCGCGGCCACCCAGCAGGATTTCGCCCGCGGTCGGCGTCTCGAAACCGGCCAGCATCATCAGACTGGTGGTCTTGCCGGAGCCCGATGGCCCGAGCAGGGTGAGGAATTCGCCTTTGCGAATATCCAGGTTCAGGTCTTTGACGATGAGTGCTTCGCCGTCGTAGCTTTTCTGCACACCACGAAAGCTGACCAGAACATCATTTGCCCCAGCGCTTGAATCGACGTAGCTCATTACCCACACCTTTGTTTTGTCTGCGTGGGATCAAGACTAGAACAGCGCACATACCGCGCAAATCGGGGGCCAGGAGAGATTTGCCTAAGCAGGCTGGAAGAGTCAGTGTAGGGATTGCCCTACACGGATGGCGGGATTGGATAAGTGGCAATTCAGCACTTTTGTACACAGAAAACCCTGTAGGACCGAATTCATTCGGGAAAGCGCCCCACCTGACACTACAGTGCAGCCTTCTTTCGCGAATGAATTCGCTCCTACTTGTCGTTTTCAGGATCAGAGCAGCTTGTGCTCCATAGCATATTTCACAAGGTCCGCCAGGGAGTGCAGGTTCATCTTCTGCATCAGGCGCGCCTTGTGGGTGCTGATGGTCTTGCTGCTCAAGGCAAGTTGCTGAGCAATGTCATTGACGTTGGCGCCCTGAGCCAGACGCTCGAACACCGAAAATTCGCGCTCCGACAACAGCGAATGCAGCGGGCGACTGTCGGTCAGGCCGACCTCGAAAACCATGCGGTCAGCCAGATCCGGATCGATATAACGCCCTCCTGCCGCCACCCGACGAATGGCTGTCAGCAGCAAGGCAGGATCGCTGTCCTTGGTTGCATATCCCGCCGCGCCGATCTTCAGGGCGCGGGCAGCCATTTGCGCTTCGTCGTGCATCGACAGCACCAGGATCACCGGCGGGTTATTCAACGCCCGGATCCTGGGAATCGCCTCAAGCCCGTTGACGCCAGGCATGGAGATATCCAGCAACACCACTTCGCAGGGCACATGCCGCAGGGTTTCGAGCAACTGCTCGCCATTACTGGCCTCGCCCACGACGAGCAGATCCTTCGCCAGGCCGATAAGCTGCTTGATGCCCTCACGCACGATGGTGTGGTCTTCAGCGACCAGTACACGAATCAATGTTCTCGCTCCTGCCCAACAGGGTCCAACGGGATATAAGCGCGCAAGGTTGTGCCTTCACCGACCTCGCTGTCCAGTTCCAGTCTGCCACCCAGCATCAGGACACGCTCGCGCATCCCCACCAGACCGAACGAGACAGGCTTTTGCGATTGCATCACAAAACCCTGGCCGTCGTCGGCAATGGTCATGCACATCACATCGCCGTCCAGCGTCAGGCTGACTTCAACCGTGTGCGCCTGAGCGTGACGCATGACGTTGGTCAGCGCCTCCTGAAGAATGCGAAACATGCCAGTGGCCCTGGCATCGCTGAGCGGCGGCAGGTTGTCCGGCACCTGCACCAGACACGGAATCTGCGTGCGAGCCTCGAATCGCCGCGCCTGCCACTCGATGGCCGAAGCAATGCCTGCATCGAGAATAGGCGGTCGCAGGGCCGTGGCGACGTCGCGAACCAACTGGAAGAGCTGAGCGATCAGACGCTTCATGCTGTTCAGCCGCTCGCTCAGGCCTGGGTCAAGGTCGGCATAGGCCAGCTCGCACATGGAGGTTTCCAGCTTCAGCACCGTCAGCATCTGGCCCAGTTCGTCGTGTACTTCACGAGCAATGCGGGCCTTTTCCTCTTCACGCACGCTTTCCAGATGCGCCGACAACTCGCGCAACTGGTCGTGGGCGCGACGTCGTTCACTGACGTCACTGAGGAACACCACCAGATACTCTGCCTCGCGAAAGCGCAGAAAACTCAGGGATACGCCCGCAGGCAACACACTGCCATCGGCGCGGATGCAATTGGTCTCGAACACTTGCGGGCTGTCTTCCATGGAGCGGGCGTTCTTCCACAGGTTCAGCCAGCGGTCCATGTGCAGGCCGGGCTCGAAATCGATCAGCGGCCGGTCCACCACTGCGCCCGACGCATAACCGAGCATGGATTCTGCCGCATGATTGGCATAGCGCACCCGGCTGTCCCAGTTGACCCAGAGAATGCCCACCGTGCTCTGATCGATGGAGAACTGCGCGAGGCGAAGCCCTTCCTCACCTTCCACGCGGCGGGCAATGTCTTCCCGCGCATCGACCAGCTCCTGCTCCAGTGCCTGCTGCTGACGGCGCTGCCAGACCAAAATCGCGAAGCAGGCCAGCAACATCACCAGCAACAAGAGACAGAGGTTCTGCCACAGCCCGGGCGACTCGCTGAAACGCGACGACTTGAGCGGCATCCAGCGTGTATGCAGTTGATCCAGCTCCTTGGCGGGAATCACATGCAAGGCTTCACTGACGATGGCAGCCAGTTGTGGCGTGTCCCGGCGTGTCGCCACCCGCAGCAGTTGCGGCAGACCGATATCGCCCACCACGGCCAGCCCGGCAAACTCCGGCTCGCGGAACAGACGACTGAGTTGCGCCTCGTCCACCACGGCGTAGCGCGCCTGCTGACTCAACAGCAGTTGAAGGGCCTGACGTTCGAGGGGCACGCCTTGCAGGTTCAGATGAGGGTAATTGCTGCGCAGGTAATCGGCTGTCGAACTCGGCATGCGCACGGCTACGCGCGAGCGCTCATCGACTTTCTCCAGATCCACTGCCGAGCTGCCATCGCGCTCCCCGATCACCAGTTGCGAAACCCGCAGGTAAGGATCGGAAAACATCCAGGTGCGCAGCCCGGAAGGGGTTTGCATCAGGCCGGGTGCAAGGTCTACCTGCCCCGCCGCCGCAGCCTTTTCCAGTGCGGCCTGATCGGGAAAGTTGCGCCACAGCAACTCCACTCGCAGAGCCGCCGCCAGCGCATTCATCAAGTCGACGTTGGCACCGGAAAGCTGCTGCAGACGCTGATCGAACTGTGCATAAGGCGCGTGCATCACCAGACCGACCCGCAACGGACCATGCTGGTCCAGCCAGGTGCGCTGCTCCTGGCTGAGCAATGCCTGCGCAACAGGCTCTGATTCACCAGCCCATGCATCCGGCACCCGAGCCATCAAGAGCAGGGCCAGCCAGCCGATAAAACCAATGCGCAGAAGAGCACTCATGTCGTTCTCTTGTGTTTTCGTTTGGCGGCCATGCACCGTCCCGGGACCTGACAAATACCGATCAACGCATTAGGCTGCCAGAATAGTTTCTGGCCTGGAATATTCGATGCCCCATACCTTTCGTGCAACGCTTCCTGCATTGCTCCTGTCGCTGATAGTACCTTGTGCGCTGCCGGTGGTGGCTGCCGATCCTGCACCGGCCAAGGATGCTGCCTCCGCCGAAGCCCCTGTGGAACGCGCCCCGCTGCTGACCCGGGCTCAGGAAGATGCCATCGCCCTCGAGCGCCAACTGCCGCCTCAGGACCTGCAGCAACTGCAAGCCGGTGACGAAAGCTTCCTGGCACTCTGGAAACCCGCCAACAGTGCCGACCCGAAAGGCGCGGTCATTCTTCTGCCCGGTGCGGGCGAGTCGGCGGACTGGCCGGATATCGTCGGCCCGTTGCGTCGCAAGTTTCCGGACACCGGCTGGGCCACGCTGAGCATCACCCTGCCGGATGTGCAGGACGAAGCCCTGATGCCACGCGAACCGGATGCGCCTGCCGCTGAAGAAAAGCCCAAGGACGCGCCAAAGGATGATGCCGCCAAGGCAGCCGACACTCAGGCGCAGGCAGGTGACGAGGTTGCAAAAGCCGCAGAGGCCGAAGAACGCGCCAAGGCTGAAGCCGAACACATCTTTGCCCGCATCGAAAGCGCGATCAGTTTTGCCCAGCAGAACAAGGCACGCAGTATCGTGCTGATCGGCCATAGCAGCGGTGCCTATTGGGCAGCACGCTTCCTGAACGAGCGGCAATCTCCGCTGGTCCAGAAATTCGCGATGGTGGCGGCCCGTGAGCCGGTCAATACCAAGCCTTCGCTGCTGGAACTGGTGCCGACGCTGAAAATGAAGACCGCAGACTTCATCTACAAGAGCCAGTCACCACAGGCGGCCAGTGCTCGCCTGCAAGTCAGCAAACGCGCCAAGGGGGCGGGCTTTACTCAGGTCGCACTGATCAACATTGTGGGGAATGAAGAGGCCGAGCAGGAACAGATCTTTCGCCGTATCAGAGGTTGGGTAGAGGCGGAATAAAGGCTTTCGCGAATGAATTCCTACGCGATCACCGTGGGAACCAATTCATTCGCGAACAACCACTCACACTCAACGAAACCCGCGACGCGCCTTGATCACTCTATAGGCACTGTGCAATTCGCTGGTCTTTTCGGTGGCAACACGCACTTGCAATGTGTTGGCACCGCCTCCCGCGATCTTGTCCGGATGATGCCGACTCAGCAGACGACGATAGGCGCGCTTGATGCTCGCCGGGTCGGTATCGGCCTGCACTCCCAGCAGTGAAAGCGCCCCGCTGTATTCGTCCGAACTGCTGACGGACGGCCTTTTCATCGGGTCGTGTTCGGCAGCCAGCGCCTCGACTTTCAGCTCTGACCAGCCCAGCCACATCCCCCACGCACCGATCAATTCACGTTCGATACGGGTGACCTTGCCGTCGGCCCAGGCCATGCGCCAGCAAGCCCGCAACAGGCCTTCAGCCATGCCCGGCTGGCCGCGCAGACGACGCAGATAACCGCGCAATCCGTCAGCACCGTCCTTACCGCGATTGAAAGCGGCAATGGCAAGACGCTGTGCAGCCTCATCCATGTTCAAGCGGCGCATTTCCGCCTGAGCCTGATGGATATGGCTGGCCATGACACGGCCGCCACTTTTGGCCAGACGCCCCAGCAGCACGAACAGCAGATCTTCGTCACGTACCGCCGAACGGCCACCCAGGCGCTCACGCAGATGCGCCCAGGTGTGCAGTTGCAGCCGACGATCCAGAGCCTGTCCCAGCAACGCACCTAACATCGCGCCCGGAATATCGGCAATGGCATATCCGGCTCCGGCGCCGAGCAGCGTGCCTGGCCACAGCATCTAGCGGGTCCCCGACAGCAATCGCTCGACTTCGCCAAGACGCTCATGAGTACCGACGTCAATCCAGATCCCCCGGAAATGCTCACCCGTGACCAGCCCCTGAGCCATCGCCTGACACAGCAACGGAGCCAGCTTGAAGGCACCGGCTTCGCAGCCAGCGAAAAGGCGCGGATGCAGGATGGCAATGCCGCTGTAGGTCAGACGCGGTACGTCTTCTGCAGAAGACTCCTGCAGCAGGCCGTCGACAAGAGCGAAATCGCCAGTCGGATGGTGCGCGGGGTTATCGATCATCACCAGATGGGCAAGCCCGGTCAGGGGCGTGCGCAGCCCGGCAAAGTTGTAATCGGTCCAGATATCGCCGTTGACCACAACAAAGGGCTCATCCCCCAGCAGTGGCAGTGCGCGAAAGATACCGCCACCGGTTTCCAGTGGCTCGCCTTCGGGTGAGTAGCGAATGTTCACGCCCCAACGCTGGCCATCCTCAAGATAGTCTTCTATCTGTTGCCCCAGCCAGGCATGGTTGATGATCAGGTCGTGAAACCCGGCCTCCTGCAATGCCTTGAGATGGTATTCGATCAAGGGAACACCACCGGCACGCACCAGAGGTTTTGGTGTGTGCAAGGTCAACGGTCGCATCCGCTCGCCTTTACCGGCGGCGAGAATCATCGCTTTCATGCAAGCCTCTTCCACACAATCGATCCTTCTTCAAAATAATCACACCTCACGCCGATGGCCGCAGGCTGGTCAGCAGTTGTCCCAGTTCTGCCAGCTCCGGACGTCGCGACACAACGGCCTCTATATACGAGAAGAAGCGCGGAACATCACCCAGATAGCGCGGCTTGCCATCACGATGGCAGATGCGGGCAAAAATCCCGATGACCTTCAAGTGCCGCTGCACACCCATCAGATCACTGGCCCGCGAAAAGGCGGCGAAGTCTTCATGAATCTCAATACCCAGGGCGCGCGCCTTGTTCCAGTAAGTGTTCAGCCAGCCGGCAACGCGCTCTTCAGGCCAGCTCAGGAACGCATCCTTGAACAGGCAGGTAATGTCATAAGTAACCGGCCCGTAGACCGCATCCTGGAAATCCAGCACGCCCGGATTGGGCTCACTGATCATCAGGTTGCGCGGCATGTAGTCGCGATGAACCAGCACCTTGGGCTGCGCCAGGGCGCTTTCGATCAACAGGTCGCTGACATGCTGCCAACTGGCCAGTTGCGCGGAGTCCATCTCAATCCCCAAGTGACGCTTTACATACCACTCGGGGAAAAGCTCCAGCTCACGACGCAACAAGGCCACGTCATAACTGGGCAACGGCGCATCCATCGGCAGTTGCTGATAAGTCAGCAGCGCTTCGATGGCATCGGCAAACAATGCATCGGCGTTGTCCGCATCGATGACGTCCAGATACGTCTGACGCCCCAGATCGCTGAGCAGCAAAAAGCCCTGCGTCAGGTCTTCGGCATGAATTTTCGGAACATTAATGCCCGAGCTGGCCAATAAATGAGCAATGTCCACGAAAGGTTTGCAGTTTTCCTGAGGTGGAGGCGCATCCATGACAATAAAAGTTTTATCGCTGCCTTCCCAGCGGAAGTAGCGACGGAAACTCGCGTCGCTACTGGCCGCAGTCAACGTGGCCGGGGGTACGGCGCCCCATTTCTGTCTGGCAAAGAGCGCTGGCAACTGCTCATCGAGCCAAACTTTCAGGGATTGAAGGCGTATATCTTGGTCTGACATTACAAGGGTCTCCGACGGCGCTAGCCGTCAAGCGGGTCATGCTTTATTATCCGGGATCTTTTTCAGCCCATCGAGAGGCGTGCGGCCCCCCCGCGGGCAGATGGCGCGCAGGAAGCCCGGACTAATAAGATGGCATTGAAATCCCCCGCGTTTCGTAAAAAATTTCCGTTGCTCGTAACCGGCAGTCTGCTGGCGATGCAACCCCTGGCCACTCAGTTCGTGGTTGCCGCGGAACAGTATGACTGCTCAGTCTCTGCTTCGGGTGCCTGGAACTGTGCGCCGAAATCGAATACGGCTGCTGTAGCGCTGCCTCCACGTCCCGTGCACAGCGCGACCGAGGTCAGCTCCAACGGCACAGTGATTTCGCAAGGCACCACGGCCGGCACGACTGTCGACACGACAAAACTGGTCAGCGAAGCCAAAGGTAAAGGTCTGGCGTCGCGTAGTGCTGACTACAGCCACCTTGACTGGGTTCCCCGTGAAAAGCTCACGGCTGCGCAATTGGCCGAAACCGGTCCTTATTGCTCGGGAGCCTATGTCGAGCCGATCCGTCCAGGCATGGATGACAAGACCCCCAAGAGCGACGCTCCCCTGTTCGTCGGTGCCAAGGCATCGCGCTACGAGCAGGAAAAGCAGATTGCGACCCTGGCTGGCGATGTCGTCCTGCGTCAGGGCAGCATGCAGGCTCAGGCTCAGGAAGCCGCTCTGTATCAGGCCGAGAACCGTGGCGAGCTCAACGGCGATGTCCGCTTGCGCGACAACGGTGCCCTGATCGTCGGCGACCGTGCCGAACTGCAACTCGACACCGGCGAAGCCCAGGTCGACAACGCGGAATACGTTCTGCACAAGTCGAACATTCGCGGTAACGCGCGCTACGCAAAGCGTGCAGAGAACGCGATCATCCGCCTCAAGGACGGTACCTATACCTCCTGCGAACCGGGCAGCAACGCCTGGACGCTCAAGGGCAACAACATCACGCTGAACCCGGCCACCGGTTTCGGCACCGCGACCAACGTCACGCTGCGGGTCAAGGACATACCGGTACTCTACACGCCGTATATCTACTTCCCGATCGACGACCGTCGCCAGTCCGGCTTCCTGCCGCCGACCATTGCTGCCGGTGGCGACAACGGCTTCACCCTGGTTACGCCTTACTACTTCAACCTGGCGCCCAACTACGACGCCACGTTGTATCCACGCTACATGGCCGACCGCGGCCTGTTGATGGAAGGCGAGTTCCGTTATCTCACCAAGAGCAGCGAAGGCCAGTTCGGCGGCGCTTACCTCAACGACGAAGATGACGAGCGCAGACTGCAGTCCGAGTACGAGAAAAAACGCTGGATGCTCAACTGGCAGCACACCGGTGGTCTTGACTCCCGCTGGCTGACCAAGGTCGACTACACCGACATCAGCGACCCGTACTACTTCCAGGATCTGGATACCGACCAGATCGGCGTGAACACACCTGAGTTCCTCAACCAGCAAGGGTCCCTGACCTATCGCGGTGATAGCTACAGGGCAATGCTCAACGTCCATGCCTACAAACTGGCATCGATCGCCAACATCACGCCGTATGACCGTGTGCCACAACTCACGCTCAACGGCACGCTGCCATACAACCCTGCCGGCCTGCGTTTCGATTATGAAACCGAAGCCGTGCGCTTCGAGCGCGACCTGCAGAGCGGCACCTACTTCGACAAGGACGGCAACCCGGAAGCTCGCCTGGACACCAACGTAGGCGGCCTGGCTCGCGCCAACGGTGATCGTCTGAACCTGGCTCCGTCGGTCAGCCTGCCGATGAACTGGACCTATGGCTTCCTGACGCCCAAGCTGAAGTATGTCTACACCCAGTACGACCTGGATCTGGACAGCCGCGGCAGAGCCGCCGTGCCTGACTTCGAAAGCAAACAGACCCGCAGCCTGCCTATCGTGAGCGTCGACAGCGGCCTGTACTTCGACCGCAATACCCAGTGGTTCGGCAAGGATTATCGCCAGACGCTGGAACCGCGCATGTTCTACCTGTACGTGCCGGAAGAGAACCAGAATGACATTCCGGTTTTCGACACGAGCGAAAGCACGTTCAACTACTCGTCCCTGTTCCGCGACAACCGCTTTACCGGTTACGACCGTATCGGCGACGAGAACAAGCTGTCCTTCGGTGTCACCAACCGCTGGATCGAAGAGAACGGCTTTGAGCGTCAGCGCTTCAGCATCGGTCAGGCGGTGTACTTCCGTGATCGCAAGGTTCAACTGCCAGGTATCACCTTCGCCGACCGCGACGATGCCAAGGCCAAGGTTTCGCCTTATGCGCTGGAGCACGAATACCGCTTCAACCGCGACTTCCGCATCAACTCCGACTTCAACTGGGATCCGGACAGCCGCAGCACGCGTTCGGGCAGCACCATGCTGCATTACCAGCCTGAAGATAACCCGGGCAAGATCATCAACGCCGGCTATCGCTATCGCAACGACCAGGTCCGCTACGACGAGAACACCGGTCGCTGGACAGTGGGCGGTGGCGACTATGGCACTCCAGGTCAACCGGGCTACGTGAAGGACTACTACAAGATCCAGCAACACGATTTCTCGGTCATCTGGCCAATCGTGCCGCAATGGAGCCTTATCAGCCGCTGGCAGTATGACTACAACCGCGACCGTACCCTTGAAGCCTTTGGTGGTTTCGAGTACGACAACTGCTGTTGGAAACTGCGTCTGATCAACCGCTACTGGGTCGACTACGACGAATACAGCCAGGCTGCCCCTCAGAACGAGAAAGGCGACCGCGGCGTATTCCTACAAATTGTGTTGAAGGGACTGGGCGGCGTTACCGGCGCCAAAGTAGAGAGCTTCCTCGACAAAGGCATTCAAGGTTATCGTGAACGTGAAGACCAAGCTTTCTGATTGTCTGCGCCCGCTGATGCTGGGCGCGTTACTCCTGAGCGGCGCTGTTCATGCAGCGGTTCAACCTCTGGACAGCGTAGTGGCCATCGTCGACAACGACGTGATCATGAAAAGCCAGATGGACCAGCGTGTTCGCGAAGTCCAGCAGACCATTGCCAAGCGCGGAGCCGGTACGCCGCCGGCCGAAGCGCTGCAGTCGCAGGTACTTGATCGCCTGATCCTGGAAAACCTTCAGTTGCAGATCGGCGAACGCTCCGGCATTCGTATCACCGATGAAGAGCTGAACCAGGCTATCGAGACCATCGCCCAGCGCAATAACATGAGCGTCCAGCAGTTCCGTGCTGCCCTGGCTCATGACGGTCTGTCCTACAACGATGCCCGCGAGCAGGTTCGTCGCGAGATGGTCATCAGCCGCGTGCGCCAGCGTCGTGTGGCCGAGCGCATCCAGGTTTCCGAGCAGGAAGTGAAGAACTTCCTGGCTTCCGACCTGGGCAAGGCTCAGCTGTCCGAAGAGTTCCATCTGGCCAATATCCTGATCGCGACACCGGACAGCGCTTCGTCGGATGCGATCCAGGCGGCTGCCCGTCAGGCTCAGGATATCTACGGTCAACTGCAGAAAGGCGCCGACTTCGCTCAACTGGCCGTTGCACGGTCTGCAAGCGAAAGCGCACTGGAAGGCGGCGACATGGGCTGGCGCAAGGCTGCTCAGTTGCCACCACCTTTCGGTGACATGCTCAGTTCCATGCGTCCGGGTGAAGTAACCCCTCCGGCACGTACACCGGGCGGCTTCATCATCCTCAAGCTGCTGGAAAAGCGCGGCGGCGAAGGCCAGACCCAGATGCGCGACGAAGTGCATGTGCGTCACATCCTGATCAAGCCAAGCGAAATCCGCAGCGAAGAAGAGACACGTCGTCTGGCGACCAAGCTTTATGACCGTATAGAAGCTGGCGAGAACTTCAGCGAACTGGCCAAGAGCTTCTCGGAAGATCCGGGCTCGGCGCTCAACGGCGGCGACCTGAACTGGGTTGACCCCAACTCGCTGGTTCCAGAGTTCCGTGCAGCCATGAACGATACGCCACAAGGCGTGCTGTCCAAGCCATTCAAGACTGCATACGGCTGGCACATTCTGGAAGTTCTTGGCCGTCGCGCCACTGACGCCACCAGCCAGGCCCGTGACCAGCAAGCCCTGCTCGTACTGCGTAACCGCAAGTACGACGAAGAGCTGCAAACCTGGTTGCGTCAGATCCGTGACGAAGCCTACGTCGAGATCAAGCTTCCCGGCGCGGCCCAGGCTGCACAGTGAAACCAAAGCGTTTCGCACTGACACCCGGCGAGCCGGCCGGCATTGGTCCTGACCTTTGCCTGCTGCTCGCCACGCAGCCTCAGCCACATCCCCTGATTGCCATTACCAACCGTGACCTGCTCCTGGAACGGGCCACTCAGTTGGGCGTGGCCGTCAACCTGATTGCCGTCACTCCCGATGCTCTTCCCGAGCAACCGGCGCCTGCTGGCAGCTTGTATGTCTGGGATACCCCGCTGCAAGCCAGGGTGGTAACCGGCACGCTGGACACGGCCAATGCGGCCTTCGTGCTACAGACCCTTACCCGCGCCGCACAAGGCTGTGTCGACGGGCTGTTCGCCGGGATGATCACCGCTCCTGTCCACAAGGGTGTGATCAACGAAGGCGGCATCGCCTTTTCCGGGCATACCGAGTTTCTTGCCGAGCTGACTCATACCGAACAGGTGGTGATGATGCTGGCTACGGGTGATCTGCGCGTGGCACTGGTGACCACTCATCTTCCGTTGCGTGACATTGCCGATGCCATCACACCGGAACGCCTTGAGCGCGTCACGCGCATCCTGCATGCCGATCTGGTCAACAAGTTCGGCATCCCACGACCACGCATTCTGGTCTGCGGCCTAAACCCCCATGCGGGAGAAGGCGGACACCTGGGTCGCGAAGAAATCGAAATCATCGAACCAACCCTGGAGCGTCTGCGCAGCGAGGGCATCGACCTGCGAGGCCCGCTGCCTGCGGACACTCTGTTTACCCCCAAATATCTGGAGCATTGCGACGCAGTGCTGGCGATGTATCACGACCAGGGCCTGCCCGTGCTGAAATACAAAGGTTTCGGCGCGGCAGTCAACATCACGCTCGGCCTGCCGATCATCCGCACCTCCGTCGATCATGGCACTGCGCTGGATCTGGCAGGCAGCGGGAAGATCGACACCGGCAGCCTGCAAGTAGCCCTGCAAACCGCCTACCAGATGGCCGAGACTCATTCATGACCGAGCAATACCAACACCGGGCGCGCAAGCGCTTCGGACAGAACTTCCTGCACGATGCTGGCGTCATCGACAAGATCCTGCGCGCCATCCGCGCCAAGCCTGAAGACCGCCTGCTGGAAATCGGCCCGGGCCAGGGTGCCCTGACCGAAGGCCTGCTCAACAGCGGCGCACATCTGGATGTGGTCGAGCTGGACAAGGACCTGATCCCGATCCTCAACAGCCAGTTCGCAGGCAAGCCGAACTTCAACCTGCATCAGGGCGATGCCCTGAAGTTCGACTTCAACAGCCTGGGCGCTGCGCCCAGCAGCCTGCGCGTCGTGGGCAACCTGCCCTACAACATCTCCACGCCGCTGATCTTTCATCTGCTGCAAAACGCAGGACTGATCCGCGACATGCACTTCATGCTGCAGAAGGAAGTGGTCGAGCGCCTCGCGGCCGGACCGGGTGGCGGTGACTGGGGCCGTCTGTCGATCATGGTTCAGTACCATTGCCGCGTGGAACACCTGTTTAACGTAGGTCCGGGAGCATTCAACCCGCCCCCGAAAGTGGACTCGGCCATCGTCCGCCTGGTGCCCCATGAAACACTGCCTCATCCGGCCAGGGACCACCGCCTGCTGGAGCGCGTGGTACGCGAAGCCTTCAACCAGCGCCGCAAGACCCTGCGCAATACCCTCAAGCTGCTGCTGAGCGCCGATGAGATTGCAGCCGCCGGTGTCGATGGCAGTCTGCGCCCCGAACAGCTGGATCTTGCTGCATTCGTCCGCCTGGCGGACAAACTCAGCGAAAAGGCAGAGGTGGAATAATCTGACAGGACAAGTAAACGGCTATATGCCATTAGTCATTTTCCGCTTACTTGTCCTAGACTGACCTGTCTATCGAACGCTCCAGTTTTTTCCGCTATAGCTTTCAAGGTCTACCGCATGCCCGATTCCCGTTATCAGGTCGACGTCAGCGTCGTCACGCGCTTCCTCGCAGAACAGTCCCAACCCGAGCAGAATCGCTTCGCCTTCGCTTACACCGTCACCGTCCAGAATAACGGCGAGCTGCCGGCCAGACTGCTGTCACGGCACTGGGTCATCACCGATGGTGACGGCCATGTCGAGGAAGTGCGTGGCGAGGGCGTCGTGGGCCAGCAACCGCTGATCAAGGCTGGCCAGAGCCATACCTACAGCAGCGGCACGGTGATGACGACGAAAGTCGGCAACATGCAAGGCTCGTATCAGATGCTCGCCGAGGACGGTAAACGCTTCGATGCGGTGATTGCGCCCTTCCGTCTCGCCGTCCCCGGCTCACTTCACTGATGGCTGTGTATGCCGTTGGCGACCTGCAAGGCTGCCTTGAGCCCCTGAAGTGCCTGCTGGGTGATGTCCGGTTCGATCCTGCAAAGGATCAGCTTTGGCTGGTAGGTGATCTGGTCAACCGCGGCCCACAGTCGCTGGAGACGCTGCGCTTTCTTTACAGCATCCGCGAATCCGTGGTCTGCGTACTCGGCAACCATGACCTGCATCTGCTGGCCGCCTCGCGGAACATCGAGCGTCTGAAGAAGGCCGACACCCTGCGCGAAATCATCGAGGCGCCCGACGGCAACGACCTGCTGGACTGGGTGCGTCGGCAAAAACTGATGCACTACGATGAACAGCGCAATATCGCCATGACCCATGCGGGCATTGCGCCGCAGTGGTCACTGAAGAAAGCCCTCAAATACGCCAGCGAAGTCGAACAGGCCCTGCAGGACGACAACCTGTACGAACCCTTCCTGGATGGCATGTACGGCAACGAACCCGTCAAGTGGGACAACGACCTGCAAGGCGTAACGCGGCTGAGGGTGATCACCAATTACTTCACCCGCATGCGCTTCTGCACCCGCGAAGGCAAGCTCGACCTCAAGAGCAAGGAAGGCATCGAAACCGCCTTGCCTGGCTATGAGCCATGGTTCAAGCATCCGAATCGCAAGACCCGTGACCTGAAGATCATCTTCGGCCACTGGGCAGCCCTTGAAGGCAAGTGCGATGAACCCGGCGTTTATGCGCTGGACAGCGGGTGTGTATGGGGCGGTGCCATGACCCTGATGAACGTCGATACCCTTGAACGTCATCGCTGCGATTGCGATGCTGTCGGCAATGCCGCCACGCGCCCGGCAACGCCCCTCATTCCCCAGCCAGAGGCCAGCGAGGCCCGGCGTTAAAAGATCAGCTCAGGAGTCCAGCCATGACCGAATTCAAACGTATTCCCCCTGAACAGGCCCAAGCCCTTCGCGAGCAGGGTGCCGTACTGGTAGACGTGCGCGACCCGCAGGCTTTCGCCAGCAATCACATCACCGACTCTCACCATCTGGACAATCACTCGATCGCCGACTTCATCGCCAAGGCCGATCTGGACAAACCGCTGGTAGTGGTCTGCTACCACGGCAACTCCAGCCAGAGTGCCGCCGCCTACCTCGTGGGCCAGGGCTTCTCCGAGGTGTACAGCCTCGATGGCGGCTTCGAATTGTGGCGCACCACCTTTCCGAGCGAAACAGCGCAGGGTTAACGACAGAACGGATGCTGGTGCAGACACGCAGAAACACCCGGCACACTCTGAAAAAATATTTTTATCAAGCCGATCCCGCGTCCTGCGCGGGTTCGCGCCCAAACTGACGAACGGTCAGCCACACTTCTTGCTCATCCCTTCTTTATCTTTCCGAATCCGAACTATCCTTAGCCTCAGGCCATCCGTAATCAGGGGAGAGCCGGTACACCGGCGCGTGGGTCATCGGTAGTTACTTTTATGGTGTTCTGGGGGGTAAACGGCATCTGGATACTCAGCTGCTGCCAGCATCGACTGACGATCCGCCGCCGGCTCAACGTATCGAGCGAGGTGACGTCATGAGTATTTTTAGCCACTTCCAACAACGCTTTGAAACCACACGTCAGGAAGAGCTCTCGTTACAGGAGTATCTGGAGCTCTGCAAACAGGATCGCAGCACCTACGCCTCTGCCGCAGAACGTCTTCTGCTGGCCATTGGCGAGCCGGAGCTGGTGGACACCTCCACCAACTCACGGTTGTCGCGGATCTTTTCCAACAAGGTGATCCGGCGTTATCCGGCCTTTGCCGACTTCCATGGCATGGAAGAATGCATCGACCAGATCGTGTCGTATTTCCGCCATGCAGCCCAAGGCCTGGAAGAGAAGAAACAGATTCTCTACCTGCTTGGCCCGGTAGGTGGCGGCAAATCGTCTCTGGCTGAAAAGCTCAAGCAACTGATCGAAAAAGTCCCCTTCTACGCCATCAAGGGTTCACCGGTATTCGAGTCGCCACTGGGGTTGTTCAATGCAACCGAGGACGGCGCGATTCTCGAAGAAGACTTCGGTATCCCGCGGCGTTACCTCAATACCATCATGTCGCCATGGGCGACAAAGCGTCTGGCTGAGTTCGGGGGCGACATCAGCCAGTTCAAAGTGGTGAAACTCTATCCATCGATTCTCAACCAGATCGGCGTGGCGAAAACCGAGCCAGGGGACGAGAACAACCAGGATATTTCTGCACTGGTAGGTAAAGTCGATATCCGCAAGCTGGAAGAGTTCTCGCAAAACGACGCCGACGCCTACAGCTACTCGGGCGCTCTGTGCCGGGCCAACCAGGGCCTGATGGAATTCGTCGAGATGTTCAAGGCACCCATCAAGGTTCTGCACCCGTTGCTGACTGCAACCCAGGAAGGCAACTACAACAGTACCGAAGGCCTGGGCGCGATTCCGTTCACGGGCATCCTGCTGGCCCACTCCAACGAATCGGAATGGCACAGTTTCCGTAACAACAAGAACAATGAAGCCTTCATCGACCGGATCTACATCGTGAAGGTGCCTTATTGCCTGCGTATCAGCGACGAAATCAAGATCTACGACAAGCTGCTGTTCAACAGTTCCCTGGCCAAGGCGCACTGCGCGCCGGACACCCTGAAGATGCTGGCGCAGTTCACCACCCTGTCACGCCTCAAGGAGCCGGAAAACTCCAACATCTACTCCAAGATGCGCGTGTATGACGGCGAAAACCTGAAAGACACCGATCCCAAGGCCAAGTCGATCCAGGAGTACCGCGACAGTGCGGGTGTCGACGAAGGCATGAACGGCCTTTCAACCCGTTTCGCGTTCAAGATTCTGTCCAAGGTCTTCAACTTCGATCCCCACGAGATCGCCGCCAACCCGGTGCACCTGCTCTACGTGCTCGAACAGCAGATCGAACAGGAACAGTTCCCGGCCGAAACCCGCGAACGCTACCTGCGCTTCATCAAGGAGTATCTGGCGCCGCGCTACATCGAGTTCATCGGCAAGGAAATCCAGACCGCGTACCTGGAGTCCTACAGCGAATACGGCCAGAACATCTTCGACCGCTACGTGCTTTACGCAGACTTCTGGATTCAGGACCAGGAATACCGCGATCCGGAAACCGGCGAGATTCTCAACCGCGTTGCCCTGAACGAAGAACTGGAAAAAATCGAGAAACCTGCCGGCATCAGCAACCCGAAAGATTTCCGCAACGAAATCGTCAACTTCGTGTTGCGTGCCCGCGCCAACAACAACGGCAAGAACCCGACCTGGCTCAGCTACGAGAAACTGCGCGTGGTGATCGAGAAGAAAATGTTCTCCAACACCGAAGACCTGCTGCCAGTCATCAGCTTCAACGCCAAAGCCAGCAAAGAGGATCAACAGAAACACAACGACTTCGTCACCCGAATGGTCGAGCGGGGCTATACCGACAAGCAGGTGCGTCTACTCTCCGAGTGGTATCTGCGCGTGCGCAAGTCGCAGTGATGCAGCGGTAAGCTACAAGCATCAGGCAACAGGCTGGAACGGCCGGTTCGACAGATACGACCGTCGCCAGCTTGTGGCTTGAAGCTGCTTTCTACTTGCGGCTGCCCGGAGGGCCTATGAGTTATGTGATCGACCGACGCCTCAATGGCAAGAACAAGAGCACGGTGAATCGCCAGCGGTTTCTGCGGCGTTACCGTGATCACATCAAAAAAGCAGTGGAAGAAGCCGTCAGCCGTCGCTCCATTACCGATATGGAACATGGCGAACAAATCAGCATTCCCGGCCGCGATATCGACGAGCCGGTGCTTCATCATGGTCGCGGAGGCAAACAGACGGTTGTCCATCCCGGCAACAAGGAATTCTCCAGCGGCGAGCACATCGCCCGTCCGCAAGGTGGTGGCGGTGGCAAAGGACCTGGCAAGGCCAGCAATTCCGGCGAAGGCATGGACGAGTTCGTCTTCCAGATCACTCAGGAAGAATTTCTCGAATTCATGTTCGAGGACCTGGAGCTTCCCAACCTCGTCAAACGCAACCTGACCGGCACCGACACCTTCAAGACCGTACGCGCCGGCATCAGCAACGAGGGCAATCCCTCGCGCATCAATATCATCCGGACCCTGCGTTCAGCCCATGCACGCCGCATCGCACTGTCCGGCAGCAGCCGCGCCAAGCTCAAGGAAACAGTGAACGAGCTGGAGCGTCTCAAGCGCGAAGAACCGGATAACTTCGGCGATATCCAGGAGCTGGAAGTAGAAATCGCTCGTCTGAAAGCACGTATTCGCCGCGTGCCTTACCTGGACACTTTCGACCTCAAGTACAACCTGCTGGTCAAGCAACCCAATCCAAGCTCCAAGGCCGTAATGTTCTGCCTGATGGACGTCTCCGGCTCCATGACCCAGGCAACCAAGGATGTCGCCAAGCGCTTCTTCATCCTGCTTTACCTGTTCCTCAAGCGAAACTACGACAAGATTGAAGTTGTGTTCATTCGCCATCACACCAGCGCCCGGGAAGTGGACGAAGAGGAATTCTTCTATTCACGGGAAACCGGCGGCACCATCGTTTCCAGCGCCCTGAAACTGATGCAGGAGATCATGGCCGAGCGCTATCCGAGCAGCGAATGGAATATCTATGCGGCCCAGGCTTCCGATGGCGACAACTGGAACGATGACTCACCGATCTGCCGCGAAATCCTCACCAAGCAGATCATGCCGTTCGTGCAGTACTACACCTATGTGGAGATCACGCCCCGAGAGCATCAGGCCCTATGGTTCGAATACGAACGCATCGGTGAAGAATTTGCCGACACCTTTGCCCAGCAACAGCTGGTCTCTGCCGGCGATATCTATCCGGTATTCCGTGAACTCTTCCAGCGCAGGTTAGTGACATGACCGCTAGAGAGCAGAAGCGCCAACCCCTTTCCACGGGGTCCGAGTGGACATTTGAACTGATCCAGGCCTACGACCGCGAAATCAGCCGTATCGCCGAGCGCTATGCCCTGGATACCTACCCAAATCAGATCGAGGTCATCACGGCCGAGCAGATGATGGACGCCTATGCCTCGGTGGGAATGCCGCTGGGCTATCACCACTGGTCATACGGCAAGCATTTCCTGAGCACCGAAAAATCCTACACTCGCGGGCAGATGGGTCTGGCCTACGAGATCGTGATCAACTCGGACCCGTGCATTGCCTACCTGATGGAAGAAAACACCATCTGCATGCAGGCACTGGTGGTTGCCCACGCCTGCTACGGGCATAACAGCTTCTTCAAGGGCAACTACCTGTTCCGCACCTGGACCGATGCCAGTTCGATCATCGACTACCTGGTCTTCGCCAAGCAGTACATCATGCAATGCGAAGAGCGCCATGGCATTGATGCAGTGGAAGACCTGCTCGACTCCTGTCATGCCCTGATGAACTATGGTGTCGACCGCTACAAGCGGCCCTACCCGATTTCAGCCGAAGAAGAGCGACGCCGACAAAAGGATCGCGAAGAACACCTGCAACGGCAGATCAACGACCTGTGGCGCACCATTCCCAAAGGTGCCGACAAGGGCAACAAGGAGGACAACGCCCGTTTCCCTGCCGAGCCACAGGAAAACATCCTGTACTTCATCGAGAAGCATGCGCCGCTGCTGGAACCCTGGCAGCGCGAAGTGGTGCGTATCGTGCGCAAGATTGCCCAGTATTTCTATCCGCAGCGCCAGACTCAGGTGATGAACGAAGGCTGGGCGACGTTCTGGCACTACACACTGATGAACGATCTGTACGACGAAGGCCTGGTCACCGATGGCTTCATGCTGGAGTTCCTGCAATCGCACACCAGCGTGGTCTATCAGCCTGGCTTCGACAGCCCCTATTACAGCGGCATCAACCCGTACACTCTGGGTTTTGCGATGTATCAGGACATTCGGCGCATGTGTGAGCACCCAACCGACGAGGATCGCCACTGGTTCCCGGAAATTGCCGGCACGGACTGGCTGACGGCGATCAAATTCGCCATGTCCAGCTTCAAGGACGAGAGTTTCATCCTCCAGTACCTGTCGCCCAAGGTCATTCGTGACCTCAAGCTGTTCAGCATCATGGATGACGACCAGAAAGACGACCTGCTGGTGCCCGCCATCCATGACGAAGCCGGTTATCGGACCATTCGGGAAACTCTGGCCGCTCAATACAACCTGGGCAACCGCGAACCCAACGTGCAGATCTACAGCATCGACCGCCGTGGCGACCGTTCACTGACGCTGCGCCATCAACAACACAACCGCAAACCGCTGGGCGATTCCACGGACGAAGTGCTCAAACACCTGCACCGCTTGTGGGGCTTCGATATTCACCTGGAAACCCTGCAAGGCGATCAGGTGATGAAAACCCACCATGTCCCGCCACGCGGTGAGCATGCAGAGGGTGATTACCCGCGACTCGATATGGCGGTTGTTCATCTCTGAAGAACATAACCGCAGAGAATGTTTTTAACTTTTAACCTCCGTAAGGACGACTCAGGTTTATCCTGTCGTGCTTATGGAGGTTTTTTATGCAGATTTATAAAGTTGGTGGCGCTGTACGCGACCGCCTGCTGGGTCAACCCGTTACCGATACCGACTGGGTCGTCGTAGGTGCCAGCGCCGATGAAATGCTGGTCAAAGGCTATCGTCCGGTGGGTACTGATTTTCCGGTCTTTCTTCATCCTCTGACGGGTGAGGAATACGCACTGGCTCGCACCGAGCGCAAAAGCGGCGTCGGCTACGGCGGCTTTGTCTTTCATGCCAGCCCTGATGTCACCCTCGAACAAGACCTGATCCGCCGCGACCTGACCATCAATGCCATAGCCGAAGACAAGGACGGTAATCTGACCGATCCCTATGGCGGACAGCACGATATCGAAGCCAGAGTCTTGCGCCACGTCTCACCCGCTTTCGCCGAAGATCCGCTCAGAGTATTGCGTGTCGCCCGCTTCGCAGCCCGCTATGCACCTTTGGGTTTCAGCATCGCGCCCGAAACACTGAAACTGATGCGCCAACTCAGCGAATCCGGTGAACTCAAGGCCCTGACACCCGAGCGCAGCTGGAAGGAAATATCCCGGGCGCTGATGGAAGATCAGCCTCAGGTTTTCATTCAGGTGCTGCATGACTGTGGTGCTCTCAAGGAACTGATTCCCGAAGTCGAGGCGCTGTTCGGCGTACCGCAGCCTGCCGCCCATCACCCCGAAATCGACACAGGCAAGCATGTACTCAGCGTGCTGGGGCAATCCGCCCTTCATCAACAGCCGCTGAGCGTACGCTGGGCCTGTCTGCTGCATGATCTGGGTAAAGGGCTGACACCGGAATCCGAATGGCCTCGGCATATCGCCCACGAACACAGGGGCCTGCGCCTGATAAAAGCGGTCAACGAGCGTTTCAAGGTGCCGAAGGAATGTCAGGAACTGGCGCTGCTGGTTGGCCAGTACCACACTCATGGACATCGCGCCCTTGAGCTCAAGCCCCTGACCCTGCTGGAGCTACTGCACAGCTTCGACGTCTACCGTCGCCCGCAACGCTTTGAGGAATTCATTGTGGCTTGCGAGATGGACGCTCGTGGACGCGACGGTTTCGAGGAGCGTAATTATCCACAGGCTGACTACCTGCGCGGCGCAGCCCATGCGGCCCGAACCGTTGCGGTCCAGCCCCTGGTGGAAAAGGGCTTGAAGGGACAGGACCTGGGGAATGCGCTGAAAAACGAAAGGCTGGATGCGCTCAAGGTGTACAAGGCTGAGTGCAGCGCCCTTCGCGAATGAATTCGCGCCTACACGGCATCCGGCGTTAATTGTTTACCGCGCCACTCGAACGCTACAGGCAAGAGCTGCTGATCGATCCGAGCATCGGCCCAGAGCGTGCCGAAAGGCACGCCAACACCCGGATGCAAGCGATCCGCCGCGATCAGCGACAAGGGCCACAACACAAAGGCGTTCTTGAGAATTTCTGCACGCGGCAGGATCAAACCGTCGAAATTACCGACCTGCTCACCATACAGAAGCACATCGATATCCAGCGGCAGCCCTTTGCGATCCGGAGCATAACGGCCGCTATCGGCTTCGATCATCTTCAAACGGCGGTCCAGATCCAGCAGCGGCAGATCGGTCAGGGCCGAAACGACCAGATTGAAAAACGGACCACTCTTGATCCCCACCGGCTGGCTTTCGAAGACCGGTGAGCAGGTCAGATCGCTCAGAAATGAATCGAGCGCATCCAGCCCGGCATGCAAATGCCTTTCGCGCTCGATATTACTGCCGAGCCCAAGAAAAACCCGAGTCAGGGACATCCGCGCTCGATCTCCACGCCCACGCCCTTGGCAGCGGCGACAGCGCCCGGCTTGGTCAGCCTCAGACGCAGCCAGGGAATATGAAACTCGCTCATCAGCACTTCGGCCAGACGCTCGGCAAAAGTCTCCACCAACTGGAACTGCGCCTGCTCGGCAAAAGCCTGGATGCGAGCGGAAACACTCGCATAGTCCAAGGCCTTGCTCAGGTCGTCACCCGCTGCGGCAGGCCGGTTATCCCAGGCAAAACTCAGGTCCAGCCGCAAGCACTGGCGAATGCCACGTTCCCAGTCATAAGCGCCGATCACCGTATCGACCTCAAGACCGTCAATGAAAACTCTGTCCAAGCACTACTCTCCACTGCACGACAAGGGCGCGATGCGCCGTTAGAATCAGGGCATCCTCGCCCGGAATGGTTAGCATGTTTTGGTCACTGGCTATTTTCGCCTACCTGCTCGGCTCACTGTCCTTCGCCATCCTGCTCAGCCGCCTCAATGGCAGCCCGGACCCACGTGCCAGTGGCTCGGGCAATGCAGGCGCGACCAACATGCTGCGTCTGGCCGGTAAAAAAGCTGCCGTCCTGACCCTGACAGGCGACCTCTGTAAAGGCCTGCTCCCCGTACTGCTTGCCAACCTTGGCGGCCTTGACCCGCGAGACCAGGCCTGGATTGGCCTTTGCGCCGTACTGGGCCATCTGTTTCCGTTGTACTTTCGTTTCAAGGGCGGCAAAGGCGTTGCAACCGCCGCCGGCATGCTGCTGGGGCTCTACCCTCCCGCAGCGGCACTGGCCATCACGACCTGGCTGCTGACGTTCTACCTGACCCGCACCAGCTCGCTCGCCGCGCTGATCGCCACACCGTTGACCCTGCCACTGCTGGCCTGGCAGGAACCCCGGGCATTATTGCCCATGAGTGTCCTGACCCTGCTGATCGTCTGGCGTCATCGCGGCAATCTACGCGACCTGCTCGCCGGGCGCGAACGGCATTTCTGAAGGTGCGCATGAAAACGGCTCACCTTCGGCATGCCGCCCCTCAGATACCCGACAACTGCTCCATCGGCCAGCGTGCCTGCACACTGATACTCAAATCTTCCTTCTGGCCCGCCTGCAGACGCTGACAACCGGCAAATGCGATCATCGCGCCGTTATCGGTGCAGAACTCGGGACGAGCGTAGTAAACATGACCGCGCAGGCCCGCCAGCATGCTCTCCAGCGACTCTCGCAACGCCTTGTTGGCACTGACGCCACCGGCGATGACCAGGCTTTTGAGGCCGGTCTGCTTGAGTGCCCGCTTGCACTTGATGGTCAAAGTCTCCACTACCGCCTGCTGGAAGGCCAGAGAGATGTCGCAACGGGTTTGCTCGCTGTCGTCCCCAGCGCTCTGGCACTGCTGCCAGGCATTGAGGGCAGAGGTTTTCAGACCACTGAAGCTGAATTCCAGGCCAGGACGGTCGGTCATCGGACGCGGAAATACAAAACGCCCCGCTACACCGCGAGTCGCCAGACGGGAAATCTCGGGGCCACCCGGATATTGCAGGCCCATCATCTTGGCGGTCTTGTCGAAAGCCTCGCCTGCGGCATCATCCAGGGTTTCGCCCAACAGCTCATAACGACCGATACCGTCGACCCGGACCAGTTGCGTATGCCCGCCGGACACCAGCAAGGCGACGAACGGAAACTGTGGCGGCTGCTCTTCAAGCATCGGCGCCAGCAGATGACCTTCCATGTGATGAACACCAAGGGCCGGAATATCCCAGGCAAATGCCAGGGCCTGGGCACATGACGCACCGACCAGCAAGGCGCCGACCAGACCCGGCCCGGCCGTGTAGGCAATGGCATCGATATCGGTCGCGACACAGTCCGCTTCAGCCAGCGTCTGGCGAATGAGAGGCAGCATGCGCTTGACGTGATCGCGCGATGCCAGCTCTGGTACCACGCCACCATAAGCACGATGCAGGTCGATCTGACTGAACAATGCATCAGCCAGCAAACCGCGTTCGCTGTCGTAAAGAGCGACGCCGGTTTCGTCGCAGGAAGTTTCTAATCCCAGTACTAACATGGGTTTGCGCCTTGTAGGGGGCAGATTTGAAGGCGCGCATGATAGTCGTCGCAAAAGGCTCCGACCAGCGGTTTTCGATCAGAGGCTTTGCATTCCTCTCAATGAGGGGTTAACATCCGCAACCCTTAAAAACCGACGTACTTTTGTGCAGTGTTTGCACGAGGCGTTGACCCCGGTAATGAATGAAGGTAGCTCTGGATGCCAGCCGTCAAAGTTAAAGAGAACGAACCCTTCGACGTAGCTCTGCGTCGTTTCAAGCGCTCCTGCGAAAAAGCCGGTGTTCTGGCTGAAGTTCGTAGCCGCGAATTTTACGAGAAGCCGACTTCCGAGCGTAAGCGTAAGGCAGCTGCTGCTGTCAAGCGTCACGCCAAGAAAGTCCAGCGCGAACAGCGCCGCGCCGTTCGTCTGTATTAATTTACAGCCTTACGTCGCAAGCTTCTGCCTTGCCCGGCCATCAAAGCCGGGCTGTCGGCAGTTGGAGCACTAGCCTCACGCTTCATTGACAGAGGCTGTCGAAGCCGCACACGCGACCAAGACAAATCCGTCAAAGCACGTCCAGCCTGCTTCAGGCAACGTTGATTGATCTGTCCTTCGGGCAGGCTTGATCAATGAGCATGACGAGCATGCCTTGATGACTTCGCAAGAAGCTCAGCCAAGGCAGCGTCTCTTGCGATCCCTCAGTGAACACCAAAGCTCAAGGCTGAAGTCGAATTCACATGAAATCGCTGCACACTTATTTCCTTTCAAGGCTGCAGGCCCGATTATCGGATGCCGATACCCGCCCGCATCTCGCTATTCTTGCTGACAAAGGCGGCTGAAATGTTCGCGCACGCTTACAGATTCGCCACGATAATTTCGTAATACGCCTGATGACGAGAACGCCATGGCAGGGCTGATTCCCCAAAGCTTCATTGACGACCTTCTGAACCGCACCGACATCGTCGATGTTGTCAGCTCGCGCGTGCAATTGAAGAAAACCGGGAAGAATTTCAGCGCCTGCTGCCCGTTCCACAAAGAGAAAACACCCTCTTTCAGCGTCAGCCCGGACAAACAGTTCTATTACTGCTTCGGCTGTGGCGCAGGCGGTAACGCGCTTGGCTTCGTCATGGACCACGACAACCTGGACTTTCCCCAGGCGGTCGAGGAGCTTGCCAAAGCAGCAGGCATGGAAGTCCCTCGGGAACAGAACGTCAAAGGCCAGAAGCCGCGCCAGCCGACCGACTCCCCGCTGTACCCGCTGCTGGCAGCCGCCGCCGAGTTCTATCGTCAGGCCCTGAAAAGCCACCCGATGCGCAAGGCCGCCGTGGACTACCTCAAGGGTCGCGGCCTGTCCGGCGAGATCGCCCGGGACTTCGGCATGGGGTTCGCCCCGCCCGGCTGGGACAACCTCTACAAGCACCTGAGCAGCGACACGCTTCAGCAAAAGGTCATGATCGATGCCGGCCTGCTGATCGAGAACGCGGAAACCGGCAAGCGCTACGACCGCTTTCGCGACCGGGTCATGTTTCCGATCCGCGACTCACGAGGCCGCGTCATTGCCTTTGGTGGCCGGGTACTGGGCGACGACAAACCCAAGTACCTGAACTCCCCTGAAACCCCGGTCTTTCACAAGGGCCAGGAGCTGTACGGCCTGTTCGAGGCACGCAAATACAATCGCAACCTCGACGAAATCATCGTCGTCGAGGGCTACATGGACGTCATCGCCCTGGCCCAGCAAGGCCTGCGCAATGCCGTCGCGACACTCGGCACCGCAACCAGCGAAGAGCACTTGAAACGGCTGTTCAGGGTCGTGCCCAACGTCCTGTTCTGCTTCGACGGCGACCAGGCCGGCCGCAATGCCGCATGGCGCGCACTGGAAGCCACCCTGTCGAGCCTGCAGGACGGACGACGCGCCCGCTTTCTGTTCCTGCCCGAAGGCGAAGACCCGGACACTCTGGTGCGCTCCGAAGGCACCGATGCTTTCAAGGCACGCATCAATCAGCATGCCCAGCCGCTGGCCGACTATTTTTTCGAGCAGTTGACCAAGGAGTCCGACCCGCGCTCCCTCGAAGGCAAGGCCCATATGGCCACCCTCGCAGCACCGCTGATCGACAAGGTTCCCGGCGCCAATCTGCGCACGTTGATGCGTCAGCGCCTCAGCGAAATCACCGGCCTTAACAACGAAGCCGTCAGCCAGTTGGTACAAAGTGCGCCTGCAGATGTGCCTCCCAGCTACGATCCGTACGTCGATTACGACGCAATGCCGGATTTCGCGGATTACCAGCAGCACGGCGGCCACGAAGAGCAGCCGCAATGGACGCCCAAGAAAGCCGGTGGTCAGAATCAGAAAAAATGGGACAAGAAGCCCTGGGACAAAAAGGGCAAGCGTCAGGAGTTCGAACCTCGTGCACCACGTGTACCAACGGCCGTAGAACCGCCGTTGCAAGCGGCACTGAGAACCCTGCTGCATCACCCGGAACTGGCCGAGAAAGTCGAAAATGCGAGCCATTTCGCCGCAGAAGACCACGCACAGGCGCAGTTACTGGTCGCCTTGATCGAGGCCAGGCAAAAGAATCCGAATCTTCGGTCGTTACAATTGATAGCGCGTTGGCATGGCACGGAACAGGGCCGATTGCTGCGCGCATTGGCAGAAAAGGAATGGTTGATCGAGGCCGATAACCTTGAACAACAGTTTTTCGACACTATAACTAGGCTATCAGATAGACAACGTGTGCGACGCATTGATGAACTGGTCGATAAAGGCAGCAAAATCGGCCTGACAGCAGAGGAAAAAACCCTGCTCGTCCAGCTATATAATCGCAATGTTTCTGCACAAAACCCGACCTCAACTGGCGCGTGAGGTCACAGCTCGGGTATAATCCTCGGCTTGTTTTTTGCCCGCCAAGACCTTCAGTGGATAGGGTGTTATGTCCGGAAAAGCGCAACAGCAGTCTCGTATCAAAGAGTTGATCACCCTGGGTCGTGAGCAGAAGTATCTGACTTACGCAGAGGTCAACGACCACTTGCCTGAGGATATTTCAGATCCTGAGCAGGTGGAAGACATCATCCGCATGATCAATGACATGGGGATCCCGGTACACGAGAGTGCTCCGGACGCAGACGCCCTGATGCTGGCCGATGCCGATACCGATGAAGCCGCCGCAGAAGAAGCGGCCGCAGCATTGGCAGCGGTTGAAACCGACATCGGTCGTACTACCGATCCCGTGCGTATGTACATGCGCGAAATGGGTACCGTTGAACTCCTGACCCGTGAAGGCGAAATCGAAATCGCCAAACGTATCGAGGAAGGCATCCGTGAAGTGATGAGCGCCATCGCGCACTTCCCTGGCACGGTTGATCATATTCTCTCCGAATACGAGCGTGTCACGAGCGAAGGCGGCCGCCTGTCCGACGTTCTGAGCGGTTACATCGACCCGGACGACGGCATTGCACCGCCGGCCGAAGTCCCGCCGCCTATCGACGCAAAAGCAGCCAAGGCTGACGACAGCGACGATGACGAAGAAGAATCGGGCGACGCTTCCGACGATGAAGAAGAAGCCGAAAGCGGTCCTGATCCGGTCATTGCCCAGCAGCGCTTTGGCGCCGTTGCCGACCAGATGGAAATCACCCGCAAGGCGCTCAAGAAATTCGGTCGTGAAGACAAGAATTCCATCGCCGAACTGGTTGCCCTGGCTGAACTGTTCATGCCGATCAAACTGGTTCCAAAACAGTTTGAAGGCCTGGTAGAGCGCGTTCGCAGTGCACTTGATCGTCTCCGTGCTCAAGAGCGCGCGATCATGCAACTCTGTGTGCGTGATGCCCGCATGCCACGTGCCGACTTCCTGCGCCAGTTCCCCGGCAACGAAGTTGACGAAAGCTGGACCGACGCACTGGCCAAAGGCAAGAGCAAGTACGCCGAAGCCATTGCCCGTCTGCAGCCGGACATCCAGCGTTGCCAGCAGAAGCTGACCGCGCTCGAAGAAGAAACCGGCCTGAAGATTGCCGAGATCAAGGACATCAACCGTCGCATGTCGATCGGTGAGGCCAAGGCCCGCCGCGCGAAGAAAGAGATGGTCGAAGCGAACTTGCGTCTGGTTATCTCCATCGCCAAGAAGTACACCAACCGCGGCCTGCAATTCCTCGACCTGATCCAGGAAGGCAACATCGGCCTGATGAAAGCGGTGGACAAGTTCGAATACCGTCGTGGCTACAAGTTCTCGACCTATGCAACCTGGTGGATCCGTCAGGCGATCACTCGCTCGATTGCCGACCAGGCACGCACCATCCGTATTCCGGTGCACATGATCGAGACGATCAACAAGCTCAACCGTATTTCCCGCCAGATGCTGCAGGAAATGGGTCGTGAACCGACTCCGGAAGAGCTGGGCGAACGCATGGAAATGCCTGAGGACAAGATCCGCAAGGTACTGAAGATCGCCAAAGAGCCGATCTCCATGGAAACCCCGATCGGTGACGACGAAGACTCGCATCTGGGTGACTTCATCGAAGACTCGACCATGCAGTCGCCAATCGATGTCGCCACTGTTGAAAGCCTGAAAGAAGCCACGCGTGAAGTGCTGTCGGGTCTTACCGCCCGTGAAGCGAAGGTTCTGCGCATGCGTTTCGGCATCGACATGAATACCGACCACACGCTGGAAGAGGTTGGTAAACAGTTCGACGTAACCCGCGAGCGGATTCGTCAGATCGAAGCCAAGGCACTGCGCAAGCTGCGTCACCCGACAAGAAGCGAGCACCTGCGCTCGTTCCTTGACGAGTAACAGCACACGCAAGTCAAAACCCCCGGCCCGCCGGGGGTTTTGCTTTTCTGGCATAACACTTTCCGGTTAGTAGTTTTTTCACCCCTTCCCCAACGCCGTCTACACTCGTCTCATTACTATCCGCCGCTATGAGGCTGCCATGTTACGACTGTCGGCCATCACACTCTTTTGTCTGATCGGCTCCATAGCAAACGCCAACACCCAGGACTTGCCTGCCCGGCCTCATCAAACACAGAACCCAGGCTCATGGCTCGCCCAGCAGGACTCCAAAGCCTTGCTACTCGCGTCGGACAACACGCTGACGAGCCTGCAACAGCCCGAAGTTCACAGTTGGATAAACCACGAACCGGTGCATTGGGAAAACTTTCTACTTTATGGCCTGCCGGGCTTATTACTACTTTCGGCTGCTCTTGCAGTGGTTATCCGTAATAACCGAAAGCTCAGCCTGGAGATTTCCCGCGGCATCGAGCTGGAGCAGAAACTTCGTGGCAGCGAACATCATTACCGGGGGCTGGTAGAAAGCCTTTCCGCCGTGGCCTGGGAAGCCAACCCGGAAAAGATGACCTACAACTACGTCTCGCCGCAGGCAGAAAGCCTGCTGGGTTATCCACTGTCGAAATGGCTGCAACCTGGCTTCTGGCGCAGCATCGTGCACCCCGAAGACCTGAATGCTGCCGAAACCTTCTGCAAGCAACAAGCCTTGAGCGGCAATGATCACAGCCTCGACTACCGGGTCCGCAATGCCGAAGGGCGGACACTCTGGATCCGGGACATCGTCAGCCTGATCAAGCACGGGCCGGATCCCGTCATTCGCGGCCTGATGATCGACATCAGCGACAGCAAGCTGACCGAGGAAGCCCTGCGCCTGTCCGAAGGGAAATTCGCCTCGGTCTTTGCCCAATGCCCGGATATCCTGATCATCGCCCGCCTGTCCGACGGCATCATTCTCGAGGTCAACAAAGCCTTCGTGACCCAGATCGGCATGAGTAGCGAAGAAGTCATCGGTAAAACCGCCACGCAAATCAACCTGTGGGCAGTGCCGGGAGTCGGTCCGGGCTTGCTGGAGCGCCTGCAACAGGACCGGATCCGCAACCTGGAAATGCCTCTGCGGCGCAAGGACGGGCGCACCTTTTCCTGCCTGATGTCAGCCGAACCCTTCGAGATGAGCACAACGCCAGCCGTATTGCTCACCATCAGCGATATCACGCCCCTCAAGCAGGCCCAGCAGCAGTTGCAACTCTCTGAAGAGAAGTTCGCCAAGGCCTTCCATTCATCACCCGACGGCCTGCTTATCGCCCGGACCAGCGACGGCCTGCTGCTGGAGGTCAATGAAGGTTTCTGCCGGATGACCGGCTACAGCGAAAGCCAGTGCCTTGAGCGCTCAGGCCTCGACCTGCAGATATGGGTCGACCCTCATGAACGCCAGCAACTGATCAAGCAACTGCAACAAAATGGCGTGGTACGGGATTTTCGCGGCCAGATCCGGCACCTGGACGGACAGGTCAGGCTTTGCGAAATGTCATCGCATCCCCTGCTCATCGCCGGGGAAGAATGCATCATGACCCTGGCCCGGGACATTACCGAGCGCCAGCAGATGCAGGAGAAACTGCACCTGGCCGCCACCGTCTTCGAGAGTACCGCCGAAGGCGTGCTGATCACCGATACGCGCCAGCGCATCAACGCCGTCAACCGGGCGTTCAGCGAAATCACCGGCTACGGCGAGGATGAAGCACTGGGCCAGACACCTCGCCTGCTCGCCTCGGGCCAGCATGACAGCGCCTTCTATGCGGCCATGTGGCATCAATTGAGCGCAGAAGGACACTGGCAAGGAGAAATCTGCAACCGCCGCAAGAATGGCGAGCTTTACCCCTGCTGGCTGACGATCAGCGCCGTGCGTAACAAGGATCGCTTCATCACCCACTTCGTCGCCGTCTTTGCCGACATTTCCAGTCTCAAGCACGCCCAGGCGCGCCTGGACTATCAGGCCCATCACGACCCCTTGACCGGCCTGCCCAACCGCACGCTGTTTGAAAACCGCCTGCACTCTGCCCTGTTGCACAGCGAAGAATCGGGCAGCCTCGGTGCCGTGTTGTTTATCGATCTGGATCGCTTCAAGCACATCAACGACAGCCTCGGGCACCCCGTGGGCGACCTGCTTCTCAAAGGCATCGCACAGCGCCTCAAGGAGACGCTGCGCGACATCGACACCGTGGCGCGCCTGGGCGGCGATGAATTCATCGTCCTGCTGCCCGGCCTGCTGCAACCCGGAGATGCACAAACCATCGGCAACAAACTCCTGGCCTGCTTCACGGCGCCTTTCCAGGCGGGCGAGCACGAGTTCTTCATGAGTGCCAGCATCGGCAGTTGCCTGTTCCCCACCGATGGCACCGACGTCGCCACGCTGGTCAAGAACGCCGATGCGGCGATGTACCGCTCCAAGGCCAAGGGCCGCAACCGGATCGAAAGCTACACCCGCGACCTGACCTCCCAGGCCAGCGAAAGGATCGCCCTTGAACAGGAACTGCGCAGAGCCATCGAACGCAACGAACTGAGCCTGTCCTACCAACCCAAGACCAGCCTGCTGACCAACAGACTGGTAGGCGCCGAAGCCCTGATTCGCTGGAGCCACCCGACCTTTGGCGAAGTGCCGCCCGAGCACTTCATCCCGTTGGCGGAAGAGAACGGCATGATCCTGCAAATAGGCGACTGGGTTCTGGAACACGCCTGTCGTCAGATGTACGAATGGCGCAAGAACTACGCGCCTTTCGGCCCGCTCTCGGTCAATCTGGCCGGCGCCCAGCTACGCCAGCCCAATCTGCTCAAACGCATCGAACAGCTGCTCGCAGACAACGACCTGGAGCCCGGCTGCCTGCAACTGGAAATCACCGAAAACTTCATCATGAGCCAGACAGAAGAAGCCCTGTCGGTGCTCCACAAACTGAAAAAACTCGGCGTCCAGCTGGCCATCGACGACTTCGGCACCGGCTACTCATCCCTGAGCTACCTCAAGCGCCTGCCTCTGGACATCCTGAAAATCGACCAGTCCTTCGTCCGCGGCCTCCCGGAAGACACCCACGACGCCGCCATCGTCCGCGCCATCATCGCCCTGGGCCGCAGCATGCAACTCACCATCATCGCCGAAGGCGTGGAGAACCCCGAACAACAGAAATTCCTGACCGAACACGGCTGCGAACAGATCCAGGGCTACATCGTCAGCCTCCCCTTGCCACCCGAGGAATTCTGCTCCAGATTTCTTCTTATGAATCTTTCGGATTTTTCGGATAGCACAGCCGCGAAACCGCCGTTATAATCCGCGGCCTACTGAGGGCCCATAGCTCAGTTGGTTAGAGCAGAGGACTCATAATCCTTTGGTCCACGGTTCGAGTCCGTGTGGGCCCACCATGTTTTAGAAAGCCGCGCTTTGCGCGGTTTTTTTGTTTTTGTGCCTCCCTGAGCAGAACATGTCCACAAAGTGACCACCACACCTTCCGGGCTATCGGGATACACAATCCGAAATCTATTTCAACGTCCGCAAAGACGCGAGCAAGAAAACACCCTGAAGCTGTTCGTCGAGAGTGCATACGTCCGGGACGAAGACGCGGACAATGAGCCAGTCAATTTCAAAAAAGCTGACAAGATGCAGGCTTGGAAGCTGCTTCTGAAAAAGATCAGAGGGGAGCCTGTGCGGGGGCATCGTGGAAATAATCTGCGGCTCGGAAGATCCCGGCCGTAAAAAAAGCCCCCCCCCCCCCCGATGAAGGGGGGTTCGCGGATGCCCTTAGGGCGAACCCATCAACCGGCACGACCGGAACCAATGGCGGCATCTGAACACGCATGATTCACGATAGATCAAGAGATCTCTCTCAGGCCTAATGAATGCGCGCTCCGTGTATATCCAGACCGCGTCAGGCTACTCAAATTTGAGCAAGGGATCAACGGTCTCGGGCATTTCAAAACCATCGGTAACCGCCTAAGCTATTAGCGCACTCATGCAGTCCATCAGTGGCAACTCAAAAAATCGCCACTCCCACCATTACACAAACGCCAAAACAGGAAACATACTTCCTGCTAAAAACAACCCCACCTAGCTGGCCTTGAAACCTCTGGCATCAGGCCCAAGCCAAGATTCCGGCTACCCTCGCGAATTCTGGCTGAGAGAGCATAGGAAATGTAGGTCCACTGGAACAATTGACCACCACAACTGGATGACAAGTGCTATAGGGTACGGGCTGCTAAAATTCTCCAAGATAACTGATGAATAGCACGGGCGCCCCAAGGCTTTATGCGCGTCACGCAGTCCTGTAATGGGCCAATACAGACGCAAGACGTGTCTCTGCCGATCGCACAGGCCTATCGTCAAGCTGGGCCAAAATCCGGAAAAAACTCTTGCTTAACTCCGCTAATTTGATCAATTCTTAACACGCCATCAAAACCTGAAAAATCAAGCTGAGAAATATGACACTCGACATCAGGGGAAGCATAAAAAACACGAAACTAAGCTCAAATCCATATGTGGTTTTTGAAGAGCTAATTTCCAACTCTATTGATTCATATCTTATCAGAAAACATAGTGATCAAAGCGTTGAAAGCTTGCAAATCACTATCACCGTAGATTTGTTATCCGACTTGATCGGAGGCACCGAAAGCGTATCGGTGTCTTGCGTCGACAATGGGTGTGGCTTTGGAGATGATCAGCTTAAGGCATTCCTAACTAAAGATACCTCATATAAAGATGACCTTTCCATCTCAGGAATTGGAAGATGCAAAGGGGCTGGAAGAATCCAATTCTTCCATCATTTCTCTTCTCTTTCTATCGATAGTACCTTTCGTCAAGGGAGGGATTTGATTCGGCGAGAGATGCACTATAAAGAGCCGCAAAAACAAATCGATGCACATCATTTCACTAGCGACTCAGGAAGTACGAGTGCGATAGGTACATCTTTCAAATTAAGCGAGCTCAAAGACAACATAAGAAGCCGAACTTTGCCTACTGAAGGAATATCAAATCATTACTCAGCATCGACATTGAAGAAAACCGTCCTCGTAACTTTCCTTCAACGACTTATCGGACTTGAAAATCAATTAGGACAGTTTGAAATATCCTTTACAACACACCAAAGTGGAGCAGCCGTACAAAATGAGCTATTAACACGTGCCGATCTACCAATTGTAACCAGCGAGCGTATAGTTCAAATCAAGGAGCAAGATCCAAAAACAGGTACATACCTTAATACGACCCAAAACTTTAAGGTGTCTCACTATCAGCTGGATGCTAGACAATACGGATTACCCAAAAACTCGATTGCGCTCTGCGCCAAATCGTCCCCTGTCAAAGACATAACTCATCGATATCTAAGGACTCGAGCAGAGCAGAACAATCCAGTACATGGCTTGCACCATATAGTTCTGATCGAAAGCGATTACCTGGATCAAAGTGTTAATGAGCAGCGGGATAACTTTGAAAATATACCGGAGGAGATCCCAAGCGGGGAAATATTTTCGACTGGAAAAATATCTTATGCCTCAATTTATGATGCTATAGACTTGACCATCCACGAAATGGTAGTACCCACAAGCTGGAATAAGGAAACCGTTCTCTTAGAGATCATTGAACAGTTTGGCATCACTGAAGCAATGCTTCATGATACTTCAACCCGCATAATGTATGGCGAATCAGCACATGCAGTTGCTGAACGTGTTTTAAAGAAATATCAAGAAAGAGTAGTCGACGAAACCGTTGAAATATTTAATCTCAAGGAAGAAATAATAAACACAGAACCTGACACAGATGAGTTTCGAATAAAAATAAATGAACTTTCATGGAAGTACACTTCTTCATTAAAAAATTTTGATATGGCAAATCTATCACAACTAATCGTGCGCAGGGCCGCAATTGTTCAAATATTGGATCTGGCATGCAGCAAAAGTCTTAAAATGCAACAGATTACTGATAACACCAAACGTAAAGATGAGCGCATCATACACAGCATCTTCTTTCCGATGAGAAAAGATAGCTCTGATGTTAGCGACCACGACATATGGCTATTAAGTGAAGAATATCACTACTACGATTATATCGCGTCAGACATGCCTTTATCGAGTATCACCTGGGATGATGGAAAGAAACTTTTTGATGAGGATATAGACAAGGACTTTATGGAGCTTCTTGCAAAACGAGCAAGCGACAATGGAGGCAAGCGACCAGATATCGCGTTATTTAGCAAGGAGGGCTCAGCAATAATCCTTGAGTTTAAAGCTCCAGGTGTATATATGGACGATCATATCGGTGATTTGTCAGAGTACGCCCAGTTGCTTGCTGCAAAATCAGGCGGAAAGCTAAAAAAAATATACGGCTATCTGATAGGTGACACAGTAAACCCGTTACGATTGAATGGATGGACGCCATTTCCGACAGGAAATGGATGGTTTCAGTCTGGGGCGCTTCTTGACCACCGAACCAGGTATCCTCTCGGTGAAACCTATTTTGAGATACTGCATTTCGCCGATGTTATTAAACGAGCAAAAAAGCGCATAGGTATTTATCAAAGCAAACTGAAGCTCAATTTAGAGCCCGAAAAATAACACATAATAAATATTTAAAAGTGACGAGAGCGAACATTATAGAGCTGTCCGATAGATGTATATTAGTAGCACAGCAAGACTGGGGACTAACCACAAACACGCTCCTTCCTACATCAGACAGCCGATACTAAATTAAAGAATTTGAGTACATGAAAGCTGAAAAATCAGACAACAATGGGCTATATAAATTGCCGTCCGCATTTGCGATCTATATTCATAGCCTCAACGGAGGACAGAAAAAGGAAAAAGACGCGAACAATCTTTAAGCCTCTAGAGTTTTAACACTTCACAGCTAAACGTTCTGCCCATCGTTGGCTAGGTGGGGTTTATGGAGCGGTTACAATGGATTTTCAGAAGTCGACAGGCTTGGGGTAGAGGTAGACTTTTTCGACTTTGGCGTCGGGACGCATCATGGTTGGGCTCGCTCCAGAAAGAGATCAGGAGTGCAGCATTGGGGGATCAAATGCAGACGTGGAATGCGGGGGTCATAGAACACTTACAAATATAAAATAGAAGCCCGGCGATTTAGCCGCCTTGATTACTTCATTTTTAATGACAGGGTGTGAGCATAGAAGAATGAAAATACCACACCGACAAACTAGCACAATTAAAAAATAAAAATCGCGATCAAAAACAATGATCGCGACTGATATGAGCGGACTTATCCCCTTGCCGACAACCAACCAATCCGCAAAATTATTCAGCAAAATCCACCATCACGCTGATCACACGCTGGCTTCTTATTTCTCCAACCCTTGCCAATTGCGGGTTAAACAAAGCCAGATTCACACCATCCCCGACCGAGCTTCTATATAAAACACCATCAAAACCGCAAACTTTTACGTATTCACATAAAAACTGACTAGGCACATAGTCAAATGCAGCAGAGCGTGGAAGAACAGGTCTCGTTAACTCATCACCCAGTTTTTCGAGAAACTCTATATCGCTTCTTAGCATAGAAATTTCAGTTTCGTCGGACAAGATAAATGGAGATACACTCCGGCGGGGGTGTCTTAAATCTACAAGTTTTAATTCATCGGGAATTTCATAAGCTGCAACACAAGCAAGCTCGCCCGTATGGGGTCTTGTTTCAGAGATTGCAGTCAAAGTGGTGGAGGCCAAATACAGGTAGGGTATACCAGCAGGATTAGCTCTACCGTGAGATGCCAAATGCTTCGGGGGAGAACCCATCTCACCAGGAGGAAATGAAGCAACGCCACTTTGTATTCGCGCTCTAAACCAGAGTTCCGGGAGCTCGCCTTGAGGCAAAATTAAAAAACCAAATAGACGACTGAGCCGTGACAAATTGATTTCAGTCTTGGGAAAATATCTATTCTGATGAATTAATTCCTGACGAAGATCGTTCCAGCGTTGGAGCGCATCCTCAGTGGCTAGATTATCCGACGGTTTGAATCTCTGCCTAACCACCTCCCCATCATCTAAAATATCGCTCAATAATTCCTTGGAATGTGCGACATCCATACGCTCATGGGCGAACAAACCCCAATCACTCTTTAGCAGATCAACTAATCCAGAACCTGTAGGATCAGTGATGTAAACACCTCTGAGCAATTCAAAGTGCTCCCTTAACTCCATGGGCTCAAGCAACGGTTGGTTTACGGACAGGCAGTAATTACAATCCCCTATACGAGTGGAAGCTTCAGGGAATACGTTCCGCCTAAGGTGTGAATCACCAAAACAAACCGGGCAGCAGTACATATATCATCTTCCATGAAAATAACTAGCCATTACTTCAATATGATGCTGCATGGACAGTTTCTTGATATAACCAAGCCCTGGAAAGTGGCCACGACGGTGCAAGTCAATGAATTCTTGAACCGCCCTTGTCCTGTAAATCTTAGTATCTGGATCCGTAGCTTCCGCAACAAGCTTCCTAACTGCTTCCGCAAACTTCCCCGCAGGGTCTGTTGGGGTTTCGAACCTATCAGATTTGAAGTGATGAATAAACATATCATCACCTTGATCATCGTCGATAAAAGTTAAGTGAATTGCGACAGCATAAGCAGGCCCACCACCTTCAGAATACTCATCGCCAACCATCAGAAAGTCGCCAAATCCATCAGCCCCCTCTTCTTCGAAAGTTATATGGAGATCTGAAAAAAACTCAACTTCTGGGTGCAGTCGATTTGCGCGTTTTTTGAATCCATCTCGAACTATAATACGCTCAAACTCGCTGAAATTTCTTTGATACCTGCGATTGGCCTTCTCAAGAAAAACATGAGCCACGTCGCCCTCGGGCTCGATCAAACTCAGGAGGTCTGCACCATCGCGGAACCCAGCATGAATAAAAAGGACCCTCCGACCATCGAGCGCTTCCAAGAGCTCTTTTATATCATCCAAATCCGTACTTTCGTTGAGCAATACACCAGCAAATACAGAGTCACTCTGTCCATAACTGTTTTCCAACAATTCAAGGATAGAAGAACTATCCCTTGAAAGCTCGCCATACTGAGGATTGATGACCAATACAATACTGCCACCAGCATCAACTACTGTGTCTATCGTGCGAGCAACGCCATTTAATGACTCTTTAACTGGTTCAAGAATTGGGACAAACCCACGTCTGGCCATAATATCTGCACATTCACGAATTGCAATTAAATCATACTGTTTACCACGAAAGTAAGGGTAGTACATGCTCCATTCATCCCCATTTCAATGCATCCATTAAAGGAGTATCCAAGGCTCCAAGCAGATTTTCCCTTCCACGTTTTTTCATCGGAACGGTCAGTGCGAAAAACCTCAACGACCGGGGTACTTCCTGCAAGGACTCAGACATCCCAGATAAACTTCTAGTTATCTTAAGAACCTTTACCATTTCATTATGCACAAGCGCGGAAGGAATTTTTGAAAATTCCAATTCCAACGCATGATGCATCAGGGTATTAGGCAGATCTGGTACAGCCCCTCCTAAACGCTTTAGAATCTTAGCTGCTTCTCTCTTCGTGATAGTATTGAATATAGAGACTGAGTTAGTTCGCTCAGGATCATTTACTCCCTTCCGAACCTTTGAAATCTGATAGCGCTCAGTAAGGACCGACACACCAACAAAATCCGGTACGGTATCTTGAACTGCTCTCAAATGCTTTTCAGCACAAAGCACAGTAACCTCTGCAAAGACTTCGCTGTACGAGGAGACTTGAGCATGTAGCCGATCCAGACGATCTCTCTCAGACTTAATTTCAAACGCATTTGAAGTCCCGTTGAGCATTACAAGATCAGCTTTGTTCCCACCTACTCTGAACTCATCAACGATGGAAGCTGTATTGAGAGAGTGAGAGCCTAGTAATATTTTCTGAATGATGGCAGATTTATAGGCATATTCATTTCGGAGGCCTGACCGCTTCAAAAAATTGAAACACTCGTCAAAGAATCTTCCGACACTACAAGTGCAGATATTTTCTTCGCCATAGATGTCATGCACCAACCGAGCAAAAAGGGACGAGCGACCGTCTCTTACGAGTTCCCGAAAGACGGCAGACGAGAAGATCCTCGCAATAGCCGCCTGTACGTGACTCTCTGCCTGAATAACTCTGCTCACCTAGTTAACTCTTTGATTGTTCCTTTCGGGCCAGAGGAAAGCCGGGCTTCGCCGGTTCGACCAGAGTGCCAGTATACCCCTTCCCCCCTCATGTCGCTTCGTACAATAGCGGTGCCCTAGGTAGCTTGTCTAAATCTCGCTTAACTTTACCAAGCCCGCTCTCAGCTTGAGCTTCCTGCACCTTTGTACCCTATGCAAGGCTTCAGTTGGTTTGCGATCCTACTACGTAACCCATAATCCTTTGGTCCCAGCTTCGAGCCCATGTGGGCCACCAGAGCAAAAAAGGCCAGCCTCAGGGCGGACTTTCTTCATTTCGGCGTTCTGAGATATAGACGTAAGGCGCTGTCGGCGGCTAAGACGGCAAATCCACTAATTTCCAAACTCACTTTGCCAAGCACGTGGCAACCCACGCAAACTGGCCACCAATCCGACATCACCTCGCAGAATCAGCCCCACCAAAAATCTGCACATCCCTCACCGCCTCTTCCAACAGCGTCTCCGCATCCAAACCCAAGTACTCAGCCTGCACAAGCACAATCAACGTGACCGGACTCACCTGCAAGACCTGAGCAAGATCGGCAACAGTCCCTAGCGTTGGCGAGTATTCCCCCTTCTCCAGCATCCGGACATAGCGCTCGCTCACCACAGCCCCGAAATCTTCCTGGGTCATGCGTTTAAGGCGTCGCAAGCGCTTGAAGGTTGTGCCAAAGGCAACGTTGTAGTCCATCAGGAGCTGCTCAAAAAATGAGCATTCAACACGTTGCACAGAAGCCAGAACAGGAAGTATATTTCCTATTACAAACAAACCCACTTGGCTTTTGAACTAATCTCAAGCCGCTGGCACCCGCCCTACGCCACCAATATGTCGCTGCCGGCAAGGTGACAGAAACCGCTTACCAAGGAAGCCCCCATGAACAACACAAGGACCCCACTCCCCCTCACCCACCTGCCACACCTCTCTCCCCGCCCCGAAAACGCCGCCGATTACACCGGCAAGCGACGCGGAAAAATGACCGCGATTGCCTGGTATCGTCCAAGCCGCTCGGGCAAGGGCACTCTCTGGTGGTGTCGCTGTGATTGCGGGTTATTTGAATACCGTCGTCCCGGCACATGGGAAAGCCGGTCGTTTCCGGATGACATGTGCAGCTCTTGCCTGAAGGCCAAAGGGCCCAATGCAAGGCATACGGCTTCGGAACGTCTGCAGCGGTGGGTGGATGGCATGCGCAGCCTGGGCCTGAACGATATGGATATTGCCAGGATCCAGGCTCCGGGCATGATGGTGGAAACCAAAGGCAAGACCGCCGCCGAAATACGCCAACAGATGGTCAATGTACACAGGTGACCAAGAACATCTGTCTCTTGCAGAGAGGGGCACTGCACATGCGTCTCCACTCTGCCCCTCCGGCGTTGCAAGCAGCAGGGTCGTCATCACATTTCATCAAGCGTAGCCATGACAGCTGGTATAACCGAGAACTCACAGTCCAGCGCTCCCGGCACTCTTGCGTAGCCATCCGGGAACCTACAGCGCCAGAGACGCTCGAATCGCCTCATGGAAGCCTCTCAACCTCCCTGAATTGGAGATTTCTCCATACAGATGATGAACTTGGAATGATTTTGAATAAAAGACACACGTACTTTTCACACGCTGACGTGTAAGCTACGGGCACCGGTCACGTTGAGGATGACTGGCAGGTACAGGGATGGAATACCGCAGGTCTGCTATACAGACGAATAGCTGCCTGGATTTTTTGACACAAAACAACGGCCCACCGTTTTCAGGAACACCGACCAAAAACAGCCCGCAAGATACTCCTGATAAATCAGAGGCGTATCGCATACAATTACAGGGCTTATTTAGATGGGCACGAAAAATGTCAGTTGATGTGTCAGTAGAGAGTAGAAACCAACGCTTGAGTAACCTGATCACCAAATACTTACTACCGCTCGGCTGGCTGATTACCCTGACAGGAATTTTCTGGATCTGGGATCGAGCGCTCTACCACAAGCTTTTTTATATTTTCCTGGCCTTCCCCACCTTTCTGACGCTGGTCCTGCAGCCACGCTTGCTGAAGCCCCTCATCTGTAATCCACTATTCATAGCCTTCAGTGTCTTCAGTGTATATATCCTCATCAGCATTGCGTGGGCCGTGACGGAGGATGATCTGCCAGGCCTGATCAAACGTCCGATGTACGTCATGCTGCTGTTGTTTTCTACCGGCATCATTGCCTTGCATTACCCCGCACGGCTGGAGCAGTACACACGCCTTTCGGCCCTCTTTGCCACATTGGTCGCAGGCCTGTCACTGGCCTACTTCATGTTTATCGAGATGCCGACCGGCGAGAACCGCCTGAATGGCTACGGAGTGCTCGAAAATCCGTTGCTCACCGCTCATGTATTGGGCGCATTCGCTTCTTTCTGGCTGGCCACATGGTTTCAGGCGCGCAAGCCATGGAACCCGTTGCCGATTATCTGCCTTGTTTTTCTTGGCGCAGCCATCATGGCAACCGGATCAAGGACGCCCTTGATCGGGCTGACGGCCGCTCTGGGCTGGCTATTGCTTGTGGGTGACCGGCACCGCAGCCTGTTGGCCATAGGGGCAGCCCTTGCTGTCCTGGTCGCTGTTCTGGTGATTTATCCCGACGCAATCACACAACGCGGTCTGTCCTACCGGCCCGCGATATGGATGGAGTCGCTGCGCCAGATCAGCGAACACCCATGGCTGGGCCACGGTTTCGGCACATCGATGACAGTGGTCATTCCAGGTCTGTCTTACGATCTTGCCGATCCACACAATATGGAGCTGGGCGTGCTCTATTCGGGCGGAATTCTGGGGCTGGCTCTCTGGATGACGCTGTATGGCCTGGCGATCCGTTTTTGCTGGGTCTACCGCAGTCACGCCGCCGTGACCATTGCGGCGACCTGGCTGGTGTTCGGATTTGCTTCCGGGCTGACTGAAGGCAATGCCTTCTTGTCACGCCCGAAAGAGCACTGGTTCCTGATCTGGATGCCGATGGCGCTGATCTACGCCCAGTCGCTGATTCTCTGGAAGCAGGAACACGCACTCAGGAAGTGATCAGGCGCCACATGCCGCGCAGGGTTTTCCTGTTCCAGTACTTGACCGGGATGTCCGCCAGGATTTCCCGGGTCAGTGCTTTATCGCGATTGGCATACTTGAGCATCATGGAATTACGAAAGTTCATGCACACCCTCTCGTACTCCGGGTGATCACTGAACACCTCGTACGTTTTCAAGACGTTGTCCACCATGAACCGGCCATTCTTGAAGGTATTGCTGGGATGGTCACGATACTGCGCCAAGACCTCGCCAAGAATGTCGATAAAGTAACCGGCACGAGCAATCGACAGCTCGATATAGATATCTTCCAGACGAATCTCAGGGTTGAAACCACCCACCTTGTCCAGCGCTTCGCGGCGAAACATCAAGGTGGCTGACGCCGGTCCCGGTTTGCGATTGAGGAACAGGTCGTCGAAGTCCAGACGACGGAATGCCAGATTGCGGTTGCGCTGCTCCCGCTCGCCCATGACCTTGCCGTCCTGGTCGATGGTTTCGATGTTGGCCGCGCAGATGCCCACTTCGGGCTTGTCCTTCATGTATTCCACCTGGGTGGCAATACGATGGGGAAACATTATGTCGTCGGAGCCGAACGGCACAATCAACTCGCCCCGCGCACGCTCGATCGCATCATTGAGGGTACGGGCAAGGCCCTTGTTGGCCTGAAAGCGCAAATCAAAACCATGCTTTTCCTGAAGCTGCTTCAGGAGCTCCGGGCTCTCGTCTTTGGAGCCGTCATCGACGACCAGAAGTTCGATATTCGGGTAGGTCTGGTTGATGACGCTATTGATGCTGTCTTCTATGTAGCGAGCGTGATTGTAGGAAGCGATGATCACTGTCACCAACGGTGTGTCACTGACCTCGTGACGTTGAGCAGACATAAAAAATCCCCTGGGTCGTATCTGTACGGCATTCCGTATTTTCAGCTGAACATTGTGAATGCCGGGCTCAAGGCTCGTGGCCCCTGGCTATATATTTTGCGCAATACTACTTGAATCACCCCTGTTTTCGTAGGCATCTCAGCCCGTTACGCATGCCCCATGAGAAGTACTGCGGCTTGCTCTGGGCAAGATGCACACGCTTGCGGCTTGCGATGCACTAGCCGAAGGTCTGCATAAACGGCTCAGCACATTTCTTGATCGCAGCGACCACCTTCGGTGCCTGTTCAGCAAGACCGTCTGAGCGAGCCAGAACCTGCTCCAGTGCTTGCAGTTGTCCACTGATTACCTTTTCTGGCTGCTCCACATCACAAACCCGAGCGAAGTCCAATAGCCCCTGCCGTGAAGCAAACAACGACTTGTTGCCAACAAGATCCAGCGCCAATACGTCTTCTGGAATATAGGCAGTGGTGTTGACGATATCGTAGGCCGGTGCGAGCCGCGCATCGCGTTGGGCCGGGTTGGAATACAGCAGCCCGAAGTTCTTCAGATGGGCATCGCCGTTACCGACGATGCAGCTCAGGGTGACGATGGCGAATAACTGCGCCAATGAATCTTGAACCTGGTCCGGTGCGCAGAACAGGCGGATCGCTTTGGCGATAGCCGAGTAGCTCTTGCTGTACTTTTGCCCTGCCGGTAGCCCCATCAGTGCGGCCATGTCTTCAAAGCCAATGGGATTGAGCTGGGTATCCCGGTCGAAACGACGCGGAACAGATAGTCTCCATCGATGCTGAGGACCTTCCCACTCTGCCCCTCTGGCGTTGCAACCTGCAGCAGGGTCGTCATCAGTCAAACACTCCCTGAATTTCATCCAGCGTGGGCATGACAGCGGGTACGACCGCGAACTCACAGTCCAGAGCTCCCAGCACTCGTGCATAGGCCGTCATACCGACTGAAAGATCGCCCTTCTCGATGGCGATGACCTTTTGCCGGGTGACAGCAGCCAATGCTGCAAGCCTGGCCTGCGTCAGCCCACGGTTGAGGCGACGCTGGCGAATCTGCTCGCCGAGGCGCGTGGTGATCAGGGAGTAATCCATGTTCGCTTTACGTAACAATTCATATTGAATGTAACGTATACCTGACTCTTGAGAAAGTCAAAAACGGGCGTGGCATGGAAGCGCGTCTTGTTTAAGTTACAGGGCATCACTGTAACGGAGTCAAGACAAGCCTTAACCTGAAACCTCACGCTTTTAGCTCGTAGCCCTCTCCAAAAACCTCTTCACCCCCAACCACGACTGCTCATTCGCCCGCGCATTCGCGCTCGGATTGCCATCATCGGCATAGGTCGCCGGTATGTAAGGCAAAAGAATGCTATGCCCCGCATCCTGAAAATCCAGATGCTGCACCGACCATGGGTGTTGGTGGTCTTTCAAGCGTTGCTCGACCATGCGCCCGAAAAGGCTGGATGGCCATGCGGCGTCGTCGGTGCCGGACAGGAGAATGACCGGACCGCGGATTCGCTCGACCTTGATGGCCACACGCGCTACCGCTTCAGGATCGTCGAGGGCCGTGAGAATGGATTCGGCATTGCGACGTCCGGCGTCCTTGGCCTCCCAATTGGCTGTTCGATTGTTGTTCCACAGGTGATCCAGCGGCTGGCCGCGATACAGCCAGGCGGGGCCGTCGCGCCCTATGGCGGGGTCAGCAGCAGCTTGTCCGCCATGAACCAGAGCGCTGGGAACATAGCCGATCACGGCGGATATCAGGTCGGGAAACAGGCTGCCAAGCAATAGCACCAGCTCGCCGCCACGGGACTGGCCGCTCAGGGCGATGAAGTCATTCGCCGGTTTGAGTTCGCGGCGAATCCAGAGCAGCGCCTGCTGGAAATACTCCAGTGGCGTATTGGAGATGTAGGCCGATAAACCGGGCGCCTTGAAATAGCCCAAGGCCAGGGCGGCATAACCTCGCGACGCATAGAGTGCCGCTCGCGCTTCGTTGATGCCGCCACCCGAGCCATTGAGGACCATCACGGCAGGATGCGGTCCGTCACCTGCTGGCATGAATAACGTGCCCACCAGTCCGTCCTCGCGAATATCGCGACGGCTGACGCCTGGCCCGGCGAGACGCTGAATCATGGTCACGGATTGATCGCAGCCCGACAGCGCGACTTCGGTCAGCAGCGGTTCGAGCACCGAATCCGGGAAGATTTCCTTGCTCGCCTCACCCAACGGGCGCTGGCTCCAGAGCAGTCCCATGGCCGATATTTCAGCGTAATCGCCCGCTATCGGCGCATCCCGCTGCAGATCGACGATCCCTTGGGCATCGGCCACAAAGGTCGCATGGCTCTGCCAGGACTGGCCTGCGCCACGACGGGTCGTTGCCATGAGGGTTATCTGTTGGCCCGCCGCCAGACCTTCGACACAAATGCGTCGCGGCTCGTCGAGGAGAGCATCCAGCGGAGTGATTGATAAATGTGGCATCAGCTTTTTCCATGAGTCCTTGCTACCCGTCACAATGACTCAAAGCGGCAAAGCAATAAACAATTCCCCCTTCAGTTGTGGCTTACTGGACATCGCTACCATCAAAGCATGGACACTTTCCCAACCTCGCGGCCATTTAACGCATGACGAATTCGCGCTCTGTTTTCATCCCTTCCTGGCTCCGCCCTGTTCTGCGCCCTGTGCTTGATCCGTATCGCCGTTACCGGCATGCACGGCTGATTCATGCGGCACGTATCGTGGTCGGGCTGCTGGTGTCGATCCTGCTGACGTCCGGCCTGAACATGCCCCATGGCGAGTGGGCTTCGGTGACGATGCTGATCGTGATCGGCGGTTTGCAGCACCATGGCAATATCGGCAAGAAGTCCGTGGAGCGCGCATACGGAACACTGATTGGCGCAGGCCTTGGGCTGTTTGTGGTGGTGCAGCAGGGGTATCTGGAAATCCCGTTGCTGACTTACGTGATCATGTCCGTGATGTGCGGATTCTTCGCTTATCACGCCATCGGCAAGGGCGGTTATACCGCGCTGCTGTCGGCAATCACCCTGTTTATCGTGGCCGGACACGGGGTCAACCCGATCAGTGATGGTCTGTGGCGAACGCTGGATATCATGATCGGTATCGCGCTGGCCCTGGCCTTCTCCTTTGCCTTGCCGCTGTATGCGGTCTTTTCCTGGCGCTACAACCTGGCCAGCGGTCTGCGCGATTGCGCCAAGGTGTACGGGCGCATCCATCAGGGTGAGCCGATCAGTGCCGATGAGCACTTGAAGCTGACCGCACGACTCAACGCCACGATGCTGCAACTGCGCTCGCTGCTACCGTCGGTGTCCAAGGAAGTGAAGATTTCCATGGTCGAGCTGGATGCGATCCAGGGCCATTTCCGGATGTGCCTGAGCACGCTGGAGATCCTTTCCAACATTCGTCCTGCCGATCTCGATCAGGCCGCAGGCGCAGCCTTGAAAACCTCCATGGACGCCGACTACCGCCAGATCCGCAGGCAATTGATCGGCATGGCCCGCGCCCTGCAAACCGGTGCGACCGAGCGTCTGGCGCGGCAATCCGAAACAACGGCCACCGAATCTGCAATACCTGCCGAGCTGACCGGTTATCACTTGATGACCCAACAATTGGCGCACAACCTCGACGGCCTGCAAGAGCGCCTGTCCAAGACCGCCAGGCGCTGGAAATTTTGAAGGAGAGCACTTTGTCCGATAGCCGCCCTCTCACTCTGGACGATATCGACCGCCAGTTGATTGCAGCCCTGCAACTCAATGCACGGGAAAGCGTGGCGATGCTGGCTCGGCAACTGGGGATTGCCCGCACCACTGTCACTTCACGCCTCGCTCGCCTGGAAAGTACCAAGATCATTACCGGTTATGGCGTGCGCCTGAGCCAGCGGGTCGTTGATGGGGGCCTGCAGGCCTACGTGGGCATTACCGTCCAGCCTCGCTCGGGCAAAGAGGTGCTGCGTCGGCTCAGCACTCTGGCGCAGGTTCAGCAGTTATGCGCCGTCAGTGGCGAGTTCGATTATGTCGCCTGGCTGCGCACCGATTCGCCTGAACAACTGGACCAGTTGCTGGACCTGATCGGCAGTATCGACGGTGTGGAAAAGACCACCACTTCGATCATTCTCAGCAGCAAGATTGATCGTGGTCATGCTGTTTGATCAGACTTCTGCAATGGGCTGATCAGTATGAAAAGTGTGTAACTACTTCTCCTTAAAAACCCGATTACGACGTCCGCCTACCTTATTGCGACATTACTGAATAATAATCAAAACTAAATACAGGCAAGGTGACACTACTGATAGTTTTCAGATAATTTGCACGTATCAGGGACGCCATCAATAAATAATAAATCAGGGACAACTATAGACAGGGGCCAACAGGCCCTTTTTCAGCTTCACCCTCTCGAGCTTTGAGAACTCTGCCGCCACTCCCACATTTTTCAAGTAGAACGAAAATGATTGAGCCAGAGCGGATCGTCATCCTGTCCAAAGAAGTAGAGGCGTTAGCCAATCGGGGCGTCAGCGATATTCAAGTGATTACCCGACAGACACGCCTGCTGGCAATCAATGCCCTGATCGAAGCGGCCCATGCCGGTAGCGCAGGCAAAGGTTTTTCGGTCGTGGCCGAAGAGGTCAAGAATATCTCCGAGCGTGTTTCAAAGATCGCAGGTGCCCTGACTCATGACTTGCAAGCCTCGGTCAATCAGTTGATCGAACTGGGCCAGAGCATGTGTTTCGACATGCGCGGCCAGCGCCTGGCCGACCTGTCCCTGAACATGATCGAAATCATCGACCGCAACCTGTACGAACGAACATGTGACGTCCGCTGGTGGGCCACGGATGCCTCGCTGGTCGACATGCTGACCACTCAGACACCGCAGACATGCGCTCATGCCAGCAAACGTCTGGGCATCATTCTGGACAGCTACACCGTCTACCTGGACATATGGGTCGCCGACACGACAGGACGAGTGGTTGCCTGTGGCCGTGCCGGCACTTATGAGAAAGTCATGGGGGCCAATGTTGCCGAAGAGCCCTGGTTCAAGAATGCATTGCGTCACAGCTCCAGCGATCAGTACTACGCGGGGCAAGTGACTGTAGAGCCGCTATTGAACAACTCGCAGACATGCGCGTTCAGTGCGGCAGTGCGCAGCAATGCCGGTTCTCATAGCCCCGTCGTCGGCGTCATCGGTATTTTCTTCGACTGGCAGAGCCAGGCCAGGTCCGTGATTGACGGCGTTCGTCTGAGTGATGAAGAGCGCGCGCGCAGCCGGGTCATGATGGTCGACGCCAACCACCGGATCATTGCCAGCTCGGACCCAGAAAGCCTGCTCGGCGAACCCATCCAGCTACAGACCAGAACCGGGCACAAAAGCGGTTACAGCACCCAGCAGGCTCAAGCCATTCAGGGCTATGCACTGACACCCGGTTTTGAAACCTGGCCGGGTATGGGATGGCTTGGCGTGATAGAGCAACAACTTCCCGCCATAGAATCCTGACACAGCCGCACCCGCGAGCCAGACATCACTGGCTCGCTTGCGCAGCTCAAATCGACAAAGTGACCGCCACCATCGTCATATCGAACAAAATCAAATCATAACGACGACACTTTGCGTCTTATTAACGTACTCGCGCTTATCTAGACTGTGGTTTTCGCTGTAGCCGAATCAAGGTCTGTCATGAAAAACAATCGTCATCCCCAGGACGGCAAAAAGCCGATCACCATTTTTGGCCCTGACTTTCCTTTTCCCTTTGATGACTGGATCGAGCATCCGGCAGGCCTGGGCAGCATTCCGGCAGAAAACCACGGCAAGGAAGTCGCGATCATTGGTGCCGGTATCGCCGGGCTGGTGGCGGCTTATGAACTGATGAAGCTGGGCCTCAAACCTGTGGTTTACGAAGCCTCGAAAATGGGTGGCCGCCTGCGCTCCCAGGCGTTCGAGGGTGCCGAAGGCATCATCGCGGAACTGGGCGGCATGCGCTTTCCCGTATCGTCCACCGCGTTCTATCACTACGTCGACAAGCTGGGCCTTGAGTCCCGCCCCTTCCCCAACCCGCTGACGGCTGCTTCGGGCAGTACCGTCATCGACCTGGAAGGCACGACTTACTACGCACAAAAACTGTCGGACTTGCCTGCGCTTTTTCAGGAAGTGGCTGATGCGTGGGCGGATGCTCTGGAGTGCGGCTCGCAGTTTGCCGATATCCAGCAGGCCATCCGCGACCGCGATGTGCCGCGTCTCAAGGAGCTGTGGAACAAGCTGGTTCCGCTCTGGGACGACCGCACGTTCTACGATTTCGTCGCCACCTCCAAAGCCTTCGCCAAGCTGTCGTTCTATCACCGGGAAGTGTTCGGCCAGGTAGGCTTTGGTACTGGCGGCTGGGACTCGGACTTCCCCAACTCGATGCTGGAAATCTTCCGCGTGGTCATGACCAACTGCGACGAGAACCAGCACCTGATCGTGGGCGGAGTGGAACAGGTTCCACTGGGCATCTGGCGTCATGTACCGGAGCGTTGTGCCCACTGGCCTGAAGGCACCAGCCTGTCGTCACTGCATCGCGGCGCGCCACGCACCGGGGTCAAGCGGATTGCGCGGGCCGAGGACGGCAACCTGGCCGTCACCGACAACTGGGGCGATACGCGGCATTACTCGGCGGTGCTGACCACCTGCCAGAGCTGGTTGCTGACCACCCAGATCGAGTGTGAAGAGTCGCTGTTCTCGCAAAAGATGTGGATGGCCCTGGATCGCACCCGCTACATGCAGTCCTCGAAAACCTTCGTCATGGTGGATCGTCCGTTCTGGAAAGACAAAGACCCGGAAACCGGCCGCGACCTCATGAGCATGACCCTCACCGACCGGCTGACCCGAGGCACTTACCTGTTCGATAACGGCGACGACAAACCGGGTGTGATCTGCCTGTCCTATTCATGGATGAGCGACGCCCTGAAGATGCTGCCGCAGCCTATCGAGAAGCGGGTGAAACTGGCGCTGGATGCCTTGAAGAAGATCTATCCGAAAGTGGATATCTCCGCGCGCATCATCGGTGACCCGATCACCATTTCATGGGAAGCCGACCCGCATTTCCTCGGGGCCTTCAAAGGTGCGCTGCCGGGTCATTACCGCTATAACCAGCGGATGTACTCGCACTTCATGCAGCAGGACATGCCTGCAGAACACCGCGGCATGTTTCTGGCCGGCGACGATATTTCCTGGACACCCGCCTGGGTCGAGGGCGCAGTGCAGACGTCATTGAACGCCGTGTGGGGCATCATGACTCACTTTGGCGGCAAGACGTTCCCGGAAAATCCGGGGCCGGGGGATGTCTTCCACGAGATCGGCCCCATCGCCCTGGCCGACTGATTCAGGAGGAAAACAGCCATGCGTATCGCGTTTTATCAATGCCCGCCCCTGCCGCTGGATATCGATGCCAACCTGTTACGGCTGGAGCAGCAGGCGCGGGCCGCAGCGGAGCAAAAGGCTGGCCTGCTGGTCTGCCCGGAGATGTTCCTGACCGGTTACAACATCGGAGCAGAAGCGGCCCGCAAACTGGCGCAACCGGTCGATGGGCTCGCAGCTTCTCGTGTCGCAACCATTGCCCGGAACCACGGGATCGCGATTGTGTATGGCTATCCCGAACTCGGCAGTGACGGGCATATCTACAACGCGGCGCAACTGCTCGACAGCCACGGACAGAGCCTGGCCAACTATCGCAAGACCCATCTGTACGGTGATCTGGACAAATCGATGTTCACGGCGGGCAGCGATGACTTTCCGGTGGTGACGCTTGATGGCTGGCGTCTCGGCCTGCTGATCTGCTACGACGTGGAGTTCCCCGAAAACACTCGTCGTCTGGCGCTCGCCGGTGCCGAACTGATTGTGGTGCCCACGGCAAACATGGAGCCTTACGATTTCGTCTGTGACATTACCGTGCGGGCGCGGGCGTTCGAGAACCAGTGTTATGTGGTGTATGCCAATTACTGTGGCAGCGAGGGCGAGATTCATTACTGTGGACAAAGCAGTATTTGCGCACCGGACGGCAGCCGCCCGGCCCTGGCGGCGCGGGATGAAACGCTGAGGGTCAGTGAGCTGGACAAACCATTGCTGGAAGGCACGCGAGCGATCACGCCCTATTTCCATGATCGACGGCCGGAGTTGTATGGAGTGTTGGGCAGGTCGTGAGTATCTCGTTGTGTTGTTCGCGCATGAATTCAACCAAAATGTGCAGACATCGTAGGAGAATTTATGCGCGAACAAGCCGGTAAGCCCTGCCCGTCATCTGCGCTTGTCTCCATAGACCGCTAAAGCATCACCCCTGTTTCTTTACACTACTTTCTGTCAGATAAACCTCTGCGAAGATGTCTGTGATTGAGCGCTGTGGCTTCTGCTCTTTCATTACTTTGACCCGCTGGCTCAGGCGCTTTAAATCATCACTGGGCTTTGCCCATTGTTCTTCTGGCAATGGCTCAGACCATGAGCGCATGGCTTCAGGCAATGCTTTGCGTCCTACTTTGGCGATACGCCGCACTTCCCATTCAACGATCATATTGGGCAGCGTCCAGAACGTCATGACATGGTAGAGGTACCAAAAGAACGCATAGACCCAACCCACTTCCTTTGCACGAATCCGGCGATACAGACGGGCGTGAGCATTTCGGAACGTGTGCATCCCTTCATGGGGCGGGTCGTTGGGGCCTTGCAGATCCATGGGGTCTTGAATGCTTTTCAGGTCGTGAACCTCGTACTCCATGTAGGCGCGTACGGCTTCCCAGTGTGCGATTGCCAATGGCAGACCGCCGCATACGAATTCGACGCTGACCAACTGGCCCTCATGCTCGAACCCCATGCCCATCCCGTACTGTCGCCGGACCCCATACTGTGTGGCACCTTGTGCTTGAACCACCCAGGCGGAGAGTGATTCCCAGGGTACGAAAACCGGAGTTTCTGCGCCCGTAGGCATGAAGCACACTTCACGGCGTTGACGATTGAAGCGGGTTGGAATGACTTGTGTGAACCTTTTATGGTTGTAGATCCATACGGCAAGGCCGATGCTCAAAATTAACAGAAACATCCCGATAGCTAGTTCGCGAGCAGCAAGAAAAAGGTCTCTACTGAACTCCAGAGCTTCAGTCAGCACAACTCCGCTTGTAGCAACAATCAGTCCAACAGCCAGCGGAATACCCAAGACTATTAAGACTGCAATAGTAAAAGGACCGCCCAGTGTCATCTGCCATGAAAACACTTGAGGCTTGCCGCCGCCGAAATCCAGATACGTATCATTCAGGTCGCTCACATAAGGGCTGTGTGGGGGGACGTCGGTGGGCAGCGGCAAGGGTGCTAAATATGTCGTGCTACCAGAAGGAAACCGCTCGACATCTCCTGCACGGTGCAATTTCGTTGCAGCAGGATCGATAGGTTCTACATCAAGGTTTTTAGGCATGCGAAGAAAGCTCCAGCATCAGTGGCTCTACTTGTAGCAGAGGCGCGTGAGGGGGAGGTGGGACTCGATCAACTGCGGGGAAGGCACCAGTTCCCCTTGGATCAAGACGAATATAGTGTGTTCTCTGCTGAGGCTGCCCATTGGGGCTAGTGCTTTGAATAGCTACAACCAGCATCAACTCCTCACCAGATGAGCCTACAATCCGTTCATTAGTCTCTGGGTAACCTACGCAGAGAACCACTTGGTTGTCTTCTATACGGCGTAATCTTGCGACGACAGGCTCACTAAGAATTTCCCAGTGTTCAGTGGTCCGCGCCCTGTCCATAATAATTGTATTAATGCGGTATGCCCCGATTTTCAACTGATAACTAGACTTGCCTGCCAGAGGTGCCAGGAATGCGCCTGTATCAAGCCCGGGTAACAGCAGATGGATATCGCCGATTTTGGCTCTCAGCAACAGATTTTTCCACCAAGAGTCGTGCTCGATACGGCCTACCTGCACAGAAGGTGTCTGCATTATCTCTATGAGGGAGCGTTGGTATTCAGCCAGTCTCAGAGACTTGCGTTTGCTCGTATCCTGCCCCCACGGTGTACTCTGTAGCCATTGGTCATGCGAACTGGTGTTGTAGTAGTTGTAAATAAAGTTGCCACCCAACTCCAGTGCGGTAAACAAGGCACCTGCCAGGTTCGCACGGAAAAACACGCTCGATAGCCGGGCTCCTGATATTGCCCATGCGGCGGTTCTGGCGGCACCTTGCTCGGCTGCAAGTACGGTATAGGTTGCTTGGAGCGTATTGCCTATCCCATATGCATTGCTGGCCAGCAACCCCCCTGAACCAGCCATTGACATCATCGCTCCTGTCTGAGCACCCTCGTTTCCGCTGCGGACAGCTTGTTCCCAACTGTTTTGATAATTATTGAGGCTTATAGCAGCTGCGATTATTCCAAGTCCGTAGGTCGTGACTCCCAAGCCAATATGTAACTTGCCCATCTGGACATAAAGATGTTCTATTGCATTATTTTGCAAACCTTTTGCCAGAAGTGAGCTACGAGCAGTTAATGCCGTATCGACTATCCCCTGAGCTGCAGCAAAACCTGCGGCACCAGTGGAAACTGCTGCACTGATGACAGGTAGCAATACACGTTTGTCTTTGGGTTGGTTGGCCGTTTCTATCGCTACTTGCCGTAAGTTCAACGCCTGCGCAAAAAACAACAGTAATGCTGCACCATCCCCCATCAGATTCTGTTTCGGCGCAGCCTTTACACCACTTCGGAAGTTTTTCATCAAGCCTGATATTTCTTGATGATTCGCCGCAGGAAATACAACAGTAATGCCTGCGCGTACAGGCGTTGCTCCATACAGCCGGACACTGTTGTCCGGTAAGTCGCCAATAGGGCTGAGCGCACCCGCCAGTCTGGCCTCGGTGCCTTCCAGCTGTTTTTTAGCTATTTGTATATCGGCCTGGAGTTGCAGAGCTCCTGGCGACTTGTGGCCCGCATTACCTTTTGCGACTTCGCGTTTGCGAGTCAGGGTCTTCAAATGTTCCCGTTCTTCGAACAAGTCTTTGAGGGTGCTTCTAAGTGCTTCCTTCTCAGCGTCCGACGCCACGGTAAAGGTCACTCCCTCGCGCTTCGCCGCATCCAGAATTCGAGTTGGCAAGGCTTTGGGCAAACGACGGAACATTTGATCAAGATCAGGCATGGCCTGCCCCTTGAGCACCTGATCAAAGTCAGCCAGAACTTTTTCCATACCACGTTTCAGAGCCGGGCTCATGGTCTGCTGTGCTGCGTCGGCTACCGCACGAGTATCTTCCGGAAGCTGATCAAGGGCCGGCAAACGGTGTTCCTCAATTTCTTTGAGGCTTTTGAGGTGTTCGGGTAAGTTGTTAAACAGGGTAATGCCAGCAGTTTGGGCGAAAGCATACTGAACCCATACAGCCGTCTGTTCGCTATAAGGCAGCGCATAAAACATGGGGCGACTGAATTGCGGTTTTTCTTCAAGGTACTTGAGAGCCGAGTCGCAGGCTTCATCGCTTCGGCAAAAGTCTTTCAGGCATGCATACTCTGTTGTAAAAGCCTGACCCACCTGTTTGGTGTTTTTGGGGTCGTAGTACCAAGCACTTTTATGAAAGCGGCCGGTGCAAATCATTGTTGTTCGATCTGCAGTAATCTGGTCGAGTAATTTGTTCCAGCGCGTGAGTGATGCCCTGTGCTCAAAAAGGGCATTGTCCATGGCCTCACGGTCGATCAGGTCATTGACGCCTCGTTGGCCCATCTTGGCTCCCTTGAGTACATCCCTTATCCGCCGATCTTGCTCTTTACCGAGTTTAATCAGGGCTTCAAAGTGTGTCTCGACGAAGTCTTGCGGAGAGGTCTTGAAGTGTTCCCGCGTGTAATAGCGGCGCTCAGTATCTTCCAGGGCTCTATTTACTGCCATGGTACTGGCCACGGACTCTTGATACATGGGGTCGTTGAAAATTTCCCTTTGCTGCCTGTTAAGTTCTGGTGGTACCGGACTTCCTTTCGGCGGGGCCATCAGCCCACCTTTGTTGAGGTATTCGAGCATGGCCTGACGCGTAGTGCTTTTCTCAGGATCTTTGCGTTTCTCCAGATCACCGAGCATCCGTTTGATGCCGGGGTCGTCACTTGCATCAGCCAGCCCGCTGATGTCCCCTTGTGTGAGTTGAGTCAGCGATTCGATATAGCAGGCCAGCAGGTAGTCGCGCTCGTTGGCACCCTCTTGGGGTCCGCCATTGGCCCATGTGCTGATCCACTCGACAACCTGATCCTGATAGTTGGCAAGATCGCGAAGTACACCGATATGATCGTCTACCACCAAATACAGCACATCTTGCCGGTACTCCGCTTCGATGCAGCTACTCAGTGGAGTCATCGACGTTTCGCGAAAGCGCTCAGGAATTTCCCACAAATAGGGTTTGCGTTCATTTTCCGGAGTAGCATGGACAGTGACTGACTCAAGCGTGGTCACCTGTATTTGTGGCTCATTTCGCTTGCGTCGTTCAGCATTTTGCGCATCAACGTCAGCCTTGAGTGCCGCTTCGTCTTTCGCTTTTTGCTCGTTCTGCACGCGAGCGGTTGCTACTTCAGCCAGCCAGCGCTCAGCCAGAGCAGGCGTTAGCAGGCTCGGCCCTCCAGTTTCACAATTAGCCTTGCTCAGGTCGACGGCCTGCATGAAAAGCTTGCGCTCGGATTTATCCTTGAGCACCTGATGGCATTTCTTTGCTGTCCACTGAATTTCTGAGTACGTGATATATAGGGTACTGCGTGTTGAAAACGTCAAGACAGGTTTCTTGATCGGCTGATCCCGTGTGTCACTTTGTACATCAGCCCCTTGCCACAGCATCGCGCTGACCAGACCGTCAATGATTCGATACTCTGACAGTTCGTCGTTCTGACTGTCGATCACATAGAGCCAGCCATCGCGTAACAGACGTATGCCCAGTGGACGAGTACCAAGTTTGTATGGCACGGGGATTTCGTTCGACGGATCCAGTGCTGTGCCGTTCACCAATCCATAGCGCAAAGGTACCAGTTGGATCTTGCCCTTCATCAGTGGGCAGGTGCCCGTGGAGCTCTTGGCGTCATCGCGGCTTACGCTAACGTTGTTAGGGTTTTTCCCTGAGGGTGTCGGGGTAGTCATCCTGGATTCCTTTGCAGGCTTTCAGCCCTTTCCTTGGCGATATTGGCTACGTATTCCAGTCGTTGTACAGGCGTTTGCTCTGAAGTCGATGCAAGCAAGTCATCGAGATCCGGGTGCTCTGCCAATGCCATTTTCCCGAGAAAACCGTGGATATTTGCGTAGAGAGTGATTTCGAACTCGCTGCAAAACCCTCTTTCATAAGATTGTGATGCGAGTTCGTTCAGGTATTTCCAGCGCTCCAGTGTTTGCAGTTCTGTCTGGAACGCTGGGAAGTATTCATACAGATGCTGGTCCAGCCGCATGACAACGGATCTGAAGTTGACCTCATCCAGCAGTGTGATTTGTGAGTCGTTCAGCCGGTAAGGTTTGGCATGCGAAGTGACGGGTGCATTGGCGGGACGATGGTGCTGGTGCCAGCATCCCAAGGCTGCGTCTGCCGTCACTATTTGCAGACAAGGTCCCCACAATGTCGCGTCATTAAGGTGCTTCGCTTGATCAAGCAAGGCATGCGCTACTGCGGGGTCAGCTAAACGAAGCAGTACTTCTGCGCCTTGTGGATGGGTAACGCTGGTCAGCCAGCGAAAGTGATCCAGCATGTTACTCCAGGGTTGGTCACTGAAAACCAGATAGCCCCATTCCTTGTCGGCGTGCGCCAGAAACTGCTGAAAAACCGGATCGTTCTGTCCACTCAGGCGTATGAGGGTCGGCGAAATATCGTTCAACGCTGACCAGCGCGTCCCGAGATAAAGAGGCTCGAAATCAGGAGAGTCCGACCACGTATACAATTTTTGAGGTAACTTTTCGACACTGACGCCATCCAGCAGTAGAGCAACGTTTTTTCGCCACGGCAGGTCGCGGGGTAGGCTGCCACTTAGAGGCAAGTCAGGCTTTAGCATTTGATGCCTCCAGCTTGGCTTGTTCGCATACCGCACAAATCGGCTTCTTCTGCATCAATGCCTGACGCTGTGCCGGGATCAGCAGTTTCCCGGCCTTATCCGCATCCGCCTGCTTCAACGGCCCCGGCAACAACGGCGCTGCCCCCGTTCC
>NZ_JAIGPJ010000022.1:0-98921 GCF_019719005.1 Pseudomonas cichorii
CTTCGCGCCCGTGTCCATTGCACCTTCCTGAAAAGAAGTTAGAAGGTGTAAACCTTATTCAGGACGGGACACCTCCCGAAAAAAAGCCCGGCCAAAAGGCCGGGCCAAAGAGGCGCAAGCCTCAGGCCTGCTTATCGCGAATACCACAGTGAACATCAGAAGCGATCTGGCCGTCGGACAGCTTGATGATGCGGTCAGCCAGCTGGAAGTACTGATCGTCGTGAGTGATGATCAGGATCGTCTTGCCACGGCGTTTCAGGTCAGGCAGCAGTTCCTCGTAGAAGAATCGCTTGAAGGGTGGGTCCTGATCCGCAGCCCATTCATCGAGGACGTAGAGCGGGCGGTCTTCCAGGTAGGCACAGACCAGCGCCAGGCGCTTCTGCTGGCCATAGGAAAGCGCCTTCAGCGTCGAGTAACCGTGCCCTTCGATCTTGATCTTGTCCGCCAGCCCCAGAGTTGTCAGGTACTTTTGCGCCAGCGCACTACTCGCTTCCTTCTCGTCAGGACCGATCAGGCGGTTGAACAGATGGAAGTCAGAGAATACCGCCGAGAACATGTCTCGATAATCGCTGCGATTCTTGTCGGTAACGTCTACACCATCGAGCTGTACCTGGCCCTGGCGCGGGATATAAAGACCGCACAGCACTTTGGCCAGGGTGCTTTTGCCACACCCGTTGCCGCCTACGATATAGATGAGCTCTCCTGCGTGAATGTCCAGGTCAACAGGCCCCAGGGCAAAGCCCGAACCTGCATCGGCATTCTGGTAATCCATCTTTATGCCCTTGAGCGAGATGGTATTCCAGGCTTTCTGCGGGAAGTGCAGCAATTTGGGCGCTTCCGCTTCCACAACCTGCGGGTGCTTGTCATTGATACTGAAGCCGAAGTCCGCCAGCCGGCTGCTTGCCACACGCCCCTGGGCCAGAATCGGCATAGCGGTCACCAGCAGAGAAAGCGGCCCCATGATGTAGAGCACGGCCAGAATACTGGCTGTGAGCACGGAGGGGTCCAGGGCTGCTACTTTCGGCGCGGCGAACAGCAAACAGCCCAGCAGTATTGACAGGGTGAGTTGCCCCACGTTGTCACCGGCCGTGAACCAGACGCGCTCTATGAAGTTGAAACGCGCCACTCGGGTCGAGGAAGCATCGATGGCCGAGCGGCTGAACCAGTTGCGGCGAATACGGTTGAGCTTGAGTTCCTTGAGACCAAACACCAGCGCATGGGTGTATTCGTTGAACGAGGTGAATTCGTCACGCACCCGGCTCGACACCTTCACGCCACTGCTGAAGAAATACAGATAAAGCACCACGCCCATGAACATCAGTGACAACGTCACCGCAAACACCACCCAGGACAGGTAGGCCAGGTAAGCGATACCAAAGAGAAACACCGTGGTTTCCACCAGCACCGTAGGCATCACGACCAGAGTGGTATTGAGCTGGGGAATGTCATTGGTGAGCATGGTCAGCACATTGGCCGGGCCGCGTTTGTCCACTTCTTCAAGAGGCGTGCGCAGAATCTTGCGGCACAGCGCGATGCGCAGCCGGGTCATGATGTGCATGCTTGCATAAGCCGGAAAGAACGCCGCAGCATTGCGAAAGATGAACGCGACGGCGCTCAGACCGATAAACCAGTACAACACATGGGTCCGCGAGCCTTCCATGTGGATGGCCTGGTTGATCACGTTGACCACTGCAATCGAAGCGACCCCGCTGATGACACCGGTCACCAGGGTAAAGAGGGTCAGCCAGGGATGGCTGCGCCATAACAGGCGCATGATCGAACCCGGACTGGGCTTTTTCTCTTGCTCGTTGCTCATTGCTCAATATCCTTGGATGGACGGGCCAGATGGCAGTACCGATTACCAATCGCTGACGCATGGGCGCCAGCACGTTCGGGAAAAACAGTGAAAGATCAGGACAGCCAGTGTACGGACGAGTCAGCTCGCGGCTGTCCCGGACTCCGAGTACAAGCGCCAATCATTTGCTCGGCCAGACGGCATCCCGCGTGGTCATCTCACCCATGGCCACAGCGATGAGCCGCGGCTCTTCATAGGGGTCACGGGCATGTGCCGCGAGCATGTTGTCCAGCATGATCAGATCACCCTTCTGCCACTGGAACCGCACAGCACAAGCCTCATAGGCCTCGCCGACCAGCGCCATGACGTCATCTTCGATCGGAGTGCCATCGCCGTAGCTGACCATACGCGGCAGGCGGTCCTCACCAAACATATCGAACAGGTCTTCACGCATTTCCTCACCCAGGCAGAACGGGTGATGCAACTGGACCTGATTGAAAAAGGCCGCCTGCCCGGTGACCGGGTGATGAATGACCGCCGGGCAATGGGTGTGGATCTGCAGGGTGTCGGCATCCAGCCACTCGAACGCCGTCCCTTGTTCGCGACATCGGGCCTCTGCCACTTCGGGCTTGTCGGTGCCGAAGAAGCTTTGCCAGCTGGGTTCTACACCCGAGGTAAAGGTACGGATGTAACGCAACGCCTTGCGCTCGAACTTCTCGACCACTTCGCCAGGCAGTTGCAGCAGCATCTGGCGGATGTCCACCAGCGGTGTGGCGCCACCCACTTTCGAGGGCAGCTCACAGTAGAACCACTGCTTGCGTGGCCAGCTTTCCAGATGTGAGCTTTCGTTGTGATAGAGGATCATTTCCCGCTCGGGATAAGGCGTGGAGCGATACACATTGCGACCGCCCTCCTTCTTCGGCAGATCGCCGTACCCGCCATGCAAGCCCGGAGACAATGCTTCGGCAAAACTCTCGAACAGGGGCACGCTATCCAGGCCGAAACCCCGGAACAGAATCGCTCCGTGTCGACACAACAGTGCTTCGATGCTTTCACGGTTTTCTGCGGCCCAGGCCAACGGCTCCAGCCCGGCTCCGGCAGGCTCTATCACCACTGGCAGGCTGCTGGCGGGATCCAGCAGCGACAGGCGCACCTTTTTGTCACCGTGGCTGTCGGGCCAGCGCAATGACTCCGTAGTTTCCGGCTGCATACCAGCAGGCAAATCGATGGTTTCAAGGTTCATGCATAACTCCCGGGCGATGAATATCGAGGGTCGTGCCCGTTCGAGAAACCTCCCTTGCCGGCACGCTTTGCGCCAGCATGTAAGCATCGCAGGACATGCCTGTCTGTCACCGCAATCAGGGACATTGCGGCCCTTTCGCTGTGTCACCGACTGTCCCCATTTCCCTCGACAGACACCTTTGCGGGATGGGTGCTGAAATGCCTCCGCTGCGCAAATACGAGCGGTTCGCAAGTACCTCACAACTCTTCGGTACGGGCTGCAGAACCTGGTTTCGAATGCGCCCAGCGCACTGCAACTTGTTATCAAACAGGAGTGTTATTCATGCCGATCAACCCGACAGGCGAAGGGGCAGACAAGCTGTCAGCCCCACTGCGACCCGGCGCCTTGCTGCACGAATTGTTCAGTGCCAGGGCCAGAGAGTTTCCCGAAAGAACAGCGTTATCCGATGAAACCCGAGCCGTCAGTTACGCAGAGCTCGACGCAGCATCTTCGGCGCTGGCAGCCAGCTTGCGCAAACGCGGCGTCAAGGACGGCAGTCTGGTCGGCCTGTGCCTGGAACGTAATGTCGATCTGGTCATTACCCTGCTTGCCATTCTCAAGGCCGGCGGTGCCTATGTCCCGGTCGATCCGGCCTACCCTGCAAAACGCATCGAGCACATCGTTCAGGACAGCGGTCTGCAACTGATCGTCAGCACCAGTAATCTGTGCAGCATTCCCAAGACGCCTTCACTGCAAGTGCTGCTCCTGAACGAGCTGCTGGCAGAAAAGAATCCTGGCGAGTTCAAGGCCAGCAGCGCCGATGCGTCTCAGGCTCCGGCCTACGTGATCTACACCTCGGGCTCCACGGGAGAACCCAAAGGCGTGCTGGTAACCCATGCCAACGTGAGCAGCCTGCTGGAAAGCACCCAACGCATTTACCATTTCACTCACAACGATATCTGGTCGATGTTCCATTCCATCGGCTTCGATTTCTCGGTCTGGGAAATCTGGGGGGCTCTCGCCCACGGTGGCCAGGTTGCCGTCGTGCCCTACGAAATCTCCCGCTCACCTGAAACCTTCAGGCAGTGGCTGATCAGCAATCAGGTCACCGTCCTGAGCCAGACGCCGTCGGCCTTCCGCGGTCTTGACGAAGCAGACAGTCAGGCCAGCAAACGTCTGTCGCTCCGCTACGTGGTATTCGGTGGCGAAGCATTGCCGGCGACCGTGCTGCGTCCGTGGGTCGAACGTCATGGTGACGCGCTGCCAGCCCTGATCAACATGTATGGCATCACCGAAGCCACCGTACATACGACCCACAAACGGGTACGCGCTCAGGACCTCGAAGCATCGGCCACAGTGTCTGTCGGCAAACCGCTGGATGGCTGGACCCTGCACCTGCTGGATGAAAAACAGCAAGCGGTGAACACAGGCGAAATCGGCGAGCTGTATATCGAAGGCGCCGGGCTGACCCTAGGCTATCTGAATCGTCCGGGCCTGACGGCCGAGCGCTTTGTAACCTTGCCAGGCAGCGGCATCCGAGCCTATCGCACCGGCGACCTGCTCAAGCTCGACGAGCATGGCGAATACCTCTACGCCGGACGTAGTGACCAGCAGCTCAAGGTTCGCGGTTTCCGTATCGAGGCTGGCGAAGTCGAAGCATCTCTGCAATCGAGCAAGAGCATCTCCGCCAGCCACGTCACCGCGTATGACTACGGTCAGGGTGATATTCGCCTGGTAGCCTACGTCGTTCCCAGCGATGGCTCGCAGACCGTGACCCAGGAACTGCGCAGTGAACTGGCGGCACTGGCCGCGCAACAGTTGCCGGACTACATGCGTCCTTCGACTTACATTGGCCTTGCGGCACTGCCGGTCACCGCCCACGGCAAGATCGACAAACAGCAACTGCCCTCAACGCTTGAGCACACCAGCGCCACAACCGATCAGGGCAACCTGTCGGAACAGGAGCTGTATGTACTCAAGGTCTGGTCCGACGATATCGGCCTCAAGGACATAGGCCTGAACGACGATTTCTTCGATCACGGCGGTACCTCGCTGGCCCTGATCCGTTCCCTCAGCCTGCTCAAGGCTCACTACAAGGTCGACCTCAACCCTGGCGTTCTTGCGGACGGAGCCACTGCCAGGGTTCTTGCCGCCAGCATTCGCAACTCCCTTGCCAAAACCGAGCAGGGCAACCTGTCGGAACAGGAGCTGCATGTACTCAAGGTCTGGTCCGATGACATCGGCCTCAAGGGTATTGGCCTCAACGACGACTTCTTCGATCACGGCGGCACCTCGCTGGCCCTGATCCGCTCCCTCAGCCTGCTCAAGGCTCACTACAAGGTCGACCTCAACCCTGGCGCTCTCGCGAACGGAGCCACTGCCAAGGTTCTTGCCGACAGCATTCGCACCTCCCTTGCCAACGCTAATTGACCGAAAAGGAACACGCACATGTCTGAAACAGCAATCAAGCGATTCCACCTTTCCAAGGAAGAACGCGCCGCATTCGAAAAAAACGGCTTCATCGGTCCTTTCACGGCCTATGACCAGGACGAAATGAAGGAAACCTGGAAACGCCTGCGCCTGCGTCTGCTGGATCGCAGCCATGCGGCCTATCAGGATCTGGACGCGATCTCCGGCGGCACCAACATCGCCAACTACGACCGCCACCTCGATGACGACTTCCTTGCCGAGCATATCGGCCGTCCGGAAATCTGCGACCGCATACAAAGCATTCTGGGCCCGGACGTACTGTGCTGGCGCACCGAGTTCTTCCCGAAATACCCCGGCGATGAAGGCACCGACTGGCATCAGGCAGACACCTTCGCCAACGCCTCGGGCAAGCCGCAGATCATCTGGCCGGAAAACGAAGAGTTCGGCGGCACCATCACCGTATGGACGGCCTTCACCGACGTCAGTATTGCCAACGGTTGCCTGCAGTTCATTCCTGGCACCCAGAACAGCATGAACTACGACGAAACCAAGCGCATGAGCTACTCGCCGGAAACCTCCAACTCGGTGGTCAAGGATGGCGTACGACGTGGTTTCTTCGGCTACGACTATCGCCAGTTGCAGATCGACGAGAACTGGAAGCCTGACGAAGCCAGCGCCGTGCCGATCCAGATGAAAGCCGGTCAGTTCATCATCTTCTGGTCGACCCTGATGCACGCCTCTTATCCGCACAGCGGCGAAAGCCAGGAAATGCGCATGGGCTTCGCTTCCCGTTATGTGCCGTCCTTCGTGCATGTCTACCCGGATTCCGATCACATCGAGGAATACGGCGGCAAGATCAGCCTGGAAAAATACGGTGCGGTGCAGGTCATCGGCGATACCACCCCTGACTACAACCGCCTGGTAACCGAAACCACTCGCGGCAAGAAGTTCAGGGAAGACTGAGTCAAATGCCGATCAGTCAAAGCATGCCTGTCACTTGTTGGAGGGGCCTTGGCCGCGACGACCTACTTGAAGGCAACACATTTTCAGTGCCTGAAAGCTGGCTGTCGCGGCCAAGGCCCCTCCCACGGTTTGTGATCCAGCCACCTGTTTTTTGACTGACCGGCATTAACCCTACATGTCTGGTAAGGAGCACTAACCATGTCCAACTTCATCGACGCGGCGACGCGCCTGTGCGAGGCAGTCAGGATGCTCCGGCATCTGGCGACCAACCTCCCCGAGCCGATTCGTATCGGCTTCCTCGGGGCCGAAGATGATCGCTCGATCATCGCCGGCCCCGGCGTAGCAGCCACACAAAAGGCAGTCAGCCAGGCTTTCGAGCGCCTGGGCATTCGACATCTTGAATATCACCACGATGCGATTGCAGAACTGTCCTCCTTCGAATTGTTCATCAGCAGGAAAGTCAGCGCTGCGCTGGATTTCAATTACGAGTTGTTCGGCGCTTCGGAGCCGGATCAGGCGCAACAGGCGCTGATCCAGGACTTCGATTTCAGCCCGCCGTTGCCCGGCATCGCCCGATCCAGCCTGATCACCCGCGACGGCGTCCTGCTGAACACTTACGCCAGTGCCAACCGGCAACTGGCCCCGATTGTCCTTGCCCTGCCCTGCGGCCTGCCTTTCGAGCTGTGCCGCGAATGGTTTCAGGCGCTGGGCGAGCGTTATTTCGTCATGACCTGGGAAACTCGCGGGCTATTTGGTGCCTGCATCGACTTCGATCGCCTGCAAGTGGATGCCGACGCCCAGGTGGCGGATCTGTTTGCCGTCATGGATCACTTTGGCCATGACAGCACGCACCTGATGGGAATCTGTGGCGGCGCGGCCATCGCCCTGTGCGCGGCTGCGGCCAACAGTGAGCGGGTGCGTTCGTTGAGCCTTTGGCATGGCGACTACAACCTGGCCGATGACAACCTGCGCACGGCCCACCAGCGCAATTTCGAGTGGTTGATGGAGGCCGCCGCAGCAGACCGCAATGAAGCAGGCGACCTGCAGATGCTGTTCGTCGATCAGGCCACGCTGGTCACCACCCCGGAGCCCATTGCCCACGTGGCCTTGTTTCCGTACACCAACGCGGAGCTGTTCTATCGCTACTCGAAACTTAACGATGCACTGAACAAGACGGACCTGAACGGGCTGCTCGACCAGATCGTCGTACCGGTACTGGTGGTGGCTGGCGACAGCGACCAGACCACGCATATTGGCGGCTCACGATACATTGCCCAGAGCATCGAAGGGGCACGTCTGCATGTGGAAGAGAATGGCAGCCACCTGGCGTTTTTCGAGCATGCCCCGCGCTCGTGCGCTACCGCGTTTCATTTCATGAAAGAGCTGGAAGAGCCTGCACTGATTTAAATCAGAACCGCATTCCACACGATCTGTGTAGGAGCGAATTTACTCGCGAGACGTCCGCTGAAAGCGATAGAGCTTCTTCGGATGTACGGGCCTCTCGCGAATAAGCGGAGCGCCGCCCGATTCGCTCCTACGCATCAATCAGGCCGGGCTTACCATATGCTGCTCGCGATAGAACTCCATATACATCACCGTCCGCACACCATTCGATGCATTGACCGCGAAATGATCGAGTGAGCCGTCAAACACCACCAGGTTGCCGTTGACGCTCTGGCTGAACTGGCCATTGACGTTCAGGTAGTTGTAATTCTGCTCGACAGGCGCATCGATGGTCAGTTGCATGTGCAGCAAGCCCTCTTCCCAGGTGCCTCCGTGGGAATGCGTGCCCAGGAAGACATTGGGCTCCAGGCGCAGCAACGCGCACAGTTTGATGCCCGGTGTGTTGCTCAGCAGCTCCAGAGTACGAGGCATCTTTTCCCGTGCATAGGGAATGGGCTGGTCGTAGGCCACCAGCGCGTATTGCGTCCAGTTGGTCATCAACTGGTCGTTGTCGCCCCAGCCCCAGAGCCAGCCGTATTCGCCGCCGTTATTGACGTGCTCGGTCAGTTCCTCGAACAGCTCGGTGATGGACTTGTTGACGCGATTTATTTCCAGGGTCGGGGCATTCAGAGCCTGAAACTCGTCACGAATCACTTCCCAGTTTCTGGCCAGGTTTTCAAGTTGCGGGAAGCGGCAGGCTTCATAAAACGACGGGCGCATGGCGCCTCCTTCATCAGCAATTATTGGAAGACCTTCAGGTGAGGTCATTTGCCTTTCGCCACGCGAATGCAGGGCGATAAAGCCATTTGGCCTGCCACCACCACGGACTGTCTGCCACCGTAATCGGGTACATAGTTCCCCCGTGAAGCGCCTGGCGTTTGTCCCCACTTCCGGCGACATACAGTGAGCAAGCGTTCCTCTAATTTTTGATCGAACCTCATGATTCGTCACGCCGATGGGTAATGTCCGCATTACAGCCTGGCTGCCCACCGCCCGTAGACGAGCCTTCACTGACTGCGCGATACAGGTGATCCGACATGGCCTCGTCCACTCCCCAGATGCTTGAACAAGAAACCCCGTCGTACGGGCTCGCTTCCGTACAGCAAGGTATCTGGCTCGATCAGATGGCCCATCCCGAATTGCCTTACTACAACATCGGCATGGCAATGGAGATCCGTGGCGAAATCGACGTACCGCTGTTCGAGAAGGCCATCCAGCTGGTGGTGGAACGTCACGATTCCCTGCGCCTGAGTTTCGGCGTGCAGGACGGAGTGGCCTGCCAGCGGGTTCTGCCTCAGGTCGATGTAGCGCTGGAGGTGGTGGATTTTTCCGGCGAGCAGGATCCTGGGAAAGTCGCCAGGGCGTACCTGAGGGAAGAGTTTCGCCGCCCTTTCCCGTCGCTGACCGGCGTACTCTGGAGCGTTCGTCTGGTCCGTTGCGGGCCTCAGTTGTATTACTGGCTGACCCGTTATCACCACCTGATGACCGATGGCATCAGCGTCATGCTCATGGGCCGCGCCGTTGAACAGGCCTATAACGGGTTGCTGATTGGCGAAGACGATCCGGCCCAGGGTCCTTCCTATCTGTCCTTCCTCGAAGAGGATCGTGGCTACCTGGAATCGAGCCGTTTCGAGCGGGACCGGGCGTTCTGGCAGGAAGTTTTCGCCGAGTTGCCACCGCCGCTGCTGCAACAGCGTTTCGCAGTACCGGGCAGCGGCATTGCACCCAGCGCCCAGGTGCAGACGATGATGCCGCGCAAGCTGTTCAACGATCTTGCCGAGTTCGCCACCGGCCAGGGCTTGTCCCTGGCTCACGTGTTCATGACGATCATCAGCACCTATTTCTGCCGCACCACGGGCGTTGATTCCATCGTGATCGGCATGCCGGTACACAACCGCACCAATGCCCGGCAAAAGGCGACTGTAGGGATGTTTTCGTCGGTCAGCCCGATCCGCCTGGAAGTCGACACCCAGGCTTCGCTTGTGGATCTGATGCAGGTCACGGCGGCCCAGTTGCGCCGTTGCTATCGACACCAGCGCTTCCCGATTGCCGAGCTCAACCGCACCCTGAAGCTGGCCCAGGAAGGTCGTCGGCAACTGTTTGACATATCAATCTCGTTTGAAAGCCTCAATGGCGACGCAACGCTGGGCGGTCAGGAAACCGAGATTTTCACACAGGACAATGGTTACGAACGTCTGCCACTGGCAATCTTCGTCCGCGACTACCATGCCTCGGATGACGTTTACCTGGACTTCAACTTCAATACCGCCTTCTTCACTCAGGAAGAAGTTCAGGTCATTCAGGGCCGCATGGTGTCGATGTTTGAAGCCCTGATCGAGCACCACGCGCTGCCTGTCGCACAATTCCCGATCATGCCGCAGACCGAGCAGGATCGCGTCTTGCACACCTTCAACGCGACGCAATATGACTACCCTCGCGATGAACTGATCCACGGGCTGTTCGAGCAGCAAGTCCAACGCACGCCTGATGCCGCTGCGGTCAGCGACCATAACGGCCAGTCATTGAGCTACGAAACGCTTAACCGACGCGCCAACCAGTTGGCCCATCAACTGATCAAGCAAGGCGTAACACCGGACTCCCGAGTCGCCGTGGCCCTGCGCCGCAGCAACGAACTGGTGGTGGCGCTTCTGGCAATCCTCAAGGCCGGTGGTGCTTACGTGCCGATAGATCCGGACCTGCCGGACAATCGTCGTGACTACATGCTTGACGACAGCTCTCCCGTGGCGATGCTGACCTGCGAGGCCTTGCTGGATGACGTCGCCCGTGCAGATATTTCCGTGCTGCTGGTGGACGAAAATGTCGACCGCTCCGCGTTCCCGGATACCAACCCGAACCCGGCATTACTGGGGCTTGAAGCCACACACCTGGCCTATGTGCTGTACACCTCCGGTTCCACCGGCAAACCCAAAGGCGTGATGAACGAACATCGCGGCGTGGTCAACCGCCTGCTCTGGGCCCGCGACGAATACCAGGTCAATGAAACCGATCGTGTACTGCAGAAAACGCCTTTCGGTTTTGACGTGTCGGTCTGGGAATTTTTTCTGCCTTTGCTCACTGGTGCTCATTTGTACATGGCCCGCCCCAGCGGCCACAAGGACCCTGGCTATCTGGCCCAGGTGATGCGCGAACAGAACATCACTCTGCTGCACTTCGTCCCCTCGATGCTGGAAGTGTTTCTGGAGCACGGCGACCATCAGGGCTTCAGCGCACTGAGCCGCGTGCTGTGCAGTGGCGAAGCCTTGCCCCGCAGCTTGCAGAAGCGTTTCGAGGAACAACTGGCGCCGGTCGAGCTGCATAACCTGTATGGCCCGACGGAAGCGGCCATCGACGTCACGTCCTGGCAGTGCCTCCCGAACGACGAAGGCGACAGCGTGCCCATTGGCCGGCCTATTGCCAATATCCAGATCTATATCCTTGATCCCCATGGCCAACCGACGCCTGTGGGTGTGGCGGGTGAAATCAATATTGGGGGCGTAGGCGTTGCTCGTGGCTACCTGAACCTTCCCGAACTGAGCGCCGAACGCTTTGTGCGTGATCCATTCTCCAGCGACCCGGACGCTCGCCTGTACAAGACCGGCGACCTGGGCCGCTGGCTGGATAACGGCGCGGTGGAATACATCGGGCGCAACGACTTCCAGGTCAAGATCCGTGGCCAGCGGATCGAACTGGGCGAGATCGAAGCCAAGCTGGCCTTGCACGAGGCCATCAAGGAAGCCGTGGTACTGGCCCGTGACGAGGCCTCAGGCGAGAAACGTCTGGTGGCCTACTTCACCTCGACCAGCGACTCGCCACTGGACATCCGTGAGCTGCGCGATCACCTCCAGGCCCAGCTTCCCGCCTACATGGTGCCTGCCGCTTATGTCGGCCTGGCAACCCTGCCGCTGACCGGTAATGGCAAGCTGGATCGTGGCCTGCTGCCTGCACCGACCGCGAGCGACGTGATCAGCCGCCGCTATGAAGCGCCTCAGGGCCAACTGGAAAGCGCCCTGGCCGGACTGTGGCAAAACCTGTTGAAGGTTGAACAGGTAGGACGCGAAGACCACTTTTTCGAGCTGGGCGGCCATTCTTTGTTGGCCATTCAACTGATCTCCCAGATGCGCCAGCAACTGTCCATCGAACTGGACCTGGCGGAGCTGTTTGCCCACCCGACCCTTGCGGACCTTGCACAGATTGCGGCAAGCGCCGGTAAAAGCAGCCTGCCGGACATCACGCTGGCTGACCGTGACGCCGACCTGCCCATGTCCTTCGCCCAGCAGCGCCTGTGGTTCCTGGCACAGATGGAAGGTGCCAGCGAGGCTTATCACATGCCGGCAGGCTTGCGTCTGCGTGGCGTGCTCGACACTTCGGTGTTGCAAAGTGCTCTGGACCGTGTTGTCGCCCGCCATGAGGCATTGCGCACCCGTTTCGTGCCCCATGCCAGCCAGCAGGCCGTGCAAGTCATCGATGCCGAGAACATCGGCTTTACCCTGAAACGCATCGACCTGTCGGCTGAGACAGATGCTGAACAGCAGATGCAAACCCTGGCTCATGAAGAAGCTCTGGCACCTTTCGATCTGGAGCGCGGCCCGCTGGTGCGTGGCACGCTGATTCGCCTGGGTGAAACCGAACATGTGTTGCTGGTGACGCTGCACCACATCATCTCCGATGGCTGGTCGATCGGTGTGCTGACCCGTGAAGTGGCCGCGCTCTATGACGCCTTGCGTCAAGGCCATGCCGATCCCTTGCCGCCGCTTACGCTGCAATACGCCGACTACGCCGCCTGGCAGCGCCGCTGGCTGACCGGAGAAGTACTGGAGAAGCAAAGCCGCTACTGGAAGGAAACCCTGGCCGACGCACCTGCTCTGCTGACCTTACCTACCGACCGGCCGCGCCCGGCCGAACAGAGCTACAGCGGTGCCAGCCTGCCAGTGACCTTTGATGAAGACCTGACCCAGGCTCTCAAGGCATTGAGCCAACGCCACGGCGCAACCCTGTACATGACCGTGATGAGCGCCTGGGCAGCCCTGCTCAGCCGTCTTTCAGGTCAGGACGACGTGGTGATCGGTTCGCCCATGGCCAACCGGACCCGTGCCGAAGTCGAGCCCTTGATCGGCTTCTTCGTCAACACCCTGGCGATTCGCATCGACACATCCGATCAACCCGACGTCAGCGCGCTGCTGGCCCGGGTGAAAGCCCAGACCCTCGCCGCCCAGCGTCATCAGGACCTGCCTTTCGAGCAGGTCGTGGAAATCGTCAATCCATTCCGTAGCCTGTCCCACACGCCGATATTTCAGGCCATGCTCAGTTGGCAGGATGCTGGCGTCGGCCAGGCCGCACTGGGCGAGCTGCTGCTGGAAGACCTGGGCCTGCTGAACGATATCGCCAAATTCGACCTGTCTCTGGACCTGGGCGAAACCAATGGTCGCCTGAGCGGCAACCTCGAATACGCCACCGCCTTGTTCGATGAAGCCACGGCGCAACGTTATCTGGGTTACTTCGAGCGTATTCTGCGGGCCATGGCCGCCGACGACCGTTTGGTGGTGGAACATATCGAACTGCTCGACGCCAATGAGCGTCAGCGGGTGCTGCAGGATCTGAACCCCGCCCGCACGCCCTACCCCCACGACCAGACTATCCATCGTCTGTTCGAGGATCAGGCCAGCGTGCGCGGCGATGAGCTGGCGGTGGCTTTCGAGGGCCAGCGCCTGAGCTACAGCGAACTCAACCGGCAGGCCAACCGCCTGGCCCATCACCTTATCGGCCTGGGTGTTCGTCCCGACGACCGGGTGGCGATCTGTGTAGAACGCAGCGCCCGGATGGTGGTGGGTCTGCTGGGTATCCTCAAGGCGGGTGCCGCCTATGTGCCGCTGGACCCGGATTATCCTGAGCAACGCATTGCCTACATGCTGCAAGACAGCACGCCTTCGGTGCTGGTCAGCCAGCACGACGTACTGGGGCGCGTGCCGCAACTGACGATTCCGCTGGTGCTGCTGGACGAACCTATCGTGGGTCGCGATGACAATCCGGTCATTGCCGATCTGCGGCCTGAGCATCTGGCTTATGTGATCTACACCTCCGGCTCCACCGGCAACCCGAAAGGCGTGATGATCGAACACCGTGCGCTGGTCAACTACAGCCTCGATGCAGCCCGTCTGTTCGAACTGAGCACCCGGGACACCGTGCTGCAACAGAACACCCTGAACTTCGATCTTTCCATCGAAGAAATCTTCCCGGCGCTTTTGGCCGGTGCGACCCTGAAACCGAGCCGCAACCTGTTCGGCACCCGGCAGGATGACGACGAGCCAGTCGCGACCATGGTGCATATGACCGCCGCCCACTGGCATACCATGGTGGGCGAATGGCACCTGAATGCCGAACTGGCCGAAAGACAACTGAAACACGTGCGCCTGATCAACGTGACCGGCGATGCGTTGTCCGCACAAAAGCTGCAACAGTGGGAAACCATTCGCCCGGCCCATGTGAAGCTGGTCAATACCTACGGCCCCACCGAAGCGACGGTGTCCTGCACCGCCGCCTATGTGCAGGGTTCTGCCGACGGCAGCGAAGCCAGCGGCAATGCCACCATCGGCACACCCATGGCCAACACCCGGATCTACCTGCTGGACGGGCAACAGCAGCCTGTACCTTTCGGTGCTTCGGGGGAAATGTTCATTGGCGGTGATGGCGTCGCCCGAGGCTACCTGAACCTGGACGACGTTACACGGGAGCGCTTCCTGGCTGACCCGTTCAGCGACCAGCCAAATGCACGGATGTACAAGACCGGCGACCTGGCCCGCTATCTGCCGGATGGACGCATCGAGTACCTGGGCCGCAATGACTTCCAGGTCAAGGTGCGGGGCTTCCGTATCGAACTGGGGGAAATCGAGGCTCGCCTGGGCAGCCTGCCGGGGATCAAGGAATCGGCCGTCATTGCCCGCGCCGATAGCGAAGGTGAAAAACGCCTGCTGGCTTATGTGGTTCCCCATGAAGGCCAGAGCATCGATGCATCACAACTGCACGCGCAACTGACGCCGCTGCTGGCTGAATACATGATGCCCGCTGCATTTGTGAGCCTGCCGGCCTTCCCGCTGACCGCCAACCGCAAGCTGGACCGTCAGGCGCTGCCCGAGCCCACCGCCGAAGCCTGTGCCAATCGCGTCCACGAAGCGCCGCAAGGCGTTACCGAAACCCTGCTGGCACAGGTCTGGCAAGAAATACTCGGCGTTGAAACGGTCGGGCGCAACGATCACTTCTTCGCCCTGGGCGGACACTCACTCAAAGCCGTCAGCCTGATCGAGCGCCTGCGTGAGCAAGGGCTGGTGGCCGATGTACGAGCGGTCTTCAGTGCGCCGCTGTTGCGGGACATGGCCAAGGCCATCGACAGCGGCAGCGACTCGCTGTTCGTCGCCCCGGCAAACCTGATTCCCGATGGCTGCACGGCGCTGACGCCGGACATGCTGCCACTGGTGCAATTGAGCCAGCCGCAACTCGATACCCTGATCCAGCGCGTGCCGGGCGGCGCAGCGAATGTTCAGGACATCTACCCGCTGGTGCCTCTGCAACAGGGCATTCTCTATCACCACATGCTGGGGCATGAAGGCGACGCCTATCTGGTACGCTCGATGATCGAGTTCGATGATCGTACCCATCTGGATGCCTTTCTCGACGCCTTGCAGCAGGTCATCGACCGCCATGACATCCTGCGCAGTGCCGTGCAATGGAGCGGTCTGCCCCAAGCGGTGCAGATCGTGCAGCGTCAGGCCACCTTGCCGGTCGAGACGCTGGCACTCAAAGGCAACTCGACAGCCCTTGAACAACTGCAACAGGCCAGCGACCCGCGCCATCTGCGCATGGACCTGACCAAGGCTCCGCTGCTCAGTGCCCGGATCGTCCAGGACCCGCAATCCCGGCGCTGGCTGCTGGCATTGCTCGATCATCACTTGATCAGTGACCACGTCAGCCTTGCCATCATTCTCGAAGAAATCCAGACGATCATGCAGGATCGCAGGGATCAACTCCCGGTGCCGCTGCCGTACCGGGATTTCGTTGCCCAGACCCTGGCCAGCACGCCAGAGATTCACGAAGCCTATTTCAGCGAGCGCCTGGCAATCATCGATACGCCAACCGCGCCTTTCGACCTGCTCGATGTACAAGGCGACGGAGCCGACGTCAGCGAAATCAGCCAGTATCTGGAGCCGGAACTCGCACAGGCCATTCGCGAGCAGTCCCGCCGTCAGGGCATGACCCCGGCCGTGCTGTTCCACGCTGCCTGGGCACAGGTTCTGGCCCGCTGCACCGATCAGAGCGACGTTGTATTCGGCACAGTGGTTTCAGGTCGTCTGCAAGGTTCGTCCGGCTCCGAACGGGCGCTGGGGGTATTCATCAATACCCTGCCGGTGCGCATCAGCCTTGCCGGGCAAGGCGCTCAAGAACTGGTCAGGGAAGTGGCCCGTGATCTTGGCCAGTTGCTGGGTCACGAACAGGCTTCCCTGGCGCTGGCTCAACGTTGCAGCGGCGTACCGGCTTCTCTGCCGCTGTTCACCACCCTGCTTAACTATCGCCATCAGACCGATGGCGGGTCCCTGGCCAATGACGAAGCCGTACTGCAATGGAATGGCGTGCGCTTCCTCAGTAACGAAGCCCGCACCAACTACCCGATTGAAGTTGCCGTGGCCGATGAGGGCCAAGAGTTCTCCCTGACCACCCAGACGGCCGCTGGCGTCGATCCGCACCGGGTCGCCAGCTATTTCATTCAAGCCGTCACGACACTGGTTGAAGCCCTGGCACAGACGCCGCTGCGCCTGGCAGAAACCCTCGACATCCTGTCAGAAGCCGAGCGCCAGCAGGTGCTGACCGGTTTCAACCAGACCGCCAGTGACTTCGGTACGCCTAGGCCCTTGCAGACGCTGTTCGAGGATCAGGTGCTGGCGCAACCGGATGCCATTGCTCTGGTTTACGAGCAACAGCAACTCACCTATGCCCAGCTCAACCGCCGCGCCAACCAGTTGGCCCAGCGTCTGCTTGTACACGGTATTCAGCCTGAACAACGGGTCGCCATCTGTGCGGACCGTGGCATCGAAATGATCGTGGCCCTGCTGGCCGTGCTCAAGGCCGGCGGCGCCTATGTGCCCATCGACCCCAACCACCCGGCCGATCGCATTGCCTTTATTCTCAAGGACAGTGCCGCTCGCCTGTTGCTGTCCCAGAAAGCCCTGACACCTCACCTGCCTGCGACACGCTATTGCCCGGCGCTGATTCTGCTCGATGAGCATGACCCGGCCATCATCGAGAACGACCCGCAATACGACGAGAACTTCGACCCGGAATCCTTGGGCCTGACAGTCGAAAACCTGGCTTATGTGATCTACACCTCCGGCTCCACCGGGCAGTCAAAGGGCGTGATGGTCGAGCACCGCTCGGTGTTCAACTTCAGCCACGTCATGGCGCGCACTACCCACGCCCATTGTCCGCCACAAGCCAATGTGGCGCTCAATGCCGGGTTCTACTTCGACATGTCCATCAAGGGCATCGCCCAGCTGTTCTTCGGTCATCGCCTGATCATCATTCCATCGCTGATCCGTGCCAGCGGCCATGAACTGCTGGATTTCCTTGAGAAACATCAAGTCCACGCTTTCGACTCTACACCGTCGCAACTGGATACCCTGTTGGCGGCTGGCCTGCTGGAACGTCGCAGCTACCAGCCGATCAGCGTCCTGCTGGGTGGTGAAGCCCTGAATGCCGCAACCTGGGACAAGCTGCGCCAGAGCCGGAACATTCACTTCTACAATATGTACGGCCCGACCGAATGCACAGTGGATGCGTCCCTCGGACTGATCAGCGAACTGGGCGACCGCCCGAGCATCGGCAAGCCGCTGTCCAACATGCAGGTGCTGGTGCTCGACAAGCGTGGCCAGCCAGTGCCGATGGGCGTGACCGGCGAGCTGCATATCGGCGGTGCCGGTGTGGCACGCGGTTACCTGAACAACCCGCAGCTGACTGCACAGCGTTTTGTCTCCAACCCGTTCTCCAGTGATCCACACGCCCGTCTGTACAAGACCGGCGACCTGGGTCGCTGGAAAGCCGACGGCAGCCTGGAATATGCAGGCCGCAACGACTTCCAGGTCAAGATCCGCGGCTTCCGTATCGAACTGGGCGAGATCGAAAGCGCGCTGCTGGCCTCTGCCTCGGTACGTGAGGCCGTGGTGATTGCTCGTGAAGACAATCCGGGCGAAGCCAGCAGCAGCCGGTTGGTGGCTTATGTCTGTGGCGAACCGACTTCTGCCGAAGAACTGCGGGCACGGTTGATCAAGCGCCTGCCGGAATACATGGTCCCCAGCGCCTTCGTGCAACTGGACGCCATGCCGCTGACCGCCAACGGCAAGCTCGACCGCCGTGCCTTGCCCGCTCCGGGTCAGGATTCCCTGGCCAGCCGTGCCTATGAAGCGCCACTGGGCGAGGTGGAACAGGCCATTGCCAGAATCTGGCAGGAGTTGCTGCACGTCGACCAGGTCGGCCGCAATGACGGCTTCCTGGAACTGGGCGGCCACTCCTTGCTCAGCGTTCAGTTGCAGGCTCGCCTGCACACCGAACTGGGTGTTGAAATCGATCTGCGCACGCTGTTCGCCCAGTCCTCGTTGCAGGAACTGGCGGACTATGTCGCCAAGGCCGATCACTCCCGCTCGCAGGCAATCCCTTTAGCCGACAGGCAACAGCCGCTGCCCGTATCCCTGGCCCAGCAGAGACTCTGGTTCCTCGACCAGCTTGACCACAGCGCCGGTGCTGCATATCACATCCCGGCACTGCTGCGCCTGAACGGTGAGCTGAACCGCAATGCTCTGCAACAGGCGCTGGACAGAATCGTCGAACGCCACGAAAGTCTGCGCACAACCTTCGAGCGCCATGGCTCGCAAGTACTTCAGCGTATTGCAGCACCAGACAGCATCACCATTAGCGAAACCACGGTCAGCCAGACGCTGGACAACGAAGTCCTGCAACACATGGCCGCACAGGAAGTGAGCAAGCCTTTCGATCTGGCCAAAGGCCCGTTGTTCAGGGCTCATCTGGTACGCCTGAGCGATAGCGAGCATCGGCTCTGGGTGACCCTGCACCACATCATTTCCGACGGTGTCTCCATGGGCGTGCTGATCGATGAGTTCAGCGCGCTCTACAATGCTTTCGCCAAGGACGAGGCCGATCCGCTGCCTGCCCTGGCCATCCAGTACGCCGACCATGCCGTCTGGCAGCGGGAGTGGCTGTCGGGTTCACGTCTTCAGGCGCAGAAAGATTACTGGCAGCAGCATCTGCAGGGCGCACCGACCCTGCTGGAACTGCCCACCGACCGCCCTCGTCCGCTGGTCCAGAGCCATGCAGGCGGGCAATACAACGTCGTGCTGCCCACCGAGCTGACATCCGGGCTCCGCGCCCTGAGCCGTCGTCATGGCAACACCCTGTTCATGACCCTGATGGCGGGATGGGCAGCCTTGTTGTCACGCCTGAGCGGACAGAGCGACATTGTGATCGGCACCCCGGTCGCCAACCGGCAACGGCAGGAAACCGAGTCGCTGATCGGCTTCTTCGTCAATACCCTGGCGATCCGTGTACGACTGGAGGACGAGCCAAGCGTCACGCAACTGCTTGAGCAAGTGAAAGCCAGCACCCTTGGGGCCTTCAGTCATCAGGAGCTGCCTTTCGAGCATGTGGTGGAAACCCTGAACCCGGAACGCAGCCTGGGCCACAGTCCGGTCTTCCAGAGCATGCTGGCTTTGAAGAACGGCGACGCCGAACCGGTTCTGCAACTGCCGGGGCTGACGCTGAGCGCCGAGGATTACGAGCACCGCAGCACCCAGTTCGACCTGTCGCTGTCCCTGACCGATGACGGCACCGACCTGACCGGCAGCGTGGAATACGCCAGCGACCTGTTTGACGACAGCACCATCGCCCGTTTCATGTCCCACTTCCAGACCTTGCTGGAAGGCCTGCTGGGTAACGATCTGCAAGCGGTCAGCCGCCTGCCGCTGCTCAACGAGGAAGAACGCGAACAAGTGCTGCATGGCTGGAACGCAACCGAGCGACCATTGCCAGGCAATCCCTGCATCCATGAACTGTTCGAGCAGCAGGTGCGCAATCAGCCTGACGAACTGGCCCTGATCTTTGAAGACCAGCACCTTAGCTACGCCGAACTGAACGCCGAGGCCAACCGCCTGGCCCACTACCTGCTGGCCACCGGCATTCAGCCCGATGACCGGGTGGCACTGGCCGTCGAGCGCAGCCCACGCCTGATCGTCGCCTTGCTGGCGATTCTCAAGGCAGGTGCGGCCTATGTGCCGCTGGACCCGGCTTACCCTGCCGAGCGCCTGGCGTACATGCTGAGCGACAGCGTGCCGCGGGCCTTGCTCTGTGAGCACGGTGCCCTGCAGCGTCTGGGCGAGTTACCCGCCGACCTGCAAGTGATTGCCCTGGATGACGAGTTCCAGCCCTGGAGCACCCTCGATGACAGCAACCCGGATGCTTCGGCACTGGGCCTCAGCGCATCGAACCTGGCTTATGTGATCTACACCTCCGGCTCCACCGGTAAACCAAAAGGCGTGATGCTTGAACATGCGGGCCTGCGCAACGAAGTGGCGGCGATCTGCAAGCTGACCGGCCTGGTCGCGGGTGAGCGCTCGCTGCAATTCGCCTCGGTCAACTTCGACGCCTCCACCGAAGAGATTTTCGGCGCACTGGTCAGCGGCGCCACGCTGGTCTTGCGCAGCGATGCCTGGCTCACCTACGCCAGCAACTTCTGGGCCTTGTGTGCAGAAAACAGGCTGAATGTGGTGAGCCTGCCCACACGCTTCTGGCAACAGCTGGCTCAGGACCGGAAAGCGCCGATTCCCGAGCATGTGCGGGTAGTGGTCATCGGCGGCGAAGAATTGAGCACCGAGGCCACGCAGCAGTGGTTTGCACGCGCCGGTCATACCCCGAGACTGCTCAACACCTACGGGCCGACCGAGGCGACCATCGTGACGACTGCGGCTGAAGTCCAGCCACAGGACACCCCGAACCGCTGCATCGGACGGCCACTGGACAATACCCGGGTCTATGTCCTCGACCGCCATGGCGAGCCACTGCCCACCGGCGTTGTCGGTGAGCTGTATATCGCGGGTGCCGGGGTCGCCCGTGGCTACCTCAACCAGCCGCAACTGAGCGCCGAACGCTTCCCGGTCTGCCCGTTCAGTGAAGATCGCCAGCGTATGTACCGCACCGGCGACCTGGGTCGCTGGCTGCCGGACGGCACCTTGCAGTTCCTGGGGCGTAATGACGATCAGGTCAAGATCCGTGGCCTGCGCATCGAACTGGGGGAAATCGAAAACGCCCTCGCCGCCTGTACGGGCGTGCGTCAGGCGGTGGTCCTGGCCAGAGATGACAGCCCTGGGCAGACCAAGGGCCTGCAACTGGTCGCTTACCTGTGCGGCGAATCCCTGGCCGTTGAGTCATTGCGTGCGCAACTGCTTGAACGGCTACCGGAATTCATGGTGCCCAGCGCCTTCGTACAACTGGATGCCCTGCCGCTGACGCCCAACGGCAAACTTGACCGCCGCGCATTGCCAGCACCCGATCAGCAAGCGTTCACCAGCCGTCGGGACGAAGCACCACAAGGCGAAACCGAAACCGTGCTCGCCACGCTCTGGCAGGAACTGCTGGGCCTGGAGAAAGTCGGTCGCCATGACCGTTTCTTCGAGCTGGGCGGTCACTCGCTGATGGCCGTCACGCTGATCGATCGTCTGCGTCAATTGGGCCTGAATGCTGACGTGCGCAGCGTATTCACCGCGCCAAGCCTGCATGAACTGGCCGCAACCCTGCAGCACGGCAACGTGTTGCAATTCGAGACCCCGGCCAACCCGATAAAGGACGGTTGCACGGAGCTGACTCCGGATCTGCTGCCGCTGGTGGAACTCAGCCAGTCGCACATCGACCGGATCGTCAGTCAGATACCCGGCGGCGCGGCCAATATTCAGGACGTCTACCCGCTAGTGCCTTTGCAGCAAGGTATTCTGTTCCACCACCTGCTGGGGCAGGAAGGCGATACTTATCTGGTGCGATCGGTTCTTGAGTTCAGCGAGCGAGCCACCCTCGATGCATTCCTCGATGCCCTGCAACAGGTCATCGACCGCCATGACAGCCTGCGCACTTCGGTGTACTGGAACGGCCTGCCGCAGCCGTTGCAAGTGGTACAACGCACAGCGCAACTGACCGTCAGCAACCTGGACTTCACGGGCGACGACATTCGCGGGCAACTGGACCACGCCACTGACCCGAGTCGGCTCCGTATCGACCTGGGCAAGGCACCACTGATCCATGCTCATGTCACTCAGGACGCGGAGTGCTGGCTGCTGACCCTGCTGGACCATCACATCATCAACGACCATGTCAGCCTGGGTATCGTCCTCGACGAAATACGCACGATCATGGAAGGCAACGCCAGTCAGTTGCCGGAACCACAGCATTACCGTGAGTTTGTCGCCCAGACCCTGGCCAGCCCGGTGGAACTGCACGAGGGTTATTTCCGTCGGCGTCTGGCAGACGTGGACAGCCCGACCGCGCCATTCGACGTGCTGGAGGTAGAGGGTGATCTTCAGAATCACATCCTGACCCTGGACGAAGACTTCACCCGACAACTGCGCACCCAGGCCAGAAACCGTGGCGTGCTGCCTGCCACGATCCTGCATGCAGCCTGGGCGATGGTGCTGGCACGTTGTACAGCCCGCGACGACGTGGTGTTCGGCACCGTGCTGTCAGGCAGGCTGCAAGGCGGTGCCGGGGCGCAAAGTGCCGTGGGCATGTTCATCAATACCCTGCCGGTGCGTGTGCAACTGGCAGGACGCAACGTCCAGGAGTTGATCAGCGCTACGCATCAGGACCTGAGTGAGCTGCTGGCTCATGAACAGGCCGCACTGACCACCGCCCAGCGTTGCAGCGGCATCGAAACCGGCGCCCCGCTGTTTACCGGCCTGCTCAACTACCGCCAACACGCACAGGCTGACGGACTGGCGGACTGGCCGGGCATTCGGGTACTGACCGACGTGGACAACGGCGACTACCCGCTGTCGCTGTCGGTGGACGACTATCCGCAGCACATGAAGCTTACCCTGCAAAGCGTGCCGGTCATCGGTGTCCAGCGTATCGCCGACATGACCCTCAAAGCCTTGAACCTTCTGGTTCAGGCAATGGAGAGCAGCCCAGGTACCGAGCTGAGTGATCTGGACCTGCTGCCGGATGAAGAACGCCAGCGCGTGCTGGTCGAACTCAACCGGACCCAGGTTCCTTACCTGCAAGATGCTCTTATCCACCAGCTCTTTGAAACCCAGGTGCAGCGCCAGCCCGAGGCCATTGCCGTGCAGGCCGGCGCGCTGAGCCTGAGCTATCAGGCACTCAACCGTCAGGCCAACCGCGTTGCCCATCAGTTACTGGCGCAAGGTCTTCAGCCGGAGGATCGGGTTGCCTTGCTGCTGGAGCGTGGCCCTGAACTGATTATCGGCATGCTCGGCACTCTCAAGGCGGGTGGTGCCTATGTGCCGCTGGACCCCAACTACCCGGTCGAGCGACTGGCACATATCGTCACCGACAGCGTACCCAAGGTCCTGCTCAGCAAGGCAGAACGGCTTGACTCACTGCCTGAACTGTCGATCCCGACACTGCTGATCGACGCCGAATCCATTGCACAGAGCAACCCGGCACAGGAGCACAACCCGGATCTGGCGTTGAGTTCCAGAAACCTGGCCTACGTGATCTATACCTCGGGTTCGACCGGCCTGCCCAAAGGCGTAATGATCGAGCATCGCAGCCTGGTCAATTACAGCCTGGATGCAGCCAGCCTGTTCGAGCTGACATCAGGCGACCTTGTGTTGCAGCAGAACTCGCCGAACTTCGACCTGTCAGTCGAGGAGATTTTCCCGGCCTTGCTGGCAGGTGCCACGCTGATGCCGACCCCGGACATTTTCGGCACTGACGGCCTGAGCGGCGGATCCGCGCCGACGGTGTTGCACATGACCTCGGCCCACTGGCACAGCCTGGTCGGCAACTGGCACCCACAGCCGGAACGCGCATTGGCCTGCCTGGGTAACGTGCGGCTGATCAACGTAACCGGCGACGCACTGTCGACACAGAAGCTGGAGCAATGGGCGCCGATCCGGCCGGTTCACACCCGACTGGTGAACACCTACGGCCCCACCGAAGCGACCGTGTCCTGCACCGCAGCTTATATAGGCGATGCAGCAGGCGATCCGGATCTGCAATCGCCGGCAAGCATCGGCAAGCCTATGGCCAATACCCGCCTCTATCTGCTGGACGCACACCTGCGTCCGGTGCCTTTCGGTGTCACGGGAGAGATTTACATCGGTGGTCATGGGGTCGCTCGCGGTTACCTGAACCTGGAAGCCACCAATGCCGAACGCTTCCTTGTGGACCCGTTCAGCGACGAAGCCGATGCGCGGATGTACAAGACCGGCGATCTGGCCCGCTACCTGGTAGACGGCAGCCTGCAATTCATGGGCCGTAACGACTTTCAGGTCAAGGTCAGGGGCTTCAGGATCGAACTGGAAGAAATCGAATCCCGGCTCAGTGGTTGTGCCGGAATCAAGGAAGCCGCAGTCATTGCCCGCGAAGAGATACCCGGCGAGAAGCGACTGGTTGCCTATGTAGTCGCCCAGACCGGCCAGTTCCTCAGTGCCACGGCCCTGCGCGAAGAGCTTGCGCCACAACTGCCCGAATACATGCTGCCCAGCGCCTTCGTGATCATCGATGCAATGCCATTGACCCCCAACGGCAAGCTCGATCGCGCACGGCTTCCAGCACCGGATCAGCAAGCCTTTGCCCAACGCGCCTATGAAGCCCCCAGCGGCGAAACCGAGCAATTGCTGGCGAACATCTGGGCCGACCTGCTGGGCTTTGAGCGCATCGGTCGCAATGACTCGTTCTTCGAGCTGGGTGGCCACTCCCTGACAGCGGTGCAACTGAGCCTGCGGATTCGTGAGGAAACCGGCGTCGAGATTCCTTTGCGCTCACTGTTTGAACAGAACTCGCTGATGGCCCTGGCCGACCACATCAACACCTTGCAACTGGCGCTGTACGACGCCGACGACCTGCTCGCGCTCGAACAGGAACTGGCTTTGCTCTCTGAAAGCGACCTGCTCGCTATTGTCTCCAAGGATGCCTGAATTGAACGACCGTAACGAAAGCCTCGACCCGTTGAAACGCGCCGCCCTGCTGCGCCTGCTCCAGCAACGCGGTGCCAGCCGTACCGAAAAGGCACCCCAGGATGCAATCGAAGCGGCAGACCGCAGCACCGCGCTGCCCCTGTCGTTCGCCCAGCAGCGCCTGTGGTTCCTCGATCAACTCGATCACACCGCCAGCGCGGCCTATCACATGCCGGCGGCCTTGCGCCTGACCGGCACCCTGGACAGATCGGCGCTCAAGTCTGCCCTCGACCATCTGGTGGCGCGCCACGAAAGCCTGCGCACGACCTTTGAGCAGAAAGGCGAGCAGCCGGTGCAGGTCATCGCTGCTGCCGATAGCGGTTTTGAGCTGGTAGAGCAGGATTTGCGTGATCAGCTCGCGGAACAGGCACGCCTGAGCGCCACGCGCATCAGCGAGGCCGAGGCTGCGGAGCCTTTCGACCTGCTCAAGGGACCGCTGATTCGCGGTCGCCTGCTGCAAGTGACCGATGAAGAACACTTGCTGCTGATCACCCAGCACCACATCATTTCCGATGGCTGGTCCATCGAAGTGCTGGTCCGGGAGTTCTCGGCGCTTTATGAGGCCTTTGTCGGCAACCAGCCCAACCCTCTGCCGCCCTTGTCAATCCAGTATGCCGACTACGCGGCCTGGCAACGTCAACGCATGAATGGCGACCTCCAGGCGCAACATCTGGAGTTCTGGCGCAATCACCTGAGCGGCGCTCCCGCTCTGCTGACGGTGCCCACCGACCGGCCACGTCCGCCGGTACAGAGCCATGAAGGCAGTACCCTGAAGTTCAGTCTGCCCAAGGACCTGTCACGTGCAGTCGGTGCCTTTGCCCAATTGCGTGCCGCCACGCCCTTCATGACCCTGATGGCCGCCTGGGCCGTGCTGTTGACCCGTCTCAGCGGCCAGCAAGATGTAGTGATCGGTACCGTCGCCGCCAACCGTGACCGACAGGATGTACAAGGGCTGATCGGCTTCTTTGCCAACACCCTGGCGTTGCGCGTCCGTTTGCAGGCTGACCCGAGCCTGGATGAAGTCATGGCCCAGGTGCGCAACCTGATGCTGGAGTCGTCGAGCTATCAGGACACGCCATTCGATCTGGTGGTGGAAGCGCTCAAGCCACCGCGCAGTGCCAGCCACAGCCCGATCTTCCAGACCATGCTCTACACCAATGCCGGCAACGACTCGGAACAGCTGAGCCTGCCGGGCCTGACCCTGGAGTTCCTGTCCTCGCGCCAGGAAGACACCCAGCACGATCTGTCGCTGCACATCGATGAGGGCGGCGAGCAACTGGTGTGCAGCCTGTCCTATTCCACGGCGCTGTTCGACGCATCGACCATCGAACGGCTTTCACGGCGCTTCGAGCGGGTACTGCGCCACTTCACCGATGCCCCGCAGACCCGGGTCGGCGCAATGGACCTGGACCCCGATCTTGAACTGCCACAGGTGCAGCCTGCCCGCCACGACGCTCTGGAAACGCCACTGTCATATCATCAGGAACGTATCTGGTTCGTCGACACCTTTGAAACCGGCTACCTGTATGCCGCCAACCCGATCTACCACAATATCCCGCTGTTGCTGGAGCTTGACGGCGAGATCAATAACGCCGCCCTGCAAACGGCCCTCCATGGCCTGATGGCCCGCCATGAAATCCTCCGCTGCCGGGTCCTCAGCGATGGCGCCAGAGCCTGGCAGCGTTTTGAAACGAATGCCGCGTTGCCCCTGAACTGCCTGCAAGCCGCAACCGGTCAATGCACCGCCGTTGCACTGGAGGATTCGGCGCAGCCGCTGCATATGGACGGCGGCGGTCTGGTGCGGGCGACGCTGGTACAGGACGGCACTCAAAAAGCGGTGCTGGCCATTACGGTTCATCACTTGCTGGCCGACCGGGCTTCGATGCAGATCATCAAGCGCGACGTGCTGGAGCTTTATGACGCCGCCTGCTCGGAGCGCGAGCCGCAGCTTCCCGAATTGCCAGTGGCCTATCGCGATTTTGCCCAGTGGCAGCGCCAGTTGCCTGCGGCTACCCGTGAATCCCTGCGTTCGTTCTGGGCCTACCAGTTGCGCGGCAAGCTGCAACCCATGGAGCTGCCTCTCAACCGTCCTCGCGCAGCGGTTCATGTCTTTACACCAGCCACCCATGCCTTTGCGCTCACTGCAAAACAGGTCAAGGCGGTCGAGGCCGTTGCCCGCCGCGCTGGCGTTTCCAGCCAAAGCCTGGCCCTGAGTGCATTCACCGCCCTGCTGCGTCGCTATGCCGGGCACGACGAACTGGTGGTCGGCACCACTGCGACCTGCCGCGAAGACGCGGCCTTGCAGGATATCGTCGGTCCGGTCGGCAACCTGCTGGTGCTGCGCGGTGCCTGCGATGAAAACACCTCACTGCAAGGCTTGCTGAACCAGACCGCAACAAAACTGGCCCAGGCCCACAAACACCGTTACATGCAGTTCGACCAGCTGGTGCTGGCCATCAACCCCGACAAGGACATGAGCCGCACCGCTTTGTTCGATGTGCTGTTCAACTTCGAGCAGGCTCGCCAGACGCCTGATCAGGTTGCGGGCCTTGGGGTACGCACCCTGGAAACCAGCCTGGGCTACGGCAAGAACGACCTGCACCTGTTGATCGTCGCCAGCGAAGCGCAGTGGCAGGGTCATATGACCTATAACGCCGACTTCTTTGACCAGGATTTCATTGCGCAACTGATGCAGCACTTCGTCCGCCTGCTGGACGCCTTTGCAGGCGATACCGAACAGGTGGTGGATGACATCCCGCTGCTGGATGAACAGGAAAAGCTCGTCCAGGCCTTGCACTGGAACGATACCGAAGCTGCTTACCCGACGGATGCAACGCTGCATCAGATGTTCGAGGCACAGGTTCTCGCTACGCCGGAACACATTGCGGTCAACAGCGACGAAAGTCAGCTCACCTATAAAGCCCTCAATGAGCGGGCAAACCGTCTGGCCCATCGTTTGCGTGCCAGCGGGGTCGCACCCCAGGAGTTGATCGCCATTCTGCTGGACCGCTCGCTGGACATGATTGTCAGCACCCTGGCGGTGCTCAAGGCCGGTGCGGCCTATGTGCCCATAGATCCGGCATCGCCTGCCGATCGCATGGCCTACATCCTGAAAGACAGTGGCGTGCGCAAGATCATCGCCCGGCCAGAGACAGCCGCGTCGTTGGCGGACACGGACCTTGAGGTCTTCGATCCCGCATCGCAGGACAAAGAGCGCAGCACCGCCGCAAACCTGGACAACCTCACGGCGCCGGAACACTTGTGCTACGTGATCTACACCTCCGGCTCCACCGGCCAGCCCAAAGGCACCTTGCTGGAACACCGCAACGTGGTGCGCCTGCTGCACAACAGCCGCAGCCCTTTCAGCTTTGGCAGCGACGATGTCTGGACGCTGTTCCACTCCAACGCCTTCGATTTCTCGGTATGGGAAATGTTCGGTGCCTTGCTGCATGGCGGGCGTCTGGTACTGGTGCCGGAACCCGAGCGTCGTGATCCGGCGCTGTTCCTCGATTTCCTCGAACGCGAACAGGTCACGGTTCTCAACCAGACACCGTCAGCCTTCCTGCCCTTGAGTGAAGCAGCGCTAGGACACAAGGAAACCGCTCTGCGCGCCTTGAAATACGTGATCTTCGGCGGCGAAAGCCTGGAAGTGAACCGTCTGGCAGCGTTCCATGGCGCTTTCCCCGAGGTAGCGCTGGTCAATATGTACGGCATCACCGAAACTTGCGTGCATGTGACCTTCAAGCACATCAAGGACGAAGACATCAGCGTCGGTATTTCCAATGTGGGACGGCCGATCCCCACCACCGTGACTTACGTCATGGACAGCAAGCAGCGCCTGCTGCCGGTAGGCGTACCGGGTGAAATCTGCGTGGGCGGCCTGGGGGTCGGGCGCGGTTATCTGAACCGTCCGGAACTCACTGCCGAGCGCTTCATCGACGATCCTCTGCGTCCGGGCGAGCGCCTGTACCGTTCGGGCGACTTGGGCAAACTGCTGAGCAATGGCGAGATCGTGCACCTGGGACGCATGGACGCTCAGGTCAAGATTCGTGGCTTCCGTATCGAACTGGGCGAGATCGAGGCCAAACTGCTGGCCTGCGACGGCGTGCATGAAGTGCGCGTGCTGGCCCGCGACGATGCCCGTCAGGGCAAACGCCTGATCGCCTACCTGATTCCCGAGCCGGGTGCAGTGATTGAAGTGGCGGCCCTGCGCAAGCAACTGGGTGCGACCTTGCCGGACTACATGGTGCCCAGCGCCTTTGTCAGCCTGAATGCCTACCCACTGACCGCCAACGGCAAACTGGATCAGGACGCCCTGCCCGATGCGGGTGTGGACTCCATGTCCGAGCGCGGCTATGAAGCGCCGCAGGGCGCGACCGAACAGGCACTGTCGCAGATTTATCAGGAACTGCTGGGGGTTGAGCGCGTAGGTCGTCGCGACGGTTTCTTCGAGCTGGGCGGCCATTCGCTGTTGGCTGCACAACTGGTGTCCCGTGTTCGTCAGGTGCTGGGCGGCGAGCTGATGCTGCGTGAGCTGTTCAGCCACCCTACCGTCGAAGAACTGGCCAGGGTCATCGGCACGCTGGAACAGACCACCGTTGCGAACATCCAGCCCGTGGACCGTGAAGCCCCGCTGGTCCTGTCCTTTTCGCAACAGCGCCTGTGGTTCCTCGATCAACTGGACCCCAATGCCAGCATCGCTTACCACATGCCGGCGTCCCTGCTATTGCGCGGCGACCTGAACACTCAGGCCTTGAAAGCTGCACTGGATCATCTGGTGTCCCGTCACGAAGGGCTGCGCACCACTTTCAAGCGCATCGGTGAGCAGCCGGTTCAAGTGATTGCCTCGCCTGACAGCGGTTTCAGCCTGAGCGAGCACGATCTGCGCGCCCTGCCTTTCGAGGAAGCGCAATCCAGCGCGGCCCGTATCGCCCAGCGCGCAGCGGCAGCGCCTTTCGACCTGCAACAAGGCCCGCTGATTCGCGGCAGCCTGGTGCGTCTGGCCGATGACGAATACCGCTTGCACATCACCCAGCATCACATCATTTCCGATGGCTGGTCCGTGGGCGTGCTGGTCAGGGAGTTCGCCGAACTCTACGAAACCTTCGCACAAGGTAATACCCCATCGCTCAAACCACTGGCGATCCAGTACGCCGACTATGCCGCCTGGCAGCGTGAAACCCTTTCTGGCCCGCAACTGGCCAGCCAGCTTGAACAATGGCGCGAGCACCTCGGTGGCGCTCCAACCCTCTTGAACCTGCCTGCCGACCGACCAAGGCCTGCGCTGCAAAGCTATCGCGGTGCCGATGTACCACTGGCATTGAGCCCGCAACTGCTCGCCCAGGTGGAACGCTGCTGCAAACAACACGACGTCACACTGTTCATGGTCCTGCTCAGCGCCTGGTCGGTGCTGATGGCGCGGCTGAGCAACGAGCGCGATGTGGTGATCGGCGTGCCGACAGCCAACCGTGGCAATGCGCAGGTCGAATCCCTGATCGGCTTTTTCGTCAACACGCTGCCGGTACGGGTGCAATTGCAGGACAGTCCAAGCGTCGGGCAACTGCTGGCGCAGGTCCGGGACACGCTATTGGCGGTCCATGAACGTCAGGAGGTGCCTTTCGAGCATGTGATCGAAGCCTTGCAACCGCCTCGCTCCCTGAGCCATAACCCGTTGTGTCAGGTTGCTCTGTCCCTGAACAACACCCCGGACGATGGCCCGCTGAACCTGCCAGGCCTGACGCTTACAGCATTGAATCAGGCTCAGGAAACCTCGCAGTTCGACCTGATGCTGTCTCTGGCAGAAAACACCGGGGAACTGGGCGGTGCCATTCAGTACGCCACCGACCTGTTCGACCGCGCAACCGTAGAGCGCTTCGCGCAATCCTTCCAGGTGTTGCTGGAAGCCTTTGTCCGTGACAGCGAACAGCCGGTCATGGCCTTGCCGCTGCTGACGCCTGCCCAGCGAGAGGCGCATCCGTCACTGCGCCCTCCTGTGGCGAGCTTCAACACGCCAGCCCTGATTCATCAGCGCTTCGAGCAAATGGCGGAACAACAGCCGCACGCCATTGCACTGCAATTCGCCGAACGTCAGGTCAGTTATCAGGAGCTCAACCGTCGGGCCAACCGCATCGCCGGGCAATTGCTGGAGCTGAACGTCAAACCCGACGATCGGGTCGGCATTCTCGCCGAACGTGGCGTCGACATGCTGTGCGCCATTCTCGGTGTGCTGAAAGCCGGCGCGGCCTATGTGCCGCTGGACCCGGCCTATCCTCAGGCACGCCTGAATTATCTGCTGGAAGACAGCCAGCCAGTGGCCCTGCTGGCCCAGCCCGCCAGCCTGGATGCCTTGGGCGCTCGTCCCGAGATTGCGCTGATCGAGCTCAACCCGCAAACCAGTCCCGGAACGGCCACGGACGCCACCCTGGATCGCAACCCGACGCCGAACCTTGGTTCGCAGCACCTCGCTTACGTGATTTACACCTCCGGTTCTACCGGGCTGCCCAAAGGCGTGCTGGTGGAACACGGCAATGTGGCGCGGCTGTTCGACGCCACGCAAGCCAGCTTCAGTTTTGGCAGCGGCGATGTCTGGACGCTGTTCCACTCATTCGCCTTCGACTTCTCGGTCTGGGAAATCTGGGGTGCCCTGGTCTACGGCGGCAAACTGGTGATCGTGCCCCCCGAACTGGCACGCTCGCCGGACGACTTCCATGCACTGGTCTGCCGTGAGCAGGTCACGGTGCTGAACCAGACGCCGAGCGCTTTCCGCCAGTTCATCGAAGCAGCCGGACGCAGTAGTGAAGCCCACAGCCTCAAGGAAGTGATTTTCGGTGGTGAAGCCCTGGATGTTCGCACTCTGCGCCCCTGGGTCCAGAACACGCCGCTGAACCGTACCCGGTTGGTGAACATGTACGGGATTACCGAAATCACTGTGCACGCCACCTTTCATGCCGTCAGCCAGGCTGAAATCGATGCAGGCGACAACGGCCTGATCGGCGAACCGCTGCAGGACCTGTGCCTGCGCATTCTGGATGCCTTCGGGCAGCCGGTGCCGGTCGGGGTTGAAGGCGAAATCTACATTGGTGGCGCAGGTGTCGCTCGCCATTACCTGAACCGCCCTGAACTCAATGCCGAGCGTTTCATCGCCGATCCGTTTTCCGCCAGCCCCCATGCACGCCTCTACCGTACCGGTGACGTGGCGCGTTACCGGGCCGATGGCCAGGTCGTTTACGTAGGCCGCAACGACTCACAGATCAAGATTCGTGGTTTCCGTATCGAACTGGGCGAGATCGAAGCCCGCCTGCAAGCCTGCGACGGCGTGCGTGAGGCGGTAGTGATCGTGCGTGAAGATGCGCCCGGTGATAAACGTCTGGTGGCTTACCTGATCGCCCATGAACAGGCGACGCTGGATTCGTCGGCCCTGCGCTCGCAACTGGCCCGCACCCTGGCCGAGCATATGATCCCGAGCGCGTTCATGCCCTTGTCGGCCTGGCCACTGACCACCAACGGCAAGCTGGATCGCAACGCCCTGCCCGCGCCGGATCGCACTGCCACGGCCACCCGCGAGTACGAAGCACCCGAAGGCGCGCTGGAAATTGCCCTGGCTTCGGCCTGGCAGGAACTGCTGGGGATCGAACGAGTGGGTCGCGAAGATCACTTCTTCGAGCTGGGCGGACATTCGTTCCTGGTGATCAGCCTGATCGAGCGCCTGCGCCAGAGCGGAATCGTGCTGGATGTGCGCAGCGTCTTTGCGGCACCGACACTCAAGGCCATGGCTGCGGTGCTGTCCACCGATACCGGGACTGTCAGCGCTTCTATCCCGCCCAACCTCATTCCTGACGGCTGCACGGAGATCACTCCAGACATGCTGCCGCTGGTCACGCTCACCCAGGCGGAGATCGAACAGATTGTCGCCGACGTGCCAGGCGGTGCCGGCAATGTCCAGGACATCTACCCGCTGTCGTCGCTGCAGGAAGGGATTCTCTTCCACCACCTGTTGCAGAACCAGGGCGATGCCTACCTGATGCGCACCGTGGTGAAATTCGATCAACGCGAGCGTCTGGACGAGTTTCTGGCGGCGCTGCAAAGTGTGATCGATCGTCATGACATCCTGCGCACGGCCCTGCGCTGGTCCGGCCTGCCGAAACCGGTGCAGATCGTGCAGCGCCAGGCAACGCTGCCGGTGAATGAGCTCGACAGCAGCCAGGCTGCCGATCCGCTGCAAATGCTCCATGAGCACACCGACACCCAGACCCTGAGTCTGGATCTGCAACAGGCGCCGCTGATCGCGGCCTACATGACCTGGGACAGAACCCGTGAGCAATGGCTGCTGGCCCTGCTGGATCACCATCTGATCAGCGATAACGTGACCCTGCGCCTGATTATGTCGGAGATCTACGCCATCCTGCATGGCGAAGGTCACAGCCTGCCGCCGTCCCATCCTTACCGGAACTTCATTGCCAAGGCGGCCATGGTTTCCCAGGAAGAGCACGAAGCCTATTTCCGCAAACTGTTGGGCGACGTGGACGAAACCACCGCGCCCTATGGCGTGCTGGATGTTCAGAGCAGTGGTGCCGGCAATACCAAGGCCATCCGCTACCTGAGCGATGAGGTCAGCGCCGCCGTTCACCGCGTGGCCAAAATACGTGGCGTACCCAATTCCGTACTGTTCCATGCGGCCTGGGGGCTGGTGGTCGCGGCCACCAGCGGGCGCGACGATGCGGTATTCGGCACGGTGTTGTCGGGCCGCTCTCAGGGTGCCAGCGGTGCCGATCAGGCACTGGGCATGTTCATCAACACCCTGCCGATGCGCATTCGTCTGGAACAAAGAAGCGTCAGCGACATCGTCCAGGATGCCTATCAGCAATTGAGCGAACTGTTGACCCATGAACAGGCTTCACTGGCCCTGGCCCAGCGTTGCAGTGCAGTCGATGCTTCGATGCCGTTGTTCACGGTCATCCTCAACTGCCGTCATGGCGAGATGATCACCGCCGATGGCAGCAATATCGCGGAATTCGACAAGTGGGACGGTATCCAGTTCGAGGCGTCGGAAACCCACACCAACTACCCGATCGAAATTGCCGTGGCGACTGAAAACGGTGCGATCTCGCTGACCTCCCAGACAGTGGTCGGCATCGACCCGCAACGGATTGCCGATTATCTGGCCCAGGCAGTGACCGTACTGGTGGAAGCGCTGGAACATACACCGCAACGTCTGGCCGATACCCTCGACATTCTGCCCGAGCCAGAACGCCAACTGGTACTGAACGGTTTCAACCGGACCGCCAGCGATTTCGGTGCGCCTCAGCCCTTGCAGACGCTGTTCGAGAAACAGGTTCAGGTCCAACCGGATGCAATCGCGCTGGTCCACGAGCAACAGCAGCTCACCTATAACCAACTCAACCGTCGGGCCAACCAGCTTGCACAGCGCCTGCTATCCCACGGCATTGAGCCGGAACAGCGAGTCGCCATCTGCGCAGAACGCGGCATCGAAATGATCGTGGCCCTGCTCGCCGTGCTCAAGGCTGGCGGCGCTTATGTGCCCATCGACCCCGATCACCCGACCGACCGTATTGCCTTTATTCTCAAGGACAGTAACGCTCAGGCTCTGCTCTGCCAGCAGGCTCTGGTCCCTCACCTGCCTGCCGAACCCAACCATCCGATGCTGATCCTGCTCGACGAGCATGACCTTGCGTCCGTCGATAACGACCCGCAGTACGACCGGAACATCGACCCTGCTGCCATCGGCCTGAGCGCCGAGAACCTGGCTTATGTGATCTACACCTCCGGCTCCACCGGGCAGTCAAAGGGCGTGATGGTCGAGCACCGTTCGGTGTTCAACTTCAGCCACGTCATGGCGCGCACTACCCACGCCCATTGCCCGCCACAGGCCAATGTGGCGCTCAATGCCGGTTTCTATTTCGACATGTCCATCAAGGGCATCGCCCAGCTGTTCTTCGGTCATCGCCTGATCATCATCCCGCCGTTGATCCGCGCCAGTGGCCATGAACTGCTGGATTTCCTCGAGAAACATCAGGTCCATGCCTTCGATTCCACGCCCTCGCAACTGGATACGTTGCTAGCCGCTGGCTTGCTGGAACGTCGCAGCTACCAGCCGATCAGCGTCCTGCTGGGTGGTGAAGCCCTGAATGCCGCAACCTGGGACAAGCTGCGCCAGAGCCGGAACATTCACTTCTACAATATGTACGGCCCGACCGAATGCACAGTGGATGCGTCCCTCGGACTGATCAGCGAACTGGGCGACCGCCCGAGCATCGGCAAGCCGCTGTCCAACATGCAGGTGCTGGTGCTCGACAAGCGTGGCCAGCCAGTGCCGGTGGGCGTGACCGGCGAGCTGCATATCGGCGGCGCCGGTGTGGCACGCGGTTATCTGAACAATCCGCAAATGACCGCCGAGCGTTTCTTCAGCAACCCGTTCTCCAGAGAGCAGCAGGCTCGCTTGTACAAGACCGGTGACCTGGGTCGCTGGAAGGCCGATGGCAGCCTGGAATACGCCGGGCGCAACGACTTCCAGGTCAAGATTCGCGGCTTCCGTATCGAACTGGGCGAGATCGAAAGCGCGCTGCTGGCTTCTCCAGCGGTACGTGAAGCGGTGGTGATTGCTCGTGAGGACAATCCGGGCGAAGCCAGCAGCAGCCGGTTGGTGGCTTATGTCTGTGGCGAACCCACCTCTGCCGAAGAACTGCGCGCCTTGCTGCTCAAGCGCTTGCCGGAATACATGGTGCCCAGCGCCTTCGTGCAACTGGACGCCATGCCACTGACCGCCAACGGCAAGCTCGACCGTCGTGCCCTGCCCGCTCCAGGTCAGGAATCGCTGGCCAGCCGTGCCTATGAGGCACCACGAGGCGAGGTGGAAGAAGCCATTGCCAAAATCTGGCAGGACTTGCTGCATGTGGAGCGAGTCGGCCGCAATGACGGCTTCCTGGAACTGGGTGGCCACTCCTTGCTGGCAGTGCAACTGCTCTCCAGGCTGCGCCGCAAGCTCGGCACCCGGCTGACCTTGCGTGAGCTGTTCGACGCTCCGACTGTGCGCGGTCTTGCAGCACGAGTGGAGTCAGCATCATCCGAACAGAGCCAGACCATCCCGCTGGCCAACCGCAAGGAAAAGCTTGCCCTGTCGTTCTCGCAACAACGGTTGTGGTTCCTGGATCATCTGGACCCGGCAGCCGGTGCCGCCTACCACCTGCCCGTGGCCCTGCGCCTGAGTGGACAACTGAACCCCGATGCCTTGCAGGCCGCCCTTGACCGTCTGGTGGCCCGCCATGAAAACCTGCGGACTTCGTTTGCACTGGTCGATGGCCAGCCGGAACAGAAAATCGCACCTGCGGACCGTGGCTTTTCGCTGACGCGGCACGACCTGCGCTCGTTGTCGGCCACAGAGCGTCAACAGGCCATCGAGCAACTGGGCGAAACCAATGCCAGTACCCTGTTCGACCTGAGCAACGGCCCACTGCTGAGGGGTTGTCTGGTACAGGCTGACGATAACGAGCATGTGCTGTTCATCACCTTGCACCACATCATCTCGGACGGCTGGTCCAACAGCGTTCTGGCCCACGAGATCAGCGTGCTTTACAGCGCCTTCAGCCAGGGCCAGAAAGACCCGCTGCCAGCCTTGCCGCTGCAATATGCAGATTACGCCGTCTGGCAACGGCAGTGGTTGCAGGGTGCAGCCCTGCAAGCCCAGACCGACTTCTGGCACAAGCATCTGCACGGCGCGCCAGCCTTGCTGAACCTGCCACTCGACCGGCCTCGTCCGGCGGTGCAGAGCTATGCCGGCGGTATCATTGACTTCGCCTTGCCCGACGGGCTGAGCGAGCAGTTGCGTGCCTTCAGCCAGGCACAGGGCACTACCCTGTTCATGACCCTGCTCGCTGGCTGGTCGACCCTGATGACTCACTTGAGCGGTCAGGACGACGTGGTGGTCGGCACACCGGTTGCCAACCGCCAGCGTACCGAGCTGGAACCCCTGATCGGGTTCTTCGCCAACACCCTGGCCTTGCGGGTCAAGGCCGAGCGTGAGACGAGTGTTTCCCGGTTGCTGGTCGGTATCAGGGACCTGACCCTGGCCGCCTTCAACCATCAGGACCTGCCTTTCGAGCAAGTGGTCAGCGCGTTGCAGCCAACCCGAAGCATGAGCCATAGCCCGTTGTTCCAGGTGATGCTCAGCCTCAACAACACACCGCCAGCACCGCTGACGTTGCCGGGCCTTGAGATCGAGTCGCTGGAAAGTGCTCACCACACCACCCAGTTCGACCTGTCACTGTCGCTTACCGAGGACCAGGGCACCTTGTACGGCAGCATGCAGTACGCCAGCGACCTGTTCGATACCGCGACGGTGCAGAACATTCTCGATCTGTTCACCCTGAACCTGGAGCATCTGATCGCTGATGCCAGGCAGCCGGTCGGCAAGCTGCTGGAGCAATTGCCAGCGCTGGAGCGTGCCGAGTACGCGCCGCATCTGCCGGCCTCGGCACTGGATGTACAGGAAACAGAAGCCTTGCCTTATGAAGCCCCTCAAGGCGATACGGAACAGGCCATTGCACGCATCTGGCAGGAGCTGTTCAAGACCGAGCAGATCAGTCGTCATGATGATTTCTTCAAACTGGGCGGCATCTCGCTAATGGCCGTGCAAATGACCTCAAGGCTGCGCAAGGTGCTGGGCAAGGCCATCGCGGTTCGCGATCTGTTTGTCGAGCCCACCGTGGCCGGTTTCGCCCGGACGCTGGACCAGAAGGCGGGTCAGGCAGCACAGAGCAATCTGGTGCCGATCCGTCGCAGCGGCAACCAGCGTCCATTGTTCCTCGTCCACCCCCTGGGCGGCGAAGTGCAATACGCAAGGGATCTGGCACCGGAGTTGAATGTGGACGTGCCGGTCTACGGGCTGGCGGCCAGTGGCTTCGCAACCGGGGAAAAGACCCCGAACACGATCCAGGCCCTTGCCGCCAGCTACCTGACAGCCATTCGCGCCGTGCAGCCCAAGGGGCCTTACCGGATTGCAGGCTGGTCCGCTGGCGGTCTGATCGCCCACGAAATGGCGCATCAGGCCATTGCCGCAGGCGAAACCGTCGAGTTTTTGGGGATTATCGACACCTCGGTCCACAAGACAGCGCCGGCCGCGCAGCCCATCAGCGAAACGCAGTTCCTGCTGGAATGGCTGCCCGACAGGATCAAGCCGGCCATCAGAAGCGAACTGGATGCCCATGCAACTGCCAACCGGATCGAGCAGATGCTTGCGCTGTGCCTGACCAATGATCTGCTGCCGCAGGAGCTGGGCAAAGACATCGACGCTCAGTCATTGCGCACTCACCTGAAGGTGGCCCATGCCATTCGTCAGGCGGTCGATGCCTATGTCAGCCCTGTCACGGCAGTAGACGTCTCGCTGTTTACCGCCAGGGATCAGGAACGTGTCGATGCGGCTCTGGGCTGGAGCGAGTTGCAGGGCGACCGTGTGCAGATCACTCCGCTGCGCGGCGAGCACAACACGCTGGTGACGGCGCCCTACGTCAGGGCACTGGGCGAGGCCATCACTCTGGCCTTGAAGCGTCTATAACTTCCAGCAGCACCGGCGGCCTGGCGCAACAAACGCCAGGCCGCCATTCTCTGGATTGAAGCGAGGGTTTTCTGTGAATGGAGTATCTGCAACGGCCATCAACTTTGCCGACAAATTTTCCCTGTTTTCGGAGCAATGGACACCCAAGGTCATCGCGCAGATGAACGACTACCAGTTCAAGCTGGTAAAGGTCGAAGGCGAGTTTATCTGGCATAGCCATGCCGATACGGATGAAGTCTTTATCGTCATTGAAGGCGAGCTGGACATTCACCTGCGTGATGGCAAGGTCACTCTGGGAGCGGGAGAAATGTATGTGGTCGGCAAAGGTGTCGAGCACAAGCCTTGTGCGACGCGGGAAGCCAGGATTCTGCTGGTCGAGCCCCGTGGCGTCATCAATACCGGCGAGCATACGGGAGAGATGACGGCCGAGAACGATCGCTGGATCTGAGTGTGCTCCCGCACACTGCGCGGGAGCCTTCAACCTGAAACTCCGGCTCAGGAAACCACCGCCTTGACGGGCGGCTGGGTACGACGTCCCAATACACCGGCACCTGCGGCCACCAGACCGGAAATCACCAGAGTGATCAGCAGAATCCAGGCAGCCTGGGAAATCCGCTTGGCAGCCACTTCGGCAGTTTCACGGGCTTTCTGTTCGGCCTGAGCCTTCAATTCCTCATACTTGGCATAAGCCTCGCGATAGCTGGCCTGAGCCTGATCGACGATCTGGTTGGCCTCTTCATCGGTCTTGTTGCCACGGGCCTTGATCAGATTGACCATGGCCTGACGGTCGGCTGCATCCCAGACCTGATCACCCTTCTCCTTGATGCGATCCATCAGGCTACCCAGTTGCTCATCGGCCTGCTGAGGATTCTGCGCACCTTGTCGGGCAGTATTCTGCGCGTCCTGCTGAGCGGACTCGGCCTCCTGGCGGACATTGTCCGGGTTCAGTTCCGGCTTGCCGGTCTGGCGCATGGCCGTTTCGATTTCACCCTGGATATCGTTGAGGTTGAAATCGATACCTTGCGCACGCAATTGCTCCTGAATCTTGCCGCCCAGCGCAGGCGCGACCTGAGCAATGCCGCTACCCAGTGCCGACATGCCACTGCCAGCCAGATTCAGCCCCCCGCGCACCACGCCCGTGACAGCGCTGGAAACCAGATAGACCGTGATCAGTGAAACGCTGGCCCAGACCAGCAAGCCATGGAACGCGCCTTCACGCTGAGCCAGTCGTCCTGCCGCCCAACCGCCGACGAACAGCGAGATCATGGAGCTGGCGACCAGCCAGATACCGGCACCGGTGCCGATCCCGGACATGGGACTGGCCTCCTCGATCGGATCGATGCTGGCACTGCCGATAGCCGTGCCCAGCAGGTTCAGGAGCAATGAAACAACCATGGCCAGCACGACACCGGCCAGTATCGCACTCCAGGAAATACGCTTGAGCACTGGCGCAATGGTATGAGCATCCTGATGGACATAGGCGGGATCAGCGCCCGGAGTAATACGGTCATCGCGAATCATGGTGGTAGTCCTTGAAGTCAGTGGCAGAACACGCAAGAAGTCTGCGCTTAGTTCAGTGACCTGAAGGCGAGCCAGGAAGTTTAATACTTCCGTCGAATAATCCATAAATAAGCAAATACATTACAACGGGTGTTTCATATAAGCGCAGCGAGACGGCTCATTAATATTACAACCTGTGCTTATTCGTTATTAACGTACTCCGCAGCCGTACCTTTTCTAACAATATTGTAATAATCAGCTCACCTTCCCGTTAGCATCCGCACCGTATCATCACCCTCATGTCCTCAGGAGCGATTGCACGCTGCTCAGGTATCAGTCATCAAGCCATGCAGAGGGTCATGATCATGAAGTTGCTAAAGTCGATGGTTTTTGCAGCCGTTGCACTGTCCACTACTGCTGCTTTCGCTAAAGACGGAAGTGAACGTGCAAGCCCGGCCGCTCTGAAAATGCGCCTCGCTCAGGAGGTCCGTTTCATCGAACAGAATCGCGGTGAAACCTCACGACTGGTCAGCGCTGACGAGAAACCTCACGACGACCGGATGAAGAAGTCGGAAGGCTGAAAACGCAACTTTCAAAATTCGCCTTTATAGCCTTACAGCTCCTTTGGTAAAGGTGAATCTTCAAGCGTCCTCAGGGACGCTTTTTTTGCTCCGCTTTACGGTAAGCGAACTCATTCGATGCGGTATTGCAACGATAAACATGTATTGGATGCACCGATTTTTTTCGCGAATAAATTCGCTACAACAATAATGGTGTGGACTCTCACTAACATCCCTCTTCCCGATACAGGCCCCGCACGCTTGAAACCGTGCCATTCGGTCCTGGCCGCCAATAAATGCGCGCAACGATGTTGCACACGAAACGATCCTCGCTACGCGTTGCTCCATACTCACCCTCGACCTCATACCACGTAGGCTCAAACCCTTGGGCCTTGAGTTGTTCAATGAGCTGCCATGTCTCAGTGCCGACAGGAAAGCGGGCACGGACACGAGTATCGAACTCTGCGGAAGCGGCTTTCCACTGGGTCGGCAAGCCTTCGGTCAGAGACGATGGCGATCTTGCCGTTATCCAGAGAAATACAAGGATTGCGCCAACCGTGATTCCCGCTGCAAACAGGCCAACGCTTGTGCCGAACGGTTTAAACCTGTGCGCACTAACCATCGATAATCCTTCAAATACGGATGCCGGATGAGCCGGCGCGTTGAGCCTAAAGCCAGAAATCCAGCCTGCGCTCTTCAAAATCCAATGGCTGCCCATGCTCCAGCAGCCGCCGGATACCTGGCCCGAGCAAATCCTGTGGGCCATCCAGCGGTGTGGCAGCACATGCATGGAACCGTCGTCGGTTGGCGCTGACTTGCTCCAGAATCTGGCGGTCCTGGCGCAGGATGACCCGAAACGCCTTTTGCAACACGAGACGTTTGAGCCAGGCTGGCAACCAGCCTTGTGCCGTGGCAATACGGGCAAACACACGTAATTGCCCATCACCGCACGGGCTCAGCCAGGCGCTGACCAGCAGGTTCAGGCCGTCGCGGCGGTCGCGATATTCGATTTCCGCCAGACCCGGCAGCCGAAAACGCCCCATGCTGCTACCCCGCTCGCCCTCGAACAGTCGCGAGATCAGCCCTGACTGCTTGCCTTCCTCGCTGTACAGCGCCTCGATGCCATCGGCCAGCGGGCGAACACGGGCGCTGATTTTCTGCCGTTTCCGGTCGTGACGAATCCAGCCGGCGTGGACGAAATGGGTATGGAACCCGTCGAGGAAGTTTTCCGCAGCGTCCTGCAGCGAACACTGCACACTGTCCGTGATCCAGAACGTGTCGAGTTGCTGCTTTTGTTCGGCAGGCGCAACCGGCGGCATTGCAGGAGGTTGCCCGCTCAGGCAGACCCACACCAGACCATGAGCTTCGCAACAGGCCAGGCTGTCGAGCAGCGGCTTGCGGCCTGGCGCATGTTCGGTGCCGGGTACGCGGGTACAACGCCCGTCAGCGGCAAATCGCCAACCGTGATAAGGACATTCGATCTGCCCGCCACGGACCTTGCCCGCGCTCAGGGGCGCAAAACGATGCGGACAGCGATCCGGCAGCGCGGCGGCGCGTCCGTCTTCAGCCCGGAAAAGCACCAGCGGCGTGTCGTATAACTGGCACGCCAGAGGCGTGCTCTTCAATTCGTGGCTGAGCGCGACCGGCCACCACCGGGCAAGAAGATTCATAACTTGAGCTTCTTCATCAGAGGCACGCCAAGGCCATGCAGCAGAAAACCGAGCAACGTCCACACCAGCCGACGGCCCCGGGATAGATGGGCAACGTGAATCAGGCTGTATTCGATCTGCGGCTGACCACCGCGCAAGCGCTTGAACCCGGCGGCACCAGAACTGAAATTCAATACCTGATGCCGTTTGGCCGCTTCCAGCAGGCACAGGCAGGTCAACTGCCGATACAACCCCGTCTTTTGCGGCAGTGCCGTGTCATAACCCACGATGGGAGCGCTCAGGGTCGTGTCACTGGCAAACCAGCCCAACGCGCCGTCGATACGTCCTTCGGGGTTGCGCAAGGCGCGAATGTCGAGCCAGCCTTCGCGTTGACCGCGCTGCATCCAGCGGGCGCTGTAGTGCGGATTCAGGATGCAGTACTTTTCCAGATAAAGCAGGTTGTAGAGGTGTTCGATACGCTGAAAATCAGCGTCGCTCAGCACTGATCCCGGCACGACTTCGTAGGGCGCACGTCGCAAGAGCGTGGTATCCATGCCCACGTTGTGGTGCTTGAGAAATTCAGCCTCGTCCCCTGCCCGGCCATCGAACAGATAGACCTGACGACTGGGAATACTCAGATAGCCGAGGGCCTGCAGATGCTTGCGCAATTCCCTGTTGCTGAAGTCGTTGATGGAGCGAAAGCATAAAGCGTGATCGGGGAAAGCCTGCTGCAAAAAGGCGCTGATCGCCGGCAGTTCGGCGACACTCCACTGGGCCGGGTAAAGATTGGTGGACAGCAGCCAGTTGTTGACCTGCACCAGCCTGTCAACCCTGGCCGCCCTCAGCAGACGGTCGACGCCTTGGGTCAGCAGTATCAATGGCCAGGTCAGCCAGGGCCTGCCAAGGCGTTTGAGTTCTTCACGGGCATAGCCGCTATAGGTAGTCCGGGGCGATACCACGTAGCAGTTATCGTCAGGTTCACTGCCATCGTTGATGCTGACCGGAAACTCCTGAGTACCAGTGTCGAGCAGCGCCATGCGGGTGCTGACATTGCCGATCAGGCCAGCAGCGGCGCAGGCGCGGACGTAGTGCCGGGCATGGCTGTCGTCCGGGCTGGATTGCTCGCTGAGGAGTTGTTCCGGGAATAACAGCTTCATCGCGGACGCTCGCCCAGCGCTTGACCATTCCACTCAATGTCCGCAGTGGACGCGGCCAGCAAACCGCAGCGCCGGGAAACGGAGCGGGAGATGATTTCTGCAAGGCTCAGCACTTGTGCGCCCAACGGCCAGAAATCGCCCTTGTGAACGACTACATCCCGGGCCGCGTTGTAATCGCGCCAGAATGCTTTGTTCAACAACCGTTGCGGGGCTGCCAGCAACAACATGGCCAATGCAATCATGCGCGGATCACCCGTCGGCTCCAGCACCCGCTCTGATGACTTGCTCAGGCTGCTCACCAGGGGCCTGCGCTGGTCGTCAAACAGGTGCACGCCGCTGGTCGCTCGCGGATTGCACTCCAGCACATGGAAACGGCCCTGGCGATCCTCGATAAAGTCAAAGCCCACTTGCCCGGTGTAGCCGGTTTCCTGGCCGAACTGCTCCAGAAACTGGCGCACGGCTTGCGGCGCGGCTGGCTGGAAGTAGATCCCCGAGCCACGGCCCACCCGGTAACGCGGCTGGTAGCAACTGTGGGCGCGCAATTCACCATCGATCAGTACGCTGAAACTGCAGAACTCTTGCCCGTCGATAAACCGCTGCGCGACCCAGGGTGATGCTTTGTCGGGTTGAACCTTGCTCAACTGACTGGACGACGGGCGAATCAGGGTCTGGGAGGCAAAACGCGAATACGCTGGTTTGAATACCCATTGCCCTGCTTCATCGGCCAGTGCCAGCACGGCCTGACGATCCGTCAGCAGCCGGGTTTCGGGAGCCGCCAGCGCCCAACCCTGAGTCAGGGCGGCGAACCGGCCTTTGTGATGCAGGCGGTGCAGCAGCGCAAAGTCACTGGTCAGGACCCGGCACAGCGGTGCCAGCCGTTCAAGACCATGGGACAGGTAAAACACTTCTTCGCAGGTGGGCAGCAGCAGGTCGATACGCCGGGTTTCGATCACCTTCGCGAGCGCGTCGATCCAGGCCGACGGGTCCTGCTTCGGCTCAGGCAAACGCACGAAATGCTGCGTAGAGCGACTGAAACGGCTGAGTGGCTGGCCCAGTGAGTCGCCGACCATGACGCTCCATCCGGCTTCGTCAAAAGCCCGCGCCCATTCCAGACAAGCTGGCGCACGAGCCCCGAGAATCAGTACGCGCATGGCAGGCCCTCGGGTAATTGCAGCAGTTTCAGACGTCGGCGCTTGGCCTGTGGCGGCGGTGCCTGCCAATGGCCAAAGCTCAACTCGGGTGGCTGCAAAGCGTGATCAGCGCACAGTGCGTGAAAACTGTCGGTCAGGGCCTGGCACAAACTGGCGTAATCATCACGGGCCAGCAGGTTGACTTGCCAGTTCAGGCCCTGCTGATGGATTTCATATTCCTGAAGCGCCGAGCCATGCATCAGCAAGGCGCGACGCATGACATCGGGATAAAGCGCCTGCAACCGGTCGCCTGCAAGGCTGGGCAGCCAGAGAATGTCATCGGCACGGCCTTCGACAGCCGCAATCGCCCGCTCGACTCGCCCGCAAGGGCAAGGCGCCTGGGCGACACGCAGAATGTCGTTGAGCCGGTAACGCACGATCATCTGCGTACGTCGGGAGAAGTCGGTGATGATCGGCTGAAAGCGTGTGTGCCCGGCATCCAGCCATTGGGGTTCGATATGCAGATGGCTTTCGTTCAGGTGCAAGGTGCCCTGCTCGCAGGTGTAACCGAGGAAGCCTTCACTGGCCTGATAGATCTGCTGAGGTGCGACACCGAAGGCCTTGAGCACGGCATCGGCATCATCGCTTTCGAGCACTTCGGCCACCGACAGGATATGCGTGGGCCGTATCGTCAATTGCCCGCTCAGCATGGCCTCGGCCAGCCCCCTCAATACAGTGGCCGGAGCCACCAGCACATCGGGGTTCTGCGCATTGAGGCGCTCAAACGACGCCTCAAGGCCCAGGGTCAGGTCGTGAAAGGCAAAGTCGATATGGCGACTGGACAAGGTGGTGTAGAGACGGCTGTTGGCGCGCAGGAAAAAGGCAATTCCCAAGGGCTCGCGCCAGAAGCACAGCAACCGCGGCAGGAAGCGACGCGGCAGGGTTCGCGCCAGCAGGATGCCAGCCCAGCGCTGACGCTCCAGTGCACTGACCAGAAACACGCCCTGATTGCCGGAGGTGCCGCTGGAAAGCCCTACCGTCATATCGCCCAGGGTCGGGCTGAAATCCCTTGATTCTTCTGCCTGACGTGCAATGGGCAAGACCTGTTCCAGACTCAGGCCGCGGGTGTTGAACCCGGCAAAGTCGCCCATCAGAGTCGCCTTGTCCATCAGCGGCAGGTCCGCCAGCTCAGTGATGTTCAAGCCTTTGAAACGCTGGGCCCGGGGCAGCACATGGTGCAGAAAGTGCTGCAACTGCCGGGCCTGCCAGGCTTCCAGTTGCTCACGCCGGGTGAAGCGCAGCCGATAGCGGCTATTGATAAAACTCAGGGCACTGCGCAGAGCCCCCATCAGCTTTTCACTGCTCATGAGTGAATGCCTCCCAGGCCTCGGTGCAATGGGACGGCAGCACCGCCACGGCCGGCTCTCGACGAATCAAGGCGCCAAGGTCGCTGTAGGTCTGGCGGTATTGCCTGGCATCGTGACTGACAAAGTGCAGCGCGGGCCAGGCAGGCAGGCGCTCGGCGCGGCAGGCGGGAACCGACCAGCAGGCGTCGGCCACCAGAAACACCGGGCGCCCATCGGCATCGGGGATAAACAGGCCAAGCTGGCCCTCACTGTGTCCCGGCAGCGGCACGCCGATCAGGCTGCCGTCGCCCAGCAAGTCGAGGCCCTGGCTGAAAGGTGCCATCCATTGGGGCAGCACAACCTTCCTGCAGTGGTCGGCAAGAGTCACCCGCGATCCGAAATCGTCCGGCAACAATCCGGGCAAGTGACCGCCAAGTGTGGCGCGCCAGCGGGAGCCGCGCAGGCTTTCGATCTGTCTGCGGTCGGCATCCAGCGCAATGAACGATGCCTTGGGAAAATCCCTGAGTCCCGCGATGTGATCGCTGTGGAAGTGGGAAATGATCAGGGTACGAATGTCATCCGGGTGAATACCGAACTCGTGCAGTTGAGCCAGCAGTTGCTCCTGCACGGGCAATTGCACCGGCACCGCACTGCGATACAGGCGCTCGGGCAAAGCCTGGGTCGCCTTGAAAAAATGTTCGGCGTAACCGGTGTCGTAGAGTATCCAGCCCGCATCGGGGTGGCGAATCAGGCCGCATAATGCAGGGAAACGGGTCGGAGCAATGCGCCCGCCACGATCGGCCATGCATTCCAGGTGTCGGCACCAACCGGCGCGTAATACGTTGAGGCTGACGGTACGGCTCAACCTTGTGCTCCTTGCCGGGCCAGCCACCACTGCGCGTGCTGGCGAATGCCCTCTTCCTGAGTCATGACGGGGCGGTAACCCAGTTCGTTGCGGATGGCGTCAAGGTTCAGGGTCTGACTGAATGCCAGCACGCCAGCGCCATAACGGGTCAATAAGGGCTCGCCGCTGCCCGTCAGTCGGGCGCGGGCTTCCAGCACCCGCGCCACGGTGTCCACCAGTCGCCACGGCAAATGCCGGGTGCGCAGGGTCAGGCGAAACTGCTCGGCGATACGCTGCAGCAAATCCTCGAAAGCCAGTGGCGTGCCGTTACTGACGTTATAGGTACACACGGCCTCAGGCAGCGGCTGGCTCAGACTCAGTTCCACGGCATGCACCAGATTGTCGACGCAAGTCAGGTCCAGTTGCGCCTGGCCGCCACGCATCAACGGGATTCGTCCACGCTGCATGACCCGCAGCAAGCGCGGCAACAACGTGCCGTCCCAAGGACCGAAGACCGCACGCGGGCGCAGGATCACTGCTTCGGTGAGCCCTGCTTCATGTATACGTGTTTCAGCCAGTGCCTTGCTGCGGGCGTATTCGTTGACCGCGGGTGGCAGCGGATCGCTTTCGCGAATGTCCAGACGATCTCGAAAGGCAAAGTACAGACTGGGCGTCGATAGATGCACCAGACGCTTCACCTCGTTAATGCGACAGGCCTGAAGCACTTCATCGGTGGAATCCAGATTGGCCTGGGCAAAGGCTTGCGGCGTTCCCCAGGGTGAAGACAATGCCGCACAATGGACAATGACGTCACAGCCTCGAGCAGCTTCGCCCAGTGTATTGGCAGCCTGAGGCGTGCCATGCTGCAAGGGAAGCCAGCTCACAGCACCGGGACTGTGGCGAATGACTTCCTCGGCTGCCGCTGGGTTGCGACCGCTGAACTGCACCTCGAAGGCTCGGGAAGCCAGTCGCCAGACGATATGTCGGCCAATGAACCCGGTGCCGCCGGTAACCAGAACTTTCATCAGTACTCCAGGATCATGCCGCCAAGCGAAAGGCCCGCGCCGGTGCCAATCAGCATCAGCGTCTGGCCGCGCAGGATACGCTGATCGCGAATGGCGATGTCCAGCGCAGTGGGCAGCGAAGCGGCCACCTGATTGCCGTGCAGGGCAAAGATGTCGATGACCTTTTGCGCTTCAAAGCCCAGGCGTCGGGCCGCATGGTGCAGCGCTTGCTGGCTGGCCTGATGAGGGATGACCCAGTCGATCTGCTCCTGGGCCAATCCGGCACTGGTCAGCAGTTCATCCATCAATGTGGGCAGGTGTCTGGCCGCCAGGCGATACACGTCCTTGCCCTGCATGGCAAAACTGGTCAGCGGCTCGAACGGTATATCGATACGGCGTGGGTGAAAACGCGAGCCACCGGCAGGGATCTGACACAGGTGCGCGCCTTCGGAAAAGGTCTTGAGGCTGGAGGCAAGTATCTTCGGGCCGCCATCGCTGACGCCCAGCACCACAGCGGCAGCACCATCGCCAAAAATCCCGCTGACTTCGACCTGCTGCCAGTCCAGACCGCACGAAGCGATATCCGAGCACACCAGCAGAACGCGCCTGTAACGCCCGGCAATCAGAGGCCATGACAAAGTATCGATGGCGGCGAGAAAGCCCAGACAACTGGCATTGATATCCATGGCTGGAATGCCGGACTGGCCCAGCCCCAGTTCTCGGTGCAGCAAGGCAGCATTGCACGGCAGGCCCTGATCCATGGTGCCGCTGGCACAGGCGATAAGGTCGATCTGTTCCAGCTCGACACCGGCAGCACGCAAGGCACGGCGCGCCGCAATGGCACCAAGGCTGGCGGCGGTTTCGGTGCGGCTGGCGACATGCCGTTGGACCACGCCGCTGATGCGCTCCACACTCCCTGCCACCAGGCCCAGCTCGACATCGAGTTCGGCACTGTTGACCACCCGTTCAGGCAAAGCGTGCCCGGAACCCAAAATGACCACGGGTCGTGACGGGAGTGGTAAAAGCGGTGAAGTCTGCATTCAAATTCCGTTTGGCGAGGATAAAGCATCGTCTGATGAAGCGGCGGAATAGGCTAACAGGTTATTGATGGATATACGCGCTGTACGCTTACAGTGTCGGCTTGGGCACAGGCGTGTCTGGAATCGACTTGGCGTTCTTGGGTTGTTTCGGACAGCCTCCGGATATGCCCCATTTGGTAATAATGCCCCCTTCAACAAGGAAGCGTTGAACACATCGGGAATATCGGGGGTTATCTCCACTCGCGCCTGCAAGCCAGACATATTCATAAGAAATCATGCTTGCTGCACCTCCCGCCATTGGAAAGCTGTTTTGCGGCGTACCCCAGGACATGATCAGATCGTCCAGGGACGAACCTACCCAGGATGCCTGCACATCATCGGTTGTCTGAAAGCGCTGATTATTCAACAGGTTTCCCAAGGGCGTATTGGCACACCCGCCAAGCGTCAGGGCCGACAGAACAATTATCAGGAACCTCATATCCCAAACTCCATTAGTTGTTAAGACAGACTGGTTTTTCCGTTTCTGGATGAGGCGCTACAAGAAGGGCGCAAGCCGTTATACGGTCTGGCTGGTGGTCGGAAAATAGTACAGGTGTACTATTCAAGCAGGCTCGAAATCACTTTAAGTTGCTCAATACAATGATTGACTGTGCAATACGTCAATTCATATCCGGCTGTTCAGTACTATCATTTCAATTATCGCCAAACGCTCGAAGGTGAGCGGTTCCTGGTCTAAAAGGATGTCGCCGCGTGCTGCTCACTCTTCTGGAAATCGGGTTGGAAACGTTTGAATACCTTGTCGAGAACCCGCCCTATGCCTGGCTCTTTGGCCTGTCCCTCGTTCTCCTGGCTCTGGGCATCTGGCTGAAGCAGCAAGTTGCAAGTCTGCGCACAGAATCCGTCAGACAAAAAGAACAGATCGAAACCCTGCAGCAACGCCTTGCGCGCCTGGAGTCGCCACCCGCCATGCCTGAAGCGGCACAGGCCACGACGCCGCTTCCTGACGATACGATTATTGTCGCGATCCAGGACAGCGGGCCGGAACTGCTCTGGGACTTGCCGGAAGAATTACCCGCTGCTGCGCAACCTGAAGTTGACATCAAACCGAGCGCTCAACCTGTTGCACGGCCGAACCCGCTGAACACTGCGTTCGAGGCTGCGAAAAACTGGCTGCTGGGTGGCAATACCGTGCTGCGGGTTGGCGCAGTGGTGCTGTTCATGGGGCTGGCGTTCCTGCTGCGCTATGCCACCGAAGGCATCGTGGTGCCGATCGAGGCCCGCTATGCAAGCGTCGCCGCCAGCGCCATGGCGTTGCTCGGCCTGGGCTGGTGGCTGCGTCAACGCAACGCCAACTTCGCCTTGATGATGCAAGGCACCGGAGTCGGCGTGCTGTACCTGACGGTCCTGGGTGCCATTCGGGTGCATGAGCTGCTGGACCCGAGCCTGGGTTTTGTCTTGCTGGTGGCGGTCATGCTGTTCTCGACCATGCTGGCCGTCACACAAAATTCGCTGGCACTGGCCTGCGCCGCCACGATCGGGGGTTTTGCAGCGCCCATCCTGTCGTCTACCGGCCAGGGCAGCCATGTCATGCTGTTCAGTTACTTTGCCCTGCTCAATGCTGGCATTTTCGCCATTGCCTGGCTCAAGGCCTGGCGCCTGCTGAACCTGATTGGCTTTGTCGGGACCTTCGGCATCGGTTTCGCCTGGGGCTTGCGCTCGTACAAGCCGGAGCTGTTCTGGAGTGTCGAACCGTTCCTGATCCTGTTCTTCCTGATGTACCTGGCCATCGGCCTGCTGTTCGCCCGGCACAAACTGCAGGAGCGCAATGATGCGCCCGATGATGACAGCCGCGAATCGATGCTGCGCTGGTCCAGGCGTCAGGGCGACTATGTCGATGGCACGCTGCTGTTTGGTACGCCCCTCGCAGGCTTCGGTCTGCAATATGCGCTGACCCGCGACATGGAGTTCGGCACCGCTTTCAGCGCGCTGGCGCTGGGCCTGCTGTACATGGGCATCGCTCGACTGCTCTCCGGTCGGGCACCGGGTCGCACGTTGTTGCTGGTGGAAACCTGCCTGGCACTGGGCGTCGTGTTCGCGACACTGGCGATTCCGCTGGGGCTTGGTGCCCAATGGACCACCAGCGCCTGGGCCATCGAGGGTGCGGCGATATTCTGGCTGGGCCTGCGTCAGCAACGCGTGCTGGCACGCGGCTTTGGCTTGCTGTTGCAGGTTGCTGCAGGGCTGGCGTTCATCCATCAGATGTTCGAGTGGTACTCCCTGAAGCTGCAAGGCGATTTCTGGACGCCAATGATCATCGCCCTCGCCGCCCTGCTCAGTGCCTTGTTCGTCCATCGCATCAAGACCCTGCGTTACCTCAAGGACAACGTGCTGTCAGGCATGCTGCTGGTCTGGGGCAGCCTGTGGTGGGGGCTGGCCTTTGTCATCGCGCTCATGCGTTTCTCGTCGCACACAATGTTCCCGACCTGGTTGCTGCTGTCGGTGGCCGCCAGCATAGGCATATGGACCTTGCTGGCCCTGCGTTGGCGCTGGAGCGGGCTGGCGGCGCTGAGCCTGTGGCTGACACCTGTCAGTTGGGTCCTGCTGATCGGCGCGATGACCGACACGTCTCACCTTTTTGCCCATTGGGCCTGGGTGGGCTGGGGCGCATTGCTGGCCGTGCATCTGTTTTCCCTTCGCCGCCTGGCAGATCTCCTGCCCCGCAAGGCGCAGTCAATGGCTCATATTCTGGGTTGCTGGCTGACCCTCTTCATCCTGAGCGTCGAGCTGTTCTACGGCATAGACACGCTGGTCAGATCCAATGCCCCCAACAGCGCGTGGAACACGATGGCAAGTACATTGCTGCCAAGTCTGTACCTGTTCGCAATGGCCTCCAGTCGACCCTGGATATGGCCGGTTACCGCCCATGCCAGGGATTATCGCGTGTGGGCCGCACTGCCCGTGGCGCTGTTGATGCTGGCGTGGTTCTGGCTGACCAACTATTACAGCCGTGGCTATACAGAACCTCTGCCTTACGTGCCCTTGCTCAACCCGCTCGATCTGGCCTTGTCGTTCGCCTTGCTGGGGATCGTGAACTGGACCCGCAACAAGCTGCCACAACTCGGAATAACCGTAGCGCGTGCCGAGCGGCTGGCGGTGATCATCGCGGGCGCTTCCTTGTTCGCCCTGATTACCGCCACGGTGCTGCGTACGGCCTGGCATTGGGCTTGGCACGAAATCGACCTCATGCTGGATCAGGCGGTGCTGTCCATCGTCTGGACCCTGATGGCACTGGCCTTGATGATCGGCGGCCATATTCGTCGCCAGCGTGAGATCTGGATCACGGGCGCGCTGTTGATCGGCGTCGTGGTTGCCAAACTGTTCCTGGTCGAGTTGAGCGACCGGGGAGGCATGGCACGCATCGTGTCCTTTATCGGTGTGGGCGTCCTGCTGTTGGTGGTGGGTTACTTCGCCCCGCTTCCACCGAAAAAACCGACAAACACTACGCAAACACATTGATCATGAGGATTGCCTTCTTGAGTCATCAACCGCTGTTCAAGATCATGCTGTGCAGCCTGGCCCTGCTGGGCTCGCCCCTCGCCAGCGCTCAGGACAACCCGGCCGACTTTGCCAGCCAGACGCCCTTGAAACTCAATGGCGACGGGCCCTGGTATCGCATCGAACTGCCGCTGACCGTACAGCTCAACTCGCGTCAGAGTGCTCTGGGCGACTTGCGGGTCTTCAACAGTGAAGGCCAGGCTCAGGCTTATTCGCTGGCCTATGACCCGATTCAGCCACGACAGGAACCGGCGCCGGTTTCGGTCAAATGGTTCCCGCTGTACAACAGCGCAGACGCTGCCGACAGCACACCCAAAATCCGCGTTGAACGCAGTGCCAGCGGCACGCTGGTCGAAGTGCAGCCCCAAGGTGCCATTGAAGCGGGCGAAGAAGTGCTGCGCGGCTGGCTGCTGGACACCAGCGCCATCAAGCAACCCCTGAAACAACTGATCCTGGACTGGAGCACCGAGCGTGAAGGCTTCCAGCGTTTCAGCATCGAGGCCAGCGATGATCTGCAACACTGGCAAGCCTGGGGTGAAGGCCAGGTAGCACGTCTGTCGTTTGCCAACGATGTGGTGCAACAGCGCCAGGTCAATCTGCCGGGTCGAAAGGCTCGTTATCTGCGCCTGTTATGGAATACGCCAGACAGCGCGCCAACGCTGACTTCCGCGCAACTGCTCAGCGCCAGCAGCGACACCCCCCAAGTGCCTCTCACCTGGTCGCAACCGCTGGCAGGCAGCCTTGAAAAACCCGGCATTTACCTCTGGCAATTGCCCGCTGCCCTGCCCGTCGAACGCCTGAAACTCGATATCGCCCAGGCCAACAGCCTGGCGCCCGGCACCTTGTACGGACGAGCGGACAGCAAGAGCACATGGCAGACGCTGGGCAGCAGCCTGTTGTACCGCCTGACACAAAATGGTCAGGACGTGATTCAGGATGAAATACAGGCATCCGGTACGGTCGTGCGGCAGTTGAAACTTGAAGTGGATGAACGAGGCGGCGGTCTGGGTAGCCAGCCACCTTCCTTGCGGTTTGCCGTACATGCGCCTCAGGTCGTGTTTCTGGCACGCGGCAATGGCCCGTTCTCACTGGCAATCGGCAACCCGAGCGCCAAGCCTGCCAATCTGCCGCTGGCCACCCTGATCCCGGACCACAACGCCCGGAAGATGAGCAGCCTGAGCAGCGCCGAGCCACTGAACGAACCGGTCAGGCTGGCACAGGTCGCCGAGAGCAGCATCGACTGGAAACGCATTGGCTTGTGGGCCGTACTGGTGCTGGGCGTCGCTCTGCTGGGATGGATGGCCCTGAGTACCTTGCGCGCTTCGCCCCCCAAGCCTTGACTGACTGGATCACTCTTTCTGCTGGAAGATCACCTTGACTGGTGTGTTCTGTTTGTAAGTCCAGCTCCGGGGTCCATCACCCGGTTTGAACCCCGGATACCAGGCTCTGAGTTCGCTATCACTCGCCCATTGGAGTTGTAACTGATCGGGTTTCGGAGATTCGGGAGTGTCGATATCAAATTGTGCCCAGGCTTCCACGGCGGATTGGCACTCTGCCGATACGCCTGCATCAAGAACGGAGACCTGTAGTTTTTCACCCCATGTCATGGACCCGCTCTCAGGGCATCGACGAACTTCGACATGATGCTTTCCATCGGGCGAAGGCAGACTGGAAACCAGTTCGTTGGGGCCGCATCCCGCCAAGGCAACGGACAGCAAGAGCAGGCATGGAATCGTTTTCTGCATCACAGCACTCCAGGGGTCTATTCCAGCAAAAGACGCCGGGCCAGACCTTCGATATAGGTTTCATCCTGACCGTCAGGGTGCGCTTCAAAGGCCAGGTGAAGGTATTCATGGGTGAGGTCGAGGCGGTCCTGAAGTGACAGGACGCCACGCACGTAGATACGTTTACGCTCGCGGTCGACGTAAGGATTGCCGAACGCCAGCTGGCAGACGGCAAATGTGCTGACTTCGTTGTAGCCCGCTTCGCTTTCGAGTCGTTGACGCCAGCCACGGCGCTGGTTTTGCAGCCAGTCCTGAGCGGCTGGAAGCGCCCGACAGGATGCGACCGGATTGTCCCAGCGACTGAGGCTGGTGCGCGGGTATGCGTGCAACAGAATGGCGTCGTAACGCTGACCGGCCTCGGCCTGCTCCACAGCTTGCTGCCAGGAGAGTTTGTCGGAACCGGGCTCAGTGGAGTGGTAGGTGATATTGCTGCCTGCCAGCACCAGGTCACTGGTCCAGGCCGCGATCTGGCGGGACTCCGCAGAGGCCGGGCGTGGAGCGACGCGCTGGCGATTGCTGCTGTCGTCGATGGCCAGACACTCGCCGTTACGGCTGGCATTCTGCAAAAGGTAGGTGCGAATCGCGACGGCCAGTGCTTTGGCGGCTTCGGGAGGATTGGCCGAGGCTTCACGCTGGAGCACACGGGCGACGTACTCCTCACGGTCCAGGCGCGCCACCAGCTTGTCCTTCAGCAGAAAGAGTTCGCCGTCGCTGTGTATGTCCAGTTGATTGCCATTGGCGAACTCGACGCGATAATCACCCAGCAAAGGCCCTGACTCCACAGCTCGGCCCGCGGCAAGAACGCGCTCCACCGGATAGCGTGAAAACAGGTCCACTTCGACACAACGCCCAGGCTCCGCAGGCCAGCCTGCAGGCACGACCGAAGCGATGGCCTCGCCGTAGTTGCGCAAAACCGTCTGACTGGTGCCACGCCCTTGGGCCCACACAGGTGTGCCATCCACTGTCCAGCCGGCAAACCCGCCCTGACGCAATCCGCTATCGCGGTCCTCGAACCAGCTCCAGGTTTTCACCCGCAACCGGCCGCCCAGCTCGCCCACGACATTGCCATCAGCCGCGTTCAGCACTACATCCAGCAATACCCGTCGCGCCTGATCCTGAGCAGGCAACACGGCCAGCATCTCGAGTAGTTCAGCGACAGGCACCTGTGTAGCGGGCTGCAACGACTGAAGACCGAGCAACCATTGCGGAGCCTTGCGCACTTGCCAGTACGAACGCCAGTCAGCCTCGGAAATGGCCAGACGCTGCGGCTCGAAGTACAGACCACAGGATTTCACCAAGGCCTGATCGCGCTCGACCTTGCCACCGGCCGTGCAGCAATACACTTCCTCTTTCGACTGGCCGCGACACTCATAGGCCGGTTCACTGGCGTCGGTGTCCACCAGCCATGCGTAGACAAAGAGTTTCCAGAGACTGCCCAGAGGTGTCTGCAAATCCGCAGGCAAAGGCTCACGCGACAACAGCCGGGTCTGGTTCAAAGACAGCAGTTCGCCCTTGAACCCCATCTGCAGCGGCTCCTCCTGCGCTGTCGCCAGCGCAGGGAGCAGAAGCAGTACCAGCCATGGCAGACGCCGAAGCATGTCAGTTGACCTTGACCTGACCATAAGCGGGTTTCGTTTCCAGAGCCTGATTCTGCGGCGCATAAACCTGAGTGAAACGCACCGACGGCAGCTTGAACTGGCCTTTTTGCGAGAAGCGCACCAGATGCCGTACCCGCAACTCGCCGCTCAGGGCGTCCACCGGAATGGCGTAAGCCATTTGTCCCGGCTCAAAGCGGGCCTTTTCCAGCGCCGTCGGCTCGGTCCCGGCCTTGCCCTGCAACTTGATACCCCAGGTGGTGCGCTCCACATCCGCACCCGGTGGCAACGGCACTTCGATCATGCCGTAGCGCAGCGGCTTGGCGGCCTTGCTAGTGACGATTATTTCGTCGAGGTACAGGCTGTCACTGGACAAGGGTTTGCCATCGACCGCCTCGAGGCTGAACTTGAACGCTTCGTCACCCGGTACAAGGCGCGACAGGCGACGGGTGATGGTCACTGCCATCGGATCGATTGCCGGTTTCCGGGTCTGGTAACTCAGCAAGGCCCGCAGCGGACGCTCCTGGGTCCCGGACAACGACAATACGGCAGGCACAGGAGTAGCCCCCTGCCAGATCCAGTACATTTCACCGCTGTCGCCGTATCGTTTCTTCCAGCCTTCACCCGGCGCCAGAGCGATGGTGGGCGAAGCCTGCTCGATACTGCGTTGCAACCAGCTCAAGGCCAGTGCTCGCTCCAGAGTCGATTGCTGTGGCAGCAGGCGTTGCAGCAAGGCATGGGCACGGCCCTGATCGAAGCCTTGCAGCGACAGGTTCAAGGCCTCGGCAAATGGCTGGGAACTGACCGCCAGACGTTGCTGCGTATCCGGCAGTTGGCGGCTGAAAGCATCAGGCAACGTCACCTTCGACTGCCGGGCCAGGGAAGCGGTGAGCGCACGCGCCGCTGCCAGTCCCAGTGCAGAATCCGGGGCACTCATGACCATGCTGTCTTCGCCACTGTCCAGCAGGTTCGCCTGAGGGCCCTCACCGGCTTTCGCCAGATCATCCATCAGACCGCCGAGCAAGGTGTTGACCGGCAATTGCATCTGTCTGGCGAACGACAGGATCAGCGCACGCTGCAGCAAAGGCGTGTTTTTGGCCTGTTTCGCATACACCTCCAGCACCCGCTGCCAGTGCTCCGGCGGCAGGTGCAGCTCCAGAGCCTTGCTGGCGTGCCAGTCGGCGTAATAGGCGTAGGCGGTCAGGAACGCATCCGGCTCGACGTCATAGCCCCACCAGGTAAAGCTCGCCGAAGGACCGGCCATTTGCACCAGTCGCAAGCGACTGTTCTGCATGATCAGGCGCAGGCGATCCCTGACTTGCGGGTTCGATGACAGGATCGGATAGGCCATGCTCAGCGGCAACAGACGGCTGGCCGTATGCTCGACGCCGCCATAGGGATAGCTCAGCAAATCGTCGAGGGCCGAACGGAACAGCGCTTGCGGGCTGTCATCCAGGCGCAGACGGATACCGGTTGCATCGCCGGGCAAGGTCAGCGGATTGTCGCCACTGATTGCGTCCAGGCTCTGGTTTTGCGTCACCTGCCAACCTTTACCGGTTGCTGTCAGGTTCACGGCCAGTGCATCGGCGACTTTTCCTTCCTGAACCAGTTGCGCTGTCCACTCGCCACTGGCCAGTGCAAACCCCGGCAGCGCGATGTAGTTGATGCCCTTGTTAAGGGTGACGGGCACACGCTGCTCGATACCGGCGTAATGCGTCACCAGCTCGGCCTTGATGGGTTTATCCGCCTGACTGAAAGCGAACACACCCAGATCAGGCTGGTCGCCTGAGCGGAACCGCGTCGGGCCGCTCCATTTCAGGTACAGCGGTTTCTCCGACCGTACAAACTGCTTTTTCTGCCCGACCTGACCGTTCTGGTCGATGGCACGGGCCGTGATGCGCCAGCGGGTCAGCGAGTCCGGCATTTTGAAGGTAAAGCGCGTCTTGCCGTTGGCATCGGTCACCAGCTCGGGCTCCCACGCAGCGGTGTCGACGTCCTCACGACGCGGCCGCTCCAGCACTTTCACGCCCCGTTCGCTGCGGTTGGCCTTGCCCGGCGCCGTCGGGCTGCCCGGCAATGCCACGTCGTAGCTGATAAACGACAGGCTCGCGCTGGTACGCACGTTATTGCGGCGCGGATGGTAGAAAAACTGGTCGATGGTCGGTGCGATTTCCGGTTGCAGCGCGTAGACCATTTCGTCTACCACGCTGACCGTCAGGTGAGCCGGGACCGGCTTGCCAGCGAAGTGTGTGGTCAGGTCAACCGAGACGATATCCCCCGGCTGGTAGTCTTCCTTGTCCGTGGCGATGGCGACGTCTATCTGCGGCGCAACCACCTTGATACCGGCGTTCTGGAAGCTGTACTGGCCACCTTTGGTGTACAGGACCGAGAAGGTCAGGTTCGGGGCAAAGTTATCCTTTACCGCAATTCGCGCACGGTATTGGGTTTCATTGAGTTTCTCCATCTTCAGCCAGTCGCCGCCCTTGGACAGCAAGGCTGTGGCCTCGACCTTGTCACGTTCCAGGGACAGCAGCGCATCGCTGACCGGCTCGGGGAAAGTGATCAGCGCCAGGGCTTCGTCGCCCACCTTGTACTCGGGCTTGTCGAAGATGATTTCCACTGTGCCCGGTACGGCCTTGACGCCGTCGCCGGTCACCGAATGCCCGGTGGCCCCCAGCAGGCGGCCATGCTCGTCCAGCAGGGTCAGGTTGTAGGTGCCCGGACGGTCGAAACTCAGGCTGAAATCCTTTGCTGTAGCCGCAAGCTTGTCGCCGCCACTGGTCTGGTCTTCCAGACGAACCCATTTGTAGCTGCTCGGTGTCACCGCCTTGAGTGGCTCGTTGCCGCCTTCATTCTGATAGCTGAAAGCAACCTTCTCGCCCACGGCACTGAATCGCTGGGGAGCAGTAAGACGGAAACTGGCTGCGCCACGGTCGATCAGGATTTCCCTGGTGGTCTTGACCCGATACGCCGCGCCATCGCTGGCAAACACGGTCAGCATGTAGCGACTGGGCTTGTCGGCAGCGGGCAGATCAAGAGGCGCATTGCCCTTGGCGTCGGTGGTCAGTTCGGTGCTGGTCAGTTCCACCGGGAATTGCCCGAGGTATTGCAGCTCATTATCAACCGTGGACAACTGCTGGGCGCGCAGGCTCAGGGTCACCTTGGCATTGGCCACCGGCTTGCCGTCCGGATACAGCAGCACCAGATTACCTTTTACCGGCTCGCCGGTGCCGTAATCCTGCTTGGCCAGATTCAGCGACACTTCAAAGTGAGGCTTGATGTATTCCGCCACCCGGAAGGCGCTGCTGTAGGCCTGGTCCCTGTAGCTGAAACGCAATTCATAACCGCCTGCAACGGCGTTGTCCGGCAACTGAAAACGCCCCTGGGCCCCTGACACGGCATCGAATTTCAATGGCAGCGATTGCAGTGCAGTGCCTGTGGCGTCGAGCACGGTCACGTCCACATCGGCAGCGGTCGGCGCGACGGAATCACGGGCGTTCTTGAACTCGCGGCCGACGATTTTCAGCGACACCCAATCACCGGGCCGGTACATGGGCCGGTCGGTAAAGGCATACAGCTTGGTGTCGTAGATTTCGCTGTCGTAGTAGAAGTTTTCCGAAACGAAGACGCCGCCCTCTTCGTCTTCACCAATCACGAACGAGCGCTCGGGGCTGACGTGTTTCAGTCTCAGCAAGCCATCGGTGCCGGTGGCACCGCTGCTCATCACGCCCAGGCCATCGGTCCACAGCACATTGACCTTGGGTGCCGAGCCGCCGTCATGCTTGCGGGCGGCCCAGACCAGAAGCTCGTCACCGGAAATCTTGCTCACGGCCACGGTATTGGAGACGAAGACCATGGTCGTGGCCCGGTACTTGCCGATCAACGCCTCCACCAGATACAGGCCCGGCTTCAACTGGCCCAGCGGGATGTAGACGTTACCCGGCACGACCGTGACGAACTTGCTGGACGAACCGCTCAGGTCCACGCCAGCCGGTGGCTGGATCGGCTTTGCTTCCCACAGCGGATATCGGAACTGTCTGACAACCGGCAAACCGGGGATCAGGGCAAATTGGGGTTGAGACTCGAAAGGTGTCGGCGCAGCGATGGCATTGCCCATCTTCAGTTCAGGCACTTCCTCGGTCACCTGCTTGCGGGACTCGTAAGAAAACGCTCTCTGCATCACACGACGGGAAGTGCGATACCAGTTGTCCCACAGGTAAGCCAGGGTGTTGGACAAGCCTTCGCCCTTGAACTGGCCTTCACTGACCACGCGGTGCAGGTTCTTCTGCCGCTTGAGAAAATCCAGCGGTTTGTCGATACGGTACACGCGAATGTCTGCGCCGCCGTAAGGCTCCATGCGAAACCGGCGATAGTCACGCCCCGGCGCTTCCAGGCGAACCAGCGCCTGTTCATTGCTGGAAAAACTGCTGTCCGCCAGCAGGAAAAAGCTTTCACCGGGCACCGGGCTATAACCGCTGGGCTCGACGCTGTCTTCGGCGTGAGCATTGGCCAAAGGAATCAGCAGCGCCAGAAGCAATGAAATCAGAGAGCAGATACGCAACATGCGGGCACCGGTCATTGGGAGAGAAAGTTGAGTCGATAGACGCCGATGAAATTGGGGTTGGCAGCGTCGGGTATCCATCGGGTGTCCTTCCATGTCATGAGTTGCTGGAGGCTCGCGGAGCGCATGCCGTTGTCAGTGGGGGTTGTGGTACCGGTGTGGTAGGCGATGTAGCGTCCCATCCAGATCATCAGGTGCTGGTCATCGCCCTGATCGAAAAACATCAGGTCGCCGGGGCGGGCCTGGGTCACGTCGCGCCCTACCAGATGGCTGTTGAACTGGATCAGTTTGATTGCATTCACATACGGGCCGACCTTGCCGCCACCTTGCTGCCATTGCCGGGCGAGCCCTCGCTGTGCCTCAGTCAATTGCAGTTCAGGCGGCAGGTAACGGTTCGACAGGCCATTGCTGCGCAGCCATTTCTCGTCATGAACCTTCAGCGCCTCGTTACTGGCGAAGCGCACCAGACCGGCGCAATCCTGCTGATACCAGCGCGGGCTGGGGCCCTGAGCCAATTGTTCCTGAGCGATACGCACGAACCAGGCACGAAACACCTGGGATTGCTGCGCATCGAGCGGCGGCACGTCACTGGCAAATGCCCGGCCGCCCAGCAGCATCGTCAACAGGACAAGTCCTCGAACAAGCGTGATCACAGGGCTTTCCACTCCAGCGGCAGCCATTGCCAGTGGCCATCGGGCTCGGTGCCTTGGGGCAGCGTGAGTGCGTATTTGCCGTAACCGCCGAGCTTGCGCAGCTTGGGAATCAGATGGGTCTGTGCAGCGTTATAAAACACCGGTTCCATGTCCTTCGGCAGGCTGCCGAGGGTTTCCTGCTGCATCAGTTGCGCCATGGAGCCGGGGTTGAAGTAAACCGGCACCAGGGAGTCCTTGGGCAACACATCGGCCAGCGGCGGGAAACGCTTGTCGAGGGTGCCTAGGGCTTTGTCCACGAGCTTGTCGTCGAGGGAAAACAGCAAGGTCGAGCCATGACGCGCCAGGCTGACTCTCATGAAGGCCTTGCCGGTGATAGCGTCCGGGTTCTCGGCATCGCGGGCCAGATACGGGCCGAAGTTGGTGCTGACCTGACGTTGCCATTGTCGGGTTTCGCCTTCCTGCTTCTCGACCACCGGGAAGACTTTTTCGGCGACGTTGGCCTCATAGGCTCCGACCATGGAACCGAACAGGTTGCCCAGGTCTGCATCCAGACCTGGGGCTTCCTTGGGCTTGAGGCTGGCAACCAGAAGTGGCGTGTACAGACGCGAGTCGGCGTACCAGCACAGGCCTGCCGAGTCGGAGATGTGTTCAGTCAGCGCCTGAGCCACAGCATCCTGCGCGCCCAGCTTGACCAGCAGCGGTTTCTGCTGGGTGGCCGCCAGCGGCAATGCCACGCAGGCACTGGCGCCGATGGGCATGGCTTGCCAGATGGGTTTGAAATTCAGATCGGGCTGATTCTCCAGTTCGTCCATGGCCAGGAAACTGTGCCAGCCCTTGTCGTCCATCTCGAAACGCAGGCCGGCGAAGTTCGGGATAAAGCGCTGATACCCCATGGCCAGAACACTGGAGTTGACCGACAGACGTTGTTTGACCTCAGGTTTGCGCGGCTCCAGGCCAAAGGCTTCGGTGAACAGTTTGTCGCCGTTGAGCAAAGCGGCCATGGCTTCGGTGGAAACGCTGCCGGGTGCAAGCGAGGAACCGCTTTCCTGCTCCTCGGACGGGCTCATGCCGGAAGAGGTCGTTTCATGGGTAGCGGTGTCCGGCCCTGCAAGCCTGGCCGGGTTGGACAGCACCACCAGCTTGTCACCATGGGAAGCGAATACCAGCGACTTGCTGGCGTTGTAGCTGAGCTGATAGAGCGGCACCTCGTCAGCACCCACTTTCAGCACGCCAATATTATTCAGTTGGGTGTCGTACAAGACCTTGAGCAGCGGCTCCAGGGTCTTGGCCAGGCCTCCGCGGTCCATGACCATCAGAAAATCCTTGAGCCGGCCATCCTTGCCACGCCACAGGGCGATATCGGCCGGTTGATCGAGCAGTTGCTCGATCAGGGTGTCCTGCAGCTTGAGGTCGTATTCGTAGATGATTCTGCGCAGGCTGCCGATCAGGCCGAGGCGATCGGCATGGGTTTCGTAATAGAAGACGAAATCTTCGGTCAGGGTTTCCTTGAGGAACGGCACTGCCAGCAGGTCTCTGGGCAACTGGCTCAGGGACCGGGTTTCCAGCAGGCCGTCCGGGCGGCTCATGCCCAGTCTGTCACTGGCAATTGCAGCCACCGGCACCTTGGGTTTGTGCATGAACCAACCCATGGCGCCGGCCACTCCCGCCACCAGACACAACCCCGCCAGCAGCACTGGCCCGCGACGGGAAGATTTGACAACGGGCGTATCGGCGGACGGGGGAACCGCTGTTGAAGTCGAGTTATCGCTCATGTTCACAAAACCCAATTCATCCATGGGACGGGATGATCAATAGTTGAAAGTCTTGACCAGCAGCAGGTCACCAATGGCACGCAGAGGCACGATGAAGGTTTCGCGCTTTTCATCGACGGTGTTTTCGTTGAGCACCAGGCTTATCTGGGAAGTAATGACTTCCTGTTTGTTACTGGCTTCATCGAAGTTGTAACCCCCGTTGCCGAAGTTGCCCCAGTAGTTCACGTAGATCAGGTAAGTGCCCTGCATGGGGGCAGTCATGGTGAACATTTCCGGGCCAGGCCCGTCGACGCCGTCCGGGTCCAGGCCGCCACCGTTGGTCAAGGCCGTGTGCCCGAAGAACGCATGCTGCCCGTCCGGGGTGACAATGTGCAGGTCGAGCTCGGCCTGTGGATCATCCCAACCCAGCACAACGCGAATCCGCGCCGGGGTTCGCTGACTGTTGGCTTCATAGAACTGAACACGCTTGAGGGACTTGCCTTCTGCACTGCGCACTTCGACGCTGTTGGAACCCGCGCCAAATGCATAAGGCCGGGCGAAACGTCCTTCTTCGTCGGTGTACAGATTCAATGGGTTGCCATTGACCGAGAGCACGTGCGGCCCGCGCTGGGTGCCGATAGCCTTGAGCTGGCCTTCGATCATGGTGCGATTGCGCTCCACGCCCCGGTTGATGGGTGGCGTAGGATAAGCGACCCGAGGGTTTTCACTGCGGTCCAGAAGGCCGTGGTAGCGCCAGCCGCCCACAGGCTCCGAAAGAGTTGCCGATGGCTCGGCCCATGCGGTGGTTGCCCAGGCAAACGTGGCCATGAGCGTTATCAAACGACCTTTCAAGGTAAGCTCTCCAGGAAAATCATGACGTCTGAAAGGCAGACGAAAATCCGGGCATTCAATTGATTACGGCACCCGACGGCGCAGGCTCGTCAGGTATGGGCTCATCAGGAACAGGGCCTATGGGGAATGTGCCCATGTCGGTGATGTCACCCGCCTCTGACGGGCAACCGCGGCCATCCGTGGTCGTAACGACGATCTCGCCACCGAGATACCAGTACGCCCTGTTGCTGTCGTCTTCTTCGTAATAACAGAGCGCCATGCGGCTGCCATCCAGCGCCGCAAGAATAGCCCAGTTCACGGAACCACCACTGCGACGATCCCAGCCTGAAGCGAGCAAGCGATCATCGACCTTGAGAATCGGGCTGATCATGTCTTCACCCAGCACCGCATCGCTGACCGTGGCCGAAGGTGCCGCCTTGATCACGGCGGCGCGAACGTCAGGGTCCTCGATGAAGGCGGTGCCATTCACCTTTTCCCATGGATACTTGCCGATATAAGACTCAAGGGGTGTGTGCGTCTGTTCCTTGCCGGCAAGGGCCATGCCTGCGGCCCCTGAAAACAACACGCCCAGAACGGTCCCTGTAAGCAAGCGTTTCATACCACGTCCTGATCAATACTGCAGTTCGGGAAAATCATCTTCGGCCTTCGCGCCAGGGCCAATTCTGCCGGGAATCTACCGCCACAGATAATCCCGGCCAATAGTACGGATGTGCTATCCCCGCATTTCAAAATCGCCTATCCCCTATCAATAGCTTGAACAGGCCCTGAGCGCTTTTTCATGACGCAAGGCAGCACGCTGCCGAAAACAGGCGAGGCCCGCCCTAAAAAGATGCCAATTAAGAATAATAAAAATCGTATAAATCACAAAAATGTATATTAGCTTAAAACCAAAAAGACTTTTACAGCCTCTTCTCAGACGAATAAGGTCTTAAAAACCAGCCTGAAGCGCTGTTCGACTTGAAGAGGATTTCTCATGCACCGCACTCAATATCAGGCATTGCCGGCCAACCCCGTGGACCAGGGGACGCTGCAATGATCAAACGCCCTCTTCCCATGCGCCTGCTGTTCGCCGCTGCCACTGCCGCCACTCTGCTGGGTTGCTCCCCTGCCGGTCAGGACAGTCAGGCGACCAAGACGCTCAAAGTCGCTTTTTTCAGGGATAACACCACGCTGGTCAGCCTTGACCCTTTCCAGGTCTACTGGCTGGAGCATCGGGTAGTGCTGCGCAATATTGCCGAATCCTTGACCGATCAGGACCCGCAGACCGGCAAGATCATTCCCTGGCTGGCAGAGCGCTGGGAAGTGAGCGACAACGCGCTGGAATACACCTTTCACCTGCGCAAGGACGTGACGTTCAGCAACGGCACGCGCTTCGATGCCCAGGCGGTGAAGGCCGCCTATGACTCCAACAAGGCTTTCGCCGCCCAGTTGCCGAGCACCTTTGGCGCGACTTATCTGGCAGGCTACGACCACGCCGAGGTGCTGGACGACTTTACCGTCAAGCTGGTGCTGGCCAGGCCCAATGCCGGCTTTCTGCAGGCCACGTCAACCACCAACCTCTCGATTCTGGCTCCGGAATCCTACAAGCTCACTGCCAAGGAGCGTTCGCTGGGCGCAATCATTGGCACCGGGCCTTTCGTGCTGGAGCGCTACACACCCGAAAGCGGCCTGCGCCTGACCAAACGTAAAGGCTATGCCTGGCCATCGGCCAATGCCCAGAACAAGGGCGAGGCGCATCTGGATACGGTCGAGGTCAGTTACGTGCCGGAAGAAAGCGTGCGCAACGGCCAGTTCGTACAGGGCCAGGTCGATATTCTCTGGCCGCGCAATCCGTTCTCCGAAGTGGACCTGAACCTGTTCAAGTCCAAAGGTGCCACCATCCAGAGCCGTTCCCTGCCCGGCCCGGCCTTGAACATCTACCCCAATACCCGTGGGACGCGAATCCTGGCCGATCGCAATGTGCGTCTGGCGCTGCAAAAAGGCATCGACCGCAAGACTTACGCCGCAACTGTCTACAACGCGCAGTTCCCGGTGGTTTCCAGCGTCTACGACATCACCACACCCTACTACAAGAACCTGGGCGACAAGCTTGCCTATGATCCTCAGGGTGCCGAACGCCTGCTCGAAGAATCCGGCTGGCAGAAAAATGCCGATGGCTATCGCTACAAGGACGGTAAGCGATTGAAGCTTTCCTACAACCTGTCGCCTTCCGAAAGCGCTGGCGATGTGCTGATCCAGGATCAGCTGCGCAAGATCGGTATCGAACTCAAGCTTAGCGTCGTAACGACGGCGGAATGGGCGGCGGCCAACGCCGCAGGTAACTACGACCTGACCTTCGCCTATATGACCCGCGCCGACCCAATCGTCCTGCAGACCATCATCGATCCGCGCAGTGCCAACAGCTCGACCCTGGCCACCAACCTTTACGAGCCGCAAACCCTGCCAAAGGCACTGGAACTGTTCGATGCCGGGCTGACCGCCACTCGCGCCGAACAACGGGCGCAAGCCTATGGCGACTTGCAGAACCTGCTGATCGACGAAGGCTCGGCGTTCCCCATCTATGAACGAGTCTGGCAAGCCGCGACCGCCAAGAAAGTGCGCAACTTCCACTGGACCGCCGAAGGCTTTGCACTGTTCAACGACATCGAGATCGCAGCGCCATGAGCCGCTATGTCCTTGGCCGGATTGCCCAGGCGCTGCTGGTACTCTGGGGTGCCTACAGCATCACCTATTTCATTCTGTATCTGCTGCCCGGCGACACACTGTCCATCATGCTCAGTGCCTCCGGTGTCGAGATCGATGCCCTGTCAGAGCAGGACCTCGCTCAGGCCCGGTTGTATTACGGGCTGGATCGTGGCGTCTTCGAGCAATACATCGACCTGTTATGGGGCGCGGTTCAGGGTGACTTCGGCAATTCGCTGACGCTCAACCGCCCCGTTTCAGAACTGCTGGTCGAGCGGCTGCCGCAAACCATGGCTCTGGCGGGCCTGGCCATTGTACTGTCGCTGATTGGCGGGGTTGGTCTGGCTTACCTCACCGCTTACGTGCGCTGGCAGCCGTTGAAGGTGGCCCTGTCGCGACTGCCTTCACTGGGCTTTTCGGTGCCGGTGTTCTGGATGGGGCTGTTGCTGATCCAGTTGTTCGCTTTCAGCCTCGGCTGGTTTCCGGCCACCGGCAATCAGGGCTTTTCCAGCCTGATATTGCCTGCGGTCACTCTGGCGATTCCCAGCGCTGCGGTTTACGCCCAGGTGCTGTTGCGCGGCTTTCAGGGTGTGTGGAAAGAACCCTATATCGTCACCGCCTACGCCAAAGGCCTGAGCCGGGCTCAGGTTCAGGCGCGCCATGCTTTCAAGAACGCGGCCTTGCCGCTGCTGACGCTGATCGGCCTGCAGGTGGGCAATACCGTTTCCGGCGCCGTGCTGGTGGAAACCATCTTCGCCCGCGCCGGCGTCGGTCGTCTTGCTCAGGAAGCGGTGCTGCGCCAGGACATTCCGGTGGTGCTGGCCATCGTTGCCGTCTCGGCTGCCGCGTTCGTGGTGGTCAATCTGATCGTCGATCTGCTCTACCCCGCGCTGGATCCGCGCATCGCCCACACGCCAAAGGTCTCCTGACACCATGACCATTTTCGATAATCGCCTTGCACGTCTGGCTCGCCTTGTCAGCCGCAATGAAGCGCAGCCTGCGACCCAATGGCGGCGGCGCAGCAGCCTGAGCCGTGCTTTCGATGCGGCCCTGCCGTTGTTGCGTCGCCCCGGATTTCTGCTGGCCGTGGCTATCGTTGCCTTTGCATTGCTGGCCGCTATCGTGCCGACCCTGCTCAGCAGTTATGAGCCCTACGCCACCTCACCCGCCGACAAGCTGACGCCGCCCAATGCCGTACACTGGTTCGGCACCGACGAACTGGGGCGTGACCTGTATACCCGCGTGGTGCATGGCTCCAGCCTGTCGGTGCAGGCAGCCTTGCTGGCCGTCGGCATCGCCATGGCCGGCGGCCTCAGCCTTGGGGTGATTTCCGGTTTTGCAGGCGGACGCATCGATGCCGTGATCATGCGTTTCATCGATGTATTGCTGGCGCTGCCCGGCCTGTTGCTGGCTCTGGCCATTGTCACGGCCATCGGCTTTGGCACCATTCCGGTGGCCATTGCGGTAGGTGTCGGGATCATTCCCGGCTTCGCCCGTACTACCCGCGCCGAAGTGCTGCGCGTCAAGACCTTGCCTTACGTTGAAGCGGCACGCCTGGGTGGCGCAAGCTGGACCCGGACCATGCTGCGCCACATTCTGCCCAATGCCTGGGGACCGGTTGCCGTGCTGGCCACCCTGGATTTCGGCGCGGCGATTCTGGCCACCGCCGGCCTGAGCTTTCTCGGCTTTGGCGCAGAACCGCCAGCCGCCGAATGGGGCACGCTGATTGCCAATGGCCGTCACTTCCTGATGACCGCACCCTGGGTGTCGCTATTGCCCGGCCTGTTTCTGGTGGCCGTGGTGTTCAGCTTCAACCATATCGCCCGCACTCTGGAAGAGACTCAACGATGACTGACACGCCGCAACTGATTGATCTCCAGAACCTGAGCGTGACCTATCGTTTCAACGGGCAGCTCACTCAAGCCGTGCGCAACGTTTCCTTCCAGATAGGCAGAGGCGAAACCGTGGCGATTGTCGGCGAATCCGGTTCCGGCAAATCAACCATCGCCAACTCGATTCTCGGCCTGCTACCGGATAACGCGACCATCACCCACGGCGAACTGCGAGTCGATGGCAACGACCTGAGCCACGCATCTGAACGGGAAAAGCGGCGGATTCGTGGCAGCATCATCGGCCTGGTGCCTCAGGACCCGATGGTCAGCCTCAACCCGACTCTGCGCATTGGCCAGCAGATTGCCGAAGCGCTGATCCAGGCCCACGGTCGCCGCTACCCGGCCATCGACGCCGATGTAGTGGAATTGCTGGAACAGGTCGGCCTCGACAAACCGGTGCTGCGCGCCCGGCAATACCCCCACGAGCTGTCCGGCGGCATGCGCCAGCGGGTGCTGATCGCCATCGCGCTGGCGGGTAATCCGCGACTGATCATCGCCGACGAGCCTACCAGCGCTCTGGATGTCACGGTGCAACGCAAGATTCTCGACCACCTGCAACGTCTGGTGGGCGAGCGAGGCATTTCCCTGCTGATCATCACCCACGACCTTGGCGTGGCAGCGGACCGCGCAGACCGGGTGCTGGTGATGAAAAGCGGTGAACTGGTGGAACAAGGTCCGCCACGGCAGATCCTTGTAAACCCCGAACACAGCTACACCCGCGCATTGATTGCCGCAGCGCCTGCCTTCGGCCAGCGCAAAAGCCCGGCAACGCCCCGCTCTATCTCGCCCGACACTACGCCGTTGCTGACCCTGAGCAATATCGGCAAGACCTACCGCCTGCCTTATGTGAAAGGCGAAGACGCCGACTTCCAGGCTTTGCAGGACGTCAACTTCAAGGTCTATCCGGGGCAAACACTGGCGATTGTCGGCGAATCCGGCTCGGGCAAAAGCACGGCATTGCGCATCGCCCTGGGCCTGGAAAAGCCCACCCAGGGACGGGTGCTGTTCGAGGATCGCGACGTCACCGACCTCGGCTGGAACGAATTCAGGCCATTGCGGCGACGTATCCAGCTGGTTCAACAGAACCCGTTCGGCGCCCTCGACCCACGCTTCACCCTGTTTGAAAGCATCGTTGAACCGCTGGTTTCCTTTGGCCTGCTCAAGGGCCGGGCACTGGAACAGGCGGCACGCCAGTTGATCGAGCGGGTTCACCTGCCAACGTCGTACCTGGACCGACTGCCTCGCGAACTGTCAGGCGGACAACGCCAGCGAGTGGCGATTGCCAGAGCGCTTGCCCTGCAACCGGACCTTTTGCTGCTTGATGAACCGGTCTCGGCACTGGATGTTTCCGTACAGGCGCAGATCCTCGACCTGCTCGTCGAGCTGCAAAAAGAACTGGGCATCGCTTATGTACTGGTTTCCCACGACCTTGCGGTAGTCGCCAGCGTCGCCCATCAGGTACTGGTGCTCAAACACGGCAAGACCGTCGAGCAAGGCCTGGCCAGCGATGTCTTCGAGCGGCCCGAGGCGGCTTACACTCAAGAGCTTATTGCCGCGATACCGGGTCGGAGTCTGGAGTTGCAGACTGCTTTATAAGAGCAGCCTCATAAAATAATTTATGAGGCGCTGCAAATATCCTTGTTGGCCACAGGTCAGGCAGACCTCTAGGATGCCTGATCGCTCATCGCCTCAAGGAAAGACCATGATAAGGCTGCATCATCTGAACCAGTCCCGCTCCATCCGAACTCTCTGGCTGCTGGAAGAGATTGGCGCGCCATACGACATCGAGTTCTACCGCCGCGACAGCAAGACCCATTTTGCACCCGAGTCCTTGAAGGCGATCCATCCGCTGGGCAAATCCCCGGTGATCGAACTGGATGGCAAGGTCGTTGCCGAGTCCGGCGCCATCACCGAAATCCTCATCGAACGCTTCGCACCGCACCTCGCGCCTGAAAAACACACCGCAGACTATCTGGACTACCTGCAATGGCTGCACTTTTCCGAAAGCTCGGCCATGCTCCCGCCGCTATTGAAAATCTTTGCCCAACGCGAAACGGCCACCCTTTCCTTTCTGCCCGGCTATGCGCAGGTGGAATGCGAAAAGGTCTTTGGCTATCTGAACCGGCAACTGGAAAACAAGACATTCCTGGTCGGCGAAAAGCTCAGCGGTGCGGACTTCATGATGCTGTTCGTGGCCGAGCTGGTCGAGCGATTGGAGAAGCCGCAAGCCTACGCCAATATCCAGCGCTATCTGGTCACCCTGAAGAACCTTGATAGCTGGAAAAGTGCGCAGGCCCGTGAGGCTGAGGCTTACAGGTAAGCTCAATTACATCCTGCTCAGAAGACTCACTCGGCGAATGGCAGTGAAAGGTAGTGTCGGCCCAACTCCGTCAGCGCTCCCTCGTTACTCAGCAGGCTTGAAAAATGTGGGTCATCGTTCATCCGCCCGGTGAACCACGCATAACGGAACACGTCAGCCCGGCTCTCGCAGATGGCAACCATTTCGGTCATCTGCTGCTTCTGCTTTTCGAGTGAGTCGATCTGGACACCATCCGGCACGGAATGCCAGTTGGCAAACTCGGTTACCCAGAACGGCTTTCCAAATCTGGACAGCCTGTCGAGCATTCCTGACAGGCCGTAGTCGTACCAGTGAAAGGCCAGGTAGTCGATTTGCGGCTCTCTGTTCTGGTTCTGCGCCCGATAGGCCGCATAGAACGCATCCAGCCATACGACCGGGTCCCCGTAACCGCTCATGGTTCCCCAGTTCATGGCGGGACCGACCAGCTTGACGCCAGTCTGGGCGGATATCTGCTCCAGTCTTGGCCAGAACCGGGCTGCTGCCTCGGGAGTCATGTTCGCCTGATCCAGAAGATTCGGCTCATTGATGACCAGCAGATATCGAATAGCGGGATGTGCGAGCAGGTACAGCTTCAACTGGCCGTCATCGACATTCGAATTCCAGACCATGGGGATGAAGTCCACCCCGTACATCGATGCATAGTCATACGAAGCCAGCCGATCGTGAGGCTTGGGACTCCAGTTGTACCACCAGCTGATTCCGGGAGCCAAAGCACTCAAGTCTGCTGGAAACGCAATGTCATAGGCGATCCCGCGCTTTGCACTTTTTGTGGCAGCCCAGGCAGATGAGTTCAATACCAGCATCAGCAGCACACAAAAGAGTCGTGCGCAGCGGTGTCTTGCAGCGTTTTGCAAAATCATGGGTTGATCTTCCATAGATAATTCAAAGGAAAGTCTTATTCCGATCATCCAACGACAGAAACTCTTCCCGCCCTGCTTCAGCCGGATCTTAAATCCTTATCTTATCCTCACTTCCTGAAAACCCACCCCAAACACCCTGACAACTAACCCTGTAGAAAACCCAAACTACCCCCTTCACAAACCTTTATTTAACACACAAAAAACCACCCTTTAATTACAGCTATAACAGCATATCAGACCATTAAACCTAACAGCAATTAGGTTTACAAATTAGCAAAACAACTTCGAAAAATCACTAAAAACAAGCAACAAAAATCCATAAAAATCAAAAATAGAGCAATAAAAAATCAAAAAAAGGCGTTTTTAGCCCGATTCCTTTGGAAAAATTCTTAAAAACAAACACCAATAGCCATGCGCCAGCATTTCCAACTAGCCTCATAAAATATAATTTCTATCCCGCTGAACTTTTAATCCTCTTCCCGGACTTAACATGCGGCCTTCAGGCGGAACTCCTGTATTCCGCGGCCAGCCGACTCAACACTTATCCTTTATCGAGACTCCATCGATGACTAGACCCCTGCTGTCTGTTGTTAGCGTATTACTGCTGGGCGCCTCCAGTATCGGCCCGGTTTGGGCAGACTCTAAAGCGGTCGACACACATCACTCGGAACAAGCTGTTCGTGAACAGGTGGATAAACAAAGGGAGCAACTTTCGGGTGCCAACAAAATTGCCACGCCGGTTGAAAAAGGATCGTCCGCACTTCTGCAGGCCCCTGTAGATACAGAGGATGCGCCCGCTCAGGTGCAGAAACCATGAACATCGGCTCCCATGATTCCTTCAACTCCCGCCTCCATCATCAGCCAAAAAGGATGCTGCCCTTGTCAGCCCTCAAACACACGCTGGGCTTGAGCATATTGGCCATAAGCGTCTCGCAGGCCAGTATTGCCATGGCCGTAACGCCCATGACCGGCAACGAGGTAGAAGCCCGTGTCGGTGCCGTACTGGACAACATGAGTGTCTCGGAAAAAATCAACTTCACCCGCGTGGATGACGGGCGCATGATTCCGCGCCTGAGCAAGTGGGGAATGGAAGGTACCGTCGCGTATGACTCGGCGATGGGCGTACACGTCAACAATGCGACATTCGGAGCCCAGTACCCGGCTCAATCCGCACTGGCGGCCACCTGGAGCATCAACCGCGCCAAGGAGTTCGGCCTGGCAATCGGGTACGAAACCCGCATCGCGGGTGGCCAGCAAATGCTGTCTCCGGGCGTCAACCTGTATCGCACGCCTTATGCCGGACGTACTGCAGAGTATGTGAGTGGCGAGGACCCATTCCTTGGAGCCGTGCTGGCACCTGCCATCACCAACGGCATCCAGGTTCAAGGCATACAGGCTGCCGGCAAGCACTATGTTGCCAATGAACAGGAAGCCAACCGGCATTACGTCGATATTCGCGTTGACCAGCGTACCCTGCGCGAAATGTACCTGCCCGGCTTCGAATCGATGGTCAAGAACGCCAATATCGCCTCGATCATGTGCGGCTACAACAAGATCAATGGCGACTATGCCTGCGAGAACCACCACCTGATCACTGACGTCCTCAAGGGTGAATGGGGCTTTCAAGGCTTCGTGATGAGCGACTTCAACTCGGTGCAGGATGCCTTCAAGGGTGCATGGGCCGGGACCGATATCGATATGCCGTCCGGCCTTCAATTCACCGAGGCCAAACTGCTCCCTTACCTGTGGAGCGGGCAACTGACTCAGAACGTCATCGACGATAAGGTCAGACGCAACTTGCGCGGCCTGGTGAGCTACGGTTTCGACAAACAGTTGAACAAGGCCCAGACCCTGGAGCATCCGGAATACGGCATGCGTGCGGCGCTGAATATGGCCCGCGAATCGACTGTACTTTTGCGTAATGAAAAGACCGCGAAGGGAACCCCTCTGCTGCCACTGGCCCGAGATGCGAAAATCGCCGTTATCGGCGACCTGGCCATGCAGCCTCCAGCTTCGCCGTTCGGTACCGCCAACTCGCCACCCAACACCTATGTGACAGAACTCAGCGGCCTGCAGCAACTGGCTTCCACGAGTTCGAATGTCGAGTACCTGCACGAGATGAGCCTTAATCCAAAGGCATCTGTCTGGTATCAGCCGGGCAGTGGCCAGAACGGCATCAGCAACAGCGGGGTAAAAGCGGAGTACTTCTCCAATACGGAGCTTTCCGGGTCCCCTGCCCTGACTCGCGTGGAACCTGGGGTCAACCTGAACTGGGTCACCAATACCAACACCACCGATACCGGCGCTACCACCGTTTCGGGATTCAACCCCGCAGCCGGATCCTTCTCGGCACGCTTCACCTCCACGATCAAGCCGACCATTTCCGGCGAACACGTTTTCAAGGTTCGTGCTGACGGTGCTTACAAGTTGTGGGTGAACGACGAACTGGTTCTCGAAAACGATGGTACGCAACAGTCGTTCGATCTGATCAACGCACTGGTGACGTCAGGCAAGACTGCCCGACTGCAAGCAGGCAAGGAATACAGCGTGAAGCTGGAATATCGCCGCCTGCAAGGCAACTTCACGACGTTCCTCGGCGGCCTGGCTGGCGTTCAGATGAGCTGGGCGTCTCTGCGGCCGCCAAAAGACCTGTCCCGATACGACGCCGTCGTCATTGCGGCCGGTACCAATCATGAATATGAGGGCGAGTCGATTGACCATGCCTACGAACTGCCTGAGTACCAGTCTGACCTGATTACTTACGCGACCAAGGCCAACCCGAACACTGTCGTCATCCTCCACAGTGGCGGCGGGCTGGATATGCAGCCTTGGGCCAACAAGGTCGGTGCCAGCCTTCATGCCTGGTTTGCGGGTCAGCAAGGTGGCCAGGCAATCGCCGAAATCCTGTATGGCAAGGTAAACCCTTCGGGCAAGCTGCCTATCACGATCGACAAAAAGATCCAGGACAACCCAAGCTACGCCTCCTATTCCGATCCAAAACAATATCGGGGTGACAATGCGCTGACCGAAATGACCTACAGCGAAGGCATTTACCTGGGCTACAGAGGTTATGACAAGAAGCATGCGAAGCCGCTGTACCCCTTTGGATACGGGCTTTCCTACACCACTTTTGAGTACAGCGACCTGAAACTGTCGACCAACGTCATGACTCCGGGCAATACCATTGACGTGAAATTCAAGGTGACCAACACCGGCGACAAGGCGGGCTTCGAAGTCGCGCAGTTGTACGTCCGTCCGGTGACGCCTGCAGTTGACCGTCCGGAAAAAGAACTCAAGGGGTTCAGCAAGGTGTACTTGCAGCCAGGCGAAAGCAAGACCGTCAGCATCCCGATCGATTCGCGCTCACTGGCTTATTACGTGGACAAGACGGCCAGCTGGGATGTCGATGCCGGCAAGTTCAAGATTCTGGTGGGACCGGACTCAGAGACTCTGCCCCTGGATCGCACACTGATCACGCTGTATCCAGAGCACCTGACCACCCGCGACAGCAACCCGTTGCCGCTACCGCTGCGCAAGGCCGTACAGGTAAACGCCACCCAGGCATTCTGATGAAAAGCATTCGGGCTCAAGGATGAGCCTGGATATCCCTACCCAAACGGCGCAGGTAAATATCGAAAACGGCCATGACATCCACGTCCTGCGGACATCTCAGCCACTGGATCTGCAAACCGTCCATGACCGAGAAAATTTCCTGCGCCAATGCCTTTACATCGATATCAGCACGAATCTCTCCCGCCTCTTTCAAAGCCGCCATGTGCCCACGTGCGTGCTGATGAGTGAGGTGAAAACGCTCCTGGTACCAGGCCCATGCAGGGTGAGCCTTCGACATGCTTTCCATATTCATGACCAGCGATGCCTGGCACTCGAAGGCATCTTCGATACTGAAGCCCATGCTCTGCCTCAGAAACCTGAGGAAACCCTCAAGCGTCATCTCCATGGTCAGCTCATGAAATCGCGAGACGACCCTCTGATCCCTGCGCTCCAGCAGCGCATTCAGCAAAGCCTCTTTGTTCGGAAAGTGGTGCAGCAGCCCTACGGTTGTAATGCCGACAAGCGCTGCGATATCGCGCATCGAGGCACTGGAGTATCCATCCCGCGCAAAAATGACGGTGGCCGCATCCAGCAAAGCCGTTCTGCGCATCTCACCCTTGGGTGCCCGACGCCGCTTCGGCGCAGCCTCTTCAACCGATTCATTCCCTGATTCGTCAACTGCCATATGGACCCGCTAGCACACTCATTCAAACTGTCTCGACGTCTTGTAATACCCGACTCCACGGAGTCAGGCCAAGGAGGCGACAAGATACGCTAGCGCTGAGGGCATCGCCAAACGGCTGGAACGAAGTAAGGCAGGAAATACGTATCAAGGGATAACGAACTGCTTCAGTACAGCCATCATGGCAATCAACGAAACGGCAATCCCTATCCCGGCCGTCCAGTCGGATTGCGGGGTTTCGGCAAACCATGAGCCTTTCACAGGGTATTTTCCCAGCGTGAGAATCTTCACCACAGGCCAGCCGACAGGGAAAAAAATCGCTCGCAAGACGTATTCAAACAGTATTTCCATGACAGCCGACGATCCTTGATCTGCTTGAAAAGAGAACGGGCCAGTAAATTACCATTACCTCGTGGGTTGCCGAAGGCCTGATTGGCCGAATATTCAAGCCAGCCTAACGAAAGGCATCGGCACTGATCCCGAACCGGTTCATTTTGTTATACAGCCCGCCCCGGGACACTTTCAGTTGCCTTGCAGCCAGCCGGATATTTCCGTTGGTGTGCTTAAGCGCACCGATGATCGCATTCATTTCATGGGCTCCCAGGTCCGGGGCATCATTGTATTCAGGCCGTGACGGGGGTTGCGGCCGCAGCGATGCCTGCGTGATTTCCAAAGGCAGATCACCTGGCTGGATCGATGCGGTTGCCGCCAGATTGGTAGCGCGCTCGATGGTGTTTTCAAGTTCGCGCACATTTCCCGGCCATGAATACGCCATGAGCGCGTCCAGCGCCGGGGTGGAAATACCCGACACGGACTTGCGCAGTGACTGCGCGCGGCGGTCAAGAAAGTGCTGTGCCAGAAGGGAAATATCCTCCTTGCGCATCCGCAATGGCGGCACGGTGAGGTTCAGGACATTGAGCCGGTAATAGAGATCTTCCCTGAATGCACCTTCAGCCACTGCCTGGCTCAGGTTGCGGTGGGTGGCTGCAATGATCCTGACATCCACCTGCCGGGACTTTCTGGCACCGACGCGAGTCACCTCGCCCTCCTGTAAAACCCGCAGCAGGCTGACCTGAGCATCAAACGACATGTCGCCGATTTCATCGAGAAAGATGGTGCCGCCATCAGCCAGTTCGAACTTGCCCGCAGAACCGCCACGGGCAGACCCGGTGAACGCGCCTTCAACGTGACCGAACAGCTCGCTTTGCACCAGTTCCCGGGGAATGGCGCCGCAGTTGACGGCCACAAAAGGGCCACTGCTACGGTCGCTGGCATTATGGATGGCCTGAGCGAACAGTTCCTTGCCGGTGCCACTCTCGCCGAGGATCAGCGTGGTGGAATCGCTGCGACTCGCAATCCTGCCAAGGCGCAGCGTGTCCTGCATGACTCTGGAGTTTCCCTGAATGCTGTCGAAGGTATAACGAGCCTGAGCCCCCATGATGCGGCGGGTGATTTCGCGGATGCGGCGGTTTTCACGCAGCGACACGATCCGTCCGCCCTGCCCGGTCAGGCAGACCGAAACCAGGCAGGCCAGTTGAGTGCCATCGTGAAGCTGAAAGGTACAATCCAGATCCCGTAAGGCTTCGCCCTGACGCTGCATGATGTCTTCGTTCAGCTCACTCTGCCCGAGTTGCAGGAACGGACGCTCCAGCAGTTCAGGTCCGACCCGGAACAACTGGCGAGCATAGCGATTGAGCGCCTTGATGCAGCCCTTGTCATCAAGAACCACAAGGCCTTCATTGAGCACTTCCAGAACGCTGCGCTGCTCGTCCAGCAGCGTCTGCAACGCCATCTGCCGCGAGACAGCCTCTGCCGCCGCCTGCACGGTGCCCAGGGTATGAAAATGAAACCATCCCGGCTCGGCTGTCAGGGTCAGGATCGCCAGGGTTTCACCACTGGCATTGCGAATCGGCGCGGCAGCGCAATGCATGCGACGTTGCCGCAATCCGTTGGCAAAGTTCTCCTCGGCCAGCACGTAGACCAGTCGATCCTCGGCAATCGCAAGGCCCGTGCAGTTGGTGCCCTGCACGGACTCGCAAAGGCGACTGCCCACCGGCGTGATGTCCAGCCCGCAGAAACTCAGGGTCGTGCCTTGAGGATCGGTGAGGTTGATATGGCCTCGGGGATTAAAGGCGAGCAGACCGCGCATCACTTCCTGAGCGGTCTCGATCAACAAGGCGTTAACGCTCAGCTTTTCGGCCAGATCCGTCGGGGTCACGAACCGGTATTCGGCATCTTCAGGGTCGATCCCCTTGCCAATGCTGCGCCACCACGAAGCCCAGATCACCGGCCTGACCACAGGATGAGGATCGACCCTGCCTGCAAGACACTCCCGCCAGGCCTGTTGCAGTTCGAGCATCGGCCCGTCGTTCAGCGCCAGTGGGCCGATGGCGGTGATGTAGTCCAGTTCATTCTGGGGCAAGGTCAGGAACGAATGATCGGCCATTTGCAGCTCTCGAAGTGTTCATTTCTTTGACATGTCATTGTAGACATGTCTTTCAAATAGACACTCTTAAGTGCGTACAAACAGATATTTTCATTACATATCAATACCTTATGAAATGGCACAGGGCTTGCTATCCCGTCCATAGAGCGAAGTGAGCTCACTCGCTCGCCCCATGACAACAACAAGGAACGCATGCATATGAGCAAGATCATCCGCCTGGGACTCATCGGTGCAGGCCGCATGGGCAGTTTTCACGGCCAGACAGCCGCCCTGCATATTCCGGGAGCCTGCCTGGCTGCCATTGCCGACCCGACACCGGGACAAGCCGCTCGCCTGGCTGAAAAATTCAATGTGCAGAAGGTCTACACCGACCCGCAGCAATTGCTGGATGATCCTGACATCGATGGCGTTCTGATTGCGGCTCCGGCTCGCAGCCATGCTGAACTGGTCATCGCCGCCGCCCGGGCCGGGAAAGGTGTCTTTTGCGAAAAACCCATGGCAATCACACTGGATGAAGCCGACCGGGCCATCGCGGCAGCCGCCGATGCCCAGGTGCCTTTGCAAGTGGGGTTCAACAGGCGTTTTGCCAGAAGCTTTCGCCAGGCGCATCTGGATGTTGTCTCGGGCCGCATCGGCACACCGCAACTGCTGCGCTCGGTCACCCGCGACCCAGCCTTGAATAATCCGGCCGGCATCGGGCAGTGGGTGATTTTCCTGGAAACACTGATCCACGATTTCGATGCCCTGCTCTACCTGAACCCCGGTGCCAGGGCCGTGGAAGTGAATGTCATGGCCGATGCGCTGGTGGCCCCAGCCTACAAGGACAAGGGACTGCTCGACACCGCGGTGGTGACGATTCGTTTCGATAACGGCGCCATCGCCACTGCCGAGGCCAATTTCCAGGCAGTCTATGGCTACGATGTGCGGGGTGAGGTCTTTGGCAGCGCTGGCATGCTGACCATGGGCAGCGTCGCCCAGTCCGAACTGGTTCGTTATCTGGCCGATGGCATCCAGGCCGACACCCAGCGCATGGACACCGACCTGCTGCGCGATGCCTACATTGCCGAACTCAATCACTTTGCAGACTGCCTGCGCTCGGGCGAAAGACCACTGGCAAGCGGTGAAGATGCCCGAGCGGCACTGGCCATTGCCCGCGCCTGCATCGAGTCAGTCCAGCAGGGCAAGACGGTCCGGGTTGCAGGAGAACAGGCATGAGTTTCTGCCCCTTCACACTGGCCGTCAGCGCCGAAATGGTGTTTCTCGACCTGCCCTTCGTAGAGCGCGTCCGGCGCATCCATGAGCTGGGTTTCAGTGCCGAAATCTGGGACTGGACCACCAAGGACATCGCGGCCTTGAGTGCTACGGGTGCTGACTTCACCTCCATGACCGGTTATATCTCGGGCAATCTGACGGATGCCGAAGGTATCCAGAGCCTGCTGGAAAGTGCCAGGGAGTCACTGGCCGTTGCCGAGCGCCTGAACTGCCCTGGCCTCAACCTGCATGGCACCGGCCTGGACAACAAGGGTCTGCCGGTCAAACCTGTCAGCCATACCAGCGGGCGCATGTGGCTGAACGCCTGCAAGACCCTTGAGAAAATCGCCCGGCTTGGCGAGGATCATTCCAGAGTCTTCCTGCTGGAAAACCTCAATACTCAGGTTGACCATCCCGGGACGCCTTTCGCCAGGGCCGAAGACACGCTGGCCTTGATCGAAGCAGTGGATAGCCCGCACCTGAAAATGAACCTGGACCTATATCACGCGCAGATTGGCGAGGGAAACCTGATCGAGTTGATCCAGCGTGCCGGCAGCGCCATCGGCGAAATCCAGGTGGCGGATGTACCGGGGCGCATGGAGCCCGGCACCGGCGAAATCCATTACCCGGCCATTGCCAAGGCTCTGCATCGCATGGGCTACAGCGGTGTGGTCGGCCTGGAAGGCTGGGCATCCGGCGATCCGGACATTGCACTGCAACACTTTCGTCAGGCCTTTACCCTGGAGCAATGACTATTCAAAAGCTGTCTGGCCCGGCCATCGAACGGCCAGGCACAGGGCCAGAAGCCTCACTCACTTGATGAATTTCAACCCATAAGAACAAAAGGAAAACCATCATGCGCCACTCACTTGTACTTGCCTTTGTGACCCTGCTGTTCAGTCACGGGGTGCTTGCCGATTACCGGATCGGCGTCAGCATCGCCAAGATCGACGACAACTTCATGACTTACGTGCGCAACGGTCTGAACGATGCCGCGAAGAAAGAAAACGTGCAGATCCAGTTCGAAGACGCCCAGGGAGACGTGGTTCGCCAGCTCAATCAGGTCGAGGGGTTTATCAGCCAGAAAGTGGATGCGGTCATTGTATTGCCGGTCGACACCGCTGCGGCCGTCAATATCACCCGAGCCGCTACCAAGGCCAGAATACCGCTGGTCTACGTCAATCGCCGCCCCGACCAGCCCACGCTGCCAGCTGGCGTTGTCGCCGTGGCGTCCCAGGACATCCAGGCAGGTCAGTTGCAGATGAAATATCTGGCCGAAAAGATGGGCGGCAAGGGCAATCTGGCGATCATCATGGGTGATCTGGTGCAGAACGCGACCCAGGGCCGAACCGAAGGAGTCAAGCAGGTTTTGCAGCAGTATCCCGACATCAAGATCGTTGGCGAGCAGAGCGCTCTTTGGCAGCGTGACAAAGGCATGGACCTGACCAGCAACTGGCTGCTGGCCGGGGTCAAGATCGATGCGATCGTGGCCAACAATGATGAAATGGCAATCGGTGCCGCCATGGCACTGCAACAGGCCGGGCAACGCTCGACACCTGTTGTCGGCATCGACGGCCTTCCCGATGGACTTGCGGCCATCAAGCGCGGTCAATTGGCGGCATCGGTGTTTCAGGACCCACAAGCCCAGGCCAGCAGCGCCATCACCGCCGCACTGCGGATGATCAAGGGCAAGCCCGTGGAGTCCGATATATGGGTGCCCTATCAGTTGATCAGACCGGAACAGGTTTCGACCTTCGCACAGCACTTCAAGTAGCCCGGCAGAGATAGTTCTCAAGCAGCGTGACAACTTCCACAACAAAATCCGGATTGCCGAGCAGCTCCGGCCTGTCGGCAGTCACGGTATGGATGATGCCGTGGGCAGCGATGCCCATCAGGTAGATCGAAAGATCCGGGTCGGGGACGTTCTTCATGAACGGCTTCAGTACCTCAGCGAACTGTTTGCGCATTTGCTCCGGGTCATCCGCCTGCCTCACCGTATGGGGCAACTCCTCATGGATTGCCTTGTGCAGTGCCGGTGCAACGCGGTGTTCGTTGACGATCATCTCGACAATCAGAGTCAGCGCGTCGCGCAGCGAAAGCTCTTGCGGCAGGATTTCCAGTGCCTTGAGCAAATCGGTGCGCGTAGCAACCGCGTGACGCCGCTGTAATTCGGCGATCACGGCTTCCTTGTTCGGGAAGAACTGATACAGCGAGCCGATATTGACGCCCGCACGCTCTGCAATGGCGTTGGTCGTCAGCCCTTCCCAGCCGACCCGGATCAAAATGTAAGTCGCCGCCTGGATAATCGCATCGACCGTTGCGCGGGAGCGCGCCTGGGCCGGGACTTTACGGGGGGTTACGGCTGTTCGGCCTTTGCTCACAGGCGGCTCCGGAACATGAGTATTTAAAACATAAGCTTTAACTTACGATTTTGAGGCGTGAACACACAACACCCTTCATGTTCTTGAGAGCATTTTCAATCATGACAACACCAGACCTCGTGCATGCCTGGGACGGCTTCCGGACCGCGAATCGCTTTCGCAGGGCCATTCGCAAATTCAATTCAACGCCCATTGCAGAAGATGACGTCAATGCGCTGCTCGTTGAAGCGGCTTATGCACCTTCAAGCGGAAACATGCAGCCTTACGAACTGCACTGGATTCGGGACCCTGCCTTGAAAGCCAGTATGGCGGCGGCCTGTAATGGACAGAAAGCGGCTGCTTCGGCAGCAGACTTCATTGTGATGGTGGCCAGCCCGGCACTCGGGCTGCGTACCGCCAAAGCGCAGCTCGAGCATGTTGAAGGCTCATCGGTGCTGGGGCAGGCCTCTAAGGTCTACTACCGGAAACAAGTGGGAATGTTCCAGAAAATCCTGGGGCTCGGGTCTTCCGCACTCTGGTCACCTCTGGTTCTTCTGGCGGCCCTGATTCGCCCTACGCTGTCCTTGATTCCCATCGGCCATATAGGCGGTCGTCAATGGGCGGCGCGCAACGCCATCTTTGCGGCTCAGACACTCATGCTGGGAGCCGCCGCAAAAGGGATCGACTCCTGCCCGATGGAAGGCTTTTCTGCTTCTCGGGTTGCCAACCTTTTAAAACTTCCACGAGGTTCGGTCATTCCCCTCGTTATCGCACTCGGGTATCGCGCCGATGATGCAAGGATCGAAGAGAGGTGGCGTCAGCCGATAACGGATCTGGTGGTTATGCACTGAGTTTCGATAGCAGCCAGCCCCGGCCAATGGGGCTGGTGCAGAAACCGATAAAATTGATAACAAGTCTTGTTAGCAATTGAAAAATAATTTCATTAACGAACATTATCGTTCCTTAATACGCTTATTTATTAATCCCGAAAAATCATCATTTCACATACTTGCAAAACGCTAGCACTGAACTACATTGCAACTCATTCCAAGCCTGCGCAGTCAGGCGCCCTACCCGTTTGATTGTAGAGACAGGAGTAATGCCGGCCCCGGATGCAGTTTGAAATATCTGACAAGGACACTCAGTCATAACAATCAAGAGGGATGCTTGATGAAGCATAGTCAGTTGTACCGTGCGCTCTCGAAAGCAGGAGTCGCCGGAAGTTGGTGGCTATCCTTGCTATGTTTTTCGATTCTGGTCATCGCCAGTTTTCTGTTGTTTGGTGAGCAGATCGAACAATTCCTGACCGGTTTGAGCCTGACGATTCCATCAGACCCCGTTCAGAAGTTAAATCTCGCCCTCCTGTTGATTGCGCTGCTTGCGTTCGACGTCGTATTGCCTGTGCCCTCCAGTATCGTGGCGCTGATGGCGGTGGCGTTGCTGGGCAGTGTCGGCGGTTATCTGGTCATTTTCATTGGACTTTGCCTGGGTGCCGGAATGGGTTATGCCCTTGGCGCTGGCTACTTGCGTTTGCTGTCCAGACGTCTGGCGATCAATAAGCGCAGCAGCGGGCAACTGGCCTATCAGCTCAATACCCTGTCGCTGATCTGTCTTCGTGGCTTGCCGGTACTAGCCGAAACTTCGGTGGTGGCCGCTGGCATGCAGCGCTATCCGCTGCGTCAGTTCCTGGTGGTCACTACGCTGGCCAATGCCGGGCTTGCACTGGCCTATAGCGCCATCGGTACTTATCTGATGGAAAAAAACGCACTGTTGGCCACGGTACTGGCCAGCATGGTGTTGCCCGGCCTGTTCATCGCCGGTCGCAGTCTGGTGAAGGCCATAAAGAGCCGGGCTATCAAAGACACTGAGCTTCCTTTGCAGGGCTGTTTCGAGGTCAGTTACAACTATCCGGTGGTTTTTACCGATCACCTGTTCGACCCGAAGAATGACTGCCTGCGTGCGCAACTCACCGCTGAGAAGACTGGCCCGATAACAGTGCTGATCTTTGCCGACGAGCAACTGCTCAAGTCGTCACCTCACCTGCTGCCGCAGATCGATACCTACTTTGTCGCGCACAGCAATGACCTTCGTTTGCAGACAGCACCCATCGCGGTGCCCGCAGGTGAGCTGAGCAAGACCCCGCAAGTCCTGCATCAGCTCTATGAACACATGCTGCAACACGGGCTGGACCGGCATTGTTATGTGCTGGCCATGGGCGGCGGTGCCGTGCTGGATGCCGTGGGATATTCCTGCGCCACCTTCCATCGTGGCATGCGCCTGATTCGTATCCCGACCACAGTGCTGGCCCAGAACGATGCCGGTATCGGGGTCAAGAACGGCATCAATGCCTTTGGCCAGAAAAACCTGCTCGGCGCATTCTGCCCGGCCAATGCGGTGATCAACGACTTCCAGATGCTGCTCAGCCTGTCCCAGCGTGACCGGATTGCCGGGTTGGCAGAAGCCGTGAAAGTCGCTGCCATCAAGGACTCGGCCTTTTTCCAGTGGATGGAGCAACAAGCCCAGGCGCTGGCGACCTTTGAACACAGCGCCAGCCGTTACGCCATTCGCCGTTGCGCGGAGCTGCATCTGGGGCATATCACAGGTGCCGGCGACCCGTTCGAGCGGGGCAATGGCCGACCGCTGGATTACGGCCACTGGTCCGCTCACAAGCTGGAAAACCTGAGCCAGCACCGTTTGCGTCATGGTGAGGCGGTGGCCGTAGGCATGGCGCTGGACGCGCTGTACGCCAATGCGGTGAATCTGCTGTCGCACACCGACACCGAGCGCCTGCTGCACCTGCTCGTGCAGCTCGGATTCAGTCTCAACCCGCCGGAGCTATTGCTCAAGGACGCCCAGGGTCGCTCGCTGGTCGTGCAAGGGCTGGAAGAGTTCAGGCAGCACCTTGGCGGTCAGTTGTCCATCCCGATGCTCACCAGCCTGGGTGAATCCACCGATCTGCACGAGATCGATTTCGCCCTGATGGAGCAGGCCTTGCAGCGCCTGTCGTCCTACAGCACATCGCCCCTCGGCTGGACCAAGAGTTGCCCTGAATGAACCAGACCTCCTTGAAAACCTGGATGACACTGGGTCGTGTCTCCAATCTGCCGACGGTATGGACCAATACTCTGGCAGCCGCGTTGCTGGCCAGTAGCGCTGGCGCCCTTGCCCCGCCTTCGTTTCTGGTCTGGGGGCTGCTGCTGGTCGTGCTGTCGCTGCTTTATCTGTTCGGCATGCTCTTGAACGACCTGCTGGATGCCGACTGGGATCAGAAAAACGACAACCCGCGCCCCATCACCCTCGGGCTGGTCAGCCGCCAGCAGGTCGCACTGGCTGTCGGCGCACTGATTCTGGTGGCGGCCGTCGCGATACTGGGCCTGAGCCAGTTGATCGAAGAGCCGGACTGGCTGCTGGGCAGCGCTGCGCTGTTGCTCGGTTTCATCCTGGCCTACAACATTCTGCACAAGAAATACCCCCACAGCGTATGGCTGATGGGCGCCTGCCGCTCGGCGCTTTACCTGACAGCGGCTGCCAGTCTGAGCGTACCGCCGGAACCCATCTGGCTTTGCGCGGCATTGCTAGGTGCCTACATCAGTGGCCTGACCTACCTGGCTCGTAAGGAACATCGCAACCAGTTGCTCAGCCGCTTCCCGCTGATTCTGATGCTGAGCCCGCTGATTCTGGTCAGCTACGCCAGCAACGGCATGTTCTGGCTGGTGCTGCTGATCTGGCTCGTCTGGCTGGGACGCAATTACTGGCGTCATCTGGCCAACCCGCAGCATCGTCAGGTCCGCGCCTTCATCGGCGCAGGTCTGGCTGCACTGCCACTGTTCGACGCCATGGTTCTGGCCCTGGCGGATCAGCCATGGGGCAGTCTGCTGTGCGTTCTGGTGTTCTTTCTGCTCCCTCGCTTCCAACGCTGGATCAAGCCGACATGATCGAAATCGCCCCGAATGGATTTGCGGCACTTGAACTCAGAGAAGAGATCCTGACCGAACAACTGCAGCGCTTCAGCCGCCACTTGCCCATGTCCGAGTTGCAGTGGTGGGAAAGTGCGCTGCCACAGATTGCGCAAAACCCGAGTGCCGATACGCTGGTGCTCCTGAGCAGCCAGTGCAAACGTCAACTGACTGAGCGGCCTGAGGCTGACGACGTTGCATGGACCAAGACGCAGCTGGCCCGCGTACTGCTACTGGCCCAGGCCCTCAAGCATCAAGAGCCCGGCAAGCGCTCAGCGTTGCTGCGTCAGTTCTATGCCTGGGGCGACGATCAGGAAAAGATCGCCATCCTCAAGGCCCTCGACTGGTTCGATGCCAGCGGGCAGTGCCTGGACCTGGCACTTCAGGCTGGCCGCACCCACAACAGTCAGGTGTTTGCCGCCATTGCGCTGGATAACCCCTTCCCGTCGAGCCACTACAACGAGCGCGCGTTCCACCAACTGGTGTTGAAGGCGCTGAGCATGGGCCTCGATATCCGGCGCATGCTGGGGCTGCCTGAAAGGCGCAGCAGTTCGCTGAACCAGCTTGCCCTGGACCTGCTGGAAGAACAGCTTGCCGCCGAGCGTCCGGTTTCAATCGGACTGGTTCACGTCATCGCTTTCGCGCTGCTCACAACGCCCCAACACCAAAGGCTTGTCCAGTTGAATCAGGCACAACGCCTGCCCGCCGAATGGGCCGGGCACTTTCGGTAACACCAAACCCGCACTCCCCAACGCTTGCCCTTTGCGCATTACGAGGATGTTCCATGCCCAAGTATTTCGATCCGCACATCCACATGGTAAGCCGTACCACGGACGACTATCAGAACATGGCCGCTGCCGGGATCACCGGGGTCATCGAACCTGCATTCTGGCAAGGCCAGGCGCGCACCAGCCTCGGCAGCTTTGTCGATTATTTCGACATGCTGCTGGGCTGGGAACGCTTCCGCGCCAGCATGTTCGGCATCCATCACTTCTGCACCATCGGGCTCAACCCCAAGGAAGCCAATGACCTGTCGATCGCCTACGAAGTGCTGGATATCCTGCCGCGTTATCTGGTCAAGGATGGCGTAGTCGCCGTCGGTGAAATCGGCTACGACGATATCACTCCCGAAGAAGACCGTTTTCTGGCCGCCCAACTGGAACTGGCCAAGCAGTTCCAGTTGCCGGTTCTGGTTCACACCCCGCATCGCGACAAGATTGGCGGCACCAAACGCACTCTGGCGGTGATACGGGAAGTAAACATTCCCGAAAATCTGGTCATCATCGACCACCTGAACGAGCTGACCCTGCCTCTGGTGATGGAAACCGACTGCTGGCGCGGCCACTCGATCTACCCCAACACCAAGATGTCGGAACAACGCATGGTGGCGCTGCTCAAGGAGTACGGCACCGAAAAGATGGTGGTCAACAGCGCCGCAGACTGGGGCGTCAGCGACCCGCTCAAGGTACCGAAGACCGGCCAGGCAATGTTGGCGGCCGGCTTTACCGAAGCCCAGGTTGAACAGGTGCTGTTCCATAACCCGGTGGACTTCTTTGCCCAGAGCAAGCAACTGGACAAGGACCTGGTCAGCACACCGCTGCCCATCGACCAGCGCAAGCAGTGGCAGGAAAACTCGGCCCTGCGCGGCCAGGAACCGGTGGTCAAATGAGCGCCGCCACAGGCTGGACCGCGGCCCAGATCGGCTATTGCAGCAATGTGCATCCTGCGCCGGGGCTGGCTGAGTTATGCGCCTCCATCGAGCAGCATTTTCAGGGCGTACGCCAGCAGCGCAAGCTGACCGAGCAGGAAAGCGGCCTGTGGATCAGCGCCCAGGCCGCCCAGGAGTTGCAGGATGCAACGGCGCGTAAAACTTTTCTGGAGGTGTTGAAGCGCTCGGGAGTGCGCCTGACCTCACTCAACGGTTTTCCCTACGGGCAGTTTCACAAGGGCGCGGTGAAGGCCGAGGTGTACCTGCCCAGTTGGGCGGACGCCGAGCGACTGGCCTACAGCCTGCAACTGGCAGAAATTCTCGCCGAAGCCTTGCCAGCGAACTGCGATCAAGGCGTGATTTCGACCGTGCCACTGGGTTACGCCGCCCACTGGAGCCCGGAGCGGCAGCAGCGTGCCGAGGAGCTTCTCGCGCAACTGACGTCTTCCCTTGCCAGCCTTCGACACAGGACCGGCAAGAAGATCGTGATCTGCCTGGAAATGGAACCGGACTGCGTGCTGGAAAACACCACACAATCCATCGAGTTCTTTCAGCGCCTGCAAGCCCGCGATCCGCATCATGAGCATCTGGCGCTGTGCTTCGACGTCTGCCATCAGGCGGTCGTTTTCGAGCACTGCTACGAATCCCTTGCGAGGTTGCGCGAAGCCGGAGTCCCGGTCGGCAAGATCCAGTTATCCAATGCCATGATCTGCCGGTTGCCCGCGGAGGGTGACAGCCGGCGTGAACAGGTGCTCGATGCTCTTGGCAACTTTGCCGAAGCCACCTATCTGCATCAGGTCAAGACTCTGGACGGACAAGGTCAGTTGAAAGCCTGGGCCGATTTGCCTGCGGCACTGGAGAATCCCGAGCAAAGCAGCGAACTGAGGATTCACTTCCATGTGCCGCTGTTCAGCGAGCAACTGCTGCTGCCGGAACTGAGCGGCAGCCAGTTGGCCCTTGCCCAGACCTTTGACTTTCTCGCAGACCACGCTGATTTCCGTCCGGTGCTGGAAGCGGAAACCTATAGCTGGAACGTCCTGCCTTCCGCCATCAGGCCACAAACCGAGCGGGCCTTGCTGCTGGGCATCGCGGCCGAACTGCAATGGGTCGAAAAGCAACTGCTCCAGCGCGGTTTACTGCTTGCCGATGCCCACAAGCAAAAGGCGTATGCCGATGCGATCTGACGTGCCGCCACTGCTGCTGATCAACGTGGTGGGCCTGACTCCCGGCTTGCTGGGCGAGGCCACACCGCAGATCAATGCCTTGCTCAAAAATGCGCAGATGGCCAGCTTGCAGCCGGTGTTTCCGGCGGTGACTTCCACTGTCCAGGCGTCCATCCTTACCGGCCAGCCGCCGTCGAAGCATGGCGTTGTCGGCAATGGCTGGTATTTCCGCGATCAGGCCGAAGTGCGTTTCTGGCTGCAACCCAACGATCTGATACAGGGCGAAAAGGTCTGGCATGACCTCAAGCGTGAACATCCGGACTTTCGCAGCAGCCAGCTGTTCTGGTGGTTCAACATGTATGCCGATGTGGACGCAGCCATCACGCCACGTCCCCACTACCCCGCTGACGGGCGCAAGATGTTCGGCCTGTACTCGTCGCCAGCATCGCTGCACGAAGTCATCGAGCAGCAGATTGGCGAGTTTCCGTTTCCTGGCTTCTGGGGGCCAGCCGCCGGCATCTCGTCAAGTCGCTGGATCGTGGATTGCGCCATGGCCGAATTCCGCATCAACCGGCCCAACCTGCAACTGGTCTATCTGCCGCACCTGGATTACAGCCTGCAACGCCACGGGCCAGATCATCCGTCGATTGCCGATGAAGTTCGGGCCATCGACCATGAAGTCGGACGCTTGCTGGCCTTCGCCGAGCAGCAAGGTGCCAAGGTCATGCTGCTTTCGGAATACGGCATAGAAGCGGTTCAGCAATCGGTGTCGATCAATCGGGTGCTGCGCTCGGAAGGCTTGCTGCAAGTGCGTCAGTCCCTGTCCTGGGAACTGCTGGACCCAGGCGCCAGTGCCGCCTTTGCCGTTACCGACCATCAGATCGCCCATATCTATGTGAAACGGGCGCAAGACATCCCCAAAGTCAAAGCCCTGTTGCAGCGCCAGCCGGGCATCGAGCAGGTGCTGGATAAAACCGAACAGCAGGCCTGGCAACTCGATCACCCCCGCAGCGGCGAGCTGGTGGCCATTGCAGAGGCTGGCTTCTGGTTCGATTACTACTACTGGTTCGATGATCGCAAGGCACCCGACTTTGCCCGCACCGTGGACATTCATCGCAAGCCCGGTTACGACCCGCTGGAGTTGTTCATCGACCCGGCCATTCGTTTCCCGAAACTGAAAGTAGCGCGCCGCCTGTTGCAGAAAAAACTCGGCTTTCGCTACTACATGGACTTGATCCCTCTCGATACCCGACTGATTCGCGGCAGCCATGGACGCTTGCCCGGCGATGAACAGTCAGGCCCGTTACTTATTACAAATTGCGAACTGCAGTTGCCGGAGCGTCTTCCTGCCACCGCCATCAAGCAACTGCTTCTGGAGCACTTCCGGGGGCACCAACACCGTGATCAGGCCAATGCCAAGGAGATTTCATGCGGCGAGCCCTTTGTGTAACCGTTCTGAGTGCTGTAGCCGGTATGGCTCAAGCGCAGACACCGCCCCCTTTCGATTGCACCAACCTTTTCAAGTTTGGCACCAGCCAGGCCACGACCTGGACCAACTTCCAGCAGAGCCCTGAAACCATGGCCTGGAACTGGTTTGCCTGCCTGAACCAGCCGGCAGCCCAAGGTAATCCCAATCGTGTCTGGGAAACCCTCAAGCCCAGCGATCAAGTCTATCTGGGCAATGGCGCCCAACCCCTGCCCTATGCCCAACGCGAACCGCTGCCAGCCGATGTGAGCAAACAGGCCCAGACACTGGGCCTGAACATGCAGCGCGCTTTCCAGAACCTGGACAGCATTCAGCAGGTGGACGGGCTGATTCTGCAAATGGGCAATCAGGTGCCTGCGGCGCAACGGGGCCAGCCGGTGCGTTTTCACCTGCAGATGAGTGAAGACACCTTCAATTACATCGTGCAGCAAAAGGTCTACAACGCGAACGGCCAGGCGGCCCTGACCAGCAGCCTGAAATTTCCCTCCACAGCCTGGGAGCTGAAAACCTCCTGGCTGTGGATCGGTGCCGACCAGACTTTCGTGCAGCAACTGACCAATGATGGTTACTACATCATTCAGGCCTATTACCTGGAGGACGACCAGAAAACCTACAACGTGGGTTATGCGGCCCTCAGTGGCATGCACGTCATCAACAAGCTGTCGCCAAGCTGGGTCTGGACCACCTTTGAAAACAAGAACAACAGCAAGTACAGCGTGACCAATGACACTCCGGCAAAGCCCATGACCAATATCACCGGGCCAACAGCGGCGGCGAAACCGGTCAACACAGCGTTCCAGGCCCAATACCCGGCGCTGGCGCAGTACGAACTGATCGGCGTCCAGTACCAGAACGACGGACAGTTGCTGGCCAACTCGCAACTGGAGTCGGCTTTCCAGAGTAATTCCGACTGCCTGGCCTGTCACAGCACAGCGGCCTATTCAACGAAGACGAAGACTTATTTCAACTTCGCGCTCGACCAAAAGGGCGGCCTCGCCTACCCGGTCAAGGAGTTGCCCGAGTCGGCCTATGCCGGTTACGAAAAACTGGACTTCGTCTGGTCGCTCAAACGCGCCCAGTGGCAACGACCTTAAGGAGCATGACCCTATGAGCGTGTTGAATTTCCCCCGTATCTATTTCAATGGCCACATGTACTGGAACCCACCGACGGCCAACAACAACGACATGTTTCCGCTGTACGACGCGGTCAAGATGCAGATGAACTGGCCGTTTCTGGCCGAGTACGGCATTACCCCCGAGAACGCCGCCAGCACCCTGCTGCCCTGGACCATCGCGCCGATTCCCAAAGTGCCCGATTACGTGCTGCAAGTGCCGGGCAATTACGGCGCGAGTGGCACTCCCGGTGAATGGGACCTCTTTGGAGACAATGGCTGCGGCACTGTGGGCTACAAGGACATTCAGTCCCTGGTCATTGGCGGAGAGCTGCAGAACAACAGCTATATCAGCCAGGATGATCTGATCAACAAGAGCTACCAACTGGCAGGCAACCCTTTTGGCAGCACTGCACAGACACCGGCCCGTTTCGTTGATGTAAGCCCCTGGCAGAACACGTTCACGGCACTGTATTTCGACAAGCTGATCATTGGAGACAGCCAGTGTGGTCTGACTCTTGATCGCCAGTACCGCATGCTTGACCGCTTTCTGAACTTCAACTGGGGAGCCTTCGGCGGCCTGAATTATGTCACCACCACCTGGCAGACCTGTTTCCCCAAGGAAAACCTGCAATGGGTAAACGGAAACTCGGTGTTGTTGAAAAACCTTCAGCAGCAGATGGAAAAGCAAAATGCCAAAGGTCTGATGTTCCGGTTTTCGACCTATCTGACTTACTACGACAAAAACGGCGTTTTCAACGATTACCCGCCCTTTATCACACACCCGACGGGCGATGAGGATCCGGCAAAAATACTGGCAGAAATGCAGGCCATGTATCAGAAAGGCCTGGATAACGTTGCCGATATTTTCTTCAACCCGGCTTATAGCCGCACAGCTGGCACCTTGGGGCTGTGGTTCGAAGATGAGTTCCCGACTGCACCTGCCGGACGTCGTCTGGTTCCGGCATCCCCCATCAGCGTTTACAAGAAAACACCGGGCGATACGCCTCTTCCGCCCGGAGCCACTATCCAGCTTGGTGTGATTTCGGCTCAGGTACAGCCTGAAAGCAACATTCTGTCGCTGGATCTGGGAACCGGCTTTCCGTTTTATACCGTGGACGACAAGGCCGCAGTCCCCGTGCCGGAGAAATTCCAGGCAGGTGACTATGAGGTGGGAGTAAGAATCGACGGACAATTCAGCAAGGTCGCAAGTTTCGGCTTCGATCAGTATCAACAGTCCGCTTTCGACAAGCGCTCCGGCATTCTCGATTTTTCCCTGACGCCCGACGCCATCGGCCAACTGCAAAGCGGGCCGCTGGAACTTCAGTTGTCAGGCTCGTCACCCACGACCGCCGCCACACAGCAGATGTGGACCGCCGAAGTGGTGGAAAGCGCCAGTTTCATCGATGTCGGCGACACCAAGACGCTGAACATCATGGTTCAGCACGATGGCAAACCGGCGGTCAATACCGTGATATGGGTGGCGGAATACAACAACGCCTTTTCGGTGACCACCAGCAGCTATTATCTGGCCTTCAGTAATGCGGCAGATTTCACCCTCTTCAACAATTACCCGCCCAGCTATAAGCAAAACACATCCGTGCTGCCCCAATTCCTCGATACAGCCCCCGTATTGAGCCTGGCTGCCGATGGTAGCGGTCGCCAGTTGACGGAGTTCTTGCCTCCGATGGCTGCAAGCGTACTGAAGGATGACTCTGCGGAAGAAGTCAGCTATCAGACCTACCTGAGCAACCCGACAGCGCTGGCACTGACGCCTTGTCTATCGCTGGCCAATGCCATTGCACAGCAAGACACTCTGGAAGGAAAAAACGGCAGCACCGTGAACTACAGCGTGGCGAAGATCACGACCGACGCCAACGGCATCGCTCAATTGACCTTCACCGCACAGGCTCCGGGTTTTCCGACCCTGCGCTTCTTCGTGCAAGAAGGCGAAGAGTCTCCCAAGGTCCCTTTCAGCTTCAACTACCTGTCGGCCTATACCGACTTCCTGGCACCGTTGCGTGTTCTTCCTCTGGAGCCTGAATTGCAACAGGACTTCATCACTTACTGGAACAGTATCTACGAGCAGCAGGATGCCCGCGTATTGATCTGGGAGCAGTTCATCTATCCACGAATCCTCGAACCCTTCTATTACCTGTACCCGATCATGGCCAAGTACATGCCGCTCAACTCCCTGAAGCGCATAGAAGGCGCGGTCGATCAGTTGATTGTGCTGATCAGCAAGCCATACCAGGAAGAAAGCACGCTGGCGATGCCCATCACCCGTGACATGCCGCAAAGCCGACGCGCCGTGCTGGAGCTTTGGGCGCAATCCCTCGTCAAGGGCAACTACCCGCCCACGCCCCTGAGCATGAGCGACTTCCCGCAAAGCTGTTAAACGCCCAGGCAAGAAAGCGGGTGGCCACCAGGCCACCCGCCATTTCAGAGGAGTGTCGTATGAAATCCAGCGTTCTGATCCGGCTGTTCATGTTGTCGAGCCTGCTGTTCTGCAATTCCCTGTTTGCGCAGGGCGGCGGTGATATCTACCCGACCATGGGCGTGCACAACACCGCGGGCTGCAATGAAAAGAACGGCAACTGCATCGCCAAGCGAAACCCCAGCGACCCCAGCGACCCGTTCTTCCCGGCCTTCTGGGTCAGTGACTGGACCATGTACCGGGTGACCACCGACAGCTACAAGAAAAACCCGCCGCCCTACAGCAACCCGCCCGCCACCTTGAAACCCAGTGACTACAGCGTTTCCAAAGGCACCACTTATTACGACACCACTTACATTCCGGCCGATGGCGATGGTTACGGCGCGATGATGGAGCACTACGAGAAATACTGCCTGCCGATCTTCCCGATCAAGGACAACAACTACACGTGCAGCTTCGTGTCGCTGGGCAACAAGGCGTACTTCCTGACTTACGAGCAGGACCGCCCCAAAGGCATGCCCGCCTGCTGCATGTTCTCGCCCATGAACCACCCGCCGCGCCAGGACTTCATCCAGCATTTGCCCTATAGCGCCGAGCGCAGCAAGAACCTCAACGCCAGCGTGCAAGCGTATGCCCTTGATGTGCCGGGGCCGGACGGTCCGATCCTGTTCGGTTATTCATTCTTCAAGGCCGCCACCAGCAGCCAGAAAGGGCAACCGCCTTACAGGCTTCCTCAATCCTTCTTCTTTTCGGGCGATGTCTCCACCGCCAATGCCCCTATCGTCAGCCAGAACTACACCAACTTCCGCATAGCCAAACCGGACCCGGCCACGACCTGGGCGCAAGTGGCAAAGATGTGCCCGGCAAATCCCGAGCCCTGCCAGTTGTTCAACCCGCCGACCACACTGAGCAATGGCAAAAAGGCGCAGTGGAACAACCTGATGCCCAACAAGCCCTGACAGACAAGGACGTATGCCATGAATACTCGATATCGCCTTGCCCTGGCTCTGTTGGGCAGTGTCAGCCTGCCTGCGCTTGCCTTTGAACAACCGATGCCGGATGTGTCGGTTACAACCCTGAATTGCCAGCTTCCCGGCAGCGCTCCAGCCGCCAAAAGCGGCCAGGACCTGTTCGATCTGTACAGCTGGCAGATGTTCATCGCCCTGAACTGGCCCGTAACGGATGGCCAGCGCGGAACCCCCGACTGCAACAAGAAACCCGGAGATGCGGGCTACACCGTGTGGCAGAGCTACAAGAACGTCAGTGAAATATTCCCGGCGGACGGCAGTAATCCAGGCCCCTGGAATACTCCGGTGAAAAGCCAGAGTCTGGGCCTGATCAATATTTCGGCCTTGAAAAACACTGGCGTCCTCCAGGCGGTCGATCAGGCCGTGGGCGGCTGGCTGATCGATCAGCGCGGCAACCCGACCTACTACGACATCTCGGCCAACGAGGTTTCTTACAACTACATCGTGGCCAACAATTTCTACAACGCTAATGTCGTGTCCAAAGCCAGCAACATTTCATTCCCCAACGGGGTCATCGAGGTCAAGTCGAGCTGGCGAATTCTCACACCCGCCGACAACGCCAGCCGTTACCTGACGGTTCATTCGCAGGTCGATCTGTTCGATGATCAGGGCAAACCCACCGGTGCTGTTGCAGATGCTTATCTGGGTCTGGTGGGCCTGCACATCATCACCAAGGTGCAAGGCTATCCACAGTGGATCTGGTCCACCTTCGAGCAAGTCGACAACGTGCCACCCAAGAAGGAATCGGGAGGCCAATGGATCGACAACCCGGCACCCGGCATCAACTACTCCTACTTCAATCCCCACGCCGAGCCTGCCAGCCTCAATCAGTCCCCGTGCGACTGGCAGACGCAAGACAACAAGATGGTATGTGTACCCAAAGCCGGTACCACCTTCCAGACCCCGAACCCGCTGAACCGGGTAACGCCGATTGCTCTCTCCACCGAACTGATCAACAAGGGGTTCCAGCTCAATCCCGGCCTGCAGCAAAGCGCTCTGAAGTACTACCAGCTCGTCACGACCCAGCGTCCGTTCAACCCGAACAACCCCGGTAATCCGTTGGGCCAGCCGACCCCGGCACTTTCGGCCAACGTCACGATGGAAAGCTATATCCAGGCCAACAGCAGTTGCATGGCTTGCCATTCCATGGCGACACCGGTCGGCAGCCCTTACAAGGCCGACTTTTCCTACATGTTCAAATTTGCACAGCCCGCCACCCAAGGCCCCAAGGACGAGAAATAGACCATGAGCATTCTTAATGGACCACGAGTGAATTTCTGGGGTGGCATCAGCACCGATGTGAGTGTGCCGAACAATTCAGCGACCGTTCCTCAGGGTGATCAAACAGGCTTCAAGCTGTTCGATCCGGCAACCTCGACTATTGCTCCAGAGGCCCAGCCTTACACCGACGAACAATTGAACGAAAAGATCAACACGCCTTCCAGCACTGCGCCAACCAGCGGTTACACCCAAGGTGGCTGGAATCACTATGGCCAGCATCTCGTCGAAATGGACACGCTGATCAGTTCGCAAGGCAATCCGGGAGCGATCAGCAAGCAAGGCGACCTGGTGGGGCAACCCGTCTATCTGCTCGGCTCGGTGGACCCGGCAACCGGCCAGCGCAGTTCCTCCGGCCCGATGATGGTGGACCTGGACCCGACCTCGGTGGTCACCACCCAGATATTTGTCGGTGGCTTGCAGATCGGCGGCAACGACAACATCCAGTTGCTGATCAACTGCGATACCGTGTGCAGCAGCCTGGATGTAACGCAGCGAATACTGGGGCCGGCAACCATGGACGCGCCAGGGTCCTACGCCCTCAGCGGCACATTCCAGTTGACCTTCCCGCTGGACAAAATCGTCAGTTACAACCAGAACAGCGAAATACTGCAATCGATCATCAAGGCTCCCGGAGCAACCGGAATCGTCTTGCGCTTCGTCATGTTCGAGATGTGCCCGACACTGACCACAAAACAACTGAATGCCGATTATGCAGCCAGGAAATACACACCCAACCCAAGCATTGGCAGGGTTATCGGCACACTGGCACCGGCCTTTGCCGACGAGCCTGTCATCTGCCCAGCGGGCCGGCTGCTCGTCAACCAGAACACAGGAGGTACCGGTTTTGCAGACCTGAGCGACAGCGGGTTATTGAGCATCGATATGGTGAACCTCATCCCTGAGGAGACGTTCAGGTCCGACCGTACTGCCATTACCAGCCCCATCGGACCCAATGCCGATTATGGTCCTGTCAACTTCTGCGCGGGTACTACAACCCTCACGACTCTGACTCCGGACAATGAGTACCTGCAGAATTATTACCTGTACGGCGGTATCGTGGATTTGCCGCTTGATGCTGGCACGGCACAGCAGGTCAAAACCCAGCCATTGACCATCACGGCTCCAGACGAGGTCATGAACTATAGAGTTGATCCACCTGCAAAGACGTCTCTACAAATCGCCGAGTCGCCCTACAGACTCTACACCGACCAGCGAAATATCTATCTGGAAGACCATCCTGACGGCCTGACGATTCCGCTGCAGGTCAGGTATCTGGGCGGACCTGTACCTTCCGACACCTCTATCAAAATAGCCATTGGCACAAGCCTCGATTGCCTGAACTATCCGTCATCGGTTTCTGTACCCGCCAATCAACATTCGGTCAATATCGATATCAGCCTGAAAAACGGGACCGAAGCGTTGGCGGGCTTTCCCAAGCTGACGTACACCCTTGCGGGCAACAGCCCATATTTCAGCGCCTTCCGCAAATACTCCCAGACGGATTTCGGTATCGCCAAGGGCAGCATCATCACCTGGGATCAGGTGTACCCCAACGTGCTGCGTTATCACTATCTGGCGTTTCCTGCCATGTCGCGCTACGTGCCGCTCAACCAGCCAGATGCGGTCATGGGCCACAAGAATGCAATCCTTGCGCGCACTTCGGACACTTACAAAGGCACCACCTTGTTTATGCCAGTCGTGCGTTCGATGTCGCCCAGCCAGCGTGCATTGCTCAGCGCCTACCTGACAGGCACACCCTGGCAGCCGCTGCCATGAGTACCCCACCCATGGCTATGGAGAGCGTCATGACTGTTCCCATTGAAATACCCGCGCACCCCGTTGAACGCCTGTGTACCAGTACCCTCATTGCAGAAGGGTTACTGAACCCGCGGGGCCTGTGCTCAGGGCCGGATGGCAGCCTGATACTGATCGAAGCTGGATCGGGCTTGCCCGATGCGACGTTCAGTGGCCGTATCAGCGTGCTGCGCCCGGACCCGAAAACCCCAGCGGCTTACCTGCCTGCCGAAACCCTGGCGCAAGGCTTTCGCGCCATGAACATGCAGCCTCGCATGCTGCGGGACGAGATCATGGGCATTTCGGATGTCGCCTGGGGTGACGGGCGCTTTCTGGTCAGCCAGACCGACTATGTGCAGGGTTCGAAGATCCTGGATATCCAGTACTCGCCACCCGAGCCGGTATTCCACAGCCAGGGCAACCTGAACTCCCTGTGCTATCACCCCACTCGTCACAGCTGGCTGGCGGTCAAGCCTGATACCAACCAACTGGTGGAATTCAGTCAGGACAACGAAGGTGAACGCATCCTGGCCCAATTGCCCGAACTGGCTCAAGGGCAGGAAGCAGTGCCTGTGACGCTGGTCTACGAGCCTGCGACCGGTGCGGTCCTGATCAGCCTGTTTTCCGGGGAGCTGCGTAGCGATCCTGCCAAGCAGGGTATCGATTTTGTCGACAGGGCCGGCCAGGTCATCCGGGTCTGGCCGGAAACCGGCAAGATCGAGTTGCTGATAAGCGGCCTGCAACTGCCCACCGGCCTGGCCATCCGCCCGGATGGCAGCGTACTGGTGCTGGAACTGTGCGACCGGCTGCTGCAACCCTTGCGCCCCGACTGGGCCGGCGAACCCTTGCATGGTGGTTTCGAGCGTTTCAGCGGCAGACTATTGAGCTGCGACCTGCAAACCCGTGAAGTCAGCGTACTCGCCACAGGTCTGGATACACCGTCCAACCTGTGCCTTGTGGAGAATGCCGTGATTGTCAGTGAAGGCATGGGACTCACCGGGCGTCTGCTGCCCGGCCGGGAAAATGAAGTGGTGCCATTGACCGGGAGGTTACGGCGAGTGGCATTATCTTCCTGAAACCGCCTCGCCGTAGGAGCGAATTCATTCGCGAGAGGCCAGTGCATCCAACACAGATATGTCATTTGGAATGCCGTCTCGCGAATGAATTCGCTTGTGTCTGCAGCGAGAGATAAAGTCAAAGGTGAGAGGGGTGAATGGCAAGCTGATTATTCGATGTG
>NZ_JAIGPJ010000023.1:0-89298 GCF_019719005.1 Pseudomonas cichorii
GCAACCGGGTAGCGGTGTTCAAAAGCAAAGCGGGTTGACAGTGGGGGCGAGTCCATACATAGGAGCGAATTCATTCGCGAGAGGCCTGTACATCCGATAGATATTTATCGTTTGAAATGCCGTCTTCGCGAATAAATTCGCTCCCACGGGGTGGGTTTTATTCTGCCGAAAGCACCCGTGCCAGAGTGGATTTCACTTTGCCCATGCCATCACGCAGCGCCTGCTCGATCTCGGCCATGGTAATGATTGCCGTGGACTTGCCCGCCGCCGGGTTGACCACCAGCGCCAGACAGGCGTAATCCAGCTCCAGCTCACGGGCCAGTGCCGCTTCAGGCATGCCGGTCATGCCGACGATGTCGCAGCCATCACGCTCAAGACGAACGATCTCGGCCACCGTCTCCAGGCGCGGCCCCTGGGTGCAGGCATACACGCCACGATCACTGAACTCGCACCCTTCAGCCGCCAGTGCCGCAATCAGACGATCGCGCAGCGCCTCGCTGTAGGGGTAGCTGAAATCGATATGAGTGACCTGCTCCAGATCGTCGGCAAAGAAGGTGTGCTGACGACCGCTGGTGTAATCCACCAGATCATGGGGTACGCAGAAATGCCCGGTTCCCATGGCCGGATGAATACCGCCCACCGCATTCACGGCCAGAATCGCTTGCGCACCGGCCTGCTTCAAGGCCCAGATATTGGCGCGGTAGTTGACCTGATGCGGCGGCAGGCGATGAGGATGGCCGTGACGGGCCAGGAACATCACTTCGCGACCGGCATAATCACCGATCTGGATTTCGCCGGACGGCGCGCCATAAGGCGTGTTCATGGGCAGAGACTGGCGAATGTTCAGACCTTCAAGCTGGGTCAGGCCTGTTCCGCCGATAATCGCGTAAACCGTCATTGCAAATCCTTAATCGATCAATTGGGCATTGCGCAGCGCCTGAAGCGCCGTCAGCCAGCGCGGATGCTGGCGATAATCCGTCGAAGCATGAGCCTGGCCACGCATGCGGGCGATACGCGCCGAAGGCTTGACCTTCAGGCGTTGCGCAGCGCTCAGGGCCAGCTCGGCGGCGGCCCGGTCATTACAGACCAGACCCATGTCGCAACCGGCCGTCAGCGCAGCCTCGATGCGACTGGCCGCATCACCCACCACATGAGCACCTGCCATGGACAGGTCATCACTGAAGATGACACCGTCAAATTGCAGTTCGCCGCGCAGGATGTCCTGCAACCAGCGACGGGAGAATCCGGCAGGCTGCGAATCGACTTGCGGGTAGATGACATGGGCAGGCATCACTGCCGCCAGTTGCTTGCTCAGGCGCGCAAAAGGCACGAGGTCCTTGCTGCGAATCTCGTCCAGGCTGCGCTCGTCATTGGGGATTGCTACATGGGAATCGGCTTCCGCCCAGCCATGACCCGGAAAGTGCTTGCCGGTGGCGGCCATGCCGGCAGCCTGCATGCCACGGATAAAGGCACCAGCCAGCACGGCGGCACGCTCGGGATCGCCCTCGAAGGAACGGGTTCCCACCACAGCGCTGCGCTGGAAATCGAGATCCAGTACCGGGGCGAAACTCAGGTCCAGGCCAACAGCCAGCACTTCGGTCGCCATCAGCCAGCCGCAATGCTCGGCCAATGATTCGGCATCGGGCTTGTCGGCAATGGCACGCATCGCAGGCAAACGCACGAAACCCTGTCGCAGACGCTGAACCCTGCCGCCTTCCTGATCCACGGCCAGCAGCAAGTCAGGGCGAATGGCACGAATGGCCGCGCTCAACTCGCGTACTTGCCGCGGGTGCTCGATGTTACGGGCAAAGATAATCAAACCGCCCACTTCGGGCTGACGCAGAAACTGACGGTCTTCGGCGGTCAACCAGGTACCGGCGACATCGACCATCAGGGAGCCTTGCAGGCCTGAACTCATAGAAAAACCCTTAACACACCATTACCAATCAATCCGGGCATGGTGCTTGATCCTGGAGCCTCGCGCAATGCGAGCGCATCCAGGAATCGTCAGGCCTTGGCGGCGACGGGGGCGCTTGAGGAGCTTTTGGTGCGCGGCTTGAGCTGCGCTGCGATCATGGCGGCGTCTGTCACACCGGTTTCGGCACGCATGCCGGCTGCCAGGAATGGCACCATCAGACGCATGACCTGCTCGATGGAAGTGTTGACGCCGAAATCGGTCTCGGCGATGGCACGCAAGGCCTTGATACCGGACATGCTGAAGGCTGCGGCACCCAGCATGAAGTGAACGCGCCAGAACAGCTCGATAGGCGGAATGCGCGGGGCGGCTTCGTTGACCAGGGTCATGTAGCGGCGGAACACCTTGCCGTACATGTCTTCCAGATAGCGACGCAAGTGACCCTGGCTCTGACTGAACGCAAGCCCCAACAGACGCATGAAGATCGACAGGTCATTGCCGCTGCGCGGCTGAACCACCAGCGCCTGCTCGACAAGCATCTCCAGCAACTCTTCAAGCGTTGGCTTTTGCTCGGGCTTGGCCTGACGACGCTCCAGCTCGCGTTCGAGACTGATGCAGAAAGGCCCCAGAAAACGCGAGAAAACCGCCTGGATCAAGGCCTTCTTGGAACCGAAGTGATAGTTCACCGCAGCCAGATTGACCGACGCCTTGCTGGTTATCAGACGCAAGGAGGTTTCGGCAAAGCCTTTTTCTGCGAACAATTGCTCGGCAGCATCAAGAATGCGTTCAACGGTTTCCGACTGGGCCATGGCTCTCTGCCTAACAAACGAACGTTTGAAACATACGTATCAGCCGGGCCTCTTGTCAAGCGGGCTGTTCACAGAGTGGCCGAACAGTCACTTATCCGACCTCTTGCAGACAGACTGCAACCCGACCGTCGGGCGACGAAAATGAAAAGGACGATTGCCAACACGCCTTCACTGTATATAATCCCAGTCACTGTATAAAAAGACAGAGCGCCTGCCATGATCAAACTGACGCCACGCCAAGCCGAGATTCTTGGCTTCATCAAACGCTGCCTCGAAGACAATGGCTACCCGCCTACCCGCGCGGAAATCGCTCAGGAACTGGGCTTCAAATCCCCCAACGCGGCGGAAGAACACCTCAAGGCACTGGCCCGCAAGGGCGCCATCGAAATGACTCCGGGTGCGTCACGCGGCATCCGCATTCCCGGTTTCGAGGCAAAGCCTGACGAGAACAGCCTGCCGATCATTGGCCGCGTTGCCGCGGGTGCGCCGATCCTGGCCCAGCAGCATATCGAAGAGTCCTGCAACATCAACCCGACCTTCTTTCATCCAAGTGCCGATTACCTGCTTCGGGTCCACGGCATGAGCATGAAGGATATCGGCATCCTCGATGGCGACCTCCTGGCCGTACACACCACCCGTGAGGCCCGCAACGGCCAGATCGTGGTGGCACGGATCGGCGACGAGGTCACGGTAAAACGCTTCAAGCGTGAAGGCAGCAAGGTCTGGCTCATTGCTGAAAACCCCGAGTTCGCACCTATCGAGGTCGACCTCAAGGATCAGGAGCTGGTGATCGAAGGCCTGAGTGTCGGCGTCATTCGCCGCTAAGGAGACGTTATGCAGTTCCATCAAGCACCGCACACGCAATTACCACTGTTCGAGGCGTTCATGGCCCAGCCCATGGTCCCGATGATTGCCGAGGAACCCGAAAAAGCCTGGGGCAACGGGCCGGAAGTTTTCAGTGAACTCACATTGCGCGGCGCTGCCGGGAGCTGCCTGAGCCTTATGGCACCCATTCTTCGGGAATTGAGCCAGGACACCAACGACCGCTGGCTGACCCTGATTGCACCACCGGCAAGCCTTACTCAGAGATGGCTGAGGGATGCAGGGCTCAACCGAGAGCGAATCCTGCTATTGCAACCTCGGGGGAATCAAAGCGCACTGGAGTTGACTCGTGAGGCGCTTCGGCTGGGACGCAGTCATACGGTCGTCAGCTGGATCAATCCGCTGAGCGCTACTGCTCGCCAGCAACTGGTCAATGCGGCACGGGTCGGGAGTGCGCAGAGCCTGAATATTCGACTGGGCTGATTGCCCAGTCGTTAATGAAGCACCCGCGGGCCGGTATCTTTCTCAAGCTCACCTTCAGCCAGCCGACCGGCCATCTGCACACCTACACTCAGCATCGCCTTGGCAATCTCGACATGCTGACCTTGCATGAAAGACTTGGCATCTGCAGAGAAATCGAGGGTAACCAGCGCCCCTTCATCATCGGCGCGACGCAACTCTATGCGGCCGTCAGGTAGTTCGACAATTTCAAGAAAAGAGGTAGGCATTAGTACAAATACTCCGCGAAAGGCCAGCATTGTAACAGCCTGCCAGCCTGTAGATCATTGGTTTTAGCACTCGCTCAAGCCTTCACGAAAACGAATGGCCAGACCCTTTAGTTGTTGCCGCCAGCCTTCCAGTTCCTCACGAGTCAGCTCAATGGCCGGTTCGTCGTCCAGATTTACCGCCACAATCATCGGCTGGGTAACATCTCCCTTGGGAGCTTTAGGAGCCCGAGGCGGTTCGAACAAGGCGTTGTAGGCCGACAGAAGCTGCGCCAGCCAGGTTTCCCTGTTGCGCGCCAACTCGACCAGTTCGGCCATTTCCGGGATTGCTACGGCGTCCAGCACTTCCTGGGTCAACAGCAGCTCGGCTCGTGGCGCATTGGCCTGAGGCAACCGGTAGAAACCGGCAATTTCATGACACAACCCCAGCAGCGCACCATACAAATGAAACAGGACGGACTCACGCTCGGCCTGTAACAACGCCTGGGCATTGATGGCCTGACCTTTCTCGGCCTTGCCCAGCGCTTCAAGCGCAAGCCCGGCAAAGTAGATCTTCTGATTAGTGCGGGTATAGAGCTCATGGGCCATGGCGGCATTCTCCATAACGGTCAGATAAAAAGAGCATGGCCACAAGCGTCAAAGCTCCCGGCAGGATCAAACCCTGCCTGGAGCCCCTGGGCAAACTGTACCCGACCTGCGCCGGGCACACTTGATCAGCGCTTGTCTTCGACCTTCCAGACACCGCCATCATAGAAAGCACGCCAGCCGGTCGGCTTGCCTTCCACTTCGGTCTGAACATATTGCTCTTTGGTCTTGCGGCTGTAACGAATTACCGCCGGACGGCCATCGGGGTCTTTCTTCGGCGCTTCGCAGAGGAAGTGATACTTGGGATCGATTTCATCCTTGTGCGGCACGATCTCAATGACCAGCGGCGCACGGGTTTCACGGTTCTTCGGGAACTGGCTTGCGGCCAGGAACAGACCGGAAGCACCGTCGCGCAGGATGTAGGTGTCATCGACCTTGTCGCACTTGAGCTCAGGCATCTTCACCGGGTCCATCTTCGGTGGCGCAGCCTCACCACTCTTGAGCAGCTTGCGAGTGTTCTTGCATTCGGCATTGGTACAGCCGAAGAATTTGCCGAAACGGCCGGTCTTGAGCTGCATTTCACTGCCGCACTTGTCGCACTCCAGGCTCGGACCTTCATAGCCCTTGATGCGATAGGTGCCCTCTTCGATTTCGTAACCCGAGCAATCCGGGTTGTTGCCGCAGATATGCAGCTTGTGCTTCTCGTCCAGCAGATACGCATCCATGGCCGTGCTGCAGACCGGGCAACGGTGCTTGCCGCGCAATACGCGGGATTCGGATTCACCCTCGTCATCCTCGGCGATCTCGTCACCGGGCGTCAGGTTGACCGTCGCCTTGCAGCGCTCCTTGGGGGGCAGACTGTAGCCCGAGCAGCCGAGGAAGACACCGGTCGACGCGGTGCGGATCTGCATCGGACGACCGCACACCTTGCACGGAATGTCGGTCATGACCGGCTGGTTGGCACGCATGCCGCTGTCAGGGGCTTCGGCCACTTCAAGCTTCTTGCGGAAGTCGCCGTAGAACTCGTCCAGCACGTTCTTCCAGTCGCGCTCGCCCTGGGCCACATCGTCGAGGTTCTCTTCCATGCCGGCCGTAAAGCCGTAGTCCATCAGGTTGGAAAAGCTCTCGGACAGACGACCGGTGACAATATCGCCCATTTTTTCCGAGTAGAAACGGCGATTGTGCAATGCAACGTAGCCACGATCCTGGATGGTCGAAATGATCGCCGCATAGGTCGAAGGACGACCGATGCCGCGCTTTTCCATTTCCTTGACCAGACTGGCTTCCGAGTAGCGAGCTGGCGGCTTGGTGAAGTGCTGGCTCGGGTCCAGTGTCACCAGCTTCAGGGTTTCGCCCTGCGCCATGTCCGGCAGCACACCGTCATCGCCAGGCTTGGAGATCTGCGGCAATACACGGGTGTAACCGTCGAACTTCAGGATGCGGCCCTTGGCGCGCAGCTCGAAGTCACCGGCAGCCACACTGACCGTGGTCGACAGGTATTGCGCAGGCGGCATCTGGCAAGCCACGAACTGGCGCCAGATCAACTCGTAAAGGCGCTCGGCATCACGCTCCATGCCCGACAGCTTGCTTGGATGGGTATTCACGTCGGACGGACGAATCGCTTCGTGAGCCTCTTGCGCGCCTTCCTTGCTGCTGTAGACATTCGGGGATTCCGGCAGGTACTTCTTGCCGAACTCTGTCTCGATGTAAGCGCGCGCCATGCTGACGGCATCGGCCGACAGGTTGGTGGAGTCGGTACGCATGTAAGTGATGTAGCCCGCTTCATACAAGCGCTGGGCCATCATCATGGTTTTCTTCACACCAAAGCCCAGGCGGTTACTGGCTGCCTGCTGCAAGGTGGACGTGATGAATGGCGCAGACGGCTTGCTGCTGGTCGGCTTGTCTTCGCGCTTGACGATGCTGTAGCTGGAGGCCTTGAGCTTCTCCAGCGCCGCCATGGCCTGTGCTTCGTTGAGCGGCTTGAAGGCCTCGCCGTTTTCCCTGGCGACTTCAAAGCGCACATTGGCGCCCTTGGCAGTGCCCAGGTCGGCGTGGATTTCCCAGTACTCTTCAGGATTGAAGGCACGGATTTCGCGCTCACGCTCCACCACCAGCTTCACGGCAACCGATTGCACACGACCGGCTGACAGGCCACGAGCGACCTTTTGCCAGAGCAGCGGCGACACCATGTAGCCCACGACGCGGTCGAGGAAGCGACGGGCCTGCTGGGCGTTCACACGGGCGATATCCAGCTCGCCTGGCTTTGAAAAGGCTTCCTGAATGGCTTTCTTGGTGATTTCGTTGAACACCACGCGCTTGAAGCGGCTGTCATCCCCACCGATGGCTTCGCGCAGGTGCCAGGCAATGGCTTCCCCTTCGCGGTCCAAGTCCGTTGCGAGATAGATGGTGTCGGCATCCTTGGCCAGCTTGCGCAGCTCTTCGATCACCTTTTCCTTGCCGGGAAGGATTTCGTATTTGGCCTTCCAGCCGTGTTCGGGGTCGACGCCCATACGCGACACCAACTGGCGCCGGGCCTTTTCCTTGGGGCTCAGTGCGGGCGCTTCGCTCGCAGTTGCCTTGCCACGCTTGGCGGCAGGTTCCTTGGCAGCACTAGCCGAACCGCTGGTGGGCAGGTCTCGGATATGGCCGATACTCGACTTCACCACGTACTGGTTGCCCAAATACTTGTTGATGGTCTTGGCCTTAGCCGGGGATTCCACGATGACCAGCGATTTGCCCATGGATCAGAAAATTCCTGAAAACTAGATGAAAGACAGAGTGGAGCTTATAAAGGCCACGCTATATATAGTGGCTACAAGGTGAGGTCAAGCACAGGCTGTTGCGCGGCCCCGACTCACGGACGGGTAAAAAGACTCGGCTCGACCTGAACCAAAGCAAAGCGCGGCACTTGCTCGCCGTCAACCTCGACGGACTCGAGGAACATGCTCAAAGGACGTACCCACATCCCGAAATCACCGTAAAGAGCTTGATAGAACACCACTTCTTCCTCGGTTTCGGAATGACGCGCAACGCTGAATACCCGGTACTCCGGGCCTTTGTAATGGCGATAGAGCCCTGGCTCTAATTGCATGCTGTTGCCCTCTTGAAACATGACTGAAACAACGGGTAAAAAAATTGCTTTTTCCAAAATACAAAAGCCGGGGACCAGGCCCCGGCTCGCATCAATTCAGGGTCCGTTGACGACAACAGACCCTTTCAATCTCAGATGCGTTCAAAAACAGTGGCAATGCCCTGGCCCAGACCGATACACATGGTCGAGACGCCCAGCTTGCCGCCATTCTGCTTCATTACATTGAGCAAAGTACCCGAAATACGCGCACCGGAGCATCCAAATGGATGGCCCAGAGCGATAGCGCCGCCGTTCAGATTAACCTTCTCGTTCATCTTGTCGAGCACTTTCAGATCCTTGAGCACTGGCAGGGCCTGTGCGGCGAAGGCTTCGTTGAGCTCGAAGAAGTCGATATCGGCAATGCCAAGCCCCGCACGCTTGAGGGCTTTCTGAGTCGCAGGTACCGGGCCGTAACCCATGATTGCCGGGTCTACACCCGCAACGGCCATGGAACGGATGACCGCCATCGGCTCGATACCCAGGTCCTTGGCACGCTGGGCAGACATGACGATCATGCAGGACGCACCATCGGTAATCTGCGATGACGTACCCGCCGTTACAGTACCGCCCTTGGGATTGAATGCAGGCTTGAGCGCCGCGAGACTTTCCAGAGTGGTATCCGGACGGATGGTTTCGTCGTAGTCGAAAACCTTGAGGAAACCGTCTTCGTCATAACCCTGCATCGGGATGATCTCGTCCTTGAACTTGCCCTCCAGGGTCGCCTTGTGGGCGAGCTGGTGGGAGCGCAGGCCGAAAGCGTCCTGTTGCTCACGGGTAATGCCGTGCATCTTGCCGAGCATTTCGGCAGTCAGGCCCATCATGCCCGACGCCTTGGCGGCATGCAGGGACATGTGCGGGTTAGGGTCGACGCCATGCATCATGCCGACATGGCCCATGTGCTCGACGCCACCGATCACGAACACATCACCGTTGCCGGTCATGATCGCCTGGGCCGCCGTGTGCAGCGCGCTCATGGACGAGCCGCAGAGGCGGCTCACGGTCTGGGCCGCAGAGGTGTGCGGGATCTGGGTCAGCAACGACGCCATGCGTGCGATGTTCCAGCCCTGCTCCAGGGTCTGGTTGACGCAGCCCCAGATGACATCTTCCACCTCGGCCGGGTCGATCTTCGCATTGCGCTCCAGCAACTTGCTGATCAGGTGCGCCGACATGTCTTCGGCACGGGTGTTGCGGTGCATGCCGCCCTTGGAGCGGCCCATCGGGGTGCGACCGAAGTCGACAATCACGACGTCTCTTGGATTCAAGCTCATACGTTCATTCCTCAGAAGGCGCTTAACCGAAGAAGCTCTGGCCTTTACTGGCCATTTCACGCAGCTTCGCGGTCGGTTGATACAAGGCACCCAGCTCGGCATATTGGTCAGCGAGGGCAACGAATTGGGCGACGCCGATGGAGTCGATGTAACGCAGCGCACCACCACGGAACGGAGGGAAACCGATGCCGTAGATCAGGCCCATGTCGGCTTCGGCAGCAGTCTCGACGATGCCGTCTTCCAGGCAGCGCACGGTTTCCATGCACAGCGGGATCATCATCCAGTTGATGATGTCTTCATCGGTCACTTCACGCTGCTCGTAGACGATCGGCTTGAGCACGTCCAGCACGGTAGGGTCGCTGACCTTTTTAGGCTTGCCCTTCTTGTCCGTCTCATAGGCATAGAAGCCTTTGCCGTTCTTCTGGCCAAGGCGCTTGGCCTCGTACAGCACGTCCACGGCAGAACGAGTATCGTCCTTCATGCGGTCCGGAAAGCCTTCGGCCATGACGTCACGACCATGGTGGCCCGTGTCGATGCCGACCACGTCCATCAGGTACGCAGGCCCCATGGGCCAGCCGAACTTCTCCATGACCTTGTCGATGCGCACGAAATCCACACCGGCACTGACCAGCTTGGCGAAACCGCCGAAGTACGGGAATAGGACACGGTTGACCAGGAAGCCTGGGCAATCGTTGACCACAATCGGGTTCTTGCCCATTTTCTTGGCGTAGGCAACGGTGGTCGCCACGGCTTCTTCGCTGGACTTCTCGCCACGGATGACTTCCACCAGCGGCATCATGTGTACCGGGTTGAAGAAGTGCATGCCGACGAAGTTTTCCGGACGCTTGAGGGCCTGGGCCAGCAAGGAGATGGAAATGGTCGAGGTATTGGAGGCCAGGATAGTGTTTTCAGCCACATTGGCTTCGACTTCGGCCAGCACCGCCTGCTTGACCTTGGGGTTTTCGACTACCGCTTCGACCACCAGATCGACGTTGCCGAAATCGCCATAAGACAAGGTAGGACGAATCGCATTGAGTGCTTCAGCCATCTTGGCAGGTGTCAGACGACCTTTGTCGACACGGCCACCCAGCAGCTTGGAGGCTTCATTGAGGCCCAGTTGAATGGCTTCTTCGCGGATATCCTTCATCAGGATCGGCGTGCCTTTCACAGCCGACTGATAAGCGATACCGCCGCCCATGATCCCGGCGCCCAGTACGGCAGCCTGTTTCACGTCCTTGGCCAGTGCATCGTATGCCTTGGCTTTCTTTTTCAGCTCCTGATCGTTCAGGAACAGGCCGATCAGACTCTGCGCCGCAGACGTCTTGGCCATTTTCACGAAACCGGCAGCTTCGACTTCCAGCGCCTTGTCACGACCGAAGTTCGCGGCTTTCTGGATGGTCTTGATGGCTTCGACAGGTGCCGGATAATTCGGGCCGGCTTGACCTGCGACAAAACCCTTGGCGGTTTCAAATGCCATCATTTGCTCAATGGGATTGAGCTTGAGCTTGTCCAGCTTGGGCTGACGCTTGGCCTTGAAATCGAACTCGCCACTGATGGCGCGCTTGATCAGATCCAGAGCTGCGGCCTGAAGTTTTTCAGGGACGACCACTGCATCGACAGCACCGACCTTGAGGGCGTCTTCGGCAGCGTTTTCCTTGCCGGAAGCGATCCACTCGATGGCGTTGTCGGCCCCGATGATGCGTGGCAGGCGGACAGTACCGCCGAAACCGGGATAAATGCCCAGCTTGACCTCGGGAAGACCGATCTTCGCCGTGTTGGCAATAACGCGATAATCAGCCGCCAGACACATCTCCAGGCCACCGCCCAGTGCGATGCCATTGATGGCGACGACCGTGGGCACACCCAGATCTTCGAAGTCGCTGAAGATCCTGTTGGCCTCGAGGTTACCGGCAATCAGTTCGCTTTCCGGCAACTTGAAGTTATCGACAAACTCGGTGATGTCGGCGCCGACAATGAATACATCCTTGCCGCTGGTGACAATCACGCCTTTGACAGAAGCGTCGGCCTTGAGGGTATCAACCACCTGGCGCAGCTCGCTCAGGGTCAGGCGATTGAACTTGTTGACGGACTCACCCTTGAGGTCGAAATTCAATTCGACGATGCCACTTTCAAGAGCCTTAACCGTGATGGCTTTACCTTCGTAAATCATCAACTGATCTCCACAATAGGGAAGCTGAACAATACTCGCCGAACCTTTAGGTTCGACGAGACTACGACGTCGCCGTCGATGAACACGCCAAATCAAGCACACCCGCCGACGTGGTAGTCAGAGTTCTGTCAGAGCCGTCTGACGACCAAACGATCAATTCATACGCCCGTTTGATTTGGGTATGCACACCATCAGGCAAAACCCGAAAATTGTCAATTCGACGAAACATCAATAAAAACGGCGTATTGGCCAGATTGCAGCCTTGCCTTCACCCAAGACCCCAAGTTTGATTTGGCCCCATTCAAAAAAGTGATAATGCAAAGCTCGACGCAAACCCCGGACGGGACTTTTTTGCACCGTTGAGGCTCGCAGATGAAAAATACTCGGGAAAAACGCGACAAAACGGAGCGTAAGGTCTAAAGTCTGGCCAGTGCCTGCAAAGCCGCTCATCGGCGCGCAGGACTCGGCGATCTACGGCATTGCACCGTAACGCCACGAATTATCGGCCTGCCTGGCCAACCCCCAGCCCGATGTTGTTGTCGGGCTTTTTATTGCCTGTACATCAGGCGGGCTTCAAGCCAGCGCCCTGAGCACTGCATCGATTTTCGGCAATACCTGCGGCTCCCCCTTCTCGCCCCAGAACAAGGCAATCATCTGCGCATCGGCCTCGACCTTGAACACGTCCGCCGGCAACGTATTGAAATGATTTATCAGCCCCGCATCCTCACAAGGCTCTCGCCAGCGGTTGAGCCAGACGCCCGGCTCACTCTGCCAATAAGCCCAGCACGCCTTCTGCGAGCCGGAACGAGGCCGGTGGTATTGGGCGCAAGGGCTTGGAGGCTCCCTGGAGAGCCAGTGCGGCCATTCCTGGGGCGCCAGTTGCATGGCCATTCCCAGGCGCCGCGCTTCAAGGCGCAAAGCCATTCTGCCGCTCTGCTGACGCGAGGGACGCAGCCATACCAGCGGGCTCAACATCACACAAATGATTGACAGAACCACCAAGGTCGTCATATTTCTTGTCCCCGCCCGATCAGGCTCTGTACGAAAAGTGGCCGCAACTGGCAATATCCGGCATCGAAATGGATGCAAATGCGCGCCGATAAAAGGAGATCACCGAAAGAGTCGCAGAGCAGACAGCACCCTTGCTCGCCAGCTTTCGCAGCACTAAAAAATCAAAATAAACAATGGCTTGCAAAAGGGCCTGCCCACAAGCGTGCGAAGAAGCCATACTCACCCTTATCGCAATCCTCTCGGAGGACCTCCTTATGTCGTATCAACACATTCTGGTTGCCATTGACCTCACCGACGAGTGCGACCCAGTTATCCGTCGCGCTCGTGTATTGGCCCAGGCCAGCGATGCCACCCTGTCGATGGTGCACATCGTCGAACCCATGGCCATGGCCTTCGGGGGCGACGTTCCAATGGATCTGTCTCAGTTGCAACAGCAGCAATTCGATCAGGCCAAGGAAAAGCTGGAAAAACTGAAGGAAAAATACCCGGAGATCAAGGCAGGCGAAAGCCATCTGGTCTACGGTCAGCCACGCCAGGAAATCCATCAACTGGCCAAGAACCAGAAGTGCGACCTGATCGTTGTCGGCAGCCATGGCCGCCACGGCCTTGCCCTGCTGCTGGGCTCCACCGCCAATGACGTCCTGCATGGCGCACCTTGCGACGTGCTGGCTGTACGCCTGAAAAAGCCTGAGTAAAGCGAAAAGCCCGGGCATCGATCCCGGGCTTTTTTTTGCATCACGCAATCATCAATTCTGTAGGAGCGAATTCATTCGCGAGAGGCCCATACATCCGAAGAAAATGTATCGACCCCAATGATGTCTCGCGAATAAATTCGCTCCTACCTGCTTATCACTCGTCCAGTTCGGCCCAGCGCTCCAGCAAGGCATCAAGCTGAGCCTGCAGGCTTTCGACCTGAGCCAGCACCGCAGTGGTCTGCTCGGAAGAACGCTGATAGAAGCCCGGCTCGGCCATTTCGGCGGTCAGGGCAGCGATGAGCCCTTCCACTTCATCAATCTGCGCCGGCAAGGCTTCCAGTTCGCGCTGCTGCTTGTAGCTGAGCTTCTTTTTCGCAACCGGCATTTCCTGAGCGGCGACCGGTGCAGCCTGCACCACCGCGCTGTTCAGCTCGGCCTTGCCCGACTTGGTATCGGTCACGCCCAGCAGGCGCGGTGAACCGCCCTGACGCAGCCAGTCCTGATAACCGCCTACGTATTCGCGAACCTTGCCTTCGCCCTCGAACACCAGGGTGCTGGTCACCACGTTGTCCAGGAATGCCCGGTCGTGGCTGACCATCAGCACGGTGCCCTTGAAGGTCAGCAGCACTTCTTCAAGCAGCTCCAGGGTTTCCACGTCCAGGTCGTTGGTCGGTTCATCGAGGACCAGCAGGTTGGCCGGCTTGCTGAACAGCTTGGCCAGCAACAGACGGGCACGCTCACCACCGGACAATGCCTTGACCGGCGTACGCGCACGTTGCGGGCTAAACAGGAAATCGCCCAGGTAGCTCAGGACGTGGCGGCTCTGACCATCGATGTCGATGAAGTCACGACCTTCGGCAACGTTGTCGATCACGGTCTTTTCCAGATCGAGCTGGTGACGCAACTGGTCGAAGTAAGCGACGTCCAGACGAGTACCGACCTCGACCTTGCCCTCGGTAGGTTGCAGGTTGTCCAGCATCAGCTTGAGCAACGTGGTCTTGCCGGTACCGTTGGCACCCAGCAGACCGATACGGTCCTCGCGCTGCAGGACCATGGAGAAATCCTTGATCAGCGTCGGGCCGCCCGGATGCGCGAAGCTGACGCCTTCCAGCACCATCACCTGCTTGCCGGATTTCTCCGCAGTATCGAGCTGGATATTCGCCTTGCCGGTACGCTCGCGACGCTCGCTGCGCTCGACGCGCAGAGCCTTGAGGGCGCGCACACGACCTTCGTTACGGGTACGACGGGCCTTGATGCCCTGACGAATCCATACTTCTTCCTGAGCCAGACGCTTGTCGAACAGGGCATTGGCGGTTTCTTCCGCAGCCAGTGCCGCTTCCTTGTGGACCAGGAAGCTGGCGTAGTCGCCGTTCCAGTCGATCAGGCCGCCACGGTCGAGTTCCAGAATACGGGTCGCCAGGTTCTGCAGGAATGCCCGGTCGTGGGTGATGAACAACACAGCGCCCTGGAAATCCTTGAGGGCCTCTTCGAGCCAGGCGATTGCGCCGATGTCCAGGTGGTTGGTCGGTTCGTCGAGCAGCAGCAGATCCGGCTCGGAAACCAGTGCCTGGGCCAGCAGCACACGGCGACGCCAGCCACCGGACAACTCGGCCAGGGTCTTGTCAGCCGGCAGTTGCAGGCGGCTCAGGGTGCTGTCGACCAATTGCTGCAGGCGCCAGCCGTCACGGGCTTCGAGCTCCTGCTGGACATGCATGAGCTTGTTGAGATCTTCCTCGGTCACGCAGTTCTGGGCAAGGTGATGATACTGGGCGAGCAAGGAGCCCACCCCATCAAGACCTTCGGCGACCACGTCAAAAACGGTCCGCTCGTCGGCCACAGGCAATTCCTGGGGCAACTCGCCGATCTTGAGGCCAGGCGCACGCCAGACAGCGCCGTCATCGGGCTTCTGCACGCCCTTGACCAGCTTCAACATGCTGGATTTGCCTGTACCGTTACGGCCGATGATGCACACCCGCTCACCACGGGCGATCTGCCAGGACACCTTGTCCAACAACGGCATGGCGCCGAAAGCAAGGGACACATCGCTGAATTTGAGCAGGGTCATGATCTTCTCCAAAAACCGGGCGCGCATTCTACCTGAGATCACCCGCGGATGTCGGCATTCATGCCACCGGGCAGCGACAGAGTGTGACGGCCTTATAACATCCGGTTTCATTCAAGCGTGTTACTGCCTTCGGCAATGCTTTCACCCAAGGCTGGCAAAAGGCTAAGCTAGCGGCACTTTTCACGAATCATCTGCTCGGAAGTCTCATGCGCAGTCGCTTGTTCAGCTTTTTATCCTGCCTGCTGCTCTCTGCCACCGCGGCCCAGAACGCTCACGCGGCAGACCTCAGCCAACAACGCCAATATTACGACGAAGCAAAACGGGCACTGGCCAAGGGTGATTCGGGCCCTTATCAAATGTACAAATCGGCACTGGCCACTTACCCGCTGGAGCCCTACCTCGAATACGACGAACTGACTGCGCGTCTCAAGACCGCCAGCAATCAGGAAATAGAACGATTCCTGGCCGAACACGGCGATCTGCCCCAGGCCAACTGGATGAAACTGCGCTGGTTGCGCTGGCTGGCCGAACGCGGCGACTGGCAGCCCTTCGTCAAGTACTACAGCCCCAAGATGAATTTTGTCGAACTGGACTGCCTGTACGGCCAATACCAGTTGAACAACAACCTGCGCGCCGAAGGCTATGCCAACGCCGAAAAGCTGTGGATGACCGGCAAGACCCAGCCGGCCGCCTGCGATGCCTTCTTCAGCCAGTGGGCCGCCGCTGGCCAGTTGACCGAACAGAAACGATGGCAGCGTGCCAAGCTGGCAGCCCAGGCTCGCAACTACAGCCTGGCGAACACCCTGGTCAACAGCCTCAACTCTCTGGCGCCTCAGGGCAAGTTGCTGCTGGCCGTTGCCCAGAAACCGGAGATGCTCAATAACCCGGCGCAGTTCGCTCCCGTGGATGAGGCCATGTCCGATGTGGTGGGCCTGGGCTTGCGTCGCCTCGCCAGACAGGACCCGCAAAAAGCCCTGGCCATGCTCGACGGTTACGCCGCGACCATGCACTTCTCCCGTGAAGAACAGGTGGAGATCGCCAAGGAAATCGGCCTGACCCTGGCACGTCGCTATGACGACCGCGCTCTGGAGGTCATGACCAAATACGATCCCGAGCTGCAGGACAACACTGTGACCGAGTGGCGCCTGCGCCTGCTGTTACGCCTGGGACGCTGGGAGGATGCCTACGAACTGGCACGCCGCCTGCCTCAGGATCTGGCAAGCACCAACCGCTGGCGCTATTGGGAAGCTCGCGCACTCGAGCTTGCCCAGCCGAACAATCCGCTGATCCCGAGCCTGTACAAGGACGTGGCCAAGGAGCGCGATTTCTATGGCTTCCTGGCGGCCGACCGGACCCAGAGCCCATACCAGCTCAACAACAAGCCTCTGGCGCTCAGCCCTGCTCTGGTCAACAAGGTTCGCAACACGCCGGGCATACGCCGCGCCCTGGAGTTTCATGATCGCGGCGAAATCGTCGACGGTCGTCGCGAGTGGTATCACGTCAGCCGTCTGTTCAGCCGTGACGAAATGGTTGCCCAGGCCAGGCTGGCCTATGACATGAAGTGGTATTTCCCGGCGATCCGCACCATCAGTCAGGCGCAGTACTGGGACGATCTGGATATCCGCTTCCCCATGGCCCACCGCGACACACTGGTCCGTGAAGCTCAGGTACGCGGCCTTCATTCGAGCTGGGTATTCGCCATTACCCGTCAGGAAAGCGCATTCATGGATGACGCCCGTTCAGGCGTGGGTGCCAGCGGCCTGATGCAGTTGATGCCGGCCACCGCCAAGGAAACCGCCCGCAAGTTCAGCATTCCGCTGGCCTCGCCGCAGCAGGTGTTCGATCCTGACAAGAACATTCAACTGGGTGCTGCCTACCTGAGCCAGGTTCACGGTCAGTTCAATGGCAACCGGGTGCTCGCCTCCGCCGCCTATAACGCCGGCCCGGGCCGCGTTCGCCAATGGCTCAAGGGCGCGAACCATCTGGCATTCGATGTCTGGGTAGAAAGCATTCCCTTCGATGAAACCCGCCAGTACGTGCAAAACGTGCTGTCTTATTCCGTGATCTACGGGCAAAAGCTCAACTCACCACAGCCGCTGGTTGATTGGCATGAGCGATTCTTCGACGACCTGTAAACGCTGATGGAGGGCAAGTCAGCCGCGCTGCCTTGCCCTCCTCGACACAACCAGTTACTCCAGAATCTCCACCGGCATCCCCACTTCGAGCACACCCGCCCCGTCATTGACCATATTCTGGCCAAACATCACATCCCCCTCGACTTCACGATAGGTCTTGAGCGTCGTCAGAGGCTCACGGTCTTCGCTGCGCTGGCCGGTAGCCGGATCGATGGTGGTCAGGATGCAGCGTGCGCAAGGCTTGAGGATGCGAAACTCCATCTCGCCGATGCGGATGCGTTTCCAGTTGTCCTCGGCAAAGGCCTCGGCACCCTCGATGACCAGATTGGGCCTGAAGCGCAGCATCTCCTGAGGACGCCCGATTCTGGCAGACAGATCGTCGAGCGAACCCTGACCGATGAGCAGCAAGGGGAAACCATCGGCAAACGAAACCTTGTCAGCGCCTGTGCCGTAGCCACTGGGCAGCGAGCGTGCGCGGTCCACCGGCACATAGACCATGCGGGTCGGCTTGCCGATGAATTCGCTGACCCAGGCGGCCGCCTCCTCTCCCGCATCCGGCACCTGCAAGGTATCGCGCCAGACCGTCACACCGCGCAGAGTTGCCTCCACATCGACAGGCAGAGCCACATCCAGAGGCTGGAAACCGGGAGCAGAAAGGGTCACGCCACCTGCCGCATTCCACAGAACGGACAGCTGTGACATGTGCGGCAAGGCACGCTGAGTGAAGAACCGTCCGCTGTTTGCGTCCACCAGCATCCAGCGTCGATCGCCTGCCAGCCCCAACTCATCGAACGCTGCGCGCTGCAGCACTTCGGCTTTACAGGATTTGAGGGGGAAACGATAAAGAGAAGCGAGACGTAGCATTGCCTGTTCCTTGGTGGCTCGAAAAACTGCGACATGAAAGTCGCAGCTTATACGAGGCGCCCCAGGCAAAGCAGCAAATGTTTCAGCCGCCGCTGACCATCAACAGGCGCTGGCGCACGACTTCAACCAGTTTGTCGGGCTGGAACTTGGAGAGGAAGTTGTCGCAACCGACCTTCTTGACCATGGATTCGTTGAAACTGCCGGACAATGAGGTGTGCAACACGATGTACAGACTGCGCAGACGCGGGTCGTTGCGGATTTCCGTGGTCAGGCGATAACCGTCCATTTCAGGCATCTCGGCATCGGTAAAGACCATCAGCAGTTTTTCCTCGACGTTCTCCCCGGCGTCCGCCCAGCCCTTGAGCATGTTCAGCGCCTTGAGACCATCGCTGGCCACATGCAGCTTGAGCCCCAGTTGCGAAAGAGTGTCGCGCAATTGGGCCAGAGCCACCTTGGAGTCATCCACCAGAAGGATTTCACGACCACGGGCCTGCTCCAGAGCCGGATCTTCCAGCTTCTCGCGGGACACCTTGGCGTTGTAGGGCACGATCTCGGCGAGGACTTTTTCCACGTCGATAATCTCCACCAACTGGTCATCGACCTTGCTGATGGCAGTCAGGTAATGCTGGCGACCGGCGCTGGCTGGCGGCGGCATGATTGCATCCCAGTTCATGTTGACGATACGGTCCACGCCGCCGACCAGGAACGCCTGCACGGAGCGGTTGTATTCGGTCACGATGATGGTGCTGCCCGGGCCTGGAACCAGCGGGCGCATGCCGATCGCCTGAGACAGGTCGATCACCGGCAGCGTCTGGCCACGCAGGTTGACCACACCACAGACAAAGGAGTGACGTTGCGGCATCAGGGTCAGCTTGGGGAGCTGGAGCACTTCCTGGACCTTGAACACGTTGATCGCGAACAACTGACGACCGGCAAGGCGAAACATGAGGATTTCCAGGCGATTCTCGCCCACCAGCTGTGTGCGTTGATCTACTGTGTCGAGAATGCCAGCCATTTATAGCTCCTGAAGCGTTGATCACGATGGGTCTGCAGTACCTGTATCGGCTGCAACAGCCCGGACCTTAATAGCCATAAATACAATGTCCAAGCATTGATGTCACATTACCATCATGCTTTACTGATGTCGCACTGCCTGCGGTCAAATATGACAGAAAACTCTTCTTTGACCCCTACAAAAAACAGACTCGATGCTTTCGAGCCTAGGGGGACCCCTGAGCCCCTATCAGGGCTGACCTGATATTCTCAACTCTCAATAGCCATTATTGTGACGCCATTCACAGTGAACGAATGGAATCATGCCTGTGTTCGTCTTCCAGTCCGACAACGGTTTGGCGCCACTCAAGGCTTCATTTTTCAAATGTTCACAAGCAATCCTTAAGCAATATTCGGAAACCCCCTACATACATTCATTTGAAATCACCATTAACTGTCGTCCATTCGCTGCGGGCGAAACAAATTCGCTACCTGAAATGCGTGGAGACAGAGGATGCTGAACAGTAATGAGTGGCAGGAAAAACACGATCAGTTCCTTATCAACTCGCAGAACCTTCTCTGCAAGTCAGAGGAATGCCTGTCACACCTGGAAATGATCGGCGACGATGAAGACGCCATCGAAGGCCTGCTGACCAATCTGCTCAAACTGAGCCTCGAAGCACAGAGCGCTTCGATCGAAAGCCTTGCCGATTTCTCCAGAAAGCTGCAGCAGTGGCTCACCGAAGCCTGCCAGTACCCGGGCTTTTCGCCGGAAATCCTGAATACGCTGAAAAGCTGCCTGGAATTGATGTCCTGGCAACTGGAACTGATCGATCCGCAAACCGGCGAACTGCTCATGGATTGCGATGAGCAGCAGGCGCTTCTGGCAAAGTTGTCTGAAATCTCCAGTATCAGCGACCAGTAACAGCAGGTTTACAAGTCATCCCTGCCCAAAGCCCCCATTCCTTTTTTAAACTCTGCAGCCCCATGGAAATATCCAGAAACATTATTAAGAATAACCACCACCCATATTGACCGGCAATTTTCTGTTTACAGAAGTGCAGGTTAACCATTAAATCGTCCTGCATCGAGACAAGATTACTGACCGGGAATGGGCAGACTCTTGAGTTGACGAGCTGTTATACAACTGCCGGATATCGATCCGCACCGACCCTACAAGTGGCGCCATTCGTTATGCATGTCAGCAGGAAGCTCCCAGGGTTTCGATACCTGAACACGAAAAACGGCCACTGGCTGACCAATGCACTGTGCATAAGCGCAATCCTGGGCAACATCGGGCTGTTCCTGAGTACCGATGCCCTGCCCCTTCCACTGCTTGCCCTCAACCTGATCACCTTCATCAGTATCTGGCTCACCCGACTGCGCAACCGCCAGTTGATCCAGCTCAAGCCTCAGGAACTGGCCGAACGTATGCTGGAGGTTCAGGAAAGCGAGCGTCATCGACTCAGCCGGGAACTGCACGACGACATCGGACAGATGCTCACTGCGGCAAAGATCCAGTGCAACTGGCTGGAGCGTCGCCTGCCCGCAGAGGCGCAATCCCACGGCGCACAGCTGAATGCCATCCTTGAAGAAACCCTGGATAAAGTGCGCGACCTGTCCAGCATTCTCAATCCCCGCCAGCTGTCGAGCCTGGGACTGGAGGCCAGCCTGCGAGCCCATCTGCTGAAGAACCTCAGCGACAGTCAGGTACGCTGGAGCCTGGAGTGTCAGCAGCGGCTGGCCGGCATTCCCGAAGAAATGGCCATGGCCGCCTTTCGTATCGCTCAGGAGGCCGTGACCAACGTGCTGCGCCACTCCCATGCGAAAAACCTGCTGGTGCGCCTGCAACGCCTGCCCGGCGGGCTTTCGCTCTTTATCTCGGATGACGGCGTCGGCTTCGAGCCGACAGACAACCCCGCAGATGCCGGCCAGCGCGGCATGGCAGGCATGGCCGAACGAGTCGCCTTGCTCAATGGCTCCTGGAGCCTGCACAGCACGCCGGGGCAAGGCACCCAGATCGACGTATTGTTTCCCTGGGCCCCTCGTACACACGAACGGGCCAATGCATACAAGAAGCCTCAATGACTTGCAATCTACTGCTGATCGATGACCACTCGCTGATCAGGGCGGGCGTACGCGCTCTGGTTTCAGACATTCCCGGCTACGCCGTCATTGGCGAAGCGGCCGATGGCAGCCAGTTGGCGAGCCTTGCGCTCGAACTGCAACCTGACATCATCCTTCTGGACATCACCATGAAGGACACCAATGGCCTGGATGCTCTGGAGCAACTGCTTGCGGTACAGCCCCACAGCAAAGTGCTGATCATCTCCATGCACACCGACCCCGACACAATCATGAGCGCCCTGGAAATGGGTGCTCACGGCTATCTGCTCAAGGATGCGACCGCCAGAGAGCTGGAACAGGCGCTGGAAGCCCTGCGCAACGACGAACGCTATCTGAGCCCCGCCATCGCCCATACCGTGATCAACCGGGCCTTGCGCGGTCCGCGCACCAACAGGCCCGAAGCCCTGGACAAATACAATCTCACCGCTCGCCAACTGGAGATACTGCGTCTGGTGGTACGAGGCAAATCCACCCGGGAAATCGCCAATGGACTGGGCCTGAGCATCAAGACCGTGGAGAGTCACCGATCGCAGATCATGAAGCGCCTGCAGATCTACGATGTTGCCGGGCTGGTACTGTTCAGCGTGCGTGAACGGATCATCAGCCTGGACGATTGAGTGCCTGAACCGCTCCGAGTACAGGTGAATTCTTCGGCAGATGGACCTGCAAGGCCGCCGGACGTGCCACGAAACGCAGGTTCTCGCCCGACAGCGGCTCACCATCAAGATTGATGTCCAGCCCCTGGGCAGACTTGAGTTCGACCCAGGGCAAGCGGGCACGTACAAACATGTTGTCGATCCCAAGGCCACCTTCGAGCAGGCTCTTGAGCGTGCCGACCACTTCCTGGGGCGCTGGCAGGATGCTGATATCCAGCATGCCATCATCGACCATCGCCTCTGGACACAGCACATGTCCGCCTCCGGCCTGACGACCGTTACCGATGCCCAAGGCCAACAGATTGCCACGCCAGTGGAAGTCCGGCCCGACCAGCTCACCGTGAGCAGCATGCAGCTCGCTGAAGCGCGACAGCCCGGTAAACAGATAGGCTGCACCGCCCAGCACCTTTTTCAGGTCTTCGGATGTATTGGCCGTGACCTGGCTGCCAAAGCCACCGGTGGCCATGTTCAGGAACAATTTGCCGCCGACTTCACCGAGGTCCACTGCACGCGGCTCCACATACAGCAGATCCAGCGCGTCAGCCACTTCCAGCGGTACGCCTGCAGCCCGGGCGAAATCGTTGGCAGTGCCCAGTGGCAGGATAACCATACTGCTGCTGGTACGAGCCTGGGCCAGCGCTTCGGCTATGTCGCGCACCGTCCCGTCACCGCCTCCGGCAATGATATGCCGGTGCCCGGCTGCCAGTGCCTCAGTGACCAGTCGCTGTGCATCGCCGCCCTCCCAGGTCAGTCGTACATCCAGATCCCAGCCTTGTTTGCGCTTTTCCAGCACGGCGTTGCGGACATCCTCGTTAAGCGACTGCTTGCCGTGCAGAATCAGAATCGCTCTGCGTTTTGTCATGACGCCTCCCCATGTTCGATGATCTGTACAAGCACAATTTCCGTATAGCACCTGATGTGACCCCACCGAACAGGAAAAGGCCCGTCCCTGAAGATAATTTTTTCCGGGGCACAAGCAGTGCAGGATGACCCGCAATTACTGGGTAAAACGTCCCTGAAGCCCCTTTGCAGCACGATCAAGGGCAAAATAATATCGCCAGAGTGAAACTTTTTTTGTGTCATGAGCTTTACTGTCAAGAAACCCCCATTTGAGGTGGTTAACCTTCGAAATGCAGAGAAAAGACTTACGCTATCAAAGGCTTTGGATACCTTGGGAAAATTGACAACACTTCAAAACAACAAGGAAAAAAACCAAAAACGACAAATAAATGGCTTTACCAAAGATAAATAAATAGAAAAGATATTTTTTTGACTCTACGATATGACGACTGACAGATCATGGACCGGTGCTCGAGCCATGAGTGCCATGTAGTGAGGGAGCTTTATGCGGTTGCAACCAGTCGACAGTCTTTCGCTGACACGCACCAGCCTGGTCGAATACTTCCTTTTGGGCATCCGTCTGATACATGGAGTTTCCTGCATCCTGCCGGGGATGCTGATCCTTGCGGTGATGCACAACGGCACTATCGAAAACTTCAAGGACTACGCACTGATGCCGCTGTTCTTCAGTGTCGTCTGCGTCCTGATCTTTCAGGCACTGGGGGTTTACTCCGAAGCGCTGTTCAGTAACGCATTGCGCTTGCGCGTCATTGCTTTCGCCTGGTCTGCCGCCTTCGGCCTCTTGCTGTTCATGCACCAGACCATGGGCTTTTTCGAGCACCTGAACAACGAGCAACTGATTTTCTGGTACCTCAGCAGCCTGGCCCTGTTCTGCATCATTCGTTTGCTGATGCTGGCGTTTTTCAAGCACCAGATGCGCAAAGGTATCTTCTTGCAGAACGCAGTGATTCTGGGAGCTACGGAAAACGGCATGCGCCTGGCCGAATACCTGCTTGAGCATCAGGATATCCGTTCGGGGGTAACCGGCTTCATCGATGACCGCATCGGCCGCATGCCCAAGACCGTCGCCAACCTGCCGTTGCTGGGCAACACCAGCGATCTGGAGCGATTGATCCGTGAGGAAAAGGTTACCCAGGTGCTGGTTGCCCTGCCCTGGACTGCCGAAAACCGCATGGACTACATCATTCGCGAACTGCGCAGGCTGCCGGTGAATGTCTTGCTGGTGCCGGACATGATCGCCTTCCGGCACACCCACAACCGCATTACCGAAGTCGCCAAGCTGCCGATGTTCAATGCCTCCGATGTGCCTCTCAATGGCTGGTCGCCGTTCTTCAAGCGTGCCGAAGACATTGTGCTGTCGACCCTGGCGGTGCTGGCGCTGTCGCCGTTCATGCTGCTCATCGCCCTGGCAATCAAGCTTGATTCTCCAGGCCCGGTGCTGTTCCGGCAAAAACGTTATGGCTACAACAACCGCCTGATCGAGGTCTTCAAGTTTCGCTCCATGCATCAGCATCAGGCCGATGCGACCGCCGAGCAACAAACCACCCGAGGTGACGCCAGGGTCACTCGAGTCGGGCGCTTCATACGCAAGACCAGCCTGGATGAGCTGCCACAGTTGTTCAATGTCGTGGCAGGCAGCATGTCGATGGTGGGACCTCGGCCCCATGCGACGGCAACCAAAGCGGCCGGCATTCTCTTCGAGCAAGCGGTGAAGGAGTACACGTCACGCCACAGGGTCAAGCCAGGCATCACCGGTCTGGCACAGATCAATGGCTATCGTGGTGAAACAGACACCGTGGAAAAAATCGAAAAGCGCGTCGAATTCGATCTTGAGTACATAGAAAACTGGTCCGTCTGGTTCGACCTTTACATCCTTATGCGCACTGTTCCGGCAGTGCTCTTCACTCGTGAGGCTTACTGATGAGCAACCTCATCCCCTGCATCATCGCCGGCGGGTCCGGCACCCGACTCTGGCCAGTCTCTCGCGAAGCCATGCCCAAGCCTTTCATGCGCCTTCCCGATGGCGAAAGTCTGCTGCAAAAAACCTTCAAACGCGCCACAGGGCTGCCGGAAGTCGAAAGGCTGCTGACGGTCACCAACCGTGAAGTGTATTTCCGCACTGCTGACGACTATCGCCAGCTCAACAAGACCAGACTGCCTCTGGATTTCATTCTTGAGCCTTTTGGCCGCAACACGGCGGCCGCCATCGCCGCGGCGGCGCTGCATGTGGCCCGGTTGTATGGCGACAACGCCAAGCTGCTGGTGCTGCCCGCCGACCACCTGATCACCGATGTGGATGCCTTCTCCAAAGCCGTCGGCGTCGCCCAGGAACTGGCCGAACAAGGCTGGCTGGTGACTTTCGGGATTCTGCCGACCAAACCGGAAACCGGTTTCGGCTATATCGAAAAAGGTCCGTCACTCAATGCCGAGGGCTATCAGGTCGCACGCTTCGTCGAGAAGCCGGATGAAGCCACTGCCCAGGGTTATGTGGACGGCGGACTGCATCTGTGGAATGCAGGGATGTTCTGCATGCGCGTCGATGCCGTACTGCGCGAACTTGAAATCCATGCTCCCGACGTGCTGAAAGCGGTCAAGGCCTGCCTTGAAAAGAGCATCAGCAAAGAAGGCAACCATGAACTGCAACTGGAACTGGACAGCGAGCTATTCAGCCAGGTGCCGGACATCTCCATCGATTACGCGCTGATGGAACGCTCGCAGAAAGTCGCCGTGGTGCCGTGCCAGCTGGGCTGGAGCGATATCGGATCCTGGCAGGCCGTGCGCGAACTCACTGCCGCAGATGCACAGGGTAACCAGTGCAATGGCCAGACCGTATTGCATGACGTGACCAACTGCTACATCGACTCCCCGAAACGTCTGGTGGGTGCCGTGGGCCTGGACAATCTGGTCATCATCGATACACCGGACGCCCTGCTGATCGCCGATGGCGCGCGCAGCCAGGACGTGAAAATCATCGCTCAGGAGCTCAAGCGCCAGGGCCACGATGCCTATCGCCTGCACCGCACCGTCACCCGGCCATGGGGCACTTACACCGTGCTCGAAGAGGGCAAGCGCTTCAAGATCAAACGTATCGTGGTTCGCCCGCAAGGCTCGCTGTCGCTGCAGATGCACCACCATCGCAGCGAACACTGGATCGTGGTCAGCGGCATGGCACGGGTCACCAATGGCGAGCGGGAATTCATGCTCGACACCAATGAGTCGACCTTCATCAAACCCGGCCACACGCACCGTCTGGTCAATCCGGGAGTCATCGATCTGGTGATGATCGAAGTACAGAGTGGCGAGTATCTGGGGGAAGACGACATCGTGCGTTTCACTGACATTTATGGCCGGGCACCGGAAGCGGCCAAGGCATGAAGTTCGACGGTAAGGACACCATGGCACGTACACACACAACGATGAGGAACTGAACCACCACGCACTGGACAGGCAGTACCGGCCAACATGATTTCTTTACCCGAGAGGGAGCCTTATTCGTGCATGACAGGAGTTCAGGACCGATGAAAAGCATTCTGCTGTTAATCAGCGTATTGCTGCTAAGCGCTTGCAATACCCCCGCCAGGGTCGGCTTGCCCGACGACAAGGCGCAGATCGAAGCCGGTCAGGCGGCTGGCCGGGCTCTGGCGGGCAAACCCTTGCCACCGGAACGGATTCGCCCCGGAGATACCTTGCGTATCGTGCGTAATACCGGGGAGGCGCCATCCATATCGGCGTTCACCGCCAACTCCATCTATGAGCTGACGCTGTTTCAGGTCCTCAATGACGGGACCTTTTCCTATCCCTACATCGGTACGGTCAAGGCGGCCGGCCTGACCCTGCCGCAATTGAACGATGTACTGGAAAGCAAGCTCAAGGATGTCTATCGCGAGACCGCCCTGACCATCAATATTTCCCAGTCACCGGGCAATACCGTCTTCGTGGGCGGCGCGGTACGCAACTCGGTCACTCTGCCAGTCAATGTGGCCACCAATCTGGAGCAGGCCCTGGTCGGTGCCGGCGGGGTCGCACTGGATGCAGATGCCCGTCAGGTGGCGCTGCTGCGCCTTGAAGAGAACGGCCTCTACAAGACCTATTTCTTCGATTACAGCAAGTTTCTCTGGGCAGACGCCGGTGGTCCTCGGGCACCGGTCCTGCTGCAACGCGGCGATGTAGTGTTCGTCCCCAAATCCTCGGTCGGAAACAAGGTGGACGGTGTCAACCTGTACTTCAACCAGTTGATTCCTTTCGCGAAATCGATAGGCCTGGGCATGAACTACGAGTTGCGCAACAACAACTAATCGTCAGGGAAAAGACATGATCAATATCCGTTCATTTCGCGATCTGCTACGCCTGTTTTTTATCTTCAAGCGCGAAGTAAAGATCACCGTGATGGTGACCTTCGTCATCGTCATTCTGGGCGCGTTCCTGCTGCCCAACCGTTATGAGTCCACCGCGCTGTTGCTGGTCAAGCCAGGCCGCGATACCAGCACCGTGCCCATCGAGCTGTCCGACCGCCAGGCGATCGTGGTGCCTAACGGCCTTCGTGACCCGTTGCTGGACGAAGAGCGCATGCTCACGGGCCGCCCGATCATGCGTATGGTGGCCGAGAAGTACCTGAACGAGCTATCCAAGATCGAGCCTGAAACCGGCGTCATGGCTTCGGTGAAAAGCGGCATCAAGTACGTCGTGCGCTCGATCTTCGAGGCGGGTCACAGCGTGCTGCAATTCCTGGGACTTGCGGAAAAGCGCACGCCGGTCGAGCGCATGGCCGAAGACCTGGAGAAGAACTTCAAGGTCCGTCACGAACAGGGCTCATCGGTGATGGAGCTGACCTTCACCTGGAATGATCCGGTGACCGCGCAGATCGTGCTCAAGACCTGGATCGATGAATACCAGTTGCAACGCACCAAGACCCTGGGGCGCGTCAGCCTATACGGATTCTACGAAACCGAAGTCAAGGCGATTGGCGCCAACATCATTTCGTACAAACAACAGATCCAGGGCTATCTGAACCAGTTGGGCGCGGTGAGCATTTCCCAGCGTCTGGCCGATACATCCCAGGGCCTCAATGACCTGCGCACCGAACGCAACAACACCATCCGCGCCATCGCCTCCACCAAGGCCGGACTCGACACGCTGAAGACACAGTTGGCAGCGCAACCCAAGACCGTCTCGGCAGGCCGTGAGCTGGCGTTGAACCCCAACCGCCAGGACCTGCAAAACCGTATCAACGGCAAGGAAGTCGAGCGTCAGGAACTGCTGCGCTCGTTCAAGGAACAGGCGCCACCGGTGCGTGCCGCCAACGAGGAAATCAACAACCTCAAGCAACTGCTCAAGGAACAGGACGCAACCATCCAGCGCTCCGAAAGCATTACGCCAAACCCTATCTATAACCGCATGCAGAACGTGTATGCCGACCAGCAGACCAGCTACGCCCGCCTGCAAACTCAACTGGCACAGCAGAACGCGCAACTGGCCCAACTGGAAAGCGACCGCCAGCTGGCATTGAAACTGGAGCCTGAGCTTTCGCGCTTGCAGAACGAGCTGGATGCCGCCCAGAAAAGCTACGCGCTCTACACCGACAGCCTGGAAAAGGCGCGCATCGACCGTGAGCTGGACAACAGCCAGATCAGCAACATCGCCACCATCGAAGACGCTACGTTCAACGCCAGCCGGGTCTTCCCGAAAAGTCTGTTGATGCTGCTGCTGGCCTTCCCGTTGAGCGTTGTCGTGGGATTCCTGGCGTTGTACTTCTTCTACTTGCTGGATCAGCGCATCCACGATGGCGACAAGATCGAAGGACGCTTCGGCGTGCCGGTCTGGACCAGCCTACCGGATCTGGAACGCGCCCAGGATCGCAGTGCAGCCCTGACGGCCAACCTGCACCGGATCTACGGCATCCTGCCTTTGGGTCAGGTTGCGCAAAAAGGCCTGGCCATCGGTTTTACCTCCGTGCACCGGGGCGAAGGGGTGAACTTTGTCATCTCGCGCCTGAGTACGCTGCTGACCGAACAAGGCCATAGCGTACGCACTGAAGGCCGTGGGCCGGCCAAACCGGGAGAGATCGTGTTGATCAATGCTTCGGGGGTTTACGGCAACCAGGAAGCGTTTGTCCTGCTGCGTGATGCCGATCAGATCGTGTTGGTGGTGCGTGCCGAGCAGACCACCGTGCCGATGCTCGAAGATGCCCTGACCACCCTGAATACCGCGTTCAAGAAAGTCGACGGCGTAATTCTCAACCGTCGCCGCTTCGAAGTACCGGAGCATGTCCTGAAGTTCCTGAAACGCATCGGGAGCCGCGCCTGATGCAAATCGCCCTGCTCGCCCCGCTTCCACCGGAGCAGAACGGCATTGCCGATTATGCCGGACACCTCAAAAACGCTCTGCTGGAATCGGGGGTGCAGGTACGTACGCCCTTGCAAGGCATCGGCAACGATCCTCGCCAGGCCGAACAACGTGTCGCCGAAACCGACTGGAGTGGCATCGATCTGGTCCATGCCGAGCTGGGCGGCGGACGACTGGCAGAGTTTCAGGCATTGCGGGCATTGCGGCAGCGCTTCCCCCATTTGCCTCTGACCGCCACCGTGCATGATCCGGAGCGTCTGGTATGGCGCCGGGAAAAACTGCCATGGCCGTTATCCCTGGCCAGCAACATGCGCTCTCCCCTGCCGGAAATCGCCACGGTGCTGGCCGACCCACTGTGCCTGCGCGAAGAACGTCAACTGGCAAGAGGCATGACCCGCCTGATCACCCTGACTCAGGCCGGCAGTCAGAGCCTGAAACAGCGCATGGGACTGGAGCAGTCGCAGATGGCCGTGATCAGCCATGGCAACCTGGCAATCGAACCGGTGCCATTGCCGGCCTTGCAGCCTCTGCGGTTGCTGTATTTCGGCTTCATCTATCGCGGCAAGGGTATCGAGGATCTTCTGGATGCTCTGGCCAATGTCTTTGTCGCCCAGCCGCAATTGCGTTCCACTGTGCGCCTGACACTGGCCGGTGGCAGCGAGCCGGAAATGGCCTTCGGGCCGTCGGGCAGCTATCTGGATCAGTTGCGTCTGCGCATCCGGCAACTGGGTCTGGCGGACTTGGTGGACTGGCAACTCGACCTGCCCGCCGACCAGATCGCCCATGTCATCCAGGCCCATCATGTGATGGTCCTGCCCTATCGCGAGTCCAGCAAACTGAAGCTTCTGGGTAAGCTGCGTGGCACCAGCGGCGCACTGTCATGGGCCACCGCCTGCGGTCGCGGAGTCATCACGTCGGATGCCCGCTCGTTTGCCGAAGAAGTCTCCCATGGCAACGGCATGATCTACCCTCAGGGCGATGTAGCGGCTCTGACCGAGGCATTGAATCGTATCTGCGCGGCACCGCGAATGGCCATCGAGTGGTCCGAAAACGCTACGCGCATAGGCAAGACCCGGGTCTGGAGTCAGACGGCAGAACGTTTCAGGGATGTATTCCGGCAGGCATGCGAGGTGAACTGATATGCGGCGCACATCAAGATCATGGCTGGCCATCGCGGCACTGCTGACAAGCGCGATGACTCTGGGAACCGTCGCTCAGGCAGCGACCGTTCTGCAGGCACCGCGTGCGGTGGTCTGGAAGGACTTTCTGGGCGTCAACGTGCAGTTCCAGTATTTCGCTCCGGAGATCTACCAGCAGCAGATGGAGCGTCTGGACGCACTGGGGCTGAACTGGGTACGACTGACCATTCACTGGCCAATCATCGAGCCGGTCCAGGATCAGTACAACCTCACGGACCTGGACAACGCCATGGCTGCCATCAAAAGCCATCGCTACAACACCCTCGCCTATCTGGTGGGCTCGGCCCCCTTCGCCAGCAGTTCGGTCTCTACCGCTGCGAGCCGTGATCAGTATCCTCCGCTGGATTTCAACGTCTTCGCCGCACGCATGGCGGCACTGGCCCAGCGTTATCCTCATGTCGGCAACTGGCAGGTCTGGAACGAGCCGAACATCATCTGGCTGCCCCAGGCCGACCCGGTTGCCTACGGCAATCTGCTGACTACCACCGCCAATGCGATCCGTTCTGTCATGCCGGACAAAACCATCGTGACAGCTGGCATGGCCTACTACAGCCAGATGCAGCACCGCTCGGGCTACATGTTGCAGACGCTGGTGGAAAACGGCCTGGGTTCGCAGAACATTGTGGCGGCCTATCACCCTTACTCCGAATACCCCGAAGGCGACTCGGTCGCGGATCGGGATTTCCTGGTGCGCTCCAATGCCATGAACCAGTTGCTGCACAGCAATGGCGTTTCACAGGTCTGGGCCACCGAATGGGGCTGGTCGAGCTATGCCGGCCCGGTGGAAATGCAGGCCATCATCGGCACTCAGGGCCAGGCCGACTACACCCTGCGCCGCCTGGCACTGATGAGCGCCCTGGATTTCCAGCGCATCTTCCTGTTCAACCTCAGCGATCTGGACGAACGCGCCAGCGCCCGCGATCAGGGTTACGGCCTGCTCGACCTGCAAGCCAACCCCAAACCGGTCTATACCGCGCTGCAAAACTTTCTGAACATCACGGGGCCGCGCCTGGAGCCAGCCGCTCCGCCCACCGTCAGCGCAGTCCCCGATGATCTGTTTGCCGTGCCATGGACACGCAGCGACGGCAAACGCCTGCTGATGTTCTGGAGCGCCAACGGCACCACCTTGAATTTTCCACAAATCCATGAGGGCATCGTGCATGACCCGCTGACCGGCACCCACATTCCATTATCCGGTAGCCAGGGCATCAGCCTGGCCCTTAAACCCACCCTGCAAATTCTGGAATGGAATCCATAATCATGCGAATTCTATGGACACTGCCTTACCTGCCCTGGCCCACCACCAGCGGCGGCAAGACCCGCGAGTATCATCTGCTGCGCAATCTGGCAGCGCGTGGTCATCGCATTACCCTGCTGGTGCAATCCAAGACCCCGCTGGACGATGCCTGCCGCAGCGCCCTGGAACCCTGGCTGGAACGCCTGATCGTCATTGACCGGCGTCCGCTGCTCAGCCTGCGCACCCTGCTGGCCGTGGCTTTCGCGCCACCGCCGATGCTGGCCAGCGTCAACGGCTATGCACCGGAACTGGAACAGACTTTTGAAAAGCTGCTCGAGGAAGACTGGGACATCATTCAGCTCCAGCACACCTATGCCTTCCAGCCTTTCGAAGGGCCGCTCAAGCGTTCGGGCAAACCCTTCGTGCTCACTGAGCACAATGTCGAATCGGCGCTGGGCGCGGCCAGTTATGACCGTCTGCCCCGCTGGGCCAGCTTCTTTGCCGTCTATGACCGCTGGCGCTACCGGCGCTGGGAACTGCGGGTTTTCCGCCAGACCAGCGAGCTGGTGGCCGTGACCGAAGAAGATGCCAAGGTGCTTTCGCGCCTGAGTGGCCGGGCCACCTCCATCGCGGTCAACAGCGTGGATTGCAGCTACTACGCCAATGTTCATGCAGACCGCTACAACCGCCGCCTGCTGTTCATCGGCAACTACGAATACGGCCCCAACGTGGATGCCATCGAGTGGGCGCTGGACGAAATCATGCCGCTGGTCTGGGAGCTGTCACCCACCGTGCGCTTTGCCGTGGGCGGTTTTGGCATGCCCGAGTCCTGGCGCGAGCGCTGGCCCGACCAGCGCATCGAATGGCTGGGTTTCGTGCCGGACCTGCGAGCCCTGCAAAGCAGTTCCTCGATGTTTTTCGCGCCCTTGCGCCAGGGGGGCGGCTCGAAGCTGAAGATTCTGGAGTCCATGGCTGCCGGCCTGCCCGTAGTCACCACCGGGCAAGGTGTTTCGGGCCTGGACGTCACCCATGGCGAGCATTACCTGGGCAGCGAAGAACCAGCACAACTGGCGCGTCTGATCGCCGACAACATCGACAGCCCTGCACGCCTCATCCAGATTGGCGAAGCCGGACGTGCCTACGTGCGCTCACGGCACGACTGGTCGGTTTCGGCCGCCCAGCTGGAAGGCATCTACACCCGAATTTCGCCCCCAAGCAAGGATCTCGCGCATGCGTATCGGACTTGATTACCGCGCTGCGGCCGGTTACCCCGTCAGCGGCATCGGCCGCCAGAACTTCGCGCTGGAAGAAGCCTTTCGTGCTCACCCCGATGTGCAACTGCAATTGTTCGGGGTTGCTCCTTATGATCATCCGATCCGGCGCCTGATCCATACGCCCAAATGGGCGACCCCTCTGAACTCGGTCCATCGGCTGCCCGATCGCCTGGGTTTCGAGGGCCTGTTCCTGCCCAAGGCCCTGCGCGATACCGAAGTGCAGATCTACGTCGCCAATATCAACATGGGCCTGCCACTGGGGCGCAAGCCTGCCAACGTACGCTACGTGCTGCAGTTGCATGACCTGTTCCAGATCACCCAGAAGAACAATCACGGCTCGCGCATCAAGGCCGCGTTCTATCGCCTGACCGACTACCTTTCGATTGCCTACTCCCTGAGAGTCGCCGATGTGGTGTGGGTACCCTCGCAATTCACTGCCAATGAAGTCATCCGCCTGTTCCCGTCCGCCCGGAAAAAACTGCGCATCGTGCCGCTGCTGGTTGAAGGCTTCAAAGATGAGCCAGCGGACATTGCCGCATTGCAATTGCCCGAGCGTTACTGGCTGTGTGTCGGTACCCGGGAGCCGCGCAAGAACATTGCCTGGTTCGTCGACGCCTGGCAGAACGCCCGCCTGCAGTTCCCCACCGTGCCGGACCTGGTACTGGTCGGTGGCAACGAACCCTTGAACGAGTCCCAGCGCCGCCTGCCAGGACTGCATGTGCTCACCGGCATCAGCGACAGCGAGTTGCATGCGGTCTATCGCAACGCTGATCGCCTCTGGCAACCCTCGTATGCCGAAGGCTTCGGACTGCCAGTGATCGAGGCCCTCAAAGTCGGTACGCGGGTTGCGGTAGCCACCGGCTCGTCTCTGGATGAAATCACGCCACCGGACAGCCCGCGATTCTCGCCCACCAACAGCCCGGCCCTGGTGCAACTGATGGGTGAACTGTCCACGGCCCCTGAAGAGGACCCCGAAATCTCCAGGACCTGGGCGACCTATTACGCCCCCGAGGCTTTCTACAAACGCCTGCATGAAGCTCTCGAGGAGTTGCGTTGATGCCGGTAGCGATGCCACTGGGATTGTTTTTCGGCCTGGTCTTCGGAATCCTGATCTGGCTGCTGCCAGCCTCCAAGGTGCTGCTGATCGCGGTCGGGACAGCGTCCATCATTACCGTGATCCGCCAGCCCATTCGCGGCCTGCTGCTGTTCTGTGTGATCGGAGCCTTCATTCCCTATTCCACGATACAGATCGGCATTCGCACCACGGTATCCGAAGCCCTGATCATGCTGACCTGGGCCAGCTATCTGTTGCAGGCCATGTTCTTCGAGCAGCACCGCGTGCCGAAGATGATGCGTACCGAGCGTCTGTTGCTGGCGCTGATGCTGTTCAGTGCTTTCCCGTTCCTGATCGGCCAGCTCACCATCGTTTCCGACGGCAACGGCCCGATCAACTGGGTACGCTGGCTGTTCAACCTGTCGATCCTGTTTCTGGTGCCGCGTCTGCTGCACGATGGCAAGACACTGGAGCAGGTGATCATCGCTGTGCTGACCGGCACCCTGATGTTGCTGGTGCTGTCGATTCCGACTTATGTCATCAGTGGTTCGGCGTCGGCCATCACACCGATTCTGGCGATCATGGGCTACGGCGGCCTCGACGTGTTGAGCGAGAGCCTGCTGTCGCTGTCCAGTCGCATGGGCTCGCCGTGGCTGCACCCCAACGTGGCCGGTGGTGCCATGGCGATGATCCTGCCGATTGCATTCTGCTTCGGTATCACCCGCAGCGGCGGGCCGCGCTCCCTGGGCCTGCTCGTTGCGGCACTGGGCGCCATCGGCCTGCTGCTGACCGGCTCACGGGGCGCACTGGTGAGCCTGATGGCCGTCATGCTGTGGATGGCGCGTCGCCGCTTGCCGTATCTCGGTCGCCTGCTGATAGGGGGCGCCATCGGGGGCGTGCTGTTGCTGATGTTCTATCCGCCGTTGCAGGACCGTCTCATGGGACTGTTCAGCAACGACGACACCAGTACCGCCATCCGTTTCCTGGAGTACACGCACTTCCCGCAGGCCATGGCCCTGTTTCCGTTCGGCATCGGTTTCAAGATCGACCCTCCCGTGCCGGGCTACACCCAGTTCGGTATTTCCAACCTGTGGCTGAACTTCATCTACAAGATGGGCATTCCCGGCATGTTGCTGTTCATTGCCGTCACTGTGAGCTGGTGGAAGGAAGTCCGTCCGACCTCAGGCAAGATCATCCTCACCCCTGACAACGCCATTGGCCTGGGCTGCACGGTCGGCGTGCTGTCCGCGCTGTTCAGCGGTCTGTTCGATCACTACTTCAGTTTCACCAGCGTGCTGGTCGCGCTGTTCTGGCTATTCGTCGGCATCAGCCTGCACGAAGCCAAGCGCCTGCGCACCAAGGCTGGCCCCCCTTTGAAATCCCCCGCCGCCTCAACCGACCTGGGAACACCGCAATGAAACACCGCATGATGCATTCGCATAACCTCAGAGAGGCCCTTCCCGACTACGCCCGCAAGATGGGCGTGGACCTGGAGGAACTGCAGGCCGCCTACCAGTGGATGCTGGACAACGAGGTGTGCTTCGAAACCAGGATCAAGAACACGACCCTGTCCTTTATCTGCTACCTGAATATCGAGCCGCGCATCGAGCATCCTCTGGCCCGACGTTTCTATCGCCTGCTGGCCAGCGAAACACTGGGTGCGCTGATTCCCCTGTACGGCATCAACTGGCCGACCTTGCGCGACCGCATGCTGCGCACCTGGGAGCAGATCTACAACATCCTGATCTGCAAGATTCCCAGCCACACCTTGCGTCTGCTCTGGCTGCGCATGGGAGGTGCCAAGATCGGCAAGGGTTCGACGGTCTGGCGCAATACCGAAGTGCTGGGCGTGGACAGCCTGCGCATCGGCAACGACTCCACCGTCGGCTGGCACTGCCAACTGGATGCCCGTGGCGGTCTGGTGATAGGCGATCATGTGACCATCGCCTCCCATGTACTGATCATCGCGGGCGGGCACGACCTGAACGAGCCCGAATTCTGGGCAGTGGGCGGTCCGGTATTCATTGGCGACTACGCCTGGATCTGTAGCCGCGCCCTGCTCTCCTTCGGTGCCAATATCGGCGAAGGTGCCGTGGTCGGTGGCGGCAGTGTGGTCTCCAAGCCGATCCCGGACTACGCCATCGTCAGCGGACCGAACGCGGAAATCAAAGGCGAACGCGCCCGTAACCTCAAGTACAAAGTGGGCGGCAAAGGCCTGTTCACTTTGTTCCATTAAGCCGCCAGCCCATGCTCGGCTCGACCCTGTGGCTGACCCTCGCGACGCTGACCGGCCTGGCGGCCGGCTTTGCCCGCGAGTGGTTGCTGGTGGCCGCCTGGGGCGCGGGCAGCCAGAGCGATGCGTTTCTGGTCTCGATGTTTCTGCCCGAAGCATTGCGCATGTCCCTGGCGGCCGGCCTGCTGAGTGCGGCAGCCTTGCCGTTGTATCAACAGCGTTCTGCCGAACGGCAGCAGCACTGGCTTCAGGTGCTTGCGCCACGCCTGCTGATTTTCGGGGTGTTGCTCAGTCTGGTGCTGAGTCTGGGTGCCGGGTTATGGGTGCGGCTGATCGGCCCGGGGCTCGATAGCGAAGGCTACGCACAGGCAGGCAGCGGCCTGCACTGGCTGGCATGGTGCGCGCCGGGTTTTCTGCTGCACGGTTTGCTGTGTATTCCCCTGCAAGCGCGTTCACGTTTTGTACTGGCCGGTCTTGGCTCGCTGCTGTTCAACCTGCCACCCGTGATTTACCTCGCCGTGCTCAGCCACTCGGCGACGCCTGAGGGTCTGGCCTTTGCCTGTGTGCTGGGCAGCCTGTTGATGCCGGGTGTTCTGCTGCCGACCCTGTTTCGTTCGGGCTGGCGCCCGTGGTCCTGGCAGACCGAACAGGGCGCGGTGCGTGAGCTGCTACAACGAATCGGCCCGCTGTTGAGCAGCAACCTGGCCAGTCAGGGTCTGGCGCTGCTGGAGCGGATGGTCGCCTCGTTACTGGGTGAAGGCGCGGTGACCTGGATCAACCTGGCGCGCAAACTCATCAACCTGCCCTTGATCGCTCTGATGAGCCTTAACCAGGTGCTGCTGGGCCTGATGAGCGGCAGCGCGAACACCCAACGCCTGTCGCTGCTGCGCCGTGGGCTGGGCAGTGCCACATTGCTGACACTGCCAGCCGTGACCGGGCTGATCGGCGCGGCGGGTGCGCTGGTGGTGCTGTTGCTGCCCAACCAGACCCACGACGGCCCACTGCCACAATTACTGGCCTGGTTCGCCGTGCCCTTGATGTTCGGAGCCTGGAATGCCCTGCTGGCGCGCTATGCCTATGCCGACGGCGATACCCGCTTGCCACTGAACTGCGAATTGATCGGCAGCCTGTGCAATGCCCTGCTGTTGGGCACCTTGCCGTTCTTCCTGGGCTTGACCGGCATCGCCCTCGCGGCCCTTGGCGGCGCGCTGGTCACAGGCCTGCTATTAATGCGTCGCCAATCCTTGCTGGCAGTCGTCCCGTGGCGCAGTCATTGGCTGCTGGCCACGCTGTTCATGTTAATCGCGGCCCTGTTGCTGCATCCCTTGCAAGACATCTGGCTGCAACTGTCCCTGGGCTGCGCCTATAGCGCGGCGCTGCTGGTCGGGCTGGCGTTGTGGCTGAAACCGTGGCGATCTGTTCACGAATAACCCATGTTCTGTGGGAGATAATCCATCGGCTTCAATGCCGCCTCGCGAATGAATTCGCTCCTACTCAGGCCACGTAACTTCTGCAAGAGGCTCACCCGCAACTCCGGAAGCAAACATCCTCTGCCCCACTGTACGCGCAGTATCAAGATGAACAGCCGCATCCTGCGTTTCGGAGTCCAGCAAGAGCTCAGAGGTTACGACACGGGCACCGCAGTAATCGAAAATGCCGTGATCGATCTGGGTCTTCATCGCATCCAGATAACCATGCTTCGTGAAAGTACCCGCATCGGCACCGGCGACACCTATCAGGTGGACATTCAAGTGGCCAAGCTTCTTCACCAGCGTGGCATCGGGGCTGTAATCAAACGCCCAGCCATTGGAAAATACCCGATCAATCCAGCCTTTAAGGATCGCAGGCATCGACCACCAATAGACCGGATAAACCAGTACCAAGGCATCCGCCCGCTCGATCCTGGCCTGCTCTGCGAGCACATCGGCAGGTGGCGAAGCCTTTTCGCGATGAACAGCGTGATCGGCCATGTTGAATCTCGGATCGAATGACTCGGCAAACAGATCCGCGATTTCAAACGTATGCCCGGGATCAGCAAGCATCAGCCCTTCTGCGACCTGTGCCGCCAGACTATGGGTGAGTGACTGTGGGTCGTGATGAGCGACCACGATGAGCGCATGCATAGAGAACACTCCTGTTGATTGCGGATGAAAGACGACGCTTATATACTTTTAGTAAGTTATGCCATTAAGTTACTTTTGGTAGGTTTCCATGTCAAGCACTGACACGTCACCACAGAACCCGGACCCGCAACCGCGCCGCCGGTTATCGCGAGATGACCGACACCGCCAATTGCTCGACGTGGCATGGCAACTGGTGCGCGAGGAAGGGACTGAAGCGCTGACGCTGGGGCGGCTCGCCGAGCAGGCTGGCGTGACCAAGCCCGTGGTCTATGACCATTTCGGCACCCGGGCCGGATTGCTGGCAACGCTCTACAAGGACTTCGATGAACGCCAGACAGCCCTTATGGACGCGGCCTTTCAGACAAGCGATGCGACCCTGCTCAACAAGGCCGATATCATTGCATCGTCCTATGTGGACTGCGTCGTTTTGCATGGGGGCGAAATATCAGGTGTCGTCGCCGCACTGGCCAGCTCTCCGGAGCTTGAGAAGGTAAAGCGGGAGTACGAGGCCATCTTTCTGGAAAAGTGCCGAAATGCCCTGGCTCCGTTTTCACCCTCAGGCGTCATTTCACAGGCTGGCCTGCGAGCGATGCTGGGTGCTGCTGAAGCCTTGTCCACTGCCGCTGCGAGCGCAGAGATCACCTCAGCCCAGGCAAAGGCCGAACTGCTGGAAACCATCATTGCGATGGTCGAAAGGAACAAAATCCTTCCTGAATGAAAAAGGCAGGATCACTCACCCTCAGTGATCCTGCCCTCCTCTAACCCTGAAAAACGCTAGAACCTCAAAGCTGAAACTTCGCCACCAGCACGTTAAAAGACGTGGCCAGACGCGAAAGCTCCTGACTCGACGCACTGGTCTGGTTGGCACCCGCCGCGCTCTGGGTCGAGAGGTCCTGGATGTTCAGCAGGTTGCGGTCCACTTCACGGGCCACCTGGGCCTGCTCTTCGGAAGCAGAAGCAATCACCAGATTGCGCTCGTTGATGGTCGCGACACCGTCGGTAATCTTGACCAGCGCTGAACCTGCACGCTCTGCCAGCTCCTGAGTATTGGTGGCCAGCGACAGGCTTTTGCCCATGGCCGCAACCGCACCGTCGGCACCCGCCTGGACAGTACCGATCATGCCTTCGATTTCCACGGTCGAGGCTTGAGTGCGATGAGCAAGCGCACGCACTTCATCGGCCACCACGGCAAAACCGCGTCCCTGCTCACCGGCACGGGCGGCTTCAATGGCAGCGTTCAACGCCAGCAGATTGGTCTGTTCAGCAATGCTGCGGATCACTTCCAGCACCTTGCTGATATCCCGTACATGACCCGCCAGTTGCGCAACCGCCTCGGTCGACTGAGTAATTTCGCTGACCATGGTGGTGATGCCCTTGACGGTCTGATCCACCTGGCCACGGCCTTGCACAGCATCGTCCGTAGCGGTTTTCGAGGCTTCGGAAGTCGAAACGGCGTTGCGGGCAACCTCTTCGACCGCTGCTGTCATCTGGTTGACGGCCGTGGCCGCCTGCTGGATTTCGTCATTCTGACGGGTCAGCCCGCGAGTGCTTTCGTCGGTGACGGCGCTCAGTTCCTCGGCAGCCGAAGCCAGTTGCCCCGAAGCGCTGGCGATCTCCTGAATGGTGTATTTGAGACCGCCCTGCATATCGGACAACGCATTGAGCAATTGGCCGGCTTCGTCGCCACGATCAGAAGCGATGGGTTGAGTCAGATCACCCTTGGCGATGCGCTGGGCACTGGCGACTGCAATAGCCAGAGGACCGGTAATCATGCGGGTAATCAGGATGCCCAGAATGATTGCAACCACAAAGGCAATCGCGATCCCTGCCAACAGCATCAATGTAGAACTGGACTTGAGTTCGGCAGCGGCAATCGCGCCTTCCTTGATCTGGCGATTGTTGGAGTCAATCATGACCCGCAACAGGCTGCGAGCTTTCACAAAGTCCTCACCAGACAGGGTATTCAGGCGACTGCGTGCCTCGGTCAGGTTACCTGCCGTCATGAGTTCAGACACCTTTCTGGCACCCGAGATATAAGCAGGCATGAGCTTCTCGAACTCATCACCGGCAGCTTTCTCATCGCTCTCCAGAGGCGTGGCACGGTAAGTGGCAAACACCTTCTGCATACGTTCCAGGTCCGCAGCCAGTGCCTGGCGAACCCTCTCCTTGTCCGCCTCCGGTACGCCGCCATCCTGGGCATCAAGCAATCTGTAGAGACCACGGTTGTGGGCCGTCAGGCTGGTCAGCGTTTCATTGGTGTTACCCACCGAGACCAGATTGTTGGAAAAGGTCAATGCCAGCGCATCGGACAGTCGACTGATTCCAACCATACCCAAGCCACCCACGGCCAAGGTAATCAGGGCACAAGCGATGAAAGCTGCCAGCAGTTTGGTCGAGAATTTGGACTGACTCAGAATATTCATGTTGCGAACTCGCAAGGAAGGAGAAGGAACCAGATGAAGAAAATTTCAGGAAGCGCTCCTGTGACATCATATTGCCTTCATTAATTCGCAAAATTTTCACAAATTTTGATTTTTCTGCTTTTCCTTGCCAAATCCCCTCATGCAGGACAGCGCAATGCACGACCGGACCGGGCAATTCTCCGCTTGTCCGACCATTGCATAGGTATCGTCAGAAATGGCGTCTTCCCGGCCCTGCCGCCTTCAAACGCAACATGATGACTCAGAGCAACCCTTGCTCCGCACACACCTTCACCACCTGCTCGCGAAACCAGCCATTGGCTTCGTCTTCCTCGACATGCCTGCTCCAGACCATATCCAGAGTGAATTCCGGCAAATCAGGAGGCAGTTCAAATACGGCAACCCAGGGTTCATTGGCCAGCAAGGTCTGGATACGACGCGGCAGGACCAGGATGAAATCGGTCCCTTCAAGCATTTGCAGCGCAGCACGATAGCTGTTGGCGCGGGTAATGATGTGTCGCTCGCGTCCCTGGCGCTGCAACCAGCCATCCACCATATTGGTGTCGGACGTCCAGGGTGTCGGGTACACATGATGGCGCTGGGTGAAGGTTTCGAGATCGATGCTGGCACACTGGGGCGCGAACTGGGCGTCCATGACGCAGACCAGATCGTCTTCCAGCAGAACCTGGCTCATAAGCCCTTCGGGAATGCGATGAAAGCCAGGGCCGAAACACAAAGCCAGATCGAACTGGCCCTCATTCAGCGCCTGGGCAGGCAGCTCCTTGCTCAGCTTTTGAACGTTGACGGTCACGGTAAATCCGGCAGCGATAAAGCTGCGCATCAGGTGCGGCAGGACCAGCAGCTCGAAATACTCGGGAGCACAGACCGTGAAGGTTGTCTGCCGGCTGGTAGGGTTGAACAGTTGCAGGCCGTCATGGCACAGATTGATCTTTTGCAGGATCTGCTGCACATGACTGTGCATGGCAATGGCCTTGCGCGTCGGGCGCATGCCATTGCGGGTACTGATGAACAAGTCGTCTTCGAAGTTGGCCCGCAACTTCTTCAAGCAGTAACTGACCGTCGACTGACTGACATGCAGTGCTTCCGACACCAGTGTCAGATTACGCTGCTCGTAAACCGAAACGAAGACCATCAGGTCCTGCATGTCGAGCTTTCTGAGGGCATTACTGTTGAGCATCGAGTTTTCTCGTGGCACTGACGGCAGATCAGGTCAGCACTAGCAAGATAACATCAAAACACGATCACGCCGTCTCCCCTTCAACGTCACGGGATTCTTTGAAACCTCACATCATTACAGGGTGTAACAAGCCTCGATGCATCAGGCATTTTGCTGACGGCAGTCGCAACGTGCATGAGGCTGCCTGGTAACCGCAGCCTTGGCAGGCTCTACCGACTCATCGGCTTCCCCCACTTCCAGCCACCAGGTTTCACCACGGCACGGGTACTGGATGTAGAACGGCTGCCCCATGAGCGGCGTGGTAATGGAAACATTCTTCTCCCAGGCCAGCGCCAGAATGCGATCAAAGGGTTCGTGCCAGGCATGCATCGCCAGATCGAAGGTGCCATTGTGAATCGGCAGCAACCAGCGGCCACGCAGGTCGATATGCGCTTGCAGGGTTTGCTCCGGTTGCATATGCACATCCGGCCACTGGACGTTGTAGGCACCGGTTTCCATCAGCGTCAGGTCGAAAGGCCCGTATTGCTCGCCGATGGTCTTGAAGCCATCGAAGTAGCCAGAATCGCCGCTGAAGAAGATCCGCTGCTCATTCGCAATAATCACCCAGGAAGCCCAGAGGGTCTGATTGCTGTCGAGCAGGGTTCGTCCGGAAAAGTGCTGCGAGGGCGTGGCGACGAAACGAACACCCGACACCTCGGTGGACTGCCACCAATCCAGTTGCCGGACCTTGTGCTCAGGCACGCCCCACTCGATCAGGGTGTCGCCCACGCCCAGGGGTGCCAGGAAGTGTTCGGTCTTGTCCATCAGGGTCTTGATGGTCATGTGATCGAGATGATCGTAGTGGTTGTGCGAGAGGATTACTGCCTTGAGCGGCGGCAGTTCTTCAAGGCTGATCGGCGGCTGATGAAAACGCTTCGGGCCGGCCCACTGCACCGGCGAAGCACGCTCGGCAAAGACCGGATCGGTCAGCCAGAACTGATTGTGCAACTTGAGCAGCACCGTGGAGTGCCCGAGGCGAAACACCGTATTGTCCGGTGCCGCCAGCAATTGCTGGCGTGACAGAGGCTGAACAGGAATCTCGCCGGCAGGCCTCGTGTCACGGGGCTTGTTGAACATGGCATTCCAGAACACCCCTAGAGTGCGGACAAACCCCAGCGACTTGACTGGCGCATGGTTGCGGTAGCGCCCCTCGTGCCGCGACAGGACAGGCAATGAAGAGGTATCTGTTTTGGGGTTTGTCATGGCCATGATTTGCTGACTCCTGAGAACAGGTCGAGATTCCTGACGTACTGCTTCAAGCTAAACGCACCTTGCGGGACGTAGCGTGAAAAATGTGTAACTGTGTTTTACACTACACGGTGTAGTTTTAAGCTTGCATCATTCACCACGACAAGTAAACTGCCGAGTGTACTTTTCTCTAAACGCACGTTTGAAGCGAACCTATGAAAGCCCCCATGCGACTTACCGACCAGAAACGCGAATCCATTGTCATGGCAGCCATTGCCGAGTTTCGTGATCGCGGCTTCGAAGTCACCAGCATGGATCGCATTGCCGCACGGGCCGAGGTTTCAAAACGTACGGTCTACAACCACTTCCCCAGCAAGGAAGAGCTTTTCGCAGAAATCATCCAGCGCCTCTGGACGTGCGCAGCGCCCTCGCCAGAGGCCCCTTATCACCGCGATACCAGCCTGCGCGAACAGTTGCGCGACTTGTTGCGAAACAAGATGGATTCCCTGACGGACAGCAACTTCCTGGACCTGGCACGCGTCGTCGTTGGTGCCACTGTTCACTCTCCCGATCGCGCCCAGACCTGGATGGCTCGTCTCAACGAGCGTGAAGAAACCTTCTCAGCCTGGATTCGCGCCGCCCAGAAGGATGAGCGCCTGAAACCCGTCGACCCGGGCTTCGCGGCGTCCCAGGTGCATGCCCTGCTCAAGGCATTCGCCTTCTGGCCGCAACTGACCCTCAATGCCGAAATCCTCACGCCCGAGAAACAGAACGAAGTCATCGAATCGACGCTGGACATGTTCCTGGGCTGGTACGAAGTCAAGCCCGCTCAGTGACTCGCCTGACAATCTCGTGCCGCTGCTCAAGGGATTTGGCCAACCGCTGATGAGTCACGGCCAGAACCCTGGCAGGCGCAGTCGTTGGATAGCCCGCATTGAACGGCGGTGCAGGAGCGTATTCCAATTGCAGCTGAATCGCCTGAGCCTGCTCTTCATCGAAGAGTTCGGCCACCAGCGTCAGGGCAAAATCGATCCCCGCCGTCACTCCGCCGCCGGTCAACAGGTTGCCATCGCGCACCACGCGCCCTTGAGTGGCAATGGCCCCAAAGGCCGCCAGCAACGAATGCGAGGCCCAATGCGTGGTTGCGCGCCGTCCTTGTAATAACCCGGCAGCCCCCAGCACCAATGCGCCGGTGCATACGGACGTGACATAACGGGCCGTGCGCGCCTGAAGCTTGATGAACGCCAGTGTTTGCTCGTCCTCCAGCAAGGCATTGATGCCAAGGCCACCGGGAATGCAAATGACATCCAGCGGCGGGCAATCATTGAAATCCACCGTCGGCACCAGTACCAGCCTCGTGCTGGCTGTCAGCGGATCCAGAGTCTTCCAGATCAGGTGCACCTTGACGTCAAGCAACGAGGCAAAGACTTCGTAAGGCCCGGTCAGGTCCAGTTGCTGTACATCGGGAAACACCAGCAGGCCGATATGCAACGTCATCTCGGTAACTCCATGCAGAAAGTGGGTGGACGCATGAACTGTATCTGGATAGCCTTTGGCAGATATGCCATAAAACCCACTAATTACGCCAATCGTCTCGATAAAGGTTTCTGCATGGCTGACAGCCCGAAAATCGTCCATATCGTCGCCTTCGTCGATGTTCAGGTCCTGGATGTCTGCGGACCATTGCAGGTCTTCGCCTCGGCCAATCGCCGCCTGGAAGGCCTGGGCAAACCGCAGCCTTATGCCATGAAAGTGGTAGCAGCCGAGCCCGGCAGTGTCATGTCGTCAGCCGGGTTGGGTTTGCAGACAGGGCCGCTGCCCGCCGACGAGCCTTGCGACACCTTGATAATTGCCGGAGGTCGAGGCATCAGCGCAGCCATGGAAAATGCAGAGCTTTTGAACTGGATACAGCAACAGGCCACGACAGCGCGGCGTGTGACATCCGTCTGCTCCGGCGCGTTTATCCTGGCGCAGACCGGGCTGCTGGATAATCGGCGCGTGGTCACCCATTGGGACAGTTGCGAGCGACTGGCCAAACGCTTCCCGAGCTTGCGGGTCGACCCCGACCCGATCTTTATCAATGACGGGCGCTTCTGGACCTCGGCAGGGGTTACGGCGGGTATAGACCTGGCGCTGGCCCTGATCGAACAGGACCTCGGGCATGCCATGGCGCTGGCAGTGGCCCGTGATCTGGTGGTGTTTCTCAAGCGACCCGGCGGGCAGGCACAATTCAGCAACGCGCTGTCGATGCAGCAAGCCAGCCATCCCACGGAAAACCGCTTCGCCGACTTGCATGGCTGGCTGATGGAGAATCTGGAGGGCGACTTGTCGGTCGCCAGCCTCGCCGCTCGTGTGGGCATGAGCGAGCGCAGTTTCGTACGCCATTACAGCGCCCAGACCGGCACTACACCGGCCAAGGCTGTCGAGCAGCTTCGCGTGGAAGCTGCGCGTCGGCTGTTGAGTGAAAGCACATTGGCCATCAAACGCATCGCATCACAATGCGGCTTTGGCAGCGAAGAGACACTGCGTCGCAGTTTTCTGCGGGCCTTGTCGGTCACGCCCCAGGCGTATCGGGAGCGGTTCAAACGTTAACTCACTACCACACCCTTGCACTCGCCAAACCCGATCGACACCTGCCCTTCGCGATGACAGCGGGCGCGCAGGATCACTTCATCGCCCCGCTCCAGGAAACGCCGCTCTTCGCCATTGGGCAGCGTCACCGCTTGCTTGCCGCCTTCGGTCATCTCCAGCAGGCTGCCGAACTGCCCGGCCTGCGGACCGGACAAGGTTCCGGTGCCGAACAGATCACCCGGTTGCAGCTTGCAACCGTTGACGCTGTGGTGCGTGACCATCTGCGCCACGGTCCAGTACATGTTCAGGCTGTTGCTCAAGGCCAGACGATAGGGCTCCAGACCCTGAGCCTTCATCTGCTCGGTCAGCAGCAGGACTTCCAGTTCGATATCCAGCGCACCGCTTTCCTGATCAGCAGGATCGAGCAGGTACGACAACGGCTGCGGATCACCTCCGGGACGTGGCGGTTGAGGGCTGCGAAACGGAGCCAGGGCTTCGGCAGTCACCACCCAGGCAGAAATCGTCGTGGCAAAACTCTTGGACAGGAACGGCCCCAGCGGCTGGTATTCCCAGGCCTGGATATCCCGTGCCGACCAGTCGTTGAGCAGGCAGAAACCGGCGATGTGCTCGCTCGCCCGGTCAATCGCAATCGACGTACCCTGTTCATTGCCCGGCCCGATCCACACGCCCATTTCCAGCTCGTAATCCAGCCGCTTGCAGGGACCGAATGTCGGCACTTCCTGACCCGCAGCCAAGGTCTGGCCATTGGGGCGTTTGACCGGTGTACCGGAGATGCACAGCGTTGACGCCCGACCGTGATAGGCAATGGGGACGTACTTGTAATTGGGCAGCAAAGGATTGTCCGGACGGAACAGTTTGCCGACGTTAGTGGCGTGGTGGATGCCGACGTAGAAATCGGTGTAATCCCCTACCCTCGCCGGCACATGCAGGCGGCACTCGCTCATCGGATGCAGCAGATTACTGACGGCTTCCAGGCGAGTACGTTGCGGACTGTCTTCTGCGAGCAGGTGCAACAAGGTATGACGCAAGGTCCGCCGCGCTGTTGCACCCAGTGCAAAGAAGTCATTCAACTGATCACGGCTGGCGACCTCGGCGACCTTCTGCGCTTCGCCTTCGAAGAAACCGGCCTGTACCGCCGCTTGCAGATCGAACACCTGATCACCGATGGCCACGCCGCCACGGAGGCCTGTATTACCGTGGCTGAACACACCCAGCGGCAGGTTCTGCAAGGGGAAATCAGGATGGCCGTTGGCCGAGGCAATCCAGCTTTGGCGGGTTGAAGAAGCATTCATCAAGGCTGTCCCTTATTGAAGAGGCTGGCCATGTCATTCCAGCAAGCGTCGTAGTCGCGTTGCAGTTGTTCACAGTTCAAGGCATAGCGGCTGGGGCGCAGGACCTTGCCGGTCTCGAACATGAAGGCCAGGGTGTTATCTATCTTGTGAGGTTTTAGCTCGGCGGCGATGGCTTTTTCTGCGGTGGCATTGTCGGGGCCGTGGGCGCTCATGCAGTTATGCAGCGACGCACCGCCGGGCATGAAGCCTTCGGCCTTGGCATCGTAGACACCCTCGATCAGCCCCATGAATTCGTTCATCAGGTTGCGGTGGAACCACGGAGGCCGGAAAGTGTTTTCCGCCACCATCCAGCGCGGCGGGAAGATCACGAAATCGATATTGGCCTGCCCGAGCACCGCGCCCGGTGCCGTGAGCACAGTGAAAATCGACGGGTCCGGGTGATCGAAACTGACCGTGCCGATAGTGTTGAAGCGACGCAGGTCATATTTGTATGGCACATTGTTGCCATGCCAGCCCACCACGTCGAAGGGCGAATGATCCAGTTGCGTGGACCACAGCTCACCGAGAAACTTCTGCACCAGTTCAACCGGCGCATCGCTATTCTCGAAACGGGCGGTGGGTGCCAGAAAATCTCGCGGGTTGGCCAAGCCGTTGCTGCCGATAGGTCCCAAATCCGGCAGGCGTAGCGCACAGCCGTGGTTCTCACAGATATAGCCTCGAGCAGTGGCCTCCAGCAGTTGCACGGTGAATTTCATGCCTCGCGGCAGTACCGCGATTTCCTGAGGCTCTATATCCAGCAGCCCAAGCTCGGTGACGATGCGCAACCGCCCCTGCTGCGGCACCACCAGCCATTCGCCATCGGCATTGAAGAATGCCCGCTGCATCGAGGCGTTGGCCCGGTACACGTAAATGCTCACGCCCTCGGCCTGATCCGCTGCACTGGTACTGGCCAGAGCAATCAGGCCGTCGATGATATCCGTGGGTTCGGCGGGAATATCGAAGGCATTCCAGCGCAGGCGATTGGGTGTGATCGGCCCTTGCTCAAGCCCTGTGATCTGCCGGGCCAGGCGCTCATAGCGAGGATGAGCTGCCGAGGGCTTGATCCGGTAAAGCCAGGTACGCCGGGCTTCGGCGCGCGGGACCGTGAAAGCCGTGCCGGACAGCAGTTCGGCATACAGCCCTGACGGGTGTTTTTGCGGAGAGTTCTGACCAATCGGCAACGCGCCGGGCAGCACTTCACTGCTGAAGTGATTGCCGAAACCGGACTGGTAAGCCAGTGGTTCTTGATGGATAGGCATCTGGACCTCTTGTTTTTATGGGGTCGCATAGCGGCGATTCAAAAATCGTAAACGGATTACGAATAACGTAATTTGAGTTTGAGGTGTGGTCAAGCTATAAAGCTGCCTTTCCAGATTGGCGCCCTTCCCATGACCGATGAAATCGAAAGCCCTGCAAGCGGACGCCAGCAAAAGGTTCAGGCCGCCGAAGTCGGTCTGGGTGTACTCAAGGCCCTGGCCGAACTGACGCCTTCGACCTCGCTGTCGAAACTGGCCGAGCACCTGGGGATGCCGGCCAGCAAGGTGCATCGCTACCTGCAAGCGCTGATTGCCAGCGGTTTTGCCGAGCAGGACGGCGTCACCAACCACTACGGGCTGGGCCGCGAAGCCCTGCAGGTAGGGCTGGCCTCGCTGGGCAAGCTGGATGTACTGAAGGTCGCTGCGCCGCATCTGGCGACCTTGCGTGACGAGCTGAATCAGACCTGCTTCCTGGCGGTCTGGGGCAACAAAGGGCCGACGGTCGTGTATGTCGAGCCCTCCACAGGCGCCGTCACGCTGGTGACGCAGATCGGTTCGGTCTTGCCGCTGCTCAGTTCCTCCACCGGCCTGGTGTTCGCCAGCTTCCTGGCCGCCAGCGAAACCACCGCCCTGCGAGAACAGGAAACCCCTCACCTGAACGCCGCGCAGCTCAAGGACGTCGAACAACATGTCGAACAGATTCGCGCCAACGGCGTGCATCAGATTCAAGGATTGCTGATGCCTGGAGTCAACGCGGTGTCGTCTCCGGTCTTTGCCATGGGCAATAAACTGGCAGGCGTGGTGACGGTGGTAGGTTCGGGCGCGCTCCTGACAGGCAAGGCGCAGGACCTTGCGGCAGAGAGGTTGATAGAAGTAGCGCGGGCGATCAGTGGAAGGATGGGGGCGGAAAGCCAGTAAGCTGCAAGCTGCAAGATTAGAAGCCCATCTGCTCTTTCTTGCAGCTTATAGCTTGAAGCTTGCAGCTTGCAGCTTGCAGCTCTCCCCCCACCTACTCCTCTGCCATCAACACTCCGCGCCGAATCTGATCCCGCTCGATCGACTCAAACAGTGCCTTGAAATTGCCTTCGCCGAATCCATCATCGCCCTTGCGCTGGATGAACTCGAAGAACACCGGCCCCATCAGGGTTTCGGAGAAGATCTGCAACAGCAGACGACGCTGCCCGCCTTCGGACGAGCCATCGAGCAGGATGCCGCGGGATTTCAATTCGGCTTCCGGCTCGCCATGGTCAGGCAGGCGGCCTTCGAGCATTTCGTAGTAGGTTTCCGGCGGCGCGGTCATGAAGCGCATGCCGATGGCTTTCAGGGCATCCCAGGTCTTGATCAGGTCATCGGTGAAGAACGCCACATGCTGGATGCCTTCGCCATTGAACTGCATCAGGAATTCTTCGATCTGGCCTGCGCCTTTGGAGGACTCTTCGTTCAAGGGAATACGGATCATGCCGTCGGGCGCGGTCATGGCTTTCGATGTCAGGCCGGTGTATTCGCCCTTGATGTCGAAGTAGCGGATTTCACGAAAGTTGAACAGCTTTTCATAGAAGTTCGCCCAGTACGCCATGCGCCCGCGATAGACGTTGTGGGTCAGGTGATCGATGAATTTCAGGCCTGCGCCCTCGGGATGCCGGTCCACGCCTTCGATGAAATTGAAGTCGATATCATAGATCGAAGTGCCTTCGCCAAAACGGTCGATCAGGTACAGCGGAGCGCCGCCGATGCCCTTGATTGCAGGCAGGCGCAATTCCATCGGCCCGGTGGCGATTTCCAGAGGCTGGGCACCCAGCTCAAGGGCACGACTATAGGCCTTTTGCGCATCCTTGACCCGAAACGCCATGCCGCACACCGACGGCCCGTGTTCCGCCGCAAAGTACGACGCCAGGCTGTGGGGTTCGTTGTTGAGAATCAGGTTGATCGCGCCCTGGCGATACAGCACCACATCCTTGGAGCGATGGGTCGCAACCTTGGTGAAGCCCATCATCTCGAAGACAGGCTCAAGGGCATTAGGGGTCGGTGAGGCGAATTCGATGAATTCAAAGCCCATCAGGCCCATCGGGTTTTCGTATAGATCAGCCATGGTCTGGCTCCTTGCAGGAAAAGTGAGAACGCGGGACAGCTCACATCACTTTTCTGCGGGCGGCGCACAAGGAACGCCCCGAACACTGCGGGCGAGGAAATCACCAAAAATCAGTTGCAGACCCAATGTTTTCATAAGTTTCAGCCTAGTCTGGCTTGTCCGGTTGTGCATCCGGGTGAGCCTTCAGGAAGGCAGGAGATTGCAGCGCCCGTTGCTCGACCTGCGCGATACGTGGCCAAGCGCTCAGGTCAACCTTGAAGCGCCGCGCCGCATAGACCTGCGGTAAAAGATACACATCCGCCACGCTGGGCACATCCCCCAGACAGAACGCCGTCCCGTCAATCAACTGCTCGACGGTATTGAGCCCCTCGCCTATCCAGTGGCCAATCCAGTCGGTAATGGCGGCCTCGTCATGCCCCAGGCCGCGCAATCGGTTGAGCACCGAAACGTTGTGCAGCGGATGGATATCACAACCGATCACCGCCGCCACTGCTCGTTGCCTGGCGCGCAGCAGCAAATCCGATGCAAGCAGAGGTGGCTGCGGATAGCGCTCTTCAAGGTATTCGATAATGGCCGGCGACTGGGTAATGACTTCACCGCTCTCAAGCTGCAAGGCAGGTACGCGACACTGTGGATTGATGGCCTTGTATGGCGGCTTGAGGTGTTCACCGCTATCACCGGCCAGATTGACCGCAATTGCGGTGTAATCCAGCCCCTTGAGCGCCAGAGCGATGCGCACACGATAACTGGCCGTCGAACGGTAATAGGTAAACAGGCCAGGCCAGGCCCTATCTCGTGGGAGCGAATTCATTCGCGAAAGCTCGTTATTATTTTCGTAAATACATTACGTTATGCGTAAATTGCGTGATCGCCCTCCACCTGTCAAGCAATCCCTCAAGTCCAGCCTTGCAGCCGCAAGGTCGAGCGCACCAACCGCTGCTCTTCGTTTTCAATTTCCCGCAGGTTTTCGCTGATGCTCTGGATATGCGCGAGGGCCGCCTTGCGGGCATGCTCAGGGAGACGACCGGTCACGGCGTTGTACAGGCGGGCATGCTGGCGGTCGATCTGACGCTTCTGCGGCTCACGATGATAGAGGTTGTTGACCGAGGCATAGACGGTGTTGAGCAGCAGGTCGGTGAGCGAGCGCAAGGTCTGCACCAGCACCGGATTATGCGAGGCTTCGCAGATGGCCAGATGGAAAGCATGATCGAGACGGGCATGCTCGCTGGCTTCCAGTTCCTGGCTCTGGGCTGCGACCAGGGCGTCATAGCTGCGGGTGATCAATACAAAATCCGCATCGGTGCCGCGCAAGGCTGCCAGCCGCGCCGACTCGCCTTCCAGCAGGCTGCGCACTTCAAACAGGTCATACAGGGTGCGCGGCTGCGAACCGAACAGGTGCATCAGCGGTGAAACCTGCTGCTGGCTATTCATGTGGGCGACAAACGAACCTTTGCCCTGCTCGGTTTCGATAATCCCCCGCGCCCGCAGCAGCTTCAGCCCTTCACGCAAGGCCGTACGGGAAACGCCAAGCTTTTCGGTCAGGCGACGCTCGGAGGGCAAGAGCTGCCCCACTTTCAGGACGCCATCGACGATCAGCCGCTCGATACGTTCACAGACCACATCCGCCACTTGTGTCGGCCGCGGCTTCCTGGAACCGTTCATCCTCACTCCAACTGGTATGACCAGATTCAGGGGAAAACCGATGGCGAACCAAACCAATAACAAGGTATTGATTAAAAAGGTATTTTTCAAGATAAAGCGCCGCAACCTCTTGAAAAACTGGTTCGACCACTCCTGTAAAGCATGGACAGTAAGGCCCGCAGCACCAATGATGCAAGCCAGTCGCTGTACGCAAGCCCTACAAAAACAACATTTGGGTTGCACCATGAATATTCTTTACGACGAACGCATCGACGGCGCCCTGCCGGAGGTCGACAAGCAGCAACTGCTTGATGATCTGCAACGGCAGTTGCCCGACCTGGACATCCTGCATCGCCCCGAAGAGCTTCGGCCCTACGAATGCGATGGCCTGTCCGCCTATCGCACCACGCCCATGCTGGTGGCATTGCCTCGGCATATCGAAGAAGTACAGACCTTGCTCAGGTTGTGCCACGAACGGCGTGTGCCGGTAGTGGCCCGAGGTGCAGGCACAGGACTTTCCGGTGGAGCCTTGCCCTTGGAGAAAGGCGTGCTGCTGGTAATGGCGCGCTTCAATCAGATCCTGGAAATCGACCCCGCCGCCCGTCTGGCCCGCGTCCAACCGGGCGTGCGCAACCTGGCGATCTCCCAGGCAGCGGCACCCCATGGCCTTTATTACGCGCCGGATCCTTCCTCGCAAATCGCCTGCTCCATCGGCGGCAATGTCGCGGAAAACGCAGGTGGTGTGCATTGCCTCAAGTACGGCCTGACCGTCCACAACCTGCTCAAGGTCGAAATGCTCAGCGTCGAAGGTGAACCCATGACTCTGGGCGGCGAAGCGCTGGACTCGCCGGGCTTCGATCTGCTGGCGCTGTTTACAGGCTCCGAAGGCATGCTGGGTGTCATCACCGAAGTGACAGTCAAGCTGTTGCCCAAACCTCAAGTGGCCAAAGTGCTGCTGGCAGCCTTTGATTCGGTGGAAAAAGCCGGGCGCGCCGTGGGCGACATCATCGCAGCCGGGATCATCCCCGGTGGACTGGAAATGATGGATAACCTGGCGATTCGTGCGGCCGAGGATTTCATCCATGCCGGTTATCCGGTCGATGCCGAAGCCATCCTGCTGTGTGAACTCGATGGCGTCGAAGCCGACGTGAATGATGACTGCCAACGCGTCCGGGAAGTGTTGACCCGCGCCGGTGCCACCGAGCTGCGCCAGGCCAGGGACGAAGCCGAACGGGTGCGCTTCTGGGCCGGGCGCAAGAATGCATTCCCGGCGGTCGGGCGTCTGTCGCCGGATTACTACTGCATGGACGGCACTATTCCGCGCCGTGAGCTGCCCGGTGTCTTGCAGGGCATCACCCGATTGTCCGAAGAATACGGCCTGCGGGTTGCCAATGTGTTCCATGCCGGAGACGGCAACATGCACCCGCTGATTCTGTTCGATGCCAACCAGCCCGGCGAACTGGAGCGCGCCGAAAACCTGGGCGGCAAGATCCTTGAGCTGTGCGTTGCCGTGGGCGGCAGCATCACCGGCGAACACGGTGTTGGCCGCGAGAAGATCAATCAGATGTGTGCCCAGTTCAACAGCGATGAGCTGACCTTTTTCCATGCCATCAAAGCGGCTTTCGACGCTAGTGGCATGCTCAACCCCGGCAAGAACATCCCGACCCTGCATCGCTGTGCGGAATTCGGGGCCATGCATATTCATGCAGGTCAGTTGCCCTTCCCTGAACTGGAGCGTTTCTGATGGCGACCACCCATGACCGCGATGCCAGCCAGAGCCTGCTCGATCAGATCAATCTGGCCCTGCAAGACGCTACGCCCTTGAGGATTCAGGGCGGCAACAGCAAGCATTTCCTGGGCCGCAACGTGACAGGTAAAGTGCTCGACACCCGCGAACACCGGGGCATTGTCAGCTACGACCCCACGGAGCTGGTGATTACCGCTCGCGCCGGCACGCCGTTGAGCGAACTGATGCAAGTACTCGATGATGCCGGGCAGATGTTGCCTTGCGAACCACCGGCGTTTGGTGAAGCGACCATAGGAGGCGTCGTCGCCGCCGGACTGTCCGGGCCGCGCAGGCCATGGTCCGGTTCGGTGCGGGATTTCATGCTGGGTACGCGGGTAATTACCGGGCTGGGCAAGCATTTGCGCTTTGGCGGTGAAGTGATGAAAAACGTCGCCGGTTACGACGTTTCTCGGCTGATGACGGGCAGTCTCGGTTGCCTTGGGCTGTTGACCGAAGTCTCGCTCAAGGTCCTGCCCAAACCGCGCCAGTGCAGCAGCATTGCCCTGGAAATGAACAGTGCTCAGGCTCTGCAACGCCTGGTCCAGTGGGGACAGCAGCCGATGCCGATCAGCGCCGCCAGTCATGATGGCAGCGTCCTGTATCTGCGCCTTGAAGGAGGTGAAGGCTCGGTAAACGCTGCGCGGGACCGACTCGGCGGTCAGGCACTGGACGCCAGTTACTGGCAGAAGCTGAACGAACAGCGCTTGGACTTCTTTCTCGACAGCCGTCCGCTATGGCGCTTGTCGGTCCCCAACAATACTGGCGTGCTGGATTTGCCCGGCGAGCAACTGATCGACTGGGGCGGCGCACAACGCTGGCTGAAATCCGATGCCGAAGGCGACACGATCCGTCGCATGATCAAGGCCATCGGCGGCCATGCAACCTGCTATCAGGCGGGTAACGAAGACAATCCGTTCCAGCCGCTGGCCACACCCTTGCTGCGCTATCACCAACAACTAAAAGCCCGGCTCGATCCACAGGGCATCTTCAACCCTGGCCGAATGTACGCGGAGTTCTGACCATGCAGACCACCCTCAGCGAACACGCCAGACAATTGCCTCGGGCCGAAGAAGCCGAGCGCATCCTGCGCAGTTGCGTGCATTGCGGTTTCTGCAATGCCACCTGCCCGACCTATCAACTACTCGGCGATGAACTGGATGGCCCTCGCGGGCGGATCTATCTGATCAAGCAGGTTCTGGAAGGCAATGAAGTCACCGAGAAAACCCAGTTGCATCTGGACCGCTGTCTGAGCTGCCGCAATTGCGAAACCACCTGCCCTTCCGGCGTGGACTATCACAACCTGCTGGACATCGGACGAGCCGTGGTGGACGCCGCTGTGCCTCGCCCGCTAGGCCAGCGCCTGTTGCGCGACAGCCTTCGCCATGTGGTGCCCCATGCAGGACTGTTCAAGTCCCTGACGCAACTGGGCAATACCTTTCGCCCGTTGCTGCCTGACAGCCTCAAGACCAAACTGCCGGCTTCGATACACCCGGCAGGCACGCGCCCGGCAAACCGCCACGAGCGTCAGGTTCTACTGCTGGAAGGCTGCGTGCAGCCCGGCCTGTCGCCCAATACCAATGCGGCGACTGCCCGAGTGCTGGATCGTCTGGGCATCAGCGTGCTGCCTGTCAGCGAAGCCGGTTGCTGCGGCGCCGTGGACTATCATTTGAACGCTCAGGACGCCGGACTGGACCGGGCGCGGCGCAATATCGATGCCTGGTGGCCCGCCATTGAAAACGGTGCCGAATCCATCGTCCAGACGGCCAGCGGTTGCGGTGCCTTTGTAAAGGACTATGGCCATCTGCTGCGCCACGACTCGGCCTATGCCAGCAAGGCTGCGCGGGTCAGCGCCTTGAGCAAGGATCTGGTGGAAGTGCTGCGCGATGAACCGTTGCAGACGCTTGGCATCAAAAGCGACCTGCGGCTGGCATTCCACTGCCCTTGCACCTTGCAACACGCACAAAAACTGGGCGGGGAAGTCGAGCGAGTGCTGACGCGGCTAGGCTTCAACCTGACAACCGTACCCGACGGGCATTTATGCTGCGGCTCGGCCGGCACCTATTCCATCACCCAGCCAGAGTTATCACGCCAATTGCGCGATAACAGAATGAACGCTCTGGAAAGCGGCAAGCCAAACGTTATAGCCACTGCCAATATCGGCTGCCAGACTCACCTGTCGGGCGCCAACCGGACACCGGTAAGGCACTGGATCGAACTGATCGACCAGGCCCTCAACCCTGCCGAATCTCACTGAAAACCACTCTGGAGAATCCCATGAAAATCAAAGCCGTTCTGACCCAGACCGAAGTCAGCCAGATGCTGACTGCCGCCCGCAACGAGGCGCTGGCCAATGACTGGGCCGTGTCCATTGCCGTGGTCGATGACGGTGGTCACCTTCTGGCCTTCGAGCGTCTGGACGGTGCAGCCGCGATCAGCAGTTACATCAGCATCGAAAAAGCCCGTACTTCCGCACTGGGTCGTCGCGAGTCAAAGGGTTATGAAGAGATGGTCAATGGCGGTCGTACGGCATTTCTCAGCGCGCCGTTGCTGACATCGCTGGAAGGCGGCGTGCCGGTGATTATCGATGGGCAGGTCATCGGTGCCGTGGGCGTCTCCGGCGTGAAAGCGGATCAGGATGCCCAGGTGGCCAAGACCGGGATTGCGGCGCTGAACGCCGATTGATTTGCGCAAAGTGAAGTTTCCGTAGGAGCGAATTCATTCGCGAAAAACTGTACATCCGTCCGAGATATATCGTCTTCAATGACGTCTCGCGGATAAATCCGCTCCTACCTGCCCCTGTTTTCAACAAAACCACCAGGGATGAGGCCTGACCATGACTGATTTCATTAAATGCCAACGCTTGAAAGTGGCGGTCACTCTGCAACGTTTCATCGATGAAGAGGTACTTCCAGGTACCGGGCTTGATCGTGAAGCGTTCTGGGAGGGATTCGATGAGCTGGTTCATGACCTGGCTCCGCTGAACCGCGACCTGCTGGCCGAGCGTGATCGTCTGCAAGGCGAACTGGATAAATGGCACAAGGCACATCCCGGCCCGATCAGCGATATGCCGGCCTACCGCAGCTTTCTGCAATCCATCGGTTATCTGCATCCGATACCGGAGCAGGTCTGCGCGACCACGTCCAATGTAGACCTGGAGATCAGCGATCAGTCCGGCCCGCAACTGGTGGTGCCCGCCAGCAACGCCCGCTACGCTTTGAATGCGGCCAATGCACGCTGGGGTTCGCTGTATGACGCGCTGTACGGCACCGATGTGATTCCCACCAGCGAAGGTGCTGAAATCAGCGCCGGTTACAACCCGCTGCGCGGCGCCAAAGTCATTGTCTTTGCCCGCGAACTGCTGGACGAAATCGCGCCCCTCGCCCGTGGCACGCATATCGATGCCCGGCATTACGCAGTCAACGATGGCAAGCTGGTGATCCGGCTGGCCGATGACAGCGAAACCGGCCTGCAACAGCCGGAAAAATACCTCGGCTATCAGGGCGACCCTCAGCATCCCACTGCCGTGCTGCTGAAGAACAATGGCCTGCATGTTGAAATACAGATCGATCACAAGCACGCCATTGGCAGCAATGATGTGGCCGGTATCAAGGACCTGCTGATCGAGTCAGCACTGTCGACCATCATCGACTGCGAAGACTCGGTGACGGCCGTGGATGCCGACGACAAGGTGTCGGTCTATCGCAACTGGCTGGGCCTGATGAAAGGCGACCTGAGCGAAGAGCTGGTAAAAGGCGGCAAGACCATCACCCGCCGCCTCAATGCCGATCGCGCCTACCAGGCGGCCAACGGTGGTGAGCTGAAGCTGCCGGGCCGCTCGCTGTTGTTGATCCGCAACGTCGGCCACCTGATGACCAACCCGGCCATTCTGGATCGTCAGGAACATGAGATTCCCGAAGGCATTCTCGACGGCGTGATAACCAGCCTGATCGGTCTGCATGACCTCAAGCGCCGCGGCAATTCACGGGCAGGCAGTATCTACATCGTCAAACCCAAGATGCACGGCCCCCAGGAAGTGGCATTCGCCGATCATCTGTTCAGCCGCATCGAGGACCTGCTCAAGCTGCCGCGACACACCCTGAAAATGGGCATCATGGACGAAGAGCGCCGCACCAGCGTCAACCTCAAGGCCTGCATCGAAGCCGCCTCGGCGCGGGTTGCGTTTATCAACACCGGCTTTCTGGATCGCACCGGCGACGAGATCCACAGCGCCATGCAGGCTGGCCCGGTGCTGCGCAAGGGCGACATGAAAAACACGCCCTGGATCAAGGCCTACGAGCGTAACAATGTGCTGGTCGGTCTGAACTGCGGCCTGCGCGGACGGGCGCAGATCGGCAAGGGCATGTGGGCAATGCCTGATCGCATGGCCGATATGCTGGAGCAGAAAATCATCCATCCACAGGCGGGCGCCACTACCGCCTGGGTGCCATCGCCGACCGCTGCGACCTTGCATGCGCTGCACTATCACAAGGTCGAGGTGCGCAAGATTCAGAAAGAGCTGCAACAGATAAAACTGGCCGATATCAGCGAACAACTGCTGGATGACCTGTTGAGCATCCCGGTTGTCGACAAGCCTGACTGGTCTCTGGACCAGATCCGCTCAGAAGTCGAAAACAATGCTCAAGGCCTGCTCGGTTATGTGGTGCGCTGGGTCGAACAGGGCGTCGGTTGCTCCAAGGTGCCGGACATCCACAACGTCGGCCTGATGGAGGATCGGGCAACGCTGCGCATCTCAAGCCAGCACATGGCCAACTGGCTGCAGCATGGGGTCATCAAGCGAGAGTTCGTGCTCGGCATTCTGGAGCAGATGGCCAGAGTGGTCGACAAGCAGAATGCCGGAGATTCGCACTATCGCCCCATGGCGACTGACTTCAAGAAATCCGTCGCCTTCCAGGCCGCCTGTGCGCTGGTGCTCAAAGGCACCGAACAACCCAGCGGCTATACCGAGCCGTTGCTGCATGCGTTTCGGTTGGAGTTCAAAAAGTAGGAGTGAATTTATTCGCGAAGGGTATTTTTTCGCGAATGAATTCGCTCCTACCGGGGTCGTCAGGAGCTTTCGCGTACCACCAGCTCAAAGCCCAGATCCACATGAGGTGGCTGGGCCAGCCCTTCAAGCAGGCCCAGCAACAACTGTGCGGCACGCTGGCCGACTTCCTGGCGGGGGGTGCGGATCGAGGTCAGGCGCGGGACCATGTGGGCCGAGCCTGGCAGATCGTTGAACCCCACCAGGGAGACCTGCTGCGGAATCGCAATGCCACGACGCAAGGCTTCCAGGGACGCGCCTTGTGCCAGGTCGTCGTTGCAGAAAAAGATCCCGTCCACATCGGGATGCCGATCCAGCAACTGAGCAAACAACTCGCTGCCCAGGCCGATGGAAGACGGTTGCGGAGTCGAGACTTGCAGCTCGGGGTCGAACAGTCCGGCCTCTTCCAGCACCTGCCGAAAACCCGCACCACGGCGCAATACCCGTGGGTCGAGCTGAGCCGCCATATACACAAGACGCTTGCGACCACGCCCCAGCAGATGACGCGCTGCCTGGGCTCCGGCGTCTTCCTGGGAAAAGCCGACACAGTAAGCCTCGCGCTCGGCATCCAGTTCCATCATGTGTACACAGGGAATGCCGCTGGACTCCAACATCTGGCGCGCCGCCGGTGTGTGGTCGAAACCGGTCAGCAGGATGCCTCTGGGGCGATTGACCAGATGGTTGCGCAGCAGTTTTTCTTCTTCGTCGGGGGAGTAGTGATAGTTGCCGATCATCACTTCCAGCCCGCGGGTACGCAGCACGCCCTGAATGGCTTCCAGGGTTTCGATGAACAACTGGTTGGAGAGCGACGGCACCAGCACTACGACCGTCTGGCTGAAGGATGAAGCCAGGGCTCGGGCTGCGGGATTGGCGACATAGCCAAGGTTCTGCGCCGCCGTGCGAACCTTGTCCACCAGCTCCGGCGCGACAGTGGCAACACCACGCAATGCACGTGATGCCGTGATAGGCGATACACCAGCAAGTTGCGCTACTTCGTTGAGGGTCGGACGGCCTGTCGAGCGGGAACCAATGCGTGTCATTTATTGCCAACTAACATAGGGGTTGCAAAAAGTGTTCATTGCCCCCTAAGGTAGCGCTGTCTCATGGACCGTGACAATGCTTTCTCGCGGCTGATCACTGCGCAGAACAGCCTGCAATGGCATGGCTACACCTAAAACAACGACAAGAACTGGAACAGACCCGACTGAATCTTCTGTCTACCGGACAAAGACAGCGCTGTCTCCAGATGAGGTATCTAATGTGACAACTGCGAAAACTGCTATTTCCGCCATCGTGGTGATGGGTGTTTCCGGCTGCGGCAAGAGTGTGGTCGGCGCAGAAATTGCCCTCAACAGTGGTGGTCGCCTGATCGAAGGCGATGTCTTTCACCCTGCCGCCAACATCGAAAAGATGAGCGCCGGCATCCCCCTCAACGATGAAGACCGCGCCGGCTGGCTGACACGCCTGGGCGAGGAAATGGCTGCGGCCCTGGAAAACGGCGAGCGTCCGGTCCTGACCTGCTCTTCCCTCAAGCTTCGCTACCGCGAACGCCTGCGCGAAGCCGTACCGGGTCTGGGCTTTGTCTTTCTGGAGTTGAGCAAGGAAGTCGCAACCGACCGCTGTGCCCATCGACCGGGGCACTTCATGCCGGCCAGTCTGGTGGACAGCCAGTTTGCGGCACTCGAGCCACCCCATGGTGAACCCAGGACTCTGGTCGTCGATGCGACTCAGTCGGTGGACGCCATTGGCAAGCAAGCGGCGGCATGGTGGGAAGACTCGCGAGGCGGCTAAAGGCGTGAGTGCGAAAGACAGCGCTGTCTTGAAAACGGGACAGCGTCGAGTTGCAGGGCGAGATCGCTCTACGATCACGCCATTGAATGGCTCCTAAAAACAAAGACAACCGGAGAGACCTCCCATGTTCGGTATGACCCATGAGACGTACCTGCTGATCGATGCGCTGGTAACCGTCGTCGGCCTTGTGCTGCTGATTACCAAATTCAAAGTCCACCCCTTCGTTGCACTGACCATTGCAGCGGGCTTCCTGGGCCTGACCTCCGGGATGCCGGTGGAAAAGGTCATGAAATCGTTCCAGGACGGTTTCGGTGGCGTACTGGGCTTCGTCGGCATCATTCTTGGCCTGGGCACCATGCTCGGCAAGCTGATGGCTGACTCGGGCGGCGCGGATCAGATCGCGCAAACACTGATTCGCACCTTCGGCAAGCAGAAAGTGCATTGGGCGATGATGCTGTCCGCGTTCCTGGTCGGTATCCCGCTGTTCTTCGAGATCGGCTTTGTACTGTTGATCCCGCTGGTGTTCATCGTGGCACGTCGCACTGGCGTATCGATCGTCAAGATCGGTATCCCGCTGCTGGCAGGCCTGTCGGCCGTTCACGGTCTGGTACCACCGCATCCGGGCCCGCTGCTGGCCATCGGGATTTTCGGTGCCGACATCGGCAAGACCATTTTTTATGGCCTGATCATCGCTCTGCCGACTGCCGTCATTGCTGGCCCGATCTATGGCAAATGGATTTCCAGGTACATTCCCGGCACGCCTTCCCAGGAGCTGATGGATCAGATCGCCAAGGAGTCGAGCACGCAAAACCTGCCTGGCTTCGGCATCACCCTGGTGACGATCCTGCTGCCGGTCTTCCTGATGCTGCTCAAGACATTTGCCGACGTGGTATTCCCGCCGGAAAACATGTTCCGCATCTGGATGGACCTGATCGGTCACCCGATCAGCGCCCTGCTCGCAGCCCTGTTGCTGGCGTTCTACACCTTCGGTTCGGCACGTGGCTTTGACCGCACCAAGATCATGAAGCTGTTGGACCAGAGCCTGGCACCTGTCGCGGCCATCGTTCTGATTGTCGGCGCGGGTGGTGGTTTCAAACAGATGCTGGTGGCCAGTGGCGTGGGTGATGTCATCGGTAACATGGCGGTGCAGGCGCAGGTCAACCCGCTCCTTCTGGCCTGGCTGGTGGCTGCGGTCATTCGTATCGCGACCGGTTCCGCCACCGTGGCAACCATTACCGGCGCAGGTATCGTTGCTCCAGTAGTGGGCCTGATTCCGGGCGTCAACCGTGAACTGCTGGTATTGGCTACCGGTGCGGGTTCGTTGATCCTGTCCCATGTAAACGATGCCGGCTTCTGGCTGGTCAAGCAGTACTTCAACATGACCGTGGCAGAAACTTTCAAGACCTGGACCGTCATGGAAACCATCCTCTCGGTGGTCGGCCTGATCTTTGTCCTGTTGCTGTCGATGGTCGTTTAACGACGTCCGATGCAATGAAGTCTTCGCGGGCACTAGATGTCCGCGAAGACTGTTTCCCTTCCCTGGCATCGTTGTCTTACATGCCGTCCAGGACCAGTCCTTTATACGACCCCCCTAGTTGAGCGAGCCCCTCGAAAACAAGGCTCTGGCGCACTGCGCGCACCTGCACGGCGCTGTAAAACGCTCTCGGATTCAGCCTGAAATCCTATTTCCTACGCTCAACTACACGCTTTCACTTTGAAATATCAGAAAGCTCGGGCAATGTTTCAAAGTAATGCCTACGCTTACATATGTCAGGGAGTTGACCCTCTCAACGCCCTCCTGAAAGCTGGCGGTAATGGCGAGGTACGCTGCGGCTCACGTTACTTTTTACTTTCCACCAGTAATTACGGGCATTTTCGTGCCAAAACGGGCAGAATTGGCGTACTCGTCGTATCGTTGATGCAAATCTCGATGACAAGAAAATGACCCGAGGGAATTAATTTCAACGCTGCAACGTCATACGATGGATGCATTTGGATGTACTCGGCAACAATCACCACGCAAAGGCAAACGCCAGCCTCTTGAGAGAGGCGTTTCAAGAGGCCATCAAGGAAAAGATTATGTTGATACTCACTCGCAAAGTAGGCGAAAGCATAAACATCGGTGACGAAATCACCGTGACGATTCTTGGCGTTCAAGGACTGCAAGTCCGGCTAGGTATCAATGCACCGAAAAATGTCTCCGTGCATCGTGAAGAGATCTACAAGCGCATCCAGGCAGAACTGGCTCCAAACCAAGACCCACAATAATTCCCGCGACACCCTCCTCTATTCAGCTGATCTGCCGTCCAATCGGCAGATCGGCCATACGGCGCCTCAAGGGGCGCCGTTTTTTCTCCCCCGCCTTCAAGCCCCGCCACTCCCGGCCCTGACCACTTGTCATTCACCCGGAACATCGCTTCAACCCCGTAAGTCCACCTCAAGCAAGCAGATCAATGCCAGCCCGTTGTACGTAGTGAGCCGCGCATTCTCTTTTACCTGACGACACGAACGGTGAATGACAATGGCAACCATCAATGACCCCTCCATCAGCAGCAGACCGACAGGCCAGGAGCCTTTGTCGGGGTTGCATGACGACACGCTGAATCCTCTGAACCACACGAAGGAGCAAGACAACGCAACATTCGATCAGTATCGCGATACCGCAGCGGATCAGATCGACAACCTCGCAAACGATGCCCAGTCAGCCGCAAGACAGATCTCGGACAACGACACCTTGGGCCTGTCCCGGTACGTCTCGGATATCGCCCGGGGTCTCAATGGTCTGGCAGAAAAGCTGCGGGGCAAAAATACCGATGAATTGTTACAGGATGCAGGAAAGCTGGCCCGTGATAATCCGATGCTGTTCATCGGCGGCAGTGTTGCCCTGGGCCTGGGGCTTTCACGGTTACTCAAGGCATCGTTACCCGCAACAGATAGCACCTCTTCGGCCAGCGACACAGCTTACGACCCCATCAGCCCGTCGACACTTACCGCAGAAGAGATAGTCGCCACTCACCCGCACTCCGACGATGTCCTGCACAGCGCCAGGCCCGGAATGGGCATTCCCGATAGCCCTGCCGCCACCGAGTTCAACGATGATCCTGTCGATGACCTCTCCCGTACAGGCTCAACCGGGAATGACCTGTCAAAAGGAGGTGTGTGATGAAGACGCCAACCGATCTTCCGGAAGGGTCCGAAAACGATACCTCGGTACTGGGCCTGATCCGGCAACTGGCGCATGAGGTTCCCGCGCTGATCAACAAGGAAATAGCGCTGGCCAAGGCTGAAATCAGGGAATCGGTCCAGACCTCCAGGCAAGCACTCATGTCCATCGGCATCGGTGCAATCATGATTCTGGGCGGTTTTATCGTCTTGCTGCAGGCAGTGGTCTATGTGCTGACCCACTTCATGGCCTCATGGCTGGCCGCCTTGATTGTTGCCGTGGTCGTGATGATTGTGGGTTATCTGATGATCATGGCCGGCAACAAGAAGCTCGAACCCTCCAACCTTGCACCTGAACGTACCGCCAGCACCTTGCAGAAAGACAAGGACGCCATCCAGAGGAAAGTCTCATGAGCATAGACAGCAGCTTCGACACCCCGGAAAACTTTGAAGCGCAATCGAAAAAGAGTCCGGAAACCCTGGAGCAGGAAATCGATGAGCAACGTTCCAATATCGGCAATATCGTCGATGCCCTCGAAAAAAAGATATCCCCCGGCCAATGGGTCGATCAGGCCCTGGCCTACGTTCGGGAAAACGGCGGCGAGTTTGCGGGTAATCTGGGCAATAACGTCAAGGCCAACCCGGTGCCTGCCGTGCTGGCATCGGTGAGCATACTCTGGTTGATGCTGGGCAGCCGCACGCCCTCACCCGGCCCTTCGGCGATCGATAATGCTGGCAGGAAGGTCAGCGACATCGCGGGAAGCGTGGGCGACAGCCTGAGCAGCGCCAAGGCCCGGATTCAGGAGACCGCCGCCCGCATGAAAGACAAGGGTGGCCAGGTGACTGACAGTATCGGGGAGAAATTCTCGTCCTCCTCAAGCCACGGCACAGTCGACACACTTCAGGAAAAACGCCTCAGGATGCAATCCAGCGCCAGCACCCTGCTGCGCGAGCAGCCCATGACCGTCGCCGCCATAGGTCTTGCAGTGGGGGCGATCATCGGCGCGGCCTTGCCCGCCAGTGAGCGTGAAAAGCAGTTGATCGGTCAGGCCCGCGACAAGCTGATCAATACACCCGCACAGCAAAATGGCCATGAGCGGTTTTCGTCGACAGACACTGGCCCCACTCCCGGCGGGTCGTCTTTGTCGGACCGGCATGACGGCCTTGGCACCCCCTTGCCGGGCACCTCGTCAGGAACCTCGCCCGGCCTGGGTTGAGGCTCAGGCAAACAGCCCGGCAGAGGCCGGGCCGTTTGCAACGGTCATGGTTTGAGCGCTCTTACTTGAGAAGGCACTGCACGATTCTGTCCTTCACCAGCAGACGTCTTTCCTTGAGCTTCTTGAGTTCATCGTCAGCAATCCCGCCCGCCAGTCCCTTTTCGGCATCGATCACCCGAGTGTCTGTATCGTCGTAGTCCGCGAGCAGTTGCTGCAACTTCGCATCGCCCTTGCTGCGCTGTACGACCTCTTCCCGGGTCAGTTGCAAATCCGCGAATAGATCATGTTTGACTGGCATGGATGACATCTCCTGAAAAGCGACTGAATCATGAGCCTAGCATCTAGAGTGCAGGCACGACTCAGCCCTGAAAGTTCAGAACAAGCGACGTCTGGGACGCCCGCACGGGAGCGCGCTCTTCCAGTTGCAACACATGGCTTTGACGGGGAGGTTCGAGGGACAAGGTCTTGTCCTGCAACCTCGCCAGTACGGCATCGATCACCGCCCGGCTGGCATCGTGGTGAAACTGCCAGACGCCATAGATACGCCCATCGAAAGAAGGTTCGCTGCCCAGTTGCGGGTCAGCCTTCAGGCCAGCGCCTATGCCGAACAGATGCAGCCCCTTCAGGCGACGGCCGAACTGATCCAGCGGACAGCCCGATGCATCGGAATCCAGCCCGCCCTTGGTCTCAGACAGGCGCAAGGCACGACCGTCCGGGTCAGTCAGGGATGGCAAGCGTGGCTGATAACCCGTGCACTGGACCACAACCCCAGACTCGGCCAATGCCTGCTCCGCCTTTTCATAGTGCCCGTCAGGCCCGCCGCTGGTCTGCAGCAATTGCACGCGAACGCCCGTCTTGCCGATCCGTCCGTTCCTGAGCGCTTCGCAGCCGATATCCAGCGCTCTGTAGCGCAAGCCTCCGGAGCGGTTGATACGGCCCGATATCGGACAGATATCGGATTGCGGATCAAACGCATAACCGGCCGCCACGGCCTGCTCGGCACTTTCATAGAACAGGCGAATGCGCGTGCGGTGGATCAGGGTCACTTCCTGCAAACCGGCGAACTCCAGAGCATCGGCCAGGTTCTCCAGGACCGAAAAAGCACTGTGGGAACCTCCAACTACGGTTATTCGCCTGCCACTGGCCAAAGCCGGCGCGAAGACTTCACGCAGTTGAATGGCGTTCATGCGCAGGAGCTGGTCAGAGCTCTGGATATTCATGGACGTCGACAACACCAGCCCATCCTCGGCCAGACCGCGAACCAGATGCCGGGGGTCCTGACGACCACCCAGGTTGAGCACCAGGGTTCTGCAATGGATCAGGCGCATGCAACCTTCGGTTTCCACCTTGAGGCAGAACCCGTCTTCTGCACAAATCACCTCGGTAATGGTCGTGCAACGCCAGATCTTCGCCCCGTAATGACGAACGATATGGTTTAGCAGCAGACTGGATGCCTCAGCCATCAACTGGCCGACATCTGACAACTGCGGGGCACTCTGGGCCTGGCCTCTGATACGCCAGTAGGCCGGTGAAGACTCCAGAGGCTTGAACACCTCACTCAATGCAGGGTCACGCAGGCAATCAATGAAGACATCCCCAACCGAGTTGGCCGTGATGCGGTACTGCCCCAACATTCCCGTTCCGGGATTGTCGCTGGCATCGACCACGATCAGGCCATTGCGCGCAATATCGGCCAACGTACCACTTTTCAACGCGTTGAATAAAAAGCCCATGCCCGCGAGCCCGGCGCCTCCTACAACACATCCACATGCTGTTTCCAACTGTTCTTCAAACATGATGAGGCTCCATCGTCATATAAATACGTTGGTGCAGTCCAGAAGTTCTGGAAGTTATACGCAGGGCACAACGCTCAAGAAAAAGACCCCGAGCAAAGAACGCTTGTTATTGTATTTATGAGTCGCGCATCACGACGTAGATACAGAAGCGAGATTCAAAAAACCCTTGGCTCAGCATAAATAATTTCATATTCAATAAAACTGAACATAAAGCTACCGCCAGCCCGTTAAATGGACAGGGATCGAACACTCAAGAAACCAGGGACATATCCAGCCGAAACCGGATAGAAGAGAAAGGGTTGAATGGATATTTGCAAAGAACCGGCAATGTGTCAAATAAACCGCGACACCCCTTTACAAAATGATACCAATTTCATAAGCACATGATAATTATGAAAATATTTTTTTGACACCCTGATAAACTGCCCATCATGACCATTTTCCCGGCAATTCATGCTGTTTTATTTTTAGATCGCATGGCTGAAAATCCGCAAAAGACCAACGCCAGCAAATTGACCTTGTGCAAGCAAGTGCGCGTGAAATACGAAAATACTCAATAATCGCACACACTAAAACGCCCCGGCCATTGATGACCGGGGCGTTGTGAATAGCGCGTCCCGAGGGCGCCTGAGGCGACTCAGGCTATGTGATAGTGAGGTTGAAGCTGTGCGTGGTGAGCATGCTCATCGCGCAGCTCAGCGACCAGATCGGAAATATCACGGCTGGTCTTGAGCCTTTCGAGAGAAATTCCGGTTACCGAAAGCTCTACACGCCCGGTAGATGGATCAATGATCTGCACCGACAGGGTGGTCCTTGCGGGCGAAAGGCCCGGTACCACCGTACAGGTACAACTCAACGGTAAAAAAGCAACTTCAATGATATTTCGCAATTCCAGCGTAGACAGTCCACAAGCGATCATTTGCCATCTCCTTATTATCAAGCGCTGCAGGTTTCAGCAGTTTTCCAATGCTTTTTTAGTTTACCGCCCAAGCGAGACATTCCATTGCCCGCCAACTAATTACGCACACCTACTGCATATAAACCTGTTTATACGCCTCTCCTTCCTGCCAGGCAAATTTCTCCACCTGCCCACTAATATAGCACCTCACTGGAATTATTCAGGATAATTGGCAGAAAAAACGTTTCACTACAGCACTTCAGCGCTTTTATGCTCACGCCTGCCAGAAAAACAACTTATTGATCCACTGAAAAGACTGACAGACGGTTCATGAACCGACGAAAAACAATGTGCGGGTTCTACGCCCCCTTGAAGAACCCGCACAGAGTATTAATCCGGCGTTCTGGGCAAACGCAAATGGATCAGGGCCACACGGGCCCCATGCTTGTCTCTGCGCTCTTCAATGGCAAAGGGTCGAAAACCCATGCGCGGATAAAACAGCAGGCCCGGAACGTTGTGGTTGAAGCATGAGGCCGTCAGCTCGGTGGCTTCGTGCTTGTCGAACGCGATATTCATCATGCAATTGATCATGTAACGCCCTACCCCCTTGGCACGGGCCTTGGGAGCAATGATCACATTGCCCAGCGAGCAGCGGCCCCGAAAGTCCGAACGGGAAAAATTGGCAAAACCGACCACCTCGCCATTCATCTCGATGACGGTGGAGTCAAAACGATTCTCCATGGCTTCCTTGAGCTGAGGCGCTGTCAATGGATAGACCGCCCGGGGAAACATGTAAAACAACTCGTCGGCATTCTGAGGCAGCTCACACACGATAGGGATGTCTTTCTCTTCCATGGGACGGTGATGGAACATTGAGCGGTAACCTCTCGGAGAATGTGAATGACAAGCGATAGGACTCTATGCGACCCGACAGATTCCGCACCGCCGTATGACAGAATCAAGACATAAAGTCTTGCCGGACGCCACTACAAAGACTGTCGGCTCTCTGGCGAAGCAATATTCTGTAACCGATTTTCCCCACACCACCTTGCAAGGTGGCGGCAGAACCGGCATTTATTTCACTTTTGTTGATCGGACGTCGCTCTCATGCCGATATTTTCTCTTGCCCGTCTCAGGGCCCGCCGATTTACCTGGGCATGCATGGCAGCCCTCATCATCGGCTTGCCCGTCGGCTGTGCGGTACTGGAACACAAGGAGCGCGAACTGGTCTTTCGCATCGAGCCCGGCAATGCCAGCTGGTACAGCGGCCTACCTGCCGATGTGCAGGAACTGGAGCTCAATACGCCATCCTTTGGCACATCGCAGAACATCCACGCCTGGTGGTGGCCTGCAACGCGCAAGGATGCTCCGGCGATTCTGTACCTGCATGGCTCACGCTGGAACCTCACCGGCCAGTTGTTCCGCATCGAACAATTGCGGGCACTGGGCTTCTCGATTCTGGCCATCGACTACCGGGGCTTTGGCCAGAGCATGGGCCAACTGCCGTCTGAAGACACCGTCTATGAAGACGCACGGATTGCCTGGGATCGCCTCAAGCAATTGCAGCCAGACCCACAACGCCGGCTGATCTACGGCCATTCCTTGGGCGGTGCCGTGGCAGTGGACCTGGCCGCCGAACTGGGGCGTGACGCCAAAGAAGACGACACACCGACCCAGGCTCGCGGACTGATCATCGAATCCACCTTCACCAATCTGGCCGACGTGGCCGCTGCCATCGCCAATACATCACTGCCGGTACGCTGGCTGCTTTCCCAGAAGTTCGACTCGCTGGACAAGATCGCAGACATTCACATGCCGGTGCTGATCGTACACGGCACCGACGACCGCTATGTACCGGCACGTTTCAGCGAGGAGTTGTTCGAGGCGGCACAGGAGCCGAAAAACCTGTTGCTGGTGCCTGGCGGCACTCACAACAACAGCATGCGGCTGGGCAGACAGGCTTACAGCCAGGCCATCCAGACACTGCTGAAGGCGACGACATCGCCGGAACAGGCGAAGAAAGAAGAGAACAGGCAGAAGCAGGCGGGGTGAACGTTGCCGTGCCGAAATGCTTCGGCACGGCATCGATCGGTCAGATCAGGCCCTTGGCAGCGGCTTCTTCAAGAGCGCTACGTGCCAGTTGCTTGACCAGCATGTCCGTGGACTCATTGAAAGGAACCGCAAAGATCAGGAGCAACTGAACCCAGGTCGTCAATTTCTCTTGTTTACGCACCTGGCCCAGCTTCTTGCCGTCCTTGTCACGGAAGGTCAGATCAAGCGACAAGGTGTTATCAAAAGTATTGGGGATCAGGAAAAGGGTAAAACCTGTCAGAAAAGCGCCTGCCAGATTGCCTTCCTCATGATTGCGCAGCGTCGCGGTGACGTACACATCGGATGATTGCTGCTCGGTTGTAACCCCGGAAAAACGCTGGCTGTCCTTGAACTCCTGAAGCAACAGCTTTTCCAGACCTGCGATATTGGTATTTGTGTTCATCGCATTGTCGTTATGAGCATACTCGGCAAGCACTTTGAGGTAGACGGCAGGCTTTTCCTGCTTGGCCGCAGCAAGCGGCCACTGCCCTGCAGGCGTCAACTCGTGATGGGAATACGTCATGCAGCCTTGCAGGCTGAGGGAAAAAACAATAGCCAGCAACGCAAGAAACTTGTTCACGGAAATATCCTTATTCTTTCGGAAGTTGTTGAGTGGCATCTTTGAGCAGGACGTTGACCAGCTCGGTCAACTGGTGAGAACCCAGGGTCATGTTGTAATAGTCGTTATCCCAGAACCCTGTGTTTTGATCGCGCTTGAGCACCTGCCGTGAAGACGCCAGTTGCTTGCCGGTGCGATCAGTGATGCTCAGTTCACCTGCAAGATCATATGTATCGACATAGATAGGGCCGTTGACCCAGATCCAGACCGTCAATGTCAGCAAGGCACCGGGGAAGTAGCCTGGGTGTGGCGCACGCTTGCCTTTGAGAGACGTGAAGTTGAACGTCAGCTCGACATCCTTTTCGCCCACCTTGGCCGGGAAGACGATCATTTTCTGAAAGAACTCGCCTCGCTCGATGTAGGTATTGATCTGGCTGGTCAATTGAACGCCGATATTACGGCGTACGTCGGCTTTGATGCTCTCATCCGAAACCTGTACGTCCTTGACCGAGGCCCCCACAGGCAAGGTGTGTTCAGCCACTTCGATGGGAGGGGCAATCGGGCCGGCAGGCGTGAAGGAGACACACCCCGTCATCATCAGCCCCACGAAGCCGATCACGGCGCACTGCAACTTATTCATTTAACGAACATCCTTGAGATGTAGCCGAAAAGCGCCATCTGACCTTGAGAAAGTAAGGCATGCCACAGGCTATCGCCTGACCGCGGCACGCAAAGATGGCTACGTGCCATCTAGGGCGGCGATTGTAACCACTCCGTATCAGGCTTGCTAATCAATTGATGCTGCGAGAAAAGGTGCGACAGCGGGATGCGAAGGGAGAGGAAGAAGCTTTACGGGGCGATGCTTACGCCAGGCACATTCATATAAGCATCTCGGGGACAGTCACAAAACCAACGCTGCGACCCTGGAGCGGCCATTCTGCACTTCAATACTTGATTCGATAAATACTCAACAAGGTTTCATTGGCATATATATATTCCACCTTGCCGATAAAGGCGCTGTGCTCCAGCCAGTCATTGGGCCCCATGGCGACCTGGAATCGCGGAGTGCTGGTACATTCATAATGCCCTGCAGTAACCGGCCATACACCGTCCTGAATTTCCTGCTGACCGGTTTCATCCAGAACAAGCACGCCTTCATTGATGACGTTGATCAACTCACCCAGGTCTGTGCGCAAGGTAAAACGTGCATTCAGGCGGGCAACTTCGCCAGAGTTCTCGATAAAGAAATCGGAACCGCCCGGCAGCACCACGCCTTGAAATTGCTGGCCGAAGAACTCACCGCCCACAATGGAAGTGTTACTGCGAAGACCGTCACTGCATATGCCCAGAAACGTCGGGGCATCGGTGCGTAGTGTGATAGTGAGAACCTTTTCCAACAAAGGAACCTTTGTTGTTGCTGTCAGGGCGCGCTCGGTTCTCTTGCGAGAGTCGTTAAAGTCAATGACATTCATATATACCTCTCGCCTTGTCCATGTGCATAAATCAGCACATGTCATCATTACATTTTCAAGTCATTCAACTATCAGGAATTTACCAAGTTTCGGCTCATCCCAGTTTGGTTGTCAAGATAATTGTACTGCCCAGTTTACTTAATATGATAAGGGTCACATTAACGATCCGGACAACAAATCCTTGCCATCCTTCTAAAAAAGACTAAGTTGTACGATGACGGATGAGCACTGGAGGTACGCTCGCCAGGCCGATCGTCCGCCCTACTCTAACTACAAAAAAAGGACCTGTTCATGAAAAAGCTCAAACTGCTTGTGGGTTTTCTGTGTCTCTTCAGCGGGCTGGTATCCGCCGCGCCCTCATCCGATGAAAACGATGTGGCGGCTGCCGTGGACAAGCTGACCCAGGCCATGTGGCACAAGGATATCGGGCAACTCAAGGCGCTGACCGCAGACAACCTCTCCTACGGCCACTCCAGCGGTAATATCCAGGACAAGCAGGCATTCATTGCCGACATCGAAACCGGGAAAAGCGCTTTCAACGAGCTTAAAATGCTCAATCAGAAAATCATTCTGTCCGGCGATGTCGCCCTGGTCCGCAATCACTTCTCGGCTCAAGCGGTGAACAGCGGCAAAGTGGTGCCGACTGAAATCGAGAACTTCCAGATCTGGCAGAAACAGAACGGCCAATGGCTGTTGATTGGCAGACAAGCGTTCCGTTTCTGATTCAGGCCATACAGACGGCTGTGTTCATTGCGAACCGAACATGGCCGTCCAGTAAATCCCCGCATCGCTCTTGGGATCGATGGCATAGGCGGCGCCCAACTCCCGGAAGCCCGGATTCATCAGATTGGCGCAATGGCCGGGGCTGGCAAGCCAGCCATCGACCACTTTGCGTGTCGTGTCCTGGCCAGCGGCGATGTTTTCGCCGATCTGCTGGGCGATGTAACCGGCAAGCTCCGCCCGATCGCCCGGCGTACTGCCGTCGCGGCCCTTGTGATCGAAGAAACTGTTATTGGCCATGGACCGTGTATGCCCTTCGGCCGCCGTCGCCAACGTGGCGTTCCAGGTCAGCGGCGTCGTGGCATTGAAAGCCTGGGTGCCACACTGACGTGGCTGGTTCCGGGCCGTGTTGATCAGCTCAAGCAGCTTTTGACCTTCAGCCTGCCAGTCACCCAAACGCGCAGCCAGCAGCGAGCGCGCCAGTACGATGCGCCATTCTCGCCCTTCACGGCTCACACCGATATCGACGAATTGCGGGTCCAGCACCACCTGGCAAAAACTTTCCTGCACCGCTTTCATTGCAGATTGCGCATCCCGAGGCCCGGACAGGCTGATGGCCTGCACCGTGACCATCGGATAGGACGCACGCGCCAGCGCCTGCTGCAAATCGCCCGAGCCGGTGGCAGGCAATACCAGACGCGAATCGCTGACCAGTGGAGGCAGTTCCATGGAAACCTGCCCGGCACAGCGCTGGACCTGGCTGCGATAGAGATTGATCGACTCTGCCAGTTGCGTTTCTTCGGTGGCCAGCGCATCGAAGGAAGACAACGACACCGCAGCAACAAGGAAAAGGGATGACAAGACGCGCATGAAAGAGCCTACCTTTGGACCGGATCTGCACATGATGCGCGATTTGCCTGGCAAATTGCACTCTGCCGGAGGCTAGAGTCACTGGCCGCGACTTCAGTGTGCCGTCGCGGCCAAGACCCCTCCTATATTAATCAGCAGGCCAGACTACAAGAACAGTTCAGGCATCCAGTTGCAGGTTCTTGCGAATCCCCGCATCCAGCACACTCGCTGGCGCGAACCGACGCAAGAACTGCAACTGCCTTGCGGCCTTGCCCGCTGTGTAGCGAAGCCTGGGCCGCTCGGCACTCGCCGCCTGCAACACGACATCGGCCACGATTGAAGGATCGTCGGCGTTCGCCATCGCTTGCTGGACCACCTTCGTGACATGCGCACGAATCGACTCATACTCCTTGAGCTTTGCATCCGGCTCAATGTTATTCGCCTCGAACTGCGTCCTGGTATAAGCAGGCTCGATGACCGAGACTCTGACCCCACGGGTACGCAATTCGTGATCCAGTGCTTGCGAGTAACCGGCCACTGCATGCTTGCTGGCGCAGTAAAGCGCGACATAAGGTACCGAAACAGCACCCAGAATCGAGCCGATATTGATGATCCGGCCACTGCCCCGCTCAAGCATGTGCGGCACAACGGCACGTGTCATGCGCACAATGCCCAGAAAGTTCGTATCGAAGAGGGCCTTGGCCTGCTCGATGGAGCTTTCCTGCGCGGCCGCTGGGGCAATCCCGAAGCCAGCGTTATTGACCAGCAGATCAATACGCCCTTCCAGCTTCAGCAACTCGCTGACCGCCGCATCGACGGATTCGTCGTCAGTCACGTCCAGCGCCAGTAACGGAAAACGCCGCTGACCTGCCTGACCACCCCGCCGGCTCGTGCCATAAACCGTGTAGCCCGCCGCCAGGAGTTTGTGAGCCGTGGCTTCGCCGATACCTGAAGAAGCGCCTGTAACGAGCGCCACTGGTTTGTTGGTTCTCATGAAAGCTCCTTCAGTGCTTACAAAACGGTCTGATAACGCTCGGCAGCATGCGCCTGCCGGATGTCCGACAGCAGCGCTTGTCGCGTAGCGTCCAGAGCGTCCCAACGGGCGGCGTCCTGCAATGGCGGAATGGTCACCAGCTCACGCAGATCAAAACCGACCAGAGCGGCGTCCACCAACTCGCCTACATCCATCACTTCGGACAGCGTATTGATGTCGATGCCCGCACGCTCCCAGATCTCGGTGCGGGTTGCGGCCGGGAGAACGGCCTGTACATAAATGCCTTTGGGGCCGAGTTCCAGATTCAGGCCTTGGGAAAGGAACAACACGAAAGCCTTGGTCGCACCATAAACCGACATGCCGAACTCCGGTGCCAGACCTACCACCGAGCCGATATTGACGATGGAACCTTCACCCGCCTGCACCAGACGCGGGGCAATGGCATTGGCGAGCCTGGCCAGAGCCGTCGTATTCAATGCAACCAGTCGCGTGACATCTTCGGAGGTCTGTTCGAGGAAGCCACCGGACTGAGCTATCCCGGCATTATTGATGAGGATGCCGATTTGGGGGTCATCGCGCAGACGTGTCTCAACGCTAACCAAATCCTCGGAGCGAGTGAGATCAGCCTGAAGGACATCGATGTCGACGTTGTGTTCTTTGCGAAGACGCGCTGCCAGGGTTTCCAGTCGCGCCTTGTCGCGGGCAATCAGTACGAGATTGTGGCCACGACTCGCGAAACGCTGGGCGTAGGTCGCGCCGATGCCAGAAGAAGCGCCGGTGATGAGGACTGTCGAAAAGCTGGTCATAAGGTTGCTCTCTTGATGGGGTGAAGGCCACGTCAGTCCGTGGCCTTGCCAGCGTTACTGCGCGTGAGAATCTGCGAAGGTCGGGTAGTCGATATAGCCATCTGCGCCGCCGCCATAAATCGTGCCCGGATCGATTGCAGCCAGAGGCGCCCCGCTGCTCAATCGCTCGACCAGATCCGGGTTGGCAATGAACGGGCGCCCGAAGGCAAACAGGTCGGCCTTGTTCTGGTTGAGCCGGGAAGTGGCGAGGTCCAGGTCATAGCCGTTATTGGCGATGTAGGTGTTCTTGAAGCGCCGACGCAGGGAGTCGAAGTCGAATGGCGCAACGTCACGCGGCCCGCCGGTCGCACCCTCGACAACATGGATATAAGCAATACCCAATGCGTCGAGTTGATCGACGATGTAATCGAACTGGGCCTGCGGATCGCTGCTTGAAACCCCATTGGCGGGCGAAACCGGCGAAATGCGAATGCCGGTACGTTCAGCGCCGATCTCGGCAACCACCGCCGCGGTCACTTCCAGCAGCAGACGCGCACGATTTTCGATGGAGCCTCCATAGGCATCGGTGCGTACGTTGGCACCGTCCTTGGCGAACTGATCCAGCAGATAGCCATTGGCACCGTGAATCTCGACGCCGTCGAAACCAGCGGCGATAGCGTTTGCTGCGGCCTGACGGAAATCGTTGACGATGCCTGGCAGCTCGTTGAGCTTCAGAGCCCGAGGCTCGGAAGCATCCACAAAGCTGTTGTTGACGAAGATTTTGGTTTCGGCACGGATGGCAGAGGGCGCAACTGGCGCAGCACCGTTCTTCTGCAGATCGACGTGGGAAACACGCCCGACATGCCACAACTGCAGGAAGATTTTCCCGCCCTTCGCATGGACAGCATCAGTGACCTTGAGCCAGCCGTCGATCTGCGCCTGCGAGTAAATGCCGGGCGTATCCTGATAGCCCTGCCCTTGCTGCGAGATTTGCGCAGCCTCTGAAATCAGCAAACCCGCCGACGCCCGCTGGCTGTAGTAAGTCGCGGCGAACTCACTTGGCACAAACCCGGCACCCGCACGATTGCGCGTCAACGGCGCCAGAACGATCCGGTTGGAGAGTGTCAGGGAACCCAGGGTGTAAGGCGCGAACAACGTGTTGTCGGTCATATCGTCTTGTTTCCACATCGATTGGAGGTCGTTGCCGAAGGAGCAGCGTCGGCTTCTGCAGCAGGCTTGGCGATAATGATGACGTTCATAATCTTAATCGTCAATGGTTTTGATGATGACCAACATCAATGTATAGTGAGCACCTGAGCGTCAGCACAAAAGGCACGTGGATATGAGAGTCAGCAAAGCGCAGGCACAGGCGAATCGGGCACACATCGTCGAGACGGCGTCGGAACTGTTTCGTGAACGGGGTTATGACGGCGTGGGCGTCGCCGATCTGATGGCGGCTGCCGGCTTTACCCATGGCGGGTTCTACAAACACTTCGGCTCCAAGGCCGACCTGATGGCAGAAGCCGCCGCAAGCAGTTTTGCCAAGAGCGTGACCAATAGCGAAAACCTCAGCGTTGAAGAGTTCTTCACGCATTACCTGTCCCGCAAGCACCGCGATGCGAGAGACGTTGGCTGCACGATGGCCGCGCTCTGCGGGGATGCAGCGCGTCAATCCCAAGAGGTCAAGGCGACGTTCGCCGAAGGGATCGAGAACATGCTCGAACTGGCGAGCTCTGCAAGCCCGGACGCGGGCGACGCGGATCAACAGCGGGCCAGGATAATCAGCATGCTGGCCCATGCAGTCGGCGCAATCGTGTTGTCACGCGCCTGCCCGGATGACGCGCCGTTGGCGGATGAGATTATCGAGGCTTGTCGAGCGCAGATACTTGGGCAGGACTAGGTTGTTTCACTCAACCCACTAACACCGGTCCACGCCCGCCATTGCGCAAAGCCCCCTCACCCAGGCGCTCCACTACCAGCGCGGTAGCGTGACGGGTCATCTCGTCCAGATGCCGATCGCGCTTTTTCTCGGCGTCCACCATGGCCCTCTTCCCGTGCTGCTTGAGCAGGTACGCATGAATCTGCTGCACTTCCACTGAGCGATAGATGGGTGCGACATCCAGCACGGCCAGCAGCCCATCCGTGCCATGGTCCCGAGTGTTCATGATGACTTGAGGGCCTCGCGCGCCAATCACCTGAAACCCCAGCGACTCGAAACACGGCACCTTGCCAGCAACACAGCAGAGTTCCGCGTGAGGGTAACGGCCAAGCATTTTCTGCAACATGCTCTGTGCGATACCACGGCGGCGATGGCTTTCCCGTACGGCCATATATGCCACGGCACAGGCCTGAGGATCATCCTTGACCGGCAGATACAGAGTAAAGCCGGTCACGATGGAAGGATCCTGCTCATCCAGCGCCACGATCAGCTCGACCGGAATGCCTTTGGAACCGTCCATGGCATCCAGGTAGAGATGGACTTCAAACCCGATGCCATATTGATAAAGGTTGTAGAGCGGGTTGCTCGGGGCAATGGCAACCATGCTGATGTCAGTGACGTAATCGACCACCATCTGCAGAATCTGGCTTTTGATGGCTTCGGGAGGTGTGGCTTCAAGCAGGGTGACAATGGACATCAAGCGTGTGGCTCCGGGGCTTACTCATGACAATGTGGCAGCACCATCATAACGCGCCAGAGCCTGAAGCACGGAAGGAATAAAAATGCCTACCCTGAAGCAAGGCTTTGAAAAAGTTTGATCGCTACCGTTTCAAAGAAGATAACTCGATATTCCCGACAAAAGCACAGTCATGCCCGAAAGCACACTTGCCCGACATACAGATAGCCACTATCTTAACATCATCGCAAAAAGAGAAACTTCAAGAAACATATTAACAGCGACATACAAATAACATTTCTCATCTACGCTTCATTGTGTCCCCCTTATGTACGTCACCCACATTTATCTCAATCGCCCCGATAAATTTTTACGATTACAGATAAATACTCATCCGCCTAGGATAAGTGCGCTGAATACAAAAATATGAGGGATTCAAAAATGCCGTTTTTAAACTGGTCAGGTCAAATGCTGCGTTTGACTGCTGTCGGCTTAATGGTTATTCCGACCGCTTATGCAGCCGATACATTAACCCGCGACAATGGTGCCCCCGTGGGCGATAACCAGAACTCACAGACTGCCGGCCCTCAAGGGCCTACGCTGTTGCAGGATGTGCAGTTGCTGCAGAAACTCCAGCGTTTCGATCGCGAGCGCATTCCTGAGCGCGTGGTTCACGCCCGTGGTACAGGGGTTCGTGGCGAGTTCACCGCTTCGGCTGACATCAGCGACCTGAGCAAGGCCAAGGTGTTCAAGTCGGGTACAGCGACCCCGGTTTTCGTGCGTTTCTCTTCCGTCGTGCATGGCAACCATTCGCCTGAAACATTGCGCGACCCCCACGGTTTCGCTACCAAGTTTTATACCGCCGATGGTAACTGGGACCTGGTCGGTAATAACTTTCCGACCTTCTTTATTCGCGACGCTATCAAGTTCCCCGATATGGTTCATGCCTTCAAGCCTGATCCTAGAACCAATCTGGGTAACGACTCCCGCCGCTTCGACTTTTTTTCCCACGTCCCTGAAGCCACTCGCACTCTGACATTGCTGTATTCCAACGAAGGGACCCCAGCCGGTTATCGCTTCATGGACGGCAATGGCGTACACGCCTACAAACTGGTGAATGCCAAGGGCGAAGTCCACTACGTGAAGTTCCACTGGAAATCACTGCAAGGCATCAAGAACCTCGATCCGGCACAAGCGGCTCAAGTGCAGTCCAAGGACTTCAGCCACCTGACCAACGATCTGGTCAGCGCGATCAAAAAAGGCGACTTCCCGAAATGGGATCTCTACATTCAGGTGCTCAAACCTGCTGATCTCGCAAAATTCGAGTTCGATCCGCTCGATGCCACCAAGATCTGGCCTGATGTTCCTGAGCGCAAGATCGGTCAGATGGTCCTGAACAAGAACGTCGATAACTTCTTCCAGGAGACCGAGCAGGTCGCCATGGCTCCGGCCAACCTGGTCCCGGGTATCGAGCCTTCCGAAGACCGCCTGCTGCAAGGCCGTGTGTTCTCCTATGCCGATACGCAGATGTATCGCCTGGGCGCCAATGGCCTGAGCCTGCCGGTCAACCAGCCGAAGGTTCCGGTCAACAACGGCAACCAGGATGGCGCAATGAACACTGGCCACACCACCAGTGGCGTCAACTACGAGCCAAGTCGTCTGAGCCCGCGTCCGTCCGATACTCAGGCACGCTACAGCCAGTCGCCCGTAAGCGGCAACACCCAGCAGGCGAAGATCACCCGCGAGCAGAACTTCAAGCAAGCAGGCGATCTGTATCGTTCCTACAACACCAAGGAGAAGAGCGATCTGGTCCAGAGCTTTGGCGAGTCGCTGGCTGACACCGACACCGAAAGCAAGAACATCGTGCTCTCGTTCCTCTACAAGGCTGATCCAGACTACGGCACTCGGGTAACCGAAGTGGCCAAGGGTGATCTGGCCAAGGTCAAGTCCCTGGCTGCAAACCTCAAAGACTGATCAAGTCGATAGCCGGCCCCGCAAGGGGCTGGCTGTTTTTCAGGAGAACGCCCATGCGAACCTTACTTTTCGGGTTGGTGCTGTTTGCCGCAGTCGCTCAGGCAGAAACACCTTCGGACCAGACAACCAACCAGTTACGCACTCTGTTTTTCGACGCTTCCCGCGAGGGAAACAGCGAGATGATGACAACCTTCATCGACGCTCACTACGACCTGAATGTTCAGGATGAGAAAGGCTACACGGGGTTGATTCTGGCGGCCTATCACGGCCACGAACAACTCGTTACCCAATTGATAGATGCCGGTGCGGATCCCTGCACCAAAGACAAACGCGGCAATACCGCCTTGATGGGCGCCATTTTCAAGGGCGAGCTGAGTATCGCCAAACGCCTGGTCGAAGCCCATTGCGCGCCCGACCAACGCAATAACGCCGGCCAGACGGCTTCGATGTATGCCGCGCTGTTCCAGCGCACCGAAATTCTGCAGGCCCTGGCAGCCAAAGGCGCCGACCTGAGCCTTCGCGACAGCATGGGCAATGATGTGAACAACCTGGCCAAAGGCGAGTTTCAGGCACCGCCCGTGCAGTAATGCGCGTAGGAGCGAATTCATTCGCGAGAGGCCCGTACATCCGAAGAAAATGTATCGCCTTCAATGACGCCTCGCGAATGAATTCGCTCCTACCGAACGGGTTACGCCACCTTGAAAAACGCCACTTTCCCGGTCAACCGATCAGCCAGTTCCGCCAGCTCTTCACTGGAACTCGCGACTTCCCGTGACCCGGCGGCCGACTCAAGGGTCGAGCTGTGGATGCGGTTGATGTTCTGTGCAACATCATCCGCCACGGCATTCTGCTGAATCGAGGCGCTGGCGATCTGGGCGTTCATGCCATTGATGGCACCGACCTCTTCGCGAATCCGGCTCAATGCCGCCTGGGCATCACGGGTCTGCTCGACAGTCGTGCGGGCCAGTTCACAGCTCTGTTGCATGATCCGCGTCGCGCCTTGAGTGCCGCCCTGAAGCTTGCTGATCATCTCGCGGATTTCCTGGGTGGACTCCTGAGTACGTGTCGCCAGAGAGCGCACTTCATCGGCCACTACCGCAAAACCGCGACCATACTCGCCGGCGCGAGCAGCCTCGATGGCCGCGTTGAGCGCCAGCAGATTGGTTTGCGCGGCAATGGAGTTGATCACCTCGATCACTGTTTCGATGTTCTCACTGTCCTTGGAAACCTGATCCACCGTCTGAGTGGCCTGCTCCAGAATGGTCGCCAGTTCCTGAATGGTCGTGGCAGCCTCCCCAACCATGCGGTGACCACTTTCGACCTGAACGTCGGCAACCTTGGTCGCTTCGGAAGCCTGGGAGGCATAGCCCGACACCTGGCTGACCGAACCCGCCATCTGATTGATGGCCGTCGCGATATGCTGGGCTTCATTGGTTTGCAGGCTGATCTGGCGATTGTTATCGGCCGAGGTGGACAACAGTCGCACCGAAGAATCGGTTACATGGGCCGCCGCAGCTCGTACTTCACTGATGGTCTGTGACAGGTTGCCCAGAGTGTTTTTCAAGGTGCCCATGACACTATTGGGGTAATCCGACTCGATCTTCTGATTCAGATCGCCACCCGCCAGCCGACGAATCACTTCGGCAACCTCTGCAGGCTCAGCGCCCAGCGTGGACCTCACAGAGCGAATGATCGTCATAGACACACCGATGCTGAGCAACACCGCGATCGTGGTCGCAATCACCATCAGCAACATGAAGCCGCCAGCGGCTGCCTGCACCTTATCGAGCAGGCCCTTGATCTGCGCTTCTTCATGATCGATCAGCGCATTGATGCGCTTGAGCCATTCGCTGTAATCGGCAGACGTCTGGGCCAGCAACATGGCTTGCGCACCCGCCACGTCGTTGTTGCGACGCAACTCCAGCACCTTGTCCGTCGAGGCCAATGCCTTGCGCTCGATATCCTTGATGTCCTGCAGCAAACGTTTCTCTTCGCTGGAAACGTTCCTTTTCTCATTGAACAGGCGATCCATCGGTTCAGACGAATCATCATAGTCCTTGCGCAGGCGCACGATCTCGTTCAGATGACGATTGAGGTCCTGATCGCTATTGACCAGCACGGCATCGCGAATGGAAATGGCGCGGTTGTGCACACTGCCACGGAAGTTGATGGCATAACGCTGGATCAGCGCAGAATTGTCGCTGACATACTTCAAGGTATCGTCAATAAACCCGACACGCTGAATACCCACAGCGGTCACCAGCACCAACAAGGACAACACAGACGCAAAGCCCAAGCCGATGCGTTTGGCCAATGAAACGGGTTTACTCATGACACACCCCAGCGAGAGTGAAAGTTGGCAGACTGCATAGCCAGTGGCTATCAGTGAGTGCAATCTACTCCCACTCATGCTATGGGCACAATTGAATCTGGAGTTATTACTCCATAAATATTCTTAATGCAGGAAAAGGCCCGGCTACGCGAGGGATCGACGGGTTACTCAGTCTTCCAGATTGAGCATTTCATGGATGCGGCTGGCAAAGGCTTCCATGGTGAATGGCTTGGTCAACACCCACATGCCCGGCTCCAGATGGCCGTTACCGATAATCGCGTTTTCCGCATAACCAGTGATGAACATCACTTTCAGATCAGGCCGAAGAATGCGTGCCGCGTCGGCGAGTTGCCGGCCATTCATGCCACCGGGCAAGCCGACATCGGTCACCAGCAAGTCCACACGCATATCGGTGCTCAACAGTTCCAGCGCCGTCGCCCCTTCTCCGGCTTCGACTGATCTATAGCCATGATCTTCGATCACTTCACTGACCAGCATGCGAATGGTGGGCTCGTCATCAACGATCATGATCGTCTGGGTAGACTCGGCACGGATGTTTTCTGCAGGCTCCAACTCCGGATCACATAACTCCTCGGGCGCGCCCTGGTAATGCCGGGGCAGATAGAGGCACATAGTCGTGCCCTGATCCTTTTCCGAATAGATACGCACCTGGCCACCGGACTGCCGCACGAAGCCATAGACCATCGACAGCCCGAGCCCCGTGCCCTGCCCCAGCGGCTTGGTGGTGAAAAACGGATCGAAAGCGCGGTTGATCACTTCCGGTGTCATGCCGGTACCGGTGTCGGTGACACACAGGGAAAGATATTGCCCCGGTGGCATATCCCGCGCCACACAAGCACGCTCGTCGATCCACTTATTAGCGGTTTCAATGGTGATGCGACCGCCTCCAGGCATCGCATCGCGGGCATTGATGCACAGGTTCAGCAGGGCATTTTCCAGTTGAGGCGCGTCGATAAAAGTCGACCACAGCCCGACTGCCGTCACCACTTCCACCGTAATATGCGGCCCCACGGAACGACGAATCAGCTCTTCCATACCGATCACCAGTCGATTGATATCAACTGGCTTGGGATCAAGGGTCTGACGTCGTGAAAAGGCCAGCAGACGATGAGTGAGCGACGCCGCACGCTTGGAAGCATCACGGGCAGCGGCAACATAACGATCAATCTCGTTATAGCGCCCCTGGCTCAGGCGCGCCTTGAGCAGTTCCAGCGAACCGGTGATGCCCGTCAGCAGATTGTTGAAATCGTGAGCGATGCCACCCGTAAGCTGGCCGACGGCCTCCATTTTCTGCGACTGGCGCAAGGCTTCTTCGGCCTGACTCAGACGCGCCTGCTCCTGAAGACGCTCACTCACGTCATAGGCAAACAGATAGGCACCGATCCGCTCACCATCGACATTAAGCAGGTTGCTGTAGCGAATTTCATAGTGCCGGGTATCGTCCGCAGAATCGCAAAAACTGGTGACCTCGACAAACTCCTCCCCTGCCAGCGCCCGATCCCAGAAACCGCGAATGACCGCCTGGCTGTCAGGCCGATGCTTGAGCAACTCAAGCATGTTGTCGCCAACCTTGGGCGTGACACCGAACAGACGCTGAAACTCTCGCTCGGCAGAAGCGTTGATCGCCAGCCAGCGGTAATCGGGACCGATGACATGAATGAACGCATTGGTCCCGTTGACCACATCCGAGAGCACCTTACGCTCGGTAACCGCCTCGATGATGCGAGCTTCCAGCGTCTCGTTCAGTTGCCGCAAGGCCTCTTCGGCACGCTTGCGCTCAGTGATGTCCTGAAACAGCACCGCCACCTGATTGCGACTGGCCGGCTCGATACGAAAGGCCGTCAGCGCCAGATAACGCCCGGTCGCCACCAGCTCCCGCTCAAAGCGGATCGGCTCACCGGTGCGCAGCACCTTGCCATAGAACTCGACCCAGCCATCGGCCTCTTCGTGAACCATTTCACGAAGCTTCTGCCCGACGACATTGGGAATACCGGCATGAAAGGCATAGGCCGGATTGGCCTCGATATGGATGTAGTCACTCAAAGGCCCGTGCGGACCATCGAAAAACTCAATGATGCAGAAACCTTCATCCATGGCATTGAACAGGAAACGGTAGCGCTCCTGAGAAGACGCCAACTCCAGCTCGGCTTTCTGCCTGTTGGTACACAGCTGATCTTTGAGGCTCAGGTTTTCCTGTTCAAGCGCCTTCAACTGGCTTTTCAGGCTTTCAATATCGGTCGGAGTCAATGCTGCTGTACCTGGAGGTATTGATTACGCTGTTTCACATTCCGCAGAAATGCATGCACACGCTACGAGAAAAAACGGCTGCTGCCAAAAAATAGTGGCGCTTTGAAATCATTAGAGCACTGAGACCTCAGCAAATTCCATCGTAACCGGCTAAAAGAGCGCCAGATGACAAAAAATATCCAAACAGGTGTACGAAAGGCAAAAGAATATCCTAACGAGGTAACCCCTGATGCCTGCGCAACCATTCATCTACCAGGTCGCCCATGGTCTTCGCACTGCCATCGATGATCCAGGCCATGAATGATCGGTCGAATTTGAAATCAGGGCCGCAGTGATCGGTCATGAAACGGCGGACGTTCTGGGTGTTTTTGTAGGTTGAGGTGATGGGGGTGGATTGGGTGATCGGGTCGGAGTGCCAGTTGAAGGGCATGGGGGTTGGCCTGTACCGCCATGGTGATGCTTGATAGTCGCTTTTCTGAGAGACTGAAATCCGCCCATGCCGAAAAGAGAGAGTCGCGCCACGCCCTCTCATTCGCCACCTTCAATTTGAACCAGACCGCGGAAGAAGACTCTGTGGCCGTTTGGAGTTCCGCTTGCTTACTGTCCCCAAGGATCCAATCGGTGATGAACGCTTATCTCATGTGCTCAATGCCAGTGAGCGGCTTGCCAGCGCAGCATCGGTAGACGAGGTCGTCGCCGTTTTGAGGGACACGGCGCGCGCCACGGTAGGTGCTGAGGGCGTTGCGGTGGTCATCGAAAATGAAGGCCGCTGTTCTTATGTGGCTGAAGATGCGGTCTCTCCCCTTTGGCAAGGCCAGAGCTTCCCGATCGAGCACTGTATTTCAGGCTGGGCGATGCGCCACCGCGAAACGGTTGCGATCCGTGACGTTCGGCTCGACCCGCGTATCCCGCAGGACGCTTACGCGCCGACCTTTGTCCGCAGCCTCGTGATGGTGCCCATCGGTAAACCTGTTCCGATCTCGGCGCTTGGCGCTTACTGGTCAGAGGTTCAGGATCACGCCCCTGATACGATCAAACGACTGGAAAGTCTGGCGCGACTGGCAACGATCGCTATTGAGAATGCGCGCCTGACCCAAGCGCGCAATCGCGGGGCTGCACTTGGAGCTGCACAGAACCGTATCCTGGAGCTGGCTGTACAAGAAACAGCCCTGAACGTCACGCTGGATGCGATCGTCCGCGAGGTGGAAGCGCTATCCATATCTGGTTTCCTGGGAAGCATCTTGCTCCTGAATGAGGACGGGAAGCACCTGGAGCATTGCGCGGGGCCAAGCCTGCCCTACGCCTACAATGACGCAGTCAAAGACATTGCCGTCGAGCCGAGCGCTATAACGGCAGTGACTGACATCACGAACAACCCAGGCTGGGCTGACTTCCGGGATCTGGCCGTCGGGCAAGGTCTGCACGCCTGCTGGTCAATCCCGATCCGTTCGGCGCAAGCCACCCTGCTCGGCGCTTTCGTTCTTTACCACCATGAGCTGCGCGACCCGTTGCCAGCGGATATGGAAATCATCGACTTCGTGGCTCATACGGTCGGGCTGATCGTGCATCGTACACGAGCGGATTCCGCGATCCGTATCAGCGAGTCGAGATTACGCCTTGCCGTTGACCACGCCGATGTGGGTTTCTGGGACGTGGATTTCGTTAATGACAAGCTGATTTGGCCGTCACAGACTAAAGCGATGTTCGGCATCTCGGCTGACGTGACGGTCACGCTGCAAGACTTCTATGAGGGTTTGCATCCCGAGGATCGTGAAGCGACGATCGCAGCCTTCATGGCGGCGGCTGACCCAGAGCTTCGTGCGCTCTACGAAGTCGACTACCGCACGATCGGACGGGAGGACGGCATCGTCCGCTGGGTTGCAGCCAAGGGTCGGGGCGTGTTCGATAAGGCCGGTCTCTGTTTGCGCGTGACCGGCACCGCAATCGAAATCACCGCCCGCAAGGCGGCCGAGGAGGAGTTGAGGGAGCTCAATGACACCCTTGAAGTGCGAATTGCTCAGGCCATCGCCGAACGGGAAGAAGTCCAGAAGGCGCTGCGCCAGAGCCAGAAGATGGAAGCGATGGGGCAGCTTACCGGTGGCGTCGCACATGACTTCAATAACCTGCTCACCCCGATCGTTGGCACGCTTGACCTGCTCCAGCGACGAAGCGTGGGTGGCGAACGAGAGCAACGGCTCATCTCAGGCGCAATGCAATCGGCGGAACGTGCAAAGACGTTAGTGCAAAGACTGCTTGCCTTCGCTCGCCGTCAACCGCTTCAAACGGTTCCGGTCGATGTGGCCCGATTGGTGAACGATATGGGCGATCTGGTGGCCAGCACGACAGGCCCGCAAATCAAGGTGATCGTCGATACTCCGCAGAATCTGCCCGCTGCCATCGCAGATCAGAACCAGCTCGAGATGGCCCTTCTCAATCTCTCCGTAAACGCACGTGACGCAATGCTTCAGGGGGGAACGATGCGCATATCTGCCAGCACGTCGCTGGTCGGCAGTGGGCACCGTTCAAAGCTCCCGCCAGGCGAGTACCTGTGCCTGTCTGTCGTGGACACTGGCATTGGCATGGACGCCGCAACACTCGCCCGCGCAGTGGAACCATTCTTTTCCACCAAGGGTGTCGGCAAAGGGACAGGTCTCGGTCTTTCGATGGTGCATGGGCTGGCATCACAGTTGAACGGAGCACTCACGATTCAAAGCTCGCCCGGTTTCGGAACGAACGTCGAGCTGTGGTTGCCGCGCAGTACGACCGAGCCGGTAGTGGCCTTGCGGATTGTCGAGGCGTCGGAGCCGCGATTGACGCGCGGGATCGCGCTGTTGGTCGATGATGAAGAACTGGTACGCGCAAGCACCTCGTACATGCTGACCGAGTTGGGCTACAGCGTGATCGAGGCCGCGTCAGGCGAAGAGGCCATGCAGTTGATGGCCCACGGGGAGCCATTTGACCTGCTCGTCACCGACCATCTCATGCCTGGCATCAGTGGGACCGATCTGGCCAGAGTGGTTCAGCGCTCCAGGCCCGAGACCGCGATCCTGCTCGTCTCCGGCTATGCGGAACGTGAGGGCCTTGATCCAGACCTGCCGCGGCTCACCAAGCCGTTTCGCAAGAGCGAGCTCGCAGCAAGCCTTTCCCCACTCCGAGGCGAATTCCCGAGCGATGATCCTGAGGCCAAGGTCGTGACGCCCTGATCTGCGTCAGGGTATGGGTGACAGTGCCAGTAATCGCCGGGGCGCGTCTTGCTGCCAATGACTGGTCTTCCGGCAACCTCTCGACTGTCGGAAGGCTGTTCTACCAGGTAATGGCGGTCAGGTACTGCCTGGGAGGCAGCTTGCTAGCGACTTCAGTGTACAGACGTAGAATATCTGTCGGTTTTCAGGCCTTTTCGCCAGTAGGTTATTGAGCGTACGTTTCTCACCTTAGTTGGCTCTCGATAGGTACGATTCTCACCATCCACATACGAACAGGCTGATAATTCTGCGAGGGCGTTGAATGTTTTACAACGCCCCGCTTATTGCTTGGTCAAGGATTTTATTGCATCTGTCTTAACGAGTACAAAACCCCCTCTACTAGATCAACCATCGCCGCCACCTCCACAAGCAATCAACTCTATGAGCCCCATTTGGTACCACTTGTTCTGGCAACTCCAGCCGTGTTCAAAAGTAAAGGCACTTGCGGTACCGCTAAACGCGAGCCCCACTGAAAGGGCGAGCGCCGTTCCAATTGTCAAACGTGCTTTCTTCAGTCTGTTTTTCATGGAGACTTCCTCTATCACTCGGTTGCTGTACGGTCTAGCAGGTGAAAGGGCGGCGATTGTCAAAACCAGCCGCTATTCCTGTGGCAAAGCTGCCACTTTTGCTTTATCGAACTGCATCTGAACAAAGACAGCGGAGGAGTGGTTAATACTGAAACAACGTTGATTCAGCGAAGCACACGCCTCAGGTCCATTTGATTACGGAGAGCCAGCGGTATCAATAGTACAAGTGAGCTATTTACTCGTCCTGAAGAGACACTACATATTCCACGGAAAAAGGCTGCCGATCCGCACTGACGCGCCGAAAACGACAGGCTGTTTCTGGCCGATTACTACCTCGTCGCCAAAAGGTCAGCGAGTTGAAACATCGACAACTTCACCATCCCAGACGCTTCCACCAAAGACAATCTGTACTACACCACCCCCAACCAAATACGACTTTTCCCTTTCTCTCGAACGAAATTTCCTAGAAAATCCCACCCCCTTGCGCCCACCCAGTCAGGCCACTAATGTGCGTCGGTCGCTGCATCGCAGTGATCGGGTTTAGTAGCCTGGGTCGTTGGTCGCATGGTGTCACCCTACAGTCAGTGAAATATTTCACTGCACTTTATGGTGGCTGTGCGTAGGGCATCTTCGGATGCGCCGGATCCTAACGCCCGGTCTACTAACCTTCGCACAGCCGCCGCCTTTATCGTTTAGTAGCGAGAACTGGCAGCATCCCCCATAGCGTTAGGAGTCTCCAACATGCTCAATGCCGAACCCGCTTTACCTCTTGATCGCCCTTCCCTTTCCAGCCCGAACACCACCCTTGAACAATCCCTGAGCTATGCCTCAGAACTGCTCAGTTGCGCTGCCGCCACCGCTTATGAAAGCAGTGACCATTTGAGTGGGACGCAGCGGCATCTGGCACTTTCCGTTATGCATCTGGTGGAAATGGCCAGGACCGTGGTTGATCGCTCCCTGAACGGGATTGAAGTGCACTGAAATCAATTTGTGGAAGGCAGCTTGCTGGCGACTTCAGTTTATAGGCGCAGAATATCTGCCGGTTTTTCCCAATGCTGGCATCGAAAAAGTCTACCTGTACCCCAAGCCTGTCGACTTCCGAAAATCCATTGATGGCCTGGCTGCGCTGGTC